>DAIMDW010000001.1:0-66925 GCA_036725605.1 bacterium
GCGACACGTCCAGGTCGGTCGGCATCGCGTTGACCACCGTGATCATCGCGTCGTCCGACGTGCCGTCGTTGTTGATTTCCTCGTACCAGAGGTTGCCGCCCGGCACGCTCTGCACGCGCATTTCGTCGTTGTCGATGAAATTGATGCTCTGTACGTAACCGTCGACCACTTCCATCAGACGATAGCCGTTGTAGCTCGCCGGATCATCCACTCCCGCCGACATCGTTGTCGTTTGCACGATCGTCAACGGACGCGCCGAGGTGATGCTCGCGCCGACCGGATTGCCCTCGCGGTCGAAAATCGGATCGTCGGTATTGAATTGCCAGAATTGGTCGAAGTGATTGTGCCCGATGAACACGTGCGACACGTGATGCTGTTTGACCAGGTTCATCAGCTTGACGCCCGTGTTGTTTTGCGGCGTTTCGTTGCTGATCGTGTCGTATGGATTCGAGTCCCACTCGGCCGATTCGTAGTTCCAGTATTCGCTGCCGTCGCCCAGGAACGGATTGGTCGGGTAGGGCTTGTTCGCCGTGTACGGCCCGCGCGGATCATGGTGCATGAACAACATGCTGGTCAGCCCGGCTTCGTCGGCTTCGTCCAGGTCGCGCGCGATCCATCCCAGTTGCTCTTCGCTTAGGAAGCCCCCCCAGTTGTCGACCGGCGAGGCCACCGCCATCTGGCCTGCCGAACGGCGAATCGGCGTGCCGTCATAGCTGTTGATCATCACAAAGTGCAACGGCCCGACTGTGAAGCTGTAATAAAGCGGGCCGAGAATTCGGGCGTAATATTCCTCGCCGTCCTGCTGCAGGCTCGGCGTCCAATTGAAATAGCTGTAGCCGTCGTGGTTGCCCGGAACCATGAACAACGGCACTTTGGTCTGTTGCGAGATGTGCACGTAGTATTCGATTTCCGACTCGTAATGCAGACCCACGACCAGGTCGCCGGTCACCAGCGCAAAATCCGGGTTGAGCAGCGGCAATTCGCGCAGCATCTGGTTTTCGAAAACCGCCTCGGCGCTCGTTTTGTCGCCGTCAATGGGATACGCGCCGTTGTTCAATTGGTTGCTTAATGCAAGACCGGTTACGTCGTCCACCTGGATGTCGCACAGATGCGCAAAGGTGAACGTGTCGCCGATTTCCTCCAAAACCTTAACGCATGCCGGTTGATAATCGAGAATGTCGTCGGTGGCGACCATCAAACTGAACAGGTCCTCCGGCGCGCCCCAGGGCACTTCGCACGTCAGATGATAGGTGGAAGACGCCATGTCGTACTCGACCGCAAACACGGTCATGTCGTAATTCTGCCGCACGGCGTCGCCGACTTCGGCATAAGCGTCGAACGGATTCTGGAAGTTCGTGGTCAGGCGCACTTGCCATTCTTGCGGATTGAGATAAACCGCTCCGTTTGGATATTTCACTATGACGCGTATCGTTTCTCCCGGTTCGGCCAACGCCGGCAGACCGAACACCGGATACACCAGGTTGTTGACGCGGCGGGCGATCGGTTGCGCGCCGATGGGATCCCAGGTGGAGTAATTCAAGCCGGGTGTCAACGGGAGGTTGTAGGGCCAGCCCATCAGGCTGTCGAGGCTGTCGGCATGGGCGACGAGCGCCGAAAGTACGAGACATACCACAAGTACGAGCAGGCAATACTTCCGCATTGGTACTCCAAGATCGTGAATTGACTTTGTTTAACGCATCATTCGTGCCCGCAAAGTATAGGCGGTGGCGTCGGCGAGTGTCAAGGTGCGCCCTTGACGCGCTTCCAGGAATTTTCTTTGAAAATAAACCCTTTATCCGCCTTGATTGCGACCGGGAAAAGGCGGGGGAATGAATAGTTGAAATATCTCATATTCATGTCGCGGCGGACGGGCTCTCCTTGTTGGGCGTTGCGAAAAAGCTTATAGTGCTTCGAAACTCGCACATGGGGAATGAGATGAACAAAGGGCCGGTATTGTTGTTCACCGCGCACGCGGATGATGCGGAATTCTTTTGCGGCGGCACCATCGCCCGTTTCGCCGCGCAGGGGCGGGCCGTCTACGAAGTGATTGCCACCAACAACGAACGCGGCAGCTTCGAGCTGGAAGCCGCCGAGCTGATTTCTCAAAGTCGCGATCGCGAAGCGCGTGACGCGGCGCGGATCATCGGCAAGAAGGAAATATTCTTCCTCGATTACCCCGACGGCTTTCTCAACGATACTCCGCTTAACGAGGTTCGCGAAAAGTTCATGCGCTTCGTGCGCAAAATCAAACCGTATACCGTGATGACCTTCGATCCGTGGGCGCCGTACGAATCGCACCCGGATCATCGCGTCGTCGGCATGGCCGCCGTCGAAGCGGCCGGCTTCGCTCATCTGCCGCTGTACCATCCCGAGCACATCCGCGCGGAGGGATTGCAGCCGCACGTCGTGCCCGAGTACTACTACTTCGCCAAAAGCCCGCGCGAGGTGAACAAGATCGTCGACGTCACCGAATACATCAACGTGAAGATCGACGCGTTATGCGCGCACGACAGCCAGATGAAACTGACCGTCGACGATTTTCGCCTCAGCCTGGCCGCCGCGGGCGTCGATGCCGACAAGCTGGATATGCTCGACCGCGACAACTACCGCCCGGCGCTGGAAATGTACATTAAGGCCTGGGCCGGCAAGGTCGGCGAGCGCGGCGGCTTCACCTACGGCGAGGAATTCCGCCACGACATCGTCAGCAACTTCATCACCAAAATCACCGAAGCGTGAGCGCCCGGCCGGTTTGTCTTGTCGTTGCCGCGCCGCGTGGCTATACTCGCTAAGCGTGGGCAAAAGGAGCGCAGCGAGTGCCGAACAAAACGAAACCGCATCCCTATAACTACTTCGATTATCGGCGCGAAGGATACCCGCGGGTCATCAACCTGAACGTGACGTTGCGCTGCAACCTGTTTTGCGACATGTGCCAGGTGCCCACCTCGCAGGCCGAGGAAGCGCCGCCGGAAAAGATGCTCGCCTTTTTCGATCGTCTCGGCGCGTGGCTGCCCGATCCGCTGATGTTCATTCTCACCGGCGGCGAGCCGTTGATGCACAAGCGCATCTACGATTACGTGGCGAAAATCTCCCAAATCGGCCACATCCCGGTGCTCAACACCAACGGCGCGTTGCTCAACGTCGAGCGCGTCAAGCGTTTGCTCGGCGCCGGCGTCGAGGTGATCAACCTGTCGCTGGACGGCGTGGGCGAACTGCACGACCGGTTGCGCAACGGGCCGGGCTTGTATGCCGGCATTCTGGATATCATCTACTACCTGACCCACAACACCGACTTGAACGTCAACGCGGTGATGGTCATTCATGCGCTCAACGCCCACAGCCTGCCCGAACTGGTGGGCATCCTGCGCCAGATGACCGGCTTCGGCGTCATGCAGTTTCAGGCGGTGGTGCCGACGCTGGCCCGCGGCTGGTCCGAGGATTTCTTCAAACTCAGCCCCTTGTGGCCGCGCACGCGCGAGCAACTGGATGTCGTCCTCTCGACCATCGACAACCTGGAGGCGCTCAAACGCGACGGCGCGAAAATCAACAATCCGTACTCGCAATTCGCCATGTGGCGACGCTACTTCACCGATCCGCGTGAGTTGGGCGCGTCCTATCCCTGTCTGGCGATGCACAACATGCTGCAGGTGACCGTCGGGGGCAACATTCAACTGTGCGAACGCCACGGCGCGATCGGCACGATCGACGACGATCCGGCCGTGATCTGGAACGGCGAGCGGGCGCAAAAGGTGCGCGCGGCGATGCGCGATTGCGCCGCCACCTGCAACTACAAGTTGAATTGCTGCTATTTCGCCGACGAGGATCAGGCCGTTTGCGATTTGTCGACAACGTCCTGATCGAGGATCTGCCGCACGTTTTCCGCCAATTGTTTGATGTTGTACGGCTTGGCGACGAAGCCGGCCGCGCCCAGGCGGCGCAGTTTGTCCGCGCGTTTTTGGTCGGTATAGCCGCTGGACATAATGACCTTCGTTTCCGGCGCCACCAGGTTGATTTGCTGCAGTACTTCCAATCCCGAAAGGTGCGGCATGGTCAGATCCAGAATCACCAGGTCGATGTGTTCCTGTTCGCGGCAGAAAACCTCCAGCCCGTCGCGGCCGTCGCATCCCAACAGCACCGTGTAGCCCTTGCGCTCCAGAATGGCCTTGCCCAGCTTGCGGATGACTTCTTCGTCGTCGATCAGCAAGATCGTTTCGGTGCCGCCGGGCGTGTCCATATCGACCGGCGAACCGTCGCCGGCTATGATCTCCTCGTTGCTGCGCGGCAGGTAGAAGCGGAAGGTCGAGCCCGCGCCGGGACGGCTGTATACGTTGATCCACCCCCGGTGCTGTTTGATGATGCCGAAGGCGGTCGCCAGCCCCAACCCGGTGCCTTTGCCGATTTTCTTGGTCGTGAAAAACGGCTCGAATAGATGCAGTCGCGTTTTATCGTCCATCCCCGGTCCGTTGTCGGTGATGCTGATGTACATGTACTGACCGGGTTTGGCGTAAGGATAAATCTGACAATACGCCTCGTCGATTTCCGCGTTGCCCATTTCGATCAACAGGAAGAACTCGTCCCAGCGGCGTCGGTCGCTTTCCAGCAATTCCTGGATGGCGTCGTGCGCGTTGATGCACAGGTTCATGATCACCTGGTGGATCTGCGTGGCGTCGGCCTTGATCGGCCAGGTCTCCGGATCGATGCGGCTCTTGAGGGCGATGCGTTTGTCCAGCGTCTCGCGCAGCATCCGATTGACTTCGCTGAATATGGCGATCGGATCGATCACCCGGTAGTCGGTTTGGCTCTTGCGCGAGAAGGTCAGCAACTGCCGCACCAGATCCGCGCCGCGTCGCGCCGTTTCGTTGGCGTTGTTCAGGTAGTCCATCAGGCTGCTCGGGCAATCGAGCATCGCCATGTCGATGTTGCCGATGATGCCGGTCAGCAGGTTGTTGAAGTCGTGCGCGATGCCGCCGGCCAGGCGCCCGATGGCCTCCATCTTTTGCGCCTGCTGCAATTGAATTTCCAGTTTCTTGCGCTCTTCATCGTTGTGTTTGAGTTCGGTGATGTCCCGCAATACGGTCAGCAGACATTTTTCGCCGCCGATCTCGATAATGCCGCCGGAAAACAACGCCACCAATCGTTGGCCGTTGCGCGTATGGAAACTGGCTTCCATGTCGGTAACGTATTGTTTCGCCAGAATCTGCTTGACGATCTCCTCCCGGCGCGCTTCGTCCTCCCAGAAATTCAACTCGCCGATCGAGTGCCCGATCACTTCGGCCCGCCGGTATCCGGATTTGTGTTCGAAGGCTTCGTTGACGTCGCGGAAGATGCCCTTGTCCAGCGTGCTGATCGTGATGATGTCCGGGCTGGCTTCGAAGGCTTTGCGGAATTTATCCTCCGAAATGCGGATCGCCTCCTCGGCTTTCATCCGCTCGGAGATGTCGCGCGCGATGCCCATCAACCCGACCGGCACGTTGTTTCTGTCGCGCAGGAACGAGACCTTCTGCTCGACCCACACCTTGGTGCCGTCCTTGCGCAGGTGCTCCATTTCGAAGGTACGCGAACGGCCGACCATCCGTTCCTGGCACGGATCGTTGGCCAGTTCCTCGCTGAGCATTTTCTGCAGGAAGCGGAACGTGTTGTCGCCGATGAGCCGCCGGATGTCGAATTTGCTCGGATTGTCCGCCTCATAGCCCAGCAGGAATTCCACCGACGGACTCAGGTAGGTGAGCTGCCAGTTCAGGTCCATTGTCCAGATGATGTCGGTGACGTTTTCGGCCAACAGCCGGTAGCGCGATTCGCTTTGGCGCAACGCCGCCTCGATCTGCTTGATCTTGGTGATGTCGCGCATGGTCTCGATCGCGCCGATCTTCCTTCCTTCCAGGTCGTATAGCGGGCAGGCGCTGCCCCACAAAAACATGCCGCTGTTTTTCAGATTGGGCGTGTACATCTCCGCGGCGAGCGTATTGCCGGTGCATTCGATGAAGGGGAACGTCTGCTTGACGTTCTCGGGCGGATTGAGCGCCAGGTCGATCAGCATCAGCCGTTGATGGCCGTAAAAAATGCGCGAATATTCCTCGTTGGTGCGGCCGATCATCTCCTGCGGATTGGTGCCGCTGAGATCGGACAGCGCCTTGTTCCACAGGATTACGCGGCCTTCCATATCGATGGCGAAGGTCGGGTCGGGCAGGAAGTTGATGATGTCCTCCAACCCTTGTTGGAAATCGCGCTGCAACTTGGTGTTCCAAACCGCCTCGGTGATGTCGCGCACCAGGCAACTGAGGGCATCGATCTTTCCGTTGCGTCTCAGCGGCATCGACAGCAGTTCGATTTTCCGTTTGGCGCCGCACGCGTCGGTGATTTCGTAGACGGATCGCGGTACGACTTTTTCCTCGAGCTTCAGTCGAAAATGCTTGATCAGTCGACTTTTGTTTTCCTCGTCGAGAAACGGCAGATCCACCAGGCGCATGCCGATATACCGCGCCGGATCATGGCCGAAAATCGCCTCGCACGACGCGGAGATGTCGATCAGTTCCATGTCGGAATTGATCGTGCAATGAACGTCGGACGCGTGTTGGAAATGATGTTGGAATTTCCGTTCGGCGTACAAAGCGTTTTCTTCCGCCTGAATGCGCGACAGACCGTTACCGACGATCCGTCCCGCATCGCGCAAGGTTGAAAACAGGTCGTTCGTTTCCGTGATTGCCGTGGGCAGGATGAAGGTCATACACCCGATCGCGGCTTGCGGTGAAAGCAGGGGAAGGGCGATCGTTCCCCGGTACTGAAAACCGGGAATGGAATCGAATGTGCTCAATTGTCGGGCGGTGAGAATCCGGCTGTTGATAAACAATTCATTCAATTCGCTGTCATGCAGGGGCACCACGGATATTTTCTGCAACACCGTTCGCGGCACCCCGTGTGCCGTCTGCAAAATCGCCAGTTGACGATCGGGCGTCAACAGATAGGAACCGAAAGCGGTGGCTTGCAGGAATGCCGCGATGATTTCGGAACAACGGGAAAGCAGGCGGCGGGAATCATTTTCTTGCATCACGGCCGAAGTGATCCGGGAAATCATCTGCAGGCGGGCTTCCGGCGAAGCGTCGATGGCCTTATTCTCTTCCCTGTGCTTCCAGACGAAGCCCAACCAATCGCCGTCGTCGTTGCGCAATATGGATACGGCGGTCGGCATTCTGACCACCGCGGCTTGTTCGCCCAGCCAGGTCAGCTCCGCTTCCAGCGAAGCGTCGTCGGTGGTCCCGGGTGGCGCCTTGTGTTTCGCCGCTTTATCCAGCAGCCGGCAGAAAATCTCGATCGATTCGGTCGTCAGGTGGTCTTCCACCGGAGTATCGACCATCCGCTTGGGTTCTCGACCAAGTGTCTCCGCCAGGGCGGGGGAGATGCGCACAATGCGAAAATCCGGGTTGATTATTGTGATAATGCCTTCCTCCTCCTCGGAAATGGAAGGCGTCATGTTGTGCAAATTGTTGGATAATTTATTGATATCACAGGCATTAAACAGTTTTTCGCTCCAGGCACGTAAGCGAGCGGATCGCTGTTTGCTTGTGGTAGTTTTTTGGTGCATAAGAAAATAACCCTTCTCATAAGGGTTCGGTAAGTTCTCCGATGCACTTTAGTGAAAAATATGGAAGGTATAAAAATATTTAGAGTAATAGAGGCGGCCGGAGGCGGGAATTGTGCTTGTTTTTCCAAATACCTCGTATCAACGGAGGTGCGCGAGGCGTTTTTCCGAATAAATTTCCTTGATTATCGGCGATAGTAACCGCCGCCGCCCTGGCCGCGCCCCCGGCCTTGTCCCTGTCCCTGGCCCTGACCGCGCCCGCGCCCCATGTCGCCTTCGCGATCGACGCACCGTTCGAAAGCGGGCAGGTGATTTTTCTCGCTGGCGTTGCGCAGGTACTTGAACATATCGCGGATATCCTTTTCCTTCACGAAGCCGAGAAATTCATCGTACATCTTGATGTTTTCTTTTTCCGCCACCACGCCCTGCTGGCAGGCTTCCAGCAAGGTGGCCGGCGCCGACAAACGATCGGCCCAATCGTTGGCCGGGATCGCCACGCCATATTGCTTCAACAACGGCTTGAGCAACTCGATGTGGCGTTCCTCGGCCGTGATGATGTGGCTGAACGGCTTGGTCTTCGCGCCGAATTTGGCCAGGATTTTCGCGTATAGCGCCTGGGCTTTGTACTCGTCATTGAGCGCCGTGGTCAGTGCGTTTTGCGTTTGTTGATCAAGCTTCTGTTGGGCCGTGACCGGTGAGGCGAAACCGTAAACCGCGACGATCGTCGCCAGGGCCAGCAGCGCGATGAGTCCCTTTTTAACCGACATTGTTCACTCCTCTAGGCAAGAGTTTTTCGCTTGTTCAAACGATAACCATCGTGTCAAGGGTTGCACGGTTTTAATGCGGATGATGAAAAAACTCCACCCGTCAACTATGGTCTTTACGTTCGCTGCTCCAGGAGCGGTACAGGCCGGCGATCGCCGCGGCGGCGTCCTCGATGCTCACCTTCGCCATGTTGATCACCAGGTGATAATTGAACGGGTCGGTCAGATCCTTGTCGAAATACCGTTGCACGAAGGCGTTTTGTTCGTTCTCCAGGGTGATGACGTTCTTGCGCGCCTCGTCGGTGTCGATGCTTTTGTCCTCGCATTCGTTCTGAATGCGCAAATCCAGCGGCGCGATGATGCGCACGCGCATACATTGCCCTTCCGGAATGATGAATCCGGCGCCGCGCCCGACGATCACCGCGTTGCCGTGCCGCTGGATCGTGCCGATCACCCGCATCAGCGAACCCAGGTAATCGTCGAACCACAGGTGATCCTTCGCCCAGGCGCCCATCCAGTCCAGCAGGAACGAGCGGCTTTTTTCGTCGAGCGTTTCCACCACGTGCGAGCTCATTTTGGCGTCCTCGGCGACCTTCATCAGCAGCGCGCGATCGAACAGATCGAATTGCAGCAGCTCGGCGACCTTCGCCGCCACGTGGTGCCCGCCGCTCGCCGGTTGGCGTGAAATGTAAATAACCGGTAGGGCCTTCGCCTTCTGTTCCTTTTTCGCCTGGCTGAACATGAGCCACTTGCGGGCCTGTTTTTCGATGATTTGATGGATATATGCATCCTGCGTTTTCATCGTCGCTCCCTCCCGGCAATGGTCGTCGTTTTCTGTCGGCCGCACTTGTTGACAATATAACACATTCGCGATCCGGCGGCGCGGTCGGAGAAAAGTTTTTATCGTGGAATAAGCGGACTAGAACATGATGCTGACTTGCAGCGAATGCACGTAATTGCGCACTTCGTCGATGTCGCCCTGGAAGGTGTAGCCCAACGAGCCCTGAACGTCCAGGAACGCCACGCCCAACGACCAAAGGCGCGCCGAATCGACCTGGTCCCAGTCGAAGCCCGCGCGCAACGCCAACTGCTTGACCGGCTTGCCTTCGGCGCCCACCGCAAAGTTGAACGTGCCGTCCACGTCGGTGACGTCGAACACCTTGGAGCTTTCCACGCTCAGGCTGGCGTAATCCAGCGCGTGCCCGGCGACGCCCAGCACGATTTCCCGCCGCACCAGCCGCGGTTCGTCGTTGCCGAAAATGTTCCGCCCCACCGCGGCGATGCTGATCACCGGACCCGCGTTCAACAGCGCGCCCACGTCCATGTCGAATTCGCCGGTCGAGTCCTCGGCGGTGGCTTGATAGCGGCCGGTCATGCCGAACGAGAACATTTCCCAGTTGCCGAAGGCGAGGGCCAGGTCGGCGCTGTAGTCGGAGCCTTCCTGGAAGGTGTTCATCGGAAAGTTGTAGGCGGTAAACGCCAGCCCGGCGACCATCACCTTGGTCGTCTTGCCGTCGATCAACGATAGGTGGTACAGGTCGCGCACCTTGCGTTCGTTCCAATCCACCGGATCGGGTTCGTCGAAGTAGTATTCGCCGGCGAAGCTGTCGTCTTCGTCCACGGTCAGTTCGTCTTCGTACAGGAATTTATAATCGCCCAGCAGGTATTGGTGGCGTTCGTAGTTGAAATCGAGCGAAACGCGTTTCTTATCGTTGTAAATGGTCAATCCGGCGGGATTCCAATGAATCGCGCTGGCGTCGTCGGCCATCGCCGAATAAGCACCGCCCATGCCCAGCGGCTTGGTGCCCCAATAGCGATAGGCGTGGGCCGGGGCGGCCAACAAGCCCAAAAGAATAAGGCACAACGATACACACACAAACTGGCGGATCATTCGTTCTCCGTCGATTGATACTGGCGCAAACGCTAGCGGAAAACGCCGGTGATGTCAAAACCAACTCGATCTTTACACCGCCGGGACGGACCGCTACCCTACCGATGTCAGCACCATTTATCGACCACATGAACCGCGGAAAGGTTAAACGGTGAAAGTAACCAAAGCAGTCATTCCGGTGGCCGGATTGGGCACGCGTTTTCTACCCGCCTCGAAAGTGGTGGCCAAAGAGCTGTTTCCCATCGTCGATCGTCCGACGATCCATTACATCGTCGAGGAGGCCTGGCGCAGCGGCATCCGCCAAATCGTCTTTGTCACCGCCAGCGGCAAGGGCGCGATCGAGGATTACTTCGATATCGACAACGGCCTGGAGGCGTTTCTGGAGAAGAAGGGCGATCTCGAGCGCCTGCAGACGATCCGTGAAATCAGTCGCGCGGTCGAGGTGCATTCCGTCCGCCAGAAACAGGCGCTGGGCCTGGGCCATGCGATTTTGTCGGCGCGTCACTTCATCGGCGACGAGCCCTTTGCCGTGCTGCTGGGCGACGACATGATCGACGCCGAGGTGCCCGCGACCAAGCAGATGGTCGACGTGGCCGCCCAATACAACTCGCCGGTGATCGCCGCTTTCCGCGTGCCGATGGACAAGGCCGAGCGCTACGGCATCATCGATCCGGATCCCAAGCCGGTCGCCGACCGCATTTGGAAAATCCGCCGCATGGTGGAAAAGCCCAAGGGCAACGCGCCGTCGAACATCGCCATCATCGGTCGCTACATCCTGCCGGCGCACATTTTCGAAATCCTGGCCAACACGCAGCCGGGCGTGGCCGGGGAGATCCAGCTGACCGACGCGCTGATCAAGCTCAACCAGGAGCAGGGCATTCTCGCTTATGAATTCGAGGGCGAACGTTACGACGCTGGCGACATATACGGTTTCATCCAGGCCAACCTGATTTACGGCATGAAGCGCAAGGAGCTGCGTCCGCGCCTGCTGGAGCTGATCCGCAAGTTGGGACAATAATCCATGGCCCAGCGCGCCGCCGGACCCGACGCGATTGCCGAAATCGCCGTCGGGCTGCCCGTCCACGGCACGTTCCATTATCGTCTGCCGCCGGAATTGCGCGCCGAGGCGCAGGTCGGCGTGCGCGTGCAGGTGCCCTTCGGGCGGCGCAACATCGTCACCGGTTTCATCGTCGATCTACCCGCGCAATCGCCGGTGGAAAAACTGCGCGACGTCGTCGAGATTCCCGATCCCGAACCGGCCTTCGGCGAAGCGCAGTTGCAGTTTTACAAATTCATCGCCCATTACTACTTCGCGCCGCTGGGCGAGGTGATCCGCACCGCGCTGCCCGCGGGGCTGTTCAAAAGCACGCGCCCGGTGCTCGCCCTCAGCGAGGCCGGCCGGCGCGCGCTGAGCGGCCCGCTGATCGATCCGCTGCACGCGCGCATTCTGGGGCAACTCACCGCCGGCGAGGAATTGTCCGAGGCGACGCTGACCGCGCGTCTGGGCGAAGACATCCGCGGGCAAATCCTCCACCTGCTGCGCTGGGGCTTTTTGGAAAAGCGCTACCGTCTCGCGCCGCTGACCGCCAAACGCAAAACCGAATCGGTGTGGCGCCTGCGGCCGGGCATCGACCTGGAGGATGAACTGGCGATGGTCGGTCGCCGTTCGCCCAAGCGCGCCGCCGTGCTGCAATTGCTGGCCGCCGCCGGCGATTGGATCGGCCTGCCGGCGATCAACGAACAATTGCCCAACGCGCGGCCCACGTTGAATCTGCTGGTGTCCGCCGGGCTGGTCGAAGCCTCCAGCCGCGAGGTCTACCGCGACGTCGATCTGGACGTCGGCTGTTTCGCCGCGCAGGAAGTCGTGTTGCACGCCGAGCAACGGGCGGCCGTCGACCGCGTCGCGCAGCCGTTGCGCGCCGGGCGTTACGAGGCCTTCTGTCTGCACGGCGTCACCGGCTCGGGCAAGACCGAAGTGTACATGCAACTGGTCGCGCAATGTTTGGCGCAAAACAAAGCGGCGATCGTCCTCGTGCCCGAAATCGCGCTCACGCCGCAGTTCCTCGGTCGCTTCATCTGCCGCCTGGGCGAGGGCGTTGCCCCGTATCATTCGCGCCTGTCCGACGGCGAACGCTACGACATGTGGCGCAAGATGAAACGCGGCGAAGCCCGCGTGGTGATCGGCGCACGCAGCGCCTTGTTCGCGCCCTTCGACGACCTCGGGCTGATAATCGTGGACGAGGAGCACGAAGCCAGCTTCAAGCAGGACGACGGCGTCACTTATCACGCGCGCGATCTGGCGCTGAAGCTGGGCACGCTGCGCCAATGCCCGGTCGTGCTCGGCTCGGCCACGCCCAGCCTGGAAACCTACCACGCCGTTCAGGTCGGCCGTTACCAATTGCTGGAACTGACGCAGCGTCCGACCGGCGCGCCCATGCCGCGCGTCGAGGTCGTGGACATGCGCCGCGAAATGGAACGGCAAAAACGTCGCCGGCGGAAAAAGGACGAACCGCCGCCGCCCGAGCCGCCGCGCAAACAGACCAGCGTGCACCGGGTGCTTTCGCAAGCGTTGGCCGAACAACTGCGCGTCACCGTGGCCGCCGGCGAACAGGCGATTCTCTTTCTCAACCGGCGCGGCTTTTCGACTTACGCCTTCTGTCTTGAATGCGGCCAGCCGTTGCAATGCCCGCTGTGCGACATCTCGTTGACCTTCCATGAAAAGCGCAACGTGCTGCGCTGCCATTACTGCGACCATCAGGCGCCGCCGCCCGCCGTGTGCCCCAATTGCGCCGGCGTGAATTTGTTTTACGGCGGCATGGGCACCGAGCGGCTGGAAAACGAAGTGGGCGAACTGCTGCCCGACGCGCGCCTGCTGCGCCTGGATCGCGACACGGTCAAAGGGAAAAACGATCTGGTCGACATTCTCACCCGGTTCGCGCGCAAAGAGGCCGACATTCTCGTCGGCACGCAGATGGTCGCCAAGGGGCACGACTTTCCCGCCGTGACGCTCGTGGGCGTCGTCGATGCCGATGCGGCGCTGATGCTGCCGGATTTTCGCGCCGCCGAGCGCGCCTTCCAACTGCTCAGCCAGGTGGCCGGCCGGGCGGGGCGGGCCGACAAACCGGGGCTCGTGCTGCTGCAATCCTTTCAGCCGGAGCATTACGCCATCGCCGCCGCCGTGCGGCATGATTTCCCGGGTTTCTATCGGCAGGAAATTGTTCGACGCGCCGAATTGCATTATCCGCCGACCGCGCGCCTGGCCGTGTTGCGTATCAGCGCGCCCAATGCCAAGGCCGGTCTGGCCGCTTGCCGGACGGTGCGCCAGGCCGTTTCCCGCGCGACCGACCGCGCCGACATTCCCGGCGTTTCCTTGCTCGGGCCGGCATCCTCGTTACTGCATCGGTTGCACGGTAAGCATCACTGGCAGTTGCTGATCAAAGCGGAAAAGGCTTCTGATTTGCATAAACTGTGCTCGCGCCTGCTCAATATCCTGAACGAACAGAAGGGAATTTCGGCCACTTTCAAGCTCGATATCGACCCGGTAACCGTCCTCTAGACAAGTTGTAGTACAAACTTGATCCCGCCGGGCTTTGGTTGGTATTCTATGGTTCAAAAGGGAGAGGTGTATGCAAGATAAGATTGGGGAAGCGAAAGAGAATGCGAAGCTCGACAAGCACCATATTTTGATTGTCGATGACGAAGAAGAGAACCTCGATCTCCTTGTTTCCACGTTGCGGCGAGGCAATAAAATATTTAAAGCCCGCAGCGGCGAAGAAGCGCTGGAAATTCTCAAGACCGAACCGGTTCACCTGGTCATCACCGACCAGCGGATGCCCGGCATCTCCGGCATCGAATTGCTGTCGATTCTGCAACAGGAGCATCCGGAAACCGGCCGTATGTTGATCACCGGCTACGGCGACATGCAAACCGCCGTCGACGCCATCAACAAGGGGCAGGTGCAGCGTTTCGTCTCCAAACCCTGGGATCCGGCGGCGATCAAGGAAATGGTGGCGCAGGAACTGGAGCGCTACGACCTGGTTGACGAAAAAAAGCGCCTGACCAACGACGTCATCGACAAGAACCGCGAGTTGGAAGAGGTCAACGAAATTCTCGTCGAGCAGAAAAGCGAGATGGAAAAACTCGCCGACGAATACCGCCGCCAGCGCGAGTTGGCCATCGAGATGAGCGAAAAATTCGCCAAGGCCAACCTCGAGTTGATCAAGGCCCAGGAAGAAATCAAACTCAAAAACACCAAGCTGGAATCGGCCAACAAAAAGCTCGAACAGCTCAGCGTCACCGACGGCCTGACCGGCTTTTTCAACTATCGTCAGATGCTCAACATCCTCGACAACGAAATCGGCCGCGCCAAGCGCTACAACCTTTACTTGTCGGTGATGATGATCGACCTGGACAAATTCAAAAACATCAACGACACCTTCGGGCACTTGTTCGGCGATGCCGTGTTGCGGCGCACGACGGAAATCATCCGCCGCAACATTCGCGAGACGGACTTCCCTACGCGCTACGGCGGCGACGAGTTCCTGATCATTCTGCCGCACACCGGCATCGATCGCGCCAAGTTCCTGGCCAAGCGCATTCACGCCGACCTCAAGAGCCATCCGTTCCTCCCGCCGGAGGGACAGCGTTTTTATCTGACCGTCAGCATCGGGATCGCCTATTACCCGCATCCCAAGGTTGAGGATCGCGAAGGACTGGTTAAACTGGTCGATGAAGCTCTGTATGAAGCCAAGGAAGGGGGCCGTGACCGCATTGTGGTGACTCCCGGTTGATGAATGAATAACGAGACGAAAAATCGATCCCTGAAACTCAAGGTCCTGGCGATTTTCCTGGCCCTTGCCCTGTTGCCGTTGACGGTCGCGATCGTCGGCTTCGTCCGCGTCGACCAGATCAACTATTTCTATCTCTCGCTGCTCATGGTCTCGGCGGTGATGATCGTCGCGGTGGGCATCATCATCAGCCTGTGGTTCATTCGCCGCCTCGATTTCGTCGAGGGGTTGACCACCCGTCTGGCCGACGGCGGTTCGACGATCGGCGCCGAGGAACGCGAGATCAAGGAACTGGGCGGCCTCGGTGAAAAGATCCAGCGACTCGACATGCTGCTCAACGATCGCCGCCGCGAACTGGCCGATCAGATCCGCGCGACGTTCGACTCCGAACTGGCCGCCGAGAAAGAGCGGATGGAAGCCTTTTTGCGCGGCATCGGCGACGGCATCTCCATCGTCGACAAGGAAATGCGCATCATCTACGTCAACGACGTGCTGGTGAAAAACTTCGGCGACCACACCGGCGAATTTTGCTTCCAGGTTTACGAGCACAAAAACGAAATCTGCGGCGGCTGCCCCGTGCGCAAGGCGATGGACACCGGCGAGGTGCATCACAGCCTGCGGCGCATGTACACCAAGGACGGCCGCCTGCATTACTACGAATCGACCGGCAGCCCCATTCGCGACGAGCACGGCGAAATCATCGCCGGCATCGAGTTGGCCCGCGACGTCACCCAGCGCATCAAGCTCGAGCGCAACGTGGAAATCCGTTCGCGCGAACTGGCTAAGGCCAACGAAGAGCTGCGCCGGGTCAACGAGGAAATCCAGCAAGCGTACGAGGAGCTGAAATCTACGCAGGCGCAGTTGCTGCAATCGGAAAAAATGGCCTCGCTCGGCGTGCTGGTGTCGGGCATCGCGCACGAGATCAACAATCCGCTCAACTTCGTCTCCGCCTCGGTGCAACTGCTCGACGAAAATCTCTCCTCGATCATGAAATTGATGAACCAGTACGAAAGCACCGACCTGACCGAAGACGCCAAAGGGCAGATCGACAAGGTCAAAGAGGAAATCGAGTACGAGTACCTGAACGAGGACGTGAAGAAGATCGTCAAGAACATCGGCACCGGCGCGGAGCGCATGAAGCAGATCGTGCAGAACCTGCGCACCTTCTCGCGCATGGACTCCAGCGAAAAACTGCCGGTCAACCTGGAAGAGGGCATCGAGTCCACGCTGCAGATTCTCTACTACGAATACAAAAACCGCATCGAGATCGAGCGCGATTATCAGGTGGTGCCCATGGTGCTGGGTTCGCCCGGCCAGTTGAACCAGGTGTTCATGAACATCATCCATAACGCCATTCAGGCGATCGAAGGCAGAGGGAAGATCCGCATTTCCATCCACCCCACGGTGGATCATACGCGGGTTTCGATCAGCGATACCGGTCCGGGCATTCCCGCCGAAAAACTGAACAAGGTGTTCGACCCGTTCTACACCACCAAGCCGGTGGGCGACGGCACGGGGCTGGGATTGTCGATCAGCTATGGTATCGTCAAAGACCACAACGGACGTTTGTGGGCGGAAAGTGAAGTGGGGCGCGGCACGACCTTCCATGTCGACCTGCCGGCCCAGAAAGCCGAACTGGCCAAGGGAGCATGATGACGATTCGCAGAGTACGCATTTATCCGGATCCGGTCCTGCGGCAGAAAGCGGAGCCGGTGACCGTGTTCGACGAAGAACTGAAAAAATTGGCGCGCGACATGGCCGAAACGATGTACGCCGAACCCGGCGTCGGTCTGGCCGCTCCGCAGGTGGGGGTTTCCCTGCGGGTGATCACCGTCGATGTGCGCGACGAGGACGGCAAACCCGGCGAACTGCTGATGCTGGCCAACCCGGAAATCGTCGAGCGCGACGGCGAACAGTATTACGAGGAAGGATGCCTCTCCGTGCCCGGCTTCAACGCCGAGGTGCGCCGCTCGTATCATCTGGTCGTCAAGGCGCAGGATATGGACGGCAATCCGGTCGAGTACGAGGTCGAGGATTTTCCCGCCGTCGTCTTCCAGCACGAAATGGATCACCTCGACGGCATCCTGTTCATCGATCACATCAGCCCGCTCAAACGGGCCCAAATTAAAAAGCGTCTGCGCAAAGAAGCGCAGGAACGCGAGGCGAGCGGTACCTGATTCATGCGCTGGTTTTACTTCGGCACGCCGCAGTATGCGGCCACGATCCTCACGCGCCTGCTTGCCGCCGGCCACGTGCCGGAACTTGTCGTCACCCAGCCCGATCGTCCCGCCGGCCGCCGTCGGCAACTGACGCCTCCGCCGGTGAAAGAGGTCGCGCTGGCCCACGGCCTGCCGGTGCTGCAGCCGGAAAAAATCACCCATCAGGTGCGCGAGGAACTGGCCGCGCGTAAACCCGATGTGATCGTCGTGGCCGCTTACGGAAAGATTCTGCGTCCCGCGATGCTCGCCGTGCCGCCGCATGGCTGCATCAACGCCCACGCGAGCCTGCTGCCGCATTATCGCGGTGCCGCGCCGGTCAATTGGATGTTGGTCAACGGCGAAACGCAAACCGGCGTCACGATCATCAAAATGGACGCGGGCATCGACACCGGTCCGGTGCTCGCCGAACGCGCCATTCCCATTGCGCCCGACGACAACGCCGGCACGCTGCTGGTCAAGCTGGCCGAACTCGCCGGCGACCTGCTGGTCGAAACGCTGCCCCGTTACCTCGCCGGGGAAATTCAATCGCAACCGCAGCCGGAAGAGGGCTCCTACGCGCCGATGCTGCGCAAGGAAGACGGTCTGCTGGACTGGACACAAACCGCGACCGCGCTCGTCAACCGCGTGCGCGGCATGACGCCCTGGCCGGGTGCGTACACCTTCTGGCAGGGCAAGACGATCAAGATTCTGCAGGCCGAACCGGTCGCGGGGCACGGCGCGCCGGGCGAAGTGCTCCAGGCCAAAAAAGACTTGCTGGTCGCCGCCGGCGAGGGCGCCGTGGCCTTGCGGCAACTCCAGATGCAGGGGAAAAAGGAGATGCCCGCCGCCGCGTTTCTCAACGGCGTGCCGCTGGCGGTCGGAGACACGTTCGGACCCAAACCATGATGAACAATCCCCGCGCGCTCGCCATGCAGGTTTTGCGGCGGGTGCTGGTCGACAACGCCTATTCCGACCTCGCGCTCGACGCCGCGCTCAAGCAATCCTCGCTGGCCGATAACGACCGCCGCCTGGTCGCCGAGCTGGTCTACGGCGTGCTGCGCCATCTCACCTATCTGGATTGGCGTCTGGGGCAGGTCTCGCATCGTCCGCTCGACAAGATGGAACATCGCGTCGCCGACGCCCTGCGCATCGGCGCGTATCAGTTGTTGTTCCTCGACCGCATTCCGCCCCACGCGGCCGTCGACGAAGCCGTCAAGCTCGTGCCCAAGCGCGCCTCCGGTCTGGTCAACGCCGTCCTGCGCCATCTGCCGCGCGGCGAAAAAAACGGGCATGTGCCGCACCTGAAGGATCCTTATCAGGCCGCGTCCATTCGCTGGTCGCATCCGCTGTGGCTGGTGCACGCCATCGCGCAGCGGTTCGGCGACGAGCAGATGGCCGCGTTGCTGGCCGCCAATCAGGAACGGCCGCCGCTGGTTCTGCGCGTCAACGAGGCGAGGACCGACCGTCCGGCGCTGATGCAGGCTTTGCCGCAATTGCGTCCACGCGCCGCGCAATACGCACCGGCGGGCGTCGCGGTCGATCATCTTACTCAGCTCGAACAAATGCCGGCCTTTCGCGAAGGACTGTTCCTCGTGCAAAGCGAAGCGGCGCAGATCGTCGCCGAATTGCTCGGGGCGCATCCAGGTGAGTTGATCCTCGATGTTTGCGCCGCGCCGGGCGGCAAAACAAGTTACTTCGCACAGAAGGTCGCGCCGGTCGGGCAGGTGTACGCGGTCGATATTCATCCGCGCCGCTTGCGGTTGCTGAGCCAGAACCTCAAGCGCCTGGGCGTCGAGAACGTTTCGCTCATCCAAGCCGACGCGAGCAAGGATTTTGCGATCAAAGACGACATGCAATTCGATCGTATCCTGGTCGACGCGCCGTGCTCCGCGCTGGGCACCTTGCAGAAAAACCCGGAAATCCGCTGGCGCCTGCGCCCCGACGATCCGGCGCGGCTCGCGAGCGTGCAGGCCGCCATTCTGGCGCAGGCCGCGCGCCACGTACGGCCGGGCGGGGTGCTCATGTACGCCGTGTGCACCTACACCGAGGAGGAGACCGACCGCGTTGTCGACGGCTTCCTGGCCGCGCAACCGGAGTTCGTTTTAAGTGATTTGCGCGAAGGACTCCCTCCGCGCTACGATGTCTTCATTCAGGATCGGGGAACGTTGTTGTCGCTGCCGCATCGCACGGGCACGGAAGGCTTTTTCGCCGCGCGCTTCGTGCGTAAGGAGAAACCATGATTGTCGCTCCCAGCATTTTGTCCGCCGACTTCGCCCGCCTGGGCGACGAGGTGCGCGCCCTGGCCGACGCCGGCGCCGATTGGATTCATGTTGACGTGATGGACGGTCTGTTCGTTCCCAACATCACCATCGGCCAGCCGGTCGTACGCGCCCTGCGCCAGGAAACCGATCTGCCGCTCGACGTGCATTTGATGATCGAGGATCCGGCGCGCTACGTGCAAGAGTTCGCCGACGCCGGCGCCGATTGGATCACCGTGCACGTCGAGGCCTGCAAGCATCTGCATCGCTGCCTGCAGCAGATTCACGCCGCGGGCAAGAAGGCGGGCGTCAGTCTCAATCCGGCCACGCCGCTGGCGATGATCGAGCACGTGCTCGATTCGGTCGACATGGTGCTGCTCATGAGCGTCAATCCCGGCTTCGGCGGGCAGCAGTTCATCCCCTCGGCGCTGGAGAAGGTGCAGACCCTGCGCACGATGCTCGATGACGTCGGCTTCGACGACGTGCACATTCAGGTCGATGGCGGCGTCGGCCCGCACAACGCCCGCGCCCTTGCACGCGCCGGCGCGACGGTGCTGGTCGCCGGCAACGCGGTCTTCAGCCATGAGGATTACGCCGCGCCCATTCGCGCGCTCAAAGAGGCCGACCTGGATCTTGCTTGAATTATCCTTGACACCGGAGCAAGGATTATGTAAATAGATCGTCCCTGAAGCGTCGGGATGTGGCTCAGCCTGGTAGAGCACCTGGTTCGGGACTAGGGGGTCGCTGGTTCAAATCCAGTCATCCCGACCAATTAAGGCCGTAATTCCAATGAGTTACGGCCTTTTTTTTGTTATGACCTGTCAGATGACCTCTTCTTCTTGCTTCCTGCTGTCGATTACAACAATGGAAGCTTGAAATCTTCAGGCATCGGCGGTGCGGTGTGCAGATAATAGCGAAACCGTGCGCGTCTCTTCATCCATTCTGAAGATACTCTTGGCCGGCCCGTGACCAGAATGCCGATGTATTCGTGGTAGGCAAAGGACGTCCGGTGGTCCGCTTCTTCTTCCGAGTACCCTATGCCCTGATACAGTTCGCGCATGAAGTCCATTCGTTCCCCATCCATCTTGCGCATGAACTTGCCGACCAGCGGATCGATCAAGGACCACTGGCGGAATGGGTAGTCATAGCGAAAGATATTCAACTTGATGACGGTCTGCCAGAAGTACCAAAACCGTTCCTGCGGACCGCCCGGAAACGCCAACACGCGATCAAAGATTTTTTTTGATGTCTCGTTGTCATAGAAAACGAACATCTGTTCAAGCAGGCCCGCGTGGCTGCCGAAGACGCGGTAAAAAGGTGAGCGGGACTTATCAAGGCGTTGCGCGATCCGCTTGATGGACACCGCTTGCGGTCCCTCCTCCAAAAGGATTTTAATCGCTTCGTTCAGCCATTTTTTTCGATTACGGGCGACGATGCGAGATTCTTTCATCATATTGTCTTTCCACCGGAAAATTGTCGAATGTGTCGAGGTCAGACCCGCTTTATAGCACAAAACAAACCGGCATAAAAAACCTAAAAAAAGACATGGGTGTCTTTTTCTCTTTACAGGGGCCCCGCCATTTTTTACAATATTTCCAGTTCAACTTGGTTTCAGACAACCCGGAATTTGGCAAATCAATAAGCAAGGAGAAGCATGATGCGTCAAAGGGTGCTGTTCTTCTGTGTATCGTTCGAGTGCGGATAGCGAAAAACTTCCTTTTATGGCGGGGGAGCCTGGAAGGCGTATTCTAGGAGGTATTTGAAGTGAAGAGTTTCGGCACCCATAAATCATCTTGAAAACCGGAGCGGAAGTCATGGTTTGGAAAAACGGTTTGCGGCTAGCTTCTTTCGCGCGTCGGATCGGGTCGATTGCCGTTTTGGCATTGTTCTTGTCGGGTTTCAGCGCATCGGCTGCGGCCCAAGATACCTGTTTCGACTACTACGACCCACTTGCCTGCACAGACGGTGGTTGTTTTTGGTGTGAGTCCTATGGGGTGTGCCTTAAGTTCGCGAACCCCGATCTATGCGATTGCCACTACTACACCGACAGCGAGTCATGCGGTACCCCACCGTTCTGCCAATGGTGCTCTGATCTCACGCCGCAGGTTTGCAAATTTGATTATGAAAGCTGTGACTGCGGCAACGGAGTCGTGGACCCTGGCGAGGATTGTGACGGAACGCCGCACTGCAACCCTTCGAATTGCAGGTGTGAAGACTATTTCATCAGTGTTGACGGCTTGTGCGAGCCGTTTTGCGGCGACGGCATGATGGTAGAAGACGAGCAGTGCGAATGGGTAAACGGGCTACCCGTGCCAAACTGCGATCCCATCACTTGCCAATGTAATCTGGGCTATATTCCCGACCCAGACAACCCGCCCTACTGCAAGTCCGTTGGCGACGATGATGACGACGATACGACGGACGACGACACGACGGACGATGACACGACGGACGACGATACGACGGATGACGACACGACGGACGATGACACGACGGACGATGATACGACGGATGACGACACGACGGACGATGACGCAACCGACGATGACGCAACCGACGATGACACGACGGACGACGATACGACGGACGACGACACCACGGACGATGACACGACTGACGACGACACGACCGACGACGACACCACGGACGACGATACGACTGATGATGATACGACGGACGATGATACAACCGACGATGATACGACGGACGATGATACGACGGACGACGACACGACCGACGATGATACGACGGATGATGACACGACCGACGACGATACGACTGATGACGATACGACTGATGATGACACGACCGATGACGATACGACGGATGACGATACGACGGATGATGATTCAACCGACGACGACACCACGGACGATGATGATGACGACGATGACGACGACAACACCACGGACGACGACGATGACGATGATGACGACAATGACACCACGGACGACGATAATGATGTTGGTGACGATGATGGTGGGCCTGACGGGGATGACGATGATACGGGCAGGTCGTTAGATGATGACGACGACGATGCGGGATGTGGCTGCTAGGAGTTGGGATTGTCCCATACTTCTGTAAGTTGCCGTCGAATATGTCCCTTGTCGCTCCCGATTGTCTTTGCAGGTTCGGTGATAGTCCGAAAATCCCCTCGTACCGTCCCCCTGTTAGCAAGACAGGTTTAGGCGGCTTTTTGGGTGAGGTAAGCCGCTTTGACCTCGTACGGCGTTCGGATGTCGAGCGCTGCGTTGTGAATCGACCACACAAACATAATCGGTGAGGTGGGGCGGCGCTTTGGCGATGTTCGAATGCGTCAACTTGCTTGGACAACAGTGCAAACCGTTGTTGATCTCGCGGAGTGATTTGGGCCGGGCCAGTTGGCAAATAAAAAACCGTTCCGGAGATTTTCAGCGGGAATAACTTTTATCTTCCGCAGCCGGTTTCGGCATCGTCGTCGTCGGCCTGCTCCGAGTCGGTCGAAGAATCGTCGTTCTGCTTCGTAGCGTCGTCATCGCCCGCGTCGTCGTTGTAATCGTCGGCAACCGGCTGGTCGGCGGCGACGGTCAACGGAATCTGCAGATGATTGGATTCGGCTCCGCACCAGTCGCGGACGAAAACGGTCAGGCTGTGCTCGCCCGCCGACAAGTCCAGCGGTATGAGTATTTGGTGCGCCGTCGTGACCGAGACGACGCCTTTGAGTTCGGTGACCGGCCGCGCATAACGCTCGGCCGGTAGATCGTCGACGGCATACCACAGCTCACCGCCCGCCAGGTTGGCCTGTGCGTCGGCATAAGAAAAGTAAACAATGACGCCCTCGCTGTCCGTCGTCGCTTCCAAATCGTCGATCGTCGGCGGTTCGTTGGCCGCGCACATCGCGTCGGCATCGACAAAAAGCTGCGTCAATTGCTCGCCGAATAACGCTTGATCCCAGGCAACGTTTACATAGCCGTTTTCGCCCCACTGCGTACCGCGTGCGTCCTTGCAGATCCAATATTGTTCTTCGGCGTCATAGCCGACGATCAACACGTCGTGCACACCGAGCAAGGCGCCGCTCTCGTGCCGGTAAACACCGCCGGTGTACGTGAGATAATCGCCATACAGCAGCTTGCGCACGACGATCGGCCCGTCGAGCAACGCGTCCATCAGATAGATCGGCGACGGATAGGAGAGCAGGCTTTGTGCGACCGGTTTGATCGCGCGGGCGCTGAAATCCCGGCAACGGTAGTCGCAGGTTGCCGCTTCGTCGTCATAAACCAGACAGGCTTCGTCGGCCACGCCTTCGGCGAACAATTCGGCGATTACCTCATCCGGCGACGACGGCCGCAGGCAGTGGCCACCGCTGCAAAGCAACGCCTGGTATTCGGATAGGTCCGGTTCGATGAAGTCGTTGTCGACGGCGATTTTAATCATCGCTTCCATCATCGCCACATAGGCAAAGACGGTGCCCGTCGCGCATTCACCCTTGTCTTTGACGGCGGTCAGGTAGTTGCGCCCCTCGACGTCGCGCCAGTCGAAATGCAGCGGCCATTCGTCCGCCGCTACGGACAAAACGGAGGCCGACCAGCAAAACAGAACCATCATGATTATCCAGGTGTGATGCCGCATGATTTTCCAACCTTTTCTGAAAGAAAGATTTTCTCGCCGCGGGGCGATTACTGAATCGTTAATTACCCCGGTCAAATTAGGACTTGATGCGACATCGACTAAATGTTCATTGGCGAACCATTTGCCTTTGGTGAAAAAAATAGGCCGACGGGCGGCAATCCCATCGGCCTTGAGCGGGGAAGATCTCGCTAGAAAGTCAAACCGGCTTGTACGGTCACACTGTCGTTGTCGATTTCGGGCATGCCTTCCAGTTCGGCGCGCATGATGTAGTTGGCCATCAGTTTGGCGCGGTGGCGGCTTGCGGCGTGCCAGGTCAGGCCGAAAGTCGTGTTGGCCAGCCGCCGCTGGTCCATCACGTCCGAGAGCAGGTCGAGTTTGTATTCCTCGTAACGGGCCGCCGCTTCCACGTCAATCCACTTGATGAAATAACCGCCCTGCACGAACCAGCCTTCGGTTTCCCAATCCTCGGCGTATTGTGCGGCGCTGACGGTCTCGGCGAGGTCCGGCTCGTAGGTCGTGTGGATCAACTCACCGAGCACCGATACGCCGAACCAACGCGCTTCGGCGTCCACGCCCCAGGCTTTGACGACGCGGTCGATGTCGTTGTTCTGCAGATAGCTCGCGCCCAGCGAAATCTGCGGCCCGGTCGGCTCGGGCATCTTGGCCAGCAATTGGTTGGGGAAATACGCGGGTTGCAGATCGCCTTCGCCGTCGCGCAACGGATTGAGCAGGTCGATGCGCACGCGCCCGGCATACAGCAGGTTGTCGTTGTTGTCGGCGGCATAGACCTTGTTGCCCTGACCGTTGAACGCGCCGCCGCTCAGCGAGAGGCGCACCAGGTCCAGGCGGAAGTTGAAGTCCATGTCCAGCGTCGCGCCGACGTCGTAGCGAATCGGCATTTCCTCGACGACCATGGCCCGGTCGATCAACTGCAGCTTGCTCGTCGATGTCAGGCTCTGGCGCGAGAAGGGGATTTTCATCGCGCCGGCGCGCCCGCCGAACCGCGGCACGATCAGGCTCTGCTTGAGGCGATAAGGCGTGTAGGCGACGCGCATGTACGCTTCCTCCAGGCCCATCGTAAATTTACCGTCGTCGTCGGAGGCGGCTTCGGTCATCACCTTGAAGCTCAGCCAATCGAAATAGGCGCTGCCGGCCACGCCCAGTTGCGCCTTGTTGAGGCGGAACCCGCGCTGCTCGTCGGGCGAGCCCGGATACTCGACAACCTCGTCGTAGGGCATCTGGTTCCACGGCGTGAAGCCCAGCAGCACCGAGCCGGTCGGACGAATGCCGTTGTAGACGCGCTTGGCGTACACGCCGATCAGTTCCTGATAGGTTTCCTCGTCAATGACGCCGTAGGTATACAGCAGCGTCAGCAGATCCATGTCCGCCATTTCCGTATCGTCCTCGGCCCAGGGGTCGGCGCTCAGGTTCAGCGCCTGCGCCGTGCCCGGCAGCAACAATCCCAGCAGCAACAGCACACACAGCGTACGAGTGCTCACCGTACAGCCTCCTTCTATTGCCGGGGCGCGAACTTGATGCGTTCGACCGTCACCGGCAGGATTTCATCGATCGTATACAGCACCGGCGCCAGTTCGCCGGACAGATAATGCGCAAACAGGTCCTGAAAATGCGGGGAGTCGTAGCGCTCGCTTTGCCCGCCGGGCAGCACGGCCCACGACTCGAAGCGGTCGCCGTCGATCTCCATCACCATGCGGCCGGCCGGCGCATGCGCGGCCTGATAGTCCTCGGTCAGCCCGTAGCTGTTGGCGACGTTGACGGTGAAGTTGCCGCCGTCGGCCGCGGCCGGTCCGAGGATCGGCGAGATCAGATCGGGCACAGTGAAGCCCTCGAAGATCAGGCCGAACTCGGCGGTGTGCAGCCGGCCCCAGGTCCACTCAGCCATCTCCGGGCCCAGTTCAAGCGAGAGAAAATCGATCGCCGCGCGCCAGGCGGCGAGCAAAATTTCCTCGCGCGTCTCGATGCGGGCGGTTTCCACATCGTCGAACCACGCCGCGCCACGATGGGTCGAGGCTTCGTCATTGAGCAGATTGAGCAGCGCGCGCGCCTCGAACTGCGGCCCGCTTTCGCTTTCCTCGCCGGGCAGGTCCACACGGGCCGCCGCGAATTCGTCGCCGAAGATCATCGCCGCGGCGTGACCGAACCAAACGTGAAACAGCGTGGCGGCGACGGAATTGCGCCTGGTCGTTTCGTCAACCAATGCGGGTCGGAAGCGGTCGGGCTCGCCGGCGGGCGTCGTGTAGTCCCAGACGGTCAGATAATCGAGCGCGCCCTGCATGACGGTATCGACCAGATCGGGCCGCGCCTGCGCGGCGGCCAACAAATGCGGCACGGCGCGCTGGGCCAGCAGGCTGACGTTGTCGGCCTGGAAGCGGCGCATATCTTCGAGCGTCAACGCGTGCGGATCGGCCCCGCCATCGCGGCCGCTTAGCAGGTCGGCGATCCGCCCCGCGCGATAGCCGATGTCCAGGGAGAAGTAATAGTAGTATGTCTCGTCGGTCGGATCGTTGTCGCGCAACGCGCCGTAGATGTCGTTGTTGGCCGTGGCGATGTATCCCGCGGCCGGATCAACCAGGCGCGCCAGATCCTCATCCGGCGTTGCCGCGCCCCATTCGGCCGTGCCCGTGCCGGGCAGAGGCAGGTAGGGCGGACGCTCGCGCCAGTTCTGACGTTGCGGCAGTTCAGCCGCCGCCACGTACCCCACGCGGCCGTCACGATCGGCCACCAGCCAGTTGTAGGGACCGCGTCGATACTGCGCCAACGCGGCCAGGCCTTCTTCCACGTCGGTCGCGGTCAGCACGTCGATGAACGCGTTCATCTCGTCGCCCGCCTCCGCGCCGGTCCAGCGCAGGCTGATGCAGCGACCCTTCTTGCAGGAGCCGGGAACGATCGGCCCGTGATGCGGCACGATGCGGATCGGCATGCGGCGCGCTTCGTGCGTGCCGTCGAGGGTGATGTTGAACATCTCCTGCGACAGCTCCGCACGGTGGAGGGGCACCGACTCGCCGTCGAAGAGCACCGCTTCGTCGTTGGCGGGGTCCAGTTCCTCGACGTAGGCGTCGTAGGTGTCGTAGCCGGCGGACGTGCCCGCCCAGCCGATGTAATCGTTGTGGCCGATTTGCGCGCCGGGCGCACCGGGGAAGCTCAGGCCGGCGAAGGAGATCGCGCCGTCGCCCAGCGTTTTGCTGTCGACGTGGCACAGCCAGAAGTAAGCGGGGTTGAGCATCGAGAGGTGCGGGTCGTTGGCCAGCAGCGCGTGCCCGCCGGCGCTGTGCGCGCCGTCGACGGCCCAGTTGTTGGAATGCATGCCGGGCGCAAACAGATTGGTGCCCGCCGCGGCGGCCGCAGCCAGCGCGGCGCGCAGGGCTTCACCGGCCGGGCGCAGATCATCCGCAATCTGCGCGAGCGGTACCTCGACGCCATACGACGCGGGCGTAATGTCGCCGGCGCCGTTGGGCAGCACGGTTGTCGGATCGTCCGGCTGCGCGCGGAAAAAATCGGCGAACTGCTCGGGCCCCAACGCCAGCAGCGCTTCGCCCATCGCCAATTCCTGATCGACCGAGTTGCTGGCGCTCCACATGCTGACCACCAACAGCGCCAGCGTGTCGCGCACCGACCACGGATCGAGCATGCTCGCTTCCGGATTGACCAGGCCCTCGTACGCCGGCGGTTCGGTCATGCCGTGGCGCATGGTGATCACGTCATACAGCCAGGCGTTGACGCCCTCGGCGTACGCCGCGAGCACTTCCTCCACTTGCGGATCGAGCGTTTCCAACAGCGCGTCGGCGATGGCGCGGCCCTGGCGGTCGGAAAAAATCGCGCGGTAGTAAAGATCGATGTCCTGCGCAACCAGCAGGCCGACGATCGGACCGAGCAACGGGATTTCGCCGAGCACTTCACCCAGCCGGCCCGTGCCCAGCCGCCGCGCCAGATCCATCTGGAAGAAGCGATCCTTCGCCGCGAGATAGCCCTGCACGTACCAAGCGTCGTGGTCGTTGCGCGCGTAGATGTGCGGGATGCCCCAGGGGTCGACCAGCACGTCCACGTCGTCCTGCAGATTGTACTGGGTGATCAGCGTGTCGATCGGAATACCGAACGGATCGCCGGCGGCCGCTTCCTCGTCGTCGCCGCGTTCGCAGGCCGTCAGCGTGAAAATCGCGATTAGCAACACCAATGCCGTCAGGCCGAATCGATTCATCTCGTCGCCCTTCATTGCGCCGCCAGTTGATACTCTTGGTCGGTGTAATCCGGATGGGTGATGGTCACGTGCACCGGTCCCACCGGAGCGATGCCGAAACGCGCGTTGCCGAAATCGTCGGTCACCGCTTCGCGGAAGGTGACGCCGTCGTCGGCCAGCACCGTCGCGCCGGCGATCGGCCGATGGTTGTCGATGTCGGCGACGTTTACGTAAACGAGCTGATCGTTGTTGAGCGCCAGCGTTTCCGGCGTAAATTGCGCGTCGAAAATTTGCAGGTACACGCCCAGGCAGGTGTCGGCGACGTAGCCGATGCCCGCGTCGTCCAGCGCGTACAGCGGCCAGCCCGAGCGCGTCGGGTCACCCAATTGCATGCCGTGGTCGGAGGTGAGAATCAGCGTGAAGTCGTCGGCGATGCCCCAGCGGTCGAGCCACTCGAACAACACGCCCAGGTTGTCGTCGACGTGCTTGAGCGTGCGCTTCATGTCGTCGCCGAACGGTCCGTTGGCGTGGCCGCAACCGTCGGTGGCGATGTAGTTCATGGCCACGTAGGTCGGCATCGGCGAGACGCCGTTGTCGAACAGATGAAAGAGCTCGACCATGCCCACCAACTGCGCCCACTGTTCGAAGTAGGTGCTCGTGTTGCCGACGAGCACGTCGGGCCAGGGGATTTCCCGCGGCCACTCGACGCCCAACGGCGGAAACGGCGACTGCCGCGTCAGATCGCGAATTTCCAGATTGGCTTTGGTCGCTCCGGCGACGCTCGGATCGAACAGGCTTGCGGTCACCGCGCCGCGATTCCACAGCGCGCTGTATTGTCCCCATTCCTCGCTGATGCGCTGAAACATCGTCTGACCGGGGCCGATCGGCTGGAAGTACTTTTCGGTGAACAGGTTCTCGTCGATCGGACTGGCGTAATCCACTTCGTCGCGATAGTAGAACGAATTGTCCACCAGGCCGTGATGACCGCTGTACAGGCCCGAACCGATCACGTTGTGGCTGGGGAAGGTCACGCTCGGCCAGTTGGTCGTGGAGCCGTATTCGGCCCAGGCGCCTTCGGCGAACAGGCGGTAGAGATTGGGCAGTTCGTCGGGGCGCGTCATCACCTGGTTGATCAGCCCGCTGTGCGCCATGCCGTCGAGCACGAGGACCATCACGTGCGACGACGTGCCGCCATCGAGCGCCTCGGTGATCACATGACCGTCCTGCCAGCCCAGGTACACGCCGTTGGTGTAGATGCCGCGCTCATCGACGCCGTAGCGCGTGGAAATGCCCAGCAGCCGGGCGACGGTCGGGGCGAGATCGACCTGCCGGTACGCGCCGGTCATCACGCCCGGACGGATGCCGCGCCCCCACATGACCAGCGGGCAGCGGCTTTGGAAAATGTTCAGGCTGCCGTGCGTGCCCAGATCGCCGTGCGGGCCGTCGTAGTTGTGCGCGTAGCCGCGCCAGTTGATCATGAAGTCGGCGCTGTTGGGATTGTCGAAGTACGCGGCGATGCGCTGGTAGCCGAACGGATAGGAATCATCCTCCGGCTCGATGAAGCTCAGGCGCACATCGCCCGCCTTGTAGCCTTGCTTGGGAATGGTCGCATTGTTCGGATTGGAGCCGACCGCGAATTCCTCTTCCAGCGTCGGCAGGTAGTATGGATCCTGCCGCTCGATGGGGTTGGTCCCGTCGACCGCATCAATTACATATTCATAACCGTTGTTGGTCTGCTCACGGCGGAAATAAACCGATCCGCGCGCGGCGTGCACTTCGTAAACGTCGTCGATGCGCGTGGCGACGAAATCGACGTACTCGTTGTCCACCAGCACGGCGAGGGCGTTTTCGTACGCTTCTTCTTCATTGGACTGAATTCCCTGATCGACCAGCGGCATTTCCAGGAAGCCGGTTGCGCCTTCGTGCGTGTTGTCCAGCGCGAAGGACGCCGAGTCGGCCGTTTCGCCCTGGCCGGTGGCGAGGCGCAGTTGCACGTCGCCGGCGCAGCCCGCTTCCTGTTCCCAGCTATGCCAGACGATCGCGTGCCCGCCGGGCGCCAGCGCGTTGACTTCGCCGCCCACGTGCGCGCGCACCCATTGGTCGCCGGCGCAGGCGCCGTTATATTGCAGCACGACGCTGCGGGCGCGGCCGTCGACCGGGGTGAGCGTGAAGTGAATTTCGATGTCGCCGAATTCTCCGTCGATGGCGGTGAAGGCGATCGTCGATTGCTCGCCGTCGCTTTGGGCGTTGCCGCCGCCTTCCCAGATCTTGTCGGACTCCGTCCTGCCGGAACAGGCCGCGAGGGTGACGATCATGGCCAGCACAATCAGCAGCAGGGCTTTTTTAGGCATTTGGGTCATCCTGAATGATGCGTTTTTATTTGTGCCGCGTCGTCGGCCCCCTCGCGACCGCCCATACTCCTACCAGCCGATTGTTGGTGCGTTTTTCGATTTGTATTTGATTTTGATTTGGGAAAATGGAATTCGCGGCAAGAAAACCGGGCGCTAACGAAATTCTCAAGCTTCGCTAGAAAAGTCTGAATTGATTTCCTTTATGTACAACAGCGGCAAGCGGACGACCGGTTGCCCGGCTCGCGATTTTTTCCGGCCTTGGCGCCGGACGCTTTTGGAGGATGGCATGTCCAGGTTCGCAAAACGATTGGCTCTGGTGATGTTGTTGCCGCTGCTGTTGATTGCCTGCCAGCGCGGTGAGGATTACGCAGCGGCGCGCGCCTACCGGGTCACCTCGCGCTCGCAGTTGATCGGCGGGCCCAAGGCGCTGGGGAACCTCGGCGACTACATCATCGAAAACGACCGCATCCGCATTTTAATTAATGGTCATGCAACCGATTGGTCCGGCGGCGGCGTGAACAAATGGGGCGGGGCGATTCTCGATGCCGATATCCAGCGGCCGGAGAATTTCTACGATCCTTCCGCCGGCGGCGAAGATCGTCTGCTGGAGCTCATGCCGATCATGGATGTGAAAACCTTCGGCGTGGAAAATCTCTACGGCAGCGGCCCGGTGGTTAAAATGCCGCAGGACGCGATCGAGATTATCGACGACGGCTCCAACAGCGACGAGGCGGCGATCAAGGTGTCGGGCACCATCCACAATCTGCTGGCGCTGCTCAAGATCGTGCCGGTGCCGCTCAACGTGCTGCCGGTCAAGGCCGAAACGGTTTACCGCCTGCGCGAGGGCGACAACTGGCTGCGCATCGACACGACCTTCATGCTGCTCAACCGCGACGGTTCGGAGCCTGATCAATACACCGACGTGCCGTTGCGTTCGATCACCGCCGACGACAATCCGCTGTTTTCCATGTTCACCGGCGACGCGTTCGGCGACGCGGTTTTCTTCAGCGACTCGGTCGACCTGATCGGCCCCGGCGTGTTCGGCTTTTCCGCGAAGTTCTATACCGAAGACCTATACAACCTCGGCCAGTCGACCCTGACCAATCCGCCGTTGATGGAGTGGTCGGCCGGCGTGGCCGACGAAATCGGCTACGCGCTGGTCTCGCCCGACGCGCCGTTGTCCTTCCCGATCATGGAAGATTTTCTGACCATCGCCTTTCAGAAAATCACCGAGCCGGGATACCTGATTCCCGCGCCGGGCAGCCGTTACAGCTATAGCCGCACCTTCGTGGTCGACGAGGGCGACGTGGCCGGCCTGCTCAACCACGTAATCAAAATCAAGAACTGGAAATACGGTTCGCTCAAAGGCAACGTTATCGACGAAAGCACCGGCGAAGCGGTCAGCGGCGCGAAGGTGCTGGTCTTTCCGCATCCGCGCCTGACCGACTCCAGCGACTTGGTTCCGTTAAAAACCGATTACGAAGAGATGGTCGAGTACCTGCAAAGCTTCGAGGCCGACGCGGTCGATTACCACCGCCTGATTCCTTACAGCCGCTACATCACCGACGGACGCCAGCTGGACGCGGCGGCCGACGGCGACTTCGACGGCAATCTGCCGGTCAATCAGGAAACGGGCGAGGCGTACTATCTGGTCATGGCGGCCGGTCCCGGCAATGTGAAAAGCGAACTCGTGCCGTTGCACCTCAAGAACGGCGACCACAAAGAGATGACCTTGGTGCTGCCTGCGACGGGTAAGGTGAAATTCGAGGTGATCAACCTGGATCCCAACAAGCGCCACAGCGCCTGCAAGGTGACGTTCATCGGCGTGGACGGCGAAGGTACGGGCGATCCGTTCCTTGGCGAAAAATGGCTGCCGGTCGATGAGGCCAAAGTCGTGCACACCAACGACGGCATCGGCGAAGCGACCTTGTCGCCGGGCACCTATCGCATGGTCGCCGATCACGGGCCGGAACACAGCTCCGACGAGCAGATCGTCACCGTGCACGCGATGGAAACGCGCGAGGTGACCCTGTACCTCGACCGCGTGGTGGATACCTCGGGGTGGGTGGCCGCCGACCTGCACCTGCATTCGGACGCCAGCCCCGATGCGAGCGTCACCCCCTACAACCGCGTGCTCTCGACGATGGTCATGGGCCTGGATGTGATCGCCAGCACCGACCACGATTTCATCCGCAACTACCGGCCCGCGCTGGAGGAACTGGGCGGTCCGCAATCCGTGCTCTTTTTGCCGGGCGACGAACTATCGCACTTCAGCTACGCGCACTTCAACGGCTATCCGCTACGCTACGATCAGGAAGAGACGAGCGGCGGCGCGCCCAACTGGCGCCTGCCCAGTCCGTCAACCACCTTGCCCGACGGATCACCGATGCCGCTGTACACGCCGCAGGATTGTTTCGACTCCCTGCGCGAACGCGGCGACCGTGACCTGATCGACCAGGAGCCGATCGTCATCGTCAATCACCCCGAGGAGTCGTTCACCGGCTACCTGCGCGCCTTCGGCTTCGATCAATACTACGGCAGCTTCGGTTCGCCGGATTTCCTGACCTTGTTCGATCCGGTGGTCAACAACGGCAAAATTTTCTCACGCGACGCGACTGCCAACTTCTCGTGGGAGTTTGACGGCGTGGAAGTGCTCAACGCCAAACGCTGGCACGACTTTCGCACGGCCACCGAAGAGGAAGTGCCCGAGTGGATCTTCGGTCAGCCCGGTGCGGCGGGCAATCCGATCCTGCCGGTGCTGGTGCGCACGGGCGACGAGCAGTTGCGCATTCTCAGCGGCGATCTGCTGCTGGACAGCTCCAACCGGGGGATGATCGACGATTACATGACCTTGCTCGCCATCGGCAAACGTGTCGTGGCCGTGGGCAATTCCGATAGCCACACGACGACCACCAACGAGCCGGGCGCCTGCCGCACCTACGTGATGTCCACCAGCGACGATCCCGCGTTCATCAACCCCGACGAGTTCATCACCAACCTCAAGGCCGGGCGGGCGATCGTCACCACGGGTCCGTTCATGGAAATGTGGGTCGACGGCGCACCCATCGGCGCGGACATCACCGACACCGACGGCGAAGTCAACGTGCGTCTGAAGGCGCAGGCGCCGGAGTGGATATCGCTGGACCGCATCGAGATTTACGGCAACGGCATTTTGATCGGCGAAATCGGCCGCGACGCCACCGCGCATTTCCTCGGCTGCGACACGACCGGCAAGACGATTCACGGCAGCGACCGGATCGTCCGCTTCGACGATACGGTCACCTGCCACGTCGAGGCCGACACGTTCATCCTGGCCATCGGCATCGGTTACGAGGGCATGACCCCGCACGCCAGCCCGATCGACGGCCCGGCCATCGAGGTCGAGGATTCGATGATCGCGGGCATCAACAAAATGCTGGAGGATTGGCTGGGCGTATCCAATCTCGTGCCGAGCATGACCGACCTCGAAAAAAATCATCCGATCTATCCGTACGTGATGACCAACGCGATTTTCGTCGACGCCGACGGGCTGGACGCCGACGGCGACGGTTGGGCGTTCGACGGCCCGGGGTACATTCCCGGTTGGTTCGACGAAGAGGATATTGAAATGAAATCGGCCTCGAATCTGAGTGATTTCGACCGCAAGGCGGTGGCGGCGGCGAAACTGCGGATGCTCTCCCTGACTTCGGAAAACCGCCGGCCTGATTAACGGCCATCGACTACGGCGAACTTGTCCGGAAAGTATTCGAACACCGCCCCAGAATGCCCTTGCTGCGGTTTCCCGCGCGAACCGACGTGATGACCAATACATATTGTCCTCCACAAAAGGCGAGACACCTGGTAGAGTGATGTTCGGTTGAGCCACGTTTGTCCGCGCGGGTCATCCGAATGATCAAGGAAGGGGAAATCCGGCTCAACCGGTAATGTTCACCACACTAATTGTGCCGGTAGCAGTTTTTTATACTACAAAATGTATATACTTGAAAAAATACTAGTAGACATAAAGAAATAAACTGACTATTCTATCAATCAATTGAGGAAATGAATGGATGATGGGCGTTGTGAAAAACGTCACAGCTTCCATGGACATCCAAAGAGCAATGCGGTTCGCCGCTTGCTTAGGAAGGGATTAATATTTGGAAAATATGACAATTTGCACAGGATATATGTGGACGCGCGCGTGACCACATGATGATCGATGCCTTTAGACTCATCATTGAAGACACAATTAATATTTCTTCTCAAAACTATCAATCCTCTCGGTTTCAGAGCGGAAAAGGCATATAATGGGAGAAAGGATTACGGCTCTTTGTTCAATTTGGAAATACCGGCGATGAAAGATTTTGAATTTCTTTGAATTTTCGGTGGCTCTGAACTGATAAAGCCGACAATCATCATTATCGGAGATCGGGACGATGATATCGATGCAGGACAATTTTTTTAAGTCGGCAAATCGGGAAGTGCTTTTGAAAACAGTACTTTCATCTGTTATAATTAAAAAATGTATCAAACCTACCGAAACAACTTCAATTTTGTTGAGGAAAGGTGCTCAATATGAACAATGCTGACAATGCGGAAATGATGTTTCGCCCAAACAGAATAGGGCAACGATGGAATTTGATCATATTAATGGCACTCGTTTTTATCGTGCCATTTTTGGGCACATTAATATTGAACAGTCTATTCCCTTCGTGGATCGGGATTTCGTTGCCGATACATTCGACTCTTGAAATGGCCGGAGCAGCTTTTGGGCTATTTTGGGCTATTTTCATCCTCCTGTCGCAGCAAAAAACGCCGACTTCCCGAAGAGTATGGGTATCCTGCGCCCTGATATCCATGGCGATACTGGATATCGGTCATAGTTGCGTTCCGGATGGCAACAGGTTCATGTGGCTTCGCAGCTTGTCGGTGCTGGCGGGAGGTGTTTTCTTCTCCTTGACTTGGTACCCGGATCGTAAGGTCTCCCGCCAAACAACGTGGGTCACATCGGCATTGGTGCTGTTGGTTGCATTCCTTATCAGCCTTTTTTCCATTTTGAACCGCGAAAACGTTCCGCGCATGATTGCCGATGGAAATTTAACGCCTTTGGTCAACGTTATAAATCTTATCGGTGGCGGATTAACACTTTTGGCATCGTTGAATTTCGCGATTCGCTACTATAAGGAACGAACTCTTGAGGAGTTGCTGTTTCTGGTTTTATGCATTCTTTTCGGAGTTTCCGGAATACTCTTTCATTTTTCCACAACATGGCAGGCGACTTGGTGGTTTTCGCACGTCGTACGTTTCGGCGCTTATTTTTGCGCCTTCTGGCTGGTGATGATTTCATACCGCACTTCAGAAAACGAAATGATCCATGCCCATGATGAACTGCGAGACCTGTTTCACTTCTCGGTTGACGGAAAGCGGATGATCAATAAGGAGTTCCGTCACTTGAGAGCCAACGAGTCTTTTGCGACGTTTGTCGGACTTTCCAAGGAATCGTTGGAACCCCTGAAATGCTATGAAGCGTTGGGAGGGGCGTTGTGTGAATCCGATCAATGTCCAATGAGAGTGTTTGAATCGACAAAAAAGGATAAAGTTGACTATGAAATAATCATGAAAAGGACGGATGGATCGGAAATGGCCTGTCTCATGAAGGCGATCCGAATGAATAGACCGGATGGTTCATTTCGCGGAATTATTGAAAGTTTCATCGATATAACCGACCGAAAAAAAGGCGAAACGGAATTAAAGGAAAAAGCGGATAAACTGAAGACGCTGTCAAACGAGTTGGAAATTATCATCGATGCCATCCCGGGTCTTGTTTTTTACAAGGATATTGATAACCGGTATGTGCGCGTCAACAAATATGTGGCCGAAGCTCACAAAATGCGAAAATCGGAACTTGAAGGCCAGAGTTGTTGGGATCTTTATCCCCATGAATTGGCGAAGAAGTATTTTGACGATGATATGGAGGTTGTGAAGAGCGGCAAAGCGAAACTCAACCTCGATGAGCCCTGGGAAACGGAAGAGGGCGCCAAGTGGGTCAATACCAACAAAATTCCGTACGCCGACCAAACCGGGAAAATAGTTGGTCTTATCGGCGTCTCCATGGACATCACGGAGCGCAAAAAAGCGGAAGATGAAATTTCCCGACAAGCTCGTCTGAAGTCCGCCCAAACCGAACTTTCGGATTTATTGCTGGGCGACAAGAAGATCAATGAATTGTGCCAAAACACCATCACGTATCTTTGCAAATATATGAATGCACAAACGGGCTTGATGTACTTGGATGACGGAAACGGCGCCTTGAAACTGGAAACCTTTTATGCTCACAAGCGACCAAGTCACCTGCCCAACGAATACAAATATGGCGAAGGGCTTATCGGGCAGGCAGCATTGGAAATGCAGGAGCTATTCATTTCCGACGTGCCCGACAACTACATCAGGATCGAGTGCGGTTTGGGTGAAGCTGTTCCACGCAACATCTATATCAAACCAATAATTCGCGACAATAGAGTGAAAGCGGTGTTGGAATTTGGCAGTCTCTTCGCCTTCGACGAGTCACATTTTCAATTCCTGGATGAAGTTTCGACGGGTGTTGCCATGACCTTGGAAAGTGCGGAGGCCAAATCCATCCAGGCGGAGTTGTTGAATGAAGCGCAACTTCTTACCGAGGAACTTCAGGTCCAGCAGGAGGAATTGAAAACATCGAACGAAGAATTGGTGGAGCAAAGCCAACGGTTGAAGGAATCGGAGGACAAATTAAAAACACAACAGGAAGAACTACAGGTTACGAACGAGGAACTGGAAGAGAAAAACGAACTGCTCGAACGGCAGAAGCGGGAAGTTGACGACGCCCGCAAGGAAATCGAGAAAAAAGCCAGCGAGCTGGCGTTGGCCAGCAGGTACAAATCCGAATTTCTGGCGAACATGTCGCATGAGCTGCGAACTCCGCTGAACAGTCTGTTGTTGCTTGCCCAATCGCTGACACAGAACAAAGAGGGGAACCTTACCGACGACCAGGTGGAGGCGCTAAAAATCATCTACGGTGGCGGCAATGATCTTCTGAACCTCATCAATGAAATTCTCGATCTGGCCCGCATCGAGGCCGGTCGTATGGATCTGAAGATCAGTCCGATGCGTATTGAAGATCTCGCCAGAGGCGTACGTTCGTCTTTCCGACATCTGGCAAAGGATAAAAACCTCGACTTCGATGTCGTCGTCGCCGGTGATGCGCCGGATGAAATAAAAAGCGACGGAAGGCGCATTGAGCAGATTATCAAGAACCTGGTTTCCAACGCGATCAAGTTTACCGATGAAGGTGGCATCACGGTGACTTTTAACCGCCCGGCAGCCGAGAGCAAGCTCTTCCGAAACGGTTTGGATCCGGAACAAACATTGGTCATCACGGTGAAAGACACCGGAATCGGCATCAGCCAAGAAAACCAGAAGATCATCTTCGAGGCGTTTCAACAAGTGGACGGAAGCGCAGCCAGAAAACACAGCGGCACCGGTCTTGGATTATCGATTTCCCGGGAGATCGCACAACTGCTGGGCGGAATGATTCAAGTCGAAAGTGAAATCGGCACAGGATCAACTTTCAGCCTCTTTCTGCCTCTGGAGGCATTCCAAAAGGAAGAAGAGGAAAAAATCACCAAAAAGCCGGCAATGCGCGCAGCCAGATCCGAGAGCGCAATAATACCATCTGCATCCAATGCGGTTTTCTTCGTCGATGATGACCGTAATGCCATTTCCGAAGGAGATAACGTCATGCTCTTGATCGAGGATGACGAAAGGTTCGCCAAGATATTAGTTGGCAATTGTCGGGAACGAGGTTTGAAATGCATCGCGACTCCGACAGGCGAAAGCGGTTTGGAGTTGGCTGCTCGATATCCGCTATTGGGGATTATCCTTGATATCAAGTTACCGGGATTGGACGGATGGTCCGTACTAACTGCCCTAAAAGAGAACATCCATACACGTCACATCCCGGTTCATGTCGTTTCAGTGGAGAAGGCTTCCATGGAGGCCGTGCGCAGGGGAGCGATTGGACACGTTACCAAGCCGCTTTCACTTGAGGATTTGGAGGACGTATTCAAGAAAATCAAGGAGGCATCCCCCAAGAGCGTCAAGAGGCTGTTGATAATAGAAGATGATCCACAGATCCGCAAAAGCGTCGTGCAATTGATTGGGGACGGCGATGTGGTGACGGACGAGGCGGAAACGGGCCGCAGGGCTTTGGAATCGCTCCAATCGATTCCCTATGACTGTGTTGTTCTTGATCTTGGGCTTCCGGACATGACCGGTCTGGAACTTTTGAAGACAGCCAAGACTGAAGGCGTGAATATTCCTCCGGTTATCATCTACACCGCCTGGGACCTTTCCCAAGAACAGGAAAATGAACTCAAGCAATATGCGGAAACCATCGTCCTGAAAGATGTTCGGTCAAAGGAGCGGTTACTCGACGAGGTTTCACTTTTCTTGCATCGGGTGGTTGGTAGACTGCCAGAAAAGACCAAACAAATTATCAAGAATCTCCATGAAACTGACGAATTACTTAAAGACAAGAAAGTGTTGGTTGTCGACGACGACATGAGGACATTGTATGCGGTCACCAGGTTGTTAAAAGAGCGTGGAATGAACGCGATCAAAGCAGCCGACGGGGAAGATGCTTTGAAAACGCTGGACGAGACGCCGGATATCGACATTGTCCTGATGGATATCATGATGCCTATGATGGACGGGTACGAGACCATGAAACGAATTCGCGTCCAGGAGAGATTCCGCAACCTGCCGATTATTGCATTGACGGCCAAGGCGATGAAGGAAGACCGCGAAAAATGCATCAACGCGGGAGCGAACGACTATATGAGCAAGCCGGTTGATCAGGAACGTTTAATTTCACTACTTAGGGTTTGGTTATACCGATAATACAGTCGACCCAGAGGAACGAGATGAAGGAATTGGAAATCGAAAACATAGAAATCAACCTGCTGCTGGAGGCCATTTTCCAGCGTTGCGGCTATGATTTTCGATCCTATGCCCGGGCTTCCGTCGAACGTCGGATAAGACAGTTTTTATCCGAATCCCAGTGTGAGAAGATTTCGGAAATGATTCAATTGGTCCTCTGGGACGAGACGTTCTGCTCCCGGTTGATCCAGCAATTTTCAATCTCCGTCACTGAGATGTTCCGCGATCCGGCTATTTATTTGGCGATTAGGAGGGATGTCATTCCGTTGCTCCGGACCTACCCGCACATCAAGATTTGGCACGCCGGTTGTGCCACGGGAGAGGAAGCGTATTCCCTTGCCATCATATTGAAGGAGGAGGGCCTTTTCAAAAGGACCACCATTTTTGCCACCGATTTCAATGACTCCACTCTGGATAGAGCCAAAAACGGCATCTATTCTATTGAGACAATCAAGGAGGCCACCAGAAACTACCAGATTGCAGGTGGACGTTCATCTTTCTCCGAATATTATCACTCGAAATACAACGCTGCAGCCATTGATGCTTCGCTAAAGAGAAGGATCACCTTTGCCAACCATAATCTGGTGACAGATCACGTGTTTGGTGAAATGCATTTGATCTTCTGTAGAAACGTGCTGATCTATTTCAACCGTGAACTACAAAATCGTGTCCTGAAGCTGTTTTCCGAAAGCCTGGTGCATGGCGGCTTTTTATGTCTGGGATTAAAGGAATCCATCGACTTCACTGATGCGGTTGAAGATTTCGAAGTGGTCGACAAAAAGATGCGCATTTATAAGAAAAAGGGCGCACCATGACTTGGTACAATGGTTAAGGATAGAAAATATATGGCGATTGTCATCGGCGCCTCAGCAGGAGGATTCGCCGCTTTGACGGAGCTGTTTTCCGTTTTTCCCGCGGATTTTAATCTTCCAATTCTTGTTGTCGAACACCTTCATCATGAGGACAACGGACGCTTTTCCTATCACCTTGGGGAAATTACACCCATACCGGTTATCGAACCTTGCGACAAGGAACAAATCAAATCGGGCTGCATCTACGTTGCGCCGGCGAATTATCATATGTTGGCGGAAAGCGACGGCACCATCGCCCTTTCGATTGACCCGAAAGTGGGCTGGTCCCGGCCGTCCATTGACGTTCTATTCGAAAGCGCCGCCCACTTGTGGAAAAACAAGCTGATTGCCGTGATCCTGACCGGCGCCAACGCTGATGGCGCTAAAGGAATGAAAATGGTGAAGGAGTTTGGCGGGACAATGGTCGCCCAGGATCCGACGACCGCGGAGAGTCCGAGTATGCCGCAATACGCAATCAATATGGCTGGGATCACCAACGTTCTTTCACTGCAAGAGATTGGTGAATTTCTATGCGAATGCAGCGATGTTGCTCCGAGAATACAGAAAACGAAGCCTGTTGTTGAAGGGAGAGAGCAATGAAGCAACGTCAGAAGATACTGATCGTGGATGATCGGATTGAAAACCTGATCGTATTGGAAGAAGTTCTTTCCAATCTTGACGTGGAAATATTTCGAGCGACCAGTGGAAATGAAGCTCTTTCTTTGGCATTGAAGCATGACTTTGCCGTTGCGCTCCTTGATGTGATGATGCCCGAGATGGATGGATACGAACTGGCTGAACTCCTCCGAGGTGACGCGAAAACACAAGTAATGCCGATTGTTTTCCTCACGGCATCCTATTATGACGAAAAACACATGTTTATGGGGTATGAAGCCGGTGGCGTTGATTACATTATGAAACCTTACGCACCGGATGTTCTTCTGAGTAAAGTAAAGATATTTCTGGAACTCAACAAACACAGAAAACATCTTGAAGAACTGGTGGCTCACCGCACGAAAAGACTTTCCCATATCAGCGAGGTCCTTCGCGCCATTCGGGACGTCAATCAACTGATCGTCAAGGAAAAAAATGTACATGCACTGATCCAGAAATCCTGCGATTTGTTGGTCGGATCGCGTGGGATGGAAGGGGCATGGATCATTCTCACCGATGAAGATCAGGACGACATAATCGAGGCTCATAAAGGTTTTGTCGAAAGTGTTTTCTCCGATTTTGTTGAGGTATTTCGGAATCATAATCTTCCGCATTGCTGCCGGCTGGCGAGGGAGAAAAAACGCGTTATCGCCGCCCGGAATTTTTCCGAGGGATGCAGCACATGCCCCTTGAAGGAGTTTTATTCCACAAAGGGAGTGTTGATCTCGGAATTGGTCCACAAAGACCAATCCTATGGTTTCATTTCGGTTACATTGCCTCCGGAATATATTGAAGACGCAGAAGAAATATCCTTATTTGATGAAATAACCGGTGATATCGCCTTCGCCTTGCATGGTATCAAAACGGAGAAAAAACGTCACGAGTTGAACGCTCTTTTCCGGCAGTCCTTTGAAATGGCCAGCATCGGCAAAACGTTGATCGATCCTGACAGGTGCATGAAATTGGTCAATCGAGCGCTTGCCGATCTCCTTGAGTATCCCCGCGAAGAACTGGAAAACCTATGCCTCGATGATATCGTTCACCCTGACGATTTATCCGAAAATAACGAGCACATTCGATGCCTGCTGGCCGGTGAGCGCCTGAAATGCAGAATGGAGGAACGCCTTGTCCGAAAGGATAAGCAAGTCATCTGGGCGGACGTCAACATGGCGTTGATGCGCAACCGAGCGGGCGAACCGCTTTTTCTCATCACACATGTCTTGGACATCACGGATCGGAAGCGGACCGACGAAGCGTTACGTCAGTCGCATAAGATCATCAATTTGAGTCCCGCCGTCGCCTTCCTCTGGAAGAACGATGAAGGCTGGCCCGTCGAATACGTTTCGGACAATGTCGTTGAGCTGTTCGGTTATTCGGCTGAAGAGTTTATCAATGGTGAAGTATCATACGGTAAAATCATTTATCCGGATGACCTGGATCGAGTCGGCAAGGAAGTCGACGATTACTCCAAAAAAGACGGTACAGAGAACTTCGTTCATAAACCTTATCGAATCATCACCAAAGACGGGGATGTCAGGTGGGTGGACGACCGGACAACTATTTTAAGGAACAAAGATGGAATAATAACCCACTACCAAGGCGTCGTTTTGGATATCACCGAGCGAAAAGCGGCCGAGAGTGCTCTTGAAAAAAGCGAAGGGCAGTTGGCTACCGCAGTGGAAATGGCTCGTCTTGGACCTTGGGAATACGAAGTCGCCAATGATTTGTTCACGTTCAACGACTATTTCTACAAGATATTTCGCACGACGGCCGATCGCGTCGGCGGTTATACAATGTCCTCGGCCGAGTATGCCGGCCGGTTCGTTCACCCGGATGATCGGGACATGGTCAGTGAGGAAGTCCGTAAGGCCATCGAAGCGGAGAACCTCAACTTCTCTCGGCAATTCGAACATCGAATGCTTTTCGAAGACGGGAGCGTCGGCCACATCTCCGTTCGATTTTTCGTCGCCAAGGATGAAAATGGAAAGACGGTCAGGACTTATGGAGTGAATCAGGACATCACCGACCGTATACGCGCGGAAGAGGAAAGAACCACTCTTGAGAATCAACTTCGTCACCAACAAAAACTGGAGTCGATCGGCACGCTGGCTTCAGGCGTAGCTCATGAAATCAACAATCCCTTGACTGGAATATTGAATTTCGCCGAATTGATCAAAGAAAAATTCCAAACCAATACCGAGAAGATACCCGGCTATGCCGATAAAATTATCGATGAAAGCAAACGCGTCGCCGGCATCGTACGAAATCTGTTGGCTTTCGCCCGTCAGGAAAAGGAGCACCATAGCCCCGCACATATCTCTGATATCATCGAAAGTTCGCTTTCCCTGATTGGAGCCGTCCTTCGTAAGGATCAGATAATTGTGGAGAAGGAATTACCCGAGGAAATGCCTACAATAAAATGCAGAAGTCAACAAATTCAACAGGTAATTATGAATCTGATTACCAACGCACGTGATGCTTTGAATGAAAAATACCACGATTACAATGATGACAAAATACTACGAATCGCCGCAGACGCTATCACACGGGAGGGAGAGTCGTGGGTTCGGGTGACCGTGGAAGATCATGGCAACGGAATCAAACCTGAAATAGTGAACCGCATCTTTGATCCGTTCTTCACTACCAAATCGCGCGATTCCGGTACAGGTTTGGGATTGTCGGTCAGTCATGGCATCATTACCGAACATAGGGGGGAAATAACGGTAGACAGCAAGGATGGAGAATATACTCGTTTTAATATTTTCCTTCGCGTCGATAATGGATGGACAAATAATCATATTGAAGGGTGAAGCTCATGGCCAAAGTACTCATAGTTGATGATGAGGTGAACATTCGCGAAGCATTTCGCGAATTCCTGGAAGCGGATGAGCATAAGGTGGTTCTGGCTGGCGACGCCAACGCTGCCATTCAGTTATTGAACGAAAACCATTTTGATGTGGTGATTACCGATATCATTATGCCCAGAAAATCTGGGGTGGAATTGTTAAAAGAAATCAAAGAATTATCCCCCCATACGCAGGTCATTATGATTACTGGGGAGCCGACTGTCGAAACTGCCTCACAAGCGGTGCGGGCAGGGGCGTTCGACTATATGAGTAAACCACTGGAAGGCAAAAAAATACGGGAGCTGGTGATAAAAGCGTCGCGGGCCAAGGAGCTTTTGGACGAGAAAAAACGGGTGGAGGAAGAAAACGAATACTATCGGCAGCACCTGGAGAGACTTGTTCAGGAGCGAACTGCAGAGTTGGACGCCACAAACGAAAAATTGCATAAGGCTCTCACCGGAATAATCCAAGCCATGACGTTGACCATCGAAAAGAGAGATCCTTACACGGCCGGTCACCAAATGCGGGTCGGCCAATTGGCTAAAAAATTAGCTGAAGAAATGGAATTGTCCGCCAAACTGATCGAAGGCACATTCATGGCCGGCGTTGTCCATGACATCGGCAAAATCGCGGTTCCTGCCGAGATTCTGACGAAGCCGGGCAAACTTACCGAAGAAGAGATGGCGCTGATAAAGAAGCACACAAAAGTTGGTTATGATATTTTGAATTCAATTGACTTTCCTTGGCCTATTGCCGAGACCATTCTGCAACACCATGAGCGAATGGACGGCTCAGGCTATCCGCAGGGTCTGGTTGGGGAAGAGATATGTCTTGAGGCAAGAATCCTGGCTGTAGCGGATGTCGTTGAAGCCATGGCGCATCATCGACCGTATCGACCGGCCTTGGGAATCGGCAGGGCATTGGATGAAATCGCGAAGAACAAAGACCGATTCTATGATCCAAATGTTGCAGAATCATGCCACCGCTTGTTTTACAACAAGGGTTTTACTTTCTAAATCTATTACTACACCTTGGCGGATTATCTCCAAATCCGGACAACGCCGTTTAAGCGCAATAACTTGGCGTAATTGATCGTTCTTTCCAGAACCACTTCGGTGATTTCGCTTCCTTTTGTCAATAATAATTTTTTGTCGTTGGTCATTAGATCGGTCGCCAATATGTCGCCGACGCGGAGTTTTAGAACGTTCACTGAAATCGTGTTTCTTGTTTGTTCATCATCAAACAAGGGTTGAAAAAAGATTTGTTCGTTGATGACAGCCTGCAACACATTTATATCATAATTGTTTTTGTTTTCATGTAACTGATCGACCGCCTGTTTATATGTTTTATTCGTGGTGCAGAATACCGCAAAATCAGTCAATACACGTAAAATGCGTGAGCCGATAGGAATTTCCTTTTTACCTTCGACACTATTTGGAGGGCCGGAGCCGTCCACATTTTTCCGTTGATAGCGAACGATATCGGCGACCGGTTCAAGTCGTGGAATATGAGAGATCAGTTTGTATCCGATTTCAGGAACTTGTCCCACCATCTGTCTTTCCGGAGGACTCAAACTCTGTCCGGTGTAGGCTTTTTCCCGCAGTTCTTTTGGCAGGGTTACATAACCGATCTGTGAAAGCATTGCGGCCAGTTCAATTTGCCAGGTATTTTGTTCTTTGATGGCCACGGCAATGCGTCCTGCTTCTTTGCGTAACTTCATGGCAAAACCGAAAATATCCGGATCGGCCATACTGAGTACGTCGGTCAGCATTTTTACGCTTCCGCTTAAAGTTTTTTCCAACAACACCTTTTCTGCCGTGATTAATTTATGTTGTTCCAAACCATCTTTTACGGCCTGTAAAAAGTACTTTTTGGAACATGGCTTGGTTAAAAAGCGAAAGATGTTGCCCTCGTTGACTGCTTCGATTGATGTGTCAAGGTCGGCATGGCCGGTCAGCATTATCCGCACTGTGGTTGGGCTGATTGCCCGTACTTGAGACAATAATTCGATTCCATTCATTCTTGGCATTCTCATGTCGGAAACAATGACTGCAAAAGTGCTTTCAGTTTGAATGAGTTTCAGCGCTTCTGTTCCATCTTTCGCTGTTTGAGTTCTGTGTCCAAGATCATTTACGAATTCACTGAATGTTTGTCGAATGTTAAATTCATCGTCCACGATTAGTACGTTGAACATTTTTTCTCACTCCTCAGTTGGAATAATTTTTCAGTTTAAAATGTAGCAAATACCCACAATGAATAAAATAATCATAACCCTTATGTTAGGATTATGCCTCTCGGATAGGAAAAAGAAAAGAGCACCAATTTTATAAACATGGGAAAGATTGTTAAGCGGTTGCGTGTGCGCCGTTGACGATTTCAAGCGATCACAATTGAGAACCGCGCACGCAGCGCGCAGAGTAGTCGCTGCTCATGAAGCCGCTGGTAACCGCGGCGAACTTGTAACTGACCAACCACGCGAACTCTTCCTCATCCGAGATTTCCGTGGCCGACCAATAGACGTAATAATCGCCGTCGAGGTCGTCCGGTAAGTAATAACCGTCCAGCGCGGGGCCTTCGTTTTCTTTACACCCGGCGCAATCCAGGTTGCGACAGCCATATTCCGTGCAACCGGGATCCGTCACCTCGCAGGAACCGCCTGTTTCGGTGGCCGCACAGCCGACTATCAGGCTACGCAGTTCGTCGATCGTCGGCATGCGCCAATCGTCATAGCCTCCGCAACTGAGTTCAAAACAATATTCGATGGCATCGTTCCAAGTGCCAAAGAACTCTTCGCCGTTTTCCCACATCAGGCCGGAGGAAGAATCGGTCCATGTGTTACAGCCTGCGGCGCTGTCATTATCGTCATTGTCGTCGTCATCGTCGCCGGAATCGTCATCATTGTCGCCCGAGTCATCATCATCGTCCGGAGGGCAGGCTACAAACACCAATAAGCTGAGACCCAGCAGTCCAAAAAGGATCAAGGTAAGAAGTCGTTTCATCTTTCCCTCCCAGGTGATGAGAATCGGTCGGTAGTTTTAATTTCAAACTCGGAAACCGGCACTTCAGGCGATGCTCTCAATAACTCTTTTTCAGCATATCGATGTTAATAATTGTACTATTTCCGCCATTAAAAAAAATGGTTTTTCGCGACGCTTTCATTAGACGAAATTTCCGGTGCGTAGGCTTTGCGCTACGCCGGGATGTTAACATCTAAGAGAGGCTTTCTTTCTCGATCTGCAACTTGCCGGACATCCCTCGAATATGCTCTTCACCCGATATGGCGTTTCCCAATTCATACAGCCCCGGAGCCGGTTTGAATCCTTTGTAGAACATCACCACGTCTCCCCAGGGGGCATAGTAGGCAAGCGTTCCCGCATCGACGTTCTTGGCCAACGGGGTATCGGCGGTATTCAATTTCCTCGGTGGGTAGAAGATTTTTTCGTTATCGCCGTAATCCTCCACGGTGATTTCCAGGGGCAACTGGGCGACCAAATCCTTCGCTGCCGGACTATTGTTGAGTTGAAAAACCGTGGTATTGCCGTTGGCCTTTACGCTTATTTTCATGGTCGTTTGGTCCTCCGAAGCATTTGAGTGAACGATGAGCGCGCAAATTACAAGTCCGGCAACGAAGAGTGGTAAAATGCGCTTCACAGTTGCCTCCTTATAACGTCTTACCTCAATTGGCCCACTATTTCTTCCGTTACGGTTCGCCATTGGTCTTTTCCGGCCGCTTTGCGCCTATACGACCTGCTTGGTCGGGCGAATGATGATCTCGCTGACCGCGACCGTATCCGGTGTTCCCACCGCATACGCGACCGCTTCGGCGATGTCGTCGGCGGTCAGTCCCACCCCCGGGATTTCCGACGCGGTCTTGAGGGATTCACCGAACTTCTTGTCGCTGATCGTTTTGTAAAGTTCCGTGTTCACCAGTCCCGGAGAGATGATGGTCGAGCGGATGTTGCTTTCCCGTTCTTCCTGGCGAAGCCCTTCCATGATCGCGCGAACGGCGAACTTCGTGCCGCAGTATACGGCCGAGCCGGGATATACGACATGCCCGGCGACGGAGTCGGTGGCAATGATGTGGCCGGACATCTGCTTTTTCATGGTGGGCAGAACGGCGGCGATGCCGTTGAGGACGCCCATGATGTTGATGTCGAGCATCAGCTTCCACTCGTCGCGATGGATTTCGCTCAAATTCGCCGTGGGCATGACGCCGGCGTTGTTGAAGATGGCGTCGATGCGGCCGTACTTGTCCAAAGCCAACTGCGCGAGGGCTTCCATGTCTTCGGGTTTGGTCACGTCCGTGACGCGGTAGACGATATCCGCGTCGGGCAGAGATTCGGCCAACTGCTTTAGCCGTTCTTCGCGGCGTGCGCCGATGATGAGTTTGGCCCCATCGTTGGCCAAACGACGAGTCGTCGCCTCACCGATGCCGCTGCTGGCGCCGGCGATAATCACGACCTTGTTCTTGATTGAGTTGCTCATTGTTTCCTCCTACTTACCAAAGTATCACTTTGCAGTCGCTTCGCCGTACTCTTCGTCGGTGACAGGGCCGAACCACTGGGCCGGGCCTAAATGCACGTTGGTGCTCATGCCGAGATGAACGAACTCGCTTTGCGGCGCCGCGCCATGCCAATGGACAACATCGGGGGGAATGGCGACGACATCACCCGGCTTCAACAGTTGCGCCGGCTTTCCTTTTTCCTGGTAATACCCTGTCCCGCTGGTGACGAGCAGAATTTGCCCGCCCGGATGAGAATGCCAGAAAGTCCGTGCCGCAGGTTCAAAGCGCACGTCGTACACTTGAGTGTCAAACACGCCTTGTTCATCGGTGTGAAGCATATTCACCCAGGTGGTGTTGGTGAAAATCTCTTTGGGACCCTGCATCCCTTTGGGGAAAACTGAACTGTCGGTCATGGTGTTCACTCCTTGGTTACATGAAATGATTGCCAATGATGCAAGTAGGAAACTTGCGATGATGAGGATTCCTTTCTTCATGTTTTTTCCCTCCTTTTATTTCAGATGCTCTTTGAAGAAGGATTCGAGTTTGTCAAAAGGAATCATGTCGGTCCTGTCGTACAGATCGATGTGTCTCGCCCCCGGGACAATGTAAAGCTCCTTCGGCTCGGCCGCCAATTTGTATGCATCTTCCGTGAAATAGCGGGAATGGGCATTTTCGCCGATGATGAACAGAATCGGTCGCGGTGAAATGGTTTCGATGTGATGCAGCAGAGGGAAGTTCATGAACGACATGTCGCTGGTGATGGTGAAGGCCGCGATCGATCGCGGATGAAAGCCCCGTTTCATCGCGTAATATTCGAAGAACTCACTGGTTATCGGGTCCAGCCCCTCGGGAATGGCTTCGGCCGGTTTGTTGGGGAACGACGGCGTCAATTTCGGGACACCGGCATCGACATCTTTCCAACGTTGCTCGGCCAGGTTGTTCAGGTGCTCGTTATGCTGCTCCGGCGTCATGCTGTCCATCCAACCCTGCGCCTTTACCCGGCTCATGTCGTACATGCTGACTGTGGCGACGGCTTTGATGCGGTGGTCCACCTGAGCGGCAGTCAGGGAAAATGCGCCACTGCCGCAGATGCCGATGACGCCGATGCGATTTCTGTCCACAAAGGGGCGCGTTCCCAAAAAGTCCACTCCGGCGCTGAAATCTTCAACGAAGATATCCGGAGACGAAACGCGTCTGGGTTCGCCGCCGCTCTCACCGTTGTAGGATTCGTCAAAGGCAATGGTCACAAAGCCGCGCTCCGCCATCGTCTGTGCGTAGATGCCCGCTCCCTGTTCCTTGACGCCGCCGTAGGGCGTGCCCACAACGATGGCCGGATATTTTTGGGACTTATCGATGTCCTTGGGCAGGTACATATCCGCGGCCACGGTGATGCCGTACCTGGTTTTATAGGTCACCTTCTCGTAAATCACTTTGTCGCTTTTCGGGAAAGTCTTATCCCATACCGGGTCGTCATCCGCGAAGGCCGTGCCGACCACGGCAAAAAGCCCGCCCAGGGCGACCAATGCGAGAATCCGGAAAACGCCGGTGAAAATTGATGTTCCGTTCATGTTGAACTCCTTGTTTTCAAGTCAAAGGCTCGTATCCGCTCACGAGTAAACTATAAGACCGATGCCCCGAAACCTGGTAGAATGATCCTTTGGCATTCTTGCCTAATTCTCCAAAAATTTGAAAAAACCTTGCCTTTTGATTTGTGAGCGTGATATTTTTAAACAAGAAAGGGTATTGGTAGCCCTTGAAAAACAAAGGATTTTCGCTCGAAGGAGAATGGAAAATGGCTACATCGCTGGAATTTTTGAGAAAAAGCATTGCCCGATGGACCGAGGGCGGCGAAAAACCTGAAACCGCCATTCCGGGCTTGGGTTTATTTGAAAGTCATAAGCCGACCGAAATGGTAAGCGGTATGTACGTACCGAGTATCTGCCTGGTTGCGCAGGGGGCAAAGCGGGTGTCATTAGGAAAAGACACCTTTGTTTACAATACGCGAAACTACCTTTTGACTTCTGTCCATTTACCGACAGTCTGGCAAATTGCGGAAGCGAGTGAGGAAAAACCTTATCTCGGCCTCGTGCTGACGTTGGACCTCCATGAAGTCTCGCAAATGATGGTGGACAGTAAGTTGCCGGCGCCGCAAACGAAGCAATCGAGCCTTGGCATGACCATAGGAGTAGTTACCGGGCCGTTGCTCGATGCATTCCATCGACTGGTCGCTCTGCTTGATGACGAAAAGGACATCCCGATTCTGGCGCCGACGATCCGGAGGGAGATTACCTACCGGCTGCTTACCGGCGACCAGGGTGCGCGGCTGCGTCAAATCGCCGTGATGGGAAGCCAGAGTCAGCAGATCGCCCAGGCAATCACGTGGATGAAGAGCAACTTCCAAAAACCGCTCCGGATGGACGACATTGCCAGGCAGGCCAACATGAGCAAATCAACGTTTCATTCCCATTTTCGCTCAATGACCGCCATGAGCCCATTGCAGTATCAAAAAAACCTTCGCCTGCAGGAAGCCCGGCGGTTGATGCTCACTGAAGACAAGGACGCTGCCACGGCCGCCTTCGAGGTAGGGTACGAAAGCCCCTCTCAATTCAGCCGGGAATACAGCCGCCTGTTCGGCGCGCCTCCACTGAAAGATATTAAAAACTTGCGCGAAATGGCTAAGGCCGGTTGAATTTTTCGTTTTGATCTTGAAGGATATTAAAATTACGAGTTATTATCCATCTGATTATAGGCCGTTGTATTTTTCAGGTGTCGTTTGATGGGAGGATGCCATGAAAGCCGGGCCGTTGTTTATTTTCATATTAATTATTTGCGCGTTGTTTTTGGGCTCCTGCGGCAGCGATGACGAAAACGATGAAGCCGATGACGACGATGGCGCGCCGGCCGATGACGACGCCACACCGGACGGCATCGATGACGATGACGACGATGATTCCGTTGATGATGACGATGACGTTCCCTCGTTGGATGATTTGATCGACCAGCTCGATTTTCTGCAGTACATGGACATCGAGCCGGTTCGCGAAGTGCCCAGCCACAACGGCTACACGAAGTATTATTTCGACAAAGCGGATGTCAAAAGCTTCAACGGCCGGCAGGTGCACGTGGCCGTCTCGCCGGGAACGTCGAACAACCTGATGATCTTTTTGGAAGGCGGCGGCGCGGCCTGGCCCGAAGGCGGTTACTGCTTCCAGGTCGATTCCGTCTTCAACATCGGCATCAAAACCCGCGACGAAGCCAACCCGGTGCGCGACTGGAATTTCGTCTATGTACCTTACCGTGATTGCAGCCTGCATTGCGGGGACAACGAAATCGAATACAACGGGAAAATGCGCTATCACCACGGCCTGCGCCATCTGGCCGCTTCGGTGGCGCTGGCGAAAAAGATGTTCCCCAATCCCGAAAAGGTGCTCGTCGCCGGTTCCAGCGCCGGTGGATACGGCACCCTGTACGGTTGGCTCGTGGTCAAATCCCAATACATGGACACGGACACCTATGTCTTCAACGATTCGGGGACCGGCTTCTGGGATCCGTACGACCTCGAGACGTTCGAGAATATCAAAGAGGCTTGGAACCTGACGATCCCCGCAGAATGCACGCTGTGCACCGACACGTCGTTGACCTACATCTACGACTCGTACATGCGTGCCGATCCCCAGGTTCGCATCGGCATGTTCACTTCCTATTACGATGCGCTGATCACCCGCGTGTTCATCGGGATGGATCCGCAGGTGTTCCGCTCCGAATTGTTTACCATCACCGACGAACTAAAGCGGCTTCATCCGGATCGCTTCAACCGCTTTTTCATCGATGGAACCACCCATACCAGCTACGAGCTGGAATGGTGCGATCACTGGCCCGGGCACGATTTCTTCCTGGAAGAGGGGCCGGATTATCAAATCGGCGGCACCTCGTTGTTCGCCTGGCTGGGCCAGATCGTGAATGAAGATCCGCTGTGGGCGGATTTGCTGGAGTAACGAAGACTCCGCCGGTCGACATCCAAGGCCACTTATTGGTGGCGGCGTCGGACCAATACCAAACCCATACAAATCAGGCTCAACATCGCCACGTATTGCACCGCGGTGTCTTTGTCGCCGCAGATTCCGCCGCTGTCTTCGGTATAATTCTGATCGACGCGATTGATGACGACATTCAAGTAGGTGCGACTCTCGGGTTCGAGATCCGCATAGTCAGGTTCAACGCTTCCCGACCAATCATACGGCACCCCAAGTGTATATTCGCCGTAAAGATTTGTTGTGGCGCCGAAAGGACCCGGAACCGCTTGCACATTAACCCCTGGGATGCCAATACCGTCTTCATCGAGGATTACCCCGGAAATCGAGCGGAGTTCGTCGGTCACTTCGAGGAGCACATCGGAAATGGTCTTTTGATCGTTATTGACCAATAGGTCCCCATAGGCTGAATCGATTTTCACTTTGGCCCTTACATAATATTTGCCGATTTCCACCGATTCGGGAATGGGCAGTTGCAGGACTTCCTGTCTCCATTCGTAAGGCTCGATGTCCTCGATTGGAAGTTCCAATTGCAGGTAGTGGATATGCGGAGTCGTCGAGTCTGATTTCAGAGTTATCGTCAGCTTGGGATTGAGAGCGACCGTATCGCCGTAGTTATTGACGTTGACCTTGACCGTTATTGTGGAATAGCCGGCCGAAACCTTGGTCGGCGAATACGTGCTGGCCGGAGCTGAAGCGATCGCAACATCGGGACGAGCGGGCGGTACAGGGTCCAGATGCATGACATGGGCTACAAAATTGAAGGCGGCATCGTTGAGGTAGCTCATTCGGGTATATGAATAGCTCATGGTGCCGCCCGAGATTGTGGCCATCACGTAGCGATCACCTTGCAGGCCTTCCTGCACCCAAATCGGCCCACCGCTGTGCCCTTCCTCGGAATCCAGGCAATCATGAAATTCGCCGATGCCGGCCAGCACCCCTCCGCTTGCCCAATTGTAGGTGAGGTATCGTCCGGGATAACCCGTATGATGCACGTTGAGGTCCGGGAGGTCTTCTTCCGGATAATATTTCACTGCCAGATGACCGACGTATTGCCCTACCGATCGGTTGAGGGTCACCACGGCGATATCGTATGAGGCATCGCCGGGATAGGTTTGCCAACCCCGGGGAATCCGAATGATTGTCGCCGAGGTTGACCCCAGGTAGTCCACATAATCGTTGTCCCCATGTGACATAGTTAAATATGTCGCCCATGTATTGTTTTTGTACACACAGTGGGCGCCCGTCAGTACATGAAATTTGTCGATCAGAACGCCCGTGCACGCACCATACGGCCCGCCGATCCTAACCGTTGCTCGCCACGGGTAATCGGTCGAATTGTCAATGATGATACGGTCGTCTCGAACGCCCATCCAAGGATCGGCGTCGATGGCCGGAGGATTGGCGTAACCGTCGTCCAAATCGCCGTGTTGGGGAGTCCCAGCCGGATTCGAATGAGAGTCGGTGATCGTAAAGGGGCCCGTCTGTGTTTGCATGTCCCAAACCATCATTCTGTACTCGCTGGGATAGGGTGGACCATCCGTATAATATTCCTGTGTTTGAGTAACTGCACCGATGAATAATCCTTCTTCTCCTCCGGATAAGGCGGTGTCCTTTTTGGAAGGATCGGGCTCGTAGCCGGTGCAGTCAACGTAATCGACCTCATCGGCAATCGCCGGCGTTGTCCCGGCAAAGCAAGCCAAAGTCAACAATAAGGACAGCACAATGACACGGGTGCGGACCATCCGTTTGGGGAGGCTTGTGTTAACCATTTCCTACTCCTTTTCAAAGAAAGTGGTTGACGGTTGGCCTGCTATTAGATTGGTGGTAATTCACTCGATGGACAGCACTACATGCTTTGTATCACAAAGAAGAAGTCAGTGACGAACGTTTTTCGCTAATAAGATATTGATTCTAAAATGATATGCTATGGATGAAAGATGGTTATTGGTGTGATCTGTGGAAGTACCGTTGAAATTACGACACTATTAAACCAAAACGCCCTCGGCCGTCACCGAGAGCGCCTGGCGGTTGTTCGTCGGACTATTGGTCGCCGCAATCGGCTTGTGTGGCTTGCTTCACGTACTTCTGTTTTTCGTTGTGACTGATCTTGCCGTCTTTCGCGCACTGGTTCGCGGCGTGTTCCACGCAACTGACGTACTGTCCGTGGCTGCGGAATTCGTCGCAGGGGCAGGCGGCGTCGATGTCGCAGACGTTGCCGGGATCTTCCGGCTCGTCGCCCGAGGTGGTCGGTTCTTCAGGCGTATCGCCACCGGTCGGCTCGGTCGGATCGGGCGTGGTCGGGCCGGTGCCCGGATCGTCGCCACCCGTGCTGGGAGTGTCCGGCGTCGGATCGTCCGGCGTGGTCGGGGGCGTCGCCGGCGGCGTGTTCGGAGTTCCGCTGCTCGAAGGACCGCACAGACCGCCCAGCGGATCGGTGCCTTTGTCCGCCGTCTTCGGATGCTTGTCGTCCAGCGAATAAACGTACGCCACATTGCCCAGGTCGGTCGTGCTGCAGATGACGTATTCCAACGCCATCGGACCGGCCGACGACTTGAGCGTGGTCGTGTTTTCCGCCGGGAAAATCTGGTAGCGGCCGACGATCGAGTTATGGCCGTTGCGCGAGTACATCTTGTCGAGTTGCTCCAGCGTCGGCACCACTTCGTTTTCGCTGTAAAAAGCGATCGTCAACGTCTGCAGATCGCGGACCGTGTTGAGCGCGTCGGTGATCTTGGCCTTATCCCGCGTGCCGCCGAAACGGGGCAGGGCGATCGCGGCCAGGATGCCGATGACGGCCACCACGATTATCAATTCGACCAAGGAAAAGCCGTTTTCATTTTTATGATTGATACGGAACTTCATCCACCCACTCCTTTGATTCGTTTCCGTACGAAAGCACGAGCAGTAGTACGCAGGGACTATGCCAAATTGATACAAATTGAAAATGCTCAGTGATAATCAATGGTTACAAATATAACAAAAAGAAATGAATAGAATGGCTATATTACGCATCGTAAATGTTGTAACGGAATTACCGAATAATATAAAAGCCGCCAGAAGAGGATACGAGAATTATATGTTTTGCATTGGCGAGATGAATTTGTGTGAATCATCCAATTATATTACCACTTGTCCGATCGCTCCCGTTTCTGCTTGACCGTTATTAAACCCGCGTGCTACTAGGGGCAACCAATTATCGCGGAGGCGAGCGGATGCGCTTTTCGATCATTACCGTGCCGGCGGCGTTGCTGATTATCCTGACCTTAGCGGTTCCCCTGTGGGCGCAGGAGGTGGATTGGGTGGCGCGCTTCGACGGCGGCGGCACGATCAACGACATCGCGCTGGCTATGGCCGCCGACGCGTCCGGCAACGTCTACGTCGCCGGATACTCCTATGGCCCCACCGGCGATGACGACGTGCGCCTGGTGAAATTCTCCGCCGCCGGCGAGTTCCTCTGGACGCAGTACTACAGCGGCGGCGTCGGCTGGGACGATGCGCGCGACCTGCACGTCGCCGCCGACGGCACGGTCACCATCGTCGGTTTCACGACCACCGAAAAAGACCGGGCCGCGCTGCTCGCCCAGTATGCGCCCGACGGCACGCAAAACTGGTTGACCACCTGGGATGGCGGCGGCATTGACGACGGCAAGGCCATTGCGGTGGACGATGCCGGCTACATCTATGTGGCGATCGAATCCGACGGGCCGGACCTCTCCGACGATATCGTCACCATGCGCCTGACCCCCGCGGGCGAGATCGATTGGGTGCAGCGCTATGCGGGCGCGGGCGGTTGGAACGACGTGGCCGCGGACATCGCCGTAACGGGAGCCGGTGTGGCCACGGTCACCGGCACCGCGCGCGACGCGTCCTTCGATCTGATCGCGCTGCAGTACGAATCCAACGGCACGTTGCGCTGGAGCGACAAATACGATCCGCTCGGCTATTCTTATGAAATCGGGGTCCAAGTGGCGTTGGACGACGCGGGCCGCGCCTATATCGTCGGCAGTGAACTGACCGCCGAGGGCACCAACGACATCTGCGTGTTGTGTTACGAAGCCGACGGCACGCGTGCCTGGGTGCGCACCTTCGACGGCGACCCGGACACCTACGACGACGGCGTCTCGCTCGCGCTCGGCGACGATCTGGTCGTCGTAACCGGATGCTCGGAAGTCAGCACCAACGATCGCGACGTGCGCACGATCGCTTTCGACATGAGCGGCAACCAACTGTGGACCGACCGCTTCGCCGGGCCGATGATTCGCGGCGACGATTGCGGTGAGGTCGCCTTGATCCACGATGACGGCTTGATCACCGTGGTCGCCACCTCCGACAGTCTGCTGACCGAAGAGGATTTCCTCACCCTGCGCTATACCGCCGACGGAGATCTGGTGTGGAGCGCGCGCTACAATGGGCCGGGCAATCGCACGGACGAAGCGACCGGTGGCGTTGTTCTGCCCAACGGCGCGGTGTTGGTCGGCGGCGTTTCACCCGACGTCACGGTCGATTTCGCCGTCGTCAAGTATGCCGGCAACGGCGGCGACGACGATACCGTCGACGACGACACCATTGACGACGACACCGTCGACGACGACACGGTTGATGACGATACCGACGACGATGACGCAACGCCTGACGACGATGATACACCCGATGACGATACTGCTGACGATGATGATTCGGCGTCGGATGACGACGACGATAATGATGATGATGATGATGATGATGGCTGCGGGTGCTGAGAAAATTTCTGCACAACGCGCCTAGACACAGCCATTCGCAGAAGGGCGGTTACGCTCGGCGGCGATTGAACAAATAAGCCGCCAGGTACAAAGCCACCGCCAACAACGCCAGCATGCGAATGCCCGTAACGAACGATAATCCTTCCAACAAGCCGCCGAAAATTGCGCCCAGCAAATTCGAGCCCAAGGCATCGGCCGCACTGTCGGCGCGGGCGAAGTTGGTGGCGAAAATGATGCCCGCGAACATCAGCGGAATGGTCAGCAACACGCCGGACGTCACGCCGCGCGCCAATTGGTTGCCGAACAGCAGCGTATCCAAAGGCACCGCATACACCGCCAGCAGGGAAACGAACAAGGCCACATAATAGGGCGTCAGACTGCGGATGCGCACTTTAATCACCCAGGCGTTCGCCGCGAGAATCATCACGTGAACGCCGGCGATGACGAAGGTGTTGACCACCCAGGTCGTCCCGAACAGCAACATCAGCTTGCTGATCAGGTGCACCTCGAACAGCAAAAACGCCGCTCCGAGGAAGAAAAACTCGCCGTCCATCCGCCGCCGGTCGCGCCAGGCCAGCAAACCGCCGAGCACCGTGAGCAACAACAGGGAAAAGGTGACGAGCAGATGGAGTGTCGGTATTTTCCGCGCGCGCAGCCAGAGGTAAGGCCAATCGTCCGAAGTCGGCTCCAGATCGCTGCGGAAATCGTTTTTCCGCGCGGCGACGTACCGGCGAAGTTGTTCGTCGTTCTGTAGCGCCCCCACCAGGGTCGCCAAATCGCCGGCGACAAACACCACGCCGCCGGTGCCTTGATAAAATGGATTGAAGCACAAAAACGACAGCGGCCAATCGTCGAAGGCTGTGTGCATGCTCTGCGCGATGCGCTGCCCGATCCAGGGCCGGGTGAATCCGAAAGCCATCACCACCAGCCCACCCGGTTTGAGCAGCCGGCGGGCTTCGGCGAAGCTCTCTTTCGTATACACGTAGTTGTCCAGGCTGACGTTGGAGAAATTCGACGAGAGCGTGTGCGAATCCAGCAGGCCGTAGATGATCAAATCGTAACGCCCGGTTGTCTTTTTGAAAAAGGCCCGGGCATCGTCGATCACCGCCGTAACGCGCGGCGAGTCGTAGGGTTTTTCCGGGTGTTGGTCGCGTCCGAACTGGTAAATTCCCGGATCGATCTCCACCGCGGTGATGTGTGCATCGGTGTTGCGCAAGGCCCCGGCGACGTCATTGCCCGTGCCGGCGCCGACGATCAATATCTCCCGGGGATTGGCGACGAAACGGTATGGAATATCGTAATAATTATAGCGCAGCATGACCGGGTCCTGCGGAAACATCGCCCGGTGCTTTTCGACATAATCCGGCGAGAGGTCGAAAATGAACTGATAGAACGTGTTGTTGACGTTGATCACCGAAAACGTCAGCGGATCGGCGGTGCTTTGCGAAGCCAATTGATATTGCCGGTACACGAGCTTTTGGTACGGGCTCCAACGAACCTGGGCGGGCGAATGAGCCGTGGCTTGTTGATCGCCCGCCTGCAACCTGACGGTATTCGGCGCATCGGGGCGCGCGACGATTACGCACAAAAGAACGGCGGTCAGCAGGGTGAAAAGCAATTGCCGGCGCTCGGATAAAACGGCCGGCGTGAGCAAGAGCACACCGACCAGCAACCACCAATGCGGGGCCAACGATAAAAACGACAGCAAGGTGAACAGCAAAATGCCCAGCAGGCTGCCCACCACGTTGATCGTGTAAGCGCGAATGCGTTGCGGCACCGCATCGAACATCGTCCCCAGGGCCTGCCCGATGGGAATGAACAACGCGACGATTATCCCAAAAATCAGCAACAGCAGACCCAGACCGAGCATTACCCGGGTCAGCTCGAACGAGCTCTTCATCCAACCCCAGAAAAAGAAATCGTCGAACGACAGCAGCGTTGTCAGGTGCGAGAAAGGCAATTTTTCCGGCGGGACAAAGGGCATACGCAACGACAGAACCAGCAACCACAGAACGATCAGGCTGATCCACATGCTCTTGTAACGGCGCGCGGTGGCATAGCCGATGCCCAATCCCAGGAAACAGGCGATTAAGGCCATGTTCTTGAAGTAGGCGAATACGCGAATTTCCGTGGAAATCCAGCGAATGATCAGCAATTCCAGAAACAGCGAGCCCAGACTCAACAAAAACAGGTTGCGTTCAACCGTTTTATTCATGTGACCTCTTAATAAACTCGTTCCGCCCGAAAGAAGGTTTCTCTTTGTGAATTGAGTCGGATAGTATTGGTTTATCGCGCGTCATGCAAACGTTTCATGACCGTGACGGAAAATGACGACAACGACAACGATGACCGCGACTGCCGAAACATTTACTTCAACACGGTCGCGATTTCGTCGGCGGGCAGGGGTTGGCTGAAATAATAGCCCTGGTATTCGTCGCAGCCGCGCGATTTCAGAAACAGGAACTGATCCTTGTTTTCCACGCCCTCGGCCGCCACGCGAATGTTCAGATTATGCGCCATCTGAATGATCAACTCGACGATGCGCGCGTCTTCCTCGTTCGGGATATTGCGGATGAACGAACGATTGATTTTCACCAGCGAGATGGGCAACCGGCGTAGTGTGTCGATGGCCGAATAGCCGGTATTGAGATTATCCAACGAAATGCGTACTCCCAACTTGTGCAGGCGGTTGATTTTCGCTTCGCCCGCCTCCGGATCTTTCATGATCGTGGCTTCGGCGATTTTCAGTTCCAACGCATTCGCCGGCAGAGCGAACTCCTGCAGGCTTAGGCGAATCGATTCCTCCAGGTCGGGGTCCTCGAATTGACGGCTGCTCAGGTTGACCGACACCATTGGCGTCGTCCAGCCGTCGCGCCGGAACGCGTCGAGTTGACGACACGCCGTCTTCACGATCCAGTGCCCCAGCGGCAAAATCAGCCCCATTTCTTCGGCCAGATTGATGGCCTGCGTCGGCGGATGCGGTCCGTGCTCGGGGTGATTCCAGCGCAGCAGCGCCTCCAGGCAAGTGACGCGCCCGGTTTTCATCTCCACGCGCGGTTGGTAATGCAGCGCGAACTCCGACCGCTCCAACGCCTGGTGAATGTCCGTCCCCATCTGCACGCGGGCCATGGCTTTGTTGTAGAGCTGTTGCGAAAAGAGCTGATAATTGTTCTTGCCCTTTTGCTTGGCGTCATACATGGCCATGTCGGCGTACTTGACCAGCGATTGAATGTCCGTGCTGTCGTTGGGCGAGAAGGCGATGCCGATGCTGGTCGTGACGTAAAGCTTCTCTCCCTCGATCTCGAACGGCGGCGCCAGGATTTTCAAAATATCCTTGGCGATGCGGATGACGCTGTCGGTCTCGAACACGTTGGTCAACAGCACGGTGAATTCGTCGCCGCCCAGTCGCGAGATCGTATCCGAGGCGCGGATCGTCGAACGCAGACGGTCGGCCACCTGGCGCAGCATTTCGTCGCCGGCCTTGTGGCCCAGCGAATCGTTGACGATTTTGAAGTTGTCCAGATCCAAAAACAGAACGGCGAACATGCCGCCGCGTCGTTCCAGTTGTTTGGCGGCTTGCTGCAAGTGCTCCTCGAACAGCTTGCGGTTGGGCAATCCGGTCAGGATGTCGTAATAGGCCAGACTTTTGAGCTCGTTTTCGTTTTCCCGGATTTTCTGTTCGCTGCGATGCCGCATGATGGCGGCGGCGTACAAATTGGCCAGGCGCTTGATCGCCTCCCGATCGCGTTCCGCATACGCGCGCGAGGGATTGGCCAGCGCGATTTGTCCGACCAAGGTGCCGCGGGCGATGGCCGGAATGGAAAATGGACTATTCAGCTCGAATTGTTCGTTTTCCGGCGTCGCCGGTCGCGGTTGTTGCCCGCGGAAAAACAGCGGCTGGTAGGTGCTCAGCGTATCGATCCAGATGGCGGGAAAATCGCCGTGGCGCGCCAGGCGCGGGGCCGTCTCCTTGCTTGCCTCGTCCGCTTCTCTGACCGTATAGGTGTGAAAGGAATTTTGCCCGGTCTCCGGATCGATCATTGTGACGATGCCGTCCCGGCTGTCGGTCAGCTCACGGGCGCTGGTCAGGACGATCCGGGCGATGGCCTCGATGTCGGTTTCCACCGCGATCAACGCCTTGGACAGATCGGCCAACGATTTGTTGACCGACAATTCCCAGGTCAGATCGTTTTCCGCCCGCTTGCGTTCGGTGATCTCCTCCTCCAATTCCTGGGCGTGCATCTGCAATTGCCTGACCATCGGATTGCCGATGCGCAGGATCAACGAAGTGCCGATTGCCGCCAGCAACAAAGTGACCAAAAAGGCGATGAACGCCGCGTAGAGGAACGGTTCGCGGATTTCGGTCATGTCGATTTTCGCCACGAGTCCCAGTTTCATGCCTTTGACCGGCTCATAGGCCGCCAATACCTTCTTCCCGCGATAGTCCGGCCCAATAATGATGCCCGATTCGCCCTGCAACGCCCGGCGCATCGGCGCGGCCAGCGTGGAGTCGAGGGGCACCGGTTGGGGAGTGTTCACGTTTTCATGACGATGGCGCAGGAGAAAAACGATCTGATCGCCTTGGATGGTCGCCATGGTGAATTCGCCCGTTTCGCCGAATCCGTGAAAGCGACTGTGCGAAAGACGCACCTGGGCGACCGTGGAATCGAACGGCGCTCCGTGTTCCTGTGAATTGTAGGTCAGGTGTTGGAAGTGTTTTTCGTGTTCGATGATCGTCTCGATCAGTCGCGCGCGGCTCTGGACCGTCTCCAGCAACCGCTCTCGTTGTTGGTCCATGGCGGCTTGGTAAAGAAAGTACATGGTCGTCGCCGTCGCGATAATCACGACCGCGGTGAGGGTAAGAATCAAGTAACCGATGCGGGACCTGTCCTTCATTTACACCCGATTCACAGCATTGGATTGCGCAAGTACCATTTTTTTAGGCGAAAATTTTCAAATCATGTTTTTCACGAGTATCGCCCGCTGCTTCGCCTTGGCCGGTCGACGACTTTTTTTCATTTTAATGTCTCATTGCTTAAAATGCAAAATCCTTGTTAAGAATATAAACTAGTCGGCAGTGCCGGGAAATCTTGCGACAAGGTATGCTACAATACCGCGAAACGATTCAGAGATAAGGGAAGGGCGCGACATGAAAACGATCGTCTGGCTGTTGGTCGCTTTGTTCGCACTAGGGTTGCTGGTTTCCTGCGGCGGCGACGATGACGATAACGACAACGACGATGCCGTCGACACCGATGACGATACGCTCGACGACGACGATACGAACGTCGACGACGACATGACCGACGACGACACCGCCGACGACGATACCGGCGATGACGACACAATCGACGACGATACGCTCGACGACGATACGACCGACGACGACACCGCCGACGACGATGTCGTGGCCGACGATTATCTGGCGCCCTGGCCGCAACAGAATATCGAGCCGCAAACCTACGACGAGACGGTCGCCCCCGGTCCGTTGCGGCAAAAGGCCGTCGAGTACGATCAGTGGCACCTCGACAATCATCAGCCCTATCACGGCGGCACCGTCGGCACGCGGTACACCGACGCCGCGCGCGCGACGGTCCTGCATTACTTCGACTGGAACGATAGCTGCGAATGGACCGGCCTCTACCTGGGCAGCCAGGCGATGCGCTATCACGTCACCGGCGACGCGCAGGCGAAAATCAACGCGATTCGCGTGGTCGAATACCTCTCGGGCAACCTGCACGTGACGTCCACGGACGGTTTCATTTCGCGCTACTGGGCCGAACAGGATTCGCTGATCTACGACGGCGACGAATGGTGCGACGGCGAGGAACGCTGCCACCGCATCGAGGATGGCGAATACGCCGGCAACTGGTGGTGGGGCGAAACCAGCCGCGACATGTACAACGGTTGGTTCTTCGGCATGTCCCTGGCCTACGACCTGGTCGACGATGAGGACATGCGCGACATTATCCGCGCCGACGTCCTGCATGTGCTGACGGTACTGAAGAGTCAGAACTGGTACATCCTCAACGAGATCGGCGTGCCCACCGATTCCGCGCCCAACGTCATGGCCCCGTTCCGCTTCGCCTGGCTGACGATCGGCTACCACATCACCGGCGACGCGGCGGTCAAAGCGGAACTGCAAAAATGGCTGAAAAACTCCAACCGCACGACGCTGCGCCTGTCGAGCATCTCGTTCATGAACCGCTACACGCAGTACTTCGGCAGTTGTCTGGCGCATGAATACTGGTACAACCTGCTGCGCCTGGGCCGCGCCTACTTCAGCGAGGACGATGTGGCGTTCATCATCAGCCTGTTCGAAACGCAGACGCACACCTACACGCGCCTGTCGCACAATCCCTGGTTCAACGGCGTGTACATGGGGCAGGGCAGCTACGAGCCGGCCAAGGACGATCCGTACCAGGAACAGCTCGAAGAGGACCTGATCACTTTCCGCGACGCGCCCAACGATCGCTATTATCTGCCTGAGCGCGATCCGAGCACCTACACCCTCGATCCGGTTTCGGTGTTCCTGCACGACCTGATGGAGCAGTTCCCGTTCCTGCAGGAGATCATGGGCAACGTCGACTACCAGGCGCTCGAAGCCTTCCCGGTCGACCAGCAATGCACCACCGATTTTCTCTTTCAGCGCAATCCGTTCGAGATCGTGGAATGCGGCAGCGACGATCCGACCGTGGTCAACCCGGGCGTCGATTACCTGCTGCCGTATTGGCTGGCCTCCTATCACAAATTCGTGACCAAGGATATGTAGGCGGCCCGTTCTTTTGCGCTTGCGGTTTTGTCGCGGCCCCATTATTCTCTTGGGCCAGTGACGCATCGGTGAACACGACATCTCCGAAAAATATCCAATATCACGAGTGAGGGAACGGCACGTTGCCCTCGATGTACAAGGAGCGATCGATGAAAACGCGCATCACCGAACTGTTCGGGATCAAGTACCCCATTCTCCTGTCCGGCATGAGCTTTGTCAGCGAGCCCGAGCTGGTCGCCGCCGTCTCCAACGCGGGCGGCCTGGGCATTCTGGCCACCGGCACGCTCAACTCCGACCAGACACGCGAGTATATCCGCAAGATCCGCACGCTGACCGATAAGCCGTTCGGCGCCAACGCGACCTTGTTGTTCCCCGGTGCGTACGAAAACGCCAAGGTAATCCTCGAAGAGAAGGTGCCGGTCATCAACTTCGCTCTGGGTAAAGGCGACTGGATCGTCAAGGAAGCCAACAAGTACGGCGGCAAGGTTGTCGCCACGGTCGTCAACGCCCGTCACGCCAAACGCGCGCAGGATTACGGCTGCCACGCGGTCATCGCCACCGGCCACGAAGCGGCCGCGCACGGCGGACCGGTCACGACCTTGATCCTCGTCCCGCGTCTGGCCCAGGAGTTGGACATTCCCGTTATCGCCGCCGGCGGCGTCGGTGACGGCCGCACGCTGGCCGCGGCGCTGGCCCTGGGCGCGGACGGCGTGGCCATGGGCACCCGCTTCGCCAACACCACCGAGAGCCCCGTGCACCTGAAGATGAAAGAGCTCACCATCCAGAAGGATGTCACCGACACTTTCTACACCGACCGTTTCGACGGCGTGCCCGCCCGCGTGATGGATACCCCCGGCGCGCGCAAAGCGATGAAAAGCCGCGTCGGTCTGTTCACCGCGTTCCGCAACTCGTTCCTGATCGCCAAGGAAATGAAAATGCCCTACGGCAAGCTGTTCATGCAGACCATGAAAGCCGGCCTCAAAACGATGATCGCCCTGGCGTTCCTCGCCAAGGGCTTCCACGGCTTCCGCCTGTCGATGGTCGAGGGAAACCTTGAAGAAGGCGTGTACCCGGTCGGGCAGGTGGCCGGTCTGGTGCAGGACATCCCGACGACCGCCGAGTTGGTCGAGCGGATCATCGCCGAGGCCAAAGAGGCCCAGGGGCGCATGTCGGGCTTGCTGGCCGACTGACGTTCGCTTGCATCATTAACAATATTAATAATACTGTTATTGCCCTTGCGGCTTGCTACAACTTTATCCAAATCCAATTCCGATGGAGTGAGATTCACGGTTAGAACCGGCGTACTCGTCCGGCGATACGATTCCGACCGATTATTTTTGAACCACTTTTCAAAAAATGGATCCAAAAATCGATCAATTTATGCAAATACGTCATTATAAAACATGATAATAGCCAATAAAAACAATAAGTAAGATTTAAATATCCCCTGTTGAATAAATATTCAAAAAAATTTCGTTTTGTTTGAAAAAAGATTTGACTCAGGAAGTAGAAGTATAATAAGCTTGCGAAGCATTAGAAGATGTCAGGTGCGAAAGCAATTAAATAGCCACAATAAAGAGAACACATTTTTCGGGAAGGGAAAAACAATGAAATCCATGAATTATCTGTTATTGGTCTTGGCTGCCGTATTCGTTGTCGCCATGGTCGGTACCGACGCTCAGGCCTGCTCGGCGTACATCGGCGACTATGTCTGGTTCGATGCCAACGGCAACGGCTTGCAGGATGAAGACGCCTCCGCCGGCATCAACGGCGTGATGGTCGTCGCGTATCGGGACTTCGATTGCAACGGCGTGGTGGATACCGACGATGTCGTGTTCGACTACGACTTCACCGACTACGGTCCCGACGGCAATCCCGGCTATTACTACATCCCGGCGTTCGGTTCCGAGAGCATCTCGATTTGCTACGTCGTGCAGATCGACGCGAAGTACTCGCCGCAGGACCTGTGCCTCACTACAACCGAGCAGATCGCTTTCCCGCTGTATTGCGAAGACAAGTGGGACGTCGATTTCGGCTATAGCGATGTGTGCGGTGGCGATGATGATGACGACGATGATACCGGCGACGATGACGACGACACCGGTCGCGACTGCACGCTGACCCCCGGTTACTGGAAAACGCACTCCTCCTACGGCCCGGCGCCCTACGATGCCACCTGGGAAGAGCTGCCCGAAGGCGCCGACACCGAGTTCTTCCTCAGCGGCGACAGCTACTATGACGTCCTGTGGACCGCGCCGCGCGGCAACGCCTATTACATTCTCGCGCATGCCTACATCGCTTCCGAGCTGAACCAGATCCAGGGCGCTTCGGTTCCCGCCGATGTGGCCGACGCTTTCGGCGAAGCCGCGGCTTTCTTGCTTTCCTACACGCCGGCCCAGATTAAAAATGTCGACCGGTCGGTGCGCCGGGCGATCGTCGAAGTCGCACGCATCCTCGACGATTACAACAACGGTGACATCGGTCCCGGTCACTGCGGAGAATAAAAAGGATAAGGGGAACGGCGGAGCCTGATCCGCCAGGGGAAAAGCGAAGGCCGCCTGCGACATGAATTCGCGGAGCGGCCTTTTCCTTTAAAAATCTCTTCAAGCCCGCTGGGCGCAGGTCAATAACGAAGAGCTTTCCTGGCCGACGAAGTCGTGCATCCAGCGGAACGAAGTCGGAAGCCCTGGTATCAGATGCAGCAAATTCAAGCAAATCCATGAAAGGGGGGCGGGTGAGATTCCTTCGCCCCTCCGGGGCTTATCGGCTCTGGGCGGGCTTAGCTTTCCAGGGCTTCGCCCTTCGCTACTGACCTTCGCCCCTCCGGGGCTTGTCGGCTCTGGGCGGGCTTAGCTTTCCAGGGTTTCGCCCTTCGCTACTGACCTTCGCCCCTCGAGGGCTTGTCGGCTCCGGGCGGGCTTAGCTTTCCAGGGCTTCGCCCTTCGCTACTG
>DAIMDW010000001.1:67025-680862 GCA_036725605.1 bacterium
AGCTTTCCAGGGCTTCGCCCTTCGCTACTGACCTTCGCCCCTCCGGGGCTTGTCGGCTCCGGGCGGGCTTAGCTTTCCAGGGCTTCGCCCTTCGCTACTGACCTTCGCCCCTCCGGGGCTTGTCGGCTTTGGGTGAGCCATTATTTCCAGGGCTTCGCCCTTTGCTACTGACCTTCGCCCCTCCGGGGCTTTGGCGGCTTCGGGAGGATCAATTCGGAAGTTTACAGAATGCCGTTCTCCACTTTGACGATCGTCGGAGCCTTGCTGTTGTAACTGATTTTCTTGTTCACCAACGGCTCGCAAACCCACGTGTGATAGGTGTCCGGCTCCATATCGGTGAACTGCAGCGGCAAATATACTGTTATCGTGGCGGCAATGTTGATTACGTAATCGAACAGGGTCCAGACATCGAACGACGAGCCCGGTTCGCAGTCGCCAAGTAGATTACAAACGGCAATATTTGCGTAGAGATACCAGAATATGCAATCGTAATTGACCGCATAGTCGTACCACCAATCCCCATTTTTTCCCAAATAGATGGGCAATCCCCCGACAACGTCTTTCACTCTCAATGAGCCTCCGCCGACGGCCAGTTGGCCTTCGGTCATGAGGAAATCTCCGTAAAGCTTGATAAATGAATAATCCAATTCATTTGAATAGGACATCTTGAAAGGCCAGTTGATCCCTTTCGCTTTGGGGGAAAGAGCTTCTGTGAACATCTGCTCGGACAAGGTAAGCGTCTCCTCGCTCTCGTCGTGACGTCGGGTGTTTTCCACGCCTGATCCGAGCGTCACCTCCACGTGACAGGGTTTGTCCAGCTTGACGATATCGACGAATTCGGCGAGCCCGGTCGATGTTTCGAAATCCAGATCGAGCGACATTTCTCCGTTGACCGACATTGCGAAATAGCCGTTCTCGTCGGTGACGGCGCTCGCCGCGTTGGTCTCTTCGGGCGAGGCGACGTTGCTGAACATATAGACCTGCGCGTCGGCCGACGCGGCGCCGTCCATGTCGTAGACGCGACCGGACAGGAGTGCGTTGTCCAAACCGTCGGTTCGTTGCAGCGTCACGTTTTTCTCGCCGCCGGTCGGTACGAAAACCGGTCCGTAATAGCTGGTCGCGTAATCGTCGATCTCGAAACCGATATCGTAAACGCCGTCGGGAACGGAGAGGACGTACCGTCCGTCCTCGTCGGTAACGCTCTCGTACTCCTCGTTGGTCGTGCGTTCCATCGCCATGACGCGTACGCTGTCGAGCGTGACGCCGTCCGAGCCGCGGACGATTCCCGTGATGCCGATCGATGAAGCGTCGCCGCCATCGCCCTCGTCGTCGGCGCAACCGATGACGAAGGAAAGGGAAAGGATGATGAAAACAAAAGCGATTGTGTTGGCGTATTTCATTGGTTGCCTGCTCCTTCAGTGCAATTTCTTGGTTTTTCATCGGAAAATCTTTTGAACTGCGTAAGTCATAATTATAAAAACGGCGTTGAAATGAGCATTCGAAAAACATGTTTGGATTATGGGCAAATTTTTGTTAAGTTACGCCGGTCAACAAAGGGAGATACGAAATGAAATTAAAATCTTTATACCTTGCGTTGTTCATCATATTGCTCTCTGTACCGGCAATTTCCCTTTGCTCTTGCGGCGACGATGACGATGACAACGACGACAACGACGATCAAACGCCGGTCGATGACGACGCGGCCGACGATGACGCTACCGACGACGACACGCTCGACGACGACACGCTTGATGACGACACCGGTGACGACGATACCACCGATGACGATACGCTCGACGACGATACCGTCGAGCCTGATCCCTACGACGGCATGACGCCCACCGGCAAGATGCTGTCCGAAATGCTGGGCGTCTCCAGCCACATGAGTCGCGGCACCGCCTACAGTTGGAAGCGCGAGTTTGAAATCTCCAAACTGGTCGAAGCCGATATGACCATGGTCCGCACCGATTTTCACTGGTCGAACATCGAGCCGGAAGACGACGTCTGGAACTTCGACGGTCTGGACACCATGACCAACCTCTGCCGTGACGCCGGTCTGGAAGTCACCGCGATTTTCCTCAACAGCCCCGATTGGGCGACGCCCAGCGGTCTAAATGACGACATCGACCCGGACCAATACTACGACTACACCGGCCACACGGCCGCGCACTTCGCCGACCGCATCGACAACTACGAGGTGTGGAACGAACAGAACACCAGTCGTTTCTGGAAACCCGAACCCAATCCCGCCAAGTACGGCGACATCCTCAAAGCCGCCTACCAGGCCGTGCACGACAACGACCCCACGGCCACGGTGATCTTCGGCGGTCTGTCGGGCTTCGAAATGAAACTGTTCCACGAAATGGGCATCTGGAATTTCCTCTACCGCGTCTGGGAGGAACACGAGGACATCTGCGATTACATGGACGCCATGTCCATTCATCCCTATTCGTTCCTGCAGCAGCCGTGCCCCGAATTCGACCTCGACCTGGGCATCTACCATTATCCGAGCATGCAGATCATGATCGAACAGGTGCGCGACATCCTCACCATCATGGGTTGCCCGGACAAGGACATTCAGATGACCGAGGTCGGCTGGCCCAGCCTGTTGATCAACGACGATCGTCAGGCCGCGTACCTTGCGCGCAGTCTGCAATTCGCCATGGCCGCGGGCATTACCTATTACGACTGGTACACCTTCTGGGACGGCAGCGGGGCCGCGTCGTTGCCGACGGAGGATTACTTCGGCCTGTTCACCTATCCGGGCGACACGGAGGAAACCGAGCCCAAGCCGTCGTACCTGGCGCTTACCGGCGCGAGTCAGGTGATCGGCAACGCGCGTTACGCCGGCGATCTGGGCGAGGCTCTGGAGTGGGAAGGCGGCGACTATGCCTATGTGCTGGCCGACGACTCCGACGTCTGGACCGTCGCCCTGTGGCACGACGGCGGCATGATCTTCCAGGAAACCGAAGTGACCGTGCCGTTGCCCGCCGACGCGACCGGCGCCTGGACCCTCTACGACCAGGAAGGCGCCGAGCTCGATACCGGCGAGGTCGCCGACGGCGATGTTGCGCTGACGATCACCGGGCAGGTGCGTTACCTGCAATTCTCGCGGTGACGCCCGGTCTTTCGTTTTGACACCTGCGGCGACTTTCGCTAAACAAGTGGAGAACTCTTCACTTCCAGCGGGATAACCTTTGCGTATGAGTCGATGGGAAACCGCCGTCTATGTTGTCTTCCTGGCGCTGATCGGCTGGTGGGCTCATGCCTATTTTCCCACCGAGGCGTTCTCGACGAACCTGGTGCGCGCGGTCTATTTTTCCCTGGCGTTCCTGTTTTTGCTGCACACGATTTTCCACCGGCCGTGGCTGGCGTGGGCGGACAAACATCCGCGCCTGGTTCGTTCGCTGTGGATCGTCATTTTGCTCGTGTTGGCCCTGTCCGGCTCGTTCATGATCGCCTACAGCCTGTTTCTGTTGTTCACGTTTAAAATCCGTTTGTTGGTGGCGTATGGTGCGTTCGTCGTCGTCCTGCTGGCCGCCGCCGGCAGCTTGTGGTTGCTGAAAAAAATCACCGTGGCGCACGTGCGCTTCATCGTGGTCGGCCTGCTTTGGGGGACGGCCGTGCTGATTCAGCCGCTCTCCTATGCCATGTGGCGCGCGCCCGCGGCCGACGTGTGCGACGCGGCGATCGTCCCCGGCGTGACCATGCGCCTGTCGCCCGCGGACTATCCCGCGCAATGCAGCCAGCCTTATTTCGCGCTGTACCTGCCGGAGAAAAAGGCTCTGTTCGCTTCGTTCAAAATGTCGGGCAACCTCACGATCCGCGCCTGGGATCGTCCCGCGGCGAACAACTTGGTTTCCTTCGACCTGCGCGACGCCGATCGCCCGCGAATGCACGTGCTGCCCATGCACGGGCCGTTCATGCCGGAAAACATCGTTTTCAGTCGCCGTCGCCAGGCGTTGTATCTGACGATGGTCGGCTACACCCATCACCGGATCGCGGTTGTCGATATCGCCGACTATCCGCACATGAAGCCGGTGCGGACGCTCGCCATCGATTTCGAACCCAACGCCATTTTCTTCGACGCCACGGAAGACAAGCTGATCGTCCTGGCCATCGACGGCAAGGTGCATTCCTATGATCCGGACGCGCTGACCGAATTGCATTGGCAGAAACTGCCCAGTCATCTGATCATGCACGCCTGGCACACCGACGGTGCGCGCGACGCGTACGTCGCCCCGTTTTTCAGCCGCATCTTCAGCCTCGACACCGACACGCTGGCCACCACGCAAAGCGAGCATTTCACCGCCGGCGGCGGCGTGATCGAATTTCCCGAAATGGGCTATCTCTTTCACGTCGATCCCGTGGCCGACCGGATGAGCGTATTCACCGTGCCCGAACTGCAACCGGTCAAAAGCATCAAGCTGGAGTACAAACCGCGCCCGGTTTTTTTCGACGCGCAAAAGGGTTGGTTGATCGTCGGCGATTGGTTCGGCGGCAAGGTCTACGTGTACGATTGGCTGACCATGCGTCTGCTGGCCCCGCCGACCGACGTGGGGCCGTACCTGCGCTCCTTCGCCTACGACGCCGAACGACAACTTTTGTTTGCCTGCAGCAAGTGCGGCGTCTACCGGATTCGCTTGGACAAACTCATCTATCGTTCCTTCTGAAACGCGCGGCGACAATGGTTGACGGCCGGCGAGGAGCCGCATTAAAGTGGGGCAAACCGAATCACTCAGGGAGTCGTTGATGGAATCGATCGAGATGGTGAAATGCTATCTGAAAAAGGACGAACGCGACGCCGGTAGCGTGCGCTACATTCCCCTGGACATCTTCGAAATGTGGCGCGTGCTCATGCGCAAGGTGCACGGCTTTCTGGTGGCCGATCCGGTCGTGGCGACCTGGACGCCGCTCAACGACGATCCGCCCGAATTTCTCGCCGACGCGCGCGAGGATGACGACGACGTCGTGATCGAAGTGAGTTGCCGCTACAGCCACAGCAAGAAAATCGATCGCTCGATCGTCCGCTATTTCCCCGCAAACGACTTCGAGGAAGTGTACGGCTATTTCCGCAATCACTTCCCGGACGACAAAATCGACAGCATCCGCCGGCGCCGCGGTTGCTTCAATTGCCGGGAGGCGCATCCCTATTTGATCAATTAATCATTGTCGTTTTCTTCCTTCTGCGGGCTTGAATTACACGCCGAGTCCAATCTATAGTTGGCTTACCATTCAAAAAAACAACAACATAACTGCAGGATCTTAGCCATGATTGATGTCGGAGAATCCCGCGGCAGTGTCATCCTCGACGGATCGAAACGTCGCTCGATCAGCGCTCAGGAAGAAAAGGAAGTCCTCAAGATCGTACATGGGCTGATGTCCTGCCTGGGCAAGCTGCAACAATACCCGTCGATCAACCAGGTCATCATGGACGCCATCAACGATACGCGCGACGCGCTCGACAAATGGCTCCGCTCGCACAACACGATGGAAATCGTCGACGTGCAAGGCAACATGCAGGTCAATCAGGCCATCCTGTCGCTGGCCAGTCAGCAACAGGATTACATGCAGGCGTTCCTGTTTTATCTGACCGAACGCAACGTGCGCACCTTCGAATTCAACAAGGGGTTGCACAAGCAGGAGTTCCAGACCTTCCTGGAATTTTTCGCCAAGCCGGCCAAGGAGATCGTCGAGAAGCGCAACCTGTCGCGCACGCTCAAACGCATGGGCATCCGGCACGTCACGCTCTCGTCCGAACTGGTCATGGAAGGCGTGATCGTCAAATCGAAAATCAGTGACGAACTCCAGCGCAAGCTCAGCAAGCTCAACATCAACGAGCTGCTCGAAAAAGCCAACATCATTTCGCAGATGGATCTCAACACGCTCTACAAGGTCGGCAACCTCGCCTCGATGGTCACCAACCTGCGCTACTCCAAGCAGGAGGATATGTCCAACAAGATTCTCGATCGCCTGGCCCGGACGCTGCACGAGGGCGACGAGGAACACCGCCTGGCTTCGGCGAAGACCTTCACTCAGATCTCCGCCAAGGCCGTGGACTACACGCTCTACGGTCTGCACAACGAAGTCGGCGACATGATGGCCACGCAGGCCGCGCACGAAGAGGACCCGCAGGTCTTCGCGACGTTGGCCCAGGGCCTGGAAAAAACCGCGCAGGTGCACATTGCCAACGGCGATTACGATCAGGCGATGAAGGTCATCGGCTCGCTGACCCGCGAGGAAGTGACCGGCACGTTGCCCCCGCCGACCTTCCGCCAGGTGGCCGACAAGGCGCTGCGCAACATCGCCACGCCGGCGAACATCCGCAAGCTGATCGCCGATCTGGAAAGCAAAAACGAACAGCGGCGCGCCAAGGCGTCCTCTTTGCTGAGCAAGGTTGGCGAAAAGGCGGTGCCGCATCTGGTCGATCTGATTTACACCACCGAGGACGAAAGCGTGCTGCAGGAAGCGGTGAAGATCCTCACCCACATCGGTCCGCCGGCGCTGGCCGAGCTGTACGCCGAATTGAACGAGGAGATGGACGATCGTTTCCGCATGCTGCTCATTCGCGTCATCGGCAGCGCGGGCGACGTGCGCAGCGTCGTCAAGCTGATGCCCTTCATGACGCATGCCAACACGCAGGTTGTCGGCGAAACCGTCCGTGCCCTCTTGCGCATCGGCGGTCCGGCGGCCGAAACGAAAATGTTGGAAACCCTGACCGTCACCACCTTCGATTCTACGTTCATCAAAGAGCGCATCAAGGATTTCGGCGCCTACCGCACGAAGGTGATGGTGCCGCCGCTGCTGGAATTGCTCAACGGCAAGGGCTTGTTCGCCGCGCACGTGGACGACGAGGCGCAGGTGCTCGCCGTGCGCGCGCTCAGTCAGATCGGCGGTCCCGAGGTTGTGACCGGCCTGGTCGAGTACCTCACCGCCAAGAAGGGTTTCCTCGGCCTGGGCAAAGGCAACGAGGAAGTTGAAGCGGCCGCCTGCAACGCCTTGGGCCACCTGGGCGATTCCGCCGCCGAAAAGGCGCTGAGCAAGTGCCTTAAATCGAAATTCAAAAAGGTGCAGAGCGCGGCCAGCGTCGCCCTCAAGCGGTTGCAGGAAGGGCAGGTCGCCCAGGCGCCCACCGTGGCGACCGGCGAACCGGCCGAAGCCGCACCGACCGTCTTTGCCCCCGCGGCCGCGCCCGACGCGCCGACGCAAGCGGCCTTCGCCGACGAGCCTACGCGGATGGAACTCGGCGACGATCAACCCACGCAATTCGAGATCGACGAGGCGACCGTGCCGCCCAGCGAGCCGGAGGCGACCGTGGCTCCCCACGAGTCGTTCACCACGCCCAGCGTCGACGATCTGGTCGAAATGACCGTCATGGGCGAAGCCGACAACGTGCCGGTGAGCGTCGTACTGACCGTCGGTCCGATCATCGTCGACAACATCCACGTGAGTCTGCCCGGCGTCGACGACGAGGGCAAACTGACCGCCGATCAGCAAGGCGCGCGGTTCATGCTCGAGCCGGGCAAGTACGAAGTGCTCATTCGCGATCAGGGCATGGAGGTGACCAAGGTCATTCAGGTCGAGCCGGGCATGTCCGAGGTGCGGCTCGATTTGCAGGATATCTTCAATTTCTGATAATCATCAAGCCGACAGCGCGCAACGGAAGCCGGCCGTCGGCAGCAATCCCTGTTCCGGATAAGCGAAGCGCGCGTGACACAGCGCGAATTTCGCGGCCCCGTTGAACGCGCCGCCCTTGAGCACCCGCGCCGTTTGCCGCTCGTCGAGGTAGGTGGTCGTCCACTCCCACACGTTGCCCGCCATGTCCATCGCGCCGTACACGCTGCGGCCCTCGGGGTAGGCGTTGACCGGCGTCGTCTGGTTGATCTGCGCTTCGATCGTGTTGCAGCGCTCCAGCGAAAACTGATTGCCCCACGGGAAGGGGCGGCCGTCGGCGCCCCGCGCGGCTTTTTCCCATTCCTGCTCGGTCGGCAGACGCTTGCCGATCATGCGCGCATAGGCGTTGGCTTCCACCCAGGTCATTTTCGTTGCCGGATGATTGGCCAGTTCCGGCGGAAAAACGTGCGACGGTTTGAACTGCGCGAACTGCGCGTTGGTCACCGGATAGCGGTCGATGTAAAAAGCGGGCAGGGTGATCGTCTGCCCCTGGGGGCCGAAGCGGAACGCGCCCGCCGGCACCAGAATCATCTCCTCCTTCGCCGCCGTTGCCGCGACCGTTTGCCTGGGCGGCGCCGGAGCCGGTGCGGCGGCGGCCGGTGCGGACGCCCCGCTGCGCACAATGGTCATCAACTCGGCCAGCATCTGCTTGACGCTCTGGTGGCGCTGCGCGGGATCGCGTTGCATCATCTTGAGCACCAGCGGCGCGAACGCCGGCGGCAGGTCGGTCTCGCGGAAAAACTGCGGGCTCTTGCCGGTGATCATCTCGTAGAACATCGCCCCCAGCGAATAGATGTCGGTGCGGTGATCGATGTGCTTGGCGTCCATGAACTGCTCGGGCGACGCATACAGCTTGCTGCCCATGATCATCCCGGTCTTTTCCAGGTCCTTCATGCTCTCGGTGCGCGCCAGGCCGAAGTCGGCGATCTTCGGTTGGCCGTCCTTGGTCAGCAGAATGTTCGCCGGCTTGATGTCGCGGTGAATCACGCCGGCCTCGTGCGCGTAGCTCATCGCTTTGCAGATCGGCACGTACAGCCTGAGCGCCACCTTCAACGGCAACTGCTGCCGCGTCTGCATGAACTTGTGCAGGTCCAGCCCGTCGACGAACTCGGTGGTGATGTACAGCCCTTCTTCATCGCGCCCGATGTCGTAGATCTGAATGATGTTCGGATGATTCAGCGCGGCGATCGACTTGGCTTCGCCCATGAAACGGTCGATGGCCATTTTATTGTCGCGCGACAACAGTCGCTTGACCGCGACGATCCGCCCCAGCATGGTGTCCTTGGCCTTGTAGACCACGCCCATGCCGCCGCGCCCCAGCTCGTTGATTATTTGGTAGCGTTCGTTAAAAGTATTCATCGGCCCGCTGTGGTTTGGAGTTGCAACTCATCATCGGAAAAATTGCGCCTCGTTTCAATACCGTAATTGGCGCGGATTGACGCGCGCGGCGAAAAATGCATAAGTTTGAGTATCAATGAAAAGTAGTGCCGTTTCGAGATGGGAGAAAACATGGAAGCGATCGACATGGTCAAGTGCTTCCTCCAAAAACCGGGGGAAGACGAGCGAAGCGTCCGCTTTGTGCCGCTCGAAATTTTCGGTCTCTGGCGCGTGCTGATGGTCCGGGTGCACGGCTTTACGCTGCTGGATCCGGAAGTGTCCCAGTGGGTGCCCGACGATTCCGAGTACCGGATTAACACGCCGGAAATGGAAACCGAAGCGGAACGCGTCATCGAAATCAGCTTCAAATACGTGGAAAGCGGCCGCCCCGAACGGCCGATCGTGCGTTATTTTCCCTCGACGGAATACCAGGACATCATCGGCTTTTTCCGCAGCCACTTCCCGGATGAAAGCAAAATGGAAGGCGTCCTGCAGCGCAAAGGCAGGTATCTGAAAAATCAGGCTGTGCCCTACACGGATCAGTGACCGCGCTTATCCCCGCTCGGCGAATTCCCGCAGCAGATCGTTGATCTTGCGCTCCAGGATCGGCATGTCGAACGGCTTGGTCAACGTGTCGTCCTGAAAATGATGCCGGGCGTATTTGTCCAGCTCCGGCTCGTCCTTGTCCGCCGTCAGCAGGATCACCGGCGTCTTTTCGCCCGTCGGCGAATGCTTGATCGCGTCGATCAACTGATAGCCGTGCTTGTTGGGCATCATCAAATCGGTGACGACCAGATCGTAGCGGGTCATCGAAAACTTTTTGAATCCGTCCGCGCCGTCGCGGGCCACGGTGACGTTATGCCCCTTCGCCCCGAAATAGGCGCTGCAAATCTGCAGGATCACCGGGTCGTCGTCGACAAACAAAAAGCGGCTCATGAAAACTCCTTTTCCACTAAGGGGTGGCTATTCGCCTTTTTCTTTTTTGACCTTGTCGCGGATGATCTCCGTCGGATCGCCCATCGAACCCATCAGCTTGATCGCCTCGGGCGTGCCCATCAGGCCCAGAATTTTCGTCACATCCCAGCGGATCGTGTCGTTCTGGTTCGTGATGTTCTTGCGGCAATAATCCAGAACATCGTCGCCGCCGATGCGCGCCAGCCCTTCCACCGACATGCGCCGCACGATCGCGTCGGTCGAGGTCAATGCGCCGATCAGCTTTTTGGCGTTGCCTTGGTCGATCCACTTTTGGACTTTGTCCGGCGTTGTGCTGAACAGTGCCATGATCATCGTTCCTTTCTATAAAAGATGCGGTCGTCGCCGACCGGTTTATTGCGCTGCTTGTTCCTCCGTCGCCGGCCGCTTGATCGGCAGGCGCAGCGTGAAGGTCGTGCCGTGGCCCACTTCGGTCTCCAGCAGAATCTCGCCGTGGTGCTCGTTGATGATCTTCTTGCTCACCGCCAGGCCCAATCCGGTGCCCTTGGAATCCTTCGTGCTGTGAAACGCCTCGAACAACTTGGCGCGCACTTGTTCGGGAATGCCGCTGCCGTTGTCGGCCACGCTGATCAGCACGTGTTCGCCCGCCGCGTCCGGCTGCACGCGGATGGTCACCACGCCCGTTTCCGGCTCGACCGCGTCGATCGCGTTGGTGCACAGGTTGAGCGTCGCGCGGTAGATGCCCATCGGATCGCACTCGACCGCCGGCGTGGCCTCGTCGTAGGCCAGCTCGATGCGCACCTGTTTTTCCCGCGCCCGTTCGGTCATCAGTGCGCGGATGTTCTCCATGTGCTCGCGCAGATCGGCCGACTGATACGCCGGTTTGCGCTCCTTCGAGTAATCCAGCATGTTCAGCACCAGCTCGGAGATGCGCTGCTGGCTCGTCTTCACCAGCTTCCACGCCACGTCGGTCATCTCCTTGCTGTTCATCTCCAAACCTTGATCCATCAAGCCCGCACCGCCTTTGAGCCCCTGCAGAATGTTCTTGATGCAATGGGCGAGGCTGGCGACGGTCTGTCCGACCGCGGCCAGGCGCGCGGCCTTGATGTTCTCGTCGATCAGCCGCGCGTTCTGCACGACGATCCCCGCCTGGCTGCCGATCAGCGTCAGCAGTTGCAGATCCTCTTCCTTGAACACCGACGCGCCCGAGGCGTCCGCGTTGATCACGCCGATGATCTCGTCATGCGCGCGCAACGGCACGCACATCGCCGAGCGGATGTTGTAGGCGAACACGCTGTTGGACGTGTCAAAGCCCGTGTCCGTCTGTGCGTTGCTGATCAGCAGCGATTCGCCCCGGTCGATCACCTTGCGCACGATCGTACGCGAGAAGGGCACTTCCTCCGCGCCGCCGCGCGTGTCCAGCGAGCACTGATGCTGCAGTTCGTCGTGCGCCGCGTCCCACAGCAGAATGCTGCCGCGCTCGACCGGGATCGTCGCGAAGATCGACGTCAGAATTTTTTTGTACAGTTCCGTCAGGTCGTAGGTGCTGGTGATGATCGCCGAAATGTCGTAGGCCGTGTGCAACCGTTTGTTGAGCGCCTCGATGCGCTCCTGCAACCGCCCGGCCGTTTCCTCGTGCTCCGCCGGCGCCTGCTCGCCCAGCACGCGCATGATCGTATATCCGTCCGCCGCGTCGGCCGGCCCGGCGTCGTCCAGGTGAAACTCCATGACCGCGCCGCCCAGTTGCAGTTCCGCTTTGTCGGTCAGCGCGGCTTTGGTTACTTTCTGATGATTGACCAGCGTGCCGTAGCTCGAGTTGGAGTCCTCCACGACGAACGTGCCGTCGGTCAGCGCGCGGATTTTCGCGTGTTGCCGCGAAACGCTGCTGTCGGTCAGGTTGATGTCGCACGTTGGATTGCGGCCGATCAGATACTCGCCCGCCGTCAGCGGATACCGCTCACCGGCCTGGGCTCCCTTCGTCACCAACAGATAGGCCATAGGACGATTTTCCTGCAATTTTGAAAGGTTTTCACATCACGACGCTGCCAAGTGGACTTATCCTAGCATTCCATAAATCGATGAGCAAACCGATTTTACGGCCTGCCGCACGATCGGCGTCGACTTTGCCGAGCGGCGGATGAGAAAAATTGAACAACACATATCGCGGATAGGGGGAGGGACTATTCCGCTTCGCGTGCGCTGAAAAAATCCGTCAGCAGCTTCGCCGTGGTCTCCGGATGCTCCATGTGCGGCATGTGCCCGCATTCGTCGATCATCTCGCAGTTCGCGTTCGGCGCCAGCGCGGCCAGCCGCGGGCAGAACTCCGGCGGAATCCACGGATCCTGTTTGCCCCAGATGATCAGCAGCGGCGTGCGCAGCGTGTGATAGCTCAGCACCATTTTCTCGAATTCCTTGGAAAAGAACTCGCGCATCAGGCGGCTGATGAACGCCTTGTACCCCGGCTTGTTCAGCGGCCGCGTGTACTCGTCGACGAACGTGTCGGTGATGACCTGCTTTTGCACCGCCGTGTCCTTCAGGCCCGCGCCGATCGTCTGCTTGCTTGCTCCCTGCGCGAGCACCGGCCCGGTGACCGGATTGGTCAGCAGCCCCAGCGCCCACGGGCGTTCCTGATCGAAGGACGCCGGGTCGATCACCGCCGCGCGCTCGACGCGCTCCGGGTATTTCCAGCACAGGTACAGCGTCAGCCCGCCGCCCATCGAGCAGCCGAGCACCGAAAACGTTTTCAGCTTTAAATGATCCGCCAGCTTGATCACCTCGGCGGCCATGTTCTCCACCGTCGGCTTGAACGAACGCGGCGGCACGTCGGAAAATCCCTGGCCCGGCAGATCGACCAGAATCAGCCGCCTCCCGGCCTTGCGTAGCGGCTCGACCTGCTGGTTCCACGCATAGCCGGAACTGGCGAAGCCGTGCAGCATCAGCAACGGTTCGCCTTCGCCGATATCGATGTAATGCAGCTTGTAGCCGTCCATTTGCAGGTCGTGGCGGCAGGGGCTGACCAGATCGTTCCAGGCCAGGTCCACCGGCTCGCCGATCTGCCGGCAGGAAGTCGCGCCCAGGAGGATGAAAAGGCACAGCACGAAGACGAAAAAACGATGCGTAGTGGGAATGTTCACTTTTCTCTCCCGTAAAAGAACTGCATTTGTGGAACCCAGATGTTAACGTGCCGTGGCCGGATGGTCAAACGCGTGACCGGAAAAATTTTCTTTAAAAGACGATTGAAACTTTTGCCGTAAACCTGTGTCATAGAAACAAGCAAGCAATTCCATGCAGTCAGCCGGGGAGGGATCCGCATGAATGCCCGCCGGACGTTTTTTCTGTTGTTCGTGATTGTCGGATTATTATGGGGTACGGCCGGGGCCGCCGAGCCGCCCAAGCCGCCGCAATTGCCCGCCATGGGCGACACCTCGATGTGGGTGCCCTGGAGCGACTTCAAGGACATTCTCCAGCAGCTCCTGGTCAACAAGGCCGTCGTCGACGATCCGCCGCCGCCCTTCGAGGCGGTGCTCGCCGCGGCCGATTACAACGCCGTGGTGCGCGAGAACGGCGTGTCGGTCGAGATTGACGCCGACGTGCTCGTGCTTAAAAAGAATGGTTGGGCGACCTTGCCGGTCTTTCCGCCCAACGTGCCGCTGGCCGCCGCGTTGCTCGACGACAAACCGACTTCGCTCACGCGCGGCGACGGCGGCTATCTGCAACTGACCCTGCAGGGCCAAGGCGCGCATCGTCTGCGCCTGAAATTGGAACTGCCCCTGTCGCAGGACGGCGGCCCCGAACAGTTCGTGCTGCCCGCCGCGCTCAGCCAGGTGCACCGCCTGACCGTGCGCATCGGCAAGCCCGAAATGCACGTGATGCTTGAACCCGGCGGACCGCTGGTCAGCCAGACGACGGGGCAAACGACCGTCGCCATCGGTTCCTTCGCCGCCGCCGACCGCGTGACCGTCCGTTGGACGCGTCGCGCGCCCAAGGTGGAAAAAGGCGAAGCGCGCGTCTCCGCCGAAGTGCGCACCATGCTCACCGTCGGTGAGGGCCTGGCCGTGTACACGGCCATCGTCGATTACGACATTCAGCACAAACCGCTCAGCGAATTCTCCCTGCTGCTGCCCAAAGAGGTTTCGGTCGCCGACGTTTCCACCGACGGCCTGGTCGATTGGAGCGTGTCCGAGGCGGAGAGCGAGCAGGAACTGACGGTCAAGATCGCCTTCGAGGCCACCGGCCGCCACCAGTTGGCGGTGACCTATGAAATGGTGCTGCCGTCCGACGAATCCGTCTCCTTCGCCACCCACACGCCGGTCGTGCGCAACGTCGTGCGCGAGGTCGGCTTTCTCGCCGTCGCCGTGCGCACCAACGTGCAGGTGACGCCCAAGGAAGGCAGCCTGCGCAACTTCGCGCCGGTCGACCGCTCCGAACTGCCGCCCGATCTGCGCGGGACCGACGAGCAAAAAGTGCTGTTCGGCTACAAGTACCTCAAGCATCCGACCGCGCTCGAAATGGAGATGATCAAACACAAGAGCGCCGCGGTGCTCACCTGCGAAATCGAATCGGCCCTCTACAAGGTGATGATCACCGACAAGGGCAAACAACTGATCGAAGCGACCTACAAGATCGCCAACCGCACGCGTCAGTACCTGGGCGTTACGCTGCCGCCGGGCGCCGACCTGTGGGGCGTCTATCGCGAAGGCAAGCCGATCAAGGCCGCCGAGCGCGACGGTCAGATTCTGTTGCCGATCTTCCAGAGCGAAGTGGGCCGGACCAGCGAGATTCGCCTGTTGGCCTATCGCGACGGCGGCGCGCTCTGGCCGCTGGGCCGGCGCAACGTCGAGCTGCCCGTGGTCGATGTCGGCATGCAGAATCTGCAATTGCAGTTGTACGTGCCCGCGCGTCTGCGCACCTTCGCCCTGGGCGGCAAGCTGCGGCCCGTCACCGGCGCCTACCAGCCGCTGGCGGTGACCTCCGCCGTCGACGAGGAAGGCAAGGAAATCGGCGGCAAGCTGTCGTGGCGCTACAATAAAAACGATGTCGAAAAGAACGTGATGTACCGCAACGAACGTTCGCAGGTGCAACAGCAGTTGGCCGACATTCCCATTAGCGCCAGCAACGCCGACTACCGCGACAACCTGGCGCGCGGCGCGTTGGCCGTGGAATTCGAAATTACCTGGGAAGGACGTCAGCTCCTGTTCGCCGATAAAATCGTCGATCCGCTGCAGAAGAACAACGCGACGTTCTTCTACGCGCGCACCTACCGCTGCCAACTGTTGTGGCTGTTCGTCATTTTCTGTGCGGTGTACGTCGGCTACCTCGTCATGCATTGGCTGATCTCCCGCCGCGATCAACGGATCGGCCGCCCGTCGGCGAAGATCATGCGCCTGGGCGTGCTGCTGTTCGTGTTGATGATCCTCCTGGCCATGCCCGTCGGGTTGTCGTCGGGCGGCTTGATCTCCGCCGCGCTCTTGGGCGTGGTCGGCATGTTGTTGCGCTGGTTTGTCGCCGCGATCGCCGCACGCGAAAAGAAACCGCGCCAGGTGACGACTCCGCCGCCGCAGACGCCGCCGCTCGCCAAAAAGCCGGAGCCGCCGGCCGCCACCGACGACGGGCAGGGAGGTGAATCATGAGACGCGCGCTGCCGCTGATCCTGGCGTTGCTTCTTCTGCTGAGCGCCACTGTCGTCGCCGAGGAATTGCCCGACATCAAAAACGGTGCGCTGACCATTCCCTGGAGCGATTTCAAGGCGCTTCTCGAAAAGCTGCAAACGCCGCCGACGACCGACGATCCGCCGCCGATCGATTTCGCGCTCGGACGCGGTACGCTGACCGGCGTGCTGGCCGACGGCGAGTTCGAGCTGACCGCTTCGTATCCGCTGTCGATCCTGAAAAAGGGTTGGGTGATCGTGCCGCTGGTCGACACCGGCGCGCCGATCGAGGACGTGCGGCTCGACAACCAGATTGCGCCGATCACCGATCACGACGGCGAAATCGCGTTGATCATCAAAGGCCCTTCGTCGCACACGGTGAGCATGCGTTTTCGTCTCGCCGCTTCCATGCGCCCCGGGCCCGGCGTGTTGGATCTGGAATTGCCCGAGGCCGCCGGCCAGGTGCTCACGCTCAAGGCGGGCGATAAGTATTCCGGTCTGACCGTCGACGGTGCGACGATGAGCCAACCGAAAACCGGCCCGCTCATGGCCATTATGACCGGCGATTCGCTCAACCTGAGCTACACCGTCGCCATGGAAAAGAAAGAGGAACTGCACGAAAAACTGCCGCCCAAGGTGCTGGTCGAAAACAGCACGCTCGTTTCCATCGACGAGGGCTTCATTCGCGCCGTCGTGCAATTGGCCTACGAGGTGCGCCATGCGCCGGTCAGCGAATTCCAGGTGGTCGTGCCCGCGGGCTTCGACGTCGCCGATTGCGGCGGCGCTTCGCTCGTCGGCTGGAAAATGGATGAACAAACGCGCTTGCTCACGGCGACCGTCGGCTTCGAGGTGAAGGGCGAATACAACCTCACCCTCGTGCTCGAGCGCTCGACGAAGGACGAGTCCTTTACCTTCCCGTTGCCGGCGATTCAGGCGCGGGAGGTCGAGCGCGAGCGCGGCTTCTTCGCCGTGCAGGTGACCGGCGGCGTCGAAGTCACGCCCGTCGGCGAAGTGCAGGGCCTGCAGATGGTCGACGCCAAGGAGTTGCCCGCCGGTTTACGCGGCGGCTCGACCAATCCGATCGTCCTGTCGTTCAAGTACCTGCGTCATCCCTTCAGCGCCGAACTCAACGTCGTGCGCCACAAAACGCAGGCCGTGCTCGGCGCGGCGATCGACTCGGCCAACTACGTCGTCCAACTGACCGAGGACGGCGATTGCGTCGCGCGCGCGCTGTACTCCATGCGCAACAACCGCAAACAGTTTCTGGAAATCACCCTGCCGCCCGGCGACAAAATCGCCCTCTGGTCGACCTTCGTCGCCGGCAAGCCGGTCAAGCCGAGCCAGACCAAGGAAGGGAAAATCCTGCTGCCGCTCGAAAAATCGAGCATGGTCGGCAGCGACCTGAACAGCTTCGAGGTCGAGGTGATCTACTACTTCAGCCTCGGCGAAAACGTGCGCGGCCTGGGTGCGCTGTCACTGGTCATGCCCGAGGTCGATCTGCCGATCTCCCGTTCGATGCTCACCGTCTTCGCGCCCGCGCGCTACCGCTACACGCGCTGGAGCGGCACGCTACGCGAGCCCTTTGTGGCGCCGGTTACCAGAACGCTGATGGACAAATTCGCCGGTGAAGCCGAACCGTCGATTATGCCCGAGGAAGCCCCGATGGCTCCGCCGCCCGCGCCGATGATGAAAAGGGAAAAACGCAAAGCGGGCGTGTTGGGATTCGCGGAACGGCAGGAGCAGGCCGAGCAGGTGTTCCAGACCCGTATCCGTGCGGCGCAACAGTCGGTTGACGCCACCGGCTCGTTGCCCGCCCGGTTTGCCGTGCCCAACGAGGGAACGCGCCTGCGCTTCGAAGAGTTGATCACCCTCGGCGAGCCTTCGACGCTGCGCCTGTTCTATTCGTCGCGCAAGCTTTCCGGCACGCTCAATTACCTCGTGCTGCTGATCGTCGCGGCGATGGTCTGGTTCGCGGCCCGGCTGGTGCGGCGCGACAACGGCGGACGCAAGTGGCTGATCGCCGGTACCGTGGCGGTGATTGTGATGGTGGCGTTGGGCGTGGCGATCTCCTATGCGATCGCCGGCGCGGCGCTGGCGCTGATCGTCCGTTTCGTGCGCTGGGTGATCGTGATGATCCGCACGCACTCCTGACGCGTCAGAAGCGGGCCAGGTGATGCTCGGTGACGCCGAAGAAATCGTTCAGTTCGTGCGTCTTGCCGTCGGCGTCGACCACCGTGCCGTTGAACAGGCCGTAGGGCTGATGATAGTCGGATAGAATCAGCCCGAGGTTGATCTTGTCCGCGCGCTCGCCCAGCGGTCTGAACGTCAGATCGCAATTGCCGTCGGTCGTGCGGATGTGCCACGGTTCGAGGATATTGTTTTCATCGAACTCGAAGCGCACCGCGCTCCACGGCGTCAGCTTGTCGTTCACCCACAGACAGTTTTCATTAAATTCCTGGTCGTTGCGGATCATGTTGTTGACCAGGTTCAGCGCGATCAGGTTGCCCTCTTTGTCGTAGCCGGCGCAGGTCGCCCATTTCCAGAACGTGTTGAACGGGTAGAACGTCTTTTGCACGTCGATCATCGCGATGTCATGCTTTTCGTTCAGCGTGTATTTTTGCTCGCCGATTTGAATCTCGCCGCTGACCGGCCCGGGCGTCTTGTGCGTGTGCAGCGGCCGTTGCTCGTCGTTGATCGGCAGGATGACGATCAGCGGTTGCACCTTTTGCAGGTCCTCGACGATCTCCAGTTCGGCCTTGATCGCCGGTTTGCCCGCCTTGGCGGAAATGTTGATGGAAATGTAGTGCCGGCTTTCGGCCAGTCGGTTGCGCACTTCGATGAAGTACCCGCGCTTGTCGATGCGGCAGTCGTCGTGCCACAGCTCGCGCGAAATCCGCGCCGCCTTGCCCGGCGCTTCGCAGTGATGCTCGAAGTACTCGCCGGTCTGCCGGTTGACGAAGTAGCAAAACGACGAGCCCATGTAATGCGCGTCGACGATGGCGAACGCCAGCAGGAAATCCCGGCTGATGAACGCGATGTGCTGCCACTGCTTGAGCCGGAACCCCGTGAGGAAACCGCCGAGCGGCTCGCCCGCGTCGACCAGGCGCACGTTGCGCAGGTTCATGTCGCGAAACGGTTCGCGAAACAAGCCGAACGAAACGACCTTGCCGTCCTTCACCGCGCTGGGGGGGGTGGGTTGCAGCACACGCGTCTGGGTCATGGTGTTCCTCGCTTTCGTTGGTTATCCCTTCCAATGTAGCGCAATGGGCGATGATTTCAAGCCAAAGAAAAACGGCGACCCCGCGCGGGAGCCGCCGTTCGCAACCGTAAAACGTTTTCGCTCAATACGCCTTTTTCAGAATCTTGAGCGCGTCCTTGTATTCCAGTTCTTCGGGATTGTACGTGCACGAGCCGTCGTTGATCGCGCCGTGGGCGATCTTCTCCAGATCCTCTTTCGCCACGCCCGCGTCGCCCAGGGTCAGCGGCATGCCCGCCACGTCGTGCAGCTTCTCGCGCAGAGCGAACACCGCCTGAATCGCCGCTTCGGCGTTCTTTTTGGCGGTGCCGTTGAGGTCCTTCACGCCCATCGCCGGGGCCAATTCGCCCAGCGACGCGGCGGATTTCTTCAGGTTGTACTCCATGCCGTAGGGCAGCAGGATGGCGTTGGCCAGCCCGTGCGGCACTTTGCAAATGCCGCCGGTGGCGTGGGCGAGGGCGTGCACGACGCCGACCATCGAGTTGGAAAACGCGATGCCCGCCATCAGCGAGGCGTTGGCCATCGCCAGACGCGCCTGCTCGTCCGCGCCGTTCTTCGCCGCTTTGAGCAGATTGTCGAAGATCAACTTGATCGCCGAGGTGGCGAAACAGTCGGAGATCGGATTCTTCTGCAGGCTGTAATACGCCTCGATCGCGTGGGTCAGCGCGTCCATGCCCGTCGCCGCGGTGATCTTCGGCGGCATGCTCATGGTCATTTTCGGATCGATGATCGCCAGCGCCGGATACAGCTCGTCGGAGACGAACGGCATCTTCGAATTGCGATCGACGTCCTTGATCACCGCGACCAGCGTGGCTTCGCTGCCCGTGCCCGCCGTCGTCGGAATGACGATCAACGGCTTTTGAGGCGTCGTCAGCCGGTCCATGCCCTGAAATTTCATCAGGTCGTCCGTGCCTTCGCTGATCACGATGTTCGCGCCCTTGGCCGTATCGATACAACTGCCGCCGCCCAGCGCGATGAAGCAATCGCACTTTTTCTTCAAAAACAACTGCGCCACTTCGTTGCACACGTAGCTGCTCGAATCCGGCGGCGTCTTGTCGTAGATCGCGGCGATCTTGCTGCCCGAACCCTTCATCGTCGCCTGCACCGGTTTGAGCAGGCCCGCGTTGACCACGCCCGGATCGGTAATCACCAACGCTTTGGAAGCGCCCAACAACTTCATCTCATAGGGCAGGTTGGCCAGCGCCTTGTGGCCGCTGATGATTTTTACCGGGCAATAAAATTCGAAAAATTCGCCAATCACGGTTTTTCTCCTTTGTACGGAGGTGTGTTTACTTGAACGCTTTGAGCGCCAGCGCCGGCGTCAACGCGGCCATTACCTTGACCTTGGCCATCGTCCGCTCCGGACCGGGCTCGGGCACGCGGCGGAACGTCTTCTGCACGATGATCCCCGGGAAGAGGAACGACTGCACGATGCCCAGCGCGCGGTTGATCGACATCGTCTCGCCGATGTTGCCCCGGATGATAAACCGGCGCTCGGCCGCCGCAATGTGCGTGCCCATCTGTCCGGTGAACACCATCAGCGCGCAATCGAAGTTCTTGAACAAAATGGCCACGTCGGGCTTTTGCATGTAGCTGCCGAGATACTTGATCTGATCGCGCCCCGTTTTTTGGACGGTGATGTACGGACCGTTGGGCAACACGCCCATGGAGAAGACTAGGTTGTCCTTCCACGTGGCCACCTCGTTGCGCACGTCCTGCGAGTACATCGCGCCCAACTCGAAGGCTACGCCCACCGCGACCAGCGCCGTTTTCGCCACCGCTTTTTTCGCGGCCAGGGCTCCGCTGACTTTCCAGTTGTCGGTTAGTGTATTCATCGCTCCACTTTCCAGTTCGTGAATCGTCGAGTGTTATCGAGTTGCACAAATCGTGGGTGAAAAATCTTGATGTGAAAATTCCGGGGTGTGCGAAAGTATATACCATCAAATTTGCCGGCGGCGCAATCCCTGAAACGGACGAGTCAGTCCGTTTTGGTGTGAAAACGAATTTTCTTTGCGAAGACAAGGACTTTGTTGCATTGTGTCAAAAAGTGGATAAAATAGCCCGGTGACCAAACGGATGATTGGATGAAAAATATATCATATCAATCGGTTAAAATTGACAAATATCGAGATTGATTCGTCCGTCCGTATCGATTATCGTTTCATTGCCAAGACCTTGGCAACGCAACGGACGAATTTGAAACGAACTGGAAGGGGGACGCCGTGGTTTCCGACTTGCGCCGGGAAAGAGATCGTGAACGCAAAACGCGCACGCAGAACACGCTGATCGACGCGGCGGTTCGCGTGTTCGTCGATAAAGGTTATCACAACACTTTGATATCGGATATTGTGACCGAAGCGGGCGTCGGTCAGGGCACGTTCTATCGCTACTTCGTCGGCAAGCGCGAAATCTTCGAGGCGATCTTCGACCGCTTCGCCATCGAGTTGCTCGGCCAGTTCAGCGAAATGTCCGCCGAGTTGCCGGCCAACCTCGACCAATACCGCAACGCGTCGCTCAACGCCGTCAAGCGACTGGCCCGCCTGCTGGAAGAGAACAAGGAAATGACCGTCCTCTTTTTGCGCGAGGCCAACGCCGTCGACGGCGAGTTTCGCGACAAGCTGGCCGGCTTCTACACGCGCTTCGCCCAATTGGCGCAGTTCTTTTTGGAACACGCCATCGCCAACGGCTTTGCTCGGCCGTGCCGCGCCGACATCGTCGCGCAATCGTTGGTCGGCATCGCGTTGCAGATGATCACCGCCTGGTGGCACGGCAACTTCGCCGACCTGACGCCCGAGGAACTGGGCGAGGAAATCGTCAACTTCGCCTTCTTCGGTTTCGGTCGATTGAACTAAGGCGCATTGGCGGACGTTCGGCGGTTTTCGTGGGAGGGATTATGAGAAAACTAAAAGGCAAACGGGTGCTCATTACCGGCGGCGCCGGCGGCATCGGCCTGTGCACCGCCGAGGAATTCGCCAAGGCCGGCGCGGAACCGATTATCACCGACATCGACGAAAACGCGTTGGCGCGGGCCGCCGACAAACTGCGCGCCTTCCAGGTGCCGGTCCACACGCGCCGGGTCGACGTGACCGACCGTGCGCAGGTTGAGGCGCTGGCTCGCTGGGTCGAGGACGACCTGGGCGGCCTGGATATTCTCATCAACAACGCCGGCATCGGCCACAGCGGCGAGCTGATCGACACCACCATCGACGAGTGGGAGCGGCTGATCAAAGTGAACCTCTGCGGGCTGCTCTATCACGTCTACGCCTTTCTCCCGGCGATGATCGCCCGCGGCGGCGGTCAGATCGTCAACATCAGCTCGGGCCAGGCCTTCTTCCGCCTGCCGACCTGGGGCGCCTACGCGACGATCAAACTCGCGCTGGGCGCGTTCTCCGAGATTCTCCATTGGGAAGTGAAAAAGCATAACGTGCGCGTGACCACAGTGTACCCCTTCATGGTCAACACGCCGTTTTACAAAGACATCCCCGGCGAGACCCTCGGCCAGAAACTCTCGATGAAACTCGTACCGTACTATTCCATGACGCCCGAGAAAGTGGGCAGGATCATCTTCCAGGCGACCAAAAAGGAAAAACAGATCGAGATGGTCAGCCTGATCAACGACTTCGGCTTCTACTCGCGCCTGGTGCCGCCGCTCGCCAATTTTATGAGCTGGACCTCCAATATGTTTCTCACCGTCGGTGGGAAAGCGAACAAAAAAGGAGCGTAGGCCATGGGCAGAATCGGCGATCTGAAACGAATGGTCAAAGAGCGTCGCGTCGGCTTCGTCATGGACGAGGTCATGACCGGCGATCACGAATTCGAGCCCGAGTTCGGCGAGCCGGGCCGCCGCCCGATGTCGTTTCGTTCCACCTGGGGCCCCAGGCGTCTGAGCGAATGGCTCAACCCGCTCGGCGATAAATTCCTTTGGCAGGAACTGACCGGCGCGATCACCGTCGACGGTCTGTGTGAAAACGCACCGGCGACCGGCTCCCTCGAACTCAAGTATTTCACCGAGCACATTCTGCGCTACAAGCTGAATTTCTCGGTCGACGGTACGGCCTATGAGTTCGTCGGCGAAAAGGTGAACATCCGGCCCTGGAACCTCCCCGTGTCGCACACCACCTGCTACGGCGTGCTCACGGAAGTGGAGACCGGCCGGCTCGTTTCCAAATCGGTGACGCACTTTCGGTTGAAAACGGCCCCGGCGTTTTTGGCCAGCTTCCGCTTCGCGTAAACGTTTTCGTTCTTGGGAGGGACGGATGCGCATTTTATCGCTCACCGTTTTTTTCTGCTTGTTGCTGACGGGCGCCTGCCTGAGCGCCGACGACGATGACGATTTCTCCGACGACGACGCCACGCCCGGCGACGACGACGATGCCGACGACGACGACGTCACGCCGATCGTTTACGATTACGGCGTGCCCGTCAAAAGCACTTCGCCCTGGCCGATGCATCGCCGCACCAGCCGCAACACCGGCCAAAGCCCGATCATGCCCGTCGCCTCCTCGCGTCCGTTGTGGGCGTTCGAAACCGGCAAGGGCATGTTCCACGAGCCGGTGCTCGACGAGGACGGCACGGTGTACATGGGCTCGGCCGACACGCGCTTTTATGCCGTGGCCGCCAACGGTCAAAAAAAGTGGGAGTTTGCGACCGAGCAAATCATCGATTCCACCGCGCTGATCGCCGCCGACGGTCATATCTACCTGCCGGCCGGCGACGGTTACCTGTACAAGCTCACGCCCGACGGTCAGGAGGTCTGGCGCGTTTCCGCCGACGCCGGCGACGCCTTCATCCCCTGGTGGGAAGGCCACATCGCCATGGGCGTGGACGGCACGCTCTACGCCGGCAACGACGACCGCCACCTGTACGCCATCGACCAGAGCGGCGTCGTCAAATGGAAATACAAGACGATCGACCAGGTCTGGTCCTGTCCCGCCATCGGCCCTGGCGGCGAAGTGTACTTCGGCGCGAACGACTTCATGGTGCGCTCGGTCGACACCGCGGGCGCGCGCCGCTGGTGGAACGTCACCCTCGGGCCCGTCGGCGGCAGCGTCGCGGTGCACGAGGCGCTCGGCCTGTTGCTCGCCGGATCCTTTGACGGCTACCTGCACGCCTACGACCTCGACAGCGGCAAGCAGGTCTGGAAATTCGCCGCCCGCGATCATTTCTACGCCAGCCCCTCGATCGCCGACGACGGCACGATCTACGTCGGCTCGACCGACGGCACGCTTTACGCCATCAATCCCGACGGCACGCTCAAGTGGGCTTTCGATACGCTCGATCCGATTCGCTCCTCGGCGGCCATCGACGGCGAGGGGAACGTTTACTTCGGCGGCGGCGACGGCAAACTCTACGCCCTGCGCGACGACGGCATGAAGCTGTGGTCCTTCGACACCACCGCCGGCGACCGCAACGACCTCAACGGCTCGCCCGCCATCGGACCCGAAGGTCTGTACATCGGCGGCGAAGCGGGCACGCTTTGGTTCGTTCCCTTCGGCTATTGCGAAAATTCCGGCGACGAACGCTGCGACCTCTCGCCCGACGAGGTGATCCCCGCCGACGGCGCGTTCGTCTACCACTTCACCAACGGAGGTTCGTCGCAGACCGGCATCGAGCAGGCGGTCAACCCGACCGAAGTGCTGACCTTCCGCCTCGTCGTGCGCAACGGCGGCGACACCCTGCGCGCGCGCATCGACAAAGACGAACTGCGCGTCACCCTCACGCCGTCCTTCGCCCATCGCGTCGAGGTCAGCGCCGACGGCAACTTCTTCAGCGTCATCCCGGAAAACCCGCTGCCGATGGATACGCAATATCAAGTGGCGATCGCCGGCGAATACCTCACCGGCGGCCGGCGCGTGGGCAATCGCCTGCTGGGCGGCGGTAAGGGCGGAGATTTCGCCGGCGCGTTCTCCTTCACTACCGCCGCGCCGACCGGCCGTGCGCTGCCGCTGAGCATCACCGATGCGGCCGCCTCCGTCTTGTTGCTGCGCCGTCAGGCCGTGCCGCAACCGCCGATGATGACCACCTTCAATCAGATCGGCTTCGACAGCTACAACTTCCTGCTCACGCCGGTGTCGATCGACCGGGCCGGCAAACGTTTTGTGTTGCTCGCTTTCGAAGGCGCCACCGGCCTGAATCCGGTGGTCAATCCCGAAACCAAGAGCGTCTTTCCGCTCAACGGCGCCTTCGAGGATTCCTATTTCGCCATCGACAGTCAGGGCTTCCAAATGGAAATCACCGGCGTGTCCATCGCGCTGGACCTCTACCGCGTTAGCGGCTTGCTCAACGAGGATCTCACCTCCGACGCGCTCAACTGCTACGCCGAGGTGACCTGCGGCAACATCGAATTTTTCGGCTTCGCCCTCAATCTGCTGGGCCTGTGCCATCCGCTGAGCAACAAGATGATCCTCAACGGCACCGCGTTGTTCGCGCCGGCCGGTGAGGGCCTGGGCGTCAAACCGGCGGGCTTGACGGTGACCTCCCTGACGCAGGCGTCGATCGGCGGTTGGCACAGCGCGGGCACGATCACCGCGCAATTCAACGCCGCCACGCTGCCGGCAAGCGAGCACGTACCGGTCATCCTGCTCATCGATCCGGCGACCGGCGAGGGGCTCGATTTGGACTATGGCTTCAATCTGGAAAAGCTGACCGACGGGCAGGGAATGTTGACCGGCGTGCGGCTGCATCTGCCCGCCGGTTTCGAGGTCGACGGGCAGCGCGCCGTGGTGGTCGTCAATCTGTATCCGCTATACGAGGAAACGCTCTAACTTTCCTCATGCCGCGGCTGCAACGCGCGGCGGCGCAGCACCAACAAAAACGCGGTGATCGAACCCGGCACGTAAAAGAACGTCAGCGCCGAGCCCTTGTCGTACAGGAAAAACGCGAAGACCATCGCGATCTCCGCCACCGCCGGGATGAAGCCGACGCGCCCGAAATAGAACAGCGCGATCGCAATCAGCGCGTGCCAGACCATCGGCGCGATAAAGCCGAACGCGAAGGGATACCAGATGTCCAGCAGCGTGTCGGTCGCCACGCACAACACGCCCAGCAGCACCAGGAACGCCTCACGCCGCGCCTGCTCGCTGGTTTCCGCCGCCGCGTGGCGCGCCTGCCGGAACAGCACGACCAGCATCAGCACGGCCAACAGGGTATTGACGATCACCAGCGTCACGCGATTGCGGCTGATCGGAAAATCGGTGTCGGTCAGGCGCAGGTCCGGATGATCCGGCTGCTTGATCTGCAAGCGGAACAACAAACCGCACGTCGCGTCGTAAATCGCCGTGCCCGCGCGCACGCCGTCGACGGTGAAAATCCCGTAGCGGTACGACGCCTGACTCTGCAGAATGTCGTCCATCAGAATCAGGCTCTCCTCCTGCCGCGCCGTGTACGACTGCTGCGGTTCGCCCAGCACACCGATGTGGTCGTAAATCGGGTACTCCGGATTCTCCGTGCTCAGCGACAGCACCGGATTGCTGAAATGCAGCCAGAAGGGCGTGTATCCCTCTTCGCCGTTGGACCCGACGTTCATGCCGCGTTGGTCGGTCTTGAGCAGCCCGTTGATCTCGCCGGTCACCTCGTAAATCGACTCCTCGGTCGCGCGCTTGATCGCCACTGCGCCCTGGTCGGTCACGTAGGTCGCCGAAAACTTACTCCCGTCGAAGGCGATGGGATCCTTCGACACGAGATTGATCTGCGTGAAAAAGTAAAGCAAAGCCGACGCCAGCAAAAACGGAAGAATGGAAAGAGCGATGATTCGCAGCCTCGTTTGCCAGTTCATCATGCGTCTCCGCTAATTATTATAGTGGATGGAATTGGTAGCCGTTATCATGCCGGGCCGACGCGCGACCGTCAACCGCCGCGAAAAGCATCTGTAAATATTCATTACGCCGAGGAGGAAATTGTGTTACATTCCCTTCGCCGACTCCATCAATAATTAAACTCTTATATTGATGAAGGGAAGAACAATGAAGATGACCCGCTTGCTGCTTTTCTTTGCCCTGCTGGCCGTCGGCTGCGCTTGTTTGTTGATCGCTTGCGGCGACGACGATGACGACGACAATGACGATGACAACGAAGCCGATTGCATCACTTGTGAATTGACGGGCGAGTGTACCGAAGCGCTGGGCCCGGGGTGGGTTTGTACGGGCGGTTGTTGCGTTGAGACCGGCGACGATGACGACGACACCACCGACGATGACGACGATGACGATGATGACGACGTGACGCCCGGCGACGTCGATTTTACCGTCGAGACCGTCGACCGCACCTCCGGCGGCAACCGCCAGACGTCGATCAAGGCGACCACCGACGGCGCCGTGCACGTCGCCTACACCGGTTGCAGCAACCTGTCCTGCGACAACAACGTATTGGCCTACGCCATTAAAACGGCCGCCAAGGACGCTTTCACCGCCACGTATATCGATAATCAGGACAACGACACCGGCTGGTTCCCCAGCATGGAAATCGACGCCGCCGGCACGATCTACATCCTTTACGGCAACCACCAGCGCCACAAACTGAACTTCGCCTGGCTCGCACCGGCGGGCGCCTGGCAGACGCAGACCATCGACAACGGCAACGGCGGCTTCTGGACCTCCTGCGTACTGGCCGGCGACCGCCTCTTGATGGCGCACACCGAGTTGGATATGCCCGAGCTGGTCGGCAGCCTCGAAGCCGGTCAGTATTACAACGGCTCATGGGCCTTCGAGCCGGTCGACACGTCTTATGAATCCGGCTGGTTTACGGCCATCGCGGCGACGCCCGACAATCGCCCGGTCATCTCCTACATGGCCGGCGGCTATCCGGTCGGCTTCCTGACGCTCGCCGAGTGGACCGGAACGGAATGGACCCTGGAATCGCTTGACGGCAGTGCGATCGCCAGCGACATCGCCGTCGACAGCTTCGGCTATTTCCACCTGGTCTACGCCAAGGTCGATTCGGCCGACTCCAACCTGTGGGATCTGTGGTACGCCACCAACTCGCCGGACGGCGAATGGTCCAAGACCGCGCTCGATCCCGGTGAGAACACGAGCGACGACACCGGTCACCAGCCGCACCTGGTCATCGACGAAAACGACGTTCTGCACGTCAGCTACCGCAACGGCTACTACGACGAACTGCGCTACGCGCGCAAGATCGGCGACGAATGGACGATCTACACCGCCGACGCCATCGGCTACGGCACCTACAGTTCCATCGCGCTCGACGGCCTCGGCGGCGTGCACATCGCCTACGAAGACGGCCAGAACATCAAACACGCTTACTGCGCCACCTGCGCGGATTATTGATTCACCGCCTTAACGACGAAGCGGAACGGCGTCAAAACCGTTCCGCTTTTTTTTTATCCGCAATGACGCCGCTGCGCTTGCTAGATCCAGCCCAGCCACACGACCAGCACCAGCCACAGCACGATGTTGAACGCAACCCACGACAGCAGGATGATCGTCTTGGACCTCGTCGACAAATAATCGTGCGCCCAGGTCATCAGGAAAAACGGCAGCGTGTAACCGATGTAAAGCAAGTAAACGTGCGGCCAGCGCCACCACCAGAAATCCCACACCAGCACGCCGACCTGATTGAGCAGCACCTCGATGAACGTGCAGATCGCCCCCCACAACAGCGGCACGAGCACGCGGTTGGGCAGCCCGAGAATTTTCTTCGCGCGATCCTTCGGCAGCGACTTGGCCACCACCATGCCCGCCAACGCGAACATGAACCAAATTTCGACGTTCAGCCCGGCCAGAATCACGTAGGCCGATTTCCCCGGCGTGATCCACATGCCCGCGTACCGCGTGAAATGCAGGATCAGCGCGTTGAAAATCTCCCAGGTGAATTCACTGATCCACAGCAGCAGGCCGCACAACACGGCGTTCCAGTTTTTCTTCTCCGCTTCGTTGATGTAGGCGTACATCACCAGGGCCAGCAGCGGCACGACGTACCATTGAAAATTGTCGGTGCTGCGCAACACGGCCAACGCTTGTTGACTGGCGGGAGTCATAATCACCTCGTGTGCAATGATGGCTTATTTTGTGAAATGCGCCCCGCGCTGTCAAATGCGCCAAGGCGAACTTCGCGTTTGACAGCCGGGGGCGGTTGGGGGATACTGGCTGCTGGTCATACCAGATGCGATAGCGGAGGTTCCGTGAACGACGTGCTCGCACCGCTGAAAACCGAAAGCCTCAAGGAAGTGTTCATCGCGCGCTTCGAGGAGCTGATTCTCTCCGGTCGGCTGCAGATCGGTGAAAAGCTGCCCGGCGAACGCGAACTCGCCCTGCAGTTGGGCGTCAGCCGCCCCGTGGTTCACGAAGGCCTGGTCGAACTGTCCTACAAAGGGCTGGTCTCGCTGACCCCGCGCGTGGGCACGGTGATCAACGATTACCGCCGGGAGGGCTCGCTGGCGCTGCTGACCTCGTTGGTCGGCTATCGCCAGGGGAATTTCGATCCGCAACTGCTGCGCAGCCTGTTGGACGTGCGCCGCACCTTCGAACTGGAAACCGCGCGCCTGGCCGCCCGGCAGCGCACCGCCGAGCACCTGACCGAATTCGCCGACATCATCGCGCAGGAAACGAGCATCGACGTCGCCGATACCGACGCCCTGGCCGAGTTGGATTTTCGCTTTCATCATCTGATTGCCATCGCCTCGGGCAACATGATCTATCCGTTGCTGCTCAATTCGTTCAAGCAAGTGTATACAAACCTGACCGGCCGTTTTTTCGCCATGCCCGGCGTCACCGACACCGTCTTCGCTCTGCACGGGCGGATCGTCAAAGCGGTGCGGGCGCGCTCGGCGAAAAAGGCCGTCGACCTGATGACCGGACTGCTCGCGCATGGCGAGCAGCAAATCCGTCTGCTCGAAACCGCCAAGGTGGGGAGGAAACCATGAGCGAAGCGACCGCCGCGAAACGGCAATACCGCATCAAGGAACCCAAGGGCCTTTCGCCACGCGTGCAATGGCTGCGCGACTACTTTTTCCGGGGCACGCAGCGCGCGTGGAACAACGAGTTCACCGCCTTCACCACCGGCACGCCGTGGGACACCCAGTTCAACGAGCTGACCTTCTACATCGTGCCGGAAAATTACCTGCTCATGCAGACCTTCGTTTCCTCGTTCCGGCAGGCCGCGCACCCGGTGAAGCTCGCGCGCGATTTCTGGAACTGGAGCGTCGTCGAGCGGCGCGCCTGGTTCGTCAAAGAGGTGATGGTCAACTATCTGCCGCAGGAAGTCCTCCCCGGCGATCTGCTGGCCGGCGGCCGCTTCAACCTGCAAACCTCGCTGTGCCTCGACGAGCAGGAAGCCAAGGAATTCGAACGCCTCGTGCGCGGCAAGCAAGGCGCGCGCGGCAAGATGAAATGGTTCCACGATCACGGCTACGGCAACGCCGGCGCGACCAGCGGGCATTTGATTCCCGGCCACGAGCGCTTGCTGACGCTCGGCTGGCAGGGCGTGCACGCCGATCTCGAACAAAAGCACAACGCGTTGTCCGGTCCCGAACAGCGCGGTCCCCAGGGCGCGCAACTGCGGGCAATGATGACCGCCGCGACCATGCCGCGCGATCTGGCCGCGAAATATTCCGAGGTGCTGCGCCGTCTCGCCGCGCGCGAAGCCGATCCCGCGCGCAAGCAAGAGATGGTCACCATGGCCGACAACCTCACCCGCGTGCCGTGGGAGCCGCCGCGCAATTTCTGGGAAGCCGTGCAGGCGCTGTGGCTCAACCACATGCTGGTGATGAGTGATGAAAATTATCCGGGCCCCGGCGTGTCCTTCGGCCGCATCGATCAATACCTGCTGCCGTACTGGCGCGCCTCGATCGACGCGGGCATGAACCGCGAGTTCGGCAAGGAAATCCTCAAGTGCTTCTGGATGCACTGCAACACGGTTTACGACGCGCTGATCCGCGCCGGCCACCAGGGCATCACCGCCGGCTTCGGCCAACTGATCACGCTGTCGGGCGTGGGCGCGGGCGGGGCCGACATGACCAACGAGCTGACCTACACGATCCTCGAGGTGATCGACGAGATGACGCCGATTCTCGAACCCAAACCCAACGTCCGCCTGCATCGCCAAACGAGCGACGAACTGCTCGACAAGGTCGTCGACATGGTCGAGGCCAGCCAGGGCGCGCCGTTCCTGCTCAACTTCGACGAGCGTTCGATGGCCGGCATGTTGCGCGAGGCGAAGCGCGCGAACATCGGGCATCTGATCAACGAAGACAACGTGCACGAATACGCGCCGGTCGGTTGCCTGGAAAACACGATGGTCGGCAACGATCGTTCCGGCACGGTCGACAACAACCTCAACCTGCTCAAGGCGGTCGAACTGGCGCTGACCGGCGGCAAGGATCTGCTGCCGTTCGTCGATCCGATCACCGGCAAGAAATCGCCGATCCAGCAGGACGGCCCGGCCACCGGCGACGCGACGCAATTCAAGACCTTCGACGAATTCTGGCAGGCCTACGTCAAGCAGACGAAATACATCATCGCCAAGTGCGTGGAAATCTACGAGCTGTCCGAGTCGATTCGCGCGGCGTATTTCCCCACGCCCTATCTGTCGTGCCTCGTCAAAGGCTGCGCGGAGCAGGGGCGCGACGTCACGCAGGGCGGCGCTCAAATCAGCTTCACCACGCTCGAAGCGGTGACCTACGCGACCACGGTCGATTCGCTGCTGGCGGTCAAGTACCTCGTCTTCGACGAAAAAATCTGCACCATGGCCGAACTGATCGCCGCGCTCAAAGACAACTGGGTCGGCCACGAAGTGTTGCAGGCGCGCGCGAAATACAAAGCGCCCAAGTACGGCCGCGACGACGATGACGCCGACGCCCTGGCGCTACGCGTGATGGACCTGTGGACCGACGAGTGCTGGCGACACACCACCGAATCGACCAACCGCCGTTTCCGCCCGGGCATGCTCAGTTGGAATTACTGGGTCGGCGACGGCTACGTGCTGGCCGCCAGTCCCGACGGCCGTCCCAAGGGCCAGTTTTTGTCCAACGCGATCTGTCCCTCCAACGGCGCGGACATCAACGGACCGACCGCCAACGCCAACTCGGTCGGCAAAGCGCTGGGCGGCAAGAGCGACAACGGCGACGGCGATTGGCAGGGCTATCTCAACAGCTTGCCCAACGGCGCGAGCCACACGATGACCTTCAATCCCTCGTTGCTGCGCGACCCGGAGCACAAGGCGAAGTTCAAGGCGTTCCTGCGCGGCTATACGGAAAACGGCGGCACGGCGTTGCAGATCAACATTCTCGATCCCGACATGCTGCGCGACGCGCAACAACATCCGCAGGATTACCGCCATCTGCTGGTGCGCGTGACCGGCTACAACGCCTACTTCACCAGCATCGGCAAGGAGCTGCAGGACGAGGTCATCGCGCGGCTCAGCCACGCGAAATTCTAACGGAGGAATGGTGAGCGAACCGACTGCCGTCGTATTGAACATTCAGCGGATGTCCACCGAGGACGGACCGGGCATTCGCACGACCGTGTTTTTCAAAGGCTGCTCGCTGGCCTGCGACTGGTGCCACAATCCGGAAAGCCTGTCGCGCAAACCGCAGGTGCAGTGGTTCGCCTCGCGCTGCCTGGGCTGCCGCCTGTGCGTTGACGCGTGCCCCAACAAGGTCATCACGTTCACCAAGAAGGGCGTGGAGATCGACCGCGCACGGTGCGTCGGTTGCGGCGCCTGCGCCAAGGAATGCCCCTCGACCGCGCTGGAATTGCTCGGCCGGACGTGGAAACTCTCCGCGTTGGTCGATGAGGTGGCCAAGGACGCCGCGTACTTTCAGCAGTCCGGGGGCGGGGTGACCGTCTCGGGCGGCGAGCCGACGATGCAGGCCGAATTCGTCGCTGCGTTTCTCGCCGCGATGCGCGAGCGCGGTTTGCACACGGCGCTCGACACCTGCGGGCAATGCGCGCCCGAGGCGCTGGCCGCGATTTTGCCGCACGCCGACATGGTGCTGTTCGACATGAAACTCATCGACGCCGCCGCGCACAAAAAGCACACCGGCGCGTCCAACAAGAAGATCCTGGAAAACCTGCTGGTCGTGCGCGACTTCATGAAAAAGCACAAAAACCCGAGCGCGTTGTGGATCCGCACGCCGATCATCCCCGACGCCACCGCGAGTTTCGACAACCTGCGCGGCATCGGCGCGTGGCTCGCCGAGCACCTGGGCAAGCGCGTCGATCGCTGGGACTTGTGCGCGTTCAACAACCTGTGCCGCGACCAATACGTGCGTCTCGGCCTCCAGTGGCCCTACGCCGATCAAGAGCCGTTCACGCGCGCGACGATGGAAAAGCTCGCGCAGGCCGCGCGCGAATCGGGCGTTGCGCCCGCCGCCGTGCACTGGAGCGGCGCGACGAAACTGGAAGACGGACAAGAAACTCCGCTGCGTTCGGTCAAAGACGCGGCGTGCTGACGGGGAGAAACATGATGAAAACCCTGACCGCGTTCGAGGCGCAGGACATGAAGCTTTTCGAGCCGACCGAAAAAGTCGGCATGCTCGCCACCATCAACGAGGACGGCCTGCTGCACCTGACGCTGATCACCGCCATGCAGGCCAAGACCCCGCGCCAGTTGATCTGGGGCCAGTTCACCGAAGGGCTGAGCAAACAACACGTGAAGAACAATCCGCGCACCGCGTTTCTCATCATGACCCTCGACCGAAAAATGTGGCGCGGCAAAGCCAACTACACCCATGCGGTGAAAGAGGGCGACGACTACATCATGTTCAACGAAAAGCCGATGTTCCGCTACAACTCCTACTTCGGCATCAACACCGTGCACTACATGGACCTGCTGGAAACCACGCCCCGCCGGAGCCTGCCGCTGCCGAGCATCGTCGTTTCCTCGCTGCTTACGCTGGCGGCGAAAAGCGCGGCGAAAACCGGGCAGGCCGAGCCGATTCTCACCCCGTGGGCCGAGGGCGTGTTCAACATGATCGGCGGACCGAAGTTCCTCGCCGCGATCGGCGACGACGGCTACCCGTTCATCGTGCCGCTGATGCAGTGTATGGCCGCCGACAGCCGCCGCCTGGTCTTCTCCCCGTTGGCCTACGGCGAGGATCTGGCGCGCCTGCCCAAGGGCGCGAAGGTCGCCATCTACGCCATGACCATGCAGATGGAGACGATCCTCGTGCGCGGCGATTTTCTCGGCTTCGACTCCTATCGCCTGCTGAAAATGGGCACGGTGGACATCGACTACGTTTACAACTCGATGCCGCCCAAGCACGGGCAGATTTATCCGCGCGTGCCGCTCACGCCGGTGGTCGATTTCTGACCCGCTTGGAATCCGCGCCGTCGTTGGTTATCATTCCCTCGACCTACCCTTAGTGCAACAATCGCGAGCCGAACGAACGTGGAGGAAGATCCATGGTTCAAGTCGATGTTTTCTGGTCCTACGCCCTGGGCGCGGGCTTCGCCATCGCCGCGCATCGCCAACTGGCCGTGCCGCGCGTCAACGACGCCGCCGCGCCGTGCGCCCATGCCGCGCCCGAGTGGTACACGCACCACACCTTCGTTTCCACCGTGCTGTTTCTGGCGACGATCTTCGCGCCGTCGGGCGTGTGCCTGCTGTGGGCCTACCCGAGTTGGGAGACGATGCACGTCTGGGACCGAAGTTTGTGGGTCTGGATGGTCGCGCTGTTCGCGATCACCAACATCACCCAGGGTGTTTTAGGCTATTATGTGGTGTATAAACTGATTCGTCGCGGCAAGCTCTACTGGGCGTACCTGCAACTGCCGCTCGGCTATTTCCTGATGTTCTTCATTCTCGTGCACGGCTGGGACGGCACGGGCTACATGCGCTTTTTCTCCTCGTCCAAGGAGCGGTTCCTCAACTGGGATTGGACGAACATCCCCGCGTTTTTCATCAGCGACGTGGGCATCACGCTGTACATCATGGGTTTGGTCATGATCCCCGTGCTGTTGTACCTGGTCGGCAAATGGCTCTACGCCGGCTTCGCCATGGCCGGCACGCCGGCGCCCGCGTCGCGCATGACGATCCACAAGTACTTTTTGCAGGCGGTGTTCGTCGGCGGCTTGGGCCACGCCATCGCGGCGAGTTTGTTGATTCGTTGGCTGGGGTGGGGGATCGGCTTGGCGATCTTCGTCGTTGCGTCGTTCCTCATCGGCTGGCGGCGCGGCGGCTATTTGCACAAACTGGCGGCGAAGACCTTACTGCCCCAGGGAGATCGGTTTTAGCTTCAACGAGCTCTGCGGGAACATGCCGTATTTGTAGTAGTGCTCCAACAACCGGTCCTTTTCCTGGAAACGCTCGATCAGCCACGCCGTCAGCGCCTCGGCGTCTTCGGGCATTTCCTCGACCGCGAAGCGCCGCACGTGAAGATGCGCCCGTTTCGCGCTCCCTTTGATCCACTGCCACAGCGTCGGCACGCCGTCGATGTACCCGATCGTCAGATCGTACACCGCGTCGATGTGTCCGCGCAGCGACTGCACCGACGCGACGAAGCCCTTCGTGCGCGGCATCATCACGTACTTGAGCGGCGGCAACTTCAGCTTTTCGGTATAGGAATTGCTCAGCAGCAGTTTCGACGGCTTGATCCGCGTGCCTTCGACGAAGCTGATCAGCCACAGCGGAATGCGGTGGTGCAAAATCTTATGGAAGACGTGGTTGATCTTTTCCCGGTCGGCCGTCCAATCGCGTTTGACGAACAGGCAATCCAGAAACAGCAGGCCCCAGCCGGCGCCGGGCACGTACTTGACGATGTCCTTGACGAACCACTTCAAATCGCCCAGGCGTTTCTTCCGCCGCGCCAGCGAAAAGATGACCGGGATGTCGGTCATCTCGACGTGGTTGGCCACCACGATCGTGTTTTCGCGCTCGGGCACGTCGTCGCCGCTGATGATCACCTTCGTGCGGTGCAGCCGCTCGGCCCACAGCACGCACCAGCCCCACCACAGGTTGGCGCCGAAGCGCATGATCTTGCGGAAGGCGCGTTGCGAAAACAGGCGCACGGGCAGGGAGACGATCTGCACGCCGTTGGCAAACAGCAGCGTCGGTCCCAGAATCAGCGAGGCGAACAAGCCGCGCGCGCTGTGCATGAAGTTGCGCAATCCTTTCGGATTGGTCAATTTTTTGATTTCCATTTTCGCGAGTCCTCGATCTCTATTCCACACTAACCAGCACGTGAACGTCGGCAAGGCTATATACACATTTTAACCATGATTGTCCAGAAAGATGAACGATCGCTCGGTTTTTACCAATCCGGCCCGATGTATCCGTAATACCGGCCCATCCAATACGGCAGCAGGTAATCATGCCCGGTGCGTTCGCGGCCGTTGTCGTCGCCGCCGTCCAGCACGAACGGGCTGCGGTGCCAGATGCACATATCCGGCACGCGCAGGTTGGCCGGCAGCGGCTCCAGCGCCAGCTCCGGCCGCTGCGGATTTTTCTCGATGTCCGGATTCGCGCTGTTTTCGATATACCGGTCGCGCAACGGCGGATCGACGAACGCGTCCATCTGCCAGATCGACTGCATGATCGTCACCGGATCGCGGTAGGCGGTCGAATATTGGAACCACGGCGAGAAGGTGGGGTTGGCCTCCGACGAACCGCGTCGCAGCGCCAGAATATCGCCCGTGTCGTTCCACAACTGGTTGGCGAAAGCGTCGCTGTACATCGACCACAGAATCAGATCGTTTTCCACTTCCAATCGCGTGAGCGTGTACATGTTTTCATAGGCCATGTAGACGTTGTAATGCTTGGTCGCGTAGCCCAGGTACACCCAGAGGAAATTCGTCACCACCCATTGGTAGTCGCGGTCGATCAACTCCCAATAATAATCCGAGAAACGTTGCTCGCCGCTGACGTGATAGGCGAGGCTGAACCACGCCAGACTTGCCGCGGCCGCCAGCCCGTTGGGCACCGGCCAGCCCTCCAGGAAATACCCGCGAAAATCGCCGTAGGTCGTCGGCTCGCCGTCCACGTCGTAAATGCGCAAACCGCCTTCCCACATATAGTCCGCGATCTCGACGATCGTCCGGCGCACGGTGATTTGCACCTGAAAATCTTCGACCAGGTCGTACATGGTCGCCAGCCCGACCAGCGCGCCGCTGTACTGGTCGATCGACACGTCGCCTTTCCAATAGTAGTCCGCGAATTCGCCTTCGCCCAAGTGGTTTTCCGACTCCGGCGTGAATGAGGTGAATTCGTTCGGGCCCATCGGCGCGTCCGCCGGCATGTAGCTGCGTGACAGCAGGCCCGGAATGCCGTTGACGCGGTTGAGCAGATCCAACCCCCGCGTGTGCAGCCGCGCGTTGTCCAGCGCTTCGTCGGTGCCTTCCACCGCGTACCGGAACGCCGCGCCCGCCGACGAATTGCCGTGAATGAAGCACGCGTCGCCCAGATCGGTGAACCAGTAATCGCCGTTCGGATCGTCCGGGTTGTCCGCCGTCACCGACAGCCCGTCGCAGTTGTGCCGTTGATCGTAGATCTCCTGGTATGCACGCGCCTTGCGCAGCAGCGGACCATCTTCGTTCGGGTCGCCCACGCGGATGCCGAAAGCTTCGCTTGCCGTCTCAGGCTCGGCGCTCGAATCGGTCACCGTCACCACGAAGTAGTACAGCTTCTCGTCCTCGGCCGTCGTGCCCGACAACAAGCCCGTGTCCGGATCGAGCGTCAGACCGGTCGGCGGCGTGCCGTGGGTGATCGTCCAGTCGTGATAAGGCTTATGACCGCCCGTCGCCTTGAACTGGTATTCGTAATACTCTCCCGGCGGGGCCACCGGCGGAAACTCGTGGGTGATCATGATATCCCAGGGCCATTCCTCATCGTCGTCGTCAGCGGTGTCGTCATCGTTGGCGGTATCGTCGTCGATGTCGTCGTCCGCGGTGTCATCGTCGTCGTCGTCGTTGTCATCGTCGTCGTCGTCGTCGTCGCAGGAGCAGGCGGAGAAGGCGATTGGCAAAATCAACAAAAGAACGAAAATTGTCATCGTTCGCAATAGTTTCATTTTGTTACACCCGTTTTCGTTGTCGATTTTTACAACTCTAAAGAGAACTAAATTCCCTTGTCAAGTTCCGCCGGCGAGCCGCCCTGCGCCCCCAAAGAAAATGCGGCTTGACAAAATGGAATGATTTTATATATATACATGACTATTGAATAATAATTCAAAACTAACTCCTCCCCACACAGTTTTGATTTTTATTGAGGACACGTGTGCTCATGGTGCGTACAAGTAGGGAGTTGTTATGGTTGAAACCAAGAGACGCCGGAAATTGATTCGCGAATTGGTAAAGGAAAATTCCCTTTCAACCCAGCAGGAAATTGTCGATCTGCTGATCAAACAAAGCATCTCCACCACCCAGGCTTCGGTTTCGCGCGACATCAAGGCGCTGGGTTTGATCAAGGTCGACGGTTTCTACAGCCTGCCGACCATCGGCCAATCCGGTGGGACGTTCACCAAGCGCCTTAGCGGTCGCGTGCACAGCGTGCGTCGCGCGGGCGACAACCTGTTGGTGCTGCATACCAATCCCGGCGAGGCCGGCGCGGTGGCTTTGGCTCTCGACGGGGCGCGCTGGAGCGCCGTGGTCGGTTGCGTCGCCGGCGACGACACCGTCTTTATCGCCTGCGACGGTAAGGCGGCGCTCAACCAGGTGTATGCCTCGCTCGAGTCGATCATCAGCGAAGGGGATGTCTGACGACCAGCGGCGGAAAGCGCGGGACTTGACCAAACGGCACCGATGGATTCAGTCGAAGAGCACTTCTTTTTTAATGAGATTCTTTTCGTAGAATTGTTGGCACAATTCGTAGGGAGCCAAAAAATCTCCCGTCGTGCGGTATGCGGACAACCGGCACGCTCCGCCACATAGATTGACGAAGGGGCATTTCCCGCAAACGCCTTTTAGGTCGGTCGCCTTGAACGATCTGGTCTTTTTGAACAGCGCGGCGTCGTTCCATATATCGGCAAACCGTTGCGTGCGAACGTTCCCGGCGACCAACGAGGGCTCGTCGACGGCGACGCCGCAAATCGAAACGTCGCCATTGGCCAGAATTCCGCAAAAATTCACCGCCCAGCCGCACGATGCGCCCAGGGTCGGGATGATGTCTTCGCCGTATTGCAGCAGCGGCGGAAGATTGAGATAAATTTTTACGCCCTTGCTTTTCATGATTTTGCAATACTCTCTCAGGTGTAAAATTTCTTTCGCCTGCAATAACAATTTTTTCTGCTTTTTCCCCCGGCCATTCGCGTGCAGCAAAGACAACCGCACCTGAATGTCCAAATCGCGGGCGAGGCGGGTCAGATATGCCGCTTCCGACAAGTTGTTCCGGCACATCGTGGCGTTGACTTCCACCGGCAGGTTGTGCTTTTTGAGCGCCTTGAGAGCGCGAACGGCCTTTTTATGCGTTCCGTCCTTTCCCCGCACTTTGTCGTGGTAATTTTCGCTTCCGTCGATGGATAACAGAAAGGAAAGGTTTTCATACTCGCTGAGTATGGCGGCTTTCCGCTCATCGATCATGGTGCCGTTGGTGGAAAAGGAAACCCGCTCCGCCGCTTGGACGAAAAGGTCGAGAATGGCCTGCCAGTTCTTCCTGACGAACGGTTCTCCGCCCGACAGAACGACTCGTTTCACTCCCAAGGCTTTTATATCGTCGGCAATGGCGGTGATCGTGTCGAGCGGCAGGTTCGGCGCCGCTTTGCTCGATGCATTGTTGTAACAAAAGGTGCAATTGAGATTGCAGCGTCTCGTTGTATTAAAATGGACGGTATGAAGCTGATATACTTCCATCGCGCATCGCTGTTATAAGTTATTTGATTCTATTCTTCGGAATAAACCGATCGCCCCTTTTCGCTTTTTTCGGCAATGGCCGGTACTTGATTACTCAATGCGAACGGCGGTGAGCAGCTTCTCCGCGATCTCGTCGATGAAGGCGTCGTCGACCACTCGCGATGGCGCCGCCCCCTGGACCTTCTTGACCAGATCCGCCAGCAATTCCGGCTTTTCCACGAACTGTTTCCCGATGGTGCTGATCAGATCGGCCGGATACACCGTTTCCGTAAAATCAAATCCCTTGCTTGCCCCGCAAGCCACGCACCATCCGTCGGCCGCCCCGCAGGCTACGCACCACATTTCCTGCCCCAGATCGATGGCAAGCTCCCGGATGACTTCACGGTTGATGGTCAATCCTAATTTTTTCAGTTCGGTTTTCGCTTCTTTCATAATCCCCTCCAATTATCAATGTTATTAGTTCAATACAATGGAGCTTGATAAGGGTACAATTATGGAGCGAATAATGTCAATAATAAAATAGTTAAAAATAAGGATAAAAATGTGCGAACATGGTCATGCATTCAACCGGTAGGCGTTTGCGAAAGGCCCCGTCTAATCGGTGTCGGTCATCAAGCGGTAATATTGATTGTTGCCGATGGTCGTTTCATACCGATACTTTTTACGCAAAAATGTATTGAGTTCGGGAAACCTGGGCAGCAACGCCAGCGAATCCTCCGTCTGCCCGGTGATGTACTTGTTGAAATCGTTCGTGCCCACCACGATGTACCGTGGCGTTTTCTCGCGCACGTCGGCCAGTAATTCCTGATACCAGGTCGGCGGGCAGTAGGTCGCGATGATCGAAAAATTGGTGATGAACCGCGTCGGCGATTTCCGATCGGCCAAAAACAAAATCAGCGGATCGAAGCCCCACATCAACACCGTGTCGTCCGGCTCGGTGTTCGTGCGCAGATAGGCCGCGCCCGCGTAGTTGCCCGAAGCCGAGAAGGTGGCCGCCTCGAAGATCCGGTCGAACGATTGTAGATACTGTTCGTGGGTCAGGCGTCCCTTGACCATCGCGGCGGACTGATACAGCCGAAACACCGATCGTTTGCCCACCGACAACATGAACACCACCAGGCAAGCGAGAATCACCGCCTTTTTCCACCCCGCGCCGTCTCGTTTGCGCAGCCTGCCGAAGGCGCCGGCGTAGGTCCGCCCCGCCAGAATGCACAACGGCACGTACAGCGGGAACCAATGATAATTGAAATATTTGCCCATCAGCACGATGCCGATTTCCGTAGTGATGATCCACGCCAGCAACACGACCATCTCGTAGCGGCGCGGTTCGCGGGCGATTTCCTTCGCGGTCAGCAGGGCCGGCACGATGATGAAGGACAACGCGATTATCAAGATGAGATGCTTCCAAAAGAACAGGCCGACCATAAAGCCCACCTTGCCGCCCGAACTCACCGCCACGTACTGCGGCGCGAACACGAAAACGGTGTACAGAAAATCGTGCAGCGCTCCATTGAGACGCAGATACAGCAGATAGCCGCCCAGGGAAATGACGAACCCGGCGCCCAGTGCGATCGTCCGCCCGATGCGGCGCGGCCAACCGTACGGGCGTAGCTTGAAATCCTCGCCGAAGATCATCGCCAGCGCCGGCAGCATGATCAGCCCGTGCGAGTAGCGCATCAAGACAATCCAGGCGATCAACATTCCGGCGGCGAAATCCCACACCGGCCGGGGACCCCGGCGTTGCGGCGCCAGACACAGCAGCGTCAGGACCATCGGCAGCACCACATACGTGTCGCCGTTGGCCTGCGCCCAAAAATCGTTGCCCAGGAAATAAGCGACCGCGAACAAAATCCCCGCCCACGTGCCGCTGCGGCGATCGATGAAAAATGTACCCAGACGGCCGATCGCCACTGCGGTCAACGAGAGCATCAGCCAATCCAGCAGCCGTAGCGCGAAGCCGGTTTTGCCGAACAGCCAGATGGCCAGCGCGTCGATGTAATAAATGCCGGGCGGGCGGATATCCCACGCGTCTTTGAAAGGCATGCCGCCCCGCAAAATATCCGTGGCGATGTAGCTGCAAATGCCCTGGTCACGTCCCAGCGGCTGACACAGCGTGTGCAATCCCGCCACCAGAGCGACAGTGAAAATCAATAAGTCCGGGCGGACCTGGGAAAAAAATCCATTAAATGGATCGACGCCGGGCGTGACCCTTTTTGCTTGCGACAACAATTGGTATTCGATCTCCAGGCCTGCTGCGATTAATAATTTTCCCGACATTATTCATACAAAATATAATGTATTAATGCAAGCCTTTGAGGTCGGGAATAGAAATTTTTTTCATTTGAGTGTTTGGATCGGCATACCTTTGGCTTTTACCAAAAGTGCGGCCCACGAAAATGCCTCCCCCAAGCGGCCCTGCCGCCGGCTGAGGCTCCACATAAATCACAGGTCCAGGGATCGTTCCCGGTTCCTGGCTTTGCCTGAAAACGTGGGGCAAGGTATAGTGAATCGATTCAGTGGGTGGGACACATGAAGCGATCGATCATTTTGCCGTTATTGGCGCTGGTTCTTTACCTGTGGTTGCCGGCCGACAGTGTCGGCGGCGAGACGGCGCGGGTCGTTCTGCGTGCGGCGAACGGGCCGGTCGCCGTGTCCTACGAGCGTGTGGAACTGAGGCGGCGGGCGGTCGATTTGCCGGGCACGCCCTGGGCCGACGGCGAGGGCGCGCTGCGTCTGCTGGTCAATGGAACCAAGGATCATGCCTCGTACTTTCCCGCCGGCACGACGCTCGACCGCGTGACTGCCGATGCCGCCGGGTACGTGCTTTATCTGACGTTCCCGGCCGGGTTCGCCCACGACGGCGACGAGACGATCACCGATCCGCTGATGCACGCGCTGGCCGAGACGATGCGGTCGGTGGCGCCGGGCCGCAACGCGCGCCTGCTGGTCCGCGACGATCCGCGCGACGGTTATCGGCCCATCGGCGAGTTGTTCAAAGCCCCTGCGCCAATCGGTCCCAAACCTTATGAAGCCAAGATCCGCGTCGGCCCGCCGGGATTCTCACAGCCGCGGGCGACGGGCTTTTTGAGCGGCAAGTCGATCTTCCTCGCGCCGGGTCACGGCTGGTATTACAACGACAGCGAAGGCGCCTGGCTGACGCAACGGCCGAACACCAACGGCATCGTCGAGGACTTCTCCAATCCCGAGGCGGTGCTGCAATACCTGCAACCGTACTTCCACAACGCCGGCGCGCTGGTCTACACCGTGCGCGAGCGCGACATGAACACGGCGATGGAGATCATCGACAACAACGACGCCGGTTGCGCCGCGATCGGCGGTTGGTGGGCGTCCACGGCCAGCTCCGGCTACTACGGCGACGACTACCTGGTGGCCGAAGTCTCCTCGACCGAAACGGCCACGGCGACCTTCACCGGCGCGTTCCCCGCCGACGGCTACTACCACGTGTACGTGTGGTACACCGGCGGGACGAACCGCGCGACCGACGCCCTGTTCACCGTGCGCCACGCCGACGGCGCGAGCGCCGTGCGGTTGAATCTGCAACGCGACGGCTTCACCTGGAAGGACCTGGGACGCTACTACTTCCTCGCCGATGATCCGCCCAAGCGCCGGCAGCTCGTCGTCTCCAACCAGGGCGGCGATCCGACCACCTTCGTCGTCGCCGACGCCGTGCGTTTCGGCGGCGGGATGCACGAGGACGCCGCCAAACCGCGCTGGGAAATGTCGGGCCTGTACCACGCGCCGTTCATGGGCTGCGCCGATTGCGCGACCAACACGGTCACGACCATGCCGCGCTACACCAAGTGGGAGCACGAGTCCTGGGAAGACGGTCTTTACCTGAGCTGGCACACCAACGCACCCGATCCGGGCACGGGCACCAGCACGTTCGCCTATTCGTCCTACGGCTGGGACGGCGCGTTCAACGGCGTCGAGGGCAGTCTCGATCTGCGCAGCTTCGTGCACAACGAGATCATCAACGACATTCGCGCCGGGTGGGACGCCGCCTGGACCGATCGCGGCCAGCACACGAACTGGTACGGTGAGATCAATCCCAACTACAACGACGAAACGCCGGGCATCATCTTCGAGGTGGCCTTTCACGATACGCCCGACGACGCCGAGCAACTCAAAGAGCCGGGATTCCGCCAGTTGGTGGCGCGGGCGGTTTATCAGGCGGTCGTGCGCTACTACGCCAACCGCGACGGTCTGACGCCGCGCTTTTTGCCCGAGCCGCCGTTGGCCCCCAGTGTCGTGATGAATGACGAGGGCCCGCTGGTCAGTTGGAATCCGCCGATCTTCGACCACGGCGGCACGGCCGGTGACGCGGCCGAATCCTACCGCCTGTACCTGAGCCGCTCGGGCAAGGGCGTCACCGACGCGATCGACGAACCGGGCACCGCGCACAAATTGGCCCGGCAGGCCGACGATTCGCACGTCGTCTACCTGCGTATCGCGGCGCTCAACGAGGGCGGCGAAAGCTTTCCCACCGAAACGCTGGCGGTGAGCACCGGCACGGGCCCGCGCGTGTTGATCGTCAACGGCTTCGACCGGCTCGACAAGAACGCCAACGTGCCCGAGGACTACTACGGCGGTGGAACGATCTACCGCGGCTACCTGCAGCGGATGAACTCGTACGACTACGTCATCGCCCACGCGAAAGCGCTGGCTGCGGCGGGGGTGGATTTCGACTCGGCGAGCAACGAAGCGGTGACCGCCGGCAAGGTCGATCTCAACGATTACCCGGCGGTGGTGTGGATCGTGGGGGAGGATTCCGCCGACGACCATTCGTTTTCCACCGCCGAGCGCCGCTGGTTGACCGAATACCTCGACAACGGCGGCGCGTTGTTCGTTTCCGGCGCGGAAATCGGCTGGGATCTGTGGGAATGCGGCACCGATAGCGAGCGCGCGTTCTATACCGATTACCTGCGCGCGCAATATCAGGCCGACACCAGCGGCGTGGGCGAGGTGATTGCCTCGGGGCTGTTTGCCGGCATCGATGCGTTCACCTTCGATTATCTCGACTATCTGATTTACGCGGCCAACTGGCCCGACGCGATTGCGGCGGTCGACGGCTCGACCGATCTACAATACGCGGGCACCGAATACGGCGCGGCGGTCGTCGCCGACACCGGCACGTTCAAGGTCGTCTACCTGGGCTTTCCCTTCGAGACGATTTTCGCCGAGGACACGCGTGCGCAGCTCATGGCGGCGGCGATGGACTTCCTGTTGCCGGCGGGCGACGACGACACCTTCGACGACGATACGGTCGATGACGATGACACCATCGATGATGACGACACGCTCGATGATGATTTCGTCAATGACGATTTTATCGATGACGATGCGGTCGATGACGACGCCGCCGATGACGATGACGACGCCGCCGATGACGATGACGACAACGACAATGACAATGACGACAATGATGATGGGTGCGGATGCTGACGACTCCTTAGCGTGGTGAAGCCCCGCCAACTGCGTCGCGCCGCCGGCTAACCGATAGACAGCGCCCACATCTGTCGATATGATACGCGCCGAACATCCGTGAACCATCGCCGACGATTTCAATCCCGCACACGAAAGGAAGCTGTTATGCCGGTTATCCGTTGGGAAAAAGTGGACTCGGTGGCCAATGTGATTATGGACCAGGGCGAAAACCGCCACAATCCGGAGTTCATCGCCGATTTCCTGCGCGTATTCGATGAGGTTGAAGCGGACAAATCGATCCGGGCGCTGGTGCTGTCGTCCAGCGATCCGAAAAGCTGGTCGCAGGGCATCGACCTGAATTGGGTGATGAGCATCCTGGGCGATGAGGTGAAACGCGAGCAGCTCAAAGGCTTTCTCAGCGGGCTCAATGATATGTTCATCAAGATGCTGACCTTCCCGATGCCGGTCATCGCCGCGATCAGCGGGCACACCTTTGGTGATGGAGCGATCATGGCCTGCGCGTGCGACTTCCGTTTCATGCGCGCCGATCGCGGATTCTTCTGCTTCCCTGAAGTCGATCTGAACATTCCGTTCCTGCCGGGCATGCTGGCGATCGTCCGCCGCGCGTTCCCGTACTACAAGCTGGAAGAGATGATCTTCACCGGCAAGCGCGTGGGTGCGCAGGAGATGGCCGAGCATCACGCGATCGTCAAGGCCTGCCCCGATCTGGAATCGTTGCAGACCGAAGTGATGGCCTTTGCCAAGACCTTCCAGAAGGAGCGGGGTATCGTCCGCGAACTGAAAAAGCGGATGCACAAGGAAATTCTGGAGATCATCGAGAAGGAAGATCCGCCGTACATCAACTCGATGCAGTTGCTTGCCTAGCCGTTAGCCGTTAATGTCCGACGGGTGAAGGGAGAGAGCGCCGGTGGACAACGGGCGGACGATCAACCTGTGTTACGGCAAGGGCTCGCTGACGCTGAGCGTGAAAGCGTCGGCGCGCCGGCATGTGCTGGAACCGCGCGAATCGTCACCATTGCCCGACCTCACCGCCGCTTTTCAACAAGCCTGTCGCGAGCCGCTCAATAGCGCGCCGCTGCGGGAGATCGTCCAACCGCACGAGCGCGTGGTGATCGTCACCGCCGACGGCACACGGCCGCTGCCCAATCGCATTCTGCTGCCGCTGCTGCTGGCCGAATTGCCCGTGCCGGACGAGAACGTCACGATCCTGTTGGGCAACGGCGGGCACCGCCCCAACACGCCCGACGAGCTGCGGCTGATGTTCGGTGACGAGATCGTGCGGCGCGTGCGGATCGTCAACCACGACGCCTTCGACCAAAGCCAACTGACGCCGGTGGGGCGGGCCGGCGACGGCTCGCCGATTATCCTCAACAAGCACTACCTCGCGGCCGACAGGCGCATCGCCGTCGGATTGATCGAGCCGCATTTTTTCGTCGGCTATTCCGGCGGCGACAAGGCGGTCGTTCCCGGCGTGGCGGGCATGGAGACGATCCTGCACCTGCATCGCCGTGAGTTGATCGCCGATGCGCGCAGCACCTGGGGCACACTGGAGGAAAATCCGATCCGTCGCCTGCTGGAGGAAATGGTCGCCGTTTGTCCGCTCGATTTTCTGCTCAACGTGACAGTCGATGCGGCCAATGCCGTCACCGGAATTTTCGCGGGCGATCACCTGGCGGCGCATCGCGCCGGCTGCGCTCGGGTGAAGGAGCACGCGTTCGTAACGGTCGAGCAACGATATGCGCTGGTGGTGACTTCCAACTGCGGGTATCCGCTCGACCAGAACATCTACCAAGCGGTGAAGGGGATCGCCGCGGCGGCCAACATCGTGCGTGACGACGGAGCGATTTTACTGTGCGCCGAATGCGCCGACGGTTTTGCGGGACATCGACATTTCGCGGAGAGCATGAAGCAAGGCGACACGGCCGAAGACGTGCTGTCCTGGATCGCCGCACAGCCGGCGACGGTCATTGACCAGTGGCAGGCGCAGATTCTGGCGCAGATTCTGGCGCGCGTGCCCGTTTACGTGTGTTCCGCCATGCCCGCCGAGCAATTGCGGGCGATCAAACTGCGGCCGATCGACGATCCGTCGGCGTTCATTGAGGAGCGGTCGGGCGAACGGGGTATCGCCGTATTGCCGGCGGGTTTCCAGACGGTGCCGGTTTATCGGGCGTAATCGTACAATCCGCGATCGGTCGTCGTGGCTCCCTGAATGGTGCAGATTTTCGCGGCGAATTGCACCGCCCGCCGCAACGATTCATCCCACGGCGAGCCGTTGACGATTCCGGCCAGCATGACCGCGCTGAAGGCGTCGCCGGCGCCGACCGTGTCGATCAGGTTCGTCACCGGCGGGGCGGCGGCTTGCAGCGTTTGCCCGTCGGCGAAAACGACCGTCGCGCCCTTGGCGCCCTGGGTGACGATCACCGCTTGCGTCTGACAGCGCGCGCACAGTGCGTGCGCGGCGGCCAACGGATCGGCCGGCTCCGGCTGCAGCAGGGCGAGTTCCTCGTCGTTCATTTTGATCCACGTCGCCGCGTGCATAAGGTCTGCCAGGCCCTCGGGCGTCCACCACGGTTGACGCAGGTTGACGTCGAGGAACAACGGCGCATCGATCGTTTCCCGCAAGGTCAGCAGCGTCTCACGCGATACCGGCGAACGAGCGATCAGCGAGCCGTGATACAACAGCGCCGGCGGACGATCGGCCAGACAGGCGGCGAGCGGCGGCCAGGCAATAAAATCGTAAGCGCGCTCGACAACGATATCGTACGACGGCTGGCCGTTGGCAAAGCTCACCTCGACCGCGCCGGTGGCGTGGGCCTCGTCGGTTTGCGTGCCGGCGGCGTCCATGCCCCAGTCGCTCATGCGGGCGAGGATTTGCGCGCCGCGCTCGTCGCGCCCCAGGCGGCTGACCATCAACGGTGCGCAGCCGAGGCCGTGCAGGTGCCACGCGACGTTGAACGGCGCGCCGCCGAGCACCGCGCGGCCGTCGGGGAACACATCGAACAACACTTCGCCGAAAATCAACGGGCGTTTGGTCATTGGTTTTCCTTTGACGGGCGCAGCAAGTCGATTTCCGGACCGGCCAACCGTCGCGCCAGGCCGCTGCCGTAAAGCGAGGTGCCGCAGCCCCAGTCGGGCGAGAGGTAGCCGCCGGAGGGCTCGTCGCGCCCCGTGTGGCCGTAGTTTTCCAGAATCGCGCCGCGATCGCTCGGGCGATAGCGAATCAGGTTGCCCGCCGCGACCGGCTCATTTTCCGGCGTAAGCATCGAGGTGAAACAAGCCCGCAAAGTGGCCGCGCCGCGCGCGTACAACTCCGGATCGCCGGTGGCCCGGTGATACTCCAGGTACAGCGGCACGAACAGGCCCTGACGCGCGTCGTTGAACTCCGCATCGGCGTTCATCACGCCGAAACCGCCGAAGGTGTCGAAGGACAAACGCGGGTGATCGACCACCTGCTGGAAGAGGCTGAGGCGGTCGAGAATCTCGCGCCCCAGGCGCAGCAGGCCGTCATTGCCGTCGGCGCGGTGCAGATCCAGACAGGCGTAGGCCGCCCAGTACATGCTCAAACTGTTGGCCGGGTAGGCGCGGGTGAACGGCTCGGGGCCGTCCTGCCCGGTGGGCCGTCCGGCGCAGGAGAGCAGCAACTCATAGTCGAACCATTTGTCTTCCGGCAGCACCTCGCGTTCGACGAACCGCAAGGCGCGCTCGGCCGCCGCGGCGTACTTAGGTTCGGGAAACAGGCGATGCAACCGCGCCAGCAGCATCGCCGGAGCCGCCGCCGCCGCGCTTTGCGCCAACGTGGGATCGACTTCGCCGCCGGCCTTGATCCACGAAGGGAAGGCGCCGGTCTCGTCTTGCAGCGTCAGCAAGCGTTCGGCCAGCGAGCGGCACAAGGCGGGAATGCGCTCGTCGGCGGCGACGTGCTCGTGCCATTCGAGCAGGTGGAAGGCGGTCACCGCCGCGTCGGGCAGGTGGAAATCGTCGCTCATGGCGAAGGCGCGCGTGCCATTCTTCCAGGAAACCTCGCCGTCGGGAAACAGGCAAACGGCGGGCGGCAGACCGTTGGCGCACGGCGCGTTGAGGAACAGCTCGACGATGCGCGCGCATTTGTCGGCCAGGGCGCGGTCGCCGGTTTCCTCGGCGTGCAGCCGCGCGCCCAGGGCGGTGCGCACCTGGTTGAACCAGCAGACGAAGGAGACCATCGGCAGCGCCTTCATCCGGCCGGTGTGGATCGCCTCGGTCAACAAATAGTAACCGAGACGGTTGGTGAACAGCGTCACCTGGATCAGGCGCATCATCTTGATCAAACGATCCTGCTGCCGCAGGTAGCCCGCCAGTTCCTTGGCGTTCATCAGGCCCGGTTTGCGGCGCGCGGTGACCGTCTGGGTGAGCATCCCGGCGACGGGCCGCTCGCGATAATTGAACTCATGGAACAGATCGGGCGCGAAGATGCGCTCGACCGCCAGCTTCTCGTACTCGATCAGCGGCAGCATCTGCGGGCGCGGATCGTCGCGGCGCGCAAAACGCTCCCACAGCAGCGACGCGACGCGGCCGTAGAAGGAAGCAGGCGACGGCGAGGCGAGCAGCAGGTAATGGCCTAAGCGGATTTGAGCGCCCCGCGCCAACAGCTTCCAGCGTTTCGTTTTGCGGAAGAAAACGTGGCCGCCGGTTTTCCAGGGACCCAGGCCATGGGTCAGCCGGCAGCTGCCGTCGCCGGCGTCGTAAAGAAAATCGAGGTAGGTTTTTTCCTCGATCGGCCAGTTGTGCAGGTCCGGGAGCAGGGCAAGATAGCGGTCGTCCTTTTGCGCGATCATCACCGGCGAGCGGTACATTTGATCGGCGATGACCATGTTTTTACCCGGCCGCAAATAGGGCACGTACCAGCGCGCCGGCTGACCGAACGTCGGACGATAGCGGATCTCCATGGCGTGCAGGTTGACCGGCTCGTCGATGCGCAGCGTGCAGTCGACGCGCACCAGCTGTTCGTCGCGCTCGTCGGGATAAAATTCGAGGCGGCATTGCCCGAAGGGCAGATCGGCCGTCAGCGCCGTTTCATTCTCCGCCCGCCAGGCGAAGGAGCGGCTGCGGACATCCCATTTTACCGCCAAAGGCTGCAAAGCGAGAAAGGCGTCGGCGGCGGGTTGCGGCCCAAAAGCGATCCGCTGTATGGCTGTGATCATGGTCGATCCTCTATGTTGTCGGCCGGCGAATTGCACAATGGATGAGGAATTTTTGCAAGGCGGTCGATAAATTCCAAGCGGGAATGCGCAAAATTCATCGGTGTTTAATCTTCTTTCGCAACGAGGCGGGTGGCGGGTTTTCGCTGATCATCCCAATTGCCCGCTAATATCAGCAAGTTATTGTCATGGGAAAAATTAAGCGATTTTGTGCGTGGTTGGCGCGGTATTTGCGTATTGAAATTTTGGAAAATTACACTCAACTGCGACGCCGACAACATCCGTAAACCATTCGAATAGGGGAGTAGCGCGATGAAACCGTCAAGCACAACCCTCTGGGTGTTGATCCTCTCTCTTCTCTTTGTTTTCACCGGCTGCGGAAGTGATTCCGACACCAATGATGCGGCGGCGGACGATGACGACGACGCCATCGTCGCCCTGGCCGGTCTACAACCGGGAATCGCACCGCAAGGCGAGGGGGACGACAAGATCGGCGATGATCCGCCGATCACGGAAAGCGATATGGCCGAAGAGCCGAATCGTCCGGAAGAAGACTACCTGAAGCCGGACATCGAATACGGCGCGCTGTCGTGCACCTTGCCCGATCCGGCCGGCCTCGGCGAAGGAACGCTCTTCGGCGGCGGTCCGGCGATCGATCAGATCACGGTGTATGTGTTTGACGGCGAAACGTGCGCTCCGTTGCAAAATGCGCGGGTGTATTCCGGCGGCGATTCATATTACTCCAGCAACGAAGGCAAGGTGGTCATTCCGATCGTCGCCGACGGACCGGTCACCGTTTCGGCTTACATGCAGTACTACACTTCGTGGAGCTACACCGTCGACGCCGCGGTGATCTATTTCCGTCTTGCGCCGAAAAATCCGAACCGAACGTCGCACGATTCGCAGGAAGGCGTGTTCACGCTCGACGGGCAGCCGCTGCCGATCACCAATCCGCAGAATCTGGTGGAGGCGTTCATCGATCCGCTGCACTTCGGCCTGGTGCTGCCCGGGCAGTCGCTGGCGCGCAGCACGCTGCTGGACGCGCACAAGTACTTTTCCTATAACGAGTTCGAGATTTGCCTGGCCTATGAGTACGGCCCCGATTGCACCGATCTGCCGACCAACTTTTTCATCCCGGACGTCAACGTGACGCTGGATATCCCCGGTTACGGCGAACTGGGCGTGTGGGCGGTGAACGAGAGCTATCAGATTCCGGTGTACGACAACGGGGTGCGCACGGCGGTGCAGGCGTTTTTGCCGCAGGTGGATCTGGCGGCGATGATGGACTTTGAGACCTTCGCCGCGATGGTGGTGGAACTGGCGACGAGCTGGAATTTCTTCGACGTGTTCAAGCCGCTGGTCGTGCCGCTGTTCAACCAGGGCGCGTCGGTTTCGCACGTCGGGGCTTTGCCGGATTGGGATCTGATCGGCAAGCCGGATATGGAAGTGCAGGAGGTCGGCGTCGACGGACAGCGCATTTCGTTCAACGTCAACGGAGCGCAACCCGAATTCGACTACTTCGCGATCCTTGGCGCGGAGGTGCCCAACCGCTCGTTGATCCCCCTGAGTCTGGCCGCGTTGGATAAAGAACCGGTGTATCTGGATTACGCCGAAATGCCCGACGCCGATTACCTGGTGGTGAGCGTCAAGACCGACATGCTCAAGACGCTCGACGAATTCAGCAACATGCAGATCGCCGTGAAGTACGCCGAGGACATTTTCAGCTTCGAGGACGGCGTTTCCTTCGAGGATCAGGACTACGGCCCGCGCTTCGATCCGGAACTGACGCACTACAATTACTCGACCGGCGAAGTCACCTGGGAATTGCTGGACCAGGATATGGATATCGATCTGTTCCTGGTGATCGTCATGCCCAATTACTATTATTACTACATGCCGGTGCACATGGCGGTCCTGCCGCGTGAGGCGCGCAGCCACGCCGTTCCGTTCACCGCCTGGGGTCTGCGGCCGGACGATTTCGATCTGGTGACCGTGCTGGCGATCGATTTCCCGTACGACCCGGAGGAGGGCTTCGATCCGTCGAAGATCCTCAACTACAACATCAGGCGCATGAGTGCCTGGTTCTATCCGGACCCGATCGTGCTGTTCAGCGATTTGATCTAAGCGATAAGCGCCAACGAAGTTATAAACCCCGGTTACGGCCGGGGTTTATTATTTCCAGAGGAAGACGAGGTTGTAGTGGGCCAGATGATCCAGACGCGCGGCGGAGATTTTTTCCCGAAATGCCGCGACGGTCTCCGCGGACGCCTCCTGCCCGCATTGGGTGCGATAGGCGATGAGCCAATCGTCGAGGAGATACGTTTCGAGCTGCGGACGGTCGCCTTGCCGGTACGTGTCGACCAATTTCATTTTCGCGAGGCTGGAGCCGGGATGCCACATCCAGAACAGGACGTCGAGAGTTTGAAATTCGTCGGCGTTGTGCAGGCTGATTTGCGGCGCCCGGGTGCGCAGGTAAAACTCCATCACGTGCGGATGGGTGTATAGAAACAAGGGCATCAGGCGGATCGGCTCGTCGTCGTACAGCGCATGGTATTTGTCCAGAAACGCCTGGGTCATCATGTATTGCGTTTCCGGATTTTGCATGAAAACCGGGTTGCGGCAGGAGGGAGTGTTGGCGTTGGGAATCGGCGCGGCCCAGGCCGGAACGCGCAACACGTGCACGAAACTCAAAAAAAAGTATTGTCCCAGAATAAGGGCGAGGCAGACGAGCACCACCGGAATTTGGCGGCGCCAGCCACGATGCTTGAGCCAACCAAACAGGGACACGGCGGACAGCACGATGAAATAGGCCCCCACAAATAGCGTGAACCACGGGGCTTTGCGCGGAATGACGCTGAGGGCGATAAACAAAACGACGGGCAGAATCCACCACATCAACCGCTTGGCGGGCCGGATAAAACGAAACGCCGCGATGATCGACACAAGCACGAACAGGAAAATGACCGGTCCCAGGCCGTGGAAAAACCAGGCTGAAACATAGGAAAGCAACGTGCTGTGCCAGGGCGCGGACACGATCGTGTCCTGGATCGCCTGATCCCGGTAATCGCTCAGGGTCAGCGGATTGAAAAAATGGGCGAGGCGCTCGACGGCAAACCAAACCGCCTCGGCGGGATTGCGGGCGATCTTCGCGGTCGTGAGCAGGTAGCGAAAAAACAATTCGGACGTCGAAACGCAGAAAGTCAGCACGGCGTGCAGTACGATCCGCCAACGTGGTAGCCTGGCGGAAACGAAACGCTCGGCGAAGGCCAACCCGACGAACGCATAACCGTTGGCCATGACCAGGTAGCGCGAGGTGCGGTCGTAGGTCGTCGCGGTCATCAGGGAAAACAGCAGGCCGATCAACAGGGCGCGCCACCAGGTGGGAGCGCGATGGTAGCGGAGGCTCATCAAAACGACGCCGAAAAAGAAAGCGATCATGTACGGCCAATAGGTGAAGGTGCGCGCCGGACCGTAACACAGCGGCGTGACGGCCAGGATCGCCGCGGCCAACCAACCGGCCGGCGAATCGTCGGTCAGTTCCCGGGCGAGCAAAAAGGCGAAAACGAGCATCAGGAAATAGGCGATGGCCTGCACGGCGAAGAGCGTGGGTACGTTCAGGCCGAAAATCTCGACCATCAACAGGCTGAACCAAGTGTACAGATTAAGCGCTCGCGTATTGCCGCCGATCGTGTAATCGTCGCCGAACGGATGATATCGGTTGTACAGATCCATCAGGACGGGGACCACCGGATGATCGTAACCGGCGAGAAAATTGTCGGTTTGATTGTAGACGACATGGAGCACGTTGACCGCAAAGCCGATGCCGATCACGACCAGGCAGGCAATGACGATCGCCGTTTTGTTCATGTAAGTGCTCACACTTTCAAGAATAATTGACTGGTTTTTATCTATAGCAGAAGCGGCATTATGCCCACAACCGAGAACGGAGAATTGTAACTTGCGCTTGCCCGATCATCCCGCTAAAGTTCTGACGTTTTACCGCAGAGGAATGCTTGCATGCCGGCCAATAGTTATCTGGCTTTCGATTTCGGCGCGGAAAGCGGGCGCGCGCTGGTGGGCTCGCTGGCGGACGACCACCTGGAGATCCGCGAGCTGCATCGCTTCGCCAACGGCATGCTCACCGTGCACGGACATCAATACTGGAATCTGTTTCGCCTGTTCGAGCAGGTGATCGAGGCACTGCGCCGTTGTGCCGCCGAGGGCCTCGCGCCGGCGAGCATCGGGGTGGACACCTGGGGCGTCGATTTCGGATTACTGGCCGCCGACGGTTCGCTGCTGGGCATGCCGGTGGCCTACCGCGACCGGCGCACCGAAGGGGCGATGAATTCGTTCCTCGCCAAGATGCCGCGCGAGGAGGTGTATCGCCGCACGGGCATTCAGTTCCTGCAGCTCAACAGCCTCTTTCAGTTGGAGGCGATGGTGCGTGACCGTGCGCCGCAGTTGGGTGCGGTGAGCGACCTGCTGTTCATCCCCGATCTGTTCCACTACCTGCTGACCGGCGAGAAAAAGAGCGAGTTCACCTTCGCCACGACCACGCAATTGTTCAATCCGCGCACGATGTCCTGGGACGAGGAGATCCTCGGCGCGCTGCCGGTCGAGCGGTCGTTATTCGCCGAGGTCGTGCAGCCCGGCGAGACGATCGGCATGCTGACCGACGAGCTGTGCCGCGCCACCGGTTTGCCGCCGACGCCGGTCGTCGCTGTGGCCACGCACGACACCGGTTCGGCCGTCGCCGCCGTGCCCGCCGTGGGCGACGGGTGGGCGTATCTGAGTTCGGGCACGTGGTCGTTGATGGGCATCGAATCGTCCGCGCCGATCATTTCCGAACAAGCGCTGGCGTTCAACCTGACCAACGAAGGCGGCGTGAACCGCACGTTCCGCGTGCTCAAGAACATCATGGGTCTGTGGCTGGTGCAGCAATGCCGGCGGGTTTGGCACGAATATTCCTATGCGCAGTTGACCGCAATGGCCGACGAGGCCGAGCCGTTCGCGGCGTTGGTCGACCCGGACGATCCGTCGTTTCTCAATCCGCCCGACATGCCCGCGGCGGTGTGCGAGTATTGCCGCCGTACCGGTCAGCGTGAACCGGGCGATCCGGGCGCGACGATCCGTTGCCTGCTGGAAAGCCTGGCGCTTAAGTATCGTCACGTACTCGAGCAACTACGCGCGGTGTCGCCCGGGCCGATCGAGCGGCTGCACGTCATCGGCGGCGGCACGCAAAATGAATTGCTCTGCCAATTGACCGCCGACGCCTGCGGCCTTCCGGTCGAGGCGGGGCCGATCGAAGCGACGGCCATCGGCAATTTGCTGGTGCAGGCGATGGCCGCCGGGCAGGTGGAGTCGTTGGCGCACCTGCGGCGGATCGTGCGCAATTCGTTCCCGGTGGTTCGCTACGAGCCGCGCGGCGAGGCCGGGTGGAACGAAGCGCGGCGACGTTTTCAAGCACTCAATCCCATCTGAGCGAGGAGAGCGGGATGGCGACTCAGGCGCTGGACAAAGCATTTCAACTGGCGAGCGAACGGTACGGCGAGCTCGGGGTGGACGTCGAAGGGGCGCTCACCGCGCTGAGCACGATTACGCTTTCGTTGCATTGTTGGCAGGCCGACGACGTCGGCGGCTTCGAGGCGACCGAAGGCGAATTGGGCGGCGGGCTGGCGGTGACCGGCAATTATCCGGGCAAAGCCCGCACAGTGGAGGAACTGCGCGCCGACCTGACCATGGCGCTGTCGCTGATCCCCGGCCGGCACCGCGTGAATCTCCATGCGATCTACGGTGAGTTCGGCGGGAAGAAGGTCGATCGCGACGCCATCGGTCCCGAGCACTTCGCCGGGTGGATCGACTGGGCGCGCGCGCAGGGCGTGGGCCTGGACTTCAACGCGACTTGCTTTTCGCATGCGCTGGCTGCCGACGGTTTCACGTTGAGCAATCGCGACTCGGGCGTGCGCGCGTTCTGGATCGAGCACGTCAAACGCTGCCGCGAGATCGGCGCGGCGATGGGTCGAGAACTGGGCACGCCGGCGGTGCACAATTTATGGATCCCCGACGGCGCGAAGGACGAGACGCCCGACCGCCTGGCGCATCGGCAATGGCTGATGGGCAGCCTGGCGGCGATCTACGCCGAGGACCATGCCGCCGAGCACCTGAAAGACAGCGTGGAGAGCAAGCTGTTCGGCATCGGTTCGGAGGCGTTTGTGGTCGGCTCCTTCGAGTTTTATCTCGCCTGGGCGCTGGCCAACAAAAAGATGATCTGCCTGGACATGGGCCATTTCCACCCGACCGAATCGGTGGCCGACAAGGTCGGCGCGCTGCTGTTGTTCTTCCCCGAATTGCTCTTCCACGTCAGTCGCGGCCTGCGGTGGGACAGCGACCACGTGGTGACCTTCAACGACGAGCTGCGCGCGTTGATGCTCGAGATCGTCCGCGCCCGCGCCCTCAACCGCGCGCACCTGGCGCTCGATTATTTCGACGCGTCGCTCAATCGCGTCGGCGCCTATGTGATCGGCGCGCGGGCGACGCTCAAGGCGCTGTTGTACGCCTTGCTGGAGCCGACCGCGAAGCTGCGTGAGTTCGAGGCGGACGGCGACAACTTCAGTCGCCTGGCGCTGCTGGAGGAAATGAAGACGCTGCCTTTCGGCGCGGTGTGGGACATGCATTGTGCGCGCGCACACGTTCCTCCCGCCGAGAAGTGGCTGGCGGACGTTCAGCTCTACGAATGCCGTGTGTTGCGCGATCGCTAGCCGTCAATCGAGGTGAAACACCTCTTCCAACTCGACCATGCTTTTGTCGGGCGCGCCGGCGTCCAGCGCCTCGAAGTACGGCGCCATGAACTGCTGCCAACGATCGTTGATCGGTTCGCCGTCCATCCCGTCGAGCGCGGCCTGAAAACTGTCGGGCGTTTCGAAGTAGCCGAACAGCAGACCGTCGTCGCGCATGAACAGCGAATAGTTGCGCCAGCCATGACGGCGCAGGGCGTCGAGCATTTCCGGCCAGACCTTGGTGTGATGTTCCTTGTATTCGGCGAGTTTGTCGGGTTTGACCTTCAGAATGAAGCCCACGCGTTTCATGGCGTCCTCCGGAAAAGACGCGAGCCGCGCCCGGCGACGCGGCCCGCATTCTGAGTTGATAGGTCAGCGCTCAAGAACGATCGACATGCCCTGACCGCCGCCGATGCACAGTGAGGCGAGGCCGAGGTTCTTGTCGGCTTTGGCCATTTGCATGGCCAGCGAATAGGTGATGCGCGCGCCGGTGCAGCCGATCGGGTGGCCGATGGAAATTCCCGAACCGTTGAGGTTCGTGTTGTCCAGGCTCAGGCTCAGTTCGCGCAGGCAGGCGATGGCCTGGCTGGCGAAGGCCTCGTTGAGTTCGATCAGATCGAAGTTGTCGATGGTCAGACCGAGCTTGGCCATGACCTTGCGCGTGGCCGGAATCGGGCCGAGGCCCATGTACGCCGGATCCAGACCGCCGGCGGCGAAGCCTTTGATTTTCGCCAGCACCGGCAGGCCCAGGTCCTTGGCCTTTTCCGCGCTCATCAGCAACACCGCCGCCGCGCCGTCATTGATGCCCGAGGCGTTGCCCGCGGTGACCGTGCCGTCCTTTTTGAAGGCGGCGCGCAACTTGGCCATTTTTTCCATCGAGGTGTCCATCGGGCGCTCGTCGATCTCGAAGACCTTCGGATCGCCTTTGCGTTGCGGAATGACGACCGGCACGATCTCGTTCTTGACGCGGCCTTCGGCGATGGCTTCGCGGGCGCGCTTATGGCTCATGACGCCCAGCTCGTCCTGCTCGGCGCGGGTGATGCCGTATTTGTCGGCGATGTTTTCGGCCGTGATGCCCATGTGGTAGCCGTAGAAAATTTCGTAGAGGCCGTCGAAGACCATCAGGTCGGTGACTTCCGCCGTGGGCATGGCCATGCGATAGCCCCAACGCGCGTTGGGCAGACCGAAGGGCACGATGCTCATGTTTTCCATGCCGCCGGCGATGATCGCCTCGGCGTCGCCGAGCGCGATGGCTTGCGCGCCCAGGGCGATGGCCTTCATGCCCGAAGCGCAGACCTTGTTGACGCCGATGGCGTTGGTTTCTTCCGGCAGACCGGCGCGCAGGCACGACTGGCGGGCCGGATTCTGGCCCTGGCCGGCCTGCAGCACGTTGCCCATGATCACTTCGTCGACGTAGAGCGGCGCGGCCGCGTCGTCGTAATCATAGAATTTCTGTTGATGCTCGGTCTTGTCGAAGTCGCCGAAAACATCGGGTCGGCAGGCTTTGAGTTCCGGCGAAATGACCGGGCGCAACCCGGCGCGTTTCAACGTTTCCTTGATGACCAGCGCGCCCAGATCCACGACCGGCACGCCCTGCAACGATCCACCGAAGGCGCCCACCGCGGTGCGCGCGCCGCTGACGATGACCACTTCTCTCATATCGATAACTCCATCTCTAAGGATTGATTGAACGATGCGCGACAAATCCGTAACCGGATTCGCAATCGACCGCTTCCCATCTTCAAGTCAAGACGTTATACAACATTTATGCGAGGATTTCACGAGCGTTCGGGAGGATTTTTCATGCCGCGGTTTCGCCGGTCCGGAATCGGTGCGACGTTGAGCGTCGCGCTGGCGTTGATCCTGATCGTGGGCGCAATTGCGGCGGGGAGCGAACAGACGATGCGGAAGAAAATCGAAAAATTGTCGATCACGATTTTGTACGACAACAATCCCGGGCAAGCCGGATTGGCGACCGATTGGGGCTTTTCCTGCCTGATTCGCGCCGACGAGCGGGTGCTGTTGTTCGACACGGGGGGCGACGGGACATTGCTCTTGGCCAACATGAAGAAATTGGGCGTCGATCCCGCACAGGTGAAAACCGTGATGCTCTCGCACCATCATCGCGATCACGTCGGCGGCCTGGACGATTTCCTGGCCCGGCAGGCCGACGCCGACGTTTATTATCCGGCGACGATGGGCGAGGGTTTTGCCGAACGCATCCGCCGGACCGGTGCGCGACCGGTGGCTGTCACCGCCTCGACGATGATCGCCCCGGGCCTGTACACCACCGGCGTGATGGGCGCGGAGATTCCCGAGCAGGCCCTGGTGGTGGATACGCCGACCGGATCGGTCGTGGTGGCCGGCTGCGCGCATTCGGGCATCGTGACGATGGTGGAAAAGGCGCGGACAATCGTGCCCGGGCCGGTGCGCCTGGCGCTCGGTGGATTCCACTTGTTTCGGATGAACGAAGCGCAACAGCGGAAAATAGCCGTCGACTTGCAGGCGGCGGGCGTACAAAAAATCGCGCCTTGTCACTGCAGCGGCGACAAGGCGCGGGACGTTTTTAAACTGGTTTTCGGCGACAACTATCTGGCCGTGGGCGTCGGTTCGCGCCTCGACCTGTAGCGCTATTTACGCCCGGCCTCCATGTCATCGATGATCCCCGCCGCGCTGATGCCCGAGCTGATGACGGCCGACTGACCGCCGCCGGGGAAGGTCCACGCACCGGCGAGAATAAGATTGTCGATCGGCGTTTCCTGCGGCAGCCGCTTGAGCGTGCTTTGCGCGACGTTGTGATCCCAGCCGAGGATCGTGCCCATCGGATTGAGCGAGAAAGCGTAGTTGGTCACCGGCGTGCCCACCTCCAACACCTCGATGTGCTGGCTCAGACCGGGCAGATACTCTTCCATCCGCTCGATGAACACCTCCGCGATTTCCTCCTTGAAGGCGACGTACTCGTCATAGCTCTTGGTCCACTGCCAGTTGTCGGCGTATTCGTAGGGCAGGTAGGTGGAAATCACGATCACGTTTTTGCCCGCCGGCGCGGTGGTCGCATCAATCGCCGTGTAGTTGGCGGCGATCAGCGGCACGTTCTGCAAATCGCCCGCCCGCACGGCCGCGAAGATTTCATCCCAATCCCAGGACGGATTGACCATGATTTCGTGAGAGCCTTCCACCAATTCGGTGTAATCGGTGTCGACGCCCATGAACACCTGCAGCGTGGCGACGCCGATGGACATCGTGTTCAACTCGGTGACGTACTTTTCCGGCAGGTATTCGGCGCCGACCATCTTGAGCAACGTGTCGGGCGCGTTGGCGTTGGACACGACGTAGCGCGTGTTGAGGCACACGTCGTTTTCGGTCTGCACCTGCACGGCCTTGCCGTCCTCGATGACGATCTTGGTGGCCAGCGTGTTGAGCTTCAGGTAGCCGCCGTGTTCGGTGAACACATCGGCGATCGACTGCGTGATCGATTTCGAACCGCCCTCGAAGTAGTAATATCCATACTTATGGTAACTATTCCACATGGCGATGAAGATCAGCGCCTGCAGCTCGTCGGGCCCGCCGCCCAGGAAGGTGCACAGTTGGTTGAACAGGCCGATCAACTCCGGATCGGAAACGAACTGCTGCACGTATTCGAGCAGCGAGATGTTCATGTACTTGAGCAGATTCAGCGTGCCGGGCAGGTCGCCGAGCAGGATCATCAGGTCGTCCAGGTTGAAGTCGTCCATGATCCGCGTCACGGCGCTGAGCGTCACGTCGCAGGTGTCCAGATCGGCGAACATCGCGTCGATGCCGGCGGCTTCGGCCGGGTACATTTCCTTCAATTGCGCTTTGTAAGCGTCGATGTCGGCGGGAATCTGCACCGAAAGACCGGGGTACTCCGAACGATAAATGGGATTGCACTTGAGCGGAGTGATGCGATCGTACATGCCCAGTTCGTGGAATTGTTCCCAGGCGCCCTTGGTGTTGTCGGGATCGTCCAGACCGCCCATCGCGTGCAACGACGCTTCGAAGGTGAAATCGCCGCGCTTGAAGGTGGTCATGTAACCGCCGACCTTGTAGTGCTTTTCCACCAGCACCACCGAGTATCCCTTTTGCGCCAGCATATTGGCCGCCGCCACGCCGCCGCCGCCGGAACCGATCACCACGACGTCGACGTCTTCGGTGGCCGGGCAGGTGTCGCTCGGTACGTATTTGTGGCAGGCGATGCACTGGCTTTCGGTGAAGGTCAGGTCGGTGTGGCGGTCGCTGTGGCACGAGGCGCAATCGCGCGAGGCGTGCCCGGCTTCACGTTGCGGCGCGCCGTTGTTGCCGTGGCAGGTGACGCATTCGCCGTCGGCAAAGCCGCCCAGGTGCGCGCCTTCGTGGCAAGAGAGACAACCGGCTTTCTGCCAGCCGGCGTGCTCCGCTTTAAGCACCGCCGAATCGCGCTCCGGGCTGGCGGAGGCCACGGTGTCGACCTGATCGTCGTTGTCGTCATCGTCGTCGTCGCCGGTGTCGTCATCGTCGTCATCGTCGTTGTCGTCGTTGTCGTCGTTATCGTTATCGTCGTCATCGTCGCCGCAGGCGAAGGCAAACGCCAAACTGAAAACGAGCGCCAAGAGGATCATCCAGTGCAGGCGATTCATTGGGATACTCCCACCGTGGTGAAGGTTGAATTTCGCGCAAGAGGTTAACATATCTTGCACAAATCGCAAGGTTCGTTTGTGTAAAAACGCTCTTGACCCATTTCCGGAAAACTGTCAATGAATGAAGCCGAGTTCGGGATTCCGCGGGGGAACGAGCAAGGGAATTTCGAAACTGCCGCAGGCCCTCCCAGCGTCTTGTCGCCAAGTGCGCAGGAGTCGATTTTTTTATCCGGTGAGGACGTAATGACGCAAAAAGCCCCCGTTCGCTATTACGAAGTCGACATGCTCAAAGGGCTGGCCTGCATTCTGATGATGATCGGTCACGCGATTCGCGTGCAGATGCCGCCGCCGGACTCGATCGATAAAGTCATTTTGTACATCATGGATTTTTCCGGACCGATATTTTTCTTCGTGTCCGGCATGAATGTGATGACGTTCCTGGAACGCAATCGCAACAAGCCGGGTTTCGCGGCGAGTAAGTTTTATCTGGCGGCGGCCGCGTTGTTGTTCGTGTTGGGGTACACCTACAACATCAATCGCGCCAGCCTGGGGATCATGGATATCTTCCAGGGCGTGGCGATGTGCACGGTGGTTGTTTACCTGCTGATGCGCACGCGTATCCCGACCTGGCTGCATTTTGTCATCATGGCCGCGCTGTACGGGTTGTATCTCGTTTTCCGCGTACGCCTGGAACTGAATCAGATTCTGCCCAATTTCACCGAGCTCAAGGCGTCGATTCCCTCCGGGGCCGATTTCATGCATCCGGCGATGCAGGACGCCATGAAATCCCTGGTGAACGGGCTCGGATTCGTCCGACGCTTGTTGTACGTGCATTTCGGGGTGCTCGCCTGGATAAGTTACTTCTACATGGGTGCGTTGTGCTATCGCAGCGTGACGACGAAGGAGAAGGTCGCGTGGCGCTGGGCGATCCTGTTTGTCGTGCTGTGCGCGAGCGCGCCGTTCCTTTCGCTGGGCGGCATTTTCCCGCAGATGTTCCTGGACAGCTACATCGACCTGATGCTGCGCGCCATTCCCAGCTATGTGTTCCTCACGCTGGGCGGCGCGGGATTGGCCTACCTTTTTTCCCGGCGTTTCTATCGCGGTGCGGTCAATTATAAAAATTATTTCGGGCGCTGGGTCGCCGCGCGCCTGGAGTTGCTCGGGCAGGAAAGCCTGATGTTCCTGGTCGTGCACTGGTGGATGATCAGCACGGTGATGTTGATCATGCGGATCATCAACACGCCGGCGCAACTCCAGGGTCTGCCGTTGTGGGAGATGAACGTCTATGCGCGCAGCATTATCGTCATGCTGGGCGTGATCGTGCTGGTGCCCTGGTTGGCGAAGCTGCGCGACCGGTGGAGCCGCACGTCCAGCTACACGCTGAAGGTCGGCCTGTTTATGTTCGGCTCGATCGTGCTGGCGGTGATGGTGGTGTTTGTCGTGCCGCCGTTCGCGCATTACCTGACCTATGGCTCCAGCCTCGGATTCGCTTTCCTCTATCCCTATTTGCGCGGACGCCTGCGTAAGCGGTATACAAAGAAAATCGTGACGGCGCCGGCGTCCTGAGCGTCGTTTTTGCATGACCGGACAAGGAGAGTACGAATGCCACTGAGACGGCGGATGATGTTGTGTTTCCTGCTGGTGGGATTGCTTTTGGGCATCGCCGTGGCCGACGAGGGGATGTGGATGCCGGAAGGCATCTCCGCGCTGCCGCAGGATCTTATGCGCGGATACGGCCTGGAATTGACACCACAGCAGATTTACGATCCGGCCGGCAATTCGCTGAGCAAGGCGATCGTCCGCCTCAACGGCGCGTCGGCCTCGTTCGTTTCCGCCGACGGTTTGCTCGTCACCAACCATCACGTCGCCCATGGCTCGCTGCATGAAAATTCGACCGACGAACACAACTATCTGCGCGATGGTCTCGTCGCCCGTTCGCGGCAAGAGGAGATCCCGGCGAAAAATTCCGAGGCGTGGGTGTTGTTGCGCACCACCGAGGTCACCGATCGCGTGTTGACCGGCACGCCGGAGATCGTCGATCCGTTGGAACGCATGCAGCGAATCGAGAAAAACCAGAAGGCGATTCTTTCCGAGGCGGAACAACAAGAGCACACGCATAACGAAATCAAAAGCATCTTCGGCGGTAAGCAATATTATTTGTATACATATCTGGTATTGCGGGATATTCGCCTGGTCTTCGCGCCGTCCGAGTCGATCGGCGCGTACGGTGGCGACATCGACAACTGGATGTGGCCGCGGCATACCGGTGACTTCACTTTCCTGCGCGCCTACGTGGCGCCCGACGGCGCGCCCGCCGAATACGCGCCGGAAAACGTGCCCTATCATCCGCAACGCTTTTTGACCGTTTCGCTCGCCGGCGTACGCGAAGGCGACTTCACGATGATCATGGGATTTCCCTATCGCACGCAGCGCACCCTGAGTTCGTACGCCCTGGCCGATCAGGCGGAGTTTTATTATCCGTGGCGGGTGCGGACCTACGCCGCCATGATTTCCCTCGTCGAGCGTGAGCGGCAACGTGACGCGGCCACGCGCGCGAAACTCGGCCATCTGTTGATGCGCCTGCAGAACGGCAACAAAAAGAGCGTCGGGGTGTTGGAAGGTTTGCGGCGCGGCCGCATGGTGGAGCAGCGGCGGGCGCGGGAAAAGGCGGCGCTCGCGGCGATGAAATCGGACCAAGCCGCGTACCGCGATTATCAGCAGACGCTCGCGACGCTGAACCGGTTGTACGAACGCGAGTATCCGACGTTCCGCGAAACGTTTGTCACGCTGGATTGGATGCTCTGGTACTGCGGCCTGATGGATTTCGCCGCAACCGTTTATGAATGGAGCGAACAGAAGGCGCTGCCCAATGATGAGCGCGAAATTGACTACCGCGACCAGAACGTCGATGACCATCGTCGCCGCCTGCGGCGTGCGCAGCGCAATTTCGATTTGCGGACCGACAAGGAGATCATGCGGATCTTTTTGCGCAAGCTGATGGCGCTTGAAGGCGAGCGGCGCATCGAGGCGCTGGACGAACTGCTGAGCGTCAAAGCCGGCGAGACGGTGGACGAGGCGCGGCTGGACGCGTTTCTCGACAAGCTTTACGCCCAAAGCGGCCTAGTGGATGAAGCGGAGCGCCTGCGGATGTTCGAGCTGGATCGGGAAACGTTGTTGGCGCGCCACGATCCGGCCATCGAGTTCGTCGCGGCCATTTGGGCCGAATGGAATGAATTGAAGACGCGGAACAAGGCCTTCACCGGCGCCACGACCAAGGTGCAACCGCGTTACATCGAGGGCCTGCTGCGCGCCGACGCGGGTCCGCATTATCCGGACGCCAACGGCAGCCTGCGGTTTTCCTTCGGGCGCGTGCAGGGCTATTCGCCGCGTGACGGCGTCATGTATACGCCGTACACGACCTTGCGCGGCCTGCTGGCCAAGCACACGGGGGCGGAGCCGTTCAATGCGCCGGCCGCCTTGCGTCATGCGGCGGAGAAGAAAAATTTCGGCGCTTATTTCGACGCACGTTTGGACGACGTACCGGTGAATTTTCTGTCGACCAACGACGGCACCGGCGGCAATTCGGGCAGTCCGATTCTCAATGGCAAGGGCGAGTTGATCGGTTTGATCTTCGATACCAATTATGAGGCGGTGGCGTCCGACTTCGGTTATATGCCCGCGTACGGCCGGGCGATCAACGTCGATATCCGTTATGTTCTGTTCGTGATGGAACAGGTGTACGGCGCGCGTAATGTCGTTGAGGAATTGACCATTGTTCGCTGACAAAAATTGTATCTGAAATATATAAATGCAAAATATGTGGTATCATTTATAGACCTTTTAAAATTAAGTATCAGGGGAGGGCAAAATGTTACACACGTTACCGATCCTTATTTTAGTGTCGATATTTTCCCTTTTCTTTCTCATGTCCGATTGTGACTGCGATGATGACGACGACGACAATGATGATTCCGGCGGCGGCGACGATGACGACGACAACGACACCGATGATGATTTGATCGACGACGATATTTTCGATGACGACACGAGCGACGACGATTTCACGCCGCCCAATTTCGTTATCGGCGATGACGACGACGCAACTCCGCCCGAGGAAATCACCGTCTTTCCGGCCGATGAGCAAACCGACGTGCCGCTGAACACGATCGTGTACATTCAGTCCACCGAGGCGTTGGATCCGGAAGACTTTGCCTTCACGCTGACCGACGGCGCGCAGAGTGTCGAGGGCTTCGCGCAATACTCGTTCGATTATAGTTATTACTATTATTACCCCGACCAACTGTTGGCGGAAGACACGCAATACGCCGTGCGGTTCACCATGGGCGGAGTCGATTACGAAACAACGTTTTCAACGATCGTCAGTGCGGGCGAGATCGATCTGCCCGGCAACGCCGGCGGCGGACCGGGCGAGTACTTCAGCTTCATCATCGAGCCGGACGAGATTTTGCAGCCGGCAGCGTTGGAGCAGGTTATTCTGCTGGGACTGTCGCAGATCGACTTGATGGTCGCGCCGGTCTTCGTCGAGACGATCAGCAAAGAAACCGGCACGCTGACGCTGAGCGGCGGCGAAGCGCGTGACTTCGACGGCGACGATATCTGGGAGCAGAATTTCGCGGCGCTGGGCACTCAATACGCCGGGCAGATCGCCGGCGACCGGTTGGCGATGTCGGGTTCGTTCCCGCTTTACCTGCGCGACGTGGAAATCGATATCGATCTGTTTTTCCTCAGCGGTCGCGTGGAACTGGACGAATACGATCACCCGACTTTGCCCGAGGCGATGGTGGCGCTGGCCACGTACGATTGTGAAGGCCTGAGCGAGGCGTTTCCTTACATGGTGCCGCTGGTCAATCTAATCTGTGACGAAGAAAACGGCATGTTCGCCCTGGCGACGTTCCACGGTACGTACAATGCGCTGGAGGACCTGTTTTTCGACGCGCCGGACGTGACCGCCGACCGCATCGAGGTGAATTTCGATCCGCCGCAGTACTTGCGCACGCCGGATCCTGTGCCCGGCAACGCGTTGTTCGAGGTGTACCAGGGCGAGCAGTTGATCGTCACGTCGCGCGACAATGAGGCCGGCGTCGAGTTTCCCGATTGCTGCACGCAACTCGGACCGGAATGGTTTTCGTTCTCCGAGGTGGCCTATCAATTGCCCGACGGCGTGACGTTGGCGCCGGGTTCGTACACGCTGAAATTTCACCTGGGGATGTACGGCTTCGAAGCCGACTTCGACATTACGGCGCGGGCGGAGGCGGACGGCGATTAGTGCGGGCGACCGCGTCGGGCCAGGTAGTCCAGCACCGTTTCAACCAGTTGCGGCGACAGTCGCTTGATCAGGTGCGTGAATTTTCCTTCCCAGCCGGGCAGAATCACAAAGTTGCGACGGCCGAGATTACGCAGCAGATCGTCGGCCACCTGTGCGGCGGTCATGACCTTCGCGCCGGCGCTGATGGCCTTGGTTTCCGCCGGTTTGGTTTTGTTTTCCTCGGTGAGCATCGGCGTGTCGACATCCGGCGGGCAAAGCACCTGCACGGTAACGCCGTCGCGCTTGAACTCGGCGCGGAGCGATTCGGAAAAACCGATGATCCCGAACTTCGCCGCGCTGTAGGCCGCGAAACCGAAAACGCCCAGAAATCCGGCCATCGACGAAACGTTCACGATGTGCCCGCCGCGCCGGCGCATCGTCGGGGCCAGCGCCGCGATGACGTTGTAGCAACCGTAAAGGTTGACCTGCATGACGTCGTCGAATTGCTCGTAGGTCACTTCGGCGAAGTAATGCGGGTGCGAGCGCCCGGCGCAGTAAACCAATATGTCCGGCGCGCCGAATGAGGCGAGCGTTTCGTTCATCGTGGCGGCAACGCGCTGCGGATCGGTCACGTCCAACGCGCGCCAGGCGATGCGTTGCGCGGATGAAACGGCCCGGGCGGCGATCTCCGCTTGCGCCTGCCGCAAACGCTCTTGGTTGCGGGCGAAGATGACGACGTGCGCGCCTTTGGCGGCCAGGCCCGCGGCGATCGCCAGGCCGATGCCGCTGGAGCCGCCGGGAATGTACGCGGTCTTGTCGCGGTAATCGATCATCGGTTCCTCGTGGTGGTTTCAGGCGCATTGTTGGCGAGCGGCGCGGACGCGTCAAGCAGCACGCCCAAGAAACCTGTTGCGTCGCGGGACGGATGTGTTAATTTCCTGACGACGATAATTCAACCGGCAACGACGGGAGCGAGCGACCATGAAAATTGCGATTATCGGCGGCGGCAGCACCTACACTCCGGAAGTGATCGACGGCCTTTTGCAGCTCGGCGGCGAGTTGGGCCTCACCGAACTGGTTTTGATGGACATCGACGATCATCGCCTGGCGGTCGTCGGCGATTTCGCCAAACGCATGGTGGCGCACGCGGGCGGCGCGTTTCAGGTGACCACGACGAAAGACCGGCGCGCGGCGATCGACGGCGCGTCGTTCGTGCTCAGCCAGTTTCGCGTCGGCGGCCAGCAGGCGCGGCATCAGGATATTTTGCTGGGTCTGCGCCACGATCTGATCGGGCAGGAAACGACCGGCATCGGCGGCATGGCCAAGGCGCTGCGCACGTTGCCGGTGACCATGGACATCTGCCGCGACGTGCGGGAAGTGGCGCCGAACGCGTGGATCATCAACTTCACCAATCCGTCGGGGCTGATCACCGAGGCGATTCTCAATCACACCGAGTGCAGGTGCATCGGCCTGTGCAACGTGCCGCTGGAAATGAAGATGGTCATCGCGCGGTTCCTGGGCGTCGAGGACCACGAGGTCCTGCTCGATTCGGTGGGCCTGAACCACCTGGGCTGGGTGCGCAAGATCGTGGTCAAGGGCGAGGATGTTACGCCGCGGCTGCTGGAGTTGCTGGCGAGCGAATCGGGCCCGGCGAATATTCCGGACATGGATTTCGCGCCCGAGCTCATTCGCGCGCTCAACGCGGTGCCGCTGTACTACAACCGCTTTTACTACAACACCGAGCGCGTGCTGGCCAATCTGAAGGCCAAGCCGAAAACGCGCGCGCAAGAGGTGATGGAGATCGAGGAAAAGCTGCTGCGCAAGTATCGCGATCCCAAGCAGGTGATCAAGCCGGCGGAACTGGATCAGCGCGGCGGCGCGTTTTATTCGAAAATCGCCGTCGAGTTGATCGACGCGATCGTCAACGACCGCGGCGTCCAGCACGTGGTCAACGTGAAAAACGCCGGCGCGATTCCCAATCTGCCGGCCGACAACGTGGTCGAGATCGCCAGCACCATCGATAAAAACGGGGCGACGCCGCTGCCGACCGCGCCGCTGGAGCCCAGCATGTTCGCGCTGATCGCGCGCGCCAAGGCGTACGAGCAACTGACGATCCGCGCGGCGCTGGAGCAGAGTTACGACCAGGCGTTCAAGGCGATCTTCACCAATCCGCTCGGGCCGACGGCCGACCGCGCCAGGCAGGTATTGGACGATCTGCTGCAGGTCAATTTGCTGCGTTATTCGTAATCGTCATCGCTGACAGGCCGGGCAGAAAAACGTGCTGCGCCCTTGCTGCACGAGGCGTTCGATCGCGCCGCCGCATTTTGCGCACGGCTCACCCGCGCGCCCGTACACTTGCAGGAACCGCTGAAAGCCGCCGCATTCGCCGTCGCAATCCATGAAATCGTCGATCGTCGTGCCGCCGTGCTTGAGCGACAATTTTAAAATGCGCCGCGTCTGACGATGCAGGCGTTTGCGTTCGTCGTCGCTCAGCTCGTTGACCGGCTTGCGCGGATCGATGCGTGCGGCGAACAGCACTTCGCTGGCGTAGATGTTGCCGAAACCGACGATTTTGTCCTGCCGCAGCAGCCAAGGCTTGATCGCCGTGCGGCTCCCCTGCGCCAGTTCGCGCAGGCGGGCGAGGGTGAAGTCGTCGCTCAGCGGATCGACGCCCGCCGGCGTCCATTCGTCACGACTGCGGCACAGGCGCATTACGCCGAAACGGCGCGAATCGTGAAAATGAACGCTGCCGCGATCGAGCGTGAGTTGCGCGCGCAGGTGGCGATCATCCGATGATGTCTTGGGCGGCCGATACAACAGGCGGCCGGTCATGCGCAGGTGCACGCACAACCACAGGGGATCGTTGCGGCGCGACAGGTCGAACACGATTTCCTTGCCCGCGCGAAACACCGCGCGAATCGTGCGCCCGACCAGCGGCGCGGCATCCAGGCCGGCCAGCTTGGGATCGAATATTTCAAGTCGACGGATTTTATGGCGGAGCACATGGCGCGCCAATGAACGGGCGACGACTTCCACCTCGATGATTTCGGGCATGACGCGCTATTCCACGACCAGCGTGCCGCCGAGCCAGTTGTTCACCTCGGCGAGCTCGAAATCGTGATTGAGGATCAACGAGCGATCTTCATCGAAGACGATGTCGGTTTCGCCGGCGGCCGTGACGGTGAATTGCAGCGTGCCGATGATCTTGCCCGCGTCGAGCGTCACCGAGTGCGTGTAATCGCCGCTGCGCGAAAAACCGAACACGCCGCCTTTGTCGTTGCTGCCGCCCAGGGCTTTGATTTGCACCTCGCTGCCGGCGAGCGCATCGCCGGCCGTGGCCGCATCCAGCGAAGCCATCTCGCGGTCGAACAGCAATCGGCCCGCCACGCCGTAAGTTTCCTCGATGGCGTTGCCGTGCACGCTGAGAATGAAGGAGTTTTCCTTCAGATCGGGCTCCAGCTCCAGCCAGATGTCGCCCGCCTGCGGAGAACCGGCCGGCGTGAAGGTGATCAACGTGGCGGTGAAGTCGTCGTTATCGTCGTCGCCGCTGTCGTTGTCATCGTCGTCGCTTTTGTTGCAGCCGCCGAGCGCCAGGGTGAAACTCACCGCGAGGATCAGCAGCATTATATAGTGAAATCGCTTATTCATCGATCTTCCCTTTCTCGGTGAAATGTTCCGCGAGCATCTGGTAGTCGACGTCGTCGATCTGGCCGTCGTCGTTGAAATCGGCCTCGTAGAAGTAATTCCAATGGTCGTTGTCCATATCCATGCCGCCTTGCGCCCAGGCAACGTAGATGAGATCGACGCCGTCGACCTCGTTCGAGGAATTTACGTCGCCGATCAACGCGGGATTCTTCTCGCCCCAGATCCAACATGCGTCGTCGACCCGCAGGCCGCGCGGTTCATCGGCGAAGGTCATGGTTTCGTCGACCACGCCGTCGACCGGCGTGAACGTATACTGGGCCGGGTCATCCTGGTCGGCGAGGTAGACGGTCACCTGCAGCGGGATGTCGTAGACGTTCGCCGTTTCCTGCTCCTGCGTGATGCGCACGCGTACCGAGTAACCGCCGTTCGTTTCGTCGAACTGCGCGGCCCAGCGGTAAATAGGGTAACCGGTTTGGTACACCCATTGGTTGAAAAAGTCCTGTAGATCGGCGCCGGAAGCGTCTTCCAGGGCTTCCTGCAAATCGAGCACGTTGACCAGTTCGTCGGTCTGGTCGCTGCTGAAGTTGTTGGCGTAGGTCGACATGGCGTTCAGGAAATCCTCGTCGCCCAACAGCCATTGCAACATGCGCATGAAGTGTGCGCCTTTCCAATAGGTGATCGCCTGGTAGACCATCGCGTCGGCTTCATAGATGCCGTTGCCGCTCATGGGCACTTCGTCCTCCAGCGGCACGAATTCCTGGAAGTAGCGGAAGTAGATTTCGTATAGATAATTTTGCAGGTACTCGTCCCAGCGCGTATAGCCGTAGCGGCGCGCCGAGTATTCGGTGACGCCTTCGCTGAGCCAGGGCGCCGCGCCGTCGCCCATGCGGATCATGTTGCCCCACCAGGAGTGGGCGATTTCGTGCGAGAAGATGCTTTCCGACGGCCAGTACGCGGGATCGGTGGTCAGCGCGCTCGCGTAATAGAACGTGGCCGATTGTGGTCCCACGCCGCCGCCGAGTTCCTCGATCGTCTGAATCACGTCCTGCTTGTTGTAAATGTAGGGTGAGTAAATCGATTCGTAATAGTCGATGATGTCCGCGCCGATTTCCGCCCATTCCTGCGCGAACTCGGTGGTTCCCTGGTGGACGTAGGTCGTCGTCGGCTTGCCCGTCAGCGTGTCGTGACTGGACGTCGCGTAATCGGCGTAGGCCATGCCGAAGTAAGTGGCGTCGAAGTTGCTGACGAAATGATGTTCGTCCTGATCGCCCACCGTGGTGGTGTCGACGTAGTCGGCGGTGGTGACGGCGGTCATGCCCGCCGGCGTGCGAATGTCGATGTCGATCGGGCCGCCGGAGTACAGGTCTTCATAGGAATAGGCCGCCTTCATGGGCATCCAGTCCACGCCGGTGAAAAAGACGATGTCGCTGGTCACGGCGCAGAACGTCATGCCCCAGAACGGATCCGGATCGCAGCCGGGATCGCCCGCGTTGCCGACGATCAAGGTTTGCTCGTCGCCCGTGTTCAAGGTAACGGGCAGGTCGACCGAGAGCACCTGGTATGTGTCGTCGAAATCCCAAGTCAGCGGATTGGCCGCGCCGTCGGTGACGGAAAACGTCGTCATTTTCAGCACGGAGAATTCGGCCGCATTGACCCCGTCTTCGGTCGCGCGGATCGTCAAGGTGGTGACCGTGTCGATCGTGCCGGCCGCCTCGTCGGCGTCGAACAACACATGCGTTTCGACCACCTTGATCGGATTGATCGCTTTGCCCGCGCGATCGATCATCCGAACGATTTTCCGATGGCGCATCTGCGAGGCCAGCGCCTCGGTGCGCATGGCGTCGACCATGACGGCCGCCCGCTTTTGCGCCTGCACTTTGGCCGCCATTTGGCGTTCGAAGGCCTCCGGCGAAGCCCATGCGGTAGTCGCCAAGACCAGCAGCATTGCCAGACTCAAGAAAATTCTGAGTTTGTTCATGAAAAATGTCTCCAGTGCATTGCGGTCGCGGGTTCCGAGCTTGGCATCAGCATAGGCACGATTGGGGAAATCGTCAAATTGAATCGGTCACCAGAGCGGTTGAAAAAACTTGAGCAGTTCGGCGCGCAACCAGCGAATTTCCGCAAGGGTGGCGTTGCGGGCGATGCGCTTTTTTTTCGAGCCGAGCATGAGGAACAGCCCCTGACGCGGTTGATTGTTTACCCTTCCCGCGTAGGCGATCTCCACATCGTCCACTTGGGAAACCGGATAGGTTTTCCTCCGGCCGAGGCCGAAGACGGTCATTTTGTGGGTGAGGGTGTCGCCGAGGATGGCAACTTCCTCGCGGCCGTACCAGGACCACAACAGCAAGGTCAGCAAGCCCAGGCCGATCGCGTCGTGAAAAAGGCCGAACACGAGCATCATCCATTCGCCCTGGACGATACCGATGATGTTCCACACGACCATGAAGGAGCACCAGACGAATACGAAAAAGGATAGGAAGATGTCGCCGGATTTGAAGCCGCGCGGCGGTATTCGCAGGATCAGCGTTTCGGGTTGGCTTTCCTTCTCGATGCGCGAGGTGGGCGGGAGGACCGGCTCGGCGTTTTCGTCGACCTTCTCTTCTTCATCCTTTTGGACGAACTGTTTGCTGATCGTTTTCACCAGCTTGTAGGAAACGCCGAACAGCTCCTCGTTTTCGGAAAAGACCAACTCTTCCCCGCACCGGTCGCAGGTCACCTTGTCGGCGACGATATCCTCCGGCCGGATTTTCAGCGGTTCGCCGCACCGGCGGCAGTGGATTTCCTTCGGCATGCGCTTACACCTCGTCCTTTGCCCAAAGTCATCGGTCGATTCGCTCCGTAAGTCAATATGTTCTTGACGATCCACCGGATTTAATGGGTTACTTTTAAAAAACAAATTGTCGCCGAAAAAAGTACGCCGGTGCAGCGGAACGATGTTGCGAATCAATCAATGGAATGATCGACGTTTCGAAATAGCAACCGAACGGGGAAGCAGATGGTGCGGGACATCCTCGATAAAGCTCTGCAAGGGGCGGAGCTGTTTCCCGAGGAAGTCGGCGAGTTGATGAACGCGCCGTTGCCGTCGCCGGAAGCCGAGAAAATCCGCAATACGGCTTTCCTGAAGAGCGTCAGCGCCGGCGACGAGACGGCGGAAATTCATTTGCGTATCGAGCTGGATGTTTCGCCTTGTCAAACCAATTGTCGTTTTTGTCCCTTCGCCACCGAACACAATCTGGTCAAAAAGCGCTCGGAATTGTCACTGAAGAAGGCGGTTGCGCAGGCGGTGCAGGGCGTCGCGGACGGCGCGAACGCCCTGGTGCTGGTGTGCACCGGCGCGTATCCGTTCGCCCAGTTTGTCGAAGCGGCGACAGAGATTCGCGATCATGCGCCGCGCGGCACCGTGTTGATCGCGCACCTGGGCGATTTGTCGAAGAAGCAGGCGCAGGACCTGCGTCGCGCCGGTTTTCTGGGTTTTTATCACGCAATTCGTCTGCGCGAAGGGCGCGACACGAACATCAGCATCGATCGTCGCCGGGCGACGTTGCGTTACGCCGAGGATGCCGGCCTGTTGTTGGGCACCGGCGTGGAGCCGGTCGGCGGCGAGCATACGGCCGAAGAACTGGTCGAACGCACGATGTGGACCAACATCGTCAATCCGGTGTACAGCGGGGCGGTGGCGCGGCTCAATCCGCCGGGCGGCGAATTCTCCGAGCGGGGCGCGGTCAACGAAGCGCGCCTGTGTCATCTGCTGGCGGTGATTCGTCTGGCGCTCAACTACGACGTTCCCGGCCTGTACACCGACGCCCCTTCGCTCAACCGTTGCCGCGCCGGGGCCAACCTGCTCTGGGCCGAGCCGGACGGTCAGACGCCGACCATGCGCCGGTTGTTCGGTGCGCGCCGGAATCGCACCATTGCCGATTGCCGGCGCGTGTTGACCAAAGCGGGGTGGAAACTGCTGGAAGGACCTTCGCGGATTTTCCACCACGTGGAGAGCTGATTACTCGGTCGGTTCGACGACCACCGCCGTGCCGTACGCCAGCAACTCGGCCGCGCTCGCGGCGATGGCGCTGGTGGTGAAGCGGATGTTGATCACCGCATTGGCGCCCATTTCCCGCGCCTGCTGCTTCATGCGATCCAACGACTGCTCGCGCGATTCCGCGATCATCTTGGTGTACTCGGTGATCTCGCCGCCGATCAACATGCGGAAGACGGCCAGGATGTCGCGGCCGACGTGACGGGCGCGGATCGTGTTGCCCATCGCCAGGCCGCAGTGGGAGACGATTTTGTAACCGGTGACGGATTCGGTGTTGCTCAGAATCATCGCAGAACCCCTTTGTATTTGTCGGATTTATACGTGCTCAGGCGGTGGCGGACGACGCCGACCGCGAGAATGACCAAGGCCAGCGACAGCAAGGTCAATCCGGCGCGCAACGGCCAGACAATTTCCGGATTGAGCAGCACGTCGCGGATCGCGTAGAACAGCGCCGAAGCCAGCACCAACACGCCGCCCAGCGACAGCAGGATCCAGGCGATGCCGCGTTCCAGCCGCGCGTAGACCGACGTTTCGAAAACGTCGAGCTTGCGGTCGTGATCGCCGGAGAAGTTCATGTTCGCCAACTCCTTTCCCCAGGCCCGCCACCGCTCCAGGTCGGCGCGACAGGCGGCGCAATCGGCCAGGTGCCGTTCCAACTCCGCGACCTGCGCGGCGGGCAATTCGCCGTCGAGATAGCGGGACAGATTTTCTTTCGCTTCGCTACATTTCATGATCTTGCGCCAATCGTTGTCGCGCGGCGTGCAGGCGCGAGGCGACCGTATTGGCCGAAACGCCCAGCACGGCGGCGATTTGCTCGTAGTTAAACCCTTCCTGGTGACGCAGCACCATCACCTCGCGCAGCTTGGGCGGCAGGGCGAGCAGACGGCGCCAGAGTTCGGCGGCGCGTGCGGCGGCTTCCGGATCGTCGCGGTGGTCGGGCAGACCGACGATCAATTCTTCCGCGCCCGCTTTGCGCCGGCGCCGGGTCGTGCGCCGCAGCATCCGCACCGTGTTGCGCAAAATGCCGACGAACCAGGGCCAGAATTGCCGGCCGTCCTGGTAACGGCGTGCCCGCGTGAACACTTTGACAAACGCCTCCTGCGCGCAATCCATCGCCTCGTCGTGATCGCCGGTCAGTTGCAGCGCCAGGCGATAGGCATGCGTTTTGTGGCGGTTCATCAACATGGTGAAAGCCTCGCGGTCTTGCGCGTTTTTGATGCGTTCCATCAAGGTTTCGTCGGCGATGTGCTGCATTCGTCCTTTCCACACTTCATAAACACTATGCCGGGAGGAGGATGTTTCTTTAAAAATTTATCGCAGGCGGCAGATTTTTAAACAAGCGTCCGCCGTGAGAATGCTTAAGGTGAGGGATAAAAGGAGTGTTGCCGTGAAAACGATCGTCAATCCGCTGATCGAGCAATACATGGAAACGCTGCGGACCGTCGCGGACGACAACCTGCGGGCGATGGAGCGGCGGGCGGCTGCCGACGATTTCCCCATCATCGGGCCGGAGGTCGGCATGCTGCTGTACCTGCTGGCTAAAATCGGCCGTGCGCGGCGGGTGTTGGAATTGGGTTCGGGCTACGGCTATTCGGCCTATTGGTTCGCGCTGGCGTTGCCAAAAGACGGGCAGGTGATCGCCACCGATCTTGATCCGGACAACAAACAATTCGCGGAGAAGTCCTTTGCGCTCGCCGGGATGAGCAACAAACTGCGCTTCATCCTCGGCAACGGCCTGGAGGTCATCGACGGCCTCGACGGGCCCTTCGACATCATTTTCAACGACGTCGACAAGGAGGATTATCCGGCCGTGATCGACAAGGCCGCCGCCAAACTACGGCCCGGCGGATTGTTCATCACCGACAACACGCTGTGGTACGCCAAGGTGGTCGAAGTGCCGCCGCCCGACGAAACCACCGCCGCCGTGCAACGCTTCAACCGCTTGCTGGCGGCGCATGCGGACTTCGAAGCGCAGATCCTGCCGTTGCGCGATGGGCTGACCGTCGCCGTGCGCCGATAGCGTTTCATCGTTGACCGCCGGCGTCGTGCGGGCGAAGATATTCGCGCCAAAACCGGGGAGCGATATGGCCGCGCCGCACATTCTGCTCGTCAATCCGCTGATCCACGATTTCGCCGCCTACGATTTCTGGGCGCGTCCGCTGGGATTGTCGATCGTCGGCGGCGTGTTGCGGCGCGCTGGCTTTTCCTTGGATTTTCTGGATTGCACCACTTCGTTCGATTCATCGCTGCCGCCGAAGCTGCGCCCCAAACGCAAGGCGGACGGCAGCGGGAAGTTCGTGCGCACGCCGCTGCCGCGCCCATCGTTTCTGCCGGATATTCCGCGTCGCTTCAGTCGCTATGGTCTGCCGCCGGAAATCCTCCGCGAGCTTTTGGCCGCCAGACAGAGGCCCGACGCAGTGCTGCTCACCTCGATGATGACCTACTGGTATGGCGGCGTGCGCGAGACGAGCGAACTGCTGCGCGACCAATGGCCGAGCGTGCCGATCGTTCTGGGCGGCGTATACGCCACGTTGTGCGCCGACCATGCGCGCGAGAATTTGCCGGTCGACGCGGTCGTTGCCGGGCCGGTGGAAAGCAACCTGGGTGTGCTCGAAGAATTGCTGGGTGCGCCGATTCCCGCCTCGTTCACGCCGGTCGAGCCGGTTTATGAACAGGACGCCGCCGGGGGCGTCGCGGCGTTGCTGACCTCGCGCGGGTGCCCGTTTGCGTGCCCGTACTGCGGGGTGAGGACGCTGCATCCGCAGTTCATCAAGCACGATCCGGCCTGGGTGGAGCGTTTGGTACGCCACGCGGCGGTGGAATTGGGCATCAAACATTTTGCCGTGTACGACGACGCGCTGCTGATCGACGCGGCGCGCGCCGAGGACATTTTAATGCGCATCGCACACATCGACGCGGATATCCAGTTACACGCAGCATCGGGCTTGTCGTGTCGCGGGCTGACGCCGGCGGTGGCGCGGGCGATGAAAGCGGCGGGCTTCGCCACGGTGCGCGTGGGGTTGGAAACGGCCGATGCTGCCGCGCAGATCGCGTTGGGCGGTAAGGTGTCGACCGACGAGTTCGACGCGGCGGTGGAGAACCTGCTGGCGGCGGGATTCGCGAAAAAGCGAATCGGTGTGTACATCATGGCGGGCATGCCGGGGCAGTCGCGCGACGAGGTGGAGCGCACGGTCGATCGCGTGCTCGCCTGGTCGCTGCAGCCGCATTTGTCGGAGTATTCGCCGGTGCCGCACAGCGCAATGTTCGCCGCGGGCGTTGCCGTGTCGCCCTATGACCTGTCCGAGCCGCTGTTTCACAATCCGACGTTGCTGTCCTGCGCCGAGGGCGACCTGGACTACACGGCGGTCGGGGAGATCAAAGGACGCATCCGCGATTTTTTTCAAAACACAATGCCGGGGTAAACGCTCAAAACGACTTTGTGCTACACTTGGCCTCCAGTGGTGACCAATAAACGGGGATTAAAAAATGAAAGCACGTTGGGTCTTGTTTGTGGTCTTGGTTCTGCTTTTCTCGATGATGCTCGTCGCGTGCGGCGACGATGACGACGACAACGACAACGACTCGGGCGACGATACGGTCGACGACGACACGAGCGACGACGATACGGTCGACGATGACGACACCGGCGACGATGACGACGACGATGACGATGATGACGACGATTTCGTCGTACCGCCGGTGGAGAATCCCGAACCGCTGTGGCCCGAATGGGTTTTGCGCCACTGGGTGTGGGAGGACGAGTCGACCCAGGCGTCGGCAACCGCGCACGTCGACGATTACCTGGCGCACGACATTCCGGTCGGCGCGATCATCATCGACAGTCCGTGGGAGACCGGCTACAACACCTTCGAATTCGATCCGGGTCTGTTTGCCGATCCGGAGGCGATGATCGACTATTTCCACAGCCTCGACGTGCGCGTGTTCATGTGGATCACCCCCAACGTCAACGTCGACTCGCCCAACTACGAGGAAGGCTTCAACAACGGCTATTACATCAACGACGGCCGGACGATGGAATGGTGGAAGGGCGAGGGCAGCTTCATCGACTACAACAATCCCGACGCGATGACCTGGTGGCACGGCCTGATGGACAACGTGCTGGACATGGAAATCGACGGCTGGAAAACCGACGGCTCGGAATTCGGGCTGTATATCTATTCGATGGTCATTCACACCTATTCCGGCAACATCTCCCCCAAGGAATACCAGGAGATGTACTACCGCGATTTCTTCAACTACACGCGCGAACGGCTGGGCAACGACCGGGTGATCACCGCGCGACCGGTCGACAGCTACGGCGTGCCGTTCTGGGGACCGAGCTTCGCGCCGCGCGACGTGAATTTCGCGGGGTGGGTCGGCGATCAGGATCCCACCTGGTTCGGGATGAACGCGGCGTTGATCAACCTGTTCTTCTCGGGTGAACGCGGCACGGTGAATTTCGGTTGCGACATCGGCGGTTATCGCAGCGACGACATGCGCGATAAAAACGTGTTCATCCGCTGGGCGCAGTTGGGCGCGCTGTTGCCGATCATGGAAAACGGCGGCGGCGGCGAGCATCGCCCGTGGATGTACGATACGGAAACCGAGGACATCTACCGCAAATTTGTGCTGTTCCACGAGCAGTTGCTGCCGTACCTGTACAGCCAGGGCGCGGAATATTACGACGACGGACTGTCGCTGCTGCGGCCGATCAAAAAATGGACCTGGCATTACAACCTGGGCGACGATCTGCTGGTTGCCGCGATGGTCAATCCGGGCACGGTCAAAACCGTCACTTTCCCGGAAGGTGCGACCTGGATCAACTACTGGACCGGCGAGGAGTACGCCGGCGGTACGGAAGAAAAGCTGGACTTCCCCTTCGATCAGTATCCGGTTTTCGTGCGCAAGGGCGCGATTATCCCGATGGACAACTCGATGCACGATACGGTGTTCCCGGTCAAAGCCGGCGAACGGGCGCCGATCACCGCGGTGATCTATCCGATGGCCGGCGAGAAGAGTTTCAACGTGTACGAAGAGGGCGGTACGGGCGCGAACATCTCTTACTCGTCGCAGGAGGAGATGACGATCCGCCTGTCGGCCACCGAGCGTCAATACGCGTTCCGGTTGATCGACGTGGATACGCCGACCAAGGTGAACGCCGAACCCTACGGCGTGCTCACGGCGGCGGCCGGCCTCAATGCGCTGGAGGAGACCGACAGCGGCTGGTATTACGACCCGGCGGCGCGCGAACTGTGGATCAAACCGGGCGCGGCGGATCGCGGGTTGGTGGTGACCATCGAATAAAGTCTGTATAAATACGCTGAGGGGAGCCGCCGTGGCTCCCCTTGTTTTTTAAAAAATCCTCATTTTTCATGCAAAATCTCACGATAAGCGGTTGAGTTGACAGATAAAAAAATGCCTTTAAACTAGCCCCGGCTTAAATGCGAATTTCTCGTCCCGGGAAGAAAAGGAAAGCGAAAGGATATCCAATGCATCGCCACCTGTTGAGCTGCTTACTGGTATTGTCTTTTCTCATCATTGGTGTTCAGACGGCGGCGGCGTTCGAATATGATGTTGCGGCCACGTTGCGGGCGGTCGACAACGATTTCGATGCCGGCCTAATCAATCTGGATCAGAAAGCGCGCTTGATGGCGTATGCTTTGTTCGCCACCAATAAACTGCCCGATGCGTATTACCGCACTTCCCAGGATCTCAACCGCGTGGCCGGTCAGCCGCCGCGCTGGTTCCGGGGCGGGACGATGGCCGTGGAAACCTTGCGGCGCATGTTGCCCGATCTTTCGCCGGCCGTGCGCGCGGAGGTGGAAAAATATTTTCTGACCTCGCCGCGTCCGGTGAAATCCGGTCCCAAGAAGAGCGACTACCCGGAAGGGTTTTACACGAGCAACGTCGAACGTTCCGAGCATTTCGCCCTTCGCTACGGCAACAATTGGGGCGGCTCGTCGGATACGCTCGACACCTGGCTCGACATTTTGGAAGACGAGGTGTGGGCCACGGAAATCGAGGCGTGGGGGTATCAGCCGATTTCGCAGTCGGGCAGCTATTACATCGACATCTACATCGGCAACAGCGGCGATCAGGCGCCGAGCATCGATTTCGCCGGCGCCTATACGACCATGTACTACGACCAGGATTACGGCATGATGCCCTACATGGTGTTTCATCCGATGATTCTGGATTACCTCAGCAGCATCCGCGACGTGAGTTCGCACGAGTTTTATCACTGCACGCAGTTCACGCACGTGGTCGACGACGGCTGCTGGTATTACATGGGCGAAACCGAAACCTGGTTCGTGGAAGCCACGGCGGTTTGGGCCGAAAGCGCCGTTTATCCGGACATTAAAAACTGGATCGGCTACATCAGCGATTGGGCCGGCTCGCCGCAGGAACCGCTGACCAACAATTCGTACGGCGGTTATGGTCCGTACGCGCGCGGCATTTACGCCCGCTATCTGTACGAGCACGTCGACGGCCTCAACACGATTTACGACATCTGGAACGATTGCAGCGCCAGCACCCTGTTCGGCGTTTTCCGGTATTTGCAGGAACAGCAGATCGATTGGATGGAACATTACGTCGATTTCATGGCTCGCCTGGCGGTGCTGGATTTCGCCGACGGTTCGATGCTGCCTGAGTTTACGACGGTGAAAACGGTTTCCACCTTCCCGTTGAAGCAAAGTTCGGCGCCGTCCACGCGCAAGCCTTACCTGAACGGCGTCAACATTTATGAAGTCACCAACGGCTCGGAAAGCGACCCGCGGTTGAACATCCAGTTCATCGGCGGCAATACCGGCGATTCCCGCATTCGTTGGGGCGCCGGCGTGCTGAAGGTCAAATCCAACGGCGATTCCGATCTGGAGATCATGGTGCTCAGTGGCTCGGGCGAGGGCGAATTGACCGTCGACGGTCTGGGCACGACCTACAATAAGATGTTCTTGCTGGTCAGCCCGACCACCGGGCAGGTGATAAATGAAAACCTGCGGATCGATTATAAATTGCAGCTTACCCGCGGCGACGACGGCTTCGACGACTTCACCGACGACGATGACGATGACGACGATGATGACGATAACGATGATGACGACGACGATGATGACGACGATTGCGATTCGTTCTGCGACCGCGTCGAATCCTGCGGCATGATCGATTTCTTCGGCTTTTCCTCGATGAGCGAATGCCTCTCCGGCTGCGACTCGCTGGGCGCCGAGTATCTGGATTGCGCCCTGAATTCCGCCGATTGCGACGAATTCGCCGAGTGCTTCGGAGCCGGCGATGACGATGACGACGACGATGACGATGATGACGGATGCGGCTGCTGACGATTGATTGAAACGAGGAAAGGGCGGCCGAGATGGTCGCCCTTTTTTATTGGATGAATTTTTGCAACATTTTGCCCCTCTCAGAAATCTGGCTTCGAAAATCTGAGATGCCGTTCAGGTGTAAATTCATCCAAATTTTGTAACTACCCGTAATTGCGGAACAATGGCCAAATGTTTGTTTTGGCATCGTGAATGCATGATCTGTTATCGGTGTTCATGGAACACCGTCGAGGGTGAATCGACGCCGGTGTTGCTGGCAACAACGGTTACCGATTGACAACAAAAAACGTTATGACCTGGGGCGGCTGTCGTCAAAAGGTACAAAGTCGGTCACCCAAACATGAATTCCAGGTCAGTTGGCTCCTGAATCACCAAGGTTGCTCGCGGATAGGGCAAGGTAGATTCCTTGGATTAAAGCCCCGAGAAGGGGCTTTTTTTTTGCCTTCACGCTGGATTTACCCGGGGAGAATGTGTACAACAGCCCAATTCATGGGGAGTACGGCGGGTATGCGCAGGAAAAAGTGGTTGCTCATCGTCCCGGCGATGTTGGCCGTTTTGCTGGCGGTCGATGTGCTGTTGCGCATTTTCGCGGTGGGCGTGCCGCCGGCGGCCTATTGCGACAACGGCGCGCCACGCGGCAACCATCGTTACCAGGCCCGCAATCCCTACGTCGACGCGCCGCCGGACGAACTGAGCCGTTATATCCTTTGTTTCGGCGATAGTTGGACCTTCGGTTTGGGCGTGCAAGCAAGCGATGCCTGGCCGCAGCGTTTGGAAACCATCCTGCGCGATCACGACGAGCAGGTGTACGTGGCCAACCTGGCCACGGTCCGCGATACGGCCGCCGACATCGCCAAAAATTTCACCATGCAGGTCAAGCGCTACCGGGCCAAAACGGCGGTGGTGATGACCGGCCTTGTCGACGCGCAGGCGGCGGAGCGTTTGCACGAATTTCCGCCGGGCGATCCGTTTGCGCCGCGAGCCTGTTCCCGGCCGTGGTGGCGCCTGGGGCACGAACTGGGCCGGCGACGGCTGGCGTTCCGCCTGCGCCTGGATCATCAGAAAGAAAAGGAAAACAAGCGGTTTGTCGAGCGCGTCGGTTCGGTGGCGCAGGTGCAGGAAGCGCTGTTTGCCATCGCTCGTCAGGCGGAGGAACTCGGCGTGCGGCTGGTGTTGGTGACGACTCCGAAAATGCCGGCGCCGACCGGCTCGACGCCGCGTCTGCCGCTGGAGAACGGTTACAATTTCCTGATTCAAGTGACCGCACAATCTTTCCAACTGCCGCTGTGCGATCTGGAAAAGCGGTGGGGCGACGACACGCCGGATTATCTGCTCGACTGGCTGTTATGGCCGATGCCCAATGAACAAGGGCACCTTGATATCGCCCGCGCGGTGGCCGCGAGCCTCTGAGATCATTTCACCTTGGCCAATTCCTTGCGGACCGTTTCCACTTCGGTGAGCAGCGTCTGCACGGCCGCCTTGAACGAGGCGAAATCGACGCCGTTTTCGGCGGCGAAGGTGTAACTGAGGCGGATGGTTTTTGCTTGCTGATCCCACTCCAGTTTGCCCACCGTCAGGCGATAGTTGAGATCCGCCATCAGACGGAAAACGGCCGGAGCCTTGGGATTGTCTGCGGCCAGTTCATACACGTCGACAATCGCCAGATAGACGATTTTGTGCGAGGGCATCGCGCGGACGTAAAACTGTTCGGGCTGGCCGTCGGGGAAACTCAAAGAGAACTTGTATTCGCCGATCTGCCCTTTGGTGAATTTCAACTTCATTTGCGTCAGGTATTGCTCCACGGTCGCGCCGTCGGTCGGGCCGGCCCAGGCCGCCACGGCGGTCAGCAAAAGCATCAGCGAAAGCAGAGCGATCCACTTTTTCATTGTCGTTCTCCACAAAGATTACAATTCCGGATCATACAACGGTTCGGTGAAATAATGCCGCAGGGGCGGCGGAAGCTCGTCGGGCGACCGCCCGGCGGTGTGCGCGGACAGATCGACCGTGTTGAGCGTTTGCCAGTACAACACCGGTTCGCCGGTCAGGCGGCGGCGTTTGATGAAATCGAGCATCGCGGCGAAGGTCTTGCCCGTGTAGGTCGGGTCCAACGCCTGGTTTTCCGTTTCGCGAAATAGGCGGATCGCCGCTTTGCACTCTTGGGTCGGGCGGCCGTATTGTCCACCGTAGAAATTTTCGATCAGGTTGATTTCCGCCGCGCCGAAGTGCATCAACGGGAATGAAGGATCCAGCCGGTGTAAAAACGCCGCGGTGCGATTGGCGTGCAGGGCGACGACGTGCCGGTTGGTGACGATCTTGGGCACGATGCGCACGCCGATTACTTCGATCGGCAACTGCGCCAGTTTCAAACCGACGAGCAAGCCCGCGTGGGAGCCGCAGGAGCCGGTGGTGACAAACAGGTACTTGGGCAGCGGCATTTCGCCGCGTTTGATCTGCTCGGCCAACTCCAGCCCCGCCTCGACGAAACCGACGTTGCCCAGCAGCGACGAGCCGCCGAAGTACATGAAATAGGGCGCCGGCTCGCCTTTCATTTTTTTGGTCAGATAAAAGCGCATGACGTTGAGCACGTTGACCACGTCGTTGGGCGAGAACATGAACTGCGCCTGCCGACAATAATTGAGGAAGATGTTCTGCCGCACGTAGCTGAGCACCGGTTGCGGCACCAGGGCGAGCGTGGGCTGCAATCCTTCGTGGCGGCAAAACAGGGTGGTCGCCGCGCCGTGGTTCGAACCGGCGCTGCCGATGGTCAAAATTCCCGTGCAGCCTTTGCGTTTGGCGTCGGCGAAGATGAATTCGAACTTGCGCGGCTTGTTGCCGCTGTAGATATTCGAATCCAGGTCGTCGCGCTTGATCCACAAATCGCTCATGCCCAGGTGTTCGCCCAGGTGCGGCAAACGCTGCACCGGCGTGGGCAGATCGGCCAATTGCATCCACGGCAGTTTCTCGGCCAACAACGGGAAGCGCTGAAACAGAAGGCGCGCATGGGACATGGCATCATCCTCTAACTGGATTGGGGTGGCGAAGGCAATTTACGCTGAGTATACAGATATTCGCCGAAGCTGACGAGGAAGCCGAGCATGTTGTTGAAAAAGTTCATGCGGCGGACGACAACCGGGCGGGCGTCGGGCAACTTGGCGAGGAAGTCGGCCGCGTCGGTGAACGGCTCCATTTCCAGGTAGCCGCTGCCCACGCGCCGGCGCTCGTGGGCGTCGCTGCCGGCGGTGACCGGCTTGGCGAAGCGCTCCGCCCACCGGCGCGCCCGATAGTCGGCCCGGGCGATTTCGTTGCGCGCGTTCGCGCCTTCGACGGCGTCGACGTGGGGTAAGGCGTCGATCAGCTTTTCCCCACGAAGGCGATGCAGCGCGGTCCAGGCGAAGGGATGCGGCACGACGGCCAATCCGCCTTGTGCGTGAATCAACTCGATCGTCTCCCGCGCGCTTTTCCCGGCCGGCACCGGCGAGGTGAGAAACAGGCCGAGCAGTTCGCCGTCGCGGGTGTTGATTTCCCGGCCGCGAATGACGCGGAACGGCGGCGCAAGCGCTTGAATCGCCTCGACGCCGGCAAAGGTGTTGTGGTCGCAGATGATCACCGCATCCAGCCCGGCGGTGACGGCGTCGAACACGAACTGTTCGGGCGTCACACGACAATCGAAAGATGCGCCGGTGTGGCAGTGACAATCGATACGAATGCGTTTTTGTGGATTTGCAGTTTCCATTCGGCTTTTCATTTAACTTTTTTTAAGGCGGTGTGTCCAGATAAATGAAAGCAGGCCAACACGTCATCAAAAGGAAACACGTTCCCTCACTTGGGAAAAACGCCCTCCGCAAACGAGGGCGTTTTTCTTTTAAGGCGAAAAAAGCCCTTGACGCCCTATGTCATTATTGTATAAATTCCATCGTCTTTGACACATTCATATGCGCAAAAAATGGTCGGGTAGCTCAGTAGGTAGAGCAGCGGACTGAAAATCCGCGTGTCGGCGGTTCAATTCCGTCCCCGACCACTTTCTTTTTAAAATGCGCCGGCCGATTCGCCGCTTCCCGCCGCCGGTTTGACGCCTGCCTTGGCCGCGTACATCGAATCGATCAACTCCCGAAAATTCTGGTTGATGACCTTGCGTTTGGCCTTGAGGGTCGGCGTCAACTCGCCGGTTTCCAGCGACAGGTCGTGATCGAGCAGACGGAAATCCTTGATCGTCTCGTAGCGCGCCAGTTGGTCATTGACCAGCTTGACGCGCTCGCGGATCAACTGCACCAGCGGCTCGCACTCGGCGACCTTCGCGCGCTCGGGCAGGTCAAACCCCTTTTCCTTGGCGTATTGCGCGATCGTTTCCAGCGCCGGGGAGATCAACGCGGTCAGGAAACTGCGCTGGTCGCCGATGACCACGGCCTGGGCGATGTACGGATCGACGATCAGCATGTTTTCGATCTTCTGCGGGGCGACGTTCTTGCCGCCGGCGGTGACGATCAAATCCTTCTTACGGTCGGTGATGCGCAACATGCCGTCGTCGTCGAACTCGCCGATGTCGCCGGTGTGCAGCCAGCCGCCGACCAGCATTTCGGCGCTTTCCGCGGGCTTGTTGTAGTAGCCGGCGAAGATCGAGCGCCCGCGCATGAGCACCTCGCCGTCGGGGGCCAGGCGCACTTCCACGCCCGGCAGCGGCGTGCCCACCGTGCCCAGGCGGAACTTGGTGAACGTGTTCATCGTCGAAGGCGCCGAACTTTCGGTCATGCCGTAGGCCTCGAGAATCAGCACGTTGAGCGCGAAGAAAAACTCGGCGATCTCCTTACTCATCGGCGCGCCGGCCACCGCCAGCAAGCGCACGCTGCCGCCGAGGCGGCCGGAGATTTTATCGTAGACGAGCATCTTGGCGAGGCGATGCTTGAGCGCCAGACCGATCGGCAGCGCCTTGCCCGATTGGCGATAGGGCGCGGTTTGCCGCCCCACGGCCAGCGCCCAGTTGAAGATCTTTTTCGTGGTCGGCGACGAGGCGTTGGTTTTCTCCTGAATCGCCGCGTATACCTTTTCCAATACGCGCGGTACGGCGCAGAAGATCGTCGGGTGCACCTCCTGCAGATTGGCGCTCAGTTTGTCCAGACTCTCGGCGAAGTAGATTTTCACCCCCGCGCGGATAGCCGGGTAAAACGCGCCGAAACGCTCGTAGACGTGGCTGAGCGGCAGGTAGCTCAGGTAGATGTCCTGGCCGTGGATGCCGAAGGTGCGCAACATCGTTTCGCTGATGAACATGAAATTGTCCTGGGTCAGCATCGCGCCCTTGGGGCGGCCGGTGGTGCCCGAGGTATAGACGATCGTGGCGATGTCGCCGGGCGCGATATTTTCGTAGCGGTCGGCCAGTTCCGCGTCGTTGGTCTGGTTGCCCAGTTGCCGCAAGTGCGCGTAAGTCACCACGCGCGGATCGTCGCTTGTGCCGTCGAGCAGGACGATCTTTTCCAGCTTGGGCAGCAGCGCCGGATCGTCGGGGAGCTTCTCCAGTTGGGCGAGATTCTCGACGACGGCGAAACGCGCCTGCGCATCATTAATAATAAAGCGCACGTCGTCGGCCGCCAGCGTGGGGTAGATCGTCACCAACACGCCGCCGACCATCTGCACGGCCAGATCGGCGTGGATCCACTCGGGGCGATTGTTCGAGGTGAGCGTCACCGTTTCCTCCGGCTTGAGCCCCAGGGCAATCAGCCCGTGCGCCAGGCGGCGCACTTCCTGCTCCCACTCGCGCCATGAAATGCCTTGCCATTGGCCATCGCGTTTGGCCAGCAAAGCCGGACGATCGGCGCCGGCGCGGCATTGCGCCAGGAACATCTCCACTACGTTGCGCGGCTGGTCCATGCACTTTCTCCTTATCAAAAGTGAAAATCCGAGGGCCGACGGCGATGGGAACAGGTGGAGCGTAAGGAGTTATCGAGTCGGGCAACGCGAGCGGAACATTCGATAAACGAAGCACGCGAATGAAGGGGAAGAGGTTTCTTCAACTCCCGAATGCGGGAATTGTAACACCAAATACCGGGCGCAGCTCAAGGGCGTCGCGAATTAATGTTGCCGCAATGCGACGAGGGCGCGGGCCAGGTAATCGTACTGCTCGGGCGTGTTGTACATCTGCACCGAGTAGCGCACCAGCCGTTGCGGATAAGCCGGCCAATAGATGATCGGGATTTCGATGCCGTATTCGGCAAAAAGGCGGTTTTGCAGCCCATCGAAATGCCCCGCCGGCGGCTGCGTCGCATCGGTCAGCGGGAAAGCGGCCATCGCGGCGATCATCTCGTTGGGGCACGGCGGCTCGATGGCGAGCGCCTCGCAGATCGTACGCCGGTGCGCCAGGGCCAATTGATGGTTGCGGTTCATCAATTCATTGATCCCGCCGGGAAACAAGTTGGCGAGAAACTCAATCGCCTGGGGAATCACCAGAACGGCGGTCGGGTCCTTGGTGCCGGTCCAGTCGAAGAGTTGGCGGAAACGCGAGAGGTCGGTGCGCGTGGAGTTGTAGCCGTGGCTGATCGTCAGCGGGCGGATGTCGTCCTGTTTGTCGGGGCGTACCCACAGGAAGGCCGAGCCCTTGGGCGTGCACAGCCACTTGTGGCAGTTGCCGGTGTAATAGGCGGCGCCCAGCGCGGCAACGTCCAGCGGCAGTTGGCCGGGCACGTGCGCGCCGTCGACCAGCACGTCGATCTGCCGCGCCTGCAGGGCGTCGACGATTTCCTTCATTGGCAGCACCAGCGCGGTCTGGCTGGTGATGTGGCTGATCATCGCCAGGCGCGTGCGGTCGGTGACGCGCGCGAGAATCGCCTCGACGACTTGAGCGGGCGACTCCAGCGGGAAGGGGATGTCGGCCACGACGATCTTGCAGCCCCAGCGGTCGGCGATGAACCGCAGCGCGTTGCGGCAGGCGTTGTATTCGTGGTTGGTGGTCAGCAGTTCGTCGTCCGGCGAAAAAACGAGCGAGCGCAGTATGGTGTTCACGCCCGTGCTGGCGTTCTCGACAAAAGCGAGGTCGTCGGGCCGCGCGCCGATCAACGAAGCCAGCGCCCGCCGCGCCTCGTCGCCCATTCGCTCCAGGTGACGGTCGAGGAAGACGATCGGTTCGCGCTCCAGCTCCCGGCGTAGAGCCGTTTGCGCCTCCAGGATCGTCCGCGGGCACGAGCCGAACGATCCATGGTTCAGATACACGACATTAGGATCGAGCGTCCAGAGCGCCAGGGGATCCTGGGCGGGCAGGGAGCGAGTGGCGGCCATCGTAATACCTCATGCGAGTTGTGGGGATGGGTCGGCCCATTTGGATACCATTAATAAGCCCCCTTGAGAAATGATTTTTTGGTTCCTCGACGAGTGATGAGGTCGATTTCGAGGTCGTAAAATTGCATGATAGCCGATAAAAATAACTGATTTTTCGTGAAAAGTGAGCCAAAATGGACCAGTTGACCTGTGGTGAATATCGCGACTTGTGTGGTGTGTATTTCAACACTAACTATAATTAGTGATATCATAGCGTTAATGGTGAATGAGCGCTCGTTCATTATTTATGGTGTGGTTTAATGCAACACTATTGAAAAAATTGTTACGTGTGAAAACGGTGGTTACATACCAGCGAGCATGGAATATAACCCATTGAAATAACGGCATTTTATAAATATTTTCGCATTTGAATGCACAATTGGCGAAAATTGGCTCACTTCTTGTACATTTTACCGGGCGGACGAACGACGGAGGATAAAAAGATGGTACCGATCCTGGTTGTGGCAACGATGATAATAACAGTGCTAATCGGCGCCGCCGTGAAATTCCGGCCGGCGAACCAATTATAGAGAGGAGAGACGCCATGGTATTCCTGTTTGTGGCCCTCACATTCATCCTGGCCGTCGCCATCGATGTCTTTGTGGTCAAGCGTCTTGCGGAAAAGAAGGCCGATGCCATCATCCAGGCCCGCTCCGCCGAAACCAAGGAAGTGCCGGAGTTGGAAGAGGCGCAGGACATCCTCTTTCACGAAGGACACACCTGGGTGCGGGTGAAACGGGCGGTGGTGGAGATCGGGCTGGACGACTTCACCCAACGTTTCGTCGGCGACATTTCGGAAATCAAGGTGCCGGAACCGGGCACGCGGATCAAGAAGGGCAAGAACGCCTGGACGATTCATTTCGGTGATCGCGAGCTGAAGCAGCAGATGCCCATCAGCGGGATGATCTTCGAAGTGAACACCAAAGTTCTTAAAGATCCGGCGTTGCTCACCGAGTCTCCCTACAAGGAAGGCTGGATCGTAAAAATTTTGCCGGACGCCTTGTCACAGGAGCTCCCGGACCTGTACACTCCGTCTCGCTTCCTGAAGTGGATCGACATTCAGAAAGCCAGCTTCCTGAAAGACAGCTATCCGGAATTGGGCCTTGTCTACAACGATGGTGAAACACTAACCCCCGGAGCGGCGAATCAAATCGAGAACGAAAAGTGGAATGAAGTTGCGCGTAAAATCTTCGGGACCGAGAACAAAAACCAGTCCTGAAGTTTGGTTGGTAACACAATGCGGAAGAGGGGTAGTTGAAATGAACGGGCGAACAAGGAGAGCCATCCTGACCATCGTTCTCGCAGTGGGTCTGAGCCTGCTGCTCGTGGGAGTCTATGCCAATGCGGAACCGCCGAAGGACCAACCGGCTGCAACACCGAATCCAGCCTCCGATTTGCCGGACATGGTAACCATCGAAACGATGAAGAACATCTATGAAGGCGTCGACTTTACCCATAAGGGACACTTCGAATCGTATGGCCTCGAGGCGAAGGAATGCGCGGATTGTCACCATCACGGTCCGCAGGGCGCGTATCCCGCGTGCAGCGAGTGCCATCCCAAAGCGGACAAGGTGGAAGGCGTGCAGGACCGCACCAGCTTGAAGGCGGCTTACCACAAGCAGTGCGGCGATTGTCACAAAATCAAAAATTGCGCCGACTGCCATACGAAAGCGAAGAAACCCGCTAAACCGGAAGCGGAAAGCAAGTAGAGGGAGTGAGGGGAATGTCGATTAACAGACGAGGCTTTCTAAAGTTGGTCGCCGGCACCGGCGTTGCGGGTGCGGCGGCAGCGGTAGGCACGCCGCAGGCCCAGGCCAGCGATGATTTTTCGGGACACCCCGATCGCTTCGGCGTGCTGTGCGATTTGAGCAAATGCATCGGTTGCCGCTCCTGTGAAGAAGCGTGCGACAACCAGAACAAGCTGGGCAAAGATCCGGCCTATTTCGCCGACGAAAAAGTGATGGATACGACCCGCCGTTCGGCGCACAACATGTTCACCTTCGTCAACAAGTTTCAGCCGACCAAAGACGGTCAGCCCGACGGCGGCCCGGTGTACGTGAAAAACCAATGCATGCACTGCGACGAACCGGCCTGCTTCTCGGCCTGCCTGGCCAAGGCGTTCGACAAGACGCCGGAAGGCGCGGTGGTTTACAACTCCTGGAAATGCATCGGCTGCCGCTACTGCATGCAGGCGTGCCCGTTCTACATTCCGGCGTACGAATATCACGAAGCCTTCACGCCGCGCGTGCGCAAATGCACCATGTGCCACGACCGCATCAAAGAAGGCGGCGTGCCGGCCTGCGTGGAAACCTGCCCGATGGACGCGATCGTTTTCGGCAAGCGCTCCGACATGCTGAAGATCGCCACCAAGCGCATTCTGAACGACAGCGGCTATGAAGATCACATCTACGGCCAGTACGAAGTCGGCGGCACCTGCTGGATGTACATCTCGAAAAAGCCGTTCGACCAGTTGGGCTTCAAAATGAACCTGGGCAACACGGCGCTGCCGAAACTGACGTACGGCTACCTGGCGACGATTCCGGTCATGCACATCACGCTGCCGATCATCCTCGCCGGCTTCTACGCGATTACCAAAGGTCGCAAAAACGGCCAGGATAAGGGGGTGAAGTGATGAACGTGAGAGCGGAAAGCTTCGACCTCAAATCCTGGATTCGGGAAAACATTTTTCTCGGTAAGTCGATCGGCGAATACGTCAAGAGCCTGATCACGCCGTTCAATTTGATCACCGGCCTGATCCTGGCGGTGGGCATTCCCGTCATTGCCTATCGTATGATTTACGGTTTGGGCGTTTCGACGAATTTGTCCGACACCAATCCCTGGGGCATGTGGCTCGCCTTCGATATGTTCTTCGGCGTCGCCGTGGCCACCGGCGGTTTCATCATGGTCGTCGGCGTCTACATCTTCGGCCGCCACGATTATAAATCGATGGTGCGCCCGGCGATCCTGACCGGCTTCCTCGGTTACTTCTTCGCCATCATGGGCCTGGCCATCGACCTGGGTCGTTGGTGGGCGCTGCCGATGCCCTTTTACACCTTGGGCACGGCCTCGGTGCTCTTCCTGGTTGCCGAGCACCTGGCGCTGTACCTGACCATTCAGTTCTTCGAATTCCTGCCGGCGGTGGTGGAATGGCTGGGTTTGAACAAGATCCGCCACTACCTGCACAAGATCCACATCGGCCTGGTCATCCTGGGTTCGGTGCTGGTGATGGGCCACCAGTCGGCGTTGGGCGGCATGTTCATGCTGATGCCGTCGCGGTTGCATCCGCTGTGGTATTCGAACTATCTGCCGCACCTGTTCTTCGCGTCCTGTATCGCCGGTGGTCTGGCGATGCTGGTCGTGGAAAGCATGCTTTCACACAAAGTGTTCGGCCATCAGGTGAAGGAAGACGATCACGAAAAAATCCACAAAATGACCATGGGCCTGGGCAAAGCGGCCGGCTTCACGCTGTTCGCCTACTTCGCTCTGAAGGTGCTCTCGATCATCCATGGCGGCCACTGGGAACACCTGCACACCGTGTGGGGCGCCTGGCTGGGCGTGGAAGTGATCGGTTTCGTTCTGCTGCCGCTGTTCATGTTCACCTACGCGGTGCGCAACGACAGCAGCCGCTGGGTGCGCATCGCCAGCATCTGGACGGTGCTGGGCATTCTGGTCAACCGCTTCAACGTGGTGGTGGTCGGCCTGAACTGGAATGCGCCGGAAGTCTACGTGCCCAGTTGGATGGAAGTCATGGCTTCCTTGACGTTGGTGACCATCGGTGTCTGGGTGTTCCGTTGGGTGATGAACCGGATGCCGGTGCTTTATCGGTTGCCCGAATTCCCCGATGAAGACTAAGGGGAAAAGGAGTAAACAATGACTGAGTATTTCCACTTTGTCGATTATGTTCGCGACACAAAGATCATGGAGTACGGGATCGCGTTCGTCTTCATCGGTCTGTTTGCGATCTACTATCTGATGCTGCAGCCCAAGAAGGCGGCCGTGGCGGCGACCGAATCGGTGATGGACCGGGCAATCGACCTGATCAAAGGCTTCCTGCTGCCCGCCGGCTTGAACTATCACCAGGGCCACACCTGGGCCAAGGCCGAGGCGGAAAACCTGGCGGTGGTCGGCATGGACGATTTCGCCCGCAAGCTGGTCGGCCCGATCAGCAAGATCGAACTGCCCAAGGTCGGCACGGCGTTGAAGCAGGGCGAACGCGCCTGGACGCTGGTAGTCGACGGCAAGGCGGTCGACATGCTGGCGCCGATCGACGGTGAAGTCGTGGCCGTCAACGACGCGCTGCTGTCCAATCCCGGCGCGCTCAACAAAGATCCGTACAACGCCGGCTGGCTGGTCAAGGTGCAGTCGCCGAAGATCAACGCCAACCTGAAGAACCTGCTGCACGGCGAACTGGCGCAGAAATGGACCGAGCAGGCCGTCGAAGGTCTGGTCACCAAAGCCAACCTCGCGCTGGGCGCGGTGGCCGCCGACGGTGGCGCGCCGGTCGACGGCGTGGCCCGGCAGTTGGACGCCGAACACTGGGACAACATCGCGAAGGAATACTTCCTGACCGATTGATCGCGTTGCGAAGCCGATACCAAAACGCCCTCGCGCTTGCGGGGGCGTTTTTCTTTTCATATGCAAATCGCTGCAACCGATCTGATGCGAATTCTCAAAGATTCCTCCGCCCCTCCGGGGCTCGTCGGCTTTGAACGTGTCGCAATTTCCAGGGCTTCGCCCTTCGCTACTGACCGTCCGCCCCTCCGGGGTTTTGACGGTTCGGGCAGGTTAATTCGGAAGTCGGGAAAGCAATCCCTCACCCCGGGCTGCGCCCGATCCTCTCCCAAATGAGAGAGGATAAAAAGCGAAAATCACGGGACACGTAACGAGTACATGTCCCGGATTTTCCGGGCAACCAAGTCTCCCTTCTCCCCGTGGGAGAAGGGTCGGGGATGAGGGCGACCCCCGCGATTTCCAGGGCTGTCGAGACTGTCGATAAATGCGCCGACAGGCGACAAACAGCCCCGCACCCGTAAGCGTCGGGCATTTTTCCCCAAGCTCTACACGCATTCACACTCAAAACGAGAAAATCGACAGTCTCTGCCGCCCTTCGGTACTGACCATCCGCCCCTCCGGGGCTTGTCCGCTCCGGGTTGGTCGCGATTTCCAGCGCTTGCGGGGGCGTTTTTCTTTAACGATATTCGCGCAGCTTGTCGTTGAGTTGCCGCAGGCAGGTCGCGCAGAAGTCCGTTTCCTTCTGGTCGATATCTTCCACGTAGGTCGAGGGGCGCATCACGCACACCGGGTTGAAGCAGTGCACGAGGCCGAAGTTGTGGCCCATCTCATGCACGATTTCCTTGCGGATGCGATCCTGCAGCAGCAGGGGATCGGCGCGCAGGCCGTAAAAACTGTTGTCGAGCCGGAAATAGGAAAGCAGCCCGCCGATGCCGTTGAGCTGCGCTTGTCCGAACAAAAAGGTGAAGATGGGCAGGAAAAGATCCTGGCCGGTGATGCCGAAGACCTTGAGCGCATCGGACGGCGGATCGACGATGATCTCCTGCAGCAACTTGGCCGAATTGTATTGATTGCGCATGGAATCGTACGCCTGCGCGATGTCGATCTGCCGGCCGCTGATTTGGGATTCGAGCTGAAACGCGTCGTGTACGCAGTGGCGGGAGAACTCCATGATGGACCGATCCACTTCGCCCAGAGGGATCAGGTAGATCATGTTTGCCGCCATTTAATTCCTTAGGTCGTACTTTTTGATTTTGTTGTAGAGCGTCGCCCGGTCGATTTCCAACACTTCCGCCGCCCGTGAGATGTTCCAGTTCAACTGCGTGAGCACGCGCTTGATGTGGTCTTTTTCGATGTCCTGCAGCGAGACCATAGAGGATGTAACGTCCTCGTTGGCCGTGGGGAACGACAGGTCGTCGACGTCGATGCGGCTGCCCTTGGCCACGACCATCGCCCGTTCGATGACGTTGCGCAGTTCGCGCACGTTGCCCGGCCAGGCGTAGCGGGTCATGCGGTCCATCGCGTCGGCGGAGAAGCCGTCCTGCTGGCGGTTCATCGACAGCGAGTATTTTTTGAGCAGGTAGCTGGCGATCAGCGGGATGTCCGAAACGCGCTCGCGCAACGGCGGCAGGTGGATCATGAACACGTTGAGGCGGTAGTATAGATCCTCGCGGAACGACTCGTCCTTGATCATCTCTTCCAGGTTTTTGTTGGTCGCGCTGATAACGCGGAAGTCGGTGGCGATTTCCTTGTTGCCGCCGAGGCGGTAGTAGCGCTTGGTTTCGATCACGCGCAGCAGATCCATCTGCATTTTCGCCGAAATGTCGCCGATTTCGTCGAAGAAGATGGTGCCCTGATTGGCCATCTCCAGCTTGCCCTTGCGCGGGAACTGCGCGCCGGTAAACGCGCCTTTTTCGTGGCCGAACAGTTCGCTTTCCAGCAGCCCTTCGGGGTAGGCGCCGCAGTTGATCGACACCAGCGGGAAATAGCGCCGGTTGCTGTTCATGTGAATCGCCCGCGCGACCAGTTCCTTGCCGGTGCCGCTTTCGCCGCGAATCATCACCGTGGCGTCGGTTTTGGCGACCTCGGCGATCATCTTTTTCACGCCGTGCATCGCCGGGGTGTCGCCGATGATCTCGTCGACGGCCAGCATTTCGTCGACCCGCTCCTTGAGGCTGATGTTTTCCGACAGCAACCGCATGCGGTCGATCGCGTTGCGCACCAGGTGGCTCAGTTCGTCGGGGTCGATCGGCTTGCAGATGTAATCGAAGGAACCGTCCTTGAGCGCCTGAATGGCCGTGTCCACCGAAGCGAAGGCGGTGATGATGATCGTGATGATGTTCGCGTCGATGTTCTTGATGTGCCGCTGCAACTCGATGCCGTCCATGCCGGGCATTTTGATGTCCAGCAGGACGATGTTCCATTTGCGTTCCTGCAACTTGGCCAGCGCCTCGTTGGCGTCGGCGGCGGTATCCACGCGGTAGCCGTCGGCTTCGAACCAACTGGCCAGCGAATCGCGCACGGAGAATTCGTCGTCAACGATCAAGATACCGATATCTTGCGGTTGCATCGATCTGTTCCTCTCGTTTCATTGCCTACGGTTGCGGTGTGGAGGCGGTGTTGACTTCCTCCGGTTTCAGGCGCGGCAGGGTGATGATGAACGTGGTGCCTTGCTTGATTTTCGACTCCACGTTGATCGTGCCCTTGTGCGACGCCACAATACCATAAACGACCGACAAGCCCATTCCAATGCTTTTCTTGGATTCTTTATGCGAAAAGAACGGTTCGAAAATGTGCGGCAACACGTCGTCGGGGATGCCCTTGCCGGTGTCGATGAGACGGATTTTCACTTCCTGCGGCTGGTAATCGGTGCGGATGGTGATTTGTCCGCCGCCGTCGTCCATTGCCTCGTTGGCGTTGACCATCAGCGCGAGGAACATCTGCTGCAGGCCGCTGCCGTCGCAGTAGAGCAGGTCGTCGCCGTCGCCGATTTCCTTGACCAGCTTGATGTTCCTGACGTCCAGGCTGTGTTTGATCAGCGCCACGCTTTTATCGATGATCGAGTTCAGATGCTCGCTGCCGAACTCGCCGAATGAGCGCTTGGAGAACATCAACAGGTTGCGCACGATGTCGCCCACGCGCTTGACCTCGTTGGCGGAAATGTCCAGGTGGCGGCGGATGGACGCCAGTTGTTTTTCGTCGAGCGGCTGACGGTCGATGAGCTTCATCGACAGTTTCAGGTAGCTCAAAATGCCCGAGAGCGGATTGTTGATTTCGTGGGCGACCATCGCCGACAGCTTGCCGAGCGAGGCCATTTTTTCGGACATCAGCATCCGCTCGTGCGCCTTTTTCAACTGCTCGGAGCGCTTCTCGACCTTCTGCTCCAGCGTTTTGCTCCACTCCATCAAATCGTTGTGGGCGTGGCGCAGCTTGGTGATCATCAGCCTAAAGGAGCGGGCGAGGGAACCGATTTCGTCGTTGGTGTAGATCGTCGGCAGTTGGGCGTCCATGTCGCCGGCGGCGATCTGCGTGGTCGCTTTGGTCAACTGGCGCACCGGGCGCATCAGCAGGCGGGCGACGATCAACACGATGGCGATCACGGCGATCAACGTTATCAGCAGGTTTACGGTGAAGAACTGCTTTTCCTGCTGGTAAGAGCGGAGGATTTCCTCCTCGTGCACGCCGACGCCGATGATCCAGTCATAAGGCTTGAAGTAGATGAATTTGGCGATTTTTTGCGAGACCTTGCCGTCGGGGTCCGGCCATGGGTAACGCAATGTACCCACCTTGGCCGGCGGCAGTTTAAGTCCCTCGTCGCGCAATTTGAGAAACACCGCCCGCAGCGGCTCGTCGAGTTTGTTGTAATCCCGGTTTTCCAGCACCGGGTGGATGATCACCGAGCCCTTGCTGTCGAAGACATAGCAGTAACCGGTTTCGGCGACATGCTTGGCCTTGATGATCGAACTGAGCGATTGCAGTTCGTTGCCGTCGCGCCAGGAAGGCGAGGCGCCGGTCACCGCGTCGGCCGAGGCATCGACCTCACGTCGTTTCAGGCGGTCGAGCGCCTCCTGCGCCTCGCAGAGCATGTACAGACTGTGGGCGATCTGCTCCAGGTCGTTTTCCGCATTGCGCAGCGAATAACTGCGGAAATTGTTCATGCTGAAATAGGCGTAGTTGATCAGCGGGACAATCGCCACCGCCAGGGCGAGCAGAATCAGCTTGGTCTCGAATTTAAGGTTGCGGATCACATGCAACCGCTGCCATTTATCGCGATGATTTTCATTCGGATCCCGATACGAGACTTTATACTGTTCGGTCTCCGTCTTTTTTCCTGCCATGACCGACACCAATCAAGGGAGGGTTTTTTATCGTAGTTTCACTTGATTGGAAATGATAAACACCCGCCGGCGCCGCGTCAACGTTCACCGGCGGATGGTCACTTTTTGTTCGAAGGGCGATTTTTCTTCTTATCGTCGCGCATTTTGATTTGGCCGTTTTCCATGTACAACACGGCGAACGGATTGTCCGACGCCACCCCACGCCGTTGGGGTTCGCGCGGCTGTTGCTGCTGGCGTTCGCGCGGCGGGAACTTCTTGCCGCCTTCGCGCGGGGGGAATTTCTTCGCGTCACGCGGCGGCCGATTGCCCCTGGCAGGCGGCTGCTTGGCGGGCGCGGGCGGCGCGGGCGTGGTCTGCTTGATGGACAGCGAAATACGCTTGCGCTCGCGGTCGACGCCGATCACCTTGACCTTGGTGTGCTGGCCGACCTCGACCACCTTGGTCGGATCGTTGATGAACTGGTGCGACAGTTCCGACACGTGCACCAGGCCGTCTTGATGCACGCCGATGTCCACGAACGCGCCGAAGTCGGTGACGTTGGTCACCACGCCTTCGAGGATTTGCCCTTCCTGCAGATGCGCCAGCTCGGTGACGTCCGGATCGAAGGCGACGGACTTGAACTCGTCGCGTGGATCGCGGCCGGGCTTGGCCAACTCGGCGAGAATATCCTTGAGCGTCGGTTCGCCGACTTCCTCGCTGACGTATTTGGCGATGTCGATCCGCTTGCGCAACTCCGAGTCGGTCATCAGCGAAGGCACGTCGGTATCCAGGTCGGCGGCCATTTGCTCGACCAGCGAGTAGCGCTCCGGGTGCACCGCCGAGGCGTCGAGCGGGTTTTCCCCGGTGCGGATGCGCAAAAAGCCCGCCGCCTGTTCGAAGGTCTTCGGGCCGAGCTTGCTCACGTCGAGCAGTTGCTTGCGGTTGCGGAACGGACCGTTTTTCGCGCGGAACGAAACGATCGCCTGCGCCTGGCCGCTGTTGAGGCCCGACACATAGGACAGCAATTGCGCGCTGGCCGTGTTCAATTCCACGCCCACCGCGTTGACGCAACTGACGACGACGTCGTCGAGGCTCTTTTTCAGCGCGGGCTGGTCGACGTCGTGCTGATACTGACCGACGCCGATCGACTTCGGTTCGATCTTGACCAACTCGGCCAACGGATCCTGCATGCGTCGGCCGATGCTGATCGCGCCGCGCACGCTGACGTCCAGGTCGGGAAATTCGCGTCGCGCCGTTTCGCTCGCTGAATACACGCTGGCGCCGGCCTCGCTGATCATCACGATTTGCGCGTCGTTGAGCTGATCGCGGTCCATCTTGCGCAAGAACGTTTCGGTTTCGCGTCCGCCGGTGCCGTTGCCGATGGCGACCGCCTCGATGCGGTAACGCTGGCAATAATCCTCGACGATCTTTTTCGCCTTTTCCTGCTCGTGATCGCCGCGGAACGGAAAAATCGTGGTCGAGGCCAGCAGGTCGCCTTTGCCGTCGAGGGCGACGATCTTGCAACCCGTGCGCATGCCCGGATCGACGCCGAGCACCCAGCGGTTGCCCAGCGGCGAGGCCATCAGCAGCCCGCGCAGGTTTTTCGCGAAAACATGAATGGCTTCCTCGTCGGCGCGCTTGCGCAGTTCGTTACGCACCTGGCCCTCGATCGAAGCGGCGAGCAGGCGGTCGTAGCCGTCGTCGATTGCCGTTGCCAAATGTTGCCGCAACGGCGAGTCGCCTTCGCGCAGCACGTGGCGGCGGATTTCTTTGAGCGCCGCGTCGCGGTCGGCGGTGATGCGGAAGGTCAGCACACCCTCCGCTTCGCCGCGCCGGATGGCCAGCATGCGGTGGCTGGGGATCGTCGCGGCGCCTTCGGAGAAGTCGAAGTAGTTTTTGAATTTCGCGGCGTCCGCCGTTTTTTGTTTGTCCTTTTTTACCTGTGCCCCCACCGTGCCGCTGTTGAGGAACAGGTTGCGAATCGCCGCGCGCACCTCGGCGTGCTCGGCGACGCGCTCGGCGCAGATGTCGCGCGCTCCGGCCCAGGCGGCTTCGACGTCGGGCACGCCCTTTTCCGCGTCGACGAACTCGGCCGCTTTGGCGGCGAGGTCGCCGTCGAAGGGCTCCTGCGCCCAGATCAAATCGGCCAGCGGCTCCAGGCCCTTGGCGATGGCCTCGGTCGCGCGCGTTTTGCGTTTGGGCTTGTAGGGCAGGTAGATGTCTTCCAGCTCGGTGGCCGAAAGCGTCGCCTCGATTTTCTCGCGCAGCTCGTCGGTCAGTCTGCCGATCTTTTCAAGCTGGCGGAGGATCGTCTCTTTGCGGTTCTCCAGGTCGCGCAAATACTCGAGTCGATCGCGAATAGCGGCGATCTGCACCTCGTCCAGCGAGCCGGTCACCTCCTTGCGGTAACGGGCGATAAACGGGACGGTGGCTTCGCCGTCGAGCAGTTCGACGGTGCGCGCGACGGAGGTTTCCTTCAGTTTCAAATCGGAAGCTATCTGGGCCGAGTAATTCATCTTCACCTTCTCATGCATCACGGGTCGATGGTCTTGCATCGTTGCAAATTTTGCCTTCTTGTCAAGACGATTGTGCGATGAATCGAACCATCTTTTTCGCCAGGTTTAAGCGCGCCGTCAACCAATATTTCCGTGGTGAGTTGCGATAAACGACAAATCGCGATATCAAAGATTTTGTGGTGAATTTGCGATGAGGGGAAACGATTATGAAAATCCAATTATCCAACAGTGGATCATGGTGGTGGCTTGCGGCGCTGGCCATGATGATTTTATCACTCACCCTGACGGGCGCCTGCGAAAGCGATGACGACGACGATCTGGACGCCGATGACGACGACGATTTCATGGATGACGACGACGATGCGATGGACGACGACGATGACGATGATAACGACACCGGCGACGATGACGACGATGACGACACGGGTGACGACGACACCGGCGACGACGACACCGGCGACGACGACACGGGTGACGACGATACGACCGACGACGATACGGGCGACGACGACACCATGCCGGTCGAGCGGTTGATCTGGACCTTTGTGCCGCCTGACGGCAAGGCGCACGTGGAGTGCGTCGGTTCGATCGAGGATGTCGACGGCGACGATGTGCCCGACATCCTGGCGCACGCCTTCGACTCGATCAACACGCCCGACGAAGCCGATACGACCTTCTGCATCAGCGGCGCGAGCGACGGTGACGCAACGTTGATCTGGGGCGCGCATCCGAAAAACGATCATCCGACCTATCCGTCCGATTCGGGCGGCGACGGTGACAAGATTCTCACCTCCGTTCGTGACCTCAACGACGACGGCGTCGAGGACGTGCTGTTGGGCACGGCGTGGGGCAACCGCACCGCCTACGCGTTGGACGGCACGGACGGCAGTAAAATCTGGATGTTCTGCACCTACACCAATCCGGGTTCGCCCGACGACGGGTGGATCATGTCGATCGACGCCTTCCCCGACGTCACCGGCGACAGCGTGCCCGAGGCGATCTTCGGCGTGGGCAGCGACAACAACAGCGGCTATCTGGTCGACGGCGCCGACGGCTCGGTGCTCTGGCGCCTGGCCGCGAGTATCGACGTTATCTACGACGTGGACGCGCTCGACGATATCAACGGCGACGGCACACCCGACGCCGTGCTGGCCGGCGGCGATTTTGAAGACCGCGTTTTCGCCGTCGAGGGCGACAGCAGCGGCGCGGGCAACGTGTTGTGGACGGCGGACACCGGCAACAATTACAGCCTGGCGACGATCGAGGACCTCAACAACGACGGCTACAAAGACGTGCTGGCCGGCTCGTGGGGCGAGAACGCCGTCATCGCGCTCAACGGTCACACCGGCGCGACACTATGGACGAGCACGGCGTCGCTCGCGCCGATGCGCATCGTGCCGCTCGATGACGTCAACGACGACGGCGTGCCCGATCTGGCCGTGGTGGGCTTGATGGACGACGACGTGTTCGTTATCGACGGTTCCGACGGCACGAACATCTGGGTGCGGCGCGGCCCGGCGAGTGATTCGATCTGGGCGATCGATCGGCTGGAGGATATCAACGACGACGGCGTCAACGACGTGATCGCCGGTTCGTTCGATTCCTGGGTGATCGCGATGGACGGCAAGACCGGCGACACGATCTGGAGCTACGACACCGGCGAGGCGAAGGTGATGACGGTTCGTGGCGTGCCCGACGTCAACGGCGACGGTTTGCCCGATGTCGTGGCCGGCACGCAATGCCTGAGCACGTCCACGCCCGGTTCGGGCACGGTCTTCCTGCTCAACGGAGATCCCGACGCGATCTAGACAAGGTTGCGGGAAAACAAAAAGGGCGGCGGATAATCCCGTCGCCCTTTCTTAATTAAAAAGGATAATTGTCCCACGGCAAATCGATAACCGACACGTTCGTCCAATCGCTTTGCCGCGTTACGATAACGCCCAGGTCGCTGATCGTGTACAAATAATCGCCGATCACCACGGAGCGTCGCGGTAAGTTCAACCCGACATAGGTGCCCGATCCCGGCTCGCCCAGGAAGGCGCTATGGTCGATGTCGGCCAGCAAGGTGAAGCCGTCGGCGACGTTCAGATGAAAGGCATAGATGGACGAAAGGGCTATTTCATCGGCGTCGTAGAACATGGGGATCGCCAGCAATTCGTCCGGCGGATAGTAGAGAAACGCATGGTGGTCGAACTGCGCTTCCGAGGTAACTCCCAAATCGCCCGTGTCGTAAAAATGGATGCGTTGTGGATCGGCCAGATCGCCGACGTCGTACACGGCCAGCGCCAGTTCGCCGGTGGCGCCCCACAAATCGCCGTCCTGGCCCACGGCGATCAGGTGATTCTCGCTCAACGGATGCAGGTAGGTCGAGAAGCCGGGCACTTCCAACTCGCCGACTTGCTGCGGGGCGGTGGGCGCGGCGAGGTCGAGCGTAAAGAGCGGGTCCATCCCAGTTGTTATCGGATAGGTAACCATGAACCCGCGCTCGCCCATGAAACGCGTGCTGTAGATCTCTTCGCCCGGCGCCAGTCCGGTAACTTCGCCGACGACAATCAATTGATCGTCTTGTCGCTCGAATACCTGCAAAGCATTGCCGGCGCCGCCGTAAGTGACTGCGGCGCGCAGATAGCCGTCGAATTCGCTGAGACCGAATTGATCGCGTACCGTGCCCGCCAGCGCGCCGGAGGCGGCGTATTGGGGTTGCGCACCCAAGGTGAATTGGTGAACTTGATCGATGAACTCGCCGGGCGCGAACCAAATGTCATCATCGTTCCACGACTGGGCGGTCACGTACATGTTCTGCGTACTCGCATAAGCCACGTCGCCGCCGGCCAAGAGAGAGATCGACGCGGGCTGCGCCGTGGGATCGTCGAAGTCGACGGTCAACAGCGCGATCTGATGCAGGCCGAGCGGTCGATTGGGGAGAAAGGTCTTGGCGCACTCGGAGGCGAGTCCTTCACTGATCGTCGAGGGCGTCGTCAAGTGATTTTCGAGATGCGTGCGCGCCAGCCAGTCGGTCAATTGAGCATTGTCGATGACGTTAAAATTCCATTCGATATTTTCGAGAATATCGAGGTGGTAATCCGCTTCGCTTGCATAGTTTGTCCAAAAGTTAATGCCGCGAATCGACGGTCCCGTTTTATAAGCCGCCAACACGCTGTGCGAGAGAGATCCGATGCGACGTCCGGCGGATAATTCCCCCTCGACGAACAGTTCGGCGATCACCTGCGGATTCGCACGGTCTTGAATATCGACCAAGGTCATTTTGGTGACAAGGTAGTTGATCTGGGAGTGTCCGGTATCGGCCCAGACTTCCTCGGGCAGGTTGTGCGGACGGTATTCGGTGAAAATCTGCAGGTAATGATCGTACAAATGCATTCGCGCATTCCAACCTTGAATGTATAAGCGCGCGAGTTCCACCGGTGTACTCAGAGAATCGAGATTGTATATTAATAAATATCCACCATTAACCAGATAAAGGTAATCGCCGTCGGTTTTGACTATATCCGGTTCGTCGACGCCGTCTTCCTGGTTGTTGGTCTGGCTGTAATTGCCCGGATCGTCGTCGTCGCCCATATCGTCGTCGCCGGTATCGTCGTCGCCGGCGTTTGCCCAATCATCCCAGTGTTCTTCAAAGAACATCAACATGCTGTAGGTCGACATCGCTTTGAGAATCGTCAGCAGTTGATCGCAATCGTCAGGTGCAAAGATGCCTTCTCCACCCGAGAAATATGGCTCTAGGTATGAATCGGGATCGTAAGGAAATTCATCGGGCAGGGCGGTGTCGTCATCCGGCGAGGAAGTATCGTTGTCGTCATCGTCATCGGTTTCGCCGGTATCGTCATCATCGTCCGACGGTTCCGCGTCCGGTGAATCATTGTCGTCATCGTCGTCGTCATCATCGCAGGCGGGGAACAAGAACAGAAGGGCAAACAAAAGACAGAGCAGCCACCAACGGCCAAATCCATTTTCCAAATCCATTTTTCCGACTCCATTTTGGTCGGACGAGCCTTGCTTCGAAATGCCAAAGGCAAATTATCAATAAAATCAGGATAACCCAAGCAGCAGCGAAATCAAGACAAAGATGCACGATAAACGTATTTATCCTTCGTACGCAAAAACAAGGCGGTCAGCGCGCCGGTCGGGCAGTTGTTGAAGCAGCCGCAGCAGCCTTGGCACGCGGCGGCGAATTGCGGATAAGGATTCAGCGTGATCGAGCCGAGCGGGCACGTGTCGGCGCATTTGCCGCATTGCCGGCACAGGTTGGTGTCCACGCGCTTGGGGCCCATCGCCCAGGACATCATCCGCGCCGGGACAAACTGAGACAGCGTGTTCGACAAACTGGGCGTGCGCGCGTTTGCGGGCACACGGTGAGATTCGTCCGCCGCGTGTACGGCGATATCCCGCCCGAATTGCACGGCCGCGGCCAAATCGTCCGCGTTCGGCCGGCCGAGGAATTTTTTGTCGACGCCCAGCAGCCGCAGGTGCGGATAGGAATGCTCCGCGACGAACGTACGACCGCCCACATAGCGTCCGTCGCGCGCCGTCACCAGGCCGGCGAAGTAGTTGAGCGCATCGCTGGCGAATACACCGTAGGTGATCAGGGTGAAAAACGGGCGCGACGACAGCGTCGGTAGGCGGCGGCAGAATTGTTCGACATGAAAGGGCGGCTTCCACTGAAAGGCCGGGGCGGCGAAGCCCAACAGATCGGCCGGCGGCAACGCGGCGGGGTCGACCCGGTCGAAGCGCGTCAACGCCACCGCGTATCCGCTTTGCGTCAATCCCTCAGCCGTCGCTTTGGCATAGGCCAGGGTGTTCCCCGTCGAGGAATGATAAAGAAGCAATGCTTTTTTCATCGAATTCGCCTCAGCAGCCGCATCCGTCATCGTTGTCATCATCGTCGTCATCATCTATGGCGTCGTCGTCAGCGGTGTCGTCGTCCGTGGCGTCGTCGTCGAGCGTATCGTCGTCATCGTCGTCGTCGGGCGTGGCGTCGTCGTCATCGTCATCGTCGTCGATCGGATCGTCGACGAAACGCAGCGGCGTGTGCGGATCGCCGAAGAGCGTCAATTCGTAAAACACGTAGCGCATCATGTTTTCGTAGCTGAGCATGCCGATGCAATCCTCGCGCGAATCGTCGTTGGCCCAGCCGATGTTGGCGATGTTTTCGCTGAAAATAGCGTCGGCGAATTCCCAATCGTAGACGTTGCTCGGTCCGTCCACCCGGCCTTGCAGGTAGAAGCCGAAGCGCGTGTTGGCGATGTAGGCGAAGGCGAAATTCGGTGTTTTGAAGGTGAAGAATTCGACGATGCTGTCGATGCCCACCGGAATGTCATAGCCCATGCGACCGTCGAAACTGCCCGCGTAGCAGCCCTGGGTGTAGCCCAGGAACAGCGTCGTGTTGGTCGCCCGGCTGACCATCGGCGGCATGAAGAACATGTCCATGTACACGTCGGCGTGGCCCATGTGGTTGAGCCACTGGTGCTCGTTCGAGTTGATCGCCTGCAGCACGTGCGAGAAGTTGCAGGTGTGCAGCACGTCGTACAGCCGCGTGACGTCGACCTCGTTGGTGTACTTGTAGACTTCCTCTTTCATCACGCCGCCGCTGGAGAGCGAATCGGCTTCTTCGCCGACGAACACGACCTTGCGCGGCGCGGGATTGCCGTCGAACTGCATGTGCTTGTTGATCGTGTTTTGCAGTTCGTTCACGTTGTCGACCATGAAGCGGCCGACGTGCACGTCGAACATCAAATCGACGTCGCCGCCTTCCTCGCCGTCGACATCCTCGCCGTATTTTTCGTTGCCGTTGCCGTTCCACGTGCCGTCGAGGCAGCCGTAATAAACGTCGCTGATCATCAGGTTGGTCGGATGATGCGCGCCGTCGTCGGGGTCGGTGCCCACGGCGAACACCTTGCGGACCGGCAGCGTTTCACGGCCGAGATCGGCATCGCCGACCAGCAGCACGAAGCGAATGCCCAGTTGCTCGTACTGCTGACGCAGGTAGTTGCGCACCTTCATCGGCCCATCGACGCCGGGCATATCGGCGACGTTGTTCAGGTCGTCGACCTGCACGGTGATGCCGAAGGTGTCCTCTTTGTATTGCGCGTATTGCTCACTGAGCTGGATGAAATTCGTCGGGGCGAGAATCAGCATGTCGACCTGCTTGCTCCGGCGCTTGGCCGGCAGGTAGGTCAACAGCGTGTGCGGATTGTCCACCGCATTGAGGATCTCGCGGTCGTCCGCGGCCAACCCGCGATAGGAAAGCGCCAGCGGCCGCGCGGCCTTCGTCGGCTGCGTGGTGACGGTCACGGTCATCTGCGGCGTGAATTCCAGCGCGCCGGTCTGCGGCTGCCAGGTTACCGGGAACAGCACGACCGGCAGGATCTGCGCCCCCATTTTACCCTGCACGTGCAGCGGTCGATAAGCCCGGAGCGGGAAGGGCGACGTACCCTGATAAATCTCCGCCTTGGGCACGGCGATGTAGCCCTCGTCGGCCGGCGAGCCGGTATAACGATAGGCCGGCGCGTGCAGCGGCGTCACCGCCGTCGCCAAGGTGATCGCCGGCGAAGCGCTGATCGTCACGTCGACGACCTCGTGCCCCTGGGGAATCAGCAGGCGCGCGGTGTGCTGCGGCAGGATCGGTTCGCCGGGCGTCAAGTGACGCTGTAGACCGTTGAGCATGACCTCGACGCTGCCGTCTTCCTGCGGGCTCAACACCGGCGTATCGAAGGTGTAGGACATTTCAACCACGTCGGCGAACGCCAGCGTGGGCAACAGGCAAAGCGCAACCAGGGCAAACAGCCGCAAAACGGATCGCATGGTGATCTCCTTCCGTCCAACCTCAAGAACCGGCTTAAGCGTTTAACATGAATAACTTATTAAGGCAATCGACCCGCAAGGTGCGCCTGGGCAAACGATGGCGTTCGTGAAACAATATCATCACCGCACGAATCGATGGGAGGCATTCATGGCACTCGACTTTGTCAAAGAGAGCGGCATTGCGCTGCTGGGGCTCAATCGGCCGGAGACGAAAAACGCGCTGGACGCCGGTATCCTGATGGAACTCGCCAACGCGTGGAGAGAGGTGGCGGAGGACAAGGACATTCGCGCCGCGGTGCTGTATTCGTCGCTGAGCGACATCTTTTGTTCGGGGATGGACCTGCGCACGGTGATTCCGATTCTCACCGCCGCGCGCCCGCCGGCCAACGCGCAGGAGGAGTGGGTGCTGGCGGATCCGCAGGGCATTTTCCGCGCCATGCTGCGCCAGCGCGATTGGGACAAACCGGTCATTTCAGCCGTCCACGGTCTATGCCTGACCGGCGGTTTCGAGATGGTCATGGGAACCGATTTGCGCGTCGCCGCCGAGGACGCCGTGTTTCAGATGCGCGAGGCGACCTACGGCATCATGCCGGTGGGTGGCTCGAACGTGTTTCTGCCGCGCCAGATTCCGCTCGCGGCGGCCAAGGAAATTCTCGTCCTCGGCGAGGAAGTGACGGCGAACCGGTTGTACCAATGGGGGTTCCTCAATCGCGTCGTACCGCGTGAGTCGCTGATGGACGAGGCGCTCAAACTCGCCCATCGCATCACCAACAACGGTCCGTTGGCCGTGCAGGGCATTTTGAAATGCATGCGCCTGACGATGGAGATGGACTTCGACAAGGCCATGGACAAGGAGTTGGAGATCGGCATGCCGATTTTCGCGTCGGCCGACGCGCGCGAGGGCGTGGCCGCGTTCAAGGAAAAACGCAAGGCGAATTTTCAGGGCAAATAATCATTCGCACAGGCTGTCGCGGTACTCGATCAGCGCGCCGACGAAATCGGTCTGCATGATGTCCACGCCGCGCTCCATCATCGACCGCCAGGCGGTTTTGAAGCCGAGCAGCGCGAACGCGTCGCGAAATCCAATCGAGTCCATGAAGACGATCGCCCCGGCGTCGTGAATCATTTCGATGTTGGCGACGGTGAATCCGTCGGAATCGATTTCAATGTGCTCGGGCGCGGGATCGAACAAGTCGAGAATCGCCTCCGTGTCCTCGACCGACGACGAGGCCGGCTGGATGCGCACCTGAGCGGACACGGCGCGCACACGCTCGAGCTTGTTCCAGTTGCTCGAATAGACAAAGCAGATGTCGGCGAATCCGTTTTCGACGACCTCCTGAATCGCGCCCTCGACATCGTCGGTTTTCATGTCGATGTCCACATTGCCGCCCAGGGCATCGATCGTCGTCAACGCCTCGACCAAGGTGGGCACGCGCAAATCGCCGTGAATGCCGCCGTACATCCAATCCTTGACCAGCAGTTGTTTGATCTCGGCCAGCGTCATCTCCTCGACCAGTCCGCTGCCGTTGGTCGTGCGGTCGACCGTGTCGTCGTGCATGAGCACGAAATGCCCGTCGGACGTATTGCGCACGTCGATCTCCACGGCGTACGCGCCCAGCGAGATTGCCGCTTCGAACGAAGGGATGGTGTTTTCCGGCGCGTAAATGGTGGCCCCGCGATGACCGGTGATCAGCAGATCGGGGAACAGCGGATCGCAATCGTCGTCGGCGGTGTCGTCGTCGGACGTATCGTCATCCGTCGTGTCATCGTCGACAGTATCGTCGTCGCCGGTGTCGTCGTCGTCCGTATCGTCATCATCGTCATCGATGGAGTCGTCGTCGGTCGTGTCGTCATCAAGCGCGTCATCGTCGGCGGCATCATCGTTGTCGTCGTCGTCATCGTCGCCGCAAGCGACGATACAGACGACACACAGCATCAGGCACAGGCCCAGTAAAAACAGTCTGTCGGCCATTTTTTACCCCTCACAGATCATACCAGCAACCTGGCGCCGCGGTCATGAAGGCGGTGTCCTGATCGTCGAGCACGCCGCTCAGATCGAGGTCGGCGCCGTCGCACCAATCGTTGCCGGCGGAGCAAGCGGCGCCGGTGCCGTATGTTTCGTAGGCGGCGGTGAACAACGCTTCATCCGCGGCGTCCACCAGGCCGCTGCCGTCGAAATCGACGTGCGCGCAGCCCAGTTGCGCCCAACTGCAATCGAGCGTGGTCGGCGCGAAAACGCACAGCGGCGCTTCGAACCACAGCTCGAAATCCTGCATCCAAACGTGGCGCGGGTTTTCCGTGGCCATCCATTCGTCATCCGGACCGAGGCACTCGTAGCCGTCGCCCGCGCGGCGCACCGGCGGATCTTCGGGGAAGCGCGCCCAGTAGCGGGCCTGGGTCCACGATTCGCGTTGCGCCAGGCGCGTTTCGATTTGCGTTTTGATTTCATCGTCGGACAGCAGCGCCCAAGGCTGCGTGTCTTCCAATTGCAGGAACGACTCGATGTAGCCGGTGCGCTCGTCGCCGAGTTCGAAGTCGCCGAAATCCTCCAGCGGCCAGTCGATGTCGAACATGCGCGCGTAGGTGGCGGCCTTGTAAAGCATCTCCGCCGCACTCTTGCGCTGCTGAATAACGGCCTCTTCGCCGAATGCATCGACCAGGCGGGCGCGCGTGTCCGGATTATCGGTCAGACCATAGACGAGTTTGGCGAGGATTTTCTGCAACTCGATCAGGTTCGAGAGCGTCTGGCGCGCTTCGGCGAACAACTCCGGCTTGGCGGACAGTTGCGCGTAGTAGCACAGCGCCACCGCGCCCAGTTCCATTTCCTGGAAATCGTCCATCATGCTGCCGAGCAGGTCGGGGAACAGTTCGGGCCAGATGAGCGCGACGGCCTCGGCGATTTCGTACCAGGGGATGCCGAAGATTTCCATGTTCAGGATGTCGCCCCAGCCCATGCCGATGAACGCGTCGTCGAGCGTACGGCATTTAAGCGTGGGCAGCGGAATGGTGATACCGATTACTTCTTCGAAAAAGTAGTGCAAATACGTCGTTTCGATGGCGCCGGGCAAGTTCAGCACCGGCACGGGCGTGTCCAATCCCGCGGTGGAGACCGCCTGCGCCACGTAGGCCATCTGGCAGGAGGAAAGGCTGCCTAGATCCTGCCATTCGGTTTCGCCGTCCGGGCGTGTTTCGCCGGCACGCGTCAGGGTCTGGTAATCGTGAAATTCATCGACGGTCATCAGAATGCTGTCGTGTTCGATGATGTTGTCGCCGGTGCGTTGCGCCGCTTCCACCGCATGCTGTGCCGCGCTGACGAGGTCGGCCGGCAGGTCTTTGGTTGAAGCGACTTCCATGGCGGCGAGAAAGCCCATGGCGATATCGGTGAAGTTGTCGCGCGAATTGTGGTTGCCCCAATAGGCGCCCGCCCACGTGCCTTGCTGCGCGATCATGAACGAACTGCAGCAATCCGACACGCGCAGGAAGGACGGATCGTGGTCGAGTTGTTCGAACACGTACACGATGGCGAAAGTGGTCAGTTCGTTGATCGCCTTGAAGTTGAACAGATACTCCTCCGGATTCTCGCGGTAGCGGAAGGTCAGTCCGTCGAAGAACGTTTCGATGATTTCCGTTTCCAGCGCGGAGGAATAGGTGACCGGCGGCGTGATCGGCGCGCCCCATTTGGTGCGCGTGGTGGTTAGCGCGTTGCCGTCGATCGTGCGCGTCCAACCGGGCAGGGCTTCGCGCGTGGTCAGACCGGGATGGCCCGAGATCGCCTCGTTGAAGACCATGCCCTCGAACATACGAATCATCGACAATTCGAGATTGCGCCCGCCGATGGCCTGGTAGAGCATCCAGGTGGAAAAGGCGCTTTTGCCGAAGGGATTGTTGCCCTCGGGGCCCGGCACGACTTCGTATTCGTCGCCGTCTTTGGCGATGGCCATTTTGCAAAAAGCGTTGGCCGCGACCGTATCGCCGCTGAAGGAGAAGCGGTTGAGGCTGGTGATCGCGCGCGCTGAACGCTCTTTGTAGAACAGTTGAAAGGCGTCGGCTTTGGCGGAAGGATTGGGTGCGGGCGTCGGCTCGATCGTATCGTCGTCGCCCGTGTCGTCGTCCACGGTGTCGTCGTCGAGCGTGTCGTCATCGACGGTATCGTCGTCCGAATCGTCGTCGCCCGTGTCGTCGTCAAAATCGTCGTCGCCCACGTCATCGTCGAGATCGTCGTCCGTCGCGTCGTCGTCGGCGGCGTCATCGTCGACCGAATCGTTGTTGTCGTCACCGTCGTCGCCGCAGGCAAAGAAGGAAAGGCAAATGAGCACCATCAACCCAAGTAGTAATAAGCGATGAATCATCGGTACTCCTCCCCAAATTGATTCGTCGCTATCAAAGTACAGATTTCGGATGGGCAAAGCAAACGTTCAGGACAAATCGAGACGAACAAGGATCTGCGAACCGGTTTGGCGGCCGAGCGAACGCAGCAGGCGATCGGTCGTTCGGGCGAGCAGCAGCGGCAGCCTTAATGATAAGGAATAAGCGCTCATGACCACGGTGATTCGGCCATGGGGCGAGAGGATATCGAGGATTTCCGGCAACCGCATGAAATGCACATTGGCGGCGCTGTCGCTTTCATCGACTTGTCGTTGCACAAAGGAAGCGCGTGGATTCATCAATCCCAGGTAAAGGTGTCCGCCGGGGCCTACGCAGCGGACCATCTCGCGCAACACGTGCGGGGGATCGGGCGTCAGCGACAGCACGTTGACCATGGCGATGGCATCGAAGGAACCGTCCGCGAAAGGAAGCGCCATGGCGTCGCCTTGTTGGAAGTTTGCGTGGGGAATGTTCTTGGCTTGCGCGACGGCCACCATTTGGCTGCTGAGTTCCAGGCCGGTGACGTGGAAGCCCTTTCCGGCGAAGTAGGCGCTCATCCAACCGCTGCCGGAGCCGACTTCGAGCAGGGACGGTTGATCGCCGGGCGGGAGCATCAGATCGTCGAAGGCTTCTTTGACCAGCCGGTCATAGGTGCGTCCGACACGTGATTCGTACCAGCTATCGTATTGCGCGGCGTGGGTGTCGTAATAGGTTGACGAGTCGGAATTCATTGCCCCATTAAAAAGAAATCCCGGAGGCCGTGCAACCTCCGGGATATTCATTTTCGGGACAAATCAGCCTTTGTGCTCCATGCCTTCCAACGCGGCTTTGACTTCTTCGACGCTGGCGCCGTCCTCGAGGGTGGACAGGTCGCCCAGGTCGTTTTCCTCGCAAAGCGCGCGCAGCACGCGACGCATCACCTTGCCCGAACGGGTTTTGGGCAACTGCGCCACGACGCGCAACGTCTTGGGCGTGGCGATGGCGCCGATTTTCTCGCGGATGGACTGCACCAGCTCTTTGGTGACATCCTCGGTCGCTTCCACGCCCTGCTTGAGGACGACGAACGCGGCGATGGCCTGGCCCTTGAGCTCGTCCTTGATGCCGATGGCCGAGGCTTCGGCGACCTTCGGATGCTCGGAGAGCACCTCCTCGACCTCGCGGGTGCCCATGCGGTGACCGGCGACGTTGATCACTTCGTCGGACCGGCCGAGCATCCAGAAATAGCCGTCCTCATCGCGGCGGGCGTAGTCGCCGCTGAGGTAGACCATCGAGCCGTTGTCGCCCTTTTGCCAGTAGGTTTCCACGTAGCGCTCGTCGTCGCCCCAGATGGTCAGCAACGCGCCCGGCGGCAGCGGCGGTTTGATGATCAACGTGCCGCGCTTGCCGGCCTCGACTTCCTGGCCCTTTTCGTCGACGACCACCGGGTTCCAGCCCATCGCGCCCTTGGTCGGGCTGCCGGCTTTGATCGGCAGGGTTTCGATGCCCATGTGGTTGGTCAGGATCGCCCAGCCGCTTTCGGTCTGCCAGTAGTGGTCGACGATCGGTTTTTGCAGCGTGTCGGACGCCCACTGGTAGGTGGATTCGTCCAACGGCTCGCCGGCCAGGAAGATGTGGCGCAACGAGCTGATGTCGTGCTTGGTAATCCACTCGCCCGGGAACTTGCGCAGGATGCGCATGGCGGTCGGCGCGGAGAAGACGACGGTGACGCCGTACTTTTCGATCACTTCCCACCAGATGCCGGGATTGGGATTGTCCGGCGTGCCTTCGAAAACGAGGGTGGGGATGCCGGCCAGCAGCGGACCGTAAATGATGTAGCTGTGCCCGACGACCCAGCCGATGTCGGAGGTCGACCAGTACACGTCGTCGGGGCCGCAGCCGTAAATCTGGTCCATCGAGGAATGCACGGCGACCATGTAGCCGCCGGTGTCGCGCAGCACGCCCTTGGGTTTGCCGGTCGTGCCGGAAGTATACAGGATGTAACTGGGGTCGGTGGACTTCATGCGCGCCGGTTCGACGACAGTGTTGGGCGCCGCATCCATTTCGGTCTGCCAATCCAGGTCGCGCCCTTCCTTGGCCTGCCAGGGAGCGATCTTGCGATCATACACCAGTACGTGTGGCACGTTGTTTTCGGCCAGATCGAGCGCCGAATCGACGATCTTCTTGAGCAGCACCGGCTTGCCTTTGCGGCTGGAGCCGTCGGCGCAGATGATCATCTTGGGTTGGCAGTCGTCGACGCGGTTGGCCAGTGAATCGGACGAAAATCCGCCGAAGACCACCGAGTGGATCGCGCCGATGCGCGCACAGGCCAACACGGCGACCAACGCTTCGGGCACCATCGGCATGTAGATGATGATCCGGTCGCCCTTGTTGATGCCTTTGCTCAGCAGCACGTTGGCCAGACGATTGACCTGGCGATACAGTTCAAAGAAGGTGATGATCCGACTCTGACCCGTTTCCGGACTCTCCCAGATGATCGCGGCTTTGTTGCGTCCCGCGCCGAGCGCATGACGATCCACCGCGTTGTAACACAAGTTGGTTTCACCGCCGACGAACCAGCGGTAGAAAGGCGGGTTGGAATCATCGAGGACCTTGTCCCACTTCTTGAACCAATGAAGTTTCTCCGCTTCGGCCCCCCAGAATCCTGAGGGATCCGCGATCGAGAGTTGATGCAGCTCGTCATACTTCCGGTTCATGAATCAGATCCTTTCCTGTTCCGAATAAGTGGTTGCAACCTAAGAAAACGCATACGCTTTATGCGCTATTCAACGCATTTTTGCAACCTGCCCGGCGGAAAAATTTTATCATTGCCGGGCGCAGTTGTTTTGAAGCTAACGGTGCGGTATAAAAGAAAAAATTGTAACGGCTGTTCCAATATGACGAAAGGTCCTGCGAAAATGGCCGACAACCGACGCAAAGCAAAACGAGTGGCCAATCAATTATCGGTGCTTTACGGACAAGACGAACCGATATTTCCCGGATTCACCCGCAATATCTCGCTCTCCGGTTTGGAACTGGTCGGTAAGACCATTTATTATCCGCATACGACGATCAGTATATTGATCGAGGGTGCCGAGCCGATCGAACTCAAGGGCGTGGTGCGCTGGATTTCCGACATTCGCTATGCAGACAGCAAAAACATCAAGCAATTCATGGGCGTCGATCTGATCGCCACGACGGAGCGCTATGCCGAATTGGTGGAGAACAGCGTCGGAGTATTCACCGACAAACGGATCGAACCGCGTTTCGGCAAGGTGTATAAGGTTGTTTTCGATACGCCCGAGCACCTGATGGAAGAATACACGCAGGATATTTCCAAGGGCGGCATTTTCGTGCTGACGGAAAATCCGCCGGCAATCGGCACCTATGTTTCGATGCAGATCATCATCGCCGAAACCGGAGAGTCCATCAGCGCCGAAGGCGAGGTCGTCCACGTGGTTTCCCTGGATCAAGCCGAAATGAATGGAGCCAATCCGGGAATCGGCGTGCAATTCACCAGCTTTCCCGGCGGGGGAAAAGAAGTATTGGAAAAATTCATTCAAGTATTGAAGGGCAGAATGCGCGAATAGTCGCTCACTCAAGATAATATTTTAGCGAAGCTCAGCAGCCACAGCCGTCATCATCATTGTCGTCATTATCATCATCATCGTCGATGGCATCATCGTCCGCCGAGTCATCGTCGGTGACGTCGTCGTCGAACGCATCGTCATCGTCGTCGTCATCGTCGTCCGCCGCGTCGTCATCGGGAGCCGTATCGTCATCGTCGTCGACCGGATCGTCATCGCCGTAAGGGCCGTCGCTCGGGACGATGCCGTAGTAATAGGCCATCCAATAAGCGATGGAGTAATCCATGCCGGGACCGACGCGGTTGGCCGGCTGGGTGTCGCAGGAAACGTGGTACGGGCTGCGCTGCCAGATCATATCCGACCAGCAACGGTCGGCGAAATCGTGCGGATCGTGCGTGCGGATGTCGATGCCGAACAAATCCTCGAGGAAGGGGAACATATCCTCCAGATTGCTCATGAACACGGAGAACTGATCCAGCGGCAGATCGGGCGGATCGCCGGTGAAGGCCTGGTTCGGCGCATTCTGGAAGACGGTCAGCGTGTTGTTGATGTCCGCGGCGATGCCCTCGACTTCGTCGGGATCGCACGTGCCCAGACGATTGCAGCCGGCGAGATACACGGCGTCGAACCACGCGTTGTGCGTCCACTCGGTCCATTTGCGCACGTTGAAGGTCCAGATTTTCCAGAGGTGTTCCAGCGACACGCGGTCGGGCGTCAGGCGGAACAAAGGCAAAAACGTGTTGTGGCTGAGATTGAAGCCGTAATACTGCCCGTAGGTGTTGAGCCAACTGAAGGTGTCCAGCCACAAGTAACCCCAGTATCTATCCAACAACTCGTAGAAGAGATCCCAGTAGGTCGGATCGGCGTCGCAGGCGGCGGCCTGCAACACCCAGCTTATTTGCATCGAGGGCAGCACCTTGGCGGCGCCGTTGCCGTGGGCCACGCCGTTCTGGTCGACGATCAACCAGCGGTTTTCCTTCAGCGTGTCGATCACGTCCTTCAAATCGGCGCGGATCATCGCCCGGATTTCCTCGTCGTCGACGGCCTCGTAAGCCATCGACATACCCAACCACCAGCCGGTGTATTGATCGCGGCTGGTGTCGTCGACCCAGTAATAGCCGGCGTACTCGCCTTCGCCCAGCACCTTGTGCGGGTGATCGACGCCGTATTCGTTATTCCACGGTGCCTCGTCCAGGGCGACAAACCGCGCGACGAATCCCGGCGTCTGCGTAACGTCCTTGACCAGATGCAGATAGGTGGCCATGCGCCGCACTTCCTCGCGCGCCGCCTCGTCGCCGGTGGCCAGATAGCGCAGCGCCTGACTGGCCGTGTACATGCCGCTCCAGATGGTCGAATCGCCGCTGCCGCGCAGGCGCTCCAGCTCGGTGAGGGTTTCGTCGGTGTACATCTGTTCGCAAACGCCGCCGAGCGAATCCCACTCGTCGTAGGGACCGAAACCGTTGCTGGCCCAGGTCTGGATGTAGTCGATGTAGTTCAGCGCCTTTTGATGCAGCACCGGGTCGGGTTCGACGGCCATCGCCGTCAGGCTGAATAGCAGCAGGAGCGCCAGGGCGATCGTCAGGATGGAAAAACGGGGCATGATTTACCTCGATTCGTTGTTTTTCAACTTCCACGTTGTTTTTGTGGTCTTCCCGCTATTTAGTCAAGGGCGGTATAAAGACTTGGTTGGAAAAAAGGAAAAGGAAGATGTCTTTAAAAAATCACCGCCCGACTTGCTTGTTTCCAGGCAAGCCGAGACGGCGATTCAATTATAACGTGCGATCAATCCCCCGGAAGAATTCCCGTAATACCGCAAGTCCATTCCACGCAATATTTGTAATCGCAAGCACAGGAATCGATGCACTCTTCATCATATTCTCCGCATGGAGCAAGGCAGGTCTCAGCAGAGCTATTGCAGGTATTGAGGCAAACGGCGTTTATGTTGAGTGATTCGAGGCAATCCGCATAGTCTTCCATCGCATTAAGTACACAGGTGAACAGTTGTTTTGGTGTATACGTTCCCTCATTGTCCAGGCAAATCTGGATCGCGGCATCCACATTTTCTTCGCAACCCGCAGTGTCATCGTCGGATGAATCGTCGTCCGCCGTGTCGTCGTCGCTATCGAGGAGATCGTCGTCCACCGAGTCATCATCGGCGTAATAAACGGCGTTCTCGCTGTCCTTGCAACCAACAATAATAACGGTCATGGTTAAAGCAATTGTCAGTACCGATATCGTAATTATCCATAATGATCTCATTGCAGTCACCTCCTACTTTTTGATGTTAATTACTAACGAGAAAACATCTAAGAATATTGATATAATAAATTTATATATTGCCATAGTCAAGACGTTGTAAATGAATATGGGATTGAGAAACGATAAGATACTAAAGTGCCTTGGCGCCATTGAACGTAATTGCGGTACGTGGATGGCAAATTGACTTGTTTTCCATTAAATGGAATGATTCCTTCCAGCAGAGTGTTGTGCAGGCCCGAGAAAATGAACAAATTTTGATATTGGATACTCAAAATACTCCCCAAAATCATGAAGCGTTCCGGCACTGCATAAGGGTGGAATGTCGTGAACAAAGCAGATGGAAATTTTATGCTCGACCCAATTGAAAAAGAACAGCTGCTGCAAATCATCCTGAGAAACGATGCGGACCCGATGTTCTGCAAAAACGATCGGCTGCAGTACACCATGGTCAATCCGGCCATGGAAAGACTGCTGAACCTGCCGAGCGATAAAATTTTGGGAAAAAGGGCCGCCGAGTTTATGGAGGCCGAATCGGCGCGCATTCTCCAGGAGATGGACGAACTGGTGCTGCAGGGGCAGACGATCCGGGAAACGAGGATCATTAAGCTCGACGACAAACCCCGCACCTTCAATTTCGTCAAAGAGCCGTTGCGGGACGAGCAAGGGAGCATTACCGGCATTTGCGGTTTGGTGCGCGACATCACCGAGCTGCAACAGGCCGAACGGCTGTTGCGATTGCGTGAAGATCGTCTGAAGGCGCAATTTCAAAGCATACCGGTGCCCACCTTTACCTGGCAGAAAAAGGAAGACGATTTTTACCTGAGCGATTACAACGAAGCGGCCTTGAAGATCACGCAAGGCAAGATAGTGGAGATGGTCGGAAAAAAACTGACCGAACTTTACGTCAATCGACCGGATCTGATCGACGATGTCAACAATTGCTACAACGAAAAAAATGTGTTCGCGCGCGACATGTCCTATCAGTATGCGACGACCGGCGAGAAAAAATTTCTCTCGGTGAAATATGCGTTCGTTCCGCCCGACGGGGTGCTGGTGCATACCGAGGACATCACCGAGCGCAAGGCGGTGAACGAGGCGTTGCGCGACAGCGAGGAGCGCTTCCGCGCCTTGGCGGAAAACGCCTACGACACGATCATGCGTTTCGATCGCGACCACCGTCATTTGTACGTTAACCCCGTCGTCGAGCGACAAACCGGAATTCTCGTCAAGGATTTTTTCGGCAAAACGCATGCGGAACTCGGTTTCCCGCCGCATTTGGTGGATCTCTGGGGAGAGGCGATCGAGAAGGTCTTCGTCGAAAAGCACAGCAATCGCATTGAATTTCAACTGCCCAGCGGCATCTGGATCGACTGGCTGCTGGTTCCCGAGATGTCCGAGAGCGACGAGGTGAAAGCCGTCATGGCCTCGGCGCGCGACATCACCTTGCGCAAGTACGCGGAACGGCAATTGCTGGCCGCGCTGGAGAAACTGCGCGAAGCGGATAAGGTCAAATCGAATTTCATTTCGCGCATGAGCCACGAAATCCGCACGCCGATCAATCACATCATCGGCATGGCTTCGATCGTGCGCATGCAGCGTGAGGCGATGCCCAGCGAGGAAATCAACAAGTACCTCGATATCGTCATGCACAGCGCCGAAAAATTGCTGGAGATTTTCAACGCGGTTTTGGACCTGTCCCGCATCAATCGCAACACGTTGGACATCGTCAACAAAGAGTTTTCACCGATCGAATTTCTCAATACCATCGCGGAGAAATATCGGTTGGAAGCGGATAACAATGATCTGCAGTTCGAGCTTCGTTTGGAAAACAACCTGCCGGCAAAGGTCATTGGCGATCCGGTCAAGCTGGAGCAGATACTCGAGAATCTCCTCGATAACGCCGTCAAGTTCACCAACAAAGGCGGCGTCGGTTTGAGCGCTGAAGTCAAACAGCGCGTTGGCGATCGCGTGGAAATGCAGTTCGCGGTGGATGATACCGGCGTGGGCATTCCCGAAAACCATCATGAAAAAATATTCGAACCATTCTATCAGGTCGACATGTCGACAACCCGCGAATTTCAGGGCGCCGGCATCGGCCTGGCCATCGTCAAGGAATTGGTCAAACTGCTCGACGGCCAGGTGTGGCTGACCAGCGAACCGAAGGCCGGTACGACGTTCTTCTTTACCTATTGGATGGATGTTCCGCCGGCGGCAATCGCCTAAACGACACCACGCGCAAGACGTTTTCGGTTTACTCGGACCAACCTTCGCGGATTTCGCGGATTTCCTTCTGCACCGAGAAGAACGCTTCGACCACCTTCGGATCGAAGTGCGTCCCGCTGCTTTCCCCGATGATCTCGAACGATTTCTCCACCGAGAAGGCTTCCTTGTAAGGGCGCTTGGAAGTCAACGCATCGAAGACGTCGGCGATCGCCGTGATCCGGCCGACGATGGGGATGTCGTTGCCGGCGATTCCGTTCGGGTAACCGGAGCCGTCCCATTTCTCATGATGGGTCATGGCGATCGTCTCGGCCATGTTGATCAGGTACGAATCGGAACCTTTCAACAACCGGCCGCCGATGACCGTGTGCTGCTTCATGATCTCCCATTCGTCCGGATCCAGCTTGCCCGGCTTGAGCAGAATGCGGTCGGGAATGCCGATTTTGCCGATGTCGTGCATTGGCGCCGCATACAAAATCGCTTCGGCTTCTTCGCCGATCAAGCCCATCTTTTCGGCGATGGTGGCGGAGTAATATCCCATGCGCTGAATGTGGCTGCCGGTGTCCTCGTCCTTGTATTCGGCCGCTTGCGAAAGGCGAATAACCGTATCCAGCGACGCGCGTTTGAGTTTGTCGGAAGTCGACTTCAGTTCCTCGAAGGCCTCGCGCAGTTGCAGAGTGCGGCGGGTTACTTCTTCTTCAAGCAGTTTCTGATAATGCCGCATGTGATCGTTGTAGGCTTTGACCTTCAGCAGGGACTGCACGCGGGCGCGCAATTCGGTACGGTCGACCGGTTTGGCCAGGAAATCGTCGACGCCGATTTCCAGGGCTTTGACCCGCTGCTCCAGGTCGCTGTGGGAGGAAACGATGACGATCGGGATCATCTGTGTTTCGGCGTTATTCTTCAATTTTTCGGCAGTCTGCAAACCGTCCATACGCGGCATTTGAATGTCCAGGAGGATGATATCCGGATTTGCCTCTTTGACGTTTTCCAGGCAATTCATTCCGTCGAATGCCTCGAAAACCTCATAGCCGAGCCGATTCAGGAACTTGGCGAGCAGGCTACGTCCCATCTCATCGTCGTCGCAAACCATGATCCTCTTTATGGTTTCCACAATCACCTCACTTGTGCCGAAAGTTTCACTCTCCACTCTTCTCGTGCAAGTTTAGCACAGGGAAAGATAAGATAAAAGCAGCGCCCCCTTTGGCGCATTTGGGAATCACTTCGATGTCGCCGCCTTGTGCCTTGACCAGGTTGCGGACGGTGGCCAGCCCGAGGCCGGTTCCCGATTTTTTGCCGGCGGTCGCGAACGGTTCGAAGATGGTGGCCGAGATCTCCTCGGGAATGCCGGCGCCGTCGTCGGTGACGCTGATTTTAACCACGTCGGTATCCATTTTGGCGCTTAGCCAAATGTGCTTGTCCTTCGGATCCTTTCCTTCGCCGCAAAGGGCTTCCTGTGCGTTCTTCAGCAGATTTTCCATGACGCGCAGCATGCGTTCCTGATCCATGTTGATCTGCAATTTCTCGGGCAGATCGTAATCGGACACCAACGAAATACCGATGGCGAACAACTTGGGATTCCACGTGGCCGCAATCATGCTCAGGTACGGAATGACCGTGGTGGGCTCCAGGGTGACGTTCGTGCTGTACCCGCGGGCGAAGTCCAACACTTCCGCGATCATCCGGCTCAGGCGGTGCGCTTCCTTGATGATCGGATCGAGGCTCTTGACTATTTCCTTGCTTTCGCCGGCCAGCGCGTCTTCCTGGGCGATTTCCGCGAAGCCGACGATGGTGCTCAGCGGATTTTTCAAATCGTGGACGATCGAGCTGGTCATCTGGCCGATGGCGGCCAGGCGGCTTTCGCGCTCGCTCAAGCTGTGCTCCAACCGGCGGGCGCGCAAATGTGCCGCCACGCGCGCTTTCAACTCGCGAATTTCGAAAGGCTTGGACAGATAGTCGTTGGCGCCCGTTTCCAGACCCTCGACCACCGCGTCGCCGCCGGTTTTCGAGGTCGCCAGGATGATCGGCGTTTGGCTGAGCGTTTTGTCCTCGCGGATTTTTCGGCAAAGTTCGTAGCCGTCCATACGCGGCATCATGATGTCCGAGATGATCAGGTCGGGGTGGAAGCGACTGGCGACTTCCAGCGCCTCGATGCCGTCGCCGGCGGTGGCGATGCGGTATTTGTCGGTCAGATTGCCGGCCATGAAGGTACGGATGTCCGGATTGTCGTCGACGACCAGCACCTTTTGCGCATCCGCCGGAGCCTGTTGCTGCAATCTATTATCGCCGAGTTTGCCGCCGCCCAATTTTGAGGCTGCGACGTCGGCCAGCAACGTTTTGGTGCCCGAGTGCGTTTCGTAGGTTGCGCCCAACATCGAGATGGTGCGCTCCTGCGCCAGTTGGTCGATCTTGCGTCGGCCGATGATCCGCCGCCGATCGATCGGCTGCGATTCGGGCCGGCGCGGCAGTTCGATGGAGAAAATCGTACCCACGCCGACAGTGGAACGGACGCTCACTTTGCCGCTGTGCAGCTTGGTCAGTTCCTCGACCATGGCCAGGCCCAGGCCGGTGCCTTCGGCGCGGCGGGAGAGGGCGTCGTCCAATTGCAGGAAGCGTTTGAAGATCATCTCCAATTGTTCTTCGGGAATGCCCGCGCCCGAGTCCTCGATCTCGAACCACACGCGGTACTCGTCGAAATTCGCGCGGATTTGGATGTGGCCGCCGTCGGGAGTGAATTTCACCGCATTCGACAGCAGGTTGGCGGCGATGGTCTCGATCTTGTTGACGTCGATGATCGAATCGGGAATCGTTTCGGTTCCCTGGATGCTCAGTTGGATGTTGCGGTTGTCGGTGTGTGGTTTGGTGGCCTTCATCAATTCTTCGAGCAGGCGGCCGACGTTGCCGTACACGAACTTGCATTCCAGCTTACCGGCGTCGATTTTGGCAAAGTCCAGCAGCGTGTTCACCTGGCGCAGCAAGCGGCGCGCGTTGGTTTCCATCGCCTCGAACAGGGGGCGGGGATCTTCCGGCGCATGGCCCTGTAAAATGGCCTCCAACGGACCGAGGATGAGCGTCAGCGGACTGCGCAGTTCGTGACTGACGTTGGAGAAGAACCGCATTTTCGCCTTGTCGAGTTCCTTGAGATCCTCGTTGGCCTTCTCGATTTGCATGCGCATCGCCAATTGATTGCGGCGAGTTTTTTCCTGCCCGATGTTGGCGAAGATGGTGAACACGACCGCGCCGCCCATGAAAAAGAACGGTCCCAAAATGTTGAACAGGGAATCGGCGGTGGAGAAGGTGAATATGAAATTGAGAAGGAAGTAACTTCCCATGCACAGGATGCCGCACACGACCGTCGGGAAAACACGCCAGGGCAGGAAGAGGCCGGCAACGAAGATGATGAAGACGATGCCGATGTAATAGACGCTGGAGAAGCCGCCGAGGTAGACGGTCATGATGGCCACGCCCAATTCGGAGGCGTAGACTGTCCAGATCGAAATCGCCACCACGAAGCGACGGCCGAACTCGGTGGAGAGTAAAAAGATGCCTATCAGGTAATTGGCCACGACCACCAAGCGCATGATCGTGAACAAAATGGCGTATTGGGAGGTGGCGGCAAAATCCAGCCCGATGAAACTGGAGTAAAGAAAACAAGCGATGATCAACAAATAGCGTAAACGTGAGACAAGTAAAGCGTGCGATTCTTTATTAAGCCGGTCGATAAATTGAGGGCTTTTCTCAATCGCTTGGGCTTCTTGTTCGCTCATTTCCCTCTTTCCGCACGCACAATGACCGCCGTGGGTGGATCCCCAAAGGCATTATATGCGCGTACATTTACAAACCCCGCCTCTTCCATCAAAGCAATGAATTCATCGGCGGCGAAAAAGCGAAATCTTCCTTCGTCCTCCAATTCCAAAAGTGCGCCGACAAACGCGGCGAATTCACGTAAGCTCGCCAATAGCCTTTCTTTTTCGATCTCGTTCAGATCGTTGCGCTTGGCGATTTCGTCGGCTTCTTCCAGGTAAGCCTTCGACGAATCGTAATTCGGTTTAAGACTCGACAAGACCAGAACGCCGCCGGGCGTGAGCATGCGCAGTAGTTCCCGCAGCACCGATATCGGATCGTACAGGTACGGCAAAATCAACGAGCCCCCGATGCGATCGAACGATTGCGAGGGGATATCGATGCGGCAAAGGTTATTCGCCTTGCCGAAGCTGAGCTGTTTGAAGCGCAGATCCGCCGCGGTTTTCGCTTCGCTGTGGCCGGGCAGCAGATCATCGGGCAACGACAGACCGCCGAGGAAGCGGCTGGCCATGGACAATTCCTGCACCGTTTCGGTTTCGACTTCGTCCAACTCGGGGATCAACTGGCGGATGCGCAACTCGGTGGCTTTGGCGCCGCGGAGTATCTGGTGGATCTCCGAATTGTAGCGTTCCTCGATTTTGTAGATGGTCGGCGCGTTCAATCCTTCGATGCGGTTGATCAACGCGCGCAGACCGAACAGCTCGCCGGATAGAAAATCGCGCCAGGGCTGCAGGCGGGCCGATTCCAGATCGACGACCTGCAGGTTGGATTTCAACTTGCGCCATTGGCCGCCGGGATCGGCAATCATGTTTTCGATTTTGTTGCGCGTAAAATCGACAGCCTCGGGCACCAGATCCATGCAGGTCAACTCGATCGATTGCTCGCGAAGATCGAGTTTATCGAGCATCCGGACGGTGAGGTTGCCGGTGCCGCAGCCGATGTCGGCGACGCGCAATCCCGGTTCGATGTCCATCGCTTCGACCTGCTGATCGATGAACTGCACGTAATCCGGGTTGTAGAGCAGAACGTCGTAGCCTTCCTTTTCCTGCGAGGTGCCGAACAGGTGCCGGTTCCAGTACTCGGTGGCGTCGGTGAACTTCTTGCGCTTGGTGCGCGCCCATTCGATTTCCCGCTGTTTTTCGAAGAGGGCGAGGTCCGGTTCGACCGCCGAGGCGGATTTGCCGTACAGGTGCTTGGTGATCGACTCGGAAATCAGTTTGAACGACTCGATGGCCTCGGCGCCGATGCGGGGATTGTGACCGGTGGGCGTTTCGATGATCTCGCGAATGCCGCCGCCGGGCGCATTGAGCATCTGGCGCACGCGTGAACGGGTGACCATGTAATCGTAGGTGCCGACGAGCCAGACCACGGGGATCTGAATTTTCTCCATATCCTTGCGCGCGTCTTCCAGGAAGGCCATGCCCTTTTCGATGGCGTCGGGCATGACGCCGCTGGGGTCGGAGAGACGACCGTAAATAAGAAACGGCTCGGCCTTTTCGCCGCGCTGATAGATCGGGAACAGATCGACGCCGGCGAGCAGGTTCTTGAACATGTCCTGTCCGTCGGGGCAACCGAAGGGCGCGACGAACAGATCGACCGGCGGCCCTTCGTTGTCGGCGACCAGCCGGCGCGCGGCGATCGCGGCGACCGAGTAGGTGACCAGCACGCGCTTTTTCGGCCGGAAGCGCCGCTCCATATAGGCCAGGCTGCCTTGCATGTCCGAAACCAGATGCGAGTAGGTCCAGCGCAGATACGGATGCCCTTTGGCGTCCATTTCCGGATCCACCTCGCTTTCGCCCAGGGCGTGGGTCAGGTCGAAACGCAGCACCACCGCGTTCAGTCCCTGATGGCGGAAGTTGTCGACCAGCGTGCGGGCCAGCAGGCTGAACACCTCTTTGCGCACAGGGAAGGGCGGACCGATGACCACCGCCACGTCGATTTCCGGCGGATCGTAATTGAGGTCGAAGGTGGCGTCGAGCAACGCGACGACGATGTCGCCGCGGTTGTTTTTGTAGCGCACGACAAAAACGCGTTCTTTGTTCACCACGCTTTTCTTCAGCAGCAAGCCGGCCACCTTCTGTTTGGCCATACCGGTCAGACGGGTCAGGGCGCTCCACATGTTGGAACGCAATGAGCGATCGGTGATTTCCTCGAACGCGCTGCGGTCTTTGAGTTGATCCAGGAAATTCAGGCCCAACAGCCATCCTTCCGGAATCTTCGGCGTTACGCGGGCGATGGTGGCGCCGTCTTTGAAAGCGATGCGTTTGGAATCGACCAACTTGAAGGAAGGGAAGCGCATACCCTCGGTGACGACGCTTTCCTTGTGCGTGACGACCGAGCATCCGCCTTCGCTCAGATCCATGACCGGCAGACGCAGTTCCTTGTCGTCCAGGTGCGGCGCATTGACGACCATGTAGGTGTTTTGCACCGGTTCCCGACGACTCCAGCGGCGTTCGTTGTGATACATGCGCTCGGGCATGACCAGCCGGTGGGCGATGCCGCGCTCCAGCAGCAAACCTTCGAAGACCGAGTGCAACGGACCGTCGATGATCACGCAATAGACGACCTTCGAGTAATCCGGCAGACCGGGCGTCAGATTGTAAAGCAGCAGGTTGTTCGGATCGTAACGCAAACGCGATTCAAGCCACTGCGCCTTTTTCACCGAATAAACGACCTTGACCGGCAGCTCGCGTTTGGTGGCGGCCAGCAGCCGTTCTTCGATCAAGCTCCACTCGCTGACCGGCAGCAGGTTGCCGGAGAGGATTTCCTTCATGTTCGATTGCAGATCGACGATCACTTCGTCCAGCTCGACAAAGCCGGCGTAATGCCGGATCTTCGTCCGATCACGCGATTGCAGTTCTTCAAAACGCAGCCCCAGGCCCATGGCGTCCACCCGCACCACGCGGCTGGTGACGCGGATCGGTCGCCGTTGCCCGGTCGGGAAGAGCATGTCCATGACCAACCGATCGCCGACCAACGGACGTTCCTTTGTTTTCAGAAAGGCGCCATCCAAACTGACGTTGGTAACCATTGCGTCACTATCGCGCAAAGGTCCGTCAAGGATGGTCACCGGAGCCATCGTTTTTCGTCGATACGATTTACGAGCTTCCGATTTGTGTCCTAGCCAAATCGAGGTTGACGGATTCTCATTTGTATCGGTCATTTCCCGATCTCCTAGCGACTATAATAAATAGATCAACAACCGCTCCGGATCACGGCGGAAAAAACGAGAAAAGCGTTGTATAATCCGTAATAGCCCAATTAAGGTAATACATTACTTGAGTTATGCCCTCTAGTCAACTGATTACCTTACAATAATGAATCGAATGACCATCCGATTGGCTAGAATGCTTGTATTAGTAATTATTTTACTGTTAATGACTGTTTCTAAATATACCAAATGTATTATATCTCATTTATTTCAATATGCAACGAACTCAACACGGAATTTTTCAAATCGGATTCGAATGAAAAATAATAAACTATTGAATTTATAGAATTAATAAAAGCCGTTTGATAAATATAAGAGCGGTGAATATAGTTTGTATATAGTGTTTTATTTATTTATATTTCATTATTTCTAAGGAGATAAAATTTGGCCAAAAAATTCGGTAATGACAATAAATTAGTAAAAACGTACATACTGTAAATGGTAAAAAAATTTCCTAGAAAAATCAATGAATTGACTGAATAGTCAAAATATTTTTCGAAATTCCATGTTTTGTGAAAAAGTGAACGATAAATCATTTGGAACACCGCCTCGATCATTCGTTGCTTGTCGATTTCCGAAACAAACAATTTTGCGAGTGAACCAATACCCGGATTGTCCGTGGCGACAACCGAAAAAGAGGGTATGGAATTCGGGTATCGAAGCGGGGCAGCTATTCGATCGCGACTCACTTGTCCGACGGAAGAAACGCCTACATCTTCTCGGTGTATGTAATCGCCGAAAGCACTGCGCCCTGCGGATCCTGGAACACGCAGAACCGGCCGATGTTCGGCACATCCATCGGGGGGACGATCAACGTTCCGCCGTTGGCTTGAACGATTTCGGCTACTTTGTCGACGTCTTCGACGGTGACGTACGTGGCCCAGTAGTTGGGCGCTTCCACCGCCATGGGCGGTTTGCCCGACAAGCCGCCAACGCCCTCACCATCGACTTTGATTACATAGTACTCGTCGCCTTCCATCGGATACTTTTCCCAACCCCAGCCGAAGACCTTGGTATAGAAATCCTTGGCCGCGCCGGGATCGTCGGTCATCAATTCGAACCAACTGAACGCCCCGTGTTTGAATAGGTCTTCCTTCATGGATCATCTCCTTGTAATACGTTACCGATTGCCTGGTGGATGAAGAAAATTTAACCACCCTTGGCGCGTGTGCATTGCCGACGGCCAAAATAAAATGAAAGCCCGGAATCGTCGCCGATTCCGGGCTTGGTTGGATTATGCAATTAGCCTTACAGGTTGTTTTCCTCGATCTTTGGCGCGGTGTAGTCATAAATGAACTGCACCAAGGTCATCATGACCGTACGCAGACCGTCGTCCGGCGGATTGTAAAGCCAGTACCCGACCGGAATCGGAATTTCCGGCACGCTCAATCCCGGCACCCAACCTTGCAGCGCGGTGAGAATGTAATTCACGTCGCCCAACGGCAGCCAGTCGGGCAGCAACGGGCGCAGATCCTCCGGGCCCGAGTCCAGCAACGCCGGTCCGAGATCGGCCATCAGAATCAGCGTGTCCATCAGGAACAGATTCAGTTCGTCGCCCAACGGTCCCCAGAAGGGGATGGCGTACATTTCGCCCTCATCCCACTGGTAGTTGCCGTTTTCGTCGACGTACTGCGTGATGTCGTCGCCCTGCGGATCGGTTTCCTCACGCACCGCCGCGAAACCATTTTCGCCGTCGATGGCCGCGAAGCCCAGCGAAATGGCGAAATCGGCGAAGTACTGCGCGCCGTCATCGGTAAAGGTGAAAAAGTCCGGGTAGGTCGGGTCCTGGAACATCAACAGAATCTGTCCCGAGAAGTAGTGCACGATTTCGATCGGATCGTACAGGTACGGGAACGCCTGCAGCAGCGTCCAGTCCGCTTCCAGTTTGAAGGCCAGGAAGAAGCGCTCGATGGCGTCGATCAGGTTGCCGATCGCCGCGATGTTGAGCACGTCGGCGTAATCCCATTCACCGCCGCAGTCGATCACGAGCGTCTCGCCGCTCCAGAGCACCGGCAGCGAGGGCACGTACAACCGATTCTGCGGGAAGTCGACCTGCATCGCTTCGGCCGCTTCGATGAAACCCGCGTTGAGCGGCAGCAAGTCGTCGAGAATCGACTGCTGGAAGGCCGCCCAATCGATGAACGGAAATTCGGGGTATTGCGCGAAGACTTCCTGCAACGTTTTCACCAGGTCCTGGAACTGCGCGAGCAGGCTGCCCAGTTGCGCGTCGCCGACCTCCGGGCAGGTCGAGGCCGCCGCGTCGAAGCTGGCCGCCGCCGTTTCCGGATCGTAATCGCCCAGCGCGGTTTTCCCCGCGACCATCAGTGGATTGTAGCTGTCCCAGTCACAATCCGGCGTGATGTCGTCGTCGTCGATTGTATCGTCGTCGACCGTATCGTCATCGATCGTGTCATCGTCGATGGTATCGTCGTCGACCGTATCGTCGTCGACGGTGTCGTCATCGTCGTCGTCCGGCGTCGCATCGTCGTCGTCGACGCCCGTATCGTTGTCGTCGTTGTCGTCATCGTCATCGCCGCAATCACAGGCGGCGAGCAACAGCAGAGACAGCAGGGCGATCAGCAGTAAAATATTTCGTTTCATGATCTCACCCCCCACATCCGACGGACGGTGCGTCGTCGTCGTCGTCATCGGCGGACGAAGTCACTCCGACGCCGTTGCGGTTTCCACCTCCGTCATCGTCGTCGTCCACACCGTCGTCGTCGGAGTTCGAACCGTTGTCGGCATCGTCCAACGGCGTGGCGGTCACCACGTCGCTGACTGCCGAGCGGTTGCCCGCTTCGTCGAAGGCCTGCACCCACAGGCGATATTCGCGCCCCGGCAGCAAGCCCAACACCTGCGCGCCGGTCGCGCCGGCGTCGTACAGCGTGCCGCCCAGATAGGCGTCGTCCTCGTACAGGCCGTACCAGAGGTCATACCCGGCCAGGTCGGCCGCGGTCGGTTTGGTCCAGTGCAACTGCACGCCGTCGACGATGCCCTCGGCGGTCAGAGCGGTCGGCGGCGCCGGCGGCGTTTCGTCGGCCGTGCCCAGAATTTTCTGCGCCACACGTTCGCGCCAGGTCAGCAACGCGCTCCAGTCGTGCTCCCAGTTGTAGGTTTTCGGCGCGACGGTCCGCGTAATCGCATCGACCCACGAGTCGTCGCCGCGCTGGTCCAGAATGTGGAAGTACTCGTAATCCTCCATCGCTTCGCGCAGGTATTTCATGCGCAGCGAGGCGACCGGAATGTCGGTCGTGCCGCCGATGCGGTCGACCGTGCCGGGGAAGATCACCGTGCCGTCGCCTTGGAAGAACGGTTCGGCGAACATCGAATCCCACACGTCGCGGCCCTGGCCGATGATGTACACCGTGTGCCAGAACAAAATGCCGGTGAAGTGATAGCGGCGGGTCAGCCACGTCCAGATGCGCATGTAGCTGGATTCGGCGTCGACCGCGTGGCTGGCGTAATCGAAGAACATCACGGCGCTCACGCAGTTGTACCACCAGGTGGTTTCGCCCAGCGCGCGCCGTTCGTCGTAGACTTCGGGGAACGGTGGGTAGGGCATCGAGTCGCTGAACAGCGGTTCGTCGGGACACCAGATGTCCACATCGCCGGCCAGACCTTCCTCGAACTGCTCGGTGACCATCGGTTGCAGATCCGGATCGGCGGCGTGCAACCGCGCGGCCAGATCGCGCAGCGCGGGGTACATTTCCGGGCGCGGTTCGTCGGGCATGTAATAGAACAGCACGTCGTTCCACCCCTTGTCGCGGAAGTGCTGCGCCCAACCGCCCCAATAGGCCTGTTCCCAGACCGTCGGATCCACGCCCGTCGGACAGGTCGGCACGCCGGGCAGGCGATAGCCGGTGAATTTATAACCGGGTCGATAGAACGTGCCGTCGAGGATCGGACCGTCGACCGCGTCGAAATCCGTCCAATCCCAATCGATGGATTGCGTAGTCTCGTTCCAGGCGTAAGACGGACTGCGCCGGTTCCAGTTGTACAGCGACATGCGGTGTCGCGCGAACTCTTCGAGGTAGCGGGCGCCCAGTTCGTCCTGAGAGGTGATGCCGCCGTGCGCGACGTGCCAGTTGTACACCGAACCCAGGCTCCACCCGTAATTGCCGGCCAGCGAAATGCCGGTCGGAAGGGCGAAGTCCCAGACCTCCAGCGTCACCGTGCCGGTCCATTGGTCGCGTCCGTCGGCGGTAACCGTTACCGTGGCGCTGTAGGTGCCGGCCTCCTGATCCTCCGGGATGAACACGTCGACGAAGACGATCTGCGTGAAATCGGCCGCCAGATCGAACGGTGCGCCGGCGCGATCCTCACCGACGTAATGGTCGACGAAGGGCACCAGACCGTCGGGCCAATAACCGGCCAGCGACGGATCGGGCGGCAGGTGGCTGATGCGCTCGACCGGCACCGGCACGTAATGCACGCGGTACGGTTCGATCTCGGTGATCGCCTCACCCGGGCCGGTGAATTCGCCGACCTCGACGTTCACGTTGGTCAGCCCCTCGCTATCGCGGATCAGTACGGCGAAAGGCTCCCACTCATTTTGCGCCGATTGCAGATGGAATGAGTCGCGGGGAGTAAAGGAAAACTCCGGCCGCTGCTTGTCGGTGCCATGCGTCAGGCCGACCAGATATTCGGCCATCGCCAAGCCGGTCCACAGACCAAGCAGGGCAATCGTCATGGTCATGATAAAGAGAGTACGTTTCATGAAATCCACTCCTTGTACGGGCGGTACAAAGCAAAACACTTTATTATACGGAAGCGCCGCGCGCAGGCAATCGAAATGCAACGAAAAGTATTCAATATCGGACCGGCATTTGACTGTCCGGCGGAACATGGCATTTTGGGGCGGAATCTGTCATGGTGCCTGGAGATTAACAACGGAGATGGACATGAGCGACCAACGGGGAACCTGGGAAAACACATCGGCCACCAGCACGACCGGCGCATTGACGAGCATCTTCCGCCGCCTGCCGACGATCTGGCGGGCGCGACGCGAGGCCGAAGCCATGGCGCCGCAACTGCCCATCGAGAAGGGACCGGCGTTTCTGCCCGATCTGCTCCAGTTCGAATCGTGGCTGCAGGGCTTGTGCAAAACCGAACACCGGCGGCCGGGCACGCCGCAGGGGCGACAGGCGGAATTGTGGGTCGCCGAGCGCATGCGGGAAATCGGCCTGGAGAACATCACGCAGGATCCGATCGCCATTTCGGTGTGGACGGCGCATGCGTGGTCGCTGACGGTAGATGGCAAAGAGATACCGACTTTTCACGTAATCAACACGGCGATGACGCCGCCGGAGGGCGTGACCGCGCCGCTGGCCTACGTCGGCACCGGCACGGCAAAAGATTTTGCGCGCGTCGACGTCGCCGGGAAGATCGTCGTCGCCGAGGTGCCGTTTCCGCGCATGCCCACCGGGTTGCTGATGAAGCTGTTGCGCGCCAGCTATGTGCTTTCCGATCCCGACCGTTCGGTGTCGCCCTGGTCGTCGCAGTACCTCAACTTCGTACGGCAGAATTTCATCGGCGGAGCGACCACGGCGGAGGAAGCGCCGGCGAAGGACGTTTACTGGCAGGCGGTGCGGCGCGGCGCGGTCGGCGTCTGCCTGATTCTTCGCGATCAGCCGACCAATTCGAACACGCACTACGGCCCTTACGACGGCATCATGAAGCCGCTGCCCGCGTTGTGGGTGGGCCGGGAGGACGGCGTGGCGTTGCGTGCGCTGGCCAAGCACGAGGCAACGGCCACGCTGACGCTGACCGGGACGATCGAGCCGGGAACGATGCGCAACATCTGGGGCGTGCTGCCCGGCCGATCCGAGGAGACGATCCTGGTGACCTCGCATCACGACAGTCCGTTCAAAGGCGCGGTGGAAGACGGCGCGGGCGTCATCCAGGTGCTGGCGCAGGCGTGGGCCTGGGCGCAGGTGCCGCCGGAGCAACGGCCGAAAACGCTGGTCTTCGTCGTCGACGCGGGTCATTTCTACGGCTCGCAGGGCGCGCACGAATTCGCCCGCCGGCATCCGGAGATCATGGAGAAAACGCGCGTGCTCATCACGCTGGAACATTTGGGCGCGAAGGAGGTCACCGAACGCGACGGGCGCTATGTGCCCACCGGCCGCAGCGCGCTGACGGTCATGTTCACCTCCGGCGAGCCGACGACCATCGCTACGGTCATTCGGGCGCTGTCGGCATACCCGGCGAAAAATACCGCCTCGATTCCGTCCGATCTGATCGCGCCGGTGCCGACCTCGGATGCGTCCGGCTATGTCGTCGAAGCGGGTGTGCCGGTTATTTCATGGATCGGATGTCCCTATTATTTGCTGGACGAGAACGACACGCTGGACATGGTCGACCGTAACGAACTGCTGCCCATCTGCCATACCGTGACCGAGTTGATCCGCCTGCAAATGGCTTTGCCATAAACGATAAATTGGTGTATGAAATTGAGCAATTAGTGAAAGATAATCGGTTAAGCCGTTGTCTCCCCAGATCCTTTTTCCGATCCCAATGGCTGCCCGAAGTAGGTTGATGATTCGATTCATTGTTACATTAAACTTTTAGGCGCTTGAAGGATTTGTCTTGACTACAATAGGAGAATATCAGTATAAATATAACAGGAAATGAATTATATTTACAATATAATAATATTTTCATGGTGACGGCGGCGAGTGGGGCGAGGGAAGGCGAGGAAAGTCTTCGGAAAGTTGAAATCGGAAATTTGAGCACTGAGTAAGGTTTGGTTTGGCAAGGATCGTCGGCGGTACCGATTCGCCTTGTCCAACCGGTTCGGCGGAGGCGATCGGAAAGTAACGACATGCCTCGCTGAAAGAATTCAGGACGATGTTCCCCGGTCGCCCTTTGCGCCCAACGGGAGGATGGGTATTTGGGTCGGAAATCGCCATATATTGTGACCATCGCACTTATATGGTTTCTCTTTATCAAACTGGTGATGAACCAGGTTATCTTAGCTAAGCCTTGGGCGGTCATTTTCCCGCTGCTCGTCTCTCTGGGCCTGGGTTTTCTCCTCACTCGCACGGGGAAAAAAATAAAGATTTTGCGAATGGCCGCGGGTATTGGAATTGCCTGTGCTGCAACGCTCTATTGCGGTTTCGCTTACCTGACGACCTCGTCCTGGTATTTTGAACTGGCCGTCGCCGTGTCGTTGCTGGTGCCGTTGCGGCATTTGATAAAAAATGATTCGGGTTCGGTGGCCGTTCTGTTGGTCTGGATCGTCTCGATGTGGTTCCTGCAGGGGCCCCGCCTGGAATTGACGAATGTCTCCATCTTCATTGCCTACCTGGGATTGGTGGGGTGGGTGGTGGTGATCTGGCGCTATAAGCAAGTAAGAAAAATTGTGATCCTCGAGATAATTCTGGCGATCATGGTGATCACGATTCCGATCAAGGAATGGAAGTTCCTGGCGCTTACCGAAGACGAGAAAATCGCCATCCTCGACCAGGACAAGGTGGAGGCCGTCTTCTGGGACAACGGTTTCGGCTATCTGCCCCGCAGCCGCATGGAGATGCTGTGCAATCAGGAAACCGGCAAGTTGGTCATCACGCCGCATACCAACAGCACCAAAGCCGCCATGATCGCCAAAGACGGCAAGATTTCCAGCATCGAACTGGGGGGGGAAGCGCCGGATAAATCGATTTCCATCGGCCCCTACCTGGTCAGTGCGGTATCGCAAAAAATTATTTTAATCGATTTGGCGACCAAGAAGGTCAAGGAGCTTGCCGAACTCGGTCCGCATAGCGATGTGTTTTATATGAATTACAATCCGGAAAATTCGGTGGTCACGCTCTCCCAGTTGAAGCCGAGAAAATGCTTATTTTATAAATGGCGTAACGATAAAAAGGCGTTGGTTCCCATGGAATACTCCGTTACCGGGAAACAATGCGTTGCCATTGACAGTAATACGGCACTGGTCAGACGCTACAACAACAAGGGTATCGTGATTCTCTACGACTTTCTCAAAAATGAAATTGAAATGGCGACCTCGGCGGACATGCGCGGGAAAAAGTATCCGCTCAATCTGTTGGATATCGACGTCGACGATCAATCGATTTTCGGGAAATGGGTTCCGAGCTTGAGTCCCTTCAACCAATTGCGCGTCGATTTTCAGCGGCGGAAATTCTACATTCCCTCGATGTATCGGGGGAAGATTTTCATTTACGATTTGGACTCGTTGGAATACATCTCGAGTTTCGATGCCCATGTGGGCGTGCGCAACGTTTTGATCGACAAGAACAATCCGAACCGAGTGTTTTCCTGGAACTACGCCACGGGCGAAGTCATCGAGCATCAACTTCCCGACGGAAACCAATTGCGTTCCTGGAATCTGGGACCGATACTGCGCACGCTGAACTGGGATTGCAATCAACAAGACCTGTTGGCTACGACTGCCGTCGGCGGTTTTCGTATCCATTTGAACTGAGCGGGCAACGATCGCGGAAAGGACGGAATCAAACCGAATGGACGATATCGGCCAGATTTTTCGCCGGGAGATGATGCGCTGATGTGTGGCATTTGCGGCTTCTTTTCGTTCAATGAACCGATTGGCGAAAAGCAACTTCAGGAAGTGAAGCGCATGACGGCCGTTCTGCAACATCGGGGGCCCGATGATTGGGGAATGGCGGTGGGATCGCGTTTCGCCATCGGCAACGCCCGGCTGCTGATCACCGATTTGTCGCCGAAGGGGCACATGCCCTTCGGTTCGCCGGATCGTTCCGTCTGGATCACGTACAACGGCTTCGTCTCCAATTTTCGGGAACTGATCGAACAGTACCAATTGGGGCGGGATATTCCGCTGGTTTCCCGCTCCGACACCGAAGTGCTGGTGCGGATGTATCAGCGTTTCGGCATCGATTTTCTGCAGAAACTCACCGGGCAATTCGCCTTCTCGCTGGTCGATCTTCGCTTGCGGAAGGCTTACGTGGTGCGTGACTTTTTCGGGATTCGCCCGCTGTTTTACCTGCCTCACCCGACGGGTTTGTACTTTTCCTCCGAGATCAAATCGTTTCCGGAATTGGAGTGTCTTTCGGACGAGGTCAATGTCGATGCGATTTACCATTTCCTTTCCCTGGCTTATATCCCGGGCCGGATGACGCCGTTCAAGCAGGTCAAAGAACTGCCCGGCGGGCATTTGCTGGAAGTCGATCTGGCGCGGGGGACCTTCGCGGAAAAGGAATACTACGACGTTCGCTACGACACCGACTGGTCGATGACCGAAAAGCGCACGGCGGAAGAACTGCGCGAGGTCATGCGCGACAGCGTCCGCCGCAATCTGGTCAGCGACGCGCCGTTGGGCACGACGCTTTCCGGCGGCGTCGACACCAGCGCCATCCTGTCGTTGGTGCACGATCTCGGGCAGGCGCGGAAAATCCACACCTACAGCATCGGCATGGACGAAGCGAGTTTCGACGAAACCGCATACCAACAAATCATGGTCGATTACGCTCGGCCGATTCACCATTACCTGCGCGTCAAACCGCGGGACGTGGCGGACAATCTGGCCAGGCAAATCGCCTTCATGGACGAGCCGACCGGCGACGGCGCGGCGGTGCCTTCGTTTCTGCTGGCCGAGGTCGCCCGGCGCGACGGCATCTCCGTGATGCTTTCGGGGGAGGGTGGCGACGAAACGTTCAACGCCTACGAAACGCACGTCGCCTACAAGGCGCGCAAATTGTATCGCGCATGGGCGCCCGGTCCGTTGCGGCGGATGATCCGTCATCTGGTCGCGCAACTGCCCACCGATTACCGCAAGCTGAGCTTCGATTTCGTCGCCAAGCGTTTCACCGCCGGCGCGGAACTCGATACGGCACATGCGCATTATTTCTGGCGGCATGCCTTGAACGGCGAAGAAAAACGCCGGTTGCTGCCCGGGTATGTTCCGTCCCTCGAAACCGAGCGGCTGTTCATGGACTTGTTCGCCCGCCTCGATTTCGACGACGATCTGAACAAGATTTCCCTGGTCGATCTGAAATATTATTTTATTGACGATTTGATGGTGAAAAACGACCGCACGATGATGGCCCATTCCATCGGCGGCCGTTTTCCGTGGATGGACCGCTTCCTTTTCGAGTACGTCGCGAAGATTCCGCCGAACCTGCGGATCAAAGGATTGCGGCGGCGCTACATCGAAAAACAGGCGATGCGGCCGTTGCTGCCGGCGGCCATCTACCGGCGCAAAAACATGGGGCTGGAAATGCCGCACGCGCTGTGGTTCTTCCATGGCCTGAAGCCGTTGGTGGATGAATATCTGACGCCGGCGACCCTGCGGCATTCGGGCATCATCGATCCGCAGGCCGTGCAGGCGCTGCTCGACGAGCATTTTCAACGGCGCAAAGACCAGGGACGCTCCTTGTGGTGCATCCTGAATTTTCAGATCTGGTATGACTTATTTGTATACAATAAAAACTATAAAAATTACCTGAGCCCCTGGGCCGGGGATCCGCCGATCGAGTATGTGGAAGCAACGCCGGTCAACTGATAGGCGGTTGTTCTTAATATTGCGACAACGCCGTGCCGACGATGAACTCCGGGGACACGTTGAACAGCTGCCTGGATGTGAACGGCTTTTTTAGATGACGCTGGGCGGCGTCGGATACCGGTGACAGCGCCATGTCGGCGGCGCGGCGATAATGATCCTTCGCTTCATCGCGGCGCTCGAGCAGGTCCAGGCAACGGCCGACCCAGATGTGCGCTTCGGCTTCCATCAGCTTGTCGCGGTAATCGTATTCGGTGTTGCGCAACAGCAGCGGCAGGGCCTGCGAATACTTCTTTTCGATTAAAAGAAGCAGTCCGGCCATGCGCGGGAAGATCGTTTCCTCCGGCAGAAGGGCCATCGCCCGCCGCAGATGATACACCGCCCGGTCGTTGTTGAGATGATCCATGTGCGCGGCCCAAGCGTCGACGTATTCGGTCAGCGCCGTGCGTTCGTTGTCGTCCAGTTGGTTGCCGCCGGGCAGGTCGTCGATCTCGTAGCGTGCGGATTCGCCCGCCAGCAGCGCGGAAATGCGGAATCCTTGGAAGCGATCGCTATGACAAACCGGGTAATCGGCGTGGGCGAGGTACAGCGCATCGTCCCCGGGCTGACCACCAGGCTTTGGCAGTTGTTGAGTCCCGAAACGACGTGGCCGGTCACCCGCTTGCGCTCCTCGTAAATGTCCCAGCAATCGCTGAGCGCTGTCGGAACGTCCTTGGCCGACAGACCGCCGCGCTTTTCCAGCAGCAGATCCAGCAACCGCTGACGCCGTCCGTAGGAGTTGCGCGACCAGGGATAGGGCGCGATCAGCGTCTCCTGCATGGCGGCGGTTAGATAATGATTGGTCTGCACCAGCAGATCGTTGACCGGATACACGACTTCCAGATCGTTGGCGGAAAAACCGATCGCCGCGGCTGCGGGCTTTTTGGTGTCGACCACAAACAGCGTCAATCCGCACAGGCGCGGCTGTGACTGGATCCGTTGGATCGCTTCGAGCAGGGTGTGGCAGTCGGCCAGCAGATCGTGACAAATCTTGAACACCGGCTGACCGGTCGTTTGCACGTCGCGCGTGAACTGCGTATGCAGCGCGATGAACAGGCCGCTTTCGTTGATGCCCTGCGCGCTGCCGGGCACGCCCAAGGTTCCCAGCCAGCAAAAACGCTGTCCGCCGGTCGGGTGCATCACGATCACCGAATTGTTGGTGTTCCACATGCCGCGACCGAAGAAATCGAAGTTGCGGCCGATCACCACCTGACCGTTGTCGGTCATGTCGCCGCAAGCGAAAAAGCTGGAGCAACTCGGCGGCGCAACGTACTGCGGAAACGCGCGGCCGATCAGGTAATGGATGATATCAGGCACCATGAACACGCGTTCGGCGTCCACCGGCGACATGCCGTACACCTCGGCAAAAGCCCCCAGGTGCGCTTTCATCCGTTTGCCCAGGCGTTCGTGATTGCGCTTGTGGAAGACCCATTTCAGCGAATGATTGATCGCGCCGGCGAGCGGCGGCATCGAGTGCGCCGCCAGGTTATACACAACCTTACCGAAGTATTGCAGGTTAACGTCACCGCAAATTTCCCGGGCCAGTTCGGCGTGCTGACGGCCCATTTCCTCGTAGCTGCCGCGCAACTGCAGGATGTTGATGCCTTTGCGTTGTTCCAGCGTACCCTGACCGCTTTGCAGAAAGCGCGTGGCGGGAGTTTGCTTGTCGAGTTTCGCGGTGGCGGTTTGCTTTTTGCTTTTGCCACGACCGACCGGTGAACGTTTGCCGCTTTTTGTCATCGCCGCTTCTCCAAGGTGAGTGTCAAAATATTTCCGTCAACGCGGCAGTTTCGGGGAAAACGCCCACAAGATCAATAGCCTTTAGTATTATTTGACGGCCGTGGATACAAAAGGCGAACGGCTTCAGGATGTCCCCAGCTTTTTGAGCTTGCGATAAAGCGTTGTGCGCGAGATGCCCATGACGCGGGCGATTTCACTGAGGTTGCCTTCGTATTGCGACATCAATTCGTAGATCTGTCTGCGTTCCTGATCGGCTAGCGACCGTTTGATGTGCGCCCTGTGCTCGCGGAGAGAAACCGTTGCAGGCGGCTGGTTGGGCGAATCGACGGCTGCCGGCGCCTGGAGTTCTTCCGGCAGGCAATTCAGACCGATGCAGCTTTGATTCGGAACGCTGACGATCTTTTCGATCACATTTTGAAATTCGCGCATGTTGCCGGGCCAGTCGTGTTGTTGCAGCCGGAAGATCACCTCCGGGTCCACCGGAGCAAGCGCGGCGCCGAGCCGGGCGCTGGCCTTCTCGTAGAAATATTTAAACATAAGCGGAATATCTTCGCGCATTTCGCGCAAGGGCGGCAGCGTGATGGAAAGCACGTTCAGGCGATAATAGAGGTCTTGCCGGAAGTTCCCTTTGGTGATTTCCAGGGCGAGGTCCTTGTTGGTGGCGCAAATGATGCGCACATCAACGAACACCGTCTTCTCACCGCCGATGCGGGTAATGCTTTTGTCCTGCAGCACCCGCAACAGGGACACTTGTTGGTCCAGCGGCATGTCGCCGATTTCATCCAAAAACAATGTGCCGCCCGCCGCCAACTCGAACTTGCCGGGTCTGCCGTGCTTGGAGGCGCCGGTGAAGGCGCCGCCGCTGTATCCGAAAAGCTCGCTGCCGATCAACTCCCGTGGAATGGCGCCGCAGTTGATCGCGATGAACGGCCGCTGCCGTCGGGCGCTCCGATTGTGAATGGCCTGGGCGAACATTTCCTTGCCCGTACCGCTTTCTCCGCGCAGCAGCACATTGCTTTCGATGCTCGCCGCCTGAATGCCCGTCTCGATGGCCTTGGTGATCGCTTTCCCGGTGCCGATGATGTCATCGAAGGTGAAGACGGCGCGAGCGCCGCTGTAGCGATTGATCAGCTTGTTCACCCGGTGGATCGGATTCAGGAAGCATACGCCGTTGGTGATCCGCCCCGTTTCATCGCGAATCGGCTTGGCCGACGCCAGGCAGGGGGACGAAGCGGAACGGAAGGCGACGTTCATTTCCAGGTCATTGAATGATCGTCCGGACTTGAGCAGATCCTGAATGGGTTCGGGTTTGTCGATGCAGGAAAACAACAAAGCACCGACCAGGTTCTTTGCTTTGGCGCGGAAAATCTTCTCCGCCACCGGATTGATCTGGACGATGACGCCCTGGTTATCGACGACCACGACGCCGTCCGAAACGGTTAGAAACAGATTGTTCAAATGCTCGTTCAGCAGCGTCAGCTCGCGGTTTTTCATCTGCACCGAAATCTGCTGCTTGATGGCTTCCGCGGCCGCTACGACCATGCCGAGGGTGTGCTGGTGCGTCGCTTCCACCGGACCGGACATCTCCAGGATTCCGATCAAACCGCCTTGTTCATTGCGGATCGGCGTACCCGAACAGGTCCATGGATGATGCTTGCGGCAATAATGTTCTCCCCCCGAAACCTGGAACGGACGCTGCAGGAACAAGGTGGTGCCCACGCCGTTGTTGCCGATTTCTTCCTCGGCCCACAACGCTCCTTGCTGGAAATTCAACTCGGGAGAACTGCGGAGAATTTCGGGATCGCCGACCGTCTCCATGATGTAGCCCCGTTCGTCACAGAGCAAAACGACGAAGCTGGAACTTTCCACGAATTTGTAGAGCGTTTTCATGAACGGGCGGGCGACATCGATGAGGATCTGGTGTTCCTCCAACAACCTGGCCAATTCGGCGGGGGAGAGCTTGTGTGTGCTGCAGCCGACGAAAGGGTCCACGCCAGCTTCGCGGCAGCGTAACCAGGAGTCGGCGATTTCCGAACGAATGATTTTCCGGTCGAGTTTTCCTTTTTCGACGAACTTCCGCCACGAGTTGAGAACCGCCGATGCCGGCTGATTTGTTGTTCTCATCCCAGCCTCCTGATTACCCGAGATTCGCTCAACGCCGACCGCAATGAAAATGACCGCAAAACCACCCGATCCATTCCCGATATGATAACATATCGGAGCAAGCGCGATACATATATGTTACACCTGTGCAACAAAGATGCAAACGGACCGCCTCACTTTTCCTGAAATACCGAGAAAATCGCCCGTTTTCCTCGCGACGCGCAATCGGCATGGGTCATGCAATAACAAAAAACGAAACAAGGAAGCCGGCCTCCCGGGCTGATACGGACAAGATTCCCGGCCGGTTTCCGAAACAATTCAATCATTGCTTGGAGGAGGAAAACGCCATGTTCAAACCGGACAATCAGTACAAGCTTTACATCGACGGACAATGGGTGGACGGCAAGGAAGGCAAGACGTTCAAGGCCTTCAATCCTTCCAACGGCGAACTGCTTGCCGAGTGCGTCGATGCCGGCAAAGAGGACGTTGACAACGCGGTCAAGGCGGCATGGAAGGCCTTCGAAACCTGGAAGCACGTCAGTCCTCAGGATCGTGCGCAGATGCTGTTGAAGATTGCCGACCTGATCGACGCCAACGCCGAGAAACTCGCCATGATCGAAACGCTGGACAACGGCAAGCCCATTCGTGAGACGCGGGACATCGATGTGCCGCTCAGCTCCGATCACTTCCGCTATTTCGCCGCGGCCGCGCGCACGGAAGAGGGGCAGGCGACGATGATCGACAAGGATACGTTGAGCATCATTCTGCACGAACCGATCGGTGTCGTGGGGCAGATCATTCCGTGGAACTTCCCGCTGCTGATGGCGGCGTGGAAGATCGCGCCGGCGCTGGCGGCGGGCGATACGGTGGTTATCAAACCTTCCTCGACCACGTCCCTGAGCATTCTGGAACTGGCCAAATTGCTCGGCGAAGTGCTGCCGGCGGGCGTCGTCAATGTGATCACCGGCCGTGGTTCGGGCGCCGGCAATTACATCCTGGAGCATCCCGGCTTCCGTAAACTGGGTTTCACCGGTTCGACCGAAGTGGGCTACACCATTGCGGACGCGGCGGCCAAAAAGCTGATTCCGGCCACGCTGGAATTGGGCGGCAAATCGGCCAACATTTATTTCCCCGATGTGGCGTGGGAAAAGGCGATCGAGGGCGTCCAGATCGGCATCCTGTTCAACCAGGGACAGGTTTGCTGCGCTGGCTCGCGCGTGTTCGTGCATGAGGACATCTACGACAAGTTCCTGGCCGCGTGCGTGGACGCTTTCAGCAAGGTCAAGGTCGGCCTGCCGTGGGAAGATGACACGGAGATGGGCTCAATCGTCAACGGCGAACAACTGGCGAAGATCCTCAATTACGTCGAGATCGGCAAGAATGAAGGGGCCAAGGTCGCCTGTGGCGGCGTGCGCATTATGGATCACGGCCTCGACAAGGGGTTCTTCATGAAGCCGACCATCCTGTGCGACGTCAACAACAAGATGCGTGTGGCGCAGGAAGAGATCTTCGGTCCGGTGGCCGTGTTCATCAAATTCAAGACCGAAGAAGAGGTCATCGCCATGGCCAACGACAGTGAATACGGCCTGGGCGGCGCGGTCTGGACCAAGGACATCAACCGCGCCCTGCGCGTGGCCAACGCCGTGGAAACGGGCCGGATGTGGGTCAACAATTACAACAGCCTGCCGGCGCATGCCCCGTTCGGCGGGTACAAGAAATCCGGCATCGGCCGGGAAACCCATAAAATGATTCTGGAACATCTGACGCAGAAAAAGAACATCTTCATTAGCCTTACTGACGCCAAGGCCGGCTTGTACTAAGCCGCTTTGAGCATGGTGGCGCGCCGCCTGCGAATAATCCGGGCGGCGCGCAACCTCCTTCCTCACTCGGAAGGATCACACGTTTATGTGGCTTGATCCGGATCGAATCGTTCGGGAGATGTTCCTTCGTGCCACTGGATCTGACTGATATTCGGCTCGGATTTCAGGACGGCATCGAGGGCGTCGATTAGCTTGGCGAGATCCTTTTTGGTGTCAACTTTTTTAAAAAGCCGCGCCAAATATCCGTATTCCGCATTGGGGATGCATAACCAGACATCACCGTCCCAAAAGGTACATGAGATCGACAACAGGTAGGGCTTCCAGTGCACGATCACCATCCAACCCCAACCCTCTTCAAAAATCTGTTCAACGGCGATCCCATGTTCGGGCAGTTTCTCGGCCAGCCATGAAGCCAAGGTTTTTCCCACGACATCGTTGAAGTTCCCATTCGCGTCGTATTCATCGTCCTCGAACATGGTGGAGTAAAAAGTCACACTCTGTTTCATCGTTCATTCCTTTGCCGAGTAAGCCCACCCATTTCCATTGAATTGTAACAAAAATGAAACGGTATGCACGCATGCTTAGGGGATTTAAATAGAAAAACCCGAAACCACTTGTGATTCCGGGTTTTTTCGATTGGTAGCGGGGACAGGATTTGAACCTGTGACCTTCGGGTTATGAGCCCGACGAGCTACCGGACTGCTCCACCCCGCATCAGCGAGCGCTATGTATAGAGGACAATCCGGGGCTTGTCAAGCAGATACGGCCGAAGAAATGCAAAACGTGCGGACGAAGTGCAAATGAAGAGACAATCGTACGTCGAGATGAGTAATTACAAGGAAAATTCAAGCGATTCGTTTCCATACTTGACCGGGAAGGCTTTGTAGTACAACCTAAAAACAACCCTCATATTTGGAGGTTGGTTGTGCTACCCCGTCGCAAACTTGGTGAACTTCTGGTAGAGCGGGGCCTGATCACGGCCGAACAACTGCAGGACGCGCTGACTGATCAATCCCGCACCGGCAGCCGCGTCGGTTCCACCCTCGTGAAAATGGCCTACATCAAGGAACAGGACCTGTTGCGTTTTCTCAGCCTTTATTACGATGTGCCGGAGGTTGATTTGCTCAGCACGTCGATCGCGCCGGCGGCGGTGAATCTGATACCGGCCGACAAGGCGAAGAAATGGCGGGTGATCGCGTTTCGCATCATCGAGCGCCCGCCGGACAAACCGTTGTTGTTTATTGCCACGCCCGATCCCACCGATTTCGATATGATCGAAAAGGTACGCACGCTGACGGGCTATGAAATCGAGGAATTTGTCTGCACGCACGGTTCCTTTGAATGGGCTTACGAGCGGGTGTACGGTCCCACCTCACCGGCGGACGATGTGGCGCAGTTGCTGGAAAACGCCGAGGTCTTGCCCCTCGCCAAAGCGGTGGCTACGTTGCTGGTTGAAAAAAATCTGATCGACATCGAGGAATTGCGCGACGCATTGCGCGAGGCGGAAGAAGAAACAGGAGAATGATTGATGGCGGATAACCAGGCGGTTTGGCGGATAAACCGAAGGGAGTTTTTGCAGGGTTTGACCGCGGCGGGCATCGTCGCGGGTGTGGCGCCGGGGGCGATCGCCACGGCGCATGCCGGGGCGGACGGCTTCGGCGGATTGCCGATCGACGAAACGTTGATCGCCAAATTGCTGCAAGCGGCAATGGCCAAGGGCGGCGAATTCGCCGAAGTCTACGTGCAGGACAGCATCGGCACCAACGTCAGTCTGGATGAAAAGAAGATTCGCAGCGCCACGGTCGGCGTTTCGCGCGGCGTGGGCATCCGGGTGATCAAAGGATTGAAAATCGGCTACGCCTACAGCGACGACTTTTCCGCCGAGGCGCTTCTGGCCACGGCGAAGACGGCCGCGTTGATCGCCGGCGGCGACGGCTCATGGCAGCCGCAGCCACTCAAGCCGCACATGGCCAAGTCGATCTCGCCGATCGAGGTCAGTCCGGCCGATGTGCCGGTCGAGAAAAAGGTCGCCATGCTGCTGGCCGCCGACGAAAAGGCGCGCAGCCTCGATCCGCGCGTGCTCCAGGTGATGGGCCGCTTTGCCGACGTGGGCGTGTATCGCCTGATCGCCAACACCGACGGCTTGTTGATCGAGGACCGCGACGTGCTTTCGCGTTTGTCGATCAGCGTGATCGCCGCGGACGGCAACGATCGTCACGCCGGCTTCTTCGGCGGCGGCGGGCGCGTGGGCTTCGAACATTACCGGACTTTTACGCCGGAACTGATCGCCGAACGGGCGGCGCGCATGGCGGTGGATATTCTCGGCGCGACTTCGGCGCCGACCGGCGAACAGACCGTCGTGCTGGGCAACGGCTGGGCGGGCATTCTGCTGCATGAAGCGGTCGGTCACGGCCTGGAAGCCGATTTCATCCGCAAGAAAACCAGCCTCTACACCGATCGCGTGGGCCAACAGGTGGCCAGCGAGCACGTAACGGTCATCGACGACGCCACGCTGCCCAACGAGCGCGGCTCGTTCAACGTCGACGACGAAGGCGAACTGCCGCAGCGCAAGGTGCTGATTGAAAACGGCATCCTTCGCGGTTATTTGTTCGATAAACTCAACGCCAAGCTGATGGGCGGCGATTGGAAATCGACCGGTAGCGGCCGCCGCGAGAGCTTTCGGCACTTCCCGATGCCGCGCATGTCCAACACGTTCCTCGGTCCGGGCAAGGCGACCAAGGACGAGGTCATCGGCTCGGTCAAGCAGGGCTTTTACGCCAAGATGTTCGGCGGCGGGCAGGTGGACATCAGCAACGGCAATTTCGTGTTCGAGGTCGCCGAGGGGTACCTGATCGAAGACGGCAAGGTCACCAAGCCGGTGAAGGACGCGATGCTCATCGGCGTCGGTCCGGATGCGCTGACCAAGGTGACCATGGTCGGCAACGACGACGAACTGGATCCGGGCATCGGCACCTGCGGCAAGAACGGGCAAAGCGTGCCGGTCGGCGTGGGCCTGGGCCACGTGCGCATCGAAAAAATGACCGTCGGCGGAACGAAAGGTTAAGGGGCGCAGCGATGATGGATGCAAAGAAAGTCGAAGCGATCAACAAACTCGTCGGCAAGGTGAAAAGCGCCGGCGCCGATCAGGCCGACGCCTACTTCGAGTGGGGCCGCGAAACCGAAGTCACCGCGCGCGACGGCGAGGTGGAAAACCTGAAACAATCGACCGGCACCGGCGTCGGGCTGCGCGTGTTTTATCAGCAGCGGGTGGGCTTCGGCTACACCTCCGATTTGACCGACAAGGGCCTGGACGATCTGGGCGAGCGCGTGCTGGCCATCGCCAGGCAGACCGCGCAGGACGAAAACAACGGCCTGCCGCCGGCGAACCTGCTGCAGCCGCGCAACAAGATGCCCGACGTGTTCGACGAGAAAATCGTCGCGCTCGACAGCGAGTGGCTGGCCAAGCGCGCGATCGAGATGGAGAAAATCGCCAAGGCGCACGACCCGCGCGTCAAGCAGGTCGACGACGTCGGCGCGGGCAGCTACGTGGCCGAGGTCGCGCTGCTCAACAGCGAAGGGCTGATCGACCGCTACCGCAAAACCTACCTGTGGATGTACACCTCGGTCGTCGCCGAGGAAAACGGCGACAAGCAATCGGGCTGGTTCGTCGATCAAGCGACGCACCTGGGCGAAATGGACAGCGCCGAAGCCATCGCCAAAGAGGGCGCGCTACGCGCCGTGCGCATGCTGGGCGCGAAAAAAATCGACACCGACGTCATGCCGGTGATTTTCGATCCGCCGATGGCCAAGAGTTTTATCGGCGGGCTGATCGCCGCGATCAACGGCGACATGATTTACAAGAAAAGCAGCTTCCTGCTCGACAAGCTCGGCCAACCGGTCGCGTCGCCGTTGGTGTCGATCTACGACGACGGCCTGCTGGACAAGCGCGTCGGTTCGCGGCCGTTCGACGGCGAGGGATTGCCCACGCGCCGCAATACGATCTTCGAGCAGGGCGTGCTCAAGATGTATCTGTACGACATGTACACCGCCAACAAAGCGGGCGCCGCGCCCAGCGGCACCGCCTCGCGCGGTTACGATTCGCTGCCGTCGATCGGCCGCACGAATTTCTATCTGCCGGCCGGCAAAACGTCGCCCGCGGAAATGATCAAGGGCATCAAAAAGGGCCTCTTGGTCAATCGGATGATGGGCAGCGGCGCGAACGCGGTCACCGGCGATTATTCGCGCGGCGCGTTCGGTTTCCTGATCGAAAACGGCGAACTGACCGTGCCGGTGCAGGAAGTGACCGTCAGCGGCAACATGCTCAAGATGCTGGCCGACATCGACGCGGTCGGCAACGATCTGGACTGGCGCGGCAGCATCGGCGCCCCGTCGATCCGCTTCGCCAACCTCACCGTATCGGGCAAGTGAACGCGCCGGCGTCATGGCCCGTGGAACCCGGCTGCGTGACGCTGCTGGCGCGCGCGGCCGAGTTGCTGGGCAAGGCGCGCGTGGGCTTGCTGACTCACCCGGCGGGCGTGTTGCCCGATTTGACCTATCTGGCCGATCGTCTCATCGATCATCCGGACGTGAACGTCTCCGCGTTGTTCGGGCCCGAGCACGGTCTGGCCGCGCAGGCGCAGGATATGATCGCGGTCGGGCAATCGACCTACCGCGGCGTGCCGGTGCATTCGCTTTACGGGGACAGCGAGGAGCAGTTGCGGCCGCGCGCGGGGATGCTCGCGCAGATCGACCTGCTGGTGATCGATCTGCAGGATGTCGGTGCGCGCTATTACACCTACATTTACACCATGGCCTATTGCCTGGAGGCGTGCGCACAAGCGGGCATTCCGGTGATCGTCTGCGACCGGCCCAATCCGCTGGACGGCGTGACGCTCGAAGGGCCGTTGCTGCAAAAGGAATGGGCTTCGTTCGTCGGCCGCTATCCGCTGCCGGTGCGCCACGGCATGACCGCCGGCGAGCTGGCGCGGTGGTGGAGCGAGCAATACGGTTGGCCGCTTGAACTGACCATGCTGCCCATGCGCCATTGGCGGCGCGACTTGTACTTCGACCAATGCGGTCTGCCGTGGGTGCCGCCCAGCCCGAACATGCCGGCGCTGGACACGGCGATCGTCTATCCGGGCGGTTGCCTGATCGAAGGCACGAACCTATCGGAAGGACGCGGCACGACGCGGCCCTTCGAGATAATCGGCGCGCCGTGGCTCAACGGTCGCCGGTTGGCCGCGACGCTCAACGAACGAGAACTGCCGGGCGTCGTTTTCCGGCCGATTTCCTTTCTGCCTATGTTCCACAAGTTCGCCGGCGAGCCGTGCAACGGCGTGTTCGTGCACGTGACCGACCGCCAAACCTTTCAGCCGTTTTGCAGCTACGTCGAGTTGATCGCCGCCGCGCGCAAGCTGCATCCGGATCATTTCGCCTGGCGCACCGAGCCCTACGAGTTCGTCGCCGACCGTCCGGCCATCGACCTGCTGTGCGGCAGCGATCGGGTGCGACGGCATCTGGAAGAGGGGGGCGAGGTCGCGGCAATAACGGCCGAATGGGAACGGGATACGGCGGATTTCACAACACAACGCCGCGACCATCTGCTGGCGGAGTATGCGCCGGCCGAATAAAAGTTATTTCTTTTGTCATTTTTCTCCGAAGATTCCGGCCGCCAGGTAATATTTGACCAAAATCATTGAACAATGTACTATGAACACTCTTCGTTGGAATGACAGGTGAGGCGTACGATGAATAGATATCAACGGGAAAAAGCGCTTGCGCTTGCGCGGAGGCTTCTGCCGCCGGAGGAGTTCGAGCGCGTGATGTCCATCGAAATCAACGACCTGGGTTTTGGTTTCGATCAGTTCGGCATGGAAAAGGAGTCGGCGATCATCGCTTATTCGCTGGCTCGTTACGTGCACAAATACTGGTTCCGCGTGGAAAGCGACGGGCACGATAACATTCCGTTGAAAGGCCCGGCCATTCTGGCTTCCAACCACAGCGGCGTATTGCCGATCGACGCGGTGATGGTCTGCGTCGACGTGGCCATCAAGTTGGCGAAACCGCGCGTGGTGCGGGCGGTGGTCGACAACTTCGCCGGCTTCCTGCCGTGGGTCAACGTGTTTTTCTACCGCGTGGGCCAGGTGGTGGGCGCGCGGCGCAACTTCATCGACCTGCTGCATTCGGGCGAAATCTGCGCGGTGTTTCCCGAAGGCACACGGGGCATCGGCAAGCCGTTCTCGCAACGCTACAACCTGGTCAAATTCAACGTCGGTTTCATTGAGCTGAGCCTGACGACCAAAACGCCGATCGTGCCGGTGGCGGTCGTCGGCGCGGAGGAGCAAGCGCCGATGCTGGGCAACCTCAAGCCGCTGGCGCGCCTGTTGGGCTTCCCGTATTTCCCGATTACGCCGTTGTTCCCGCTGCTGGGCCCGTTGGGTTTCATTCCGTTGCCGACGCAGTATCACATCCGCTTCGGCGAGCCGATCGAATTTTACCGCGAGTACGGACCGAAGACCGTCAACGATCCGGAGGCCGTGCGCATGCTGGCCGACAAGGTGCAGTTGGCCATACAGGATATGGTCAACCAGCAACTGGAAAGCCGCAGTTCCGTTTTCGGATTCGGGGAGGACGAGCAATATGACCGCCAAAGCGCGTCGAACTGACGGACGCCGGAAACGTTCGGCGAAGACCAATATTCTGATCACCGGCGTGACCACGAGCATCGGCCGCAACCTGGTCAACCATCTGCTCAACGATCCGCGCGTCGGGGTGATCTTCGGCGTCGCGCGCAGCGACAAGCCGTACTATTTTATGGATCTGCCGCCGAACAAATTCGTCTATCGCTCCAGCGACATTCTCAAATACCGCGAGTTGAAGAATCTGTTTTTATCGAAAACGTTCCGTAACGCGAAAATCAACACGGTCATTCACCTCGCGTTTCAGAACCGGCCGATTCCCGGTGAGGATACGCACCGTCTGAACGTCGAGGGCACGCGCGACCTGCTGGGCAAGTGCATCGAGACGCCGGGCATCACCAAGTTCATCTTCAAGAGTTCCGACGTTGTGTACAAACTGCTGCCGCACAACCCGACGATGCTCGACGAAAACGCCGACCTGAATTTCGATCCCAACGCCGACCAGTGGATCAAGGACCGCGTCGACGCCGATATGATCTGCCGCGCGTTCATGGACAACCGCAAGGTGAACATCGTCATTTTGCGCATGAGCAACATCATCGGGCGCAACATCGACGGTCAGCTCAACGCCTACTTCGACAGCAAACCGTTGCTCAAAACGGCGGGCTTCAACCCGATGGTCAACCTGCTGCACATGAAGGACGTCATCCAGGCAATCACCCTGGCGCTGATGAAAGACGTGCAGGGCATTTACAACATCGCCGGTCTGGACACCGCGCCGATCACCACCTTCGCGCAGCTCAACGGCTCGACGGTGCTCAGTCTGCCCGAGCAGTTGCTGGCACCGGTCAATTGGCTGCAGCGCAAGCTGGGCCTGACGCATTATTACTACAGCGTGGATAAGGAGCGGCAGAAGTACACCGCGTTGCTGGATATTTCCAAGGCGCGCCGGGAATTGGGCTACCGGCCGCTGGGGCGTATCGAGTTCTGATTACTTGCTGCCGCCCACGCGCGTGCCGGCGTACGAGTATTCCAGAATCTCGCAGGCTTCCAGGTACAGCTCGCCGGTCAACTCTTCTTCCGAAAATTCGCCGATGAACGTGCCGAACGCGGTTTCGTTGCAGCGGATGTCCTGAAACACGATGTCCAGTTCGAGGATATCGTCGGTGAGCACGCCGGTCACTTCGGAATAGAACACGCCCAGCGTTTCACCGGTCACGACGTTGTTTTCGTCGATGTTGAGTTTGAAGTACATCGGATCGCCGGCCGGATCGGGCGAGGGCCCGGCGAACACGTAATCGTACAGATCCCAATTCTCGCCGGCGATTTCATCTTCGCCGAAGATGTGCCAATCGCAGGCGGTAAACGACAACAGGGAAAGCAACAGGATCGACAGCAAAATTCTCTTCATCGCCAAAACTCCTCGCTTGAACGCGAAGAGATTAGCCAACCTGTCAGCGCTTGGCAAGTATGGTAAGATCGGTCGTCACTTTTTTAGGGGGAGCTCATGGCAACGCGCAGAACGCAGGTTTTGTTATTGGTGGTCGCCTTGTTGATGGCGATCAATATTGCGGTCACGGTGGTGGATTGGCTGGTCGATCCGCCGGAGGCGCAGGCCGATATCGTGGCCGGCAAAAACTGGTTCACCACCACCGGCGCGGACGGGCGCACAGTGTATCTGTGGCAGTACGTGACCAGCGGCCCGACCGGCTCCAGCGCGCGCGGCGAGATCATTTACTACGGCCAGATCAACGCCGGCGGCAAGTGGATCGAGGCCAAGTAATGAACGCTTGGCGTCTTTTCGTCCCGATACTCTTGTTGTTCGCCGTGATCGGCTGCGCCGGCGACGATGACCCTTCGACAGGCTCAGGGCAGGCTAACGACAACGATGACGCCGTCGATGACGATACCGGCATGACTGACGACGACGCCGTCGACGACGACACGCTCGATGATGATATCGGCGACGACGACACCGTCGATGATGATACCGTCGACGACGACACGCTTGACGACGATACCGTCGACGACGACATCGACGAGCGCACGCCGCACTTCACCGACGACCTTGGCCGCGAGGTGATCGTCCACGGCGTCAACTACATGGGCCTGGAGTACGGCGGCTTCAATCACTCACAGGAAGACTACGACCGCATCGCCGCCTGGGGCTTCACCCACGTGCGTCTGCCGATCAGTTGGAAGTACATGGAGCCGGAGCCGGGCGTCTGGACCACCGACTATCTGACCGAAACCGTGGCCGGCGATCTGGACATGGCGCAAAACGCCGGGCTCCAGGTGATTCTGGACATGCACCAGTGGCAGTGGTGCAGCGCGTTCGGCGGCAACGGCTCGCCCGATTGGGCCTGCGAGGGGCTGTACCCGGCCGGCATCATGGGCATGATGATGTACGCGGCCGATTTCTGGTACGGCGATCTGCACGAGCATTGGGCGCAGGCCTGGCGGCTGACCTGGGAGACGATCGGCGACCATCCGGCCATCTGGGGTTATGATTTATTCAACGAACCATGGGCCGGCTTGTACACGATTCTCCCCGCCTTCGAGCTGGAAGTCTTGCAGCCTTTCTACGAAGGGCTGATCGCCGACCTGCGCGAAGCCGGCGGCGAGCAGTGGGCGCTGATTGAGCCGCAGATGTCGCGCGACTTTCTGCCGCTGTACCTGCAGCCGTTCGAAGACGAGAAAACCGGCTACGCGCCGCATCTGTACACCTGTCAGACGGCCATCGCCGGCGTCGGCTATTGGTGCGGGGAGTTCTTCGTCGAGCAGGATATGCGCATGACCGACAAGCAGCGGCGACGTCTGGGCATGCCCACGTTGGTCGGCGAATTCGGCATCACCACCGACGCCGAGGGGCTCGAGGAGTGGATGCACGACAGCGTTGCCGCGCACGATCGCTACGGGTATTCGGAGACGGTCTGGTGCTATCACCGCGACGATGCCGGCTGGGGCCTGCTGTACGCCGACGGTACGGAGAAGGAATTTTATCTGCGCTACCTGTTGCGGCCGTATCCGCGCGCGGTGGCCGGGCACATCGAATCGTACGAATTCGATTTCGACTCGCGCGAGTTCACGCTGACCTTTACCGACGGCGACGCGCAGGGCGACACGGAGATTTTCGTGCCCGCGCGGCATTATCCGGCAGGCTTTACCGTCGCCAGCGGCGATCCGACGGGGGACTGGAGTTACGCCTACGACGAGGAAAGCCAGGTGCTGACCTATTCCGCCGAACCCAACGCGAACGGGCACACGGTGACGATTTCACCGGCGACCGGGCGATAAAAAAGGCCGGGGCGAAAACCCCGGCCTTCGTTCACTTCGTTCATCTTACCATTTGGCGAAATGTTCTTCGCAGAATCCGTACACCGAATCGATGGTTACCTTGCCTTTGGCGCCGTTGAGCGTGCCCTCGAAGCGGCCGAAGGGCTGATGCAGGCGGCTGATGATCAGCAGGTAATTCTGATTCTCGTAGCGCTCGCTGTCCGGGTAGAACATCAGATCGACCTTGTTGTCCATGCTCGTCAGATGCCAGGGTTCGAACACGTTGTCCTGGTTGTAGTCGAAGTTGACGGTGTCGATCTTTTCCGGCTGTCCGTCGAGCCAGAAGGTGTTTTCCGTGAAGCTGGTTTCGTTCATGCCGCAGGCAAAGTTGAGACCGGTCATGCGCCCCTTGCTGTCTTTGCCCGAGCCGCAGGCCCAGTTCCAGAAGGTTTCGCGCTGCGGAACGCCCGCCGACCAGTCGAGCAACGCCAGGGCGTTTTCGCTCAACGTGTGCTTTTTGCCCGCGTAGGTGATTTCGCCTTCGGCGGGCATGGCGACCATCTTGTAGCAATGGTTGAAGCCGTAAATGCCGGTGCGCGAAACCGAGGTGATGCCGTGACCGATTTCCCGGTAGCGAAAATCGACCGACAATTTGTCGCCATGCTCAATCAGCACGCTGCGCCGGCCGTCGCCCAGATCGTTGTTGAATTCCACCCGTTTGCCGCCGCCGATGTAGGTTGTCTTGCCATCGGCCGCCGAGGATGAGAATTTCACCGCCGAGGCGAGCGGGGATTTCAAATTGATTTCGGTCAGTTCTTTCGTCTGCCGATCGTAGACGTAGGCGAACGACGTGCCGATATAATTGACGTCGACCACCGCCGCGCCCATCACCAGCGTCTCGTCGACCACGCCGACGAACTGCCACTTCTTCGCCAGCAGCTTGGCCGTGCCGTCGGCCAGCGTCCAGGGAAAACGCTGTAAGCGGCGGAAGGGAAACTGATCGAGATTCACGTTATGGATCGGCCCGGCGTACACGCCCAGCAGCGGACGACCGCGATCGTCGATCAACGCCGACGGCGCGGGTTTGAATTCAAACGGCATCATTACCCCCTCGGAAAGAAAAGCGAGCGGAGAAAGTTATTCCTCCGCCCGCTTCGGTTCGCGTGTGTTTAATCCAGCGGAACGAAAACGATGTCGACGTCCGACTGCAGTTTCATGTAGACGGTCGGATTCAAATCGCTGATGTTGGCGACCTGCACCGGCGTACTGTCCATCATCAGGCAGAAGGTGAATTCCTGTTCGAAGTCGATCAGCATATCCTCCAGGCTGCTTTCGCCGCCCGAAGCCCAATTGACGTCCGTCCAGTTGTCGACGTTCTTGCCGGGATCGATCGGGATCGAGGCAATCAGATCGCTTTCGTTGAGATCGTTCTGATCGGCGATGTAGAGCAACTGCGGATCGTCCAGCAGCTCTTCGATCACCTCCTGCGGTACGGCCTTGGCCGTCGGTTTGTCGCCCATAATGACGTACAGCTTCACCGAGCCGGCCTCGGTCGCCGTGTTTTTATTCAGGCGATAGCCGAGTTGATTGATCTTCACTTCGTCGATGTGGCCTTTGACGTCATCCCACATATCGCCGTAGTCGGTCGCCGAGATGATCGCGTTAATGCTGATCGGATCGAAACCGCAAACCGTGTTGATGACCACATCCGCCGCCTCGACGCTCATCAGCGGCACCCAGCCGTCGGTGAGTTCAAAAGCGAAATTTTGTGACTGTTTCGTGTTTTCGTTGATTTCATCCTTCAGATCTTCACAGGCCATCAGACCAATAGCGATGAACATGAGCAGGATCGCCAGGGCCAACGTGGCACGATTTATCATTTCTTCCTCCTACGGTTGTCTCAAGTCACTATAGCGTGTACATTTTACTTGCGAAAACAGATGGGTGCAATGTAAGAAACATATTATCGTCAGATTAAGGGAATACTCTTTTTTACATGCACGATAAACTGGTGCATTATTGTGAAAACGGATTTTGCACGAGGAGCGTGAAATGCGTCGCCTTATTATGATAGTGGGTCTGCTGACGTTGATTCTGGCCGGTTGCGGCGGCCTGAAACCGACCGTCCATTGGGACGATCCGCTCAACGGCTCACCCTCGCTGCCGGAAAACCTGGCGCTGTTTGTGGATGCCAGCTACATCCTGCTCGATGCGGACAATTCGCCGTATATCGTCATCGACGATTCGATCAAGTTGGCCGAAATGGTCAACGACGAGGCGGAAACGGCGATCACCGGCGCGAAGATGTCCCTGAGCCTGCAGGACAAATACTTTATCGGCACGTACCTCGACCGCGAACTGGCCGTTTCCTACGAAGCCGGTTTGGAAGTGTCGCGTAAAATGACGCCGGTCCACCTGGATCCCACCGTTTGCCGGACCGACCGCATGCAGACGGTCATGACCGCTTTGTGGCGCGAATTCGGCGAGAGCGTAACTTCCGACCAGAGCGTGTATCGCACCAAGCCGCTCGACGTGCGCATGACGCGCCTGGTGGGTGCGAAGTACCGCGTCGATACCCTGGCTTTTGTGGCCGTGGTCAGCCGCAAGGATCAGGACAATCAACCGACCGACACGCCGGTCAGCGCGTTGACCGCAATAAAGCTGCACGGTGGCTCGGCCGTGGTGGTCGGTTTGGTGCGGGCCATCGACGGCAATTTCGTCTACCTGTCGGTCAACACGATTCAGGGACCGCAGCGCGACAATTCCATCCGCGATGCCGTGCGCGAAGCCTTTAGCACCTTGCCGCGCCGGACCGTCGGCAACATTTCCTTCCCGGTGCCCAGCCGTACCGAAGACGAGACGGATGCCGATGAAGCGGAACGCGGCGGTTCCACGTCCAACTGGCTGCCGTCGCCGGGGGAGAGCGGCGATTTTTCCGTGCGGCCGGCCGGCGCCCGCTCGGCGGTCTTGAAAGGCCGGGACAAAATCAGCGTACTCAACAAACCGATGAGCTTCGCCACGCCGATGGCGGAAGTACCCGAAGGCACCAAGGTGCTGGTCTTACGCCGCGACATGCGCTGGTATCTGGTGGAATTGCCCGACGGACAACGCGGTTGGGTGTTCGAAAAGTGGTTGCAGTTCTAATCGGCTGACCAATAGCCGAGCGTTTTTTTCATATTGTCGCCCAAATGATGGCGCCGGAGGATAAACTCCCGCGCCATTTTTGCTTGCGCATGCAGGTCTTCATCCAGCGCCTCGGCCAGCGTCCGCGCCAGACCGGCCGGATCCTGCGCCGGGGCCAGCTTGCCCAACCGGCCGTAATCCAACGCTTCGGGAATGCCCGAGACGGCGCAGGCCGCCACCGGCACACCGGCGGACATCGCTTCAAGCAGGGCGAACGGCTGACCCTCGTAACGGCTGGGCAGCACGAACAGGTCGGCCGCGGCCAGCAGCGCCGCCGCATCGTCGCGCCAACCAAGCCACCGTACGCGCACGGTCAAATCCAGCTCGTCGCACTGACGCTTCAATTGCTCTTCGTCCGGGCCGTCTCCGGCGATGTACAACGTCCAGGCGCGCGCCCGCATTTCCGGCCGGGCGCAGGCGGCCAACAGAATGTCGATGCCCTTTTGCTCGTTGAGTCGGGCGAGGGTGATCATCCAGGGCGATTCGCCGGCGGGGAGATGGCGACGGGCGGTTTCACGCTCATCCGGCGTGGCCGGCCGCCACACATCGGGATCGACGCTGTTGGGAATCACCGTCAGTTGTTCGGCGGGCAGACCGAAGTGCTCGGCCAGCAAGCGGCGGTTGGCGTCGCTCACGGCAATGTGCCGGATCGAATACCGATAGAAGGAAACGATTTCGCGCTGCAATTTCGGCGTGAGCGTGAACGAATCGTCGACCAGTTGCTCGGTGCACACCAGGCGCAGTTGTTCGCGCGTCGCCAGCCGGCGCGGCACGACGCCCGCCCAGGGCGCGGGCAGCACCACGTGCATGACCGGCGGTCGATGCTCACGGACGAGCGCCTCCACGAACGCGGTGCGCAACGATTCGTCGTGGCGTTTGTGCAGCGTGCCGCGCACGACCGTTTCGCCTTGGCGCAATAGCGCGGCCGCCAACAGATCGGCGCCGGGATGATCGTCGAGGGCGACGACTGTCTGCCATTGCGCCTGCCGGGCGTGGCGCGCCAGGTCGATGACATACCGATCCACGCCGCCGGCGGCCGTTACATCGCAGACGATCAGGGCGCGGCGGTTCATGGCGCGATCACATCGGTGAGGTTGTGGTGCGCGGCGAGCCGTTGCGTATTGGCGACAAAGCCGTAACTGGCGCCCCCGATCACCAGGCGCTCGATCCTTTTCCGATCGAAGCGTTGCAAAGGATACACTGGTGCGCCGTTCAATTGACCGATCTCGGCGAACAGGCCGTGGGGCGGTTCGTAAATCGCCTCGACGCTCAAACCCGCATCACGTGCGGCGCGCAGCAAATCGGGGATTTCCTTGCCGGCGCGCAAGAAGGCGATTTTCCGCACGCCTTGCGCCGCCAGGGCGATGAAGCGCGGCAACGTTTCGCGCTGCGGCAGAACGATATCCAGCACGCGGTCGGGCAGGACCTGCCGTTGCGCCAGACCGCGCAGGCACTTGTCCGGCAACGCCTCCAGCGCCCGGCGAAAACCAGCGTGCGCGTTTTTCTGCTGCGCAAACACGCCGTAGCGGTAAACGATCCACGAGATGAACCGCGCCGCATCTTCGCGCGGAAAATATTTCATCGCCAAATAGCCATTATTGGCGATCAGCTTTTCCACCATGTAATCGAAGGAACCGCGCGCCTGCGGTTCGTGCCAGACCTTGCATTGATCGGGAAACACGACCGCCAGATCGTGCAACAGAAAACGGTAGGCAACGTCGTATTCCTCGACGTAGGTTTCGTATTCGGGCGGATATTCGCCGATGTCCAGCAGCACGCCGCGCCGGAAGGCCGCGCCGCAGCCGATGTACACATAGCGGCTGCCGCCTTCCTCGAACGATCCGTCCGGCAACACGATCGGGCAGGCCACGATGCCGATCGACGGATCCTGCAACAGGCGACACACCTCTTCGATGGTGCCGGGATAGGGACCGCTGTCGTCGTCGAGCATCAACACGACGGGCGCTTTCGCCGCGCGCGCGCCGTGGTTGCGGGCGGCCGTGCCCAGGTTGGCGCCCAATTCGATGACCGTAACGTTGTCGATGGCTTCGCGGATTTTATGCGGGGTGCCGTCGAGTGAGCCGTTGTCGACGACAATCACCTCAACGTCGGGACCGGGTGTCTGCGCAATGCGCTGCAAGGTTTGCACGATGCGCCCGGCGCGGTCCATGGTCGGCATGACCAATGCGCAACACGCGCCTTCCCGTACAAATCGCATGGCAAACCTTTCCTTTTTCGCCGGGCTTTTTCCATTATATCGGCAAAAATGCGGATAACATGATGAAAAGATAAATTAATTATCGGCTGGCTTTTTGACTTATTCATACACCCAATAGGCCGGCGCGGTATGCACCGTGGTGGAAATCTCCAACGGCGGCAGGTTCATCGCCCAGATTTCCCGGCCGTCCGGCGTCACTTCATACACCTCGCCGGAAGCGCCGCCGCACACCAGCGTGTTGCCGTTGGCCATGCGTTCGACATTGCCCATCGCGGGCGAGAACGGCACGCGGTGTTCCCAGACCAGGCGCACGGTCATGGTTTCCTCGTCGATTTCCAGTTCCATCGCCCGCGACCACGGACCGGCGATGCAATTGAAATCGTAACGACAGTTGCCGTTGTCGAACAGCAGCAGGCGATTGTCGCCGATCCATTGCGGATCGTGTTGATAGAGGAACCACCGTTCTTTTTCCGGCTCGTTGCCGATCCAGGTGAAGTCCAGCCCTTCGCCCAATTGCCAGAGCACGTTACCGGTCGTTTTGTCCACTTTGACGATGCGTTTGAGGTTGCGGAAGCTCAGCAGAAACGCATCCTGATCCGGCAGCGGCAAGACCGAATTGGCGTGCGAGAAATCGACCGTCGCCAGTCCCCAAAACGGCACGATGCAATAAAACAGGTCCTGGTCTTCGGGGCGGATGACGTCGAGATGATCGAACACGCTCCAGCGCCACAGCTCGTTGCCCTCGCGATCCACCTCGGCAATGCCGTCGCCCACCGCGCGCTGCGTCGGCGTGGTCATGTCGCACCACAATCCCGGGCCCATCAGGTTGAACAGCGTCAGCGCCGTTTCGGCGTCGTGGTCGGCGACGTAATGCTGATGATGGCTCGGATAGTAATAGGGTTCGTTGAGGTGCAGCGGGAAATTCATCCAGGCGTTGCCGACCGGATCGACCTCCCAGATGTTCTCCTCGTCGTTGAAGCACAGGTTGCCGTTGTCGAAGCGGATCACGCCGTAGGTCGGAATTCGCGGATGCTTGTACATGAATCGCGCCCGGCCTTGCCGGTCCAGCAGCATCAGGTAGCCGACGCGATCGGCGATGACGCTGTCGGTGTAGGACCGCGCGTTGATGTTGGCGGCGAGCCAGACGTCGGGCGCGACTTCCTCGGAACTGCGCAGGAAAATGGGGCGCGGCACGTACAACGGAATGCGCGGCGTGTCGAACGAGCCGACGGCCAGTTCGACGCTCGGATCGTCGGCGAGATGCACCACGTAATCGAACGTGCGATCGCCGATCAGGCCGACGAACCACAACTCGTGCACGGTGCCGAAGATCGTCGGTTCATTGAACGCCGGTCCGTAGCCGGGCTCGTCTTCGTTGGTGACGTAACCGCCCAGGGAGCAGGGGGCGTCGGTGCGGATGCGTAAGCGGCGGGCCAGCGGGTTGCCGTCCGGCGGCGGATCGACAATCAGCTCGACGATCTGCGGCGGCGCCTCGTCGTCGTCGGCCGGATTGACCGGCAGCGTGACGTTCGAGAACGCGTCCGGATCGTGGTCCTCCCGTTCGTTGTCGGTATCTTGGTCGTTGCAGCCTGCAAGGAGGAGAAAAATAGCCAACAAAATAAGTAGGTTATTCTTCATGCGTATCCTCCCAATACAATCTTGTATATCAATTCGTGAAAGAGATTTCAAGATTCACGATTTGGCGCAAAAAAGTCCTTTTCCTGCCAGATAACTTTTGCTATACTCCGCTCAGTTGAGGGGATCGTCTTTCTGCGAAAAATTGAATACCAACTAACCAAGCGGTGTGGTGGTGCGCGAAAAACTGCTGACGATCGCCAAGTACGTTCGCCTACGATATGCCGTGTTGTGGACGCTGGCGTTGTTGTTGCTGCTGGATATCGGAGTTCGCCGCTGGGAACGAACGCCGGACCTGGCTCTGCGCAACGAAGGCCAATCGCATATCGCCTTGCCTTATATGTTTCGCCAGATGCGCCAACACCGCGACCGGCCGGTGGTGGCGTTTATCGGCGCGTCGGTCATTCAGGGCGTGCTCAACGCCACGCCGGAAACCACCGTCCCCGAGTTGGTGCAACAGACGCTGCAGGCAGACGGCCGGACGATCGAATGCTACAACCTGGCGGCGATCGCCAACGGCTTCGGCGACGATCTGGCGTTGGCCGAGGAGGCCATCCGCAACGGCGCGGACCTGCTGGTCTTCAATATTCCGTTCAAGCTGTTTTCCTATAAGGGCGCGTTGGGGTACGAGTCAGGCCATCGCACATCGGCCTTCTATTTGCGGCATCGGTCCGATTTCGGTTTATTGCGCCGTAAATATCTCCTGCTTTCCTGGCGAGATTTTCTCGACATTCGTTTGCAGGGCGCGGTCGGCAACGTCTGGGCGTTGTATCGCGAGCGGCAGATGATCAACCTGGCGCTGACCGGCGACACCGACGCGCTGGCCGGCGATCTGCGCAACTGGCTGATCGAGAAGGTGCGCCCCGGCATCCTGCAGGCGCCGTTGGAAAAGGTCGGCACGCCGCAGCAGCGCGACCGCAACGACGTGTGGAAGGAGGCGACCGAGGACTATATCGTCGGCAATCGCGACGCGTACGACAAAGTCGTTCTCAAACGCGACTCGCGGCATATCCAGATGTTCGAACAGATCAACAAACTGGGGCAAGCGCCCGATGTCGAGCTGCTGTTCGTCATCTCGCCGGTCAACCGCACGATGAACAATGAGACCGGGCAATTCGACTGGAGCAAATACCGGCAGTTCCAACTCACGGTGAGCGAGATTGTCCGCGAGAACGAAAACATGCTGATCGACCTGACCGACGCGGTGGACAATCGCTACTTCACCGATTCGGATCACCTGACCATCACCGGCAACCGGCAGATGGCGCAAGCGTTGATCGACCCGATCAACCGGGCGTTGGCGGAGTCGGAAGAATGAATTACATCTCCTGGCTGGTCGCCGCCTTCGCTTTGACCTTTTTGTTGCTGGCGCGGTATTTCGTCGCGCCGGAAAACCGCGGCCGCTTGATGACCGCCGGCGCCATCCTGTTCATCCTGCTGCAGGATCCGCCGCATCCGCTGTTGCGCATTTTATTTTTGTTGACCACCTTCGCCATGCTGTTGATCGGCTGGGCGGCGGGAAATTTCCTCGGTCGTCAGACGGACAAAAACGGCAAATTCCCGTTCGCCTTCGTGGTGACGTTGCTGCTGTCGCCGCTGGTGATTTTCAAGTTGGTCCAGGCCATTGTGCCGACGCATTTTCTGAACATCGTCTTCGCCACGCGCGGCAACATCGACATCGGCTCGCTGGCGCCGTTGGGCATCAGCTACTTCACCTTTCGCACGTTGGCCTACCTGATCGAGATTCGGCGCGGCACGCTGCAGCCGGTGTCCTTCGGCCCGTATTTGAATTACGTGGCGTTCTGGCCGACCTTCATGGCCGGGCCGATCGAGCGCCCGCAGGCGTTTTTGTCGCAGCTCGGTCACGAAAAGCCGATCGACGCGGAAGACCTGCGCGTCGGCGTTTTCCGCATTCTGGAAGGGTTGTTTAAGAAACTGGTGCTGGGCAGCATGTTTTATCATTTCACCAAGCCTTTCCTGTTGCTGCAAGGCGCCTCGGTGCACCGGCTGGACGAGTGGCAGGCCTGGCAGCTCTGGTGCTGCTTGATTGCTTATTACCTGTATCTGTATTGCGATTTCGCCGGGTACTCGGATATCGCCATCGGCGTGTCGCGGTTGTTCGGTTATAAGATCATGGAGAATTTCCGCTGGCCGCTGCTGGCCACGAACGTCGCCGATTACTGGCGGCGCTGGCACATCTCATTGACCGGTTGGATCCGCGATTACGTGTATTATCCCCTCGGCGGCAATCGCCGAGGCATGCGGCGCGCTTCCTGGAATTCGATTATTGCGATGGTGCTGGTGGGCGTCTGGCACGGTCTGAGCGTGCATTACGCGTTGTTCGGCGTCTATCACGGCGTGTTGCTCAACCTGTACCGGCACTACCGCAAGCGTTGGCGGAAGGGGCCGCCGTCCACGAGCAAAGCGGCGAAGTTCGCCGCCTGGTTGGGCACGTTCATCCTCATCGATTTGGGTTTCGTGTTGTTCCTGTTCAAACCGCGCCTGGCGCTGGAGATATACCTGCGGCTGTTTATGCTGCACTAGGAGGCAAAAATGAAATCGTCCTGGTGGTGGGAGGCGGCGTTCGGCACGGTCGCCTTTTTGATCATCGTCGCCGCTGTGCTGCTCAGCGGCCAGACGCCGCAGTTCGTTTATGTGATGTTCTGAGCGACGATTATTTCTTCTGCTTGCCGTCGGTCGCTTGCTCGTTGATCTGATCGGCGGTGGTCAGATCGTTCTGCAGCGCCTTGGTTCCTTCCGCGTCGAATTCCTCGGGCACCGTGCCGGTCTCGCGCATGTAAATCACGTCGTACGCGCCGGTCAGCGCCGAAATGGCGTGGGCGCAGTAGTCCATGCGCACGCGCGGATCGACCAACCCGGCGCGGAACGCCCCCCGCGCTTCCTCGGGCACGCGCAGGTAATAGCTGTTGTCGCGGCGATACTGATTTTGCAGCAGGAAGAACGTGGCCGACATGATCGCGTCACCGTACTTCGTGTAATCGCGCTCCATCTGATACGCCAGACGATACGCGGCCAGCAACGCTTCCAAACGCAACGCGGCGGGCAGGGTGCGCGGCGGCCGGGTGTTGTCGAAACCGCCTTGGTAATCGGCGTAATACACCTTCTTGTTTTTTTCCGGATTGCCCCACTGGTGCTTGAGCAGATCGTCGGCCATGGCGAAGCAGCTATCCGCGTAATGCGGCTCCGGATCGATTTGGTACAACTCGGCCAGGCCCTGGATCGTCCAGAAATTCACCTCGCCGCTTTTTTGGAATTGCTTGATCTGCTGTTCGGCGGCCGTGCGTGCCGCGTGCAGCCATTCGATGTTGGGATTGATCTGGTAGTAGCGCACCAGGGCCAACAGCGATTCGCCGGAGAAATATTCGGCCTGCCGTTTGGGCATGTAGCCGATCAGGCGTTGCCAGTAGGAGCTGTAAAAGCGACCGTCGTTTTCCTGCATCTCGACGACGAAGCGCGCCAGTTGGTTGATGCGCTGGATGCCGATTTTGTCGAGCATCGTCTTGGGCAGTTCGCACAACGCCAACAGCGTCAGCGCCGACGAGCCCAGTTTCGCCAGGCCGTATTGCTTGACGCATAACAGCTCGGGCTCGAGCAACGGCGGCTCGGTGTGGCGCATCAGCCAGTCCATCGACCGTTGCGACACCTCGTAGAATTCGTCCTTGCGGCTGGCCTTGTACAACGTCACCAGCGAATAGACGGTGTTCGCGTGACGGACGGTGCTGTAATCGAAGAAGCTGCTTTTTTCGCGGATGATTGGATTGTACTGATACCAGAAGCGCTGGTTGGTTTTGCTGAACGATTTGTTCAGGTAGCGACCGGCGTCCACGGCCGCGCGGCCGATTTCCCGGCTGCCGAATTTGCGGATCAGCGGCGAATCGCGCAGGATCGGCAACGGGAAGAAATCCGGCCGGTGCTGCAGAATGCTGATCGTGCGGTAGCGGTAGATCGGGTAGTCGCGCCAATCGCCGACGTCGGCGGCTTCGGCGAGGTATTCCAGTTGCAGCTTGAGCCGTACCGCGTTCATCCCCTTGGTGCGTTCTTCGGGTTCCCAACCGTGATACAGATAATTGAAGCCGGGTTGGAAGGTCAGTTGCTCGCCGTTTTGCAGAATCAGTCCGTGAATGCCCGGTTCGACGAGAATGCGGCTCAGTTTGTTTTTCGCGAAATCCAGACGGCGGCGCGAGTACATGATCTCCACCCGCACGGCCACCTTGTCGAGGTTGGTCAGATAGTACTTCTGAAAATTCGGGTCCTGCACGATCTGGTAAACCGCGCGCAGAATCGCCTCGTGCATGCAGCCCTGTTTACCCACGCCCCAAATCGGCGGACTGTTCTGGTGATGAATGGAGATGATCACCGGGCGGTCGCAAATTTGCGGCAGGTCCGCGTCGATGGGGATGTTCTTGACCCGCTCGCGATCGGGGTACAGCGCCAGCGCCTGGCGGATCAGAGTGAACATGGCCAATTGGCCGTTCAGCTTGGGCACGTCGATGCCGCCATTGATGTCGGGCAGCGGCGTCGAGGGGACGGGAGCGTCGCAAGCGCTCAGCGCGACGAGGCTCGCCGCCAGCAGCGCAATCATCAACCAACGGAGTCTGTTCATGCCTTGACCAACTCTTTCAACTTGCGAACCTCCCCGGCGCGCAGCATGCGATACTGTCCGAGCGGCAGATCCTCCACCGTGATCGAACCGATTGCCTCGCGTTGCAGCTTGAGCACCGGATGACCGATCGCCTCCATCATGCGGCGCACCTGCCGGTATTTTCCTTCGGTCAGCGTAATGCGCAACCAGGTATTGATCTTCAGCCGCTCGGCGATTTTCACGAGCGCCGGCGCGGTCACATAGCCGCCGATGTCCAGACCGTTGCGCAACTGTTCCAGCGCCTTGGGCGTCGGGTGGCCCTTGATCTTGACCAGATAGGTCTTGGGCGCTTTCGACGCCGGGCTGGTCAGCGCGTGCGCCAGGTCGCCGTCGTTGGTGAACAGCAGCGCGCCTTCGGTATCGTAATCCAACCGGCCGACCGACTGCACGACCGCGCGGTATTTGCCCAGCAGATCGTACACCGTCGCCCGGTCGCCGGTATCCTTGGTCGCGGTGATGGTCTTGGCCGGCTTGTTGAGCAACAGATAGATCGGCGGCCACAACTTTTTGATGAGCTTGCCGTCGACGCGCACGTAATCCTGCCCGTGTACCACCTCGCGATGTGCGTCGGTGACCGTCTCGCCGGCGATCTTCACCCGGCCGGCGGCGATCAACCGCACCGCCTCGCGCCGTCCGCCGTAGCCGGCGAGGGCGAGGTATTGATCCAACGGCACCGGTTGCTTATTGCTCATCGTCTTCCACGTCGTCGTCCGCTTCTTCCGCTAATTCTTCCTCGTCGAGAATTTCTTCCTCATCGTCCTCGTACTCTTCTTCGTCGAGATCCTCGTCGAATTCCTCTTCGTCGATGTCTTCGTCCGGGTCCTCTTCGAATTCCTCGTCGTCCTCATCGAGGATATCCTCTTCGGGATCCTCTTCGAATTCCTCGTCATCCTCGTCGAGGATTTCGTCTTCCGGACCGTCCTCGGGTTCGACGTCTTCGCCTTCGCCGGGTTCGACGTCGTCGGTGCCGTCGTAGGTGTCCTCTTCCTCTTCCGCGGCCGGCTCGGCGTCCGCTTCGGCTTCGGGCTCTTCCTCGGTCACTTCGGCGTCGCCGCCCTGGGCCAAGTCGTTGGCGAACGCTTCCACATCCTTCGGATCCAGCTCCTCGATTTCCTTGAGGCTGGGCAGATCTTCGAGCGACGACAAGTTGAAGACCTCCAAAAATTCGGGCGTCGTGCCGTAAATAAACGGCCGGCCGGGGATCTCCTGGCGGCCGAGGATTTTCAGCAGGTTCAGTTCCATCAGTTTGGCGATGCCGCTGGAGCAGTCGACGCCGCGGATTTTTTCGACCTCGGTTTTGGTCACCGGTTGCCGATAGGCGATGATCGCCAGCGTTTCCAGCGCCGCCTTGGACAGTCGCACCGGTTTGTATTGCACCAGCATCTTCACCCATTCCTGGTTTTCCGGCGGCGTGCGCATCTGGTAGCCCTCGGCCACCAGGTCGATGATCACGCCGCGTTGGCCGGTGCGATATTCCTCGACCAGCTCGTCGAGCACCGTTTTCAGGTCCTTGGTCGGCACGCCTTCGAGGATCGTGCGGATTTTGCGGAAACTGATCGGCGTTTCCGAAACGAAGATCAAGCTCTCGACGATCGAGCGAATGCGTTCCAGTTCAATGGCCATTATCGGCCTCCTCACGATCGAGCAACGACATGATGCGGATCGGCCCGAACCGCTCGATCTGCATCGCCTTGGACATGCCTTGCCGGATCAACTCCAACAACGCCAGAAAGGTGACGACCACGGCCTGTTTGTCCTTGTCGGCGCTGAAAAGCTCGCTGAACAACAGGCTGGTGCGTTCGCGCAGCAGATCGAGCACCTGCATCATCCGCTCGCGCACGCTCACGCGCGACAGGCGAATCTGATGCACCGCTTCCTTGGGCAGATTCTTGATGACGCTGGCCAGCGCGTTCATCAATTGGTAGATGTCCACTTCGAGGTACTGCCCCTCGATTTCCGCTTCCTTGAGGTCCGGGCTCTCGAACTTGCGCGCGAAAACGTCGCGGCCCAGCAGCGGACGTTCGCCCATTTCCATCGCCGCTTCCTTGAAGCGCTGGTACTCCAACAACTGTTGCACCAGTTCCTCGCGCGGATCGACCTCCTCCTCGTCTTCCTCACTCGAGGGCGGCAACAGCATGCGGCTTTTGATGCGCATGAGCGTGGCGCTCATCACGAGGTACTCGCTGGCGATGTTCAGATCCAGCTCGCGCAGCAGATCGAGGTAGTCGTTGTACTGCCGGACGATCTCGGCGATGGGGATATCGAAGATATCGTATTCGTGTTCGCGAATCAGGTGCAGCAGCAGGTCGAGCGGACCTTCAAACAGGTCCAGCCGTACTTGCAGATCCTGATTCGAGTATTGCTCGTTATCCAACGTTTACCTTTTCGCGGATGCGTTCCATGGTGATGCGCGCTTCTTCGCGCGCGTGATTGTTGCCGGCGGCGATGATTTCATCCACGCGGGCCGGGTGCGCTTCCAACTCGCGCCGGCGCTCCTGAATCGGCGCCAGTTCCTCCTGGATCGCGGTGATGATCTTGCGTTTGCATTCCAGACAGCCGATGCCCGCGGTCGTGCAACCGGCGCGCACCCACTGTTTGGTTTCGTCGTCCGAATAAATCTTGTGCAGATCGAACACCGGACAAATGTCCGGATTGCCCGCGTCGGTGCGGCGCATGCGGGCCGGGTCGGTCAGCATCGTGCTGACCTTCTGCTTGACCGTGTCGGGCGGGTCCATCATGAAAATCGCGTTGCCGTAGCTCTTGGACATCTTGCGGCCGTCGGTGCCGGGCACCTTGGGCACCTCGGTCAGGCGCGCCTCGGGCAACGGAAACACGTCGTTATAAAAACGGTTGAAGCGCTTGGCGATGTCGCGCGACAACTCGACGTGCGCCTGCTGATCCTCGCCGACCGGCACGTAATTGGCGCGGTAGATCAGAATGTCCGCCGCCTGCAGTACCGGATAACCCAGGAAACCGAAGGTGTTCATTTCCTTTTCCCTGAGCTGTTCCTGCTGATCCTTGAACGACGGATTCTTCAGCAGCCACGGCAGCGGCGTGACCATGCCCAGCAGCAGATACAACTCGGCGTGCTCCTTGACTTCGCTCTGTACGAAGATGGTGCACTTTTCCGGATCCAGTCCGGCGCTGATCCAGTCGACGATCATCTCCCGGGTGAAACGGCGGACCTGGCTGGTGTCGGCATAATCGCTGGTCAGCGCATGCCAATCGGCGGAAAAGAAAAAGCATTCGATATCCGCGGTCAGCTTGATCCAGTTTTTCAGCACCCCGTGCAGATGGCCGATATGCAGCGTGCCGGTGGGGCGCATGCCCGAAGAGATGCGTTTCATTATCTAGACTCCCATCGTGGCGATGTAACCCGGCATCATAAAAGAGAGGAAGAACTTCATCACCGGGAACAACGTTTTGGAAAACAGCGGAATGTACGAGTCCATCATCAACAGGCCGATGATGATGAACATGCCGAACGGCTCGATCGAGGCGTACCACTCCGAGGCTTTTTGCGGCAGCACGCTGGTCATGATGCGTCCGCCGTCCAGCGGCGGCACCGGAATCAGGTTGAACAACATCAACATTATGTTAAAGCGCAGCATCAGCACCAGCATGATGATCAACGGTACGAATACCGTGTTCATCACTCGTTCGCTGAAACCCAGATTCAACAGCGGGCCGAGCAGATACAGCAATCCCGAGGCGATGAACGCCAGCAGCAGATTGGCCGCGGGACCCGCTCCGGCGACGAACGCCATGTCGCGTTTGGGCTGGCCCAGATTGAGCAAATTGACCGGCACCGGTTTGGCCCAGCCGAAAAGAAAGCCGCCGAAATAAAATAGGAAAGCGGGCACGATGATTGTCCCGATCGGATCGATGTGCTTGAACGGATTGAGCGTCAACCGACCCAACAGCTTGGCCGTCGGGTCGCCGAAGCGATTGGCCGCATAGCCATGCATCGCCTCGTGCAGGGCGATCGCCAGTATCGCTCCCGGGGCCAGCAAAATGATCATGGCTAATTTATCGGCGTCCATAGTGGGTCCTTCCGGTTAAACCAAGCCCAATTTTCTAGCAGTGATACATTCTTTTTGTCAAACCGATTCGGGCTTTTTGACCTGCCGGAGGGAATCGGCCAATTCCAGCTCCTCGACCTTGGACGAGATGGCGCCGTCGATTTTTTCGTCGCGGATGGTTTCCAGGATGTGCGAAAAGAGCGGCCCGGGCGCAATGCCCAGCTTTTTCAGGTCGTTGCCGTCGATGGACGGTTTGATCTGCTCCAGTTCGGTCAGGAAGCGGAAGATCGCCCGCCGGTTTTCCTCCTGTACGGCGAAAACGGCTGTCGTCAGCAGCGTTTCGGTCGATTCGCCGCGCAGCATCCGGGCCAGGTGGCTCAGCAGAGAAGGCGGTTGCTCGGTCAATTGCCGCAATAGCTTTTGCGCGTGGTTGATGGTTGCCGGCGCTTTCCGGACAATGTTTTCCGGCAGTTCCAACCGCTCGTCCAGATGCCGTTGACGTTCGACCGACAGCGGGGCGGTCAGCACCGACCACCACAGCAGGTTGAGATCGGCGGCACGCTCCAGGTTTTGTTGGTGGAACCAGGCGGCGATCTGCTCGGCGCGCTCGAGGTGATCCTCCAACTCCGGCGTCAGCACCCATTGGCGTTCCAACGCCGCCATCACCCCGCGCTCGAACAAGTGCCGGACCGCCTCGGCCGGATGCTTCTCCTGGAAGATCAGCGCGAACTCTTTCCAGAGGCGCGGGCCCGACAGCTCGTTCAGATCGTCGCGTTCCAGCGCCGCGCGCAGCAACCGCTCGGTGTGCGCCTCCAGCTTGAAACCGAAACGCGCCTGAAAGCGGATCGCCCGGAAAACGCGCGTGGGATCTTCCACGAAACTCAGGCCGTGCAGCACGCGGATGCGCCCGGCGATCAGGTCTTCCAACCCGTGATGCGGGTCCAGCAACTGCCCGAAGCGATCCGGGTTGATCGCCAGCAGCAGCGTGTTGAGCGAAAAATCGCGGCGCAGCGCGTCCTGCTCCAGCGTGGCCGGCTCGACCTGCGGCAATGCGCCCGGCGCGGCGTAAAAATCGCGGCGCGCCCCGGCCATGTCGATGTGATAGCGATCGAGCAGCAACGTCGCGGTGCCGAATTCCGCGTGTTCGACGAGCTTGACGTCCAATGCCCGCGCCGCCGTCCGGGCCAGGGCGAGCGCGTCACCGTCGACCACGATGTCCAGATCGACATTCTCGCGCAGCAGAATCATGTCGCGCACGAAACCGCCCACCAGGTACGCGCGCACTCCCGTTTCCTGCGCGAGACGCCCCACCTCATCGATGAACGCGGCCAACGACGGCGGCAGTTGCCGGCGCAGTTGTTCGGCGAAATCGGTTTGATCCTGCCGGCGCGCTTTCTTCACCGGCGGTCGCGCCCGGCGCTCGCTCGCCGCCCGGTAGACGCTCTCACGCGTTACGACGCCCACCGGCCGCCGGTTGACCACCACCGGCAAAATCGCCTGCGCTCCGTGGGCGAACAACTCGAGCATTTCGTCCAGCGTCGCCTCCGGTTCGCAGTCGAGCGGCTCGCGGTCGATCAATTCCTCGACGGCTGTGTCGCCCAGACCGAAACGCAGGGCCTGATCGAGCTGCGGGCGCGTGACGATCCCGGCCGGCTGACCGTCGTCGGTGAGCAGCAACAAATCGGCGGCCGCCGCATGCACCAGCGTTTCATACGCTTCGGCGACGCTGCGTTCCTGCGCCAACCGGGCCGCGTGCGGAATCATCAATTCGCGTGCGGTCGGCGGCAATACCAAGAACTCCGCCAGCAAAGTCAACAGTTCCTTGCGCGTTTGCACCAGCGTACCGGCGACCGTCGCCACGCCGTCGCGCACTCCGCCGGTTACGCCCGACAGCGCGCCGAGCAGGGCGTCAATCTCGACGGCTTCGCCGGTGGTCCGGCCGGCGACGCGCAATTGGTCACCCTCGGCCGCCAGCACGAAAACGGTGGGAATGCCCACCAGGCGATGGAATTGCCGCACGCACAGGGGCAGGTCGGTCATCGGTTGCGGCATGGCCACTTCGCCGATCGCGAAGCGGTAATCGTTCACCGCCACCTGATGCGCCGAACGCAGCAGATCGTCCAGGGCGATGACCTGCTCGACGGCCGCCGCGGCCAGGCGTCCCCCGGCGATCAGGCGCGGATCGGCCCCGTGCTCCAGCAACCAGGCGGCGGCGCGAAAATCGTCGGCGGTGGTCGTCTGGCGCAGAAAACCGCCGGTGGCTTCGTAGATTCCCAGCAGCGCGAAACCCGCATCGGCGGCGGACGGATTCATCTGTCGTTCCTGCAGCCGCTCGACCAGCAGGCTGGTGCAGGCGCCGATTTTCCGCACGACTTCGATCGTGCCGTTGATGTCCTTTTCCGGCGTCGGCCGGTTGTCGTAGAGGTGTACTTCCACCTCTGTTCGGTTCAGGAAGTCGCCGAACGGTTCGATCATCTCAGCGCGTTGCGCGCCCAGGACGATCAGGCGGCCGATCGTTTCCCGGTCGATTTGCTCGGGGCGGCGGAAGTTGAAGTACGCTTCGGGCGACGCGTCGAGCGTGCCGCCCAGGTAGACGACGTCCGCCTGCGGGTAAAGCAGACGGGCGAGCAACGCGGCGCCGACTGTGTCCCAGTCGGCCTGTCGATGACATACAATAACATCCATGGTTTCGTTTTACCCGGAACTTGAATGAAAGTCCATCTTACCCGCGCGGATGATGGTGCGTATGCACCTTCTTCAACCGTTCGCGATTGATGTGCGTGTAAATCTCGGTCGTGCTCAGGTCGGCGTGACCGAGCATTTCCTGCACCGAACGCAGGTCCGCGCCGTGTTCGAGCAGGTGCGTCGCGAAGCTGTGGCGCAGCACGTGCGGCGAAATCTTGCGTTTGATGCCCACCGCTTTGCCATAGCGGTCCACCAGCAGATGAAAATGCTGGCGCGTCATCGGTCCGCCGCGATTGGTGACGAACACCGCCGGCGAAGTACGGTGGTTCAACAAGACCGGCCGCGCCTGCTGGAGGTAGCGCGTCAGCCAATCGGCCGCTTCGTCGCCGATGGGCACCAGGCGTTCCTTGTTGCCTTTGCCGATCACGCGCAGCAGGCCGATCTCCAGATTCAACGCCCGCAGCGGCAGGTTGACCAGCTCCGAAACGCGCAGGCCCGACGCATACAGCGTTTCGAGCATCGCCTTGTCGCGCAGGCCCAGCGGCGAGGCCGTGTCGGGCGCGGCGAGCAGAGCGTCGACCTCCTGCTCGGTCAGCACCTTGGGCAGCGGTTTGCCGATTTTCTGCGTGTCGACCAGCTCGGCCGGATTGGCCGGGATGACGTTCTCTTCGTACAAGAACTTGAGGAAGTTGCGGACGGTCACCAGGTTGCGCGCGACGGTGCGCGCCGACACGCCGTCGTGTTCGCGCCGGTGCACGACGAAGCCGAGCACCTCGGCGGCCGTGATGCGTTCGAGGCGATCGATGCCGCGTTGCTCGCAAAATGACGCGAACAACACCAGATCGCGGCTGTAGGCGTCCAGCGTGTTTTTACCCGCGCCGTATTCGATTTTCTTGTGCGCCAGAAAGCGGTCGATCCACTCGTCCACGTCACTGTCCCCGTCACTCGTTCCGGTCGAGGTAATCCTGAATCCCGGCAACGACGCCGTCGGCCAGCAATTGTTGATAGGAGGTCTGCGGCAGCAACTCGGCCTCGCCGGTGTGCGTGGCGAAACCGATTTCCACCAGCACGGCGGGCATGCGCGCGTCCATGAGCACCATCAGCGGGGCCTGCTTGGTGCCGCGATCGGCCGCGTTCTTGCGCACGGTGCGCACGCGGGCAAGCAGTTTGTTTTGCATCGTTTTGGCCAGATGCCGCGATTCTTCGCGCGCCGTCTCGGTGTAAAAATGATTCAGCAGATTGCGCGACGAAGCGAAGGTGTGATTGCCCGCCTTGTTTTCGAAATCGACGATCTCCGCGTCGTCCGGCTGACTGTTGCCGGCGAACATGTACGTTTCGATGCCGTTGCTCACCGGGCGGAAACTGGCGTTGACGTGCAGCGATACGAACAGATCGGCGGCCAATTCGTTGGCGATCGCCGTGCGCACGTCCAGCGGCAGATAAACGTCCTCCTCGCGCGTGAGCACCACGACCAGATCGGAGCGCTTGCTCAGCTCCTTTTTCACCAGCAGCGCCACGGCCAGCACGATGTCCTTTTCCACCAGCGCGCCGTTGTGCGCGCCCAGGTCGTCACCGCCGTGCCCCGGATCGATGACGATCACCCGCTTGCGCGACGCGGAGGGCGACAGCGCCTGCGGATGCTTGGTCTGCACGTCGACGATCACCCGCGGCGGATCGTTCAAACGGCTGATCTGGTACGAGGAAAACTCGTTCAACTGCAGGCGCAACGTGACCGAGCCGTTTCGGTCGTCGATCATCTCGGCCTGTTGCACCAGCGAATCGTCCATCGCCGGCAGGCTGAAATCCTCGGCCAACGCGGCGTCGATGAACGACAAACGCAGCTCGCCGGGCTCGTGACGATCCGCCGCCGGTTGCGTGCACGATTGCTCGATCGTCACCGGTGCGCTCAGGACGAGCACCAGGCGCAAATGATTTTTCCCCGCCCACACCGCGCAACTGCGCACCTGTGCGGAAGCGCTCGGCGACGGCGGTTCCGGCTCCGGTGTCGTCTCAACAGATTCCACCGCCGGGGGCGTTTCGCTTTCAACCGGCGGGGCGGGCGTTCCCTCGACGACCAACGGCGCTTGCGGCGCAAAGGCGGCCAGTCGCTCCATGCCCGCTCGCGCCTCGGCAACCAGGTCGCCGTTGCCGACGCCGCCCGCCGCGCCCTGGTAGCGCAAGTAGGCTTCAGCCGGCGCTTCAAGTTTCGTTTCCAGAATCCGGCCCGCCTTGACCAGCGCGTCGTCGGCCAGATTGCTCTCCGGATACACGCGAGCCATGCGGTCGTACACCTTGATCGCCGCCCGCAGATCGTCGTTGCGTCCCGACCAGCGCGCCATGCGCACGAAGCCGTCGCCGGCGATAAACAGCGCATCGGCCGCGCGCGCATGCTCCGGGTGATCTTCGGCGAACTGGATGAACGCGCGAATGTACCGCTGCCAATTCACCCGCTGATGCTGCGCCTTGATGTTGGTCAAAAAGGTTTGATAATCGCCGCGCAGCTTCTGGTATTGGTTTTCGACCGAATCGGCCCCGGCGAGCGCGGGCAGCAGCAGAAGCAGCATGACGATGATGACGAAGCGGCGCATCATTTCAATTTCTCCTGCAGCCGCGACAGCGCGTTGAGCGCTTCGATCGGCGTCAGGCCGGCGATGTCGAGGGCGCGGATTTCCTCTTCGATCGGCGAGGGCGCCGGCGCGGAGAAGAAGCTGAGTTGGCCGGTTTTCGGCGCGGCCTTTTTGCGCGCGTGTTCGGCCAGACGCACCTGACCCACCTCGTCGAACTCCGCCGCCTCGAGATTTTTCAGCACTTCCTTGGCGCGGGCGAGCACCTCTTCGGGCAACCCGGCCAGCCGCGCGACCTGAATGCCGTAGCTGCGGCTGGTCGCGCCGGGCACGATTTTGCGCAGGAAAAGGATCTGGTCGCTCCATTCCTTGACGGCGATGTTGTAGTTGACCACGCCGGGCTTGGTGCGCGCGAGGTCGGTCAGTTCGTGGTAGTGGGTAGCGAACAGCGTGCGCGCGCCGACGCGTTCGGCGTTGTGCACGTACTCGGCGACGGCCCAGGCGATCGACAGCCCGTCGAAGGTGGACGTGCCGCGCCCGACTTCGTCGAGGATGATCAGGCTGCGGCGCGTGGCGTTGCGCAGGATGTCGGCCGTTTCGGTCATCTCGACCATGAAGGTTGACTGACCGCGCGCCAGGTTGTCCGATGCGCCCACGCGGGTGAACACGCGGTCGACCAGCCCGACGTGCGCCGCCGACGCGGGCGTGAACGAGCCCATCTGCGCCATGATCGCGATCAGCGCCACCTGCCGGATGTAAGTCGATTTGCCGGCCATGTTCGGCCCGGTGATCAGCAGCAGGCGATTGAGTTCGGTGTCCAGCAGCGTGTCGTTGGGCACGAAGCGCTCGTCGGTGACCGCGACCTCCACCACCGGGTGACGGCCGTCGCGAACGTCGAGCCGGTCGTCGTCGCCGATCTCCGGCCGGCAATAGCCGCGCTTTTCGGCCAGCCGCGCGAAGCAGGTCAGCACGTCGACGTGCGCCACGACCTGCGCGGTCGTCTGGATGCGCGCCACCTGGTCGGCCACCTGCCGCCGCACCTCGACGAACAGGTCGTATTCCAGATCGACGATTTTGTCCTGCGCGGTGAGGATTTTCTCCTCGATCTCCTTGAGCTGCGGCGTGATGAACCGCTCGGCGTTGACCAGCGTTTGTTTGCGCAGGTAATCGGCGGGCACCAGGTCGAGGTTGGACTTGGTAACTTCAATAAAATAACCGAAAATATTGTTGTAGCGGATGCGCAGTTTCTGGATGCCCGTGCGCTTGCGCTCGGCCGCCTCGATTTCGGCGATCACGCCTTTGCCGCTACGCGAAATGTGCCGCAGGTCGTCGACCTCGGCGCTGAAGCCGGGCTTGATCAAGCCGCCGTCGCGCAATGCCAGGGGCGGATCGTCGTCGATGGCGCGTTCGAGCAGTTCGCCGACGTCGGTCAGCAGATCGAGCCGGTCGGCCAGTTCGACGAACAGCGGATTGGCGAATTGGCCCAGCGCCGTTTTGAGCGCGGGCAACTGGCGCAACGAATTGCGCAGGGCGATCAGGTCGCGCGCATTGCACGAGGCGAGGCTGATGCGCCCGGCCAGTCGCTCCAGGTCGTGAATCGCTCCCATCGCCTCGACGAGATTCTCGCGGTCGTTGACGCGGTCGAGGCATTCGGCGACGGCTTCGTGGCGCGCCTCGATCTGCGCGCGGTCGGTCAGCGGATAGCACAGCCAACGGCGCAGCAAGCGTCCGCCCATCGCGGTGCAGGTTTCGTCGAGCACCGCCAGCAGCGTGTTTTTGCGCCCGCCGTCCTGCATGTTTGCGGTCAGTTCGAGGTTGCGTTTGGCTGTTTCGTCCAGAATCAAAAAGGCGTCGGCGCGATCGACCGTGATGCGCCGCAGGTGCCCCAGGTCGCGTTTTTGCGTAATGACCAGGTAATGCAGCGCCGCGCCCGCGGCGCGCAGGGCAGCCTCGTAGGCTTCTTCAGCGAAGGCGGCCGACGAAAAATCCGGGAACTGCGCAGCCAGCGCCTCGCCGGCGGCGGCGGGCTCGTAGGCGTCCTCGGGTAGCGAGGTGAGGAACCGGCCGGGCAGGGAATTGAGCAACCGTCGTACGCGCGGATCGTCCTCCAGCGTTTGCGGGACGATCAACTCCGACGGTTCGGCGCGCACCAGCTCGTCGACCAGCGCGTCGATCGTCTCGGTCAGGCCGAGGCGAAACTCGCCGGTCGACAGGTCGCACAGCGCGAAGCCCTGTTTGTCGTCTTCCAGCCACACGGTCATCAGGTAGTTGTTGGCCTTTTCGTCCAGCTCGTCCTGCTCGATGACCACCCCGGGCGTGACCACCCGCGTGACGCCGCGTTTGACGATCCCCTTGGCGTGACGCGGGTCCTCGAGCTGATCGCAGATGGCGACCTTCTCGTTCGCCTGAATCAGCTTGGCCAGGTAGGTGTTGAGCGCATGATGGGGCACGCCGCACAGCGGGATAGGGTCCTCGGTGCCCTTCGAGCGGCTGGTCAGGGCGATGTTGAGGACCTTCGCGGCGCGTTGGGCGTCCTCGAAGAACATCTCGTAAAAATCGCCCATCCGAAACAGCAGCAGATGATCCGGATACTCCTGCTTGATATCCAGATACTGCCGGATCATCGGCGTAATTTTCGCGCCTTTGTTCATGATACACCGCTCGCTGTCTCGGTAGTTGTTCCGAGCCGCTACGCTAACAGATTCATCCCGCCGCTTCAATGCTTTTGGCAACTAAATATTGTGCATTTTTACGGAAAATCCACTAATTGTGGTAATAATCCGCGGCAACATTTTTGTGTCCGAAAGAGGGGAAAGCCTTGTGATTTCTCCGCCCCTGCCGTACAATCCCCCCGTTCAGAATAACCCCGACCGATTGGGAGGTTTTCCATGCTGTGGCGCAAATTTATTTACGTTGCCGTCGTCCTGGTGTTTGCCCTGAGCGGCTGCGCGGATGTCGGCGACGATACCCCGAACGATTATGCCGCGCTCGCCGACGGAGCGATTTCCCTGGTGAGCGAAAGCGCGCGGGAAATCGTCTTCCACGTGGTGCTGCCCGAGTTGACCTTGACCGAGGCGGAAACCGAACTGGGCGTGTTCACGCGCCTGGAGGCGGCGGGCTATCCGTATTACGGCCAGGTGGGTGAACCGGCGCTGCCGGCGCTGCGCGAGATCGTCTCGCTGCCCTTGGGCGCGCGGGTCACCGTGACCGCCGAGCCGCTGTTGGTCGACACGATCGCATTGGATCATCCGGTGCTGCCCAATCAGCCGCCGGTGGAAAAGCTGCCGGGCGCGTTGGAAAACCGGGAGTTCGTTTATGACGCCGACGCCTACAGCATCGACGCCTATACCGTCGGCCGTTTCGCGGCAATGACGGAAGAAGGCATGATGCGCAACCACCGCCTCGGCATGTTGGAAATCACGCCGATCGACTACAATCCGGCCGGCGGCGAATTGCTGGTCGCCCGCGAACTGCGCGTCACCGTGCATCTGAACGGCGCGGATATCGCCGCCACGCAGGAAATGGCGCGCGAATACGGCGTGCCGGCCTTCGACGCGATCCTGGGCAATCAGGCGGCCAACCCCGGCAAAACGTGGAACCTCTTTTCGCAACCGACCGCCGGCGCGGCCTACCTGATCATCTACGCGAACACGTTTGCGAGTTCCTCGGCGCTCAACCAGTTCAAAACGCTGAAGCAGAACGACGGGTGGACGGTCCACACGGCCAGCATGAGCGACGTGGGCTCCAACACGGTTGTGGGCATCCGCAATTTCATCATCGAAAAGTACGACGCCATCCCGTCGCTGACCTTTGTGCTGCTGGTCGGCGACACCGACACGATCGCCGGCGCCTCCGGCTTCGCCAGCAACTACCCGGCGACCGACATTTACTATTCCTGCATGAACTCGACCGACTATTATCCCGACCTGCTGCTGGGGCGTTTCCCGGCGCGGACGGAAGCGCAGTTGGCCAACATGGTCGCCAAAACCGCCGCATACGAGGCGGCGGCTGGTTTGAAGACGGCCACCTTCATGGCCAGCACCGACAACTACAGCATCACCGAGGGGACGCACAACACCGTGATCAACTACTTCCTCAGCCCGCATAGTTACACGGTCAACAAGCTGTACACGGTCACCTACAGCGCGACGACGCAGCAGGTGAAAAACGCGATCAACGCCGGGACGAACTACGCGATCTACTCCGGGCACGGCAGCGAAACGTCCTGGGCGGACGGTCCGGCGTTCTCGCAGAGCGACGTGGCGAGCCTGACCAACACGCGTTATCCCTTCGTGTGCAGCTTCGCCTGCCTGACCGGCAAATACACCCTGGCCGAGAGCTTCGCCGAAACCTGGTTGCGCGACGATCACGCCGGCGTGGCGATGATCGCCAGCTCGGTGACCTCTTACTGGGACGAGGACGACTGGTTCGAAAAAGCGATGTTCCTGGGCATGTTCAACTTCCCCTGGACCGGTTATCCGGATCAGGTGTGGGCGGCCAGCGCGATGCTGTGCGGCAAGTTCGGCGTGTGGCGCATGTCCAACTTCGGCGGCGGCAGCAGCCACCGCTACTTCGAAATGTACAACCTCTTCGGCGATCCCTCGCTGGAGTTCTACACCTACTGAATCGACATTAAATGCGAACGCCCGCTCTCGCGTGAGGGCGGGCGTTTTTGTTTAACGAGGCGCGTTACGCCTTGGCGAAAAACGCTTTGTAGCACAGGAAGGAACTGAAGACGTCATCCTTGTGCGCCAGTTCGAAGGGGCTGTGCATCGCCAGCAACGCCGGACCGGCGTCCAACACGTCCGCGCCGTAGCGCGCGAAGAACAGCGCGACCGTACCGCCGCCGCCTTCGTCGACCTTGCCCAGTTCGCCGGTCTGCCACGGCACCTTGGCGTCGTTAAGGATCGTGCGGACCTTGCCGATGAACTCGGCGTGAGCGTCCGACGAACCGGCCTTGCCGCGCACGCCGGTGTACTTGGTCAGGCAGATGCCGCTGCCGGCGATCGCCGCGTTGTGTTTGTCGTGCACGCCCTGATGATCGGGATCGATCGCCGCGTTCACGTCCGCCGAGAGCACCTGGCTGTTGGCCAGCGCGCGGCGAATGGCGCGTTCGTTGTCCTTGCCTTCGCGGGCCAGCAACTCGCCGAGAAAATCCAGCAGGAAGCGGCCTTCTGCGCCGGTGTTGCCGGTCGAGCCGATTTCTTCCTTGTCCATGAAAAAGCAGACGGCGGTGCGCTGCGGTTTGGTTTTCAGGGCCAGCAGCGCGCGCAGGCTGGTGTAGGCGCACACGCGATCGTCATGGCCGTAGGCGCCGATGAACGCGCCGTCCAGACCGACGTTGCGGGCGAAGCCGGCGGGGACGATTTCCAGTTCGGCGCTGACGAAATCCTCTTCGATCAGACCGTATTTTTCGTGCAGCAGTTTGAGCACGTTGAGTTTGACGCGGTCTTTGCCGTCCTCGGCCTTGCCCAGCGGCCGACCGCCGAACACCACGTTCAATTTTTCGCCGGGAATGGCCTCGTTGAGTTTTTTGTTGCCCTGACTGCTGGCCGCCAGGTGCGGCAGTAGATCCAGCACGGTGAAGCACGGATCGGCCGGATCGTCGCCGATGGCGATGTCGACCATCTTCCCGTTTTTGTCGACGACCACGCCGTACATCGCCAGCGGAATCGTCACCCACTGATACTTGCGGATGCCGCCGTAGTAGTGCGTTTTGAGCAGCGCGATATTGCAATCCTCGTACAGCGGTTTCTGCTTGAGATCCAACCGCGGCGAATCGATGTGGCTGACCACGAGGTTCACGCCTTTTTCCACCGACTCCTTGCCCAGCACGGCCAGGCCGGCCGCCTTGCCGCGGTAGGTGAGCAGCAGCTTGTCGCCTTCGGCCTTGGCGGTCAGCGGCTGGAAGCCGGCTTCGGTCGCCAGCCGTTCGATTTCCACGACGGCCAGCCGCTCGGTTTTGGCGATGTCCAGAAAACGCCGGTAATCGTCGCAGAACGGCTCGATCAGCTTTTTCTGGGCGGCGCTGTACGCGTCGTAGGCCAGCGGGATTTCCCGGGCCAGATTCTTCTTCGCCTGTTCGTACACTTTGCTTTTCGCCATGAATGGCCTCCTTACTGCCTGACGCGAAGTCGATTCGTCACCGGGAACCGATTTCGTGAGATTGAATTATGCGGATGTCTTGCGTAACCCCAACAAACGACGCAACGGATTGCGGCGCGGCTTTTCCGCCAGCAACTCGCGGATGCGCGGCATCGCCTCCTCCGCCGCTTGTTCCCCCAGCTTAATGATCGTTTCCGCCGCGGTAAAGTCCGCCCAGTGGATGTGTCCCACCTGCGGCGTGATGACCACGTCGGCCGCTTCGAGTTGTTTTTCGATCAGCAGCCGCTTGGTGATGTCCTGCGTGCGGAAGTAAATTTCCAGCGCCCGCTTGAGCTCGGGCGGCTTGAGCAGGTCGTGACTGACGTTCACCGCGATGACCACATCCGCGCCCATTTCCTGCACGACGCTGATGGGCACCATGTTCACCACGCCGCCGTCGATGCACTCCATCTCGCCGATGCGGATCGGCGGAAACGCGCCGGGCACCGCGCTGGAAGCGGCCACCGCGTCGATGATCGGCCCGCGCCGCAACACGACTTCCTTGCCGGTCAGCAGATCGCATACGACGATCCCCAGCGGGATGAGCAGGTTGCGGATGTCGCTGTCGTCGATGAAATTGGACAATAGCGAGTACAGGTCGTCGCGGTCGAGAAAGCCCAGCCGCGTGACCGTGCTGCCGATCATCAGGCCGCGTTTGACGGTCTGGGTGAAGGAATCGAAAAAGCCCTGCACCTCTTCGTTGCGCTTGAGGCCGTGAATGCGCGACTGCGCGAATTCCTCGCTTTGGTAGAACTTCTGCGCCTTGACGATCAGCTTTTCTGCGCGCGGATTGCCGGCGTACAGCGCGCCGACCAGGCTGCCCATGCTCGCGCCGGAAATAAAATCGACGGGCACCTGTTCGCGTTCAAGCACGCGCAACACGCCCAAATGCGCCAACCCCCGGGCCGCTCCGCCGCCCAGGGCCAATCCGACCGTCTTGCGTTTTTTCTTGGCGATCAAAGTTCCGGCATCCCCACGCCCCAGGCCTTGGCGCTCACGTTGGACCAGCCGGCCAGGAGCCATTTTCCGTCGCGTTTCACCAATTGCAGCCCGATGTTTCCCCAGCGATAGCCTTGCCGGTCGGGCAGGCCCGAACCGAGGCTGGCCACCCGGGTCGCTTCGCCGACGACGTGAAATTTCGCGGTGGCCTTGTCGCCGTCCACCTCGATCTGCAACTGCACCAAGCGGATTTCGATGTCGGTCCATTGCGCCATGCTGGCGGCGATGACCAACGCCCACTGGTCCTTGGTGAAACCGAAGGAATCGACGAAGTCGTCGGCGAAATAGGCGATCACTTTCTCCGCGTTCTGATCCTCGATGTCATAAATCGCCCGCTTGAGCGAGCGTTCGACCTGCGCCTTGGGCGTCAGGTAGCACGAATAAACCGCGATCGCGGCAATCGCGACCGCGACGATCAGCAATATCGTACGCCGTCGGTTCATCGGTCAGTGGCATCCGCTGCACGAGGGGCGCGAGCACGTGCCGCACCCCGAGGATGATGATTTGGTCGTCACGCCGTCCCGGCCGGTCGAGCGAAAGCTGAATCCGCTCATCTGTTTTTGCACGTCCGTCGCACCGCAATGCGGGCAGGGCGGCGTGTTGCCGCCGAACACCAATTTCTCGAATTTGTGCTCGCAACGGCGGCAGATGTACTCGAAGATCGGCATGGCGGTTTACTGCAAATTGATTGGGGGTTTGGTTTTACGCATCGGTTTGCCGTCGCCGGCCAACTCGAGATCGTCAATGAACATCTCGCGGCATTCGGGGCACAGGACCAACTCGATTTCCATGTGCACCTGGTCCTCCAGCGTTTTCTCGTCCAGTCGCGAGGCTTGTTCCAGAATTTCCAAACGCGTTTCGTCGTCGCCGCCGATGTCGGGCAGATAGCCGTCCCAGTCGGCGGTGATTTCCACGCGCACGTTGTATTTGGTCGATCCGAGCGGCAGCTCGGTCTGGCAGCGGTCGCAATATTTGGTCGCCAAGCGTTTCATGACTCGTCTTCCTTTTCTTCGCTCAGCCGGCGAAGTTCCTCCACCAATCCATTGTGGAATAACGACCGTTCATCGTCAAGAATGGTGCGCGGATCGGCCAGCACGGCGTCCTGCTCGATGCGCACGATGATCGGCAGTTCGCGGGCGCGCAACGCGGTAACCAGCGCGTCGGCCGTCGTGTGCTTGGGGCGCACGGCCACCGCCGGATCCTCCAGCCGGGCCAGGGGCATGGCGCCGCCGCCCACCTGACCTTCGGTAACGACGATCTCGAAGTCGGCCAGCTCGCCCGCGTCGCGGCGTAGATCGGCCGCCAGTTGCTCGGCGCGCTTGGTCAGTGCGTCTTTTTCCATCGATACCATGCGCAGCGTGGGGATGGTCGCCAGCGCCCGTTGCGGATCGCGGTACAGGCGCAAGGTGGCTTCCAGCGCGGCGAGGGTCATCTTGTCCACGCGCAAGGCCCGATGCAGCGGATTTTTCGCACAGGCGCGGATGGCCTCGGCCTTGCCGATCAACACGCCGCCTTGCGGGCCGCCCAGCAGCTTGTCGCCGCTGAAGGTGACCACATCCAACCCGCTGGCGACCACCTCGGCGGCGGTCGGTTCGTAGGGTAGATGCAACTGCGCCGTTTCCAGCAAACAACCGCTGCCCAGGTCTTCGATCGCCTTGACGCCCTTGCCGTGCGCCAGCTCGGCCAGTTCCGCGCCGGTCACGGTTTTGGTGAAACCCTGAATGCGATAGTTGCTGGTGTGCACCTTTAACAATAAGGACGTGCGCTCGTTGATCGCCTTTTCGTAATCGGCCAGGTGCGTGCGGTTGGTCGTGCCGACCTCGACCATGATCGCGCCGGACGCGGCCATCACGTCGGGAATACGGAAGCTGCCGCCGATCTCGATCAACTCGCCGCGGCTGACCACCGCTTCGCGGCCCTTGGCCAGCGAACTGAGCGCCAGCAGCACCGCGCCGGCGTTGTTGTTGACCACCAAGGCGGCTTCGGCCCCGGTCAATTCGCAGAGAAGATCCTCGACCAGCGAGTAACGGCTGCCGCGTCGACCGGCGGCCAGGTCGTATTCCAGGTTGCTGTAACCGCGCGCGGCCCGGGTGACGGCGGCGACGGCCTCTTCGGCCAGCGGCGATCGCCCGAGGTTCGTGTGCACGACGATCCCCGTGGCGTTGACCAGCCGCGTCAGGCGAGGGCGATCGTTGCGATGAACGCGCTCTTGCACCGCTTGATAAAAGGAAGCGGCGTCGATCGTCGCGACCTTGTCGGCCAGGATCAGCGCGCGCAAATGCTCGATCTCCTCGCGCAGCGCCCGCACGACCAGCGAGCGCGGAAACGCATCCACCACCGCCGCCAGTTCGGGCGCGTGAATCGACTCGCCGACCGCGGGCAATGATTGCAGTAATTTCTTGCGTTTATCGGTAGTCATCGGCGCCAATCATAGAGAGTTGTCCCCCTTCAGGCAACCGAAAAGAGACGCCCCGCGCCGCATGTGACTAACTCGCTGAATTTGCGCGCGAATTTTTGGTCACACCGACGAGTGAATGGTTATTCGTGGGCGCAAAACACGGAGTATCCGCTTGAAGAAGTCAATCTAACCCGGGAGAATGAAAAAAATACTTGACAATTCGCAGGATATCCTCTATGTAAGCGTCCTTCGAAACCGCAATGATGCGGAAGGGAGTCATTTATGTACGCTTTGATTGAAACCGGTGGCCAGCAGTTCAAAGTGCAGGAAGGCCAGACGATAAAAGTCGAGCGGATTGAAGGTGAAGTCGGCGCGCAGATCGAGCTGGACAAAGTCCTGCTGGTGCGTACCGACAGCGACGTGAAAGTGGGCGCTCCGTATCTGAACGGGGCCAAGGTGCTGGGCGAGATCGTGGCTCAGGATCGCAACAAGAAAGTGATCGTCTTCAAGTACAAGCGCCGCAAGGACTATCACAAGAAGGTCGGTCATCGGCAGCCCTATACCGCGTTGAAAATCACGAAGATCACGAGCTAGGAGGTCCGTCATGGCGCATAAGAAAGCCGGCGGCAGCAGCCGCAATGGTCGCGACAGCAGTGGCCGTCGCTATGGAGTGAAGGTGTACGACGGACAGACGGTGCCGGGCGGCTCGATCATCATCCGCCAGTTGGGCACGCTGATCCATCCGGGCGAGAACGTCGGCATGGGCCGCGATTACACGCTGTTCGCCAAGGTCGACGGCACGGTGAAGTTCTCCCGCTGGGGCAAAGACCGCAAACGGGTGGAAGTCATCCCGTTGGAAGAGCCGGCGACCCCGGAAAACTGACCGTAAAGAAAAGAGCAACGAAGGCCGCTCGTTTTGCAACGGGCGGCTTTTTTTATGCTACACTGAAATCATCCCCACAGGACGCAGGCGACGAGCCGATGGTAGGCGGTCATGAAATTTGTGGATGAAGCGAAGATTTTTGTCGAATCCGGCGGGGGCGGCAACGGCTGTGTCAGCTTCCGGCGTGAAAAATACGTGCCCAAGGGCGGACCGGACGGCGGCGACGGCGGCAACGGCGGCAGCGTGGTTCTGGTCGCCGATTCCTCGAAAAACACGTTGATCGACCTCAAGTTCAAACCGCAAATCCGCGCCAAACGCGGCCAGCACGGCAAAGGCAGCAACAAGCACGGACGCCGAGCGGAAGACGTGTTCGTGCATCTGCCGCCGGGCTGCGTCATTTCCGATTTCGACACCGGCGAAGTGCTGGTCGATCTGGATCGTCCCGGCGCGCAATGGACGGCCGCCGGCGGCGGACGCGGCGGGCGCGGCAATTCACGGTTCATGACCAACGCCGACAAGGCGCCGACCTACTGCGAGGAAGGCCAACCCGGCGAGCAGCGGTGGCTCAAGGTCGAACTCAAGACGCTGGCCGACGTGGGCCTGCTCGGTTTTCCCTCGGTGGGCAAGTCCACGTTGATCGCGGCGATCAGCGCGGCGCGGCCGAAAATCGCGGCGTATCCGTTCACCACGCTCTCGCCGAACCTGGGCACGGTGTATCCGGAGGGCGAGCACAGCTTCGTCGTCGCCGACATCCCGGGGATCATCGAAGGGGCCAGCGAAGGCGCGGGGCTCGGGCTGCGCTTTTTGCGGCACATCGAACGCACGCGGCTGCTGGTGCACATCCTTGACCTCGACGAGCACACCGGTCGCGATCCGCTGGCCGATTTCGACGCGCTCAACGCCGAACTGCGCGCCTACAGCGAGGAACTGGCGCAACGACCGCAGATCGTCGTCGCCAATAAAATCGATATTCCCGCCGCCGATGAGGCGTTGCGGGAGTTGACCGCGGCCTTGAACGAGCGAGGCATTAATATTTTTCCCGTCAGTGCGAAGGACTCAATGGGCGTGGAGGCCCTCCTGACGGCCATCGACGCCCGCTTGCAGGAAATGGAACGCGAACACGAGGATTGAACCATGCGTTACGCCGTGATCATGGCCGGAGGAACCGGCACGCGCTTCTGGCCGGAAAGCCGCGAGGCGCTGCCCAAGCAGTTGTTGCGCATCGCCGGCGATAAAACGCTGATCGAGCGCACCGTCGAACGCATCGCGCCGCTGGCGCCGGTTGAGCGCCTGGTGATCGTCACCGGCGACGTGATCGCCGACAAGATGGCCGCCGCCGTGCCGAACCTGCCGCCGGAAAATTTGCTGTCCGAACCGTTGCGCCGCAATACCGCGCCCTGTGTCACGCTGGCCGCGAAGATCCTGCACGATCGCGACCCGGAAGCGGTCATCGCCGTGCTGGCCGCCGACCATCTCATCCGCCACGAGGACCTTTTCCGGCAGATCATGCAGGCCGCGATGGACGTGGCCGCGCGCGAGGAGGTGCTCATCACGCTGGGCATCATGCCGACCTACGCCGAAACGGGCTATGGGTATATTCAGATGGGCGAGGCGTGCGGCGTGCAAAACGAGGCGCCGTACCATCGCGTCAAAGCGTTTTTCGAAAAGCCCGACCAGGAAACGGCGCAACGCTACCTCGACGACGGCAAGTTTTTATGGAACTCGGGCATGTTCGTTTTCCGCGCCGACACGCTGCTGCGCGCGGCGGAAAAGCACATGCCGGAGATGATCGCGCTCATCAATCGGGTCGACGGCGCGGGCGATCGCGTGGAAATCAAGCGGCGCATCGACGAAATCTATCCGCAATTGGAAGCGGTGAGCCTCGACAAGGGCATCATGGAGAAGGCCGACAACCTGCTGGTCTTCGCCGCCGACATCGGCTGGAGCGACGTGGGTTCCTGGACCTCGATGCGCGATTTCATCGTACCCGACGAAGCGGGCAACATCGCCCAGGGGCACCACGTCTGCCTCGAGGCGAGCAACAACACGATCTACGCGCGGCAGGGACTGGTTGTCGCCATCGGCGTTGACGATCTGATTATTGTGCACACGCCCGACGCGACGCTGGTGGCGCGCCACGACGATGCGCAGGCGATCAAGAAAATCTTCGACGAATTGGAAAAGCGCGGCCTCGACAGGTTCCTGTAACCGAATCGTCTTAAAGAAAAAAAGCGGCGGGAGAATGCTCCGCGCCGCTTTTTCGTTTAATGCTTGTCTACTTGATTTCGCAGGAGCCGTCGGCGGCCGGCAGCGAATCGGCGACCGCGCCGGCTTGCAGCCTCGGCGGACGCGCCAGTCGATCGAAATAGGTGTACATCGTCGGAATCAGATAGAGGGTGAACACCGACGAAACCAACACGCCGCCGATGGTGACCATGGCGATGGCGGCGCGGAACTCGGCGCCGGCGCCGGCCAGCGTCTGCGGCAGCAGGCTGATGGCAATCGCCAGGTTCATCATGATGACCGGCCGCAGGCGCACCGTCGACGCTTCGATCAGCGCGTCGCACAAGCGCCAGCCCGCCGAGCGTAACTGCGATGCATAATCCAAAATCAGAATCGCGTTGTTCACGACGATGCCGACAAGCATGACGATGGCCATCATCGACATCATGTTCAACGAAATGCCCGACAGGAACAGCGACAAGCTGACGCCGATCAAGCCCAAGGGCAGGGTCAGCATGATCGTGAACGGATGCACGAGGCTTTCCAGCGTGGCGGCCAGCACCATGTAGGTCAGGATAACGGCCAGGAGCAACGCCTTCAAGATTTCGCTGAACGTCTCGGCCATGAACTCCGATTGTCCGCCGAAGTGGATGTTGTACCCGGCGGGCAGATCGATTTTCTCGTCGATCAACTTTTGCATCGCCTGCTGCGCTTCACCCAGCGAGCCTTGCGCGATGTTGCCGGAAACCTCGACCATGCGCTGCTTGTCCTTGCGACGGATTTCCGTTTCCGCCACCGTGTAGTCGATGGCGCCCAACTGCGTCAGCGGTACGTATTTGGGCCCCAACCGCAGGAAGATGTCGGTGAAGTCGTTGGCCTCGGTGCGCTCGTCTTCGGCCAATTGCACGCGAATGTCGTACTCTTCGTCGATCTCGCGATAACGCGTGGGCACGTCGCCCTCGAAAGCCGTACGCAGCGTCAGCGCCACCTGACCGGTCGTCGCGCCGTAGTTGATCATCTGCTCGCGATCGGGCGTGAAGGTCAGCTCCGGTTTGCCGGCGACGTAGGTCGAACGCACGTCGACCAACTCGGGCAACTCACGCGCCAACTGCATCAGCTTGTCGTTCAAATCCAAAATGACGTTCAGGTCCGGGCCGGTGATTTCCATTTGCAGACCTTCGCCGGGACCGTGCCCCTCGGAGGTGCTGATGGAAATGTCCGCGGCGGGGATCGTGGCCAGCAGCGGACGCGTGCGCGCGACCAACTGTTTCGCGCTCAAATCGCGCTCCAGCTTGTCGACCAGTTTGAAGGTAATGCCGCCTTCTTCGGGTCCTTTGCCTTCACCGCCGATGCTTTGCAGACTGGAGATGATGTACTTGTCGAAGTTGCCGCGCACCAGCGAGTCGATCTCCTGCATGACCTCGTCGGTCTTCTTCAGCGAGGTGCCCGCCGGCAGCTTCAACGACACGCGCATAACGTTTTCGTCGGACTCGGGGAAGAAATCCATGCCGACGAAGCTAAAGAGCATGATGCCGCCGAAGAAGGCGAGGAACGTCAGCACGATGACCACCCAGCGGTGCAACAACGACCAGGAGAGCGTGTTGCGATACCAGCGCGCCAGGCCGCTATAGCCGGTGTTCCACCAGGCGGAGAATTTTTTCACCCAGTTCATTTCGTGCTTCTTGCCGCCGGCGCGATACAACAAGGAAGCGAGCATCGGCACCAAGGTGAAGCTCATGATCAGCGAGAAGACCGTGGCGAACACGACCGTCATGCCGAACTGTTTGAAGAACTGGCCGATGATGCCGGCCATGAAGGCGATCGGCGTGAACACCACGAGGTTGGTCGCCGTCGAGGCGATGACCGCGATCGCCACGTTGTTCGTGCCTTCGATCGCCGCGTTCTCCGGCGAATAGCCTTTTTCGATGTACGAGGAAATCGATTCGAGTACGACGATCGAGTTGGCGACCAGCACGCCGACGCTGACGCCCAAGGCCATCAGGCTGATGATGTTGAGCGTGAATTCGGAAAAGAGCATCGGGGTGAAGGCCGCGACGATCGCCGCGGGCATCGACACCGCCGCAATCGACGTGGCGCGAATGTCGTGCAGGAACAGGAAGAGGAACAACGAAGTCAGGATAATGCCGATCAGGATGCTGTTGCGCGCATCCTTGATCGAATCGCGGATGTATTCGGCGCGGTCCTGCACCGTGGTGATTTGAATGTCCGCGGGCAGGATGCCGGCCAGTTTCACGATCGCCTTGGAGACGCCGTCGGAAACGGCGACCGTGTTGGCGTCGCGTTTTTTACGGATCTGCAGGCTGACCGTTTCCTCGGTTTCGAAACGCGACTGGTCGCGCGGCTCGATGTACGTGTCGAGCACGTCGGCGACGTCGCGCAGATACACCGAACTGTTTTCCCCGGTGGGAATGCGCACGCGGCGGATGTCTTCCAGCGAATTGAATTTGCCCGCGATACGCAGCGAAATTTCATTGGCGTCGCCGATGATGCGCCCGATCGGGTAGTTGAGGTTTTCCGCCGCGAGCATGGCCATGACGTCCATCACCGACAGGCCGTAGGAACGCAGCGCCTGTCGTTGCAGCGCCACGCGGACTTCGCGCTGGCGGCCGCCGATGATGTCGACCGAACTTACGCCGTCGACCGTGGCGAGAAAGTCTTTGATCTGCTGATCGGCGATGCGGTACGTCTCTTCCAGAGAACGCGGGGAACTGATCGCCAGATTGATGACCGGCTCGTCGCCGAAGTCGAATTTGAACACGGCGGGCGGTTTGGCGTCTTCCGGCAGGTTGGCGCGCACCGCCTCGATTTTGTCCTTGACCTCGATCGCCTTGAGGTCGGCGTCGCTGCCCAGCTCGAATTCGAGGAAGATGAACGACAGCGCCTCGCGGCTGTAGGATTGCATCTGCCGCAGGTTGGAGATCGAACCGACTTCATCCTCGATCAACTTCGTGACCGAGCTTTCGATTTCCTTCGGGCCGGCGCCGGGATAAATCGTCTGCACCATGACGAAGGGAAAATCGATGTTGGGCGTCAGGTCCTGGGCCAGCATCGTATAGGAACGCACGCCGATAACGATGAACAACAAAATGAACATCGTCGTCAAAACAGGACGTTGAACGGACAATCGCGCGAGAAACATCGCTTACCCCCGTCCTATTCCGCGTCGACTTGTTTGTGGATCTTCACTTTTTCGCCGCCCGCCAGCAGGTTCATGCCCCACACGACGACCTGTTCGCCCTCGTTGAGCCCTTCCGAGATCCACAAGGACGTTTCGTTGGCGGCGGTCATCACCACCGGCCGCTTTTCGGCCTTGCCTTCCGCGGTCACGACGTACACGAACATCTCGCTACCGACCTTCACCAACGCCTGGATGGGAATCGTCAAGGCGTTTTCCCGGTAGATGGTGCGCACGAGCACGGTCTGCAGCGTACCGGCGCGCAGGTGTCCGTTTTCCTCGAGCATCACATCGACCAGGAAGAGGCGCGACTGTTCGTCGGCCGACAGGCTGATGCGATGCACTTTGCCCGCGCCGCCTTCGCTGCCGTCACGGTGGATCACTTTGGCCGGCTGACCGACCGCGAGTTCTTCCATGTCCGACTGCGACACTTCCAGCTTGATGTTGGCTTTGCTCATGTCGGCGACCACCGCGAGCGTCGCGCCGGGATCGACCTTTTCACCCTCGCGCACGCGCATGTCCGTCAGCGTGCCGCTGATCGGGCTGCTCAACGTCAACGAAGCCTGCACGTCGCGCAGGCCCGCCTCGGCGGCTTCCAACTGGGTTTTGATCTGATCGAACTGACTGTCGCTGATCGCACCGGCTTCGTGCAGCGGCTTGAGGCGGTTGAATTCGCGCTTGAGGTTGTCGTACTGCAAGCGCGCGCCCTGCAATGCGCTGTAGGATTGCGGCGAGCTCAGCGGATCCAGCACGATCAACGCCCGGCCGGCGCCGACGCGGTCGCCCTGCTTGGCCAGAATGCTGCGCACACGCATGGGGGCGCTGGCGTAGATCGGCGATTGCTTGATGCCTTCGAGATTGCCGATGAACTTCCGCCAGCGTTCGAAAGTCGTCGTTTTCGCCGTCACCACGTCGACCGCGATGCCTTCGCTCCGGCGGATGTCGTCAATGCTTGCGGCTTTTCCCTCGCCGCCGGAGGTGGCGAAACGATAAATAATCAAGCCGGCCACACCGGCCAGCACCAGGATTATAATCAGTCTGCTCAATTTCATGGTTCACCAGCCTATTCGCCCAAGGCGCGCGCCAGATTCGCTCTGGCGACATTGAGGTTATAGAGGGAATTGGCGATGCCCAGCATGGCGCCGTTGAGGTTCGCCTTGGCATCGGTTACTTCCAGTCGCGTGCCCAAGCCGTTGTCCAAGCGCAATTCGGCGAGTTCATAGGCGCGTTTGGCCACGCGGAATGATTCCTGATTCGCGAGGTAGATCTGCTCGGCCACCTGGATCTGGCTGACCAGCGAGGTCACCTCCAATTCGACGCCGCGCACCAACTGCTGATACTGCAGGTGCACGGTCCGCTTTTTCGCCTTCATCTGCCCCATCTGGCCATAGCTGCGCAGGCCGTCGAACAGCGGCACATACAGCGTGACGCCGAACGACAGCGTCGGCTGCAGTTCGTCGTCCGGTTCCTCGGGAAAGATCTGCTTGTCGGTGCCGCCCGTGCGCGAGGCCGAGGCGTTGGCCGCCAGCGTCGGCAGGTACATCGAACGGAAAATACGATACGAGCGGTCGTACATCTCTTCCTGCATTTGCAGCAGGCGCAGTTCCGGCCGCTTGAGCTTCGCCTGGGAGATCAACTGCGACGCGTCGCCGGCCAGCGTGGTGAATTCCATTTCGCCGACGATGGTCACCGGGCGATCCAGCGGTTCGCCGATCTGGTTAAGCAGCGCCTGCGTCGCCAGGTTCACCTGGTTCTGCGCCTCGAGCACCGGCGGCTTGGCCGCGGCCAGCTCGGCTTCGGCGATCAGCAATTCGAAGCGACTCATCACGCCCTGGTCGGTTTTCGCTTTGATGATCTTGTACAGCGCCTCGGTCCGCTCCAGGTTGCTTTGCGCCACGTTCAGCACTTCCTGGCTGAACAGCACGGTCAGGAACGAACGTTTCGTCTGCACGATCACGTCCTGCACGGCGACCTTTTTGCCCTGGTGCGCCAGATTGCGCGAAATGTCGCCGAGGGCGAGGGCATTGCTCACCTTGCCGAAGGTGAAGATGTTCTGGGTCAACATGAGGCGGAAATCCCACTCATGATTGTAGCTCAGGTACACTTTCTCCACGCTCAACTGCGGCAATTGGAATTGCGCGAACAGCGGATTGAGGAAGGTCATGTCCTGCTCGGAATACATCCGCTCCAGGTTGCGGTTGTAGGTGATGCTGCCGGACAACTGCGGGAAGGCGTCGGCGGCGTATTCCCGGTAAACGCCCTGCGCTTCGGCAATGGCCTCGTCGGCGATGAGAATCTGCTCATTGTGCGCCAACGCCAATTCGACCGCCTTGTCGATCGTCAGGCGTAGCGGCAGATCCCCCGGTGACGGCGTTTGTTGGGCGTACAAAGCACCGGGTAAACCCAGGGCTATGGCCAACAAAACCACAAGCGCCGGAATGGATTTTTTCATTTAACACACCTGCAAAATGTTTTGTTGAATAATAGGGAGGAATTTCTTTCTGTCAAGTGGATAAGTACCGTATAGTACTATTATATTTTGCCTTCTAACGACGTGATAACAGTTGATTACAGCGCCAATAATTTGATTTCCCGACACATTCCACCGCGCCTGAAAAATCTGTGCGCCAAACGTTTGCGCCACTTTTTTTCCATAACTGGATAACGTTCTGACTCGGATGACCATATCGGTTGTACCGCCCGGCCGAAATCAGTGCGTCCGTAGCCCTTAATGAAGCGATAAATTCCGGTATGCTGCTGGTGGCGGAGCCGTGATGTCCGACCTGTACCAAACCGGCGTTCCCGGCCTTTGTGTTTCTTAACACCGCTCGCTCCGCTTTGTGTCCCATGTCGGCGCAAAAGAGCGCCGAACGACCGTGGCAGGTCAATTTGAGCGCCATGGATCGATCGTTGAGATCCCAATCCCATGGTTGTTCCACCGGCGGATTGAGCACGACGACTTCGGCCCCACCGAGCGAAAACGGCGTCAGCGTGTTGTCCATCATCCGCACCTTGACGTTATGGGCGCGTGCGGTTTCCATTAAATAAAGGTAAGGGCCGGTGTTCTTGAAAGCCCTGGTCGAATTGATGCACCAGAGTTCCTTGACCGGAATCGTCTCCAGTACGGCCTGCAAGCCGCGATAATGATCGGGATGTCCGTGGCTGGCCACGACGACGTCGAGCCGGCGGATGCGCTTGGCGGCCAGAAACGGCAGCACCACCGCGCGGCCGATGTCGAAATCCGAATACGGCAGCCCGCCGCCGTCGAACAACAGCCGCTTGCCGCCCGGAATTTCCGCCAGCAGGCTCAACCCCTGGCCGACATCGAGCATGGTGACTTTCATTTCGCGTTGCAGGTAGGGGCGCACCAGGTGCCCGATGGGCACGGCGATCAACGCCAAACCCGCAACCACGGCAATCAACCGCGCCCGCTTTTCGCGCAAGAACGGCAAGGTCAGCAACAACGCCGCATAGGCCGTCAGTTCCGGCCAGGACGGTCGGCCCACGAACACCTGCGTGACGCCCAATTCGCGCAGCAGCGAAGCCATGCCGTACACCTGCTCGATGCCCCCGGCGGCGACCGTCCAACACAGATGCGCGAGCGTCGCCGACAACGGCAGCACGATCGTCCCGGCGATCAACGCCGGAATGACCAGCATGGCGAAAATGGGAATGCCCGCGAGGTTGGCGAGCAATCCGGCCGGGGCCACCGCGCCGAAATGCCATGCGGTGATCGGCATCGTCGCCAGAATCGCCGACAGTGAATAGCCCGCGCCGCGCAGGAACCGTTGCCGCCAACGCAACAGGCGCGGGTGGCGCGTCAGTTTTTCCTGCCAGCCGACGCGCTCGGCCAGCTCGTCGACCAGCGGGCGCAAATGCACGAAGCCCAGCACGGCGGCGAAACTCAGTTGAAATCCCGCCCGCCACAGGTATCCCGGCTTCGCCAGCAGGATCACGATGGCCGCGAAGGCCAGTCCGATGTACATGTCGCGCCGCCGCCCCATCCATACGCCGAGAATAAACAGCAAATACAACAGACCGGCGCGCACCACGCTGACCGAACCGCCGGCGAGCAACGCGTAAAGAATCGGGAACGGAAACGCGATCAGCGCGGCGAAACGATGCAACTGAAAACGCAGCGCCAGCCGGCTGAACCGCGCCAGCAGCATCCAGGTCAGGCTGAAGATCAGCCCCGCGATGGCCGTCACGTGCAGGCCGGAAATCGCCAGCAGATGGCTCAAGCCCACGTCGCGGAAGGTGTCGCGCACCTGCGCCGAAAGCATCTGCGGTTCGCCCAACACCAACGCCAGCACGTAGGGCGCGTTCTCCGGCGAGCCTTGTTGCGCGGCACGGGCGATGCCGCCGCGGATGCGTTCGACCAACCGCGTGAACCCGAATGATCCCCGTTCGACGATCTCGATTTTTTCCCCCGAGCGCACATAGCCTTGCGCGAGGAGGCCGTCGACCTGCGCCAGCCACGGCGAATCGACCGCGCCCGGTGTGCGAAAACCACCGATCGGCCGCACGTCGGTGGAAAAACGCACCCGGTCGCCGATCTCCACCGGTGGCAGGTCGCGCGCCACGGTGACGCGCAGGCGCCCCCGCGCGCTCGTGTATTGGTTGGGTGCAAAGAGGATCCGCTCGGCGGCCAATTCCAGCCGCGTGTGACCGGCGGTGTTGATTTGCGGCGCGGCCGTCAGCGTGCCTTGCACGGTCACCTTGCCCTTGTCGATCCAATGGGTGATGTGCGTGGCGGGCAATTGCGGATAGGCCAACGGCGTGATGCGGCACCAGCCGACCAAAAAGGAAAACAGCAGCCCGGCGATCCAGCGCCACCGGCGATTTTCCCAGATCGTCGCGGCGGTCAGGCCGGCCAGCGCGCACAGGCCCAGCGCGAGCGTCAGCGGCCAGGGCAGATACACGTAACGCCCCAGCCACAGGCTCGCCATCAGGCACAGCGCGGCGGCGGTCAGCGGACGACGGCTCATTTGTCTTTCAAATGTCCATATATGGTTTGCGCCAGACGCGGACCGATGCCCGGCGCTTGTTGCAATTCCTCTATGCCGGCCGCCTTGACGGCCTTGATCGTGCCGAAGGTTTTGAGCAGCGCTTTTTTCTTTTCCGCGCCCAACCCGGGAATGTCGTCAAGCACGCTGCCGACCATCTTCTTCGAGCGCAGCGTGCGGTGATACTCGATGGCGAAACGGTGCGCCTCGTCGCGAATGCGCTGCAGCAGATGCAACGCGTTGCTGTTGGCTTTGAGATTCACCGGATTCTTGCGCTCGGGTAGGTAGATTTTATCCTTCGCCGCCTGGTCGCCCGGCGCGAGGTCCTTCACCTTGGCGATCGACGCGACCGGCTGCTCAAACAGGTTCAGCGCGTGCAACACTTCGCGCGCCACGTTGAGATGCCCCTTGCCGCCGTCGATCAACAGCAGGTCGGGCAGGCCGCCTTCCTCGACGCCGCGCGCAATGCGCCGCGTAAGCGCCTCGTGCATCATCGCGTAATCGTCCGGCTCGTCGCGCAGGCGGATGCGGTAGCGGCGATACCCGGCCTTGTCCGGCTCGCCGTTGGCGAAACGCACCAACGAGGCCACGGCCAGCTTGCCCGAAACGTTGCTCACGTCGAAGCACTCGATCGTCTCCGGCGTGCGCGGCAAATGCAGCCGCTGCCGGATTTCCTCCAGCACTTCCTCCCGGCTGATCAACTGACTGCGGCGTACGGTGAATTGGCGCCGGGCGTTGTTGGTCGCCATCTCCACCAGTTGCTTCGCCTCGCCGCGCTGGGGCAGGCGCAGTTCGACGCGCCGGCCGCCGCGTTCCTCCAGCCATTGCGCGTACAGCTCCAGCCCGCCGTCGGGTTCGACCGGCACCAGCACCTGGCGCGGAATGAACACGTCCTCGGAATAAAAACGACCGAGCACCTGGGCCAGCAGCGAGGCGTCGTCGCGCTCGACGTTCCCCAGCGCGAAAGTGCGCTGGCCGGTAATCGCGCCGTTGCGGATGTACAGCTGGCACACGACCACCGCCGCGCCCTCGCGGTACAGGCCGAACACGTCGCGGTCGATCAACGAGGGATCGACCACCTTTTGCTTTTGCAGCGTGGTTTCGATCGCCCGGATGCGATCGCGCAGCCGCGCCGCTTCCTCGAAAGCCATCGCCGTCGAACGCTCCCGCATCTGCTCGGTGAGCGCGGCGATGATCTCCTGATAGCGTCCGGCGAAAAACGAACGCACCTGGCGCACGATTCGTGCGTAGCTTTCCTTGTCGATCAGCCCGACGCACGGCGCGTGGCAGCGGCCGATCTGGTGTTGCAGGCAAGGGCGCGTGCGCGCGGCGAATTGGTGGTCGCTGCATTTGCGCAGCGGAAAATTAGTATTGAGAAAGCGCAGCGTTTCGCGCGCGGCCGTCGCGTTGTCGAACGGTCCGAAATACGCGTCGCCGTCGCGCTTGATTCGCCGCACCACGTACAGCCGCGGGAAATCGTGCCCGAGCGCCAGGCGCACGCACAGGAAACGCTTGTCGTCCTTGAGCAGCACGTTGTAGCGCGGGCGGTGCTTTTTGATCAGCGTGTTTTCGAGGATCAGCGCTTCTTTTTCCGAATCGGTGACGATCCAGTCGAGGTCGCGGACGCGCGAAACCAGCACGCGCGTTTTCGGGTCGAGTTCGTCGGTGCGTTGGAAGTACGAGCGTACGCGGTTGCGCAGCACCTTGGCTTTGCCGACGTACAGAATCTCGCCGTTCTCATCCTTCCACAGGTAGACGCCCGGGTCGGTGGGAACCAGTTGCAGTTTTTGTTCGAGGTCGTCGACCGGCATTATTCCCTGTTGGGGATGACGCAAACGAAGATGAGTTTGTCGTCGCCCGTGTTGACGATCTGATGAAGGGCGTCGGGTTCGACGAAGGCCACCGAGCCCGGCCCGATGGGCATCGTTTCGCCTTCGTAGAAAATCTCGCCCCGACCGGCGTGGACGAAAATCTCATGTTCGAAGTCGTGGTGGTGTTTGGGCGAATAGCCGCCCGGCGCCAGTTCGAACACGCGCAGGGTGAAGTTGTTCGCGCCGTGCTCCGGTCCGACGGCGATGTACTTGATCACGCCTTGCATCGTTTCGTCGTTGACCGGCAGCCCTTCCACCTCATGGTAATGCTTTTTGATATGCATGAACGCCTCCCGCATTGCCTCGATTGTATAGCGGCCAACGGTGCGAACTCAACCGCGCTTGCGCACCTTGCGCCGTTTGACGGTCGGTTTGTACACCTTGTGCTTGTGCAGTTCCGCGCGCAGATCGGCGGTCGATTTTTTCGTGCCCAGATGCAGCTCTTCGAGGACGATGATCCGGTCGCGCAACTCGGCGGCCTTTTCGAAATCCAGATCCTTCGCCGCCGCCAGCATCTCGTTTTTCAGCGAGTCGATCATCAACGGCAACTGCGCCGGATCGATGTCCTCCTCGTCGTCGGTCAACGCGGGCACGGTCAGGTAATCGGCCTCGTAAATCGACGCCAGCACGTTGTCGATGTTCTTGACGATCGACTCGGGCGTGATGCCGTTTTCCTCGTTGAACGCGGCCTGGATCTTCCGCCGGCGCTCGGTTTCGTCCAGCGCCCGCCGCATCGAATCGGTCATCTTGTCCGCGTACAAAATCACCGTGCCCTCGACGTGCCGCGCCGCGCGTCCGATGGTCTGGATGAGGCTTGTTTCCGAACGCAGAAAGCCTTCCTTGTCCGCATCGAGAATCGCCACCAGGCTGACCTCGGGCAGGTCGAGCCCCTCGCGCAACAGGTTGATGCCAATGAGCACCGAAAAATCGCCCCGGCGCAGATCACGCAAAATCGCGATGCGCTCGAGGGTGTCGATTTCGCTGTGCAGATAGCGCACGGGCAGGCCCAGGTCGCGGTAATAGTCGGTCAGGTCCTCGGCCATGCGCTTGGTCAGCGTGGTGACCAGCACGCGCTGCCGCTTTTCCAGGCGCGCCTTGATTTCGTCGAGCAGATCGTCGACCTGCGATTCGGCGGGACGCACCTCGACGCGCGGATCCATCAACCCGGTCGGGCGGATGACCTGCTCGACCACTTCGCCGCCGCAATGCTCCAACTCGTACGGGCCGGGCGTGGCGCTGATGAACACGGTCTGGCCCATGCGCTTTTCGAATTCGGCGAAGGTCAGCGGGCGGTTGTCCAGTGCCGAGGGCAGGCGGAAGCCGTACTCGACCAGGCTGGCTTTGCGGCTGCGATCGCCGTTGTACATCGCGCGTATTTGCGGCACGGTCTGGTGCGATTCGTCGATGAACAGCAGGTAATCGTCGGGGAAGTAATCGAGCAACGGGCTGGGCGGTGAGCCGGCGTTGCGCCCGTCGAGATGGCGGCTGTAATTTTCGATGCCGTTGCAGTAGCCCAGCTCGTAGAGCATCTCCAGATCCAGCAACGTGCGCTCGCGCAGGCGTTGCTCCTCCAGCAGCTTGTTCTGGCTTTTGAGCAGTTGCAGCCGTTCGCGCAGTTCGTCGCGGATCGACTCGATGGCGCGCTCCAGTTCCTCGCGCGGGGTTACGTAGTGGCTGTTGGGAAACACGGCGGCGCGCTCGATTTCGCGCAGCGACTTGCCCAGCAGCGGATCGATCTCCTTGATCATCTCGATCTCGTCGCCGAACATCTCGATGCGGATGGCCTTCTGATCCTCATAGGCCGGGAAGATTTCGACGATGTCGCCGCGCACGCGGAAGGTGCCCCGATGAAAATCGGTGTCGTTGCGCTCGTATTGCATGTCCACGAAGTTGCGCAGTAGTTGCTGCCGGTCCAGTTCCTGCCCGCGATGAAAAACGGTCAGCATACGGCTGTAATTGTCCGGGCGGCCCAGGCCGAAAATGCAACTGACCGAGGCGACGACGATCACGTCACGGCGGGTGAGCACGCTGCGCGTCGCGCTGTGGCGCAGGCGGTCGATGCGTTCGTTGACCGAGCTGTCTTTCTCGATGTACGTGTCCGACGAGGGAATGTACGCCTCGGGTTGATAGTAGTCGTAGTAGGAAACGAAATACTCGACCGCATTGTCCGGAAACAGTTGCTTGAATTCGCCGAAAAGTTGCGCGGCCAGCGTTTTGTTGTGCGCCAGCACCAGCGCCGGGCGGTTGAGCTGAGCGATGACGTTGGCCACGGTGAACGTTTTTCCCGAGCCGGTCACGCCCAGCAACGTTTGAAAGGGACATCCTTCGCCGAGGTTGCGCACCAGGGCGTCGATCGCGGCCGGCTGATCGCCGGTCGGTTGATAGTCGCTGATCAGTTTGAAGGTATCCATGCGCGCGATCCTAGCAAGATGCGTGCGGCGATAAAAGCGGCCTCAGTGAATTATCGCGGCGTAGTCGCCGCCGGTCAGAATGTCGAACTGCAGCAAAGCCAGCATCGCCTCGCCGGCGCGCGTGAAGTGACCGTTGAAGGGCAGGTAGAGCAGATCGTCGCCTGAGTATTGCTGGAACTCTTGACGCAGGAAGCGGCAGTCCAGATCGTGCCGCGGACAGTACGCTTCCAGGAACGGAACGAACGTGCCGCGGTACACACGGTCTTTCTCGAACGCGTAAAGCTCGCGCCCCTGCGCCCATTCGCGCGCGGCCACCTGGTGCCCGTGCGGATAAACGAACACCACCAGCGGAATGTCGCGCGCGGCCAGGTAATCGCGAATCAGCCGCACATACGCACCGGTCTGTTTGTAGTAGGGCTCCCAACCGGTCAGCTCGTCGCGGGTCGTGCCCAGCCGGTCGGTGTCGATGTCGCCTTGGGCGATCGTTTGTCGGGTGAAACTTTTTTCGAAGTAATGCGTGCGCTCGGCGATGAATTTAACAATAAATACTTTATAATATAAAAATCCTAGTAAATGGTTCTTTTGCGGCGGCTCTTTGGCGATGACGGTCGGGATCGGCCGGAAGGGGACGGCCACGGGCAGGCCTTGTTCGTCGAACTGCGCGATGCGTGTGTAGAGCTGATCGTCCTGCACGTCGGTCATGTCGAGGTTGAGCAGCACCAGGTCGGGCGCGAGGTCGATCAGCTCCTTGGACAGCAGCAGGTATTCCAGCAGCGGGCTGTAGGAAACCTGTCCGGCGTTGATCACCTGGAAGCGCCCGGCGCCGAATTTATCGTTAAGTTTACGCTCCAGAATTTTTGTCGAACAGAACGGAAACGGCGCCGTACCCGCCTCGGTGAACGAATCGCCCAACACGAGAATGCGCGTCACGCCGTCCGGTTTGGGGCCGTATTCCACGTCGCGCAAGCCCTGAGAGTTGGTGACCACTTCGATTGTTTGCCCGTCATGCAAAACATGATGAATCACGACGTTGGGGCGTCCGCGATGATGGAAGGTGTCGTCGGTGCGGTAGTAGTTCACCGACACCGGCGGCTGCCAGAAAACTCGCAGACCGATTTCCACCGCCAGCAGCATGCCCAGCAGCGACACCAATACGACCGTGATGTGTCGAATCGTTCGCTTGCTTTTTACCGCTTGGATCATCGGACCTCTATATGGCGACGGCGACGATCACCTGCCACTCGCTGGTTTGCGCGTCGAAGGTTTCGCCGGTCAGGTCGCCGTACAGCCGTTGCACGCGCCACCCGCTTTGCGCCAAAAGTTGCTGGATCTCCTCGATCTCGTAGCCGGTGTGGCACACCGAATATTTGGTCAAGAGACCGTTGGTTTGATCGACCGTGGTGATGATGTGCGCGTGTGTTTTTTCCGGTTCGTACCAGATTTTCTCTTCCATCCACAAGTGCGGCGCGTCGGCGAAGATGCTCGTTTCCTTCATCTCCCACCGATGGTACACCTCCTGGCGGAACGCGTCGGCGGGCATCATCTCCAGCAGCAGCAAACCGCCGCGACGGGTCCAGGCGCGGGCGCGCCGTAAGATCAACCGCAAATCGGCGCGGATGAAAGCGTTGGGCTGACCGTAGATGAAAATGTTCGCGTCGAAGCTTTCCGCCGGCAGCTCGACCGTGCGGATGTCGCTGAAAATATATTGCACCGGCAGATCGGTCTTTTCCGCCGTCCGGCGCGCATGATCGATCGAAGCGGGCGAAAAATCCACGCCGGTCACGCGATATCCCGCCCGCGCCAGTTCCGTCGCGTAAAGCCCCGGCCCGCAGGTCATGTCGCACAGCGTGGTCACCTTGTCGGCGTACAGATGCAACATGCGCTCGATAAAAGCACATTCCTCGCCAATGCGTTGCGGCGGACGGCTGGCCAGATCTTGAGACGTGTCCAGGTGTACGGTCAGCAGGCGTTGGGAAATCAGGGGATCGTCCCAAGGGAGATCCCCCGCGTCTTTGAACGGAATTATTTTACTGCCGCGAGCGGCGAGCGCCTTGGCCAATAGAGCTTCGACGCTCAGCACCCGCAACCCGAGTCGTCGTTATCGTCGTCGTCATCGTTGGCCGGCGACGAATCGTCGTCGTCCACCGTGTCATCATCGTCGATGTCGTCATCCGTGCCGGTATCGTCATCGTCGGGCGTGGTGTCGTCATCATCGTCGGTGTCGTCGTCGGGCTGATCGCCGACGGTGATGTAATCGACTTTCTCTTCAGCGTCCGAACCGCCGGAATTGCCCGCGGTCAGCTTCACCGTGTACACGCCGTCTGTCGCGTAAACGTTGGTCGGATTTTCCTCGGTCGAGATGTTGCCGTCGCCGAAATCCCACTGGTAGGTCGCCGGGCAGGCGTCGGGCACGTCGGTCGTATTGGTAAACACGACCGTCAACGGCGCGTCGCCGGTAGTGACGTCGGCGGTGAAGTCCGCGACCGGCGCCGGGCAGTTGGCGTGAATGTAATTCAGGCGCAGCTTGTTGTCGGAGCCGCCGGGGCCGGAGACGGTCAGGCGAACCGGGTAGTTGCCCGGATCATTGTACGTATGCACCGGGTTTTCCTGGTCCGAGGTCTCCCCGTCGCCGAATTCCCAGTAGTACGTGGTGATCGTGCCGGTCGAAGTACTGGTGAAGGTCACTTCCAGCGGCAGCGTGCCCGTGGTCGGCGTGCCGGAAAAATCGGCCACCGGCGCGCCCTCGTAGGCCGAGATGTAGTTGGTGCGCACCATGGTGTCGGTTCCGGCGGGGCCGTCGATGGTCAGGGTGACGGTGTATTCGCCGGTTTCGTCGTAAACGTGCGTCGGATTCTGTTCGGTCGACGTGTCGCCGTCGCCGAAGCTCCAGGCCCAGGAGGTCGGAGCACCGGTCGACTGATCGGTGAAGTTGACCGTCAGCGGAATCTCGCCGCTGGTCACGTCGGCGCTAAACAACGCCAGCGCCTGCGGCGAGCCGATGGCGTCCAGGTCGAAACCGTCGTACTGGCCGGCCTCGCTCGGATCCTCGTCGTCGTTCTGGTCGACGATTTTCACGTAGCGCACATTGGAAAGGCCCGAGGAGGTCAGGTCGAAGCTCGTTGTACCCGAGCCGGCGCCGATCTCCACCCAAGGACCGAAGTAATCGTCGCTGCTGCCGTAAAGGGTGAAGCCCTCGTCACCGTCGGTGTAGGCTTCGTAAACGGCAATGTCGTCGCCCGTGCCGTTGTCGATGCCGTCGGGGCCCAGATCGACCATCGCGTAGCCGCCGTGGCCCATCGAAACGAATTCGCTGTCGGGAGGTCCGAGCGCGTCGATCGTCAAGGTATGCGTGTCTTCATCGTTCGGGAAGCGGCTGTAGAGCCAACGGAAGATGAAGGTTTTGGGATTCGGGTCCGGATCGAGTTCCACGTTCAACGTATAGGGCGTGTCGGTGAGAATCGTCACCGCCGTGTTGTATTCCTGATAGCCATTGGCAAATACGCGCACGTTGTAGGTGCCGGGGCGCAAATATTTATGGTAGTCGCCCACTTCGTAATCGGAGAAGGTCGCCCACTTGCCTTCCACCTGAATCACCGCCGCGATCGGTCCGCCGTCGCTGCTGTCGGTCACCATGCCGTGCAGACCCTGCTGGATTTCCTCCATCACGAATTGCATGGCCGGCTCGTGGTTGGTCAGCACCGCGGCGGTCGTTGCCCAGGAACATTCCTTGGTGTAGCTCAGTTCCTGCGACCAGGACAAAGCGCCGTGCGAACCGTACATCTCGTCTTTGGTCGAGCCGTGCATCTGGTACATGCCGATGCTGCCCTGGTACCAGGTGTCCATGTTCGGATCGAGGCAGTAATTGGGATAGCAATACTGTTCGCCGAGGTAATCGTGCTCGTCCCAGTCCAGCGGTTCGTCGGTGTGATACGACCACGGCAGGCTGACCACGATCGTTCCGCTGTGTTCGGAAATGCCCAGGACGTAAGGCTGCGGGCGCGCCCAGACATGAGCCAGGGCGGCGGTTTCCGGCTCGCTGTGCAGGGCGGTGCCGTAGGTGGAAGAGGGGTACCACATGTAACCGTTGTTGCGGTTCATGTCGACGCCGTTGTCGTTGTAGCGACTGCGGCCCCAGGTCGGATCGTCGTAGTTGCCGTCCGGGTTGGTCAACGGCTCGATGAAAATTTCGGAGTTGTCGACGATGTCGGTGACCGCGTCATCGGTGCCGTAGTTGGTCACCAGCCATTCGATCGTGTACAACGCGTGAATGTACCCCGCGATCTCGTCGCCGTGAATCGTGCTTTCCATGAAAAACGCCGGCTCGGCTTCGTTCGTGCCGACGTTGTCGGAGATCTTCACCAAATAAAGATTGCGTCCGCTGAGGCTCTGGCCGATCGTCTCGATCGACATGATGTCCGGATAGGCCGTCGCCAGATCATTTAAGTAAGTGCCCATTTCCGTATGCGTCAGGTAATGATCCAGGTCCACTTCGCCGACCGGCGCTTGTTCTTTCGGACGCGATTCGATGGCTTTGCGGCGCGCTTCGACCCAGGCGGCGAGATCGTCGATGAGAATTTCCACCTCGAAACCGGCCAGCCGGATATCCTCGATGACCTCCCGGTCGCCGACGATCCGCGCGTAGTCTTTGCCTTCGCCTTCTTCGAACTGAACGTCGAAGGTGCCTAAATACGCCAATGTCGCCACATTGGGGATGTAAACGTTCGCCACGGTGGTGACATCCTTGGCCATGGCCAACGCGGGAAACACCAACAAAATCGCGATCAACAAAACGGTCTTACGCATGGAAAGCGCCCTCCATTGTGCAAAAAATCGGACGGGGAATATTACTGCACAAAAACCGATAGTGTCTATCCGCTTCTTGCACCGATTTTTTGTTTCCATCACCGGGTCTGCCGGCAGTTTCCTGCCAGGGAAGCCATCTTGCAAAAGTGGATCCTTCAATATGTGTAATACTATTCAATAAATCTTCACAACTGAGATGAAAAATTAATAAAAACCTTTAAAACATTGACAATAACCTTTGTCGCGTGTAAGCAACAATCGATATTACGATTCAAATATTAATAATACTCACGAAGTGGAGGCGAATCATGAAAAGCAAAGCCGGAACCAGGAAAAACTGCACCAACGATCCGCAAAAAATCCTCGTGACCGGTGGTTCTGGCTTTCTGGGCATCAATCTGATCCGCTATTTGCTGGCGCGCGGCCACGAGGTGGTCAATCTCGACATGGCGCCGTTCGATTACCCGGAAAAGGAGGTCGTAACTTCGTACCTGGGGGACATCCGCAATATCGTCGCGGTCGACCGGGCCATGCAGGGCGTCGACGCGGTGGTGCATTGCGCGGCGGCCTTGCCGCTGTATGCGCCGGCCGACATCTTCACCACCGACCTTGACGGCACGCGCAACGTGCTGTTTTGCGCCCAACGGCAGGACATCGAACGCGTGGTGCACATTTCGACCACGGCCGTGTACGGCATTCCCGACCATCACCCGTTGCTGGAGGACGATCAGATGCAGGGCGTCGGGCCCTACGGCGAGGCCAAGGTGAGGGCGGAGGAAGTGGCGTTGGAATTTCGCGCGCAGGGCATGACCGTGCCGATCATTCGCCCGAAATCGTTCATCGGTCCGGAGCGCCTGGGCGTGTTCACCATGCTCTATGAATGGGCCGCCGAAGGACACAACTTTCCGCTGACCGGCTCGGGCAAGAATCTCTACCAATTGTTGGATGTGGAGGATCTCTGCGAGGCCGTCTACCTGTGCCTGACGCTCCCCGGCGAGCAGGTAAACGACACCTTCAACGTCGGCGCCAGGCAATTCCGCACCCTCTACGAGGATTACCAAACGGTGCTCGACGAGGCCGGCTACGGCAAACGGGTGATTACCTTTCCCGCTCAGCCGGTGATCTGGATGCTGCGCTTGTTGGAGAAATTCAAGCTCAGCCCGCTGTACAAATGGGTGTACGAAACGGCGCACAAGGACAGTTTCGTTTCCATCGAAAAGGCCGAGCGCGTGTTGGGCTGGAGTCCCAAATATTCCAACAGCGACGCTCTGTTGCGCAATTATCGCTGGTACCTGGAAAAGAAAAATTCCTTCGCCCGCAGCCAGGGCGTTTCCCATCGGGTGCCCTGGAATCAAGGGGCGCTCAAATTGCTGAAGGTTATCTTCTGACGAGGAGATGGTTCATCGGAGGAATCATTTCACCGCAAACGCTCACCGGTGGTCATCGCCGACAACTTGCCGTGTTTGACCCCACGCGTGCCGATCAGGTTGTCGGCAATGGCCTGCACCTGCGAGGCGGTGCCCTTGACGGCGATCATCTCCAGACAGTTGTCGTGGTCCAGGTGGATGTGCGTGGTGGCCAGCACGGCCGCGTGATGATCGTGCTGAATCTTGTTGAGACGGTCGGTCAATTCGCGCTTGTGGTGGTCGTAAACGATGGTGATCGTACCGACAATTTCCTCGTCGCCTTCCCATTCCTCGCGCACCAGCGCATCGCGCATGACGTTGCGCATGGCTTCGGAGCGATTGGACCAGCCGTGCTTGCGGGCCATCTTCAGGAAACGGTTAAGCAAATCGCTTTCGATCGATACGCTGAAGCGCGTGACTTTGCCCATCGAGACACCCTCACTCATCGTCATTGATGGGGAAACGATACCATATCGCGCCGGTTTGTGTACCCCGTCACGCCTGTATGCGGCCGTGGTCTTTGTGCTATGCTTGCGCCGGAGTCGCCGGCGGATAAAGTTCCGCGACGCTCCGGTTTAATTTTTCCCCGCATGGCCGGGTCTATTCAACAATGCATCGACGGGTCCGGGAGTGAATGTGCGTTTGACCTTTGTGCTGGCCGCGCTGCTTGCCGTTGCCGTGGCGGTGGGCGGAGTCGCCGTTTATTATCTATGGACGCTGCCTCGGTTCACGATGCCGCGGGAAGTGCCGGTGCGCGTCGAGAACGACCGGCGGCCGAACCCCGATGATTGCCGCCTGGCCTGCGATCGTCTGACCATTTGCCATGATGCCCGCGCCGGCGAGGAGTGCGCCGTGACCTGCCGCGAGCAATGGAACCGGCGGAGCGTACGTTGCGTGCAACAAGCGGCCTGCGATCAGGTGGACGCCTGTTTCCGGATCGACGAGGAACGCGAGCAGCGTTGCGCCGACGCCTGTGAGAAGGCCGAATCCTGCGGTTTGCCCGAAGCGGGACCGGATTGCCCGACCGCCTGCCGCGAGCAGTGGGACGTCGATTTCCGCGAGTGCCTGCTGGAATCCACCTGTGACGATATTCCGCTTTATTGCTTGCCCGCCATGGAGGACGAGGAGTGCAACCGCTATTGTCGCCGTCTGCGGGAATGCGACCTGGAAGGGCCGGGCGACGAGGTCGGTTGCGTTGAAACGTGCCTGGCCGTCGACGATCCGTTGCTGCGTGATTGCGTCGAGCGGGTCGATTGCGAATCGATCGAGCCGATCTGTCTGGCCGACGATTACGATCCGCTGTGCCTGGATGTGTGCGATCGTCTCGACCGTTGCGACGCGCTCGGCGACATCGATCCGATCGACTGCCCGGCGCTGTGCCACAGCGAATGGGACGAGTTGCAGATTTCCTGCCTGCTCACCGAAAGCTGCGACGACCTCGGTCCGGTGTGCCTGGAGCAGGTCGATCCGGAGTGCGAACAGGTATGCCTGCGGCTGATCGACTGCGGTCTGGAGGATGTCTACGAGGATTGCGTACTGACCTGCGGCGCCAATCTGGAAGACGAATTGCGCGCCTGCATCCTCGACACCGAATGCGAAAACATCGACCGCGTCTGCTTCGCCGCCGGCGAGGACCTGTGCGATCTGGCTTGCCGCAAAGCGGTCGAGTGCAATCTCGACGAAGATTACACCGCCTGTTACGACGCCTGCCAGGAAGGCTACGACACCGAATTGATCGGCTGTATCCTCGCGTTCGATTGCGCACAAATCGGCGAACAATGCCTGGGAACGCCACCCCCATTAGCGCCTTGAACGGAGGAGCCGGCTGAATTATAGTCGGCGCATCATCTTAAATATTGTTAAGGCCGGAGGTTGTCCATGAAACCTGTGCGAGTCGCGCAAATCGGTTCGGGTTTTATATCCGATGTGCACGTGAGAAGCTTTCGCACGATCGAAGGCGTTGAGGTCGTCTGCCAGCACGATAACGACAAGTTGCGCGGCAAACAGTTCTGCAAAGATCGCCGGATTCCCGAGTTCGTCGAATCCTTCGACGATGTGCTCAAGCGCAAGGATGTCGATTGCGTTTCACTGGGGCTGCCCAACTGGCTGCACTATGAATTCGCGATCAAGGCCGCCAAGGCGGGCAAGCATATCATCTGCGAAAAGCCGCTGGCGCTGCGCCTGGAACATGCCGACGAGATGCTCGAAGCCTGCGAGAAAAACGGCCTGATCCTCGGCTATGGGGAAGAGCTCTGTTATGTGCCCAAGAACGTTCACGCCAAGACGATCGCCGACGCGGGCGCGGTGGACAACGTCTTTTTCGTCAAGCAGCACGAAAAGCACGCCGGCCCCTATTCGCCGTGGTTTTTCAAATCGGCGACGGCCGGCGGCGGCATCCTGATGGACATGGGCTGCCACGCGATCGAATGCTGCCGCTGGGTGCTGGGTAAGCCGGCGGTCAAATCGGTGTATTGCCAGGCCGACACCTTCCTGCACAACCAGATCACCGACCTGGACGACCACATCGTGATGATCATCGAATTCGAAACCGGGCAGGTCGCCGAGGTCGAATCGTCCTGGACGCTCAAGGGCGGCATGATCAGCAACCTGGAAATTCACGGCACCGGCGGCGTGATCTACGCCGATCTGCTGCAGCAGGGCATGGGGCTGCGCGTCTTCTCCGAAAAAGGCTACGAGTTCGGCGGCGAGGACGCGCCCGAGGGCTGGCATTATCCGGATTGGGAATGGCTGTGGAACAACGGCTATCCGCAGGAAATGCGCAATTTCATCGACTGCATCCGCCACGGCGGCACGCCCATTGAATCGGGCGCGGACGGCCGCGTGGTGCTCGAAATCATGATCGCGGGCTATCTGTCGGCGGCGACCGGGCGCAAGATCATGTTCCCCTTCCAGGATCCGGGCGGCTACGACACGCCGGTGGACATCTGGCTGCGCGCGAAAGGCAAATAAATTTTCCGACCATGAAAGTGGGGAGATTCATGGACGAACAATTCTTTCTCGGCGTCGACAGCGGTGGAACGAAGACCGAGGTAGCCTTGCTGGCGGCCGACGGCACGTTGATCACCACGATGATCGGCATGCCGATCAACATCGGTCCGGGCATTACCAAAGAGCATATCTGCGGCCTGAAGGAGCTGATCGAAAGCGCGCTTTCCTTCGCCAAGATCAGGCATGAGAGTATCGTTCATTACGGATTCGGCATTTGCGGCGTCGACTTCGCCGACGAAGCGCCCGAACAAAAACGCGAATTGTTGGGCGGCATGGGCATCGACCAGAGTCGCTCCACGCTGGTCAACGACGGCATCGTGGCCTTGTGGGGCGGCTCCAACAAAGCGAAGGCGGTGATTCTGCAACTGGGCACGGCCTTCACGGCGGGATACCGCAACGGCTTCGGCAACGAAACGCCGTTCGATTCCTGGAACGTCGGCGTGCAATTCGAACTGCGCAATCGCATTCTGACCACCGCCCCGCGCGTGGTCGACGGGCGCGAGAAAAAATCGATTCTTCCCGAATTGGTGGTCAAGCATTTCGGCCACGACAACTACGATTCGCTTTTGAAATTGGCCGCGCGGCATCGGCTGCCGGTTCTTGAAGCGCTTACCTCGTTTATGGTGTTGCACGAAGCGGTGGCCAAGAAAGACGCGGTGGCCATTCGTATCGTCAAGGAAGCGGCGACGTATTACGCGCGCGAGGTCGAGGCGCTGCTCAAGCGCGTCAAGGGCGAGAAGATCGATGTTGTGCTCGGCGGCGGTATGCTGCTCAATTGCCCGCAAATGTTATGGGATCTGACCAAGGCAAAAATTCTGGCGAAACATCCGCAGGTCACGGTGCACGCGCCGCATCTGCGTCCGGCGATCGGCGGTGCGGTGATGGCCGCGTATTACGCCGGAGCGGATCATCGCAAGGTCTTCCGCCAGGCGCAAAAAACGTACCGCTAGCCGATCAGTTCGATCGTCGCCTCGCGCGTGTCGTTTTTGCCCGGCGGCAGCATGACCATACCGAACTTCTTGTCGAACGGTTCCTGCTCGACCGCGTCATCCATTCCCTGCCACGCCTCCAGACAGATGAACGGCGCGTTCGCGTCCGACCACAGGCCCAAGTGCGGGTAATCGACGAAACGCAGCCGCACGCCGACCTTTTCGTCGGGATCGAGCAACTCCGCCGCGCGTTTTTCCGGCGGCAGAGCGGACAGGTCGAACATGTAGGTGCGGTCGAGTTCCGCCTCGGTGAACGCGAAGTCGCCGCGCGCCTCGATTTGCTTGCTTTCGCCGGTCAGGTAGCAACGGTCGTCGTTGAGTAGTTGCGTGATCGTCTCGCCGGGCAGGCGCAAATGGCACGCGGCCTTTTCACCGGCGACCAGCGGCGTGGCGAAACCGGGGTGCCAACCGAGCTGGAACGGCAGCGGCTTGGTGTCTTCGTTGGAGACGGTCAGGCGCTGCACCAGCTTGTCGGCCCACAGTTCGTAGATGATCGTCAGCGCGAACCGATACGGGTACATCGCCAGCGTTTCCTTGTTCGCGCGCAGGCGGTAGGTCAACGCGAAGTGATCGCCGTAGTCCATCGCGCCGCCAAGACGCACCTGGCTGTGGCGCACGAAGCCGTGTTGCTTTTTGAACTGCACCGGCGCGCCGTCGGTCGTCGTGCTTTTCAACTCGTGAATGCCGCCGACGATCGGGAAGAGAATCGGCGCGTGGCTCTTCCAAAACTGCGGCGGATCGTCCAGGCAGCCGTTGCGCCACAGCACGCCGATGTCGCCGTGCGCGGGATGTTTCCAGGTCAGGCCGATCACCTCGGCGCCGAGCCGACGGACGATCAACTCGAAGTTGTCGCTGGTGACGATGTCGATATTGTCCTGTTCCACAAAACGGTGGTCGAAAGCCATACGCGCATCCTTTTCAGTTCAGCACAGAACGCCCTGGTCGGGGTGGCGGTAAAAATGAAGATCGGTCAGTTTCACTTTTGCCTGACCGGCGGATTTGTCGATGAATTTTACGCCGCGCGCCTTGAGTTCCTTTTTGTGGGGCAGCAGCGCGTCGCGGATCACCTTGTCCACGACGATGGTCATGTCGCCGCCGCGATCGGCGTACACGCGCGCGTAGGAGATCGGCAGATCGGCCGACGGCGGCTCCAACAGCGTGGACAGAATCGGCTTGATCTTGCGCGGTCCGTTGGCCAGCAACACCAGCCGCCGCGCCTGAAACACCAGCTCCGCGCCCATGCTCAGCGCGTAATGCGGACACTGGGTGGCGCTGTTGAAATGCCCGTCGGCGACGGCATTGTCGATCGTGTTTTGGTCCAGGCGCACCAGCAGCATTTTGTTGTTCTTGAACGGAATGCCCGCTTCGTGAAACGCCACGTGGCCGCGGCCGCCCACGCCGATGACATGCAGATCGATGCCGCCGGCCTTCTTGATTTTTTTTACGTAACCGTCAAGGCATGTCTGCCGGATCAGCCGCAGGTATTCGGATTCGGCGTCGCGTTTGATCAAGATGGCGCGGCCCGCGTCGGCGCCCACTTCCCGCCAATCGTTCGGGAAGGTTTTCAGCTCTTTGATGAAATCGCGTTGATTGATCAACGAGCCGGCCGGAACGTTCATTTCGTGGAATTTAGGATGCAGCAAACCGAACAGTTCCTGCACCATGAAAAAGGAATAGCTCTCCGGATTCATCAGTCGTTCCTGCGGATTGCCGCCGGGCAGGCCGACGTACTCGTCGAGATTGTAACTGCGGATTCGGCAGGCGTCGAACTTGCGGTTGTTGGCGGCTTTGGCCAGATGCTTGTACAACCCGGTCGGCGAAGCGCCGGTGGCCAGGCCGAGGGCGTATTCCTCTTTCTCCGACAGGACGCGCCGGATGTCCTTGACGACGATCTCGGCGGCCAGTTCGCTGAGGTGATCGAAATCCTTGGTGGCAATGACGGTCAGCGGCATAAACAGGCTCCTTTGCAAATGAACTAAGCGCCGATCGCCGCGATAACGGCGTCCGCGATTTGACTACAATATTTATCGGTCACTTCGTTGGTCGGACCTTCCACCATGACGCGACACATGTTCTGTGTGCCGCTATAACGCACCAGCACGCGGCCTTCCTCGCCCAGTTCGCTTTCGACCCGGCGGATCGCCTCGACCACGTCGGGCAGGGTGGAGATTTCCGGTTTTTCCCGTACGTCGATGTTGATCAACTTTTGCGGGAAGATGTTCATCTGATCGGCCAGCTCCGACAACGGTTTGTCTTCGCGCAGGATCGAGGCGATCAACTGAATCGCGGTGAGGATGCCGTCTCCGGTCGTGTGATGGTTCAGGAAGATGGTGTGGCCCGAATCCTCGCCGCCGATGACCACGCCGAGACGTTGCATGTCTTCGAGTACGTAGCGGTCACCGACCTTGGCCGTGTGTTGTTTCAGGCCGTACTTTTTGCAGGCGACCGTCAGACCGAGGTTGCTCATCACCGTCGAGACGATCATGTCGTGCGGCAGTTTTCCCTGTTTTTGCAGGGCCAATGCACAGGTGAGCAGCACCTGGTCGCCGGTGATCTGGCGTCCCTTCTCATCCACCGTGATCAGCCGGTCGCCGTCGCCGTCGAAAGCCAGGCCGAAGTTCGCGCCGGTCTCCAATACGCGCTGGCGCAACACCTGCGTGTGCTGCGAACCGCAACCGTCGTTGATGTTGATGCCGTTGGGCTGGTTGTGGATCGTTTCCACCTCCGCGCCCAATTCGAAGAACGTCTCCGGCGCGACCTTGTACGTGGCGCCGTGCGAAACGTCCATGACGATTTTCAGTCCTTCCATCGTCAGATCGCGCGGGAAGGTGTTTTTCAAAAACACGATGTAGCGACCGCGCGCATCGTCAATGCGCCGCGCCCGGCCCATATCCTTGGCTTCAGGCACCATGTCTTTCAGCTTGTCGTCGCGCATCAGGCTTTCGATGTGGTTTTCCTGCTCATCCGACAGCTTGAAGCCGGTGCCGGAGAAAATCTTGATGCCGTTGTCGTAGTACGGATTGTGCGACGCGGAAATGACGAAACCGGCGTCGGCGCGCATGCTTTCGGTGATGAAGGCGATGCCCGGCGTCGGCAGCACGCCGACCAGGTACGGATCGCCGCCCATCGAACAGATGCCCGCTTCCAACGAACTTTCGAGCATGTAACCGGAAATGCGTGTGTCCTTACCGATGATGATCCGCACGCGATGACCCGGCTTGCGCAAAGTCAGCGTCACCGCCTGACCGACTTTGAAGGCCATCGCCGCGTCCATCGGATGCCGGTTGGCTTTGCCGCGAATTCCATCGGTGCCGAAAAACTCGCCCATGATGTTTCCTCCGTTTGCCGACCGCTCAGGTCAGATCGTCCAGCGATTTTATAAAAAGTTCGATCGATGGCAAGAGTTCAACCGCTTTTTGATTCAAGGTGTTGACGATCTCCATCAACCATTCGGTACCCAGCGCGGCGACGTCCGCCGGCAGACTTTGAATAAACGCGATGTAATCGGTCGGCGACGTTTGCCGAATGGAAAGAAGATGTTCGACGAACCGGTCGCGCGCATGGTGGCCGTAACGGGCGCCGTCGCCATTGGTGAACAGCGCGGTCAACTCGTCGAGGTGATCGTACAAATCGCGCCGCCCGGCCACGGCCTGCTCGGGCATGGCGCGGGAACGGGCCGACTGAAAAGCCTTTTCGGCCAGCACGCGCAGGCGTTTGATGCGCTCGGTTTTCGCCGTGGCCAGCACGCCCAACGCGCCGTCGTACAGCCGCCGACCGAATTCCATATCGGCGAAGAACAACTGGCGCACGTGAATGTACCATTGCTCCAGCGCCGTCAGGTTGCCCAAAAACAGCAGGTTGTTTTCCAGCAGCCGGTCGAAGTTCGGATACATGCTGGGCACGTAGTCGATCGCCATCGCGCCGTGCGTTTTGCCGAAAATCAACTGATTGTCGTTCGGGTGACTCCGCCGCAGGATCGAACCCGCCGCGACCACGTTGCCGTACCCGCAGACCACCGGGCCGACCGCGCCGCCCTGGCCGCCGAGGAAAATGCGCGGCTGTTTGAGCATCACTCCGCGCGGCACGTCGCCGAACAGCGAGGCCGTTGCCTTGTCGCCGTCGGGCGTGAAGTTGAAGTGAATGTACGAACTGCCGACCTCGCTGTGATCCTTGCGGCTGCTGCCGCCGGCCATGAAGCAGTCGCAGAAGTTGATCAGGCTGCCCAGCGTGACGAAGGGGAAGAGGATCGTCTGCTTCAGGCCCACGCAATGCGCGCCGTTGGCTTCTTCCTCCAGCAGGCACGCCTCGCGCACCTGCGCGCCCGAGCCCATGTTCGCCTTGGCCAGAAACACCGACTTGCGAAAGTACCCGCCCTTGAGATCGACCTGGGCGCCCAACTGACAGTTGTCGATGGTCACCGGCGCTTCCTTGCCCAGGCTCACGCCCTTGGAGATCACCGTTTGGTCGCCGTAGATGCGGCAGCCGGGATAGATCGTCACGCCCGTGGCGGAAATCAGGTCGAGATCGACCTCGTCGCCGATGTCCAGCGTCAACGGATTGGGGATGTTCACGCCTTTAGCGAGCAATTGCGAAATTTTCTCACCGGCCCGTGGCGACAGTTCCACGACAACCTCCGTAAGTGGGTGGCGGATAGACCATTGAATATAGCAAAAATCGGCGGTGTGCCAAGCAGCTATTCGCGTTTACAGGTAGCCCAGGGCACGCAAACGGCGGCGAATGTCCTGATCCTCTTCGCGGTTCCATTCCACCGGCGCGACGTTGGTCCATTCGTCGTTCATTGCTTCGCGGATATTGGCGGGCGGCAGTTTTTCGCTTGCCGCGAGGTTGTTGCTTTCCCGCGGATCACGCGTCAGGTCGTACCATTCCCAGTGATTGTCGCGCAGATCGCGGATGACTTTCTGGTCGCCGTCGAGGCAGGCGAACAGGGCGTAGACCTCGTTCGGATCGGTGGGCACTTGACCGGCGTCGACGAAATCGCGGTCGGCCACGGCGAACAACGGCCGATTGACGATGTGGTAGTCGAACAGATTGATGCCGTCGGGGAACATGCTTGCCGACGCACCGCTCCGCGTCAGCGCGGCGATGGTCGGGGCCAGATCCATGTGCACGGCGGGCACGGCCAGTTCCTCGGGCTCGACCGCGCCGTAGAACAATAGCGGCACGCGCAGGTTTTCTTCGTACAGCGCGCGGCCGTGAAAATCGAACACGTCGCGAACGGGCTCTTGCGTCGCATAACGCTCGGCCCAGCATTCGCCGTGGTCGGAGGTGAAAATGAAAATCGTATTGTCCAGTCCGCGGCCTTTCTCGATCGCCTGCAGGATCCGCGGCAGTACTTCCTGATCCAGATGGCGGATGGCCATGCGGTACATCACGCGCAGCTTGGCGGCGAACTCGCGGTGCCGGTCGAGCGTGTCGGTCAGCAGTTGCATCGACTTGCGCCATTTGGCCAGCGGCATCGCCGAGGAAATGTACGGCGCGTGCGTGCCCCACCAATGAACGTAAGTGAACGACGGCCGGCTGTGGTGCGCCGTCAGCCAATCCTCGACGCCGGTCAGGTCCCAGGACAGCTCGGTTACCTGCGCCTGCGGCACGTTGGTGAACAGGTGCCGCCGGTCGAAGGCGAACGAGCCGACCGCGTAATCCTGTTCGGCCAGCAGCGAGAACAGATCGTCGTTCGCGCGCGACCAGTTCTGCCGCCATTTCACCAAACCCAGCCGATGCGGCGACATGCCGGTGAGCATCGAGGCCACCGCCGGCACCGTCCAGGCCGCCGCCGAACGCGCATGTTTGACGCACACGCCGTGTTGCGCCAGATGATCGATCGTCGGCGTGTCCGGTCCGCCGTAGCAGCCGAGAAAATCGGGACGCAGGCCGTCGGCGACGAACAGCACGATCGACGGACGCTCCGGTTGCGCCGTCGGCGTCGTGACGTGGCCGGTCGATTCCAGCGCGTGCATGCACAGCGGATTGTGCGTCATGTGTTCGTCGGCGGCGACCAGCACGTTCACGCAGCCGTGTCGGCAGGTGGTCAGGAACCGGCAGGCGCGGCAGGCGCCCGAACTTTTCGTCGCGTCGAATTGGCGATTGTAAACAAACAGGTTCGGATCGCGCCACATGTCGGTGAGCGAACGTTCGCGAATCGACCCTTCGATGAACCGCTCGCCGTGCGTCAGCAACGACAGGCAGCCGTTGATGCGGCCGTCCGACAGGACGCCGATGCCGGACAGGCCCGCCGGGCAGCCTTTCCACACGCGCGGTCCGCTATCGGGCCCCCGGCGCACGGCCAGTTCGTCGCGCCCGTAATAGCCGATCGAATGCGAGCCGTAACATTTCATTTTGCCTTGTTGCTGCACACGTTTGATCAGCTCGATCACCTCGGGCAACTGCCGGGGCAGCAGCATTTCGTTTTGGTAGCGCGGATCGGGCGGAATCGTCAGTTGCAGCCGCCAGGCCAGAACGCCCGCCGTCGTCAGCCGTTCGGCCAGCTCGTTCATGTGCGGCAGGTTGGTGCGATTGACGTGAGTGATCGCGCCGACGCGCACGTCGTGTTTTTGCAGATGTTCGATCGCCTGCAACAATTTTTGGTAGTTGCCGGGCACGCCGCGCAGATCGTCGTGCACCTGCTCGGGACCGTCGAAGCTCAACGTCACGCCGTACAAGCCCAGGTCCTTCAGGCGCGCGGCCATGTCGTCATCGATCAGCAAACCGTTGGAAACGATGTCGGTGCGCACGCCGGATTTTACGCAAAACGTCGCGATTTCGTCGAAGCCGTGGCGCAGCAGCGGCTCGCCGCCGGAGAGGGTGACGGTCCGCAAGCCCAGGTCGACCATCTCCTTGGCCAGATCGACGCACTCGCCGGTGGAGAGCTCACCGGGGCGCGCCGTGTCGGCCGACGATCCGCACAGGCGACAGCGGGCGTTGCAGCGCAGCGTCAGTTCCCAGACGCACATACGCAACGGATGTTCGTACCGTTCGCTCATGCGTCGTGTTCCTCCATCGCCCGCCGGTACAGGCAATAAGGATTGTTGTAAATCGTGCCGGTCAGCGCGTAGGCCATCGCCGTGCAGCCGGCGCGGCAGATGAACCGATAGCGGCACTCGGCGCAATAGCCTTCCAGATCCTCGGCGTCCCAGTGCGCCTGATAGGTGAAGCGGTCGCGGTCGTTCCAGATCGTTTCCAGTGATTCCTCGCGCACGTTGCCCACGGCGAACTCGCGCGGCAGGATGGCGCACGGTTTGACCATGCCGTCCGAGGTGATCGCCAAGGCCCGCCAGCCGCCGACGCAGCCGACGAAAAAGCGTTGCGTATCGCGCCGCGCGCCGCGCCGGATGATCATCTCGTTTTTGCCGTAATAGCCGATGGTGTGCATTACCGCGATCGCCGGGGCGGTGGAATCGTCCTGGGCGCGGCGAATCATTTGCGCGCAGAATTCTTCCAGTTCGGCCAGGCGCTCGATCGGCAGCAGGTACGGCTCGTCGACCTCGCGCAAACGCCCCAGGGGCACGCCCAGTTGAATCTGCCAGCCGTCGACGCGCTCGGCGTGCAACAGGCGGTGCAGTTCTTCGCGTTCGCCGAAGTTCCACAGATTGACGTGGGTGATCGCCGCGGTGGTCAGGCCGGCGTCTTTCGCCCGGCGCAGGGCGGCGATGGCGGCGTCGAAACAGGAAGGCAGATCGTTTTGATGTTCCGGGCGCGGGCGGATACGGTCGTGCGTGGCGCGCAGACCGTCGATGCTGACCGCCACGGTTTTTACGCCTGCTTCCACAGCCTGCGCGGCGATTTTCTCGTCGAACAACAGACCGTTGGTGACCAGCGTGACATGGATGCCGCCGTCGGCCAGTTGCCGCGCCAGGTGCGGCCAATCGCGGCGCAGCAGCGGCTCGCCGCCGGTCAGGTTCACCCGCTGCCATTTCATGGCGACGATCCGCCGGCACAGTTCGTCGGCCTCGTCGGCGGTGAATTCGTTTTCGCGCTTGCGTCCGGCCGAGGCCTCGCAATGCAGGCAACGCAGGTTGCAGGCGTCGGTAATTTCCCACAAAAGATTCGTCGGCTTGCGCGGCACGGTGCGGGAAAACCAGGAGCTGTCCAACGTTCGTCCAATCCGGTTAAAAAGTTACGCCCTTGTAAGCGACATCGTCATCGAAATAGTCGTCGTCGGCCGAATCGTCGTCATCATCGACGACGGTGGCGTCGTCATCGCTACTGTCGTCGTCGGTGGTAACGCTGTCGTCATCGCCTTCGGCCGTCATCTGTTCGATTGCCGCGGCAATCTGCTCGGGCGTCATGCCGCAAAGTTGTTCGAGCAGAGCCTCGCGTTGGTTATCGTTCATACTCGCGTAATCCTCGATCGCCGCCGTACGGTCCTCATAGGGAATGTCCTGGCCGTGATCGATGATGTCGATGAAGTTGTCCAGACTCAGATCGTCGACGCACGCGGCTGTATCCTCATCGTCGTCGTTGTCGGCCGACGGATCGTCCTGGCAGGCGGCGAACAACGACATGCCCAACAGCAGCACGGCGATGAACATGAGCATGGCGAAGGTACGCGGCATGGCGAAAGCGGGTACGTTCTGCTCCGGGTGAATCAAGGCGGTCAGTTCCCGCGCCAGATCGGTGGGGTCGACCGTCTCGCAGGAAGCGGCGGGCAGGGCGTCGCCATCGGCGTATAACTCATCGAGCAGCGCTCGCAGATGGGCGCGTAATTGTTCATCGTGGCGATGTTCTTTGATTTTGGCGACCAGCACGCCCAACGTTTCGTCGGTCGTGGCATAGGGCGAATAGGGTATGTGCAACGCGGCCAAAAACCGGCGAACCTTTTGCATTGTCGTATCGGCAATTTTGTGTGGCATGGCTTAACTCCTAAAAAGCAACACCTTTGTAAATAGCTTGATCGTCAACCGGATCGCCGTCTTGATCCTCTGGCGGTTCGCCGTCGATCAGGTTGGTTTCCAAAAAAGCGGCGATGTCCTCCGGCTGCATGGCGCACAGTTTTTCGATCAGATATTCCTGTTGGCCGTCGGTGAGGTCCGTGTAGCGGTCCTCGCAGTAGTTGCGTTCATTGTCCGTAAGGTCGGTGGAGCGGTCCATCAGAGTGGTGAAGTTGGCCAGGCTCAGGTCGTCATAGCAGGTGGAAGAATCGCTCTCCTCGTTGCCGCAACCAATTTGCAGGCAGCAAATGCACAGCAAGGCGGCGGCGGTCGTCAGCAAGGACGCCAAACGCGGCGAGGTGTTCGCCGGGCGTGAAGCGCCGTTGCGCGACAGGGCGCTCAGCTCTTCGGCCAGTTCCCGCGCGTCGATTGTCTCGCAGGAAAAAACGGGCAACGTGCCGCTTTCGGTGGCGAGGCTGACCAGCAATTCGTTGATCTGCTCACGCAGCAGAGGATTGCCGCGATTCTTTTTTACATTGTCGATGAGCAACGCCATGACCTCGTCGGCTGAGGCGTAGGGCGACGGCGGCAAATCCAGCGAGATCAGAAAGCGGCGCACCTTCTGCACGGTGGTCAAAGAGATACGCTTATCCATCCAATTTCTCCTTGCCCCCAAAGATACGTTGGGTCTCCGATAATCTAGAACGCGACGCCTTTGTACACCACGTCGTCATCGATGAAGGAATCGTCGTCGATGCTGTCGTCGTCCGGAACGTTCGTGTCGTCGTCGACGCTGTCGTCGTCTCCCTGGGCCACACCGGTTTCGATGAAGGCGATGATTTCATCGGGTGACATGGCGCACACGCGGGTGATCAAATCCTGTTGTTCGGATTTGGACAGATCGTCGTACAGCTCGGTGGCGGCGATGGTTTCCTCGACGGTCAGGTTGTCGGCGTTGCCCAGCATGTTCAGGAAATGATCCAGGCTGACGTCCTCGGCGCAGGCGCAATCGCAACCGTCGCTGTCTTCCGGACCACGGCAACCGGCGGTAACGGCCATGCCGAGCAGAAAGACCGCCAGAATCGCCAGCACCGCATACATCGTCGGGGGAAGGGCGAAGAACGGCTTGGATGGTTCGGCCAAGAGCATGATCAGTTCTTCGGCCAGCGAATCGGTGTCGAGCGCTTCGATGTCCGGCGCGGCGGGCATTGCCTTTTCGGTTTGCAGTTCGTCAATCAGGGCGGCGAATTGCTCGCGCAGACGCGCGTCATGACGATGTTCTTTTACCTTGGCAATCAGCAGGTCGAGCACTTCGGAAGTGGAACTGTAGGGGGAAGGCGAAACATTCAACGCCGCCAGGAAAAGACGGACCTTTTGCACCGCGGACAGAGAAAGTTTATATCCCATATCGTTCCTCCTCATTCTCACGCAACAAGACGATATTTTTATAGCAAAGCGGGCGCAATGTCGCAAGTTAATTTGTATATTTATTCAGGTTATTGAAATCAGTGATGCCTTTTGTGCACAAACTGATTGAAATCCGTCCATTTTCTGATTAATGTGCGGTTTCTCATTTGAAAATCGATGCAAACGGGGACAACGATGATCAAAGGAAATCTGGTAATCGGACAGAGCGGCGGACCGACCGCGGTGATCAACGCCTCGCTGGTCGGCGTGGTGCAGGAAGCCAAAAAATACGGTTTCGTCGAGCATATTTACGGCATGCGCTGGGGCATTCAGGGCTTTCTCGAAGAAAACCTGATCGACCTGGGCGCGGAAAGCGACGCCACGCTCGAAGCGGTGAAAATCACCCCCTCGTCGGCGCTGGGTTCCTGCCGGCTGAAGATGACCGACGAACACCTGCCGCGCGTGTTGGAAGTTTTGAAGAAATTCGACATCCGTTATTTCTTCTATATCGGGGGCGACGACTCGCAAAACACCACCCACCGGGTGATCGAGTATTGCCGCGCGCAGGGCTACGAGCTCAACGGCATCGGCATTCCCAAGACGGTCGACAACGATCTGTACGGCACCGACCACACACCCGGTTACGGTTCGGCGGCGCGCTACGTGGCGCTCTCGGCGATGCAGGGCGGCGTGCTGGCCCGCGACATGCAGAAGGTCGATCCGGTGCTCGTGTATCAGGCGGTGGGACGCGACGCCGGTTGGTTGGCGGCGGCCGCGGCGTTGGCCAAGCGCTACGAAGAGGATCCGCCGCATTTGATCTACATCCCCGAGCGTCCGTTCACGCAGGAGAAGTTCTATGCCGACATCGAACGTTGCTACAGCAAGTATGGCTTCGTGTCGATTTTTATCGGCGAGGGCATCGTGTATCCCGACGGTTCGCCGGTGTCGGGCACGCAGACGTTCGACAAGTTCGGCAATCCCGAATTCGGCGCGATGGGCGGGGCTTCGGCGGCGATGGTCGTGAAAAACCTCGCTTGTACGCACCTTGACGTGCGCGGCGAATTTCAGGTCGTCGAATCGTTGCAGATGGCCGGGGCCGACCGCGTGAGCCTGGTCGATCGCGAGGAAGCCTATCAGGCGGGCGCCGAGGCGATGAAGCTGGCCGCGGCGGGCAAGAGCGGCCTGATGGTCGCGTTCCAACGCGCGGCGGGCGAGGAGTACCGCTGCGAGTACGTGGCCGTGCCGCTGCTCAAGGTCAACGAGGGCAAACAGAAGATGCCCGACGAGTTCATCGACGATGAGAACAGCTTCGTCACCGAAGCGTTTTTGCAGTATTTGCGGCCGCTGGTCGGCGAGGTACCGGCGTTTGGTCGCCTCGCTTACACCCCGGTAAACAGCTAAAAGAAGAGGGCAGAGATGACGGAATTCACCTACAAAAACGGACGTTACTACCGCGACGGCAAACCGTTCTTCTTTATCGGGGCCGACTATCAATATTATCGCGATAAGCGCAGCAACTGGTCCGCGCGGTTGGATCAGCTCAAAGAAGGCCGCTGCAACGTCATTACCTTCTACATTCCCTGGCGGCATCACCTGGTGCACGATCCGGTGACCGGCGAGATCACCTACGACTTCACCGGCGAGACGCTGGACAGCCGCGACGTGGTGACCTTCCTCAACCTGATTCGCGAAAAAGACCTGCTGGCGATTGCCAAGCCCGGTCCCTTCGTGCACAGCGAGTTGAACATCGGCGGGCTGCCCGACGTATCCTCGCCCTCGTTCAATCCGGAGATCGAGCCGGTGCGCGTTTTCTCGCAGAAGCCGCTGTACTGGGAGTACGGCTGGACGCAACTGCCGTCGCCCAACGATCCGCTGTTCGACGCGCTGGCCAAGCGCTGGCTCAACGACGTGGGCAAGCTGTTGCAGCCTTACGTCGGCGAGGGGCAGCCGCTGATCGGCATCCAGCTTCTGGACGAGACGATCTACTGCACGTCCAACGACGCGCCCTGGCACTTCGGCTACGGCGGGCCGGACATGCGGTACTTCCACAAGCTGCTCAAGGAAAAGTATCTGACCATCGAACACTACAACCGCTGCCACGGCACGGAATACAAAGCCTTCGATTTCATCACCGGTCCGCTGCTGCGCCCCGGCGAGCGCGTGGCCTCGTCGCGCAAGGAACTGCTGACCTACATGGATTGGGGCATGTTCCAGTGGCGGCTGCGGCGCGACGTCTACGCGCGCTACATCGAGTACCTGGGGATCGATCTGCCGTACCTGACCAACTTCGCGGCGATCACCCCGCCGATCGAGGAGAAGATCCCCGAGAAGCAGGAGATGTGGGCCCGCGAGATTCAGGCCGAATACTGGCACCTGTACCCGGAATGGTGGTTCAACCAGAACCGCGTGGACATGGACACTGACGTTTATGAATACGGCATGATTTCCTGGCTGGGCGTGGCGGCCTACAACATCAACGACACGACCAGCGAGCCGGGCGACCTGAAGAAAAACGACGTGTTCCATCGGTACATCAACACGGCGCGGCGCCGGCGCGGTATCAACATGGAAGAGAACTGGGGCTTCTCGAAGCTGTATCACGCGCTGTCGGAATACCCGTTCATTCCGTTCTTCCAGACGCTGGCCTCGATCGCCGGCGGCTGCACGGGTTACGTGATCTTCACCGGCGTGTGTCACGGCTACTGGATCGACGATCTGGACGCGGTGACGCGCAAGCAACAGCGCACCTTCCCGACCGACGCGCCCATCGGCGAGAACGGCGAGACCGGCGCGATGTACGACACGATGGTGCTGCTCAACGACTATTTCGTCAACGAGGGCGAGGGGCTGCTGCGGGCCGAACTGGACATGGACATCTGCTTTTTGATCTACCCCGAGTACGCGTCGATCAGCAGTTGGGTGCCCGACCAGAAGAAATTCGGCGTCAACGAGAACGTCCCGCGCGTGGGCACCGACGTGCTCGAGCCGGCGGCGATGATCTGCAACCAGCACGGCATCAATTACGAGTTCGCGGAGATCGCGGCCTACAGCGTCAAGGAGTTGCTGACGAAGAAAGCCGTGGCCATGCACCTGGGCTTTTTCCTGGCCGAGGCCGAACAACAGAAGTTGATCGACTTCGTGCAGGCCGGCGGCAAGTTGATTCTCGGCGGCGAACTGCCGCGCTTCGACGACGCGATGGAGCCGTGCACGCTGCTGCGCGACTTCGTGGTCGCCAACCCGGACAAGCTGATCTGCAACACCGGCAACTTCTTCAACGACGAGCGCGCGCTGCTGGGCAACCTGCGCAAGGTCGGGTGGGAATCGAAGGTCAGCTACAGCGAGTTGCTCAAGGCCTTCGTGTACAAGAACGGCGACGATTATTACGTCTTCTTCTTCAACTTCGATCGCGAAGGCCAGCACGACAAGTTCATCGAATTCTACGGCCAAAAGCTGTTGCTGAACGTCGGGGCGAAGACCAGCGGCGTACTGCATGTGCAGGGCGAGAAGATCGTCAGCTACGCGGTCAAGGCGGTCAACGAATTCGAGAAGATCACCGCGACCGTCCGGCTGCAGTTGGGCAAGCAGGTCATCGAGTTCGCGGGGGATAAGGCAGACTATAATCTGTAGGGATTAGCCTATTTTATGGGGCGCTACCGGGACGGCTCGGTCAGCGCCCTTTGCATTTCCCTGGACTTGCGTTTCATTCATTGTGCGAGGCCGTTGCACAGCTTTCGCCAAGGCGAAAACTGTGGCACACAAAAAACGCGTCGTTCGCTTGTGTGCCACACTTTTGGCGTCAGCCAAAGGTGTGATGGTTCACCCGAAATAATTGAGTATGGCGTTCCATAAATTCGATGTCCTTTAAATTATACACACAATAATTAAGTATGGCGTCCCTTAATTCCTATCTTATAATAAAATGGATTCTTTCAACAATTTACAGTTGATTCCAAGGGAAGAAACGGGTTAAATATTTTTTTACGAGTTTTGGCGTTTTGACTTTAGGGACCGTCGTTTAATCTTTTCGGTCGCCGCAAGCCATACGGACGAACCTGGAAAAACCTGAATCGCTGAAAGAGTTGTGCATGGATACGTCACCCAATGGTGCGGGGATTTCGTCGGAAAACATTTCGCGGGGCCGGTCAAGCAATTTTTCTCAACGGCGTCGCTTTGTTTTTTCGGGTTGACGCTTTTGATCGGGCTGATCGTCGTGCTGGCTATCGGCGAGATGATGATGCGAAGCCGCGAGCCCATCGACCTGGACGCCTTGACCTTGGCGCATCGTGCACCCAATCCGGCCCGCGGTTGGGCGTACATGAATCCGTTTTCCAAGCTGACGCCACGGCCCGGCATGGTCGCCCAGAAAGACAAATCGATCAACGATTACGGCTTTATTTCCACGCCGCCGATCGAATCGGTGAAAAAGCCCGCCAGGCGCATTCGCGTCGCCTTTCTCGGCGGATCCTCAACGGCGGGCACCGGCCTGATTCTGCCCGACAAAGACACCTGGCCCCAGCGGGCGTATGAGCATCTGCAAAAGCTGATGCCGGGGCGGGACATCGAGATAATCAACGCGGCGGTCGGCGGCTATTCGTCCTTCGAATCCTACGGCCGGCTTTGGTCGCAAGTCCGTTTCTTCGAGCCGGACATCGTGATCGTGTACCACGCCTGGAACGAAATGTACTATTTCCACGACGCCTCGCCCGAAGCGATGTTGCATAAAACCTGGAAAAAAGACGGGGGATGGTGCTTTCCGGACGTGACTTTACCGCCGCGTTTCGCCCGGATCAGACTCGACAAATACCTGGGCCGATCTCAACTGTACGCGGCTTTCCGCGTGGCGGCCAATCGCGACAAGCTGCAGGAGGCGGCAGGGGAGATCGGAACCGGCGAAGCCGAAGATCGAAATCGTCCGCTGGCCGCCGATTACGATCCTCGCGGCGTGGAGGTGTTCCGTGACAACCTGAAACTCATGGAACAAGCGGCGCACCAGATCGGCGCGGAATTTTATGTGGCCAAACAGGCCACGCTGGTCACGCCGGACCTCCCTGAGGACCTGCGAAAAGAACGCTGTTTCATTCATTATCATCAATTCGATTATGATGCGCATGTGCGCGCGTTTGACGCCGTGTACAAAATGATCGAGGAAAACTTCCCGACGCGATCCATCATCGACGCCACGCGGCTGTCGGGGTCCATCGAATTTCTCAACGACCACGTGCATCCCCTGCCGGCCGGATGCAACGCGCTGGGCAAGATTGTCGCCGAGCACCTGGCCGCGCACAGCCGGATTTTAAACAAGCCATAACCGCCGGCTCGATCGTTCCGCGCATCGCGTCAAGACGCTCATACTTAATTGTAAATCACCCGCAAATATCTCTTTCATCGAGGTGGGCCGATCGGCCAACGACATGGAAAATCCCTATACCTATTTGAAAAATTGGTTACTGTCCCTAATTATTCAAAAAATTCGACTTTATTATCTGAAAAGAATCTGTATGCTGGATTGCGGCGACGGCCCGGAGGCGGAGTACGGACCATGCTGAAGAAATTTTTCCGAGGCTTTTTAATCGGCAGCGTGGTTGTGCTCGGCATTATCGGCGCGGTGGCCGCGGTCGTTTATCTGCAGATGACGCGCAAACCGCCGTCGCTCGACTGGCCGGAGATCGCGCCGGAGGTGATGGCCCGCGCGCCGCAGGTGGCCGAGGAGATACTCGCCCGCATGCCCGATCGTCCATGGCCGCTGCCGTCGCAAGTGCCGAATACAAAAACAAGAACCGTCTTGAGCGACGGGATGGACATTGGTTATCGCCCCACGATTTTTGTGGAATTCAAGCATGATGACCTGGAGGAATATGTCAACCTGTCGCCGGAACTCGAGTTGCTGTCCTATCGACATAACCAAAGCCGCTCGGAAGACAAACCATGGTCGGCCGAGATCGAAGAGCAGGCGAAGCAAAAGGCGACCGACGTCATCGCCGCTCTCTTCGGCGAGCGGGCGAGCCAGTATCGTTTCGATGACTACTCCGACGGCTCGATTGATTTCAGGCCATACGTTCAACGGGTCAATATCATCTACCGACGCTATGTGCGCGACCATGTTCATGACCAGGATAAAATCCGCATCGACTTCGACTCGAATCTGCGCTTGGATGCAATCGAGATTCCGGATGCCGCCGACAACAATCCGGGGCTGAATCCGGTGTTGGTCGACAAGGAAGAAGCGATACGTAAAGCCGTGCGCGTACTGCAACGCTCGCACATGGTGCAGAACAATTTTCGCCAACTGGAGTATACCGCCAAGGCGGAATTGGCCGTGGTTTATCCCGACGAATTCTGGATCGATTGGCTGCAGGATTTCTTGCTGATCCGCAATCATGTTCACTTTTTTTACACGCACCGCGAGGTCCAGCGTCTGGCCTGGGTCGTTACCTGTGAACCGGATCACAACGGCGTGTTGACCGATTTCATGTGGATGACCGAAATCGTCATCGACGCGGAAACGGGGCGGATCATCGGCGGCGGGGAATCCGTATAATCGGGAATTTTGACTTTCGAATGCGGCCGGGAATAATTCCCGGACCTATACTTTCTTTTTAGATGGAGGACGAAGCCTTAAATGTGCAGATACCCGTTCTCGTCAAAGTAATCGGCGAGGGCGCGACCGATCAGATCGTTTGTTTTGGCGACCGGATGGCATTGGTCGAAAAACAATCGTTCCTGGTTGTTTTGACGGAGCATCGGCAACAAATCGATATATCCGAAACGGTTTGCAGCGGCAATTTCAGCCAGGCGCGTTTGCGGAAAGGTTTCCTCAAATCGAGCATAGGCCTGAAAGACCACCGGGAAGAAAGCGACGATCACACGAAAATCATGTTTTTCCGCCAGTTCGGCCAGGTGACGGAACTTGGCGGCAACGGGCAGCCAGGAGTCGGGCTGAAAGCCGGCTCCCCAATCATAACGCGCCAAATATGCCAGTTTGGCAAAAGCGGCGGAATCATTCATCCAATCGAGTCTGTCCATTTCCTCAAGCCAGGAGAATCGTTCGGCGCCTTGGCGCGACATCCATGATTTGAGCTTGATATTCTTCCAGACGTGTTCGGCCAGCAGGCTATGGCGCCGCAGCCAGTTGCGGTATCCCTTCTCCCCGGGGAATCCCCAGGGAGGACGGGAATCATTGAGATAAAATTCGACCAGCACCACATCCGGACGCAATGCCAAACCGCGTTCTTCCAGAAGATTCAATTCCTCATCCAAACCGCAATCGCTGATGCCGGTGTTGATTACTTGGATGTTTCGCCCGGGCTTCAATTCACGCAGGTAATTTTCAAGTCGTTGAACGAATACTTCTTCGGCCGGCAGGTAGTCGCCAAAGGCAATGGAATCGCCCAGGACCAGGACGCGAAATTCGTCGGGCTCCTTTTTCAGGGAGATTTCCTCGTCACGAAAGCCGAGCGTATTGATTTCCAGCTTGATATCCTGATGCGACAGGTAATGATTTTTGATCACCACGCGGCTGCCGGGGATCAACCGTTTGCCATGCGGCGTGTCGACGGTTACGACCTGCGGCCAACGTTCGGAAGTCCCGACGAGCGGACGATCGCCCGGCGAAACGATCCGCGTTTGGTTTTTGCGCAAATACAATTCCATCGCCGTCAGACAAACGATCAGTGTAAAAACAAAAGTGACCAAAAAAAGAAAGATTCTTTTCCGCCTAATGTTCAAGAACAAGATCTCCTCAAACGGCCTTGCTGCATTTCTGAAAAAAAATTGTTGCAATGTGATTTTGGCCGTCATTATCAGTTTTTTGGGGGGGAAAGTTCAAGAGGCGAAAGCGTCTCACGGAGTAAAAGAGGTGTCACCGGATCGCAGGTGATGTACCGGTTCACCAGCGAGGGGGGGGGCCGAGTATGTCCTGCAATCGTATCCAACCTTTTCAAAGCAAATTTTAACTGATATACATTCTCATCCCGCGTAAGCGGGATTATATTGCGACGAGACAACGTGAGAGGTTTTTCCCATGACGAAAGCGAAAGTTGCCGTACTCAAGACCGAACCGGAAACCGTATTGCGGGATTACGCACGCCTGCTCGAGCTGGGCGAGGCGGATAAATATCTGGACAAAAACGCGACCACAATCCTGAAAGACAACATTTCCTGGCACTTCATGTACCCCGGCGCGAACACGACGCCCTGGCAGTTCGAGGGCACGTACCTCGGGCTGAAGGAAATGGGTTACGCCGATCAGGTGTGTGTGCAGAACAACACCGTGGTCATCAATCCGTTCAAGGGCGAGCGGCTCAACAAGTACAAGCCGCTGTTTGAAAAATACAACATGCCGGTGCTCTACAATTTCCGGCCGCAGGACATCAAGTGGGTCGAGTACAAGCCCAAGGGCGAAACGCTGGTGCTGCACAAGATCTACCCGCAGGGGCTTTTCCTGCCCGAGTATTTCTTCGGCAAGAACATCGTGCACCTGCCGACGATCAAGTGCCACGTGTACACGACCTACACCGGCGCGATGAAAAACGCGTTCGGCGGCCTGCTGACCACCCGCCGGCATTACACGCACACGTGGATTCACGAAACGCTGGTCGATCTGCTGATGATCCAGCGGGAAATTCACAGCGGTCTGTTCAACGTGATGGACGGCACGACGGCGGGCAACGGTCCGGGGCCGCGCACGATGTGGCCGGTGGTCAAGGATTACATCCTCGCTTCGGGCGACCCGGTGGCGATCGACGCGATATCGGCCAAGCTGATGGGCTTCGATCCGATGACCATTCCGTGCATCCGCATCGCGCACGAGAAGGGGCTGGGCGTGGGCGATCCGCGCGAGATCGAGATCGTCGGCGAGGACATCAGCAACGTGAATTTCCACTTCCAGACCGGCCACAACGCGGCCACCGGCTTCGTGAAGCACTTCTGGTGGGGGCCGCTGAAGAAGTTCCAGAAACTGTTCTTCCATACGCCGCTGGTGTATTTCTTCGTGTTGGGCAGCTACGTGTTCCACGATTACGTGTGGTACCCGGTCAAGGGCATTCCGCGGGTGCGCAAATGGCTGCGGGAAACCAAGTGGGGCAAGCTGTTCCAGAAGTATCCGGGCAAGTTCAGCTATTATTGATCGGTTTTACGACGCACCGAAAGAATGCGCGAGGCGTAGGCCGGTTCGGTCGAGACGCTCAGGCGCAGGTCCACCCACAGCGAGGGATGGTCGGTCCAATGCGCCTGGCGCGTTGCGGATAGGCGATTGCCTTTCTTGCGCGGTTCGCCGAGCAGGTCCGTGAGGCGATCGACCTCGTTTTCGTAGCGCTGATGTTCGGCGACCGGATCGGCGGCATGCGGACGATCTTCTATCTGAATCCAAAAAATAGTATCGCCTTCGCCCTGAAGGCGCACGGTGCGCTGTTCCGCATTGGGGCCGCTGTTTTTGTACAGGTACATCCCGTCGCTGACGGCTTCATGATTCGGATGGGCCTGCAGTTCGGCGCGCACCGAACCGCCGATGCGCGCGGGGGAATTCCAGGCGGCGAAGATCGTTTCCTGATCGCTCAAACGTCGGCTGCAGGACAAGGCTCCCGCCAAAAACAGCACCAGGAGGGCGATACGAACTTGCTTCATGTTGTGGTATGTTAGCCGACAATATCGACCGGCAACAGTGGGCGGGTGATTTTTCATGAAGTTTGTTTTCGATTGGAAAGCCGATTTGGTGACCCCGGGCAAGCTCTGTTATTGCCGGCCGGTGCGCTGGGAGGATCTGCGCCACATGGCCAAATGGCCGCGCAACGACGATCCGAAGGAAGCGCCGTACACCGATTTCCCGCGCGACGTAGCCAGTATGGAAAACTGGTATCGCTCACGTACCAACACCGATTACAAACGCACGTGGACGGTGCTGAACGAGCAAGACAAGATCGTCGGCCGCATCGGCATCGCGCTGGTCGACGAGGTGCGCAAGGAAGGCTTGTTGTCGATCCGGCTGCGCGCCGATCGCGTGCGCATGGGCTATGGTTTCGACAGCCTGATCTGCGTGCTCAATCACTGGTTCGGCACGCTCGAAATGCAAACGATGACCCTGGACGTTTCCATTCTTAACGTCGGCGCGATAAAATTGTACGAAAAGCTGGGCTTTGCCGTGAACGGTTTTCATTGGGTGCCCATCGCGCGGCGGCACGTGGTGCCGGGCGCTTCCGAAGCCGGTTTCGTGCGTTACCTCGATATGAGCCTGGAACGAGAACAGTGGTTGGCGGAAAAAAATGGAAAGCGAAAAACAACAAGATAAAGCGGTTCGCCGCGTAACCTGGATCGGTTTTTTCGCCAATCTTCTCCTGATGGCGTTTAAATTCTTTGCCGGCGTGGTCGGCAACAGCGCGGCAATGATCGCCGACGCGGCGCACTCGGCTTCGGATCTGGCTTCGGACATCGTCGTTTTGATCGGCTTGCGCATTTCCGCTCAACCGCGCGACAAAACGCATCCTTACGGTCACGGCAAGGTGGAGACTTCCGTCGCGGTGCTGGTCGGCATGATGCTCATCGGCGTGGGCGGATTCATCTTTTGGGAAGGTGCGCAGGGGCTGTATCTCAACATCGAGAAAACGCCGGGCTTCATCGCCTTGCTGGCCGCGTTGTTCTCGATCGTCGTCAAGGAAATTCTATATCAGATCACCCTGCGGGCCGGGCGAAAGGCGGGACGTCCGTCGGTGATCGCCAACGCCTGGCATCATCGCAGCGACGCCTTTTCCTCGGTGGCGGCGCTGGCGGGCATCGGCGGCAACATGCTGGGCGTAAGTCACCTGGATCAACTGGCGGGAATGGTCGTGGCGTTGATCGTCGTGCACGTCGGTTTCAAAATCGCCTGGGAAGCCTACAAAGACCTGATCGACACGGCGGTGGAAACGAAATTTCAAACCAGGCTGATCGACACCGTGCGGCACATCGACGGCGTGCGCGGCTATCACAAATTGCGCACGCGCAAGGTGGGCATGGCGATTTTCGTCGATATTCACATCGAAGTGGACGGCAATTTATCGATGCGCGCCGGGCATGCGATCGCCGATCGCGTCGAACATACCTTGATCGACAAACTGAAGGTTGACGACGTCACCGTGCACGTGGACATCGCCGACGAAACGTGACCTCACTTCGCGTACAAGGCGCTGATCATGTCGTGAAAGGCCATGTGCACGTCGAACACGCCTTTTTTCACGGCCTCGTCATCGTCCTTTTTGCAGGCGGCGGCGAGGACGTCGATCTGCTTGATCATCTCGGCGACGGTCTTGTCGAACGTTTCCTGCTTGGCGGCCATGTCGCCGGTCAGCTTGGTTTCCTGCAGTTTCTTGGCCCGTTCCTGCAGCGCGCCGATGTCCTTGCGCACCGAGGCCCAATCGTTGGCGGGATAGTAGGTGTGCCACATTTTGGCCATCACGTCGTGGAATTCGGCCATCCCCGGCACGTTGTCGCCGGGCTCCTCGGCGGCGAGAAGCAGGGCGGGAATCAACAATGCGAAACAAATCGTCACGACGAGCAAACGGCGGATCATGGCGGCTCCTTGTCAATCGGTGAAACGGAATTTGATGATCGTCCAGATGGCGCGGAAGCCATCTTTCCAACTGATTTTCTTGCCTTCGGAAAAATCGCGGCCGGAGTAATAAATGGGCACTTCGAACACCTTGTAGCCGCGTTTGAAGATCTTCGCGGTGATTTCCGGTTCGAAATCGAAGCGGTTCGAGCGGATGGTGATTTCCTTGAGAATGTGCGCGCGAAACGCTTTGTAGCAGGTTTCCATGTCGGTGAGCATCGTGTCGTACAGCAGGTTGGTGACGAAGGTCAAAAAGCGGTTGCCCAGGTAATGCCAGAACAAGAACGCCCGGCGCGGACCGAGGAACCGGCTGCCGTAGACGACGTCGGCTCTCTTTTTGACGATCGGGTCGATCAGCGTGTGATAGTCGTTGGGATCGTACTCCAGGTCGGCGTCCTGGATGATGGCGATGTCGCCTTCGATGTACTGCTTGCCGGTGCGGATAGCCGCGCCTTTGCCCTGGTTGACGCCGTGGTAGTACACGCGCACGTTGGGCAGAGGCTCGATCTTCTCTTTGAGGATTTCCACGGTCCCGTCGGTCGAACCGTCGTCGACGATGATCAATTCCTTGTCCAGATCAACCGACATGACTTGCTGGACGATTTCCTCGACGGTCGTTTTCTCGTTGAATACGGGCATCAGAATCGAAAGCTTCATGGTTCCTCTCACGCTGGTTTGAGGGCTCATCTAAGCAAAAAAAATGCGGGCGCGCAATTGAGAAGCACGCCCGCACGTCGAATCGTCAATCGTACTTGTAGAAGCCTTCGCCGGTCTTGCGGCCCAGCTTGTTGGCCTCGACCATTTTGATCAGCAACGGGCAGGGGCGGTACTTGGAATCGGCGAAGCCGTTGTACAGCCGCTGCATGATGAACAGGCACGTATCCAGGCCGATCAGATCGGCGAGGGTCAACGGACCCATGGGGTGGTTCATGCCCAGTTTCATCACCGTGTCGATGGCCTCGGCGTTGCCCACGCCTTCGTAGAGGCAGTAAATCGCCTCGTTGATCATCGGCATGAGCACGCGGTTGGAAACGAAGCCGGGGTAGTCGGCGACTTCGGCCGGCGTTTTGTCCAACGCCAGGGAAAGCTCGTAGATGATTTTGTAGGTTTCGTCGGAAGTGGCGAGGCCGCGCACGATTTCGATCAGTTTCATCACCGGCACGGGATTGAAAAAGTGCATGCCGATGACCTTGTCGGCGCGCTTGGTTACCGCGGCCAGCTCGGTGACCGACTGGCTGGACGTGTTGGTGGCCAGGATGATATCCGGGCGGGTGATGGCGTCGAGCTCGGTGAAGACCTTCTTTTTGATGGTCATGTTCTCGGTCGCCGCTTCCACGGCCAGGTCGGCCTCGGCGGCCTTGGCCAGACCGGTGACCGGCGTGATACGCGCGAGAATTGCATCTTTGTCGGCGGCGGTGATCTTCTCTTTCTTCACCTGACGAGCGAGGTTTTTGTCAATCGCGGCCTTGCCCTTGTCGGCCAATTCCTGGCTGATATCGCTAAGAAAAACGGTAAAGCCCTTGGTCGCCGCCACCTGCGCGATGCCGTGCCCCATTTGGCCGGCGCCAATGACGAAGATAGTCTTGATCTCCATACACGCTGCTCCTTTCGGCTTGAGGTGAAATGATGTAATTGCACGTTGGGTTGACACGAGGCTATTAGCACGTAATTTCCACCTGATGCAAGAGGTCAAAGACGTACGGCCGTTCGGGCTTTTTTTCGCTTGCACGTCACTATGGGTTCTGGTAAATAACGGCTGCTTAAATCCCCGGTAACTCTTGTTGATGGGGCGCTAGATGACGCACAGTAAATTCGGCAAGATGCACATTTGTCGAGAATGCGAAGCGAAGTTTTTCGACATGGGTAAGGAACTGACGACCTGTCCGAAATGCGGCAAGCCGTTGGAGGTTCCGCTCAAACCCAATAAAAAAGCAACCAAGGCCAAGCCGACCGCTTCCAGCTTAAAAGCGGACGTTGATTTCGACGATCTGGATTCGATCAACGACGATTACGACGGCGAATTCGACACCGAACTGGACGGAGATTTCGGCGACTACAAAGAAGAAGAGGAAAGCGAAGACGAGTCCGAATTCGACTGAGTCGATTACGGCCTTCGCTTGCTCCCGCCAAACAACAGATTGTACGCCTGGCGCGTGCGCGTGGCATGCAACGGGCGCACATATCCTTCATGCGCTTCCAACGGAATCAGATCCAACGAGATATAGCGCTTCCCGTAGAATACGTGCCGCGCGAGGAACGAAATATTCGCCTCGGTCGCGGACGATTCGTTGATCGTCTGATTGCCCAGGCCGTAGGCGATGAACCCCTGCTGATAAAATTCAATGTCGCGCGGCGGAGACGGCCGGTTGAAGGTGACGACCGTTGCGCCGTCGTCGATGGCCTGCCGGGCAAGGAGGCGCAGCGTTTCAGCGTCCTGATCGAGCGCGGAGATGTTGACGAAGACAATATTGTTTGCGGCGGCCAATTCCTTGATCCGGGCACTGACCGTCCCAACGACGTAGGGATTGTTCCCGGGGGCGTCGGCTTTGGCCTGCGCGTCCGCGTTGGGAATCAAACTATAGGAAAGGAACGCATACGGCTGCCGGCGAATGCGGTACGTCGCCGGCTTTGCGGCCGCGGCCATGTTTTCTCCGGCGCCGACGATGTCGATCGAGTGGCGCCAGTACTTGATCAGATCATGACCGAAATGATCGCGCCCCAACGAGAGCAAACGCGGTCCGTGCACGTCGGCGACATCGATGCCGGCGAAGTCCATCGCATGCAGCATTTGCTGATTCATGCAGGCGCCGTGCTCGCTCATCGGCGGACAATTGGCCGCCAGGGGCGCGCCCAGGGAAACCTGCGCCAGATCGGCCTGCCGCATCAGCCCGCCGAGTTTGAAGATCGAGGAGACTTCCTGCTCCAGCCCGACGCTCTTGGGCGGCAGTTGCTGGGGGAGGAAATTGCCGCTGATCATGACGTGACGGATCTCATAGGGATCGTAGCGCAGCTCCGGCGCGATCTCGCCTTTGACCGCCAGCGGAATCAGCAGCGGATAGCTGTAAAAATACGAGCCGATCGTGCCGCCGCCGCGCTTGGCGCAATCGCGCACGTACCGGCCGGTGGGAGATTCGCCGTCGACCGGAATGACGTTCATTTCCGGCCGCAGGGCCTGGAAGGGCACCAACGCCAGCGTCCCCGGATTTTCCCGCAGCAAACGCACGACCTCTTCGGGCGTGTTTACCTTTTTAATGGCGATCGGTTCGCGGATTTTCAGGCGCTTGGCCACCCATTGATCCAGCGGCGGCATGGCGACGACCTGAATCGGACGATCTTCGCCGGCCAACTCGCGCCAATTGGTGGTTTTGCCCGACAGCACGTTGCGCAGCCAGTTGCTCACCATGCCTTCGAGCGGATTGGCCTGGCTGGTGACGATCGCGGTGACCAGACGGTAGTCGGATTCGATGTCGTACTGCGCCTGCGCCGGCACGCCGCCGAGCAGATGATCGAGGTTGTACTTGTTCACCTCGGAGGGCATCTCGCCGATTATGTTTTTGTAATTGGTGTGATAGATCATCTCGAGCACGTCGCGCGGCAGGTCCAGGCCGTGGACCTTCCGCATGGTCGTCTTGCCGCCGAGCAGCACCTTGTAGCGCAGCGACGAGCGCTCCAGGAAACGACGCATGTCCAGCAGGTATTGCGTGAGCCAATCGAGGTTACGCCCCGCGCCGCTGTAGACCATGATGTCGGTGGCGAACAGCAGGCGGTCTTTGTAAGTAATGAAAAATTGCCGCGCGGCTTCGTGATTTTCCGAGAGATTCTGCACGGCTCGCCATTTGTCGTCTTCCCAACCGAAGCCCAACGAAAGCTCGAGCGTGGGGAATTTTTCCAAGAGGATGGTCAGTTTCTCCAGATCGTCGGTCAGGCCGAGCATGCCCGTGGCGACGACGTAGAGATTGGGATAATCGCGCATCACGTGTTCGAGTTCGGCCCCGTAGGCGCGATAATCGCACTCGACAATCAGCGGCACACGGTGAATTTCGCACCAGGCGTAGAAGGGTTGCAGGCGATCGTCGTCCAGGGGCATCGGCCGCAGACGCCGGTTGCCGTGGCTCAGGTAAAAACCGCGCGCGCCGGCCAAAAACAGTTCCTTGGCGTATTTGATCAACTCCGGTTCGTTGCCGCGAATCAGCGGGAAGGCCAGGATGCGCGTGGGCGCCTGGGACATCGCGTTCATGATGAGTTCGTTGTTTTTTTGCGAACTGGAAAAATCCGGCCGTGCCTGGTGATTGAAGGAGGTGTCGTAGGAGCCGGCGAGAACCGTCTGCTTGATGCCGGCCTTGTCCATGGCGTTGAGCAGATCGCCGCCCTTGGAGCTGTCGGCGATGTGCTCGTGGAAGGAATAGACCTCCTCCTCGTCGTACAAACTTTCGCCGCAGCCGCTGAGGATGGTTATTATCAGAACGAGCGGAAAAATAAAAAAACGTCTAATTATTGACATGTTACGCATCCTAGTCACATCTTTTACCTGGGGGCCGATCATAGCGGGATGAGAGCAAATGGTCAAATAAAAATGTGCCAAAAAATTCAGTAAGTTCGCGTTGACAAGCAAAATGGGATGGTTAATTTTCGGCTGGCAGTCCGAGATTATAGTAATCGAAAGGAGCGAATGGTTATGGGCAAGATCATCGGCATCGACTTAGGTACGACCAATTCCGTTGTCGCGGTCATGGAAGGTACCGAGCCGAAAGTGATTGTGAATTCTGAGGGCGGTCGCACTACTCCGTCGGTTGTCGCGTTCACGAAGGATGGCGAGAAACTGGTTGGCACCGTTGCCAAGCGCCAGGCGGTTTCCAATCCGCAAAACACGATTTTCTCGATCAAGCGCTTTATGGGACGCCGGATTCAGGAAGTGAAGGAAGAAATCGGGCTGGTGCCGTATTCGGTCATCAAAGGTCCGAACGACGATGCGCGCATCGAAGTGATGGGCAAACAATACAGCCCGCCGGAAATCAGCGCGATGATTCTGCAGAAGCTCAAGTCGGCGGCCGAGGATTTCCTGGGCACGAAGATCGAGGACGCGGTGATCACCGTGCCGGCGTACTTCAACGACAGCCAGCGTCAGGCGACCAAGGACGCGGGCAAGATCGCCGGTCTCAACGTGAAACGCATCATCAACGAACCGACCGCCGCGGCGCTGGCCTACGGACTGGACAAACAGAGCAACGAAACCATCGCCGTATACGATTTCGGCGGCGGCACGTTCGATATTTCGATTCTGGAAGTGGGCGAAGGCGTGGTCGAGGTGAAAGCGACCAACGGCGACACCCACCTGGGCGGCGACAATCTGGACCAGCGCATCATCGACTGGCTGATCGCCGAATTCAAAAAGGACCAGGGCATCGACCTGGCGCAGGACCGCATGTCGCTGCAGCGGCTGAAGGAAGCGGCGGAAAAAGCCAAGGTCGAGCTGTCCTCGGCGCAGCAGACCAGCATCAACCTGCCGTTCATCACCGCCGACGCCAGCGGCCCCAAGCACCTGGACTTCACCTTGACCCGTGCGAAGTTCGAGCAGTTGGTCGAGGATCTGATCGACCGCACGCTCGAGCCGTGCCGGCAGGCGTTGCGCGACTCGAAGCTGTCGCCCAAGGATCTGCATCAGGTCGTCTTGGTCGGCGGCAGCACGCGCATCCCGCGGGTGCAGCAGGTGGTCAAAGAGCTGTTCGGCAAAGAGCCGCATCGCGGCGTGAACCCGGACGAAGTCGTCGCGGTGGGCGCGGCCATTCAGGGCGGCGTGCTGGCCGGCGACGTGAAAGACGTGCTGCTGCTGGACGTCACGCCCTTGAGCCTGGGCATCGAAACCCTGGGCGGCGTGATGACCAAGTTGATCGAGCGCAACACGACGATCCCCGTGCAGAAAAAGGAGATCTTCTCGACGGCCGCCGACAGCCAGACCAGCGTGGAAATTCACGTGTTGCAGGGCGAGCGCGAAATGGCCGCCTACAACCGCACGCTGGGCCGCTTCCACCTGACGGGCATTCCGCCCGCGCCGCGCGGCATTCCGCAGATCGAAGTGTCCTTCGACATCGACGCCAACGGCATCTTGTCGGTCGGCGCGAAAGACCTGGCGACCAACAAGGAACAGACGATCACGATCACCAGTTCCTCGGGTCTGGACAAGCACGAAATCGATGACATGGTCAAGGAATCCGAGCTGCACGCGGAAGAGGACAAGAAAAAGCGCGAGGAAATCGACCTGCGCAACCAGGCCGACAACATGGCCTATCAGACCGAAAAGCTGCTCAAGGAAAACCGCGCGCAGATCGACGAGGCCGACGCCAAGGCGATCGATGAGGCCATCGCCGAACTGCGCAAGGCGCTCGAAGGCGGGGACCTGGGCGAGATCAAGGCGAAGATGGAATCGCTGACGCAGGCTTCGCACAAGATGGCCGAAGCGATGTACAAAAAGGCCAGCGGCGGAGCCCAGGCGGCCGGTGGAGCGAGCCAGCAGCAGGCGCAGCAGTCGTCCGGCGGCAACGGCGACGACGTCATCGACGCCGAGATCGTCGACGAAAATTAGTCGATCCGTCAGGATGCGGATGGAATTTATCGGGGCGAGGACGCGGCGCAGGGTCGGCCTCGCCCCTTTTGCCGAAACGGAGGAACGATGCGCAATCCGCATTTGAATTCGATTCTCGCCGAGGTATCGATGCTGCATCGCCGTTTGAGCAACCTGTTGGAGATCCGCAACGCCACGGCGTGGGGCGAAGGCTCATCGGCCGGCGGCGAACAGTGGCGGCCGGCGATGGACCTGATCGAGGAGCCGCGGCAATATCGGCTGCTGATCGATCTGCCCGACCTGAGCCTGGACGAAGTGACGTTGGAAATGAAAAACCGCTTTCTGGTCATCAGCGGGAAGAAGAGTTTCATCGACAACGTCGAACCCGAAGCCATGCTGCGTTTCGAGCGCCCGCTGGGCGTGTTCCGGCGACAGGTGGAAATCCCCGGTCCGGTGCGTTTCGCGGATCTTGAAGCGACGATGAACAACGGCGTGTTGTCCATCATTCTGCCGCGCGAATGACGTGACGGTAAAAGGAGACGGCGACCCGTGGCGGCGAGACCCGATTATTACAAAGTGCTGGGCGTAGGGCGCGACGCCGACGAACAGGCGATTCGCAAGGCCTACAAACAACTGGCGCTCAAATACCACCCCGACCGCAATCCCGACGACAAATCGGCCGAGGCGAAGTTCAAGGAAATCAGCGAAGCCTACGCGGTGCTGTCCAATCCGGAGGCGCGCAAGAAGTACGACACCTTCGGCCATCAAGGGCCGGGCGCGGGCGGCTTCGATTTTTCGGGCTTCGATTTTCGCAACATGCGCGGCAGCTACAGCGGCGGCGGTCAGTCGTTTTTCGGTTCGTTCGGCGACATCTTTTCGGAAATATTCGGCGGACGCGGGCGCGGCGGCGGCGCGTCGATGGGCGGTGATCCGTTCGGCGCTTTCACCGGGGCGATGCGCGGGCGCGACCTGCTGTTTCGCATGCAGATCGATTTCATGCTGGCCATCGAGGGCGGCGTGACGCAAATCAACATTCCGCAGCGCGGTTCGGTGTCGGTGCGCATTCCGGCGGGCGTGGACACGGGGCAGAAGATTCGCCTGCGCGGCAAGGGCGAGGCGGGCCCGAACGGTTCGGCGGCGGGCGACATGATCATCGAACTGGAAGTGAAGCCGCATCCGCACTTCAAACGCGAGGGGCACGACCTGCGCATCCAGGTGCCGATCACCATCGCCGAAGCGGTGCTGGGCGGGCGCATCCAGGTGCCGACGCTGGGCGGGCAGGCGACGATCACGCTGCCGGCGGGCACGCAAAGCGGGCAGGTGTTCCGCCTGAAGGGGCGCGGCGTGCGCACGAAAAACGCCAAAGGCGATTTGTACGTCGCGGTGCAGATCACGGTGCCCACGAAGATCGACGAAAAATCGCGGATGCTGATCGAGACGTTCGCCAAGGAAAATCCGATGCAACCGCGCAAAGACTTGCTATAAGGAGGCAATGGGTTCATGACCGGCAAAGCGAGCAAGGAAAAAGTCGATGCGGCTGTCGACAAGCAAGTTCAACCTCAACCGGAAGCGAGTGAAGAAGGTATGAAGATCGAGGTCAAAGGGAAGGACAACGAACCGCAAACGGCCGCCGGCGAACAACAGGCGGCTCCGACCAACGAACCGGCCGCGGCCGAACAAGCGGGGACGGTCGAGGCGCCGGCGCCGGCGGAACAACCGGACAAGGCTCCCGAGTTGACCAAGGAACAGTTGATCGATCATCTGCAGCGTCTGGCGGCCGAGTTCGACAATTTCCGCAAACGCTCGGCGCGCGATTTCGAAAACGCGGGCCTGACGGGCATGGCCAAGGTGATGAGCGAACTGCTGCCGACGCTCGACAGCCTGGAGCGTTCGCTGGAAACGACGCCGGCCGGCGACGACGCGCTGGCCTGGCGCGAGGGCATGCGGGCGATTCACCGCCAGATGGTGAACAATCTGACGCGTCTGGGGCTGGAGCGAATCGACCCGGCCAAGGGCGAGGCGCTGGATCCGAACGTGCACGAGGTGATGTTCGCGATGCCCAGCGACGAAGTCGAGCCGGATCATATTTTGGAAGTGCTCATCAGTGGGTATAGAATCGGGAAACGGCTGTTGCGTCCGGCGAAAGTGAAGGTCGCCATGGCGATCGCGAACAAGCCGGCCAAGAATTAGGGGGCATGCGCATGGGCAACGATGAGAAAAATGGCGGCTTCAAGGTTTCCGATCGCCGCAAGTTCGTCGTCGAGGAAGACGGATCGGTAAAGGCGCGCGAACAGGAAACGGCCGATGCGGATGAGGCGCCGGCGGCCGAACCGGAAGCGGCGCGGGACGAGGGATGCGAAGAATGCGATCCGGATACGTATCAGAATCTGCCGCCGATCGACTTCGCCTCGTTCATCATTTCCCTGTCCACCTCGACGATGGTGTACCTGGGCGATCTGCCCGATCCGGTCAGCCAGAAGGTGGAGAAGGATCTGACGCTGGCCAAGCAGAACATCGACCTGTTGGGGATGCTGCAGGAAAAAACCAAGGGCAACCTGACCGAACTCGAAGAACACCTGTTGAAAAACGCCCTGTACGATTTGCGGTTGCGCTTTGTGGAATCGTGCAAAAAAAGCGACGCCTGAGCGCGGAGCGGGGACGAGGATGAAATACAAATCCGGTATGGTGTTGTTGGCGATCGTCGTGTTGATCGGCGGTCTGTTGCTGGCCTTCGCTCCCGCCGAGGCGAAACGCCCGACGAACGAACAGGCGGGGCTGCCCAAGCTGGAAGCGCCGGTCAAAAGCAAGTTCACCAGCATGGCCGCGCTGCATTCCTTCGCCGATCTGGCCAAGCGCGTCGCGCCGTCGGTGGTCAATATTTACGTGGCCAAATCCGATCGCGGCAATCGTCCCGCGCCGCCCTCGTTCGGCGGCATGGAAGGGATGGAAGGCCAGGGCTCGGGCTTTCTGATCGACCCGGCCGGGTACATCGTGACCAACAACCACGTCATCCGCGGGATGAAGAAAATCCGCGTGCGCCTGCTGGACCGGCGCGAGTTCGACGCGCGGGTGATCGGCTTCGATAAAAAGGTCGATCTGGCGCTGATCAAAATCGAGGCGAACGATCTGCCGTACCTCGACTTCGGCGACAGCGACCACCTGGAAGTAGGCGAATGGGTCATCGCGATCGGCAATCCGTTCGGCTTGTCGCATACGGTAACGGCGGGGATCGTGTCGGCCAAGGGACGCGTGCTGGGCGCGGGGCCCTACGACGACTTCATCCAGACCGACACGTCGATCAACCCCGGCAATTCCGGCGGACCGCTGATCAACGTGCGCGGGCAGGTGGTGGGCATCAACACGATGATCAGCGCGTCGGGGCAGGGCATCGGCTTCGCCATTCCGAGCAACCTGGCGCGCAACATCATCGAGCAGCTCAAGGAGAAGGGCCACGTGGTGCGCAGTTGGCTGGGCGTGTACGTGCAGCCGGTGACCGCGAAGATGGCCGAAACGCTCGGCTTGCCGCGCCCCTACGGCGCGGTGGTCAGCCAGGTGGTGCCCAACGGCCCGGCGGAACGCTCGGGGCTGCGCGAAGGCGACATCATCATCGAGTTCAACGGGCGCACGATCGAGGTGGCCGACGACCTGCCGGTGATCGCCGCGTCGACGCCGGCCGAGCAGACCGTCCGCGTTATTTTGATCCGCAATAAGAAGAAGATGAGCCTGAAGATCAAGCTGGAGACGATGCCGGAAAATTCGACGCCGCTCGTCCCGCGCCAGTAACCGACAAATCCTTACAGAATGTTCGCGGCCAATTCGGCCAGCGGACTGCGCTCGCCCTTGATCAACGTCATGTGGCCGGCCATCTGCTGGCCCTTCATCCGCTCGACCACGTAGGTCAAACCGTTGGAACTGGCGTCCAGGTATGGATTGTCGATCTGATAAGGATCGCCGGTGAGGACGATCTTCGTATTTTCGCCGACGCGCGTGACCGTCGTTTTGATCTCGTGCGGCGTGAGGTTCTGCGCCTCGTCGATCAGCAGGTAGACGTTGGGCAGCGAGCGACCGCGAATGTAGGTCAGCGCCTCCATCTCGATGGTGCCGTCGTCGCGCAACTGGCCGACGCGCGTGAACTGCGCGGCTTTGTCGGTCGGCGAACTCAGCAGCAGCTCGAGGTTGTCGAAGATCGGCTGCATCCACGGTTTGAGCTTGGCGTCCAGGTCGCCGGGCAAAAAGCCCAGTTCGCGGCCCAGCGGATAAATCGGCCGGCTGACCAGCAGGCGCAGATAGCGATTGTCGTTGAGCGTGCGATGCAGACCGGCGGCCAGCGCCAGCAGCGTCTTGCCCGTGCCCGCCTTGCCCACCAGCGTGACCAGACGCACCTGATCGTCGAGCAGCAGGTCCATGGCGAAACGCTGCTCGCGGTTGCGCGGCCAGATGTTGAAGATGGGACTTTTCAATTTTTTGAGCAGCACCAGCTTTTGCGCGTTGTTGTCCATGCGCGCCAGCGCGGTGTGATTCGGGTCGGCCAGATCGACCAGGTGCACGAACTGATTGGCGTACAGGTCGTGATCTTCGATGGTCAGTTCCTCGTCCTCGTAGAGGTCGTCGATCATTTCGCCGTCGACCTCGAGCTTGACCATGCCGGTGTAGAGCTCGTCGACGTTGACCTTCGCGTTTTGGAAGTCCTGCGCTTCCAGGCCCAGGGCGTCGGCCTTGATGCGCAGGTTGGTGTCCTTGGTGACCAGGATCGTGCGTTCCGCGGGATGCCGCTTTTGCTCCTGTAGCGCGACCAGCAGGATGCGGTTGTCGGAATTGGCTTCCAGCAGCAAGCCGTTGAAGGAGAGGTCCTCCTGCTTTTTCACGTCGACGTGCAGCGAGCCGCCGTTGTCGAGCGACACGCCTTTCATCAAGTTGCCGCGCGTGCGTAGCGTGTCGAGGTGGCGGCTGGTGAGCCGGGCGTTACGTCCGATTTCCGACAGTTCCTTTTTAAAGCGGTCGATTTCCTCGATCACGGTGATCGGGATGATCACGTGATTGTCCTGGAAGAGGAACAGCGCGTTCGGATTGTGCAGCAGAACGTTGGTGTCCAGAACGTAGTGCTTGATCATTTTTTGTCTGTCTCCCGTGATTATTGCGCCGGCGCGGAGAAATCGAGTACGCGATTGAAATGCTCGATCGTCAGCTTTTTCGCCTTGTTGATCATCAGCATCGAGGTGTAATGGCCCACCGGGTAAATGCGCCATTCGGGTTTGCCGAAGGCGAGCCAGGTGTCTTCGGCGGCGGAGAGTTTGATGATGTTGTCCATCGAACCGTTGATCATCAGGTAGCGCGCGGGATCGATACGGTCCGCGTAGGTCAGCGGATCGATCGGTTTGAGGTACGGGGTGGCCCAGTCCTTGAGTTTGTCGCGTTTTACGTCGTAGCGCTTCATCAGGCCGTTGCGGAACTTGCGCACGCGGCTGTAGCCCGAGGTGTCCAGGATCTTGGGCAGGTTGCCGGCGGAGACCAGCGAAGCCGTGGCTTTGATGCGCCCGTCGGCCACGGTGGACAGTGCGCCGATGATGCCGCCGAGGCTCGCGCCCATAATGCCGAGCTTTTCCAGATCGACCTCCGGCTGGCCTTGCAGGAAGTCGATGCCGCGCCGCACGTCGATCACCGATTGCCGGAACAGCTCGACGTTGTATTCCATCGACTTGTCGGGATTGAAAAACATCTCACGGCGATAAAAGCCCAACGTCGTGTAACCGGCTTCGGCGTAGGAGGCGGCGAAGTTCTTGGTCAGATCCATCCCGCCGCCGGTGGGGGGCAGGCAGATCATGCAGGGCGTTTTGACGTTACGCTGCTTTTGCACGAAGTAAAAAGCGCGCGCGTAACGATTCTTGAGCTGGGGAAAATCCTTGACGTCGAATTTGACGAGATAGACCGAATATTGGTCGGTCTCCTCCTGGAAAATCATGCGAATCGGAATCGGTTGCCGGTCGTATTCGAAAATTTCGATTTCCGACTGTTCCGACGCCGGCGGCGCTTTGGCGATGTCCAACGTGCCGTCAAACGTGCTGTGCGAACAGGCCGACATGGCCAACAAACCGACGAGAACCAATCCCAAAGCCAAGGTCCGACGAAACATCCAGACCCCCAACATTTAGTGGTTGATGGTTAGGGAAAACCTAACATGATGCATCGGGGTCTGCAACAATTCTCGCTCATCGAATGGAAAAAAATGTGATTCGGCGCTCCATCATTTCTAATATTGAACAGTGTTCGATGTTTCGGGAATGCATTTGACAATTGTCCAAGGCAATGATAAACATCCCTAACTTAATCGGCGTAATATCGAGGGGGTATTTCGCCGATCATTCAGGACAAACGACAAACATTGACATTCATGGGCCAGTTTACACTTATTTTGATTCGAGATCGAAATCCAAGGTGATCAATGAATCGACGTTCTCCTATCATTCTCGCTCTATTTCTTGGCGTCCTTTTCACTTTAACCGCAATCGACATGGCGCAAGCCAGCGGATTTTTCCATCCGGACATCGGTCCGCGCACTTCCGCGCGTGCCGGGGCGAACGTGGTCGGCGGCGACGATTTGTCCGCTTTCTGGATGAATGTGGCCAACCTGGCCAACGTCGAAGGAACGAACCTGTACTTCGCTTCCTCGTATGAATTTTTCCATACCTATTATCGCCGGGAGCCTTACCAGGGCGCCTCGCGTAACATCAATCCTTACGACAACGTGCAATTCGCCGGTCTTTCCAGCGACTTCGGACTGGATACGTGGACCTTCGGGTTCGGCGTTTACGGTCCGTATGCGGTGACGAACCGGTGGAAGCGCGACGGACCACAGCGCTACAACATCGTCGAAGCCAACGTCATGATGCCGATCTATGCGTTGTCGGCCGCGTGGAATCCGAACAAGTACATTCGCTTGGGCGCGCAGGCCAGCCTGGTGAACTTCCGGATGATCAACGAATACGGCTTCAGTGTGTTGCACGACCGCAATCCGGAATTCGACGTTATCGCGACACTGGACGCGTGGTCGGAATTCACGCCCGGCTACGCCTTGGGCATCGTCATTGCGCCGATTCCCGACTGGTTGGAGATCGGTTTTTCCTACGACGGTCAGTACGACGTGGTCATCGAGGGCGACATCTCCGCCGACATGCCCAAGCTGTACGGCACGATCCTGGGACAGAATCCCTACACCGACAAGCTGCGCATGGCGCTGACCTTCCCGCCGATTTACCGCCTGGGCGTTCGCTTCATTTACAAGAAGCTGTTCGATGTCGAGTTCGCCTCGACGTTCATTCCGTGGACCAAGCTGCCGTACTACGACATCAACTTCGATAAGGGCGACATCATCCAGGACTTCAAGTATCCGCTGGAATGGGACGACACCTGGGACTTCCGTTTGGGCGGCACCTGGCACATCAACGAGCACTGGCGGCTGCATGGCGGCGCGGCCTACGAAATGACGGCCAATCCGCCGCACATCAGCGGTCTGGAATCGCCGCGCAAGATCGGCGCGGGCGGCTTCACGATGAGCTATTTCGGGATGGACTTTGACGCGTCCTACATGCACATTTATCAAGAGGACGTAAAGACGCCGTTGCCCGGTCCGGATTTCGCCAGCGAGCTCGACGACGGCCGGGGACTCTATAAAACCAGCTACGACGTATTCGTGGGAGCGATCAACTTTAACTTCGAACGTATGTATGAGGCTTTTAACGGACATCGACCATGGTAACCAAAAAGGAATGGTTGGATAAGTTTTCGAAAAGCCGACAGCTCGAACAAAAATTTACAACGATTTCGGACGCGGACATCGATCCGCTGTACACACCTGAGAACCTGGCCGACTTTGATGCCGAAAAGGATTTGGGCTTTCCTGGGCAGTATCCGTACACCCGCGGCGTGCAATCGACGATGTACCGCGGGCGCACCTGGACCATGCGCCAGTTCGCCGGCTTCGGCAATCCTAAGCAGACCAACGAACGATTTCATTATTTGCTGGGAAACGGGCAGACCGGTCTGTCGACCGCGTTCGATTTCCCCACGCTCTACGGCCGCGACAGCGACGACGTGCGCAGCCGGGGCGAAGTCGGCAAATGCGGCGTGGCCATCGATACGCTGCACGACATGGAGATCCTGTTCGACCGCATCCCGCTCGACAAAGTGACGACCTCCATGACGATCAACCCGCCGGCCGCGATCGTGTGGGCGATGTATCTGGCGGTGGCCGAAAAACAGGGCGTGACCTGGGACAAGGTCGGCGGCACGATTCAGAACGACATGCTCAAGGAGTTCATCGCGCAGAAGACGTGGATCTTCCCGCCGCAGCCGCATTTGAAGATCATCACCGACATCCTGGCTTTCGCCTCGGAGAACGTGCCGCGCTGGAACACCATTTCCATCAGCGGGTATCACATTCGCGAGGCGGGCAGCACGGCGGTGCAGGAGCTGGCCTTCACCCTCGGCGACGGCATGACCTACGTGCGCGCGGGCATCGACGCGGGGCTGGACCCCGACGTGTTCGCGCCGCGATTGTCGTTCTTCTTCAACGCGCATTCCGATTTCTTCGAGGAGATTGCCAAGTACCGCGCCGCGCGGCGCATTTGGGCGCGCTTCATGAAAGAGGAGATCGGCGCGAAGGATCCGCGTTCGTGGCTGCTGCGTTTCCACACGCAGACGGCGGGGTGTTCGCTGACCGCGCAACAGCCGCTGAACAACATCGTGCGCACGACGATCCAGGCGTTGTCGGCGGTGCTGGGCGGCACGCAGAGCCTGCACACCAACAGCATGGATGAAACGCTGGCGCTGCCCACCGAACGGGCGGTGCAGGTGGCCTTGCGCACGCAGCAGATCATCGCCGAGGAAAGCGGCGTGACCAACACGATCGATCCGCTGGGCGGCTCGTACTTCATCGAGAGCCTGACCGACCGGATGGAGGCCGAGGCGCTGGCGTACATCCGCAAGATCGACGAGATGGGCGGCATGCTCAAGGCGATCGAGAACGGGTATCCGCAAACGGAGATCAGCAAAGCGGCGTACCATTACCAGCGGCAGGTCGAAAGCAACGAGAAGACCGTCGTGGGCGTGAACAAATACGTCAACGACGAGCCGATCGATCTGGATCTGCTCTACATTGACGAGCAGGTCGAAAAGGATCAAATTGCCTCGTTACAGAAGGTGAAAAGCGAACGGGACAACGCGGCGGTGGATCGCGCCCTGGCCGAGCTCAAGCGCGCGGCCGTCGAGGGGCGCAACGTGATGCCGCCGATACTGGATTGCGTGCGCAGGTATGCCAGCCTTGGTGAGATGGTCAATACACTGCGGGATGTTTACGGCGAGTATCAAGACCCTGCGTATCTGTAAGGAGACGAAGCAGCTATGAAACGCACGATTCGCATCTTGGTGGGAAAACCCGGACTGGACGGACACGATCGCGGCGCGAAGATCGTCGCCCGGGCCTTGCGCGACGCGGGCTACGAGGTCATTTACACCGGTCTGCATCAGACGCCGGAGATGATCGTCAACACGGCGATACAGGAAGACGTCGACGCGATCGGCCTTTCGATTCTTTCCGGCGCGCACAATCACCTGTTTCCCGAGGTGATCCGGCTGCTCAAGGACAAGGGCGTGGACGACATCGTCGTGTTCGGCGGCGGCATCATTCCCGAGCAGGACATTGCCGGCCTGAAAGAGGCGGGCGTGGCCGCGGTCTTCACCCCGGGCACGACCTTGCAGGCGATCGTGGATTTTATCGAGAGCAACGTCGCGAACCGCACCATCTGAAAATCACACTACGCGCGAACGTTTGTACGCAACATTCTACTTGCAGGAAAAACTCAAAAGGGAGGGAAAATGAAAGTGCTGAGCCCCGGTGCGCTACGCGTGCCCCGGTTCAATCGGCCCGTTTATATGGTCGCGGGCGGATTGACCGACTATCGAAAAACCTATCCCGAGAAGAAAATGGAAGAGCTGTGCATGGAAGCCTTCCGCATGATGCTCGAGGAGAACGATCTGAAAAAGGATCCGCTCGAAGTCAAAGGGATGATCAACGCCTCCTTCATCGGTCACTTCGCCGATCACTTCGGCGATCAGCTCCTGGGCGAAGCGAAGGTCAGCGATTACCTCGGGCTGGATCCGCTGGGCAACCTCGGGATTAAAACCGGCGGCGCCACCGGCGGCAGCACCGTGTGGACCGCGGCGATGGCCGTGGCTTCCGGCTATTGCGACGTCGCCCTGGCGCTGGGCTTCGAGCGCATGGACGAAGTCGACACGCGGACCGGCAACTACTACATCTCCACCGCCGCGTGCAAAGACTTCGAAACCCGCCTGGCGCGCATTTACGCCAGCTACTATGCGCCGATGGCCCGTCGTTTCTCGCAGAAGTACAACCTGTCGGAAATCACCCGGGCCAAGGTCGCGCAGAAGAACCGCTACTACGCGACGATGAGCCCGTACGCGCAGCAGTCGGGCGATCACACGATCGAGGAAATCCTCGGCGGGCGTATCGTCTGCGATCCGCTGCGCATGCTCGAATGCTGCGCGATGAGCGTGGGCGCCGCGTCGATGCTGCTGTGCTCGGAAAAGGTGGCCAAGCAGTTGACCGACAAACCGGTGCAGTTGTTCATCTGCGCCGGCACGCACACGCTGCGCGTGGCCGACCGCCGCAACATGGCCGTGCCGCTGCTGCCCAACGAGACGCCGAAAGACTACAAGGATATGGGCAGCGCCGACGATCCGTGGCCGGGCTTCGAGAGCTTTTTGGCCGCGCGTTTCGCCGCGTATCACGCCTATCGCATGGCCAAGATCAAGAATCCGATCGAGGAACTGGACTTCGTCGAGTTGCACGACGCGTTCACCATTTCCGATATCCAGACCTACGGCGACATCGGCCTGCGCAAGTACGGCGAGGAGCCGGACTACATCGAATCGGGCGACGCCTACTTCGGCGGCAGGTGCCCCTCGAACCTGAGCGGCGGCCTGCTGGGCACGATGCACGCGGTCGGCGCCACCGGCATCTTCCAGGGCATCGAAACCTTGTGGCAGGTGCAGGGAAAATACGACAAGTTCCACGGCGACCCGAAAATCTGGAAGCGCTACGGCAAGACCAAACCGAAGAAGTGGAAGAGTCTGCAGGTCAAGAACGCGAAGCAGGGTCTGTGGGTATCGCACGCCGGCGTCGGCAGCCACGTAACCGTGGGCATCGGCCGCAAGGCCTGGTAAGGAGGACACCATGGCAAAAAGCAACAAAGTCCCCAAGATCGCAGGACACAAAGTGCATTTCATCGGTGCGCCCTCCAAGTTGACGCGCACCGCTTGGAAAGAAATGTCGATCGAATGGCCGCGCAGCCCGCTGCATCTGCACACTTTCGGCAAGCTGACGAAATTCTTCGTCGGCCTGACGAAGGGCGAGTTGTGGGGCACGCGCTGCGCCAATCCCAAGTGCGCCGAAAAGGGCATCTGGTTGCCGCCGCGTGCGGATTGTCCGGACTGCCTCCAGCCGATGAAATGGGTCAAGTTCAAGAAACAGGTGATCGGCGAGATCTTCACCTACACGTACGTCGAATATCCGGGCGAGGGCATCGAACTGTCCACGCCGTACTACCAGATCGACGTGAAGATCCCCGGCTGCTGCACGATCATGAAAGGCTACCTCGTACGCGGGAAGGCCGAGATCGGCATGAAGGTCAAAGCCGGCTTCCGTACGGAAAATCCGGTGAACAACATTTTGGACTTGTATTGGGAGCCGCTGGATTAGTAAGATCGATTCAACCTACCTGGATTTTATTTGGGTATAGGGTCATCTGAAAGGTGATTCGACCTTTGGAGGAAGGGGACAAGCGAGGTGATGGGCGCTTGTCCCCCGTTTTCTTTAACCCTTGACCGTCCGCCGCTTCGGTGCAATCGTACCGGTTGTTCGCGTCCATTCGAATCACGGAGAAAGGCCGATGGAAAACTGCATTTTCTGCAAGATCGACCGGGGCGAAATCCCGTCGGAGAAGATTTACGAAGACGATAAAGTGTTCGTCGTCAAGGACATCGCGCCGCATGCGCCGGTGCATTTGTTGATCGTACCGCACGAGCATACGCCCACGCTGCTGGACCTGGAGGACTACGGCATCGTCGCCCACGTGTTCAAGGTGGCCGGCGAACTGGCGAAGCGGTTCGAGATTGCCGAACAGGGTTTCCTCATTCGTCATAACGTCAACGAGTGGGGCGGCCAGCGCGTGTTCCACATTCACTTCCATTTGCTGGGCGGAAGGAAATTCGATTGATGAAGTGCAAGCTCCCCGTTGTCGTCGCGTTGTCGCTGTTGGTTTTGTTCGCCGCCGTCGCGCAGGCCGCCGAGCCGTGCGCCGAGGACGACGTCGCCTGTTGGATGAAGCAACTGGAACGCCAGGACGTCAAAGCGATGCAGGCGGCCATGCAGTTGGGCCGGTTGCAGGCGGAAGAAGCCGTACCGGCGCTGATCGAAAAACTGGCGACGAAGGATCAGTACATGGCCACCGCCGCACTGCATGCGCTGATTTCCATCGGTCAGCCGGCCGTGCTGCCGCTGGTGAAGGCGACCAAAAGCGAGAAGGCGTCGGTGCGCCGCTATGCCACGTACGCACTCGGGCGCATCGGCAACGGCAGCGCTTATGACGCGGTGATCGCCATGGCCAAGGACGACGAACCGACCGTGCGCAAGCAGGCGGCCGAGGCGCTGGGCGTGCTTGGCGAGGCGAAAAGCCTGCTGCCGCTGTTCGAGTTGCTGCGCGACCAGCACGCCTCGGTGCGCGTCGCCGCGGCCAAGTCGCTGGGCGAAATCGGCGACAAGCGCGCCGCGCCGCAGTTGATTGAATACGGTCTGTGCGACCTGTCGGCCGAAGTGGGCGTGGAGGCGGCGCAGGCGCTGGTGGCCATCGGCGAACCGGCGGTGGAATTTCTGCTCAACGATTATTCGGGCCGGCCGTCCTTCGCGCGCAAGCGCATCCTGGTCGCGTTGGGCAACATCGCGGTCACGGCCGAGCAGGGCAACAAAGGGCGGATCATCGAACTCAACCTGCGCGTGCTGCAAAACAAAAACGAACAGCCCGACGTGCGCGCCGTGGCGGCGTATTCCCTGGGCTCGCTGGAGGAAAAATCTTCCGTCGACGCGCTCAAGCAGGTGCTCAAGGAAACCGCCGACGCGCAAACCGACGAGGGCAAGAAATTGTCCGCCGCCTGCCGCATGGCCCTGGATAAAATCTACCAGCGTTATAAGATGACTACGGATTATTAAAGCGCTGGAGGCTTCCATGCGCCGCAGTCTCATCCTTTTATTGATTCTGATGGTTTTGTCCGGTTGTCTGGCGTGCCAGCAACACCGGGCCGACGCCGAATCGCCGACGCCGGCCGCGCCCGGACAACCGCATCGGAACGAGGAGGCGAACATGGTTTTCCAACCGGTGGTGGCGGGTGCGTTCTATACCGACAACCCCAACCAATTGGCGACCATGGTGAACGGCTTCATCGACGAGGCGAAGGTTCCGGACGACCTGGGCGAGGTGTTCGGCATCGTCGCGCCGCACGCGGGGTACGTGTATTCCGGGCCGGTCGCCGGCCACAGTTTCCGCGCGGTGCAGGGCAAAAAATACGACGTGGTCGTGGTGATGGGCCTGAGCCATCGCGTGCCGGTGGACGTGTGCGTGCTGGATTACGACGCCTACCGCACGCCGTTGGGCGACATCAAAATCGACCGCGAATCGTCGCGCAAGCTGATCGCCGCCTCGTCGCTGATTACCGACGACGAAGCGATGTTCCGCATGGAGCATTCGCTGGAAGTCGAATTGCCCTTCGTGCAGCAGGCGCTGCCGCATACGCCGATCGTGATGATCGGCATCGGCACGGTGCGCCCCAAGCACCTGCAGGAACTGGCGCGGGCGCTGGACGAGACGTTCGCCGGCAAGAAGGCGTTGTTCGTCGCCAGCACCGACATGTCGCATTTCCGCAGCTACGATTCGGCGAACAAAATCGACCGTGACACGCTGGCCTTTCTGGAGCGCGGCGACGTCGCCGGTTTGTTGGCGACGCCCGATTGCCGCGAGCGTCTGTGCGGCCTGGGGCCGGTTATGGCGCTCTACGAGTTGTTCAAGCGGCGCGGCGGCACGCAATTCAAGGTGCTCACCTATCAGAATTCGGGCGACACGGCCGGCGATAAATCGCGGGTGGTCGGCTACGGCTCGATCGTGCTGCTGGGCGGCGAGAACGGCGCGAAAACGGCCGACGCACAGCCGGCCAAGGACGAGGACGATCCGTTCACCGACGCCGAAAAGCGGCAGATGCTCGCGATCGCGCGCGAAACGGTGTTGACCTTCGTGCGCACCGGCAAGAAGCCGGATTTCACCATCGAGGATCCGAAATTGAAGGAGCCCGGCGCGGCGTTCGTCACCTTGCACAAAAAGAACGACCACCAACTGCGCGGTTGCATCGGGCAGATCATCGCGACGATGCCCCTGTGGGAGTGCATCCGCGAGATGGCCGTGGCCGCCGCCTCGCAGGATCCACGCTTCACGCCGGTCAAGGAAAAGGAACTGGACAACCTGCACATCGAGATTTCGGTGCTGACCAAGCCGGTCAAGGTCAAAAAGGTCGAGGAGATCGTCGTCGGCAAGCACGGGCTGATCATGAGCCGCGGCTGGCAACGCGGTCTGCTGTTGCCGCAGGTGCCCACCGAATGGGGGTGGGATCGCGAGAAGTTCCTCGACCAGACGTGCCTCAAGGCGGGCATGAGCCCCGGCTGCTGGCGCGATGACGACGTGGTCATCGAGAAGTTCACCGCCGTGGTTTTCGCCGAATGAAGCAAGGCAAAGGTTCGCCGCCGCGCGTCTACATCGAGACGTTCGGTTGCCAGATGAACGACTACGATTCGGCGCGGATGCTGCGCCTGCTGGCCGCCGACGGTTACGAAGCCGCCGCGCAACCCAACGAAGCGGACGTGATCATCATCAACACGTGTTCGGTGCGCGACAAGGCCGAGCAGAAGGCGCTCAGCCGCATCGGCCGGCTCAAAAAGCTGCGCAAACACAATCCGGATTTGAAATACGTGCTGGCCGGCTGCCTGGCGCAACGCCGGGGCCGGGCGCTGCTGCATCAGATGCCCTACCTGCACCTGGTGCTGGGCACGGCGGCGGTCGATCGGCTGCAGCAACATCTGCAGGCGCTGGACCGGGGCACGCGGACGATCGTCGACATCGAAATGGAGGACGAAGGCGCGGGGGTGTGTCGCGATTTCGGCGACATCGTGCCGGGCAAGGGCAGTCCGGTCGCCGCGTTCACCACGGTGATGAAGGGCTGCGACAACTACTGCGCCTACTGCATCGTGCCCTACGTGCGCGGGCACGAGCGTTCGCGGGCGCCGGCGGAAATTCTGCGCGAAGTCGGTTTGCTGGTCGCCAACGGCGTGCGGGAGATCACGCTGTTGGGGCAGAACGTCAATTCCTACGGGCAAACGCTGGAGCCGCCGCTGGACTTCACCGAGCTGCTGCAACGCGTGCACGAGATCGACGGCCTGCGGCGCATTCGCTTCACCACGAGCCATCCGAAGGATCTTTCCGACCGGCTGATCGCCGCGTTCGCCGAGTTGCCGAAGCTGGCCGGGCACATCCATCTGCCGGTGCAGTCGGGCTCCAACCGCGTGCTGGCGCGGATGGGACGCGGTTACACGATCGAGCAATATCTGCAACAGGTGCAACAATTGCGGCAAACGCGGCCGGAAATCGCGATTACCTCCGATATTCTGGTCGGATTTCCCGGCGAGAGCGACGAGGACTTCCAGCAGACGCTCGATCTGATCGAAAGTGTTCGATATTCCAACACTTTCAGCTTCCGTTACAGCGTGCGACCGGGCACGATGGCGGCCGGTTTCGACGACGATGTGCCGGAAAAGGAGAAAATCAACCGGCTGATGATCTTGCAGGAACGCCAGCGCGACATTACGTTTGAACTCCACCGGGCGTTGATCGGCCGCACTGTGGACGTGCTGGTGGAACGTGAACAGACCGACGCCGACAAGCCGCGTTGGTCGGGGAAATCCGGATGTTATCGCGAGGTGCATTTCGCCGGGGATGGCATCCACATCGGAGACGTGGTAACGGTTAAAGTAGTAGAGGCTTTTGCCAGCAGCTTGCGCGGCACGGCAACCGGGTGAGCAAAAGCAAAAGGAGGAAAAGATGGCCACGAAAATGAGAGTCGCCGGTTTGACCGTCGATCCATCGAGCAATGTGCCCATCGTCGTCCTGCAAACTGAAAACGATGAGGAAATGCTGCCGATATGGATCGGGATCATGGAAGCCAGCGCCATCGCCTCGGAATTGGAAAAAATCGAAATTTCGCGTCCGATGACCCATGATCTGTTCGTCAACACGTTGAAGGAAATCGGCGTTACCTTGGAGAAAATCCTGGTCAGCGAGTTGAAGGACAACACCTATTTTGCCCGTTTGTTCCTGGTCGACCGCCAAGGCAAGCGCTACGACGTCGATGCGCGCCCGTCCGATTCCATCGCCCTGGCGTTGCGGGCCGAGGCGGAAATCTGGGTCGAGGAAAGCGTGCTGGAACTGGCCCACAAACTCGACAAGGACGCCGCCTCGGACAAGCAGAGAACGGATGAGGAAAAGTGGCAGGAGATTCTGGAAAACATCGATCCGGACGACCTGGGCAAATACCGCATGTGATCTTTCGGCGCGCCGTTTGGCTCTACGCGCCGCCGCTTTTTTGGGCGGGCTTGATCTTCTTCATGTCGCATCGGCCGGCGCCGGCGGCAATGCCCGCAATGGCGGGGTCGGATAAAATCATCCACTTGCTGGTGTACCTGTTGCTCGCGTTGCTCGTGGTGCGGGCGTTGGGCGAACAGCGGCAGGTCGACGCGCTGGGGCTGGTCGCCGTCGGCGTGCTGATCGTCGGCCTGTACGGCGTGGGCGACGAGGTGCATCAATCCTTCGTGCCGTCGCGCAGTCCGGACGTGCTGGACGCCTACGCCGATCTGGCCGGCGCGACGATCGGTTCGGTTGCCGCCGTATGGGGCCGAACGCGCAAAAAGTGAGGCGTTTTGGGGAGCGCGGCTATTGACACATACCGGTCGCAAACGTAGGATGGCGCATCATTTTTAAAGGGAGAGCTGTATCCGTGGCTAAGAAATACAAAATCACGCGGAAACAAATCAAGCAGGACGACAAGTTCCTGGCGGCCATCAAAGGCGTGACCAAGAAAATCGTGGTGCACGACGAAGAGGAAGAGGGCATCGATTGGATGCGCTTCCTGAAAATCGGCGTGACCGTTCTTTCCATCGTGATATTGGTCGGCGGCGCCGTGTTCGGTTTCGTCGCTTATCGCAATAAAAAGGCCGAACGGCTGATGGCGCAGGCCGACGTCGTGTACCGCGCCCCGATCGTCACCGAGGAAGATTACAAAGCGAATCCGCAGTATGCGTCGATCGGCGCGTACATCGACAAGAAAAAGAAGTGGTCCGACGCGGTCGACCAGTTCAATATCGTGGTGAAAAACTACCCCAACTCCAAGTACGGCATCATGGCGCTGCTCAACTTGGGTAATTGTTACTATGAGTTGGAAGAATACCAGGAAGCGATCAGCAATTACCAGAAATACCTGGACAAAGTCGGTCTGGACGATCCGTTTGCCTCGTTGGCCCGGCAGAGCATGGCCTATGCGTTCGAGGCGCTGGGCGATCTGGGCAAGGCCGAGGAAATCTACACTTCGCTGACCGGGGAAGAGGGCTCGACCATTGCGGTGCTGAGCCTGCTGGATCTGGCGCGCGTGTACGAGCAGAAAAACGAACTCGACAAGGCGATCGGCGCGTTGGATCGCGTCGTGCAGAGCGACCAGATCTCCGCTCCATCCTTCTATAAATTGAAGCGTCGCGCCGAAGGCAAGTTGCAGATGCTCAAAGCGCGCGCCGGCAAAGAATCGACCTGATGATGCATCGTCGGACTCGAATTTTCCTGACGATATGCCTGCTGGCGACCGTCCTGGCGGCCGGTTGCGCCAACGTGTCGGGCCGGATGATCATTCCCATCGCGCCGGAGACGATCGAGCAGGTCGACGCGGCGCCGCTGCGCGTGCTGTGGGCCAAGCGGCTGGTCGACGAAACCAACCAGGACCTGTGGCGGCCGATGCAGTACTCGTTTCCGGTCGTCGAGGACAACATCGTTTATCTGGGCAATACCTGGAACGCGTTTTACGCCTTCGACGCGCTCAACGGCGACATTCTGTGGAAGTTCGACACCGCCGGGCCGGTCGAATGCGGCGCGGTGGTGATCGGCGACAAGGTCGTGTTCGGCGACGGCGACGGCCGGGTGTATTGCCTGAATCGCCATACCGGCCTGCTGCAGTGGACCTACAGCGTGCAGGGGCAGGTGCAGGGGCGGTTGGCCACCGACGGTACGCTGGTGTTCGTGCGCACCTCGCACGAGCGGCTGTACGCGGTGACGCTGGCCGACGGCAAATGGAAATGGATGCAGTCGCGGGAGATGCCCGACGGCTTTACGATCCGGGGCGTGAGCTCGCCGGTGGTCGACAACGGCCGCGTGCTGACTGGCTTTGCTGATGGTTATTTTATGGCGTTTCGCGCCGAGGACGGGGCCGAGGTCTTCAAGACGTTGCTGCAAAAGTCCGACCGGCTGGTCGACGTGGACTCGACGCCCGTGGTGGTCGACGAGCGCATTTACCTGGCCGGTTACGGCGGGAATTTCTATTGCCTGAACCGCGACAACGCCGCCATTCAATGGACGTTCAACCGGGGCAGCGTGCAGCGCGCCGAAATCGACGGTGACATTGTCTATCTCAGCGACGACCAGGGCTTCTTGTTCGCTTTGGACAAACGGACGGGCAAGGATCTGTGGTCGTTCGATCTGCGCGAACACGACCTGGAGAATTCGCTGGCCAAAAGCCCGCGGCGCAAGTTGAAGATCCCGTCGACCGCCGTGCCGTTCGGAAAACTGGTGCTGGTCGCCAGCTCCGACGGATACATCTACGGACTGAGCCGCGAGAAGGGCGAGCTGCGCTGGAAATTCTGGCCCGGCTACGGCGTGACCTCCGCGATGAGCGTTGTGCAGGATCGCCTGTATGTGCACACCAACTTCGGCAACGTTTACTGCCTGAAGCCGAATCCTTTCTACCGCTGATCAACAAAAACAAAAGGGCGACGACATTCGAAATGTTCGGACGTGCTTTGTTGCGTCAAATTAATGAGTGTCACTAAGGCGGTCGTTCAAGTTGTCGGGCAACGGCCGTTGAAGGCAGAGCATGAGAGGTTCCGGCAGCAACGGCCGAAGCGGGGTGTTTCAGGGGGCTGTTCCTTGATAAGTCCCTCCAACCGATTTTATCGGAAATATTACATAACCTATCTTATGCGCACTTTGCGTATTGAAGATTTGCTGGGGACTTACGAGGCTATTTCATAAATATCGGTTGATTTTATTGAGGATTATCCTGCACCAGATCGAGCTGCTTACGGAAAAACGATGTGATGGCGTTTTCCACATAATCCGCATCGAACTCAAGCGGCTTGTTGGTGAACAGTGTCAGCACCTTCCAGGCCGTGTCCTTCTCGGTCTTGGCGTGGCGCGAATACAGCACGTGGTACAGTTGGCGCATCTCCGCTTGCAGCACGACCAACTGCCGGTAATTCTCGTCCATGTTCTCTTGTAGTTGCCGATGTCGCGCCAACAAATCCAGAATCTCCCGCGCGATCATGCCGTCGATGACATCGATCACCTGTTGCGCTTTCGTCTGCGTCATTTCCGCGTGCCACGCGGCCACGGCTTCATGGATCACCACCGGATAACGCCCGCCGGCCTCCTTGGCGAATTGTTCCACCGCCTTGAGCAGCACGTCGACCCGCTGCCCGCGTTCGTGCGCCGAAAGCTTGTTTTCCGGCTCGACGGTCGGCAGCAGCATTTGCTGCAGATGCATAATCACCGCCCGCAGCATCGTCCGGCGGATGATGATGGATTGCACGTCGTCGGTCAGGCCTTTTTCGGCTTCTTTCAAAGAATCACGGATCTTCAGATCGAGCCGAATGTTGTCCTCGTAGGCCTCGGTTCGTTCCATAAACTTGGATATATTATCGTAATAACTGCGCTCGATGGCATCCCATTGCGGCTTTTCGGTTTCCAGGCGGCCGTTGAGGTCGACAATCGCCGTCACGGCGTCTTCCATGGTGGAAAACGGCAGGTTTTTCGGAATATTCCAGTAGCCCAGGACCGCGAAAACGACCAGAGCAACAATTATGTAACTGGCCGTTTTTATTGATTGTTTTGTCACTTTGTCACCTTTTTCAATCGGGTTTTGGCGGCAAATTCGGCCGTGGCGTGTTCCTGCCCCTGATCGTCAAGCACAAACGCCTCGCATTGCGGATAATATTCGCGAAGCATCGCCAATCCTTCCTGCGGTCCCAGCACGAACACGGCCGTGGCCAGCGCGTCGGCCAGATCGCCGGACGGCGCGAGGATCGTCACGCTTTGGCACTTGTCGGCCGGCTTGCCGGTCCGCGGATCGATGATGTGATGATAGCGCACGCCGTCGCGCATGATGAAGCGTTCGTAGTCGCCCGAGGTGGCCACGGACATTTCGCCCGTCAGGTGCATGATCGCGTACAGTTCGCCGCGCGGCTTGCGCGGGTGTTGGATACCGACCTTCCACGGATCGCCGTTTTTGTCGCCGATGATGGTCATGTCGCCGCCGGCATTGACGATGGCGTTTTTCACGCCCCGTTCCCGCAGTGCGGCCATGGCCGATTGCGCCGACCAGCCTTTGGCAATGCCGCCCAGGTTCACCTGCATACCGGGCTCTTGCAGAAAAGCGGTGCGGTCGGTCGCCGACAAGATCAGTTTGCGATAATCGATCGTCCGCAGGGCGGCGGCCAGTTGTTCGGCGGTGGGCAGCGGCGCTTGCGGATCCTTCAGGTTGTACAACCGCCCTACTCCGGCATAGGTCACGTCGAAAGCGCCGCGCGAATTCACCGACACCTCGTGCGCCAGGGCGACGATTTCGTAAATCGGCGGTGACAGCTTGACGGGCGTCCGGCCGGCCTGGAGATTGAGTTGCCGGATCTCCGAGCTTTCCCATTGCGGATGAGCCAGTCGTTGCAGTTCCTCGATCGCGGTGAAGGCGTGTTCGATGGCCGGTTTCGCTTCCGGCGCCGGCAAGCCGTAGGTCTGCACGGAAACGATCGTCCCCATCAGATCGCGCTGCATCTCCACCGCTCCGGCTGCCGGCGGTTGCGAGCGGTTGGAAAGGCAGGCGGTCGAGAGGATCAGCGCACCGAGCGTCAAGCAAAGGGCTAACCGTTGACGAGATATTAACCGGTCCATCGATCGCTTTTTTCCCTTTGTAATATTTGCTTTGAATTTGTCTTAACATGTATACTACACGTAACCATCGTGGGGAGGAAACTATGTTCAGGACAATCGCCGTATTTTTGTTCGCCTTGACGATTGCCTTGGTCGGTGGGATGGCTTGCAGCAGCGACGATGATGGAACGCTCAGCGAATCCAATGCGGGTCCAAGCCCGACGGACGACGACGATGATGACGACGTTGGTCCGGTGGTCGATGACGACGACGATGACGACGATACTGAGGATGACGACACCATCGACGACGATACATACGAAGGAGAAATCACCAGTATTTGGATCGAGCCCGATTTTATCGCCGAGCCGCGCGGCACGGAAATCCAATACGTGGCCAACGGTTGGGGCGCCGAGGGGCAAGAGGTGCACAACGTGCCCGTCAATTGGAATGTCGGCGATTCCTCGATCGCCGAAATCGACGAAAACGGTTTGGTGACGACCTTGTCCAACGGTTACACGCTGGTGACCGCCACGCTGCAGGAAAACGATCAAATCGCCATCAGCGGCACGCTCTACGTCAGCGGCGACGTGTTCGTGCTGGATGGGACCAGCGGCTATGTGGGCGTCGTCGATATCTACGACGATTCGGTTGAAAGTAATTATTTCATCCAGGATCTCGAAGCCACGCCGACCTCCCTGGCGATCTACAATTTCCATTTTCTGGGCATCGGATACGATACCGGAACGTCGGGCGGCGTCCAGAACGCCGACCTCGATCCGGAAAACCACGTACTGTTGGATGAAATTGCGCTGCCGCCGAATCAATTCCCGCAAAGCCTGACGACCGTCGATTGGATGCGCGTCTATCTCACACAACCGGATACCGATACGTTGGCCGTGATCGGCCAACAAGGCGCGAACTTCGGCATTACCGGTTATATTTATTGTCGCGACGACGACCGACCGACGGACGCGGTGTTTTTCGATCCGTTTTTGGTCGCAACGATCAGCCGCAGCGACCCGGACTTGAACGATTACCAGGATGGCGCACTTTATTTTTACACCCAGGCGAACCTGCTGGTGAACAAGGTGGAAATCGAGAACGAAAATCCCTTTGCGGTGACCGTGGCGACCGACGAGAACAACAACGTCTACTACCCGGTGATCAGCAGCGGCAAGCCGGGCGTCTCCGCGCCGCAGCTTCACCTGGTGACCGCCGGCATGTCGGTGGAAGCGTCGATTCCGATCAACGCGTCGCCGGCGGTGATCGCGGCGGATAAGTCCAACCTGATCTGGATCGGCGATGGCGATGATCCGCATGTGTACGTTTACAACATCGACGAAGATGATTGGCTGTTCTCGCCGGAAAATCCGCTGGTGCTGACCGGCGCCGGATCGATCACCGCCATCGAGGTTTCCGCCGATCGCAAGGAAGTGTACATCGGCGCGGCCAACGGCCGGGTTTACAAGTACGACATTCCGGCTCACGAAGTGAGCAATACTTATTCGTTTGGGAGTCAGTTCCTCCCGATCGATATCGTCATTTGGTAAGTCAACAGTTCATAGGGTAGCGAAAAGTGTCGAAACGCAAGAAGCCTCGTATCACGCGGACGCCGCCGCCGACATGGGGACCGGTTGTCAGTTTGTTTGCCGTGGCGGCGGTAATTTCCCTGTTCGCCGGCCTCACCTTCTACTTCGCCGGACATTCCGACGCGCTGTTCTGGCAGCATGCCAGCGCCTTTATTGCGGTGTTCATCATTATCGCGGTCGGCGCGACAGTGCTGTTCGTTTTCAAGGCGGTGCAGTTATACCTGTTCCGACGCAAAGGCAGGGAATTGGATAAGGCGCGCCGTTTTACGACGCCGGCGAAAAAGAAGCAGTAAGCAGCGACAGCACGTCCTCGATGGCCGTTCGTTTGTTGGGCTCGCGCGGCTCGATGAAGAACGTGTGCCGATCGTACAGGAAAATCGGCAACCCCTGCTCTTCCAACCTATACTGCAAACGGCGGAACGTGTCCGGCGACAGCCGTTGCGGATTGCCGCGCAGAATCAACCGGTGCAGATCGTCGAAGAACAACAGGGTAAACTGCAGGTCGTGTCGGTGCATGATTTGGTCGGCAAGCAAGCGAAAATCGAGTTCCTGCGACAACGGCAAACCGACGACGGCCAGACGCTCATCGCCCAACGCCACCGTGTGATAGGGCTGCGCGGCCAGCTCGCCGATGTTCTCCCACAGTTCGCGTCCGTTGTCGCGCAACGCCGGATCGAACGCCTCGAAGCGCCCTTCCACCAACGGTTGCACCGCGCGCCGAATTTGATAAGGATCCTCGCGCACGGCCAGGAACACGAAAAACCATTGCGACCACGGCTCCGGCATTTGCGCGCCGCCGCCGTCAACCAGCCGGCACAGGGCGGCGTTGACCTCGTCGTCGGCTTGCAGATGCTTCGCCAGCAAGGCCGTGCCGGAAAGTTGTTTGGCGTCATGCACGACCGTCACGCGGTTCCGGTACAGGCGCGCCAGAAAGTCGCGGTGTAAATGGTGATGATCGAGCCAGACGACTTCGCGCAGCGACGGACGCTCCAGCACGGCGTCGATGAATTCCACTTCCTCGTCGCGCACCGGCAGCGCGGCGCAGTAAAGCCGCCGCAAATTCGCGTTGGCGATCAGCGCGGGCGCTTGAAACATGTGGCCGGTCAGCCCCTCGGGCGCGAAAAGGACGGTCTTCAAGTCGCCGAGGTGTCGCTGCCACAACACCGCGCAGGCGATGCCGTCCAAGGTGGCGGCGGCAAGCAACGCGCCGTCGCCCGGCTGTTTATCGGTGACGATCAGCGCCATGTCGCTCATGTTTGGTCCGCCTTGCGTTGCAGTCCCGCCAGCGTTTTGCGCGGCAGATTGCCGAAGCCGCCGTTGGACAAAAAGACGAGTTGGTCGCCCTGTTGCACCATGGCGGCAAGCGCGGCCGACACGTCGTCATAGTTTTCCGCGTAGATTGCCGTCGTGCCGTTGCGCCCGATTTGCCCGACCAAGGCGGCCACGTCGAGTTTGTCGGCGGGTAACCGGCCGTGCTTGGCGAAGACCTCGCAGATGATCACCGCCGCGGCCGCGCCGAAAGCCCGCGCGTATTCTTCCTGGAAAATGCGCCGCCGCGAGGTGTTGGTGCGCGGCTCGAACACCGCGACCAGCCGCCGCTCGGGCCGCGCCTCGCGCAGCGCTTCGAGTGTGACGCGCACGGCGGTCGGATGATGCGCAAAGTCGTCGATCACCAGCACGCCGCCCGCCTCGCCCAACACCTGCTGCCGCCGTTTGGCCCCGGCGAACGATTGCAGACCGGCGGCGATTTGTTCGTCGCGCAAGCCGACCCGCCGCGCCGCCGCGATCACGCCAAGTGCGTTGAGCAGGTTGTAGCGGCCGAATTGATTCATCGTAAAACGCGCGGTGGGCGAGCCGTGTTCGAGCAAATCGAAGGTGGTGTGCATCGCCGGTCCGGCAACGAGGCGCGCGCTTAAATCGGCCGGATGATCCAGACCGTAGGTGACGACCGGACACGAGGCGCGCGGCAGCAGGGAGCGCACACGCGGACAATCGACGCCGGCGATCAACAAGCCCTCGCGCGGCAGCGTTTCGATCAACTCGCCGAACACGCGCACGATGCTGTCCAGATCGGGATAGATGTCGGCGTGATCGAATTCGATGTTGCCCACCGCGGCCACGTCCGGCCGGTAGCGCAGGAACTTGGGCGCCTTGTCGAACCAGGCGACGTCGTATTCGTCGCCCTCGACCAACGCCCATGCGCCGTTGCCGACGCGGTAGCTGGCTTGCGTGTTTTCCAGCACGCCGCCGATCAGGTAGGTCGGATCCACCTCCGCCGCGTTCAGCACCTGCGCCAGCATGGCCGTCGAGGTGGTTTTGCCGTGCGTGCCGCACATGGCGATGAGCGTTTTATCGGCGAAGAAAAAGGTGCGTAGCGTTTCAACCATCGATTGATACGGCAGGCCGCGCGCGAGCACGGCGTCGCCCTCGGGATTGCCGCGACTGACGACGTTGCCGATCACCACCAGATCCGGCGCGGGGTCGAGATGTTCGGGCAGATACCCCTGGCGGATCTCGATGCCCAGGGCGGCCAGTTGGTCGCTCATCGGCGGATAAACGTTGACGTCCGAACCGGTGACGCGGTAGCCGCGGCTTTTGAGCATGCCCGCCAGACTGCCCATCGCCGTGCCGCAAATGCCGATCAGATGGATATGCCGGACCTGTGTCGGATCGATGTTCACGTGCGCAAGGCCTCCATAACCGCGTTGTGGACCAACGGTCGTATTTGCCGGATTTTTTCGTTGCCGCGCGTGGGGTGCACACGGTTGGTCAGCAGGACGATCGTGATCGCCGCTTGCGGATCGCACCAGGCGCTCACGCCGGTGAAGCCCAGGTGACCGAACGTTTCCGGCGACATGTGTCGGCCGGTGGACGATCCCTGGTCGCTGGGCGAATCGAAACCGTAGCGGAAGCTGGCCGGCTCGTTCAACTCGTTGCGTCGCATGAAGCGCCGCAGGGTGCTTTCCGAAAACAAGCGTCCCCGCCCCTGCAGCGCCAGACGATATTCCTCCAGCAGACGGGCCACGCCCTCGGCCGTGCCGAACATGCCGGCCTGCCCCAGGCAACCGCCGGCCGACCAGGCGTTTTCGTCCTGTACTTCGCCGCATAGGACGCGCTTGCGCCACGGACAATTCTCCGTGGCGGCCACGGACAACCCATCGCGCGCGGCGATCGAGCCGAAATGCAGACGGTCGATCTCCAACGGGGCGAGGATCTGCTCGGCAACGAAATCGGGTAAAGCCTGTCCGCTCACCGCCTCGACCATGAAGCCGATCAAGCCGATGCCGACGTCGCTGTAGCGTTCGACCGTGCCGGGCGTGGCGACCAGCGTTTCGCGGCTCAGCAGTTGCCGCATGTCGTCTTTCGCGTCGACCGTGCCCAGCAGGTTTTGCGGAATGCGCTGATAGAACGGATGCCAGTCGGCCAGGCCGCTGGTGTGATTGAGAAAAAAGTAAACGGGAATTTCCGCCAGCAACGGATGCAGGTCCGGCAGATACGCCCCGAGGCCGACTTCGAGCTCGATCGTTCCGCGCTGCGTCAGCAACATCACCGCCGGCGTCGTGCCCAGGATCTTGGTCAGGCTGGCCAGATCGAACCAGGTGTCGGTGGTCATCGCCGCCGGCAAGTCGTAGCGCGTCACGCCGTGCGCGGACTCGTGAACGGTTCGCCCTTCGTGATCGACACGCAACACCGCGCCGGGCAGGTTACGCCGCTTGCAGGCTTCGTCCAGAATGCGGCGTACTTTGCTCAGCATACGCCCCCCTGGGTGAAAACGATTTGCGGCGCGACCGCGTCGAGCGACACGCGCACGCCCAGGGGGATCATCCGATTGTGGCCGTGATGGCCGAAGTCGAGCCCGGCCAGCAACGGCACATTCAGTTCGCCGAGGCAATCGATGAGCAGACGGTCGGTTTCCGCCGCGTCGATCGTCTCGCCGAAATTGCCGACGGCCACCGCCGCGACGCCGTCCAGATGCCCGCCCATACGCAAGGTGGTCAACAGACGATCGAGGCGGTACGGCGGTTCGTTGACATCCTCGATCAGCAGCACCGCGCCGTTCAGCGACGGCAAGCGCCCGGCGATCGCCAACTGGCCCAGCAGCGTCAGGTTGCCGCCCAACAGCGGGCCCTGCGCCGCGCCGGATTTCACCCAGCGCGCATCGGCCCCGCTCAGCGGCGACGGCGGCGCGGTCGAGGTGAGCGCGGCGAAATAGGCGTCGAGCTGCGCCGGCGACAGACGGTCGATTTGCGTGCCGGCGATCATCGGTCCGCTGAAGGTGACCAAACCGAGGCGCCGCCGTAAGTCCATCTGCAACGCGGTAACGTCGGAAAAGCCGACGATGATTTTCGGCGTTTGCCGCAGGGCCTCGACGTCGATCAAATCAAGCAGGCGCAGCGAACCGTAGCCGCCGCGCGCGCAGATCAGCGCCTTGATGCGCTCGTCGCGCAACGCTTCGTTGATGACCGCCGCGCGCTCGCGATCGCCGCCGGCCAGGTACCTTTCCTTCAGAAAAATATTGTCGTGCCGGTGGACGGCAAATCCGTGCGCGCGCCAGATGCGCTCCCCGGCGTCCAGGCGCTCGGGCGCGAACGGACCCGCCGGCGCAATAACCGCGACCAGGTCATTCGGCTGCAAAGAGGGAGCGAACTGAAGAGGCGGAGGATCGTTGTGCGCATTCAACGGAGAAGCCCGTCAGAGAGTTTCTCGTCTTTCGGAAAGCATATTTTCCAAGGTGATCAACAAACCCTTCATATCGTCTTGACGATTGTGTTTGAGGGCGTAGCCTTCGAGTTCGTTCTGCATCAAGGCCAGGTCGTTGATGTCGAAATCGGCCAGGTATTCTTCCAGTTTATTGTCTTTATGAGCTTTAATAACATCATCAAGGTTGAAGAATCCCATCGCCCGTTCCTCCTTCGGTAATCGTCGGGATCGATTGTAACACATGCCGATAAGGGAACAAGACGTTATCTACTCGCGGTTGCACATCATCCGATCGGCCAGGTAACTCGAACGGACCAGCGGCGCCGCGGCGACGTTGGTAAAGCCGATTCCCCCGGCGATTGTTCCCCAGGTCGCAAATTCGTGCGGCGGTATATACCGCACAACCGGTAGGCATGACAAGCGGGGGCGCAAATATTGTCCGATGGTCACCGCGCGAACGCCGGCCGCGTGCAAATCGCGCAACACCGCTTCGATTTCTTCTTTTTCTTCGCCCAACCCCAACATCAAACCGCTTTTGATCAAGGCCTGCGGCATGCGCCGGGCCATATACGCCAGCACGTCCAGACTGGTGCGGTAATCGGCCTGGGCGCGCGCGGTGGCGTAAAGGCGCGGCACGGTTTCGACGTTGTGGTTGAACACATCCAGCGGCGCGTCGACCAGCAGGTCCAGCGCCTCATGGCTGCCGCGAAAATCGGGCGTGAGCACCTCCACCGTCGCCGACGGAAGTTCGGTTTTGATCGCCGTTACGCAAGCGCGAAAATGCTCCGCGCCGCCCAGCGGGAGATCGTCGCGGGTGACGCTGGTGAGCACCACGTGGGTCAGTTCCATTTCTTTGGCGGCGTTGGCGACCAGTTGAGGCTCTTGCGGATCCGGCGCCGGCGGCTGCCCGTGCTCGATGTTGCAGAAGCCGCAATTGCGCGTGCAGCGATTGCCCAGAATCATAAAGGTCGCCGTCGGCCGTGCGAAACATTCGGCCATGTTCGGACAGCGCGCCTCCTCGCAAACGGTGTGCAGCCGGCGGCCGCGCAGCCGTTTTTTCATCTGATGAATTTTAACCACGTCGCGCTTTGATTGGCGCAGCCACGGCGGCAGACGATCCATTAGCCGTTGCCTCCTTCTCCCACCAGCGCGCCCCATCGTTGAATGACGGTCATGCGCGCCCATTCGTTTTCCGGCCGGCGCAGGTGCGGGTCGTCGCGCAGGACGCGCAACGCTTCCGCGCGGGCCTCGTCGAGCAATGGTAAATCATGGATGGTCCAGGCGGCAAAGCGCAACGACGGCAGGCCGGCCTGGCGCACGCCGAACAATTCTCCCGGTCCGCGTTGTTTCAAATCGGCCTCGGCGATGGCGAAACCGTCGTTGCGGGCGGCGAGCATCGCCAGGCGCGCGTGCGCCTCGTCGGTGGTGGCGGCGTTGTGCAGCAACACGCACAGGCCGTCGCGTTCGCCGCGCCCGATGCGTCCGCGCAACTGGTGCAACTGGCTGAGGCCGAAATGGTCGGCGTTTTCGACGACGAGCACCGAAGCGTCCGGCACGTCGAGGCCGACCTCGATGACGGTCGTGGCCACGAGCACCCGCGTTTTTTTGGCGGCGAATTCCTCGAGCACATCCTGGCGCGCGGCCGGCTTCATGCGCCCGTGCAGCACCTCGACGCCGAACTCGGCCAGTGGCCCCAGGGACAACTCCGCCACGAGCGAAGTGACATCCTTTTTGCGCGGATCGAGCGTCGCCAGACGCGGACAAACGACAAAGCACTGTTCGCCCGCGCGCAGCCGCTCGGCGACGATTTTGTACACGTCGTCGCGTTGCGTTTCGTCGGCCAGACGCGTTTCGACCAGCCCGCGCCCGCCGGGTTTTTCGTCGAGCTTGCTGACGTCCAGATCGCCGTAGACGGTCAGCGCCAGACTGCGCGGAATGGGCGTGGCGGTGAGGACCAGCACGTCGGGTTGCGGACCCTTTTGAATCAACGCCGCACGCTGCGCGACGCCGAATTTGTGTTGCTCGTCGACGACCACCAGTCCCAGGCGCGAAAACTGCACGCCGCCCGAAAGCAGCGCGTGCGTGCCGACGACGATGCGCTCCAGCCCCAGCGCGATGCGTTCCTCCAGCCGCCGCCGCGGCGCGCCGGTCAGCGAACCGGTGACGAGCGCGACCGACAGTCCGTGCGGCGCGAGCCATTGCGTGAAACGCTCCGCATGCTGGCGCGCGAGGATCTCCGTGGGAGCCATCACGGCCGCCTGCCAACCGTGTTGCGCGGCGACGAACGCGGCGAGCAACGCCAGGACGGTCTTGCCCGAGCCCACGTCGCCGTGCAGCAAGCGATGCATCGGATGATCGTCGGCCATGTCGGCCAAGATCGCGGCGAGCGAATCCCGCTGTCCGGCGGTCAACGCGAAGGGCAAGGTTTGCCGCAACGGCGCACAGGTCGTCTCCGGTTGCGGATAGGCGATGCCCTCGCGTTTTCGACCGGCGGCGCGCTGCATGGCCAGTCCCAGTTGAAAGGCGAACATTTCCTCGAAGAGCAGACTGCGCAGGACGACGCCGCGCGGATCCTGCAATGTTTCCAGCGACGTTTCGTCAGGCGGATGATGCAGATGCGTCGCGGCTTCGCCCAGCGGCAACAGGCCGTGGCGTTCGCGCACCTCGGCGGGCAACGCGCCCGGCCAGTGTGGCGCGATGCGCTCCAACGCGGTGCGCACGATCCTGCGCCAGGATTTTTGCCGCAGCCCTTCGGTCTCGCTGTAAATCGCGCGCAGGCCGCCGGAGAGCGTGTTTTCGTCGATCGTCTGCGCGTCGGGATTTTGCAGTTGCACCGTTTCGTTATAGGCGCGCACGTCGCCGGTCACCAGCAATCGGTCGCCGTGATTGAATTCGCTGCCGCCCCAGCCGAACCAGACCACGCGCACTTCGCCGCTCGCGTCGGCCAGCGTCGCTTCGGTGCGGCGCAACCGACCGCGTCCGCCCAGGGTGCGGATTTTGCTCACTTGCCCGATGATGGTGGCGCGGCCGTCGAGTTGCAGTTGGGCAATCGGGGTGATCGAGCGGCGATCCTCGTAGCGCAGAGGCAGCGTCAAGAGCAGGTCTTCAATGGTGGCGATGCCTTTGCGTTGCAGCAGCGCGGCCGTCTTCGGGCCGATGCCCGGGAGGCGGTCGACGGCTTGCAGGTGTTCGCTGCGATAGGTATCGGTCATGCGCGGATGCCGTCCGGTCTTGTCGGTTTGTGCAGGGCGACGGCGACGTCCTTACGTCGTGCGCGTCCGGCCGCCACCGCGTCCGCCGCGACGACGACCACCGCGCCGGCTTTTGCGTTTTTCCGGCGAAGCGCCCTCGCCGCCCGACTGTTGTTGCGGCGCAGCGGGTTTGGCTTGCTGCGGAGCGGTTTGTTGCTGTTGTTGCTGCTGCGGCCCCGACGGTTTGCGGCCGCGTTGTCCGCCACGGTCACGATCGCGACGGCCCGGCTCGCGTTGGGCGGGCTTTTTTTCGCCTTTGTTGAAAGCCAGTTCCGAACGGCTGGCTTTGTCCGGTTCCTCGGCGGCCATCTCGCCGACTTTTTTCGCGGGGCGCATCGGGCGCCGGGGCGGACGATGTTTGTTGCGTTCGGCGCGCAGCCGTTCTTTTTGCGCCTTTTCTTTCTGCCGCAACACGCGTTCCTGATTACCGATCAACTCGGCCACCGACGCGGGCGGCTCGCCCAGTTCGACGCGATCGGAATTGAGCGCCTGTTCCGAGGCGATCAGCGCTTCCACGTTTTCGATGATGTGCAGCGCTTCCTCGCTGGCGTAGGTGCGGTTTTCGTCGTCGAGCGCTTCGTAGCCGCTGTAGATATTGCGCAGATCGTTGAGCATCACTTCGGTGGAGATGCGCAAGTCCTTGCGGCGCAGCAGGCGCATGACGTGTTCGCGCACCTGCGCGCCGTGATCGCTGTGGCGCTGGTTCGCGTTCGCGTCGTGCAACTGCTCGGTCAACATTTCCCGCAGACGACCGATCGTCTTTTTCATTTCATCCATTTACTTGTCTCCACCCTCGCGTCAAACCCAGGCGGCGGGCCGTGCGCCATGCACGCTCCCGTTCCCGCCGATGCAACGAGCGATTCAATCCCTCCCGCGTGACAGCTTGGTGCGCGGGAAAATATTGCGTCATCAGGCTGATGGGTATTGCGTTCTTATACCTTCTTTTCAATTTGTACAACACCCGGCGCGTTTCTTCCAGCCGTCCCGGCAACACGAGGTGCCGAATGAGCATGCCCGCGTCGGCCAGACCGTTTTCGTCGATGTGCAGCGGGCCGTAATGTTCGACCAGCCAGTCGATGGCCCGCCAGTTGGCCGCCGGCAGCCAGCGGTAACCGGACAGCTCGTGCGCCATATCCGGCGAGAGGTACTTGATGTCCGGCAGCCAGATTTGCACGGTGGAGGTCAGCAGCTTGAGCACCTCCACGCGCTCGAAGCCGTTGGAGTTGGCCAGCAGTGGAATGGTCAGGCCGCGTCGGCGCGCCAGATACGCGGCGGCGGCGATTTGCGGCCAGTAGTGCGTCGGATTGACCAGGTTGACGTTGTGCGCGCCGCGACGTTGCAGGCGCAGCATCGCTTCGGCCAGTTGATCGACGCTGCGGACTTCGCCCACGCCCCGACGGCTGATCGGCCAGTTCTGGCAGAACAGACAATGCAACGTGCAGTGGCTGAAGAAGATCGTCCCCGCGCCGCGCGTGCCGCTGATCGGCGGTTCCTCGCCGTGATGCAGCGTGACCGAGGCGATGCGTAGTTCGTCGCCCGCGCGGCAGACGCCCGCTTGCCCTTCCCGTCGCCGAGCGCCGCAGCGGCGCGGGCAGATACGGCAGGGCGACTGCAAGCGGTACAGTTCACGAATGGCGGATAAAGCCACGGACATGGGGCTTCCTAAAAACGGTAAAACTCCATGGCGTCGATGTGCTTGTAGCGATCGGCTTTCAGGCGGCGGATGGCCAGATCGCGAATCAGCGAGCGATAGCCTTCCTCGTCGTCGACCGTCAGCGACTTGACCCGTTTGACGATCTGCTTGGCCACCGACAACGGATGAAAGATGTAGCCCTTGGAAAAACGCCATCCTTCCCGATACGGCAACAGGCGCGCCTCGAACACCTGCCCCTTGGTGAACACGGAGGGCAGTTCGTCGCTCACGTAATACTTTGCCTTGGTCAGCAGGTCGCGCACATGCACGCCGTGCTTGTCGATTTTTTTGACCAGAAACAGGCTGTGGATGTTCTTGCCGAAGCCCTCGTACACTTCGCATTCCTCGGGAGGCAGTTTTTCGCTACGCATCCGCAAAAACGATTGCATCGGCGTCAGACCGCTTTGCGGCAACACGCGCTCGAAGAGGAACCAATCCAAAAACCGGTCGAGGTGCGCCTCGAACGAAGCCTCGTTTTCCGAGACGCGGCCCAGCCCGGCGAAGTACTCGACGCGAGCGGCCAGCAACTCGGTGTGGAACGCCTCGTCGGCGTATTCCTGCAGGGCATCCAGGTAAGTTTCAATCGCCATCGATTATCCTGTGTAAACCACTTTGCCGTCGACCATAGTATAGCGCACCGCGCCGGGCAGTTCCCAATTGATGAACGGGCTGTTTTTCGATTTGGAGCGGATGCGCTCGGGCGTATAAACGAACGTTTTGTCCGGCTGAAAAATGCACACGTCGGCGGCCTTGCCGACCTGCAACGTGCCGACGTCCAGACCCAGAATCCGCGCCGGAGCAACGGTGAGCGCCTCGATCGCGCGCATGAGCGTGAGTTTTGTTTCGTTGACCAGGCGCAGGGTCAATGCGAGGGCCGTTTCCAGGCCGATGATGCCGAAGGCCGCTTTGTCGAACTCGATCATCTTGAGCAGAATGCCGTGCGGCGCGTGGTCGGTGGCGATCACGTCGATCGTGCCGTCGGCCAGAGCCTTGATCAGCGCCTTGCGATCCTCGGTGGAACGCAGCGGCGGCGCCATTTTGCAGTTGGTGTCGTAATCGCCGATGTCCTCGTCGGTGAGCGTCAGGTGGTGCGGCGTGACTTCGCAAGTGACCGGCAGCTTCTTGGATTTGGCCCAGCGGATCAGTTCGAGGGAGCCGGCGGAGCTGATGTGCTGAATGTGCACGCGGCAGCCGGTGGTGCGCGCCAACATGATGTCGCGCGAGACCATGATTTCCTCGGCCACGGCCGGGCGACCGTCGAGGCCCAACTCGGTGCTCACCGCGCCCTCGTGCATCTGGCCGTCAGCGGCGAGGCGTTCATCCTCGGCGTGCACGAGCACGGGCATGTCCAACTGCTGCGCGAGTTCGAAAATGCGGCGCTGCAATTCGGCGTTCATAACCGTCTTGCCGTCGTCGGAAAAACCGACCACGCCGGCTTCCATCATTTCGCCCATGTCGGCGATCTTCAAGCCTTCCAGCGCGACGGTGCACGCACCGATGGGAAACACCTTGCACTTGGCCTCGCGGGCCTTGGCGAGAATGTAGCCGGTGACGGTCTGCTTGTCGTTGATCGGATGGGTGTTGGCCATGCACGCCAGCGAGGTGAAGCCGCCGGCGACCGCCGCCTCCGAACCGGTGGCGATGGTTTCCTTGCCCTCGTAACCCGGCTCGCGCAGATGCACGTGCATGTCGACCAGCCCCGGCGCGACGATGCAGCCGCGCGCGTCGATCGTCTTGCCTTTGCCGTCCGGCTTGATCTTGCCCGGCTTGTCGATCTTGGCGATGACTTTACCGTCGATCAGGAGGTCGAAATCGCCTTCCAACCCCTGCGACGGATCGATAACCCTGCCGCCAGCGATGAGTGTCTTCAATTGCCGCCTCCGGTCACCAGGTAAAGCAGCGCCATGCGAATGGCGACGCCGTTGGTCACTTGGTTGAGAATGCGCGAGCGCTGACAATCGGCCACGAAAGGGTCGATCTCGACGCCGCGGTTCATCGGCCCGGGGTGCATGATGATCGCGTCCTTGCGCGCCAGTTCCAGCCGTTTGGCGTTCAGGCCGAATTGCCGCGAGTACTCGCGCATGCTGGAAAAGAGCACCTGGCTCTGCCGTTCGAGCTGAATGCGCAGCATCATGATCACGTCGACGCCGGTAATCGCGTCCTCGATGCTCGGCGCGACGGTGACGCCCAGTTTTTCGATGCCGATGGGGATCATCGTGGCCGGACCGGCGATGCGCACTTTCGCGCCCATGCGCTGGAGGCCGTAGATGTTGGAGCGGGCGACGCGGCTGTGCGCGATGTCGCCGATGATCGCCACTTCCAGCCCCTCGAAGCCGCCGCGTTCGTCGCGGATCATCAGCATGTCCAACAGGGCCTGGCTGGGATGCTCGTGGGCGCCGTCGCCGGCGTTGATCACGCCGGGTTTGATCATTTTGGAAAGCATGTGCGGCGCGCCGGCGCTGCCGTGGCGCACGACGATGACGTCGGGGTGCATCGCCTCGATGTTGCGCACGGTGTCGATGAAGGTTTCGCCCTTGCCCACCGAGCTTTCCGAGGCGGTGAAGTTGACCGTGTCGGCGCTCAGGCGCTTGGCCGCGATCTCGAAGCTGGTGCGGGTGCGCGTGGATTTTTCGTAGAAGAGATTGACGACCGTGTGGCCCTGCAAGGCGGGTACCTTCTTGCGCTTGCGGGTGGCGATGTCGCGGAACCCGTCGGCGGTGTCGAGGATCAAATTGATTTCTTCCACGGTCAGATCTTTGAGGCCCAAGATGTCTTTGCGGTTGAGCATCATTGTGTATCCTCCTCGGGCTCGACCTGGCTGATGAGGACCACCTTGTCGGTGCGCGCGTTCTTCTCGGCGATGGTCACCGAGATTTTTTCGCCGGGCGCGGTGTCGATCCACTGGCCGACGAAATCGGGTTGGATCGGCAACTCGCGATGGCCGCGATCGACCACCACGGCGGCTTTGATGCGCGCCGGCCGTCCGTAATTCATGACCACTTCGATCGCCGCGCGCATGCTGCGGCCGGTAAAGAGCACATCGTCGACGATGATGATTTCCTTGCCGGTGACGTCGAAATCAATGTCGGTTTTTTTGAGCAACGGCTTGTTGTCGGGCGACAGATCGTCGCGGTAAAGCGTGATGTCGAGCATGCCCACGGGCACTTCGATATTCTCGACGCTTTTCATGTACTCGGCGAGGCGGAGGCACGGATTCACGCCGCCGCTACGGATGCCGATGAGCGCGACGTTTTTGAGATCGTCGCACTTTTCCAGGATTTCGTTGGCAATTCTGCGCAACGCCCGATCGATGCGATCGGCCGTCATGATTGTGCGCCGATGAACCAAAGACATAACTTTACCCACCGATAAGTTGTTATCGATATGCGAAATTTTTAGGGTTCCGAGCCGCAGGGATCGTACCATCGGACAAGATGTTGCGTCAACACTCCCCGCGAACCCCAAATTGTTGAGTTATTCCCGCAAAAATGGATCAGTCTTTGGTGATCCAGCCGCCGCCGATTACCTCGTCATCCCGGTAGAATACGGCCGCCTGCCCCGGCGTCCAGCCGTAGACCGGTTCATGGAAATAAAGTTCGGCCGCGTCGCCGGAAACGTGGATGTCCGCCTCCACTCCGCGATGGCGATAGCGAATCTGTACGCAAGCCGCAAGGAGCGAGGCGGCGGGCGCTTTGCCGGCGCACCAATGCACTTCGCCGACGCGCCCTTTGGTGCGGGCCAGCGAGGCTTTCGGGCCGACGATCAGACGATCGGACGCCGCGTCGATTGCCAGCACGTACAACGGCTCGGCGGCGGCGACGCCCATGCCGCGCCGTTGGCCGACGGTGTAACGATGGATGCCCCGGTGCCGCCCCAGGACGCGGCCGCTTTCGTCGACAATCTCCCCCGACGGCGGTTGGGCGCTCGCTTCGGCGGCGAAAAAACGCGGTAGATCATCGCCGGGCACAAAGCAGATTTCCTGACTTTCCGGCCGTTGGGCGACGACCAGTTGTTGTTCGGCCGCGATGGCCCGCACCTGGTCCTTGGTCATGTCGCCAAGCGGAAAGAGCACGCGGCTCATTTGTTCCTGTGCGAGCAGGAAAAGAAAGTAGCTTTGTTCCTTGCGGCGGTCGGCTCCGCGCAACAGACGCCGGCGGTTGGCGGTTTCATCCAGGCGTGCGTAATGACCGGTGGCCACGGCGTCGCAGCCGTGTTCGCGGGCCACGTCGAGCAGGCGCCCGAACTTGAACAGCTTGTTGCAGCGAATGCAGGGATTGGGCGTGCGTCCGGCAAGATAGTCGTCCAGAAACGGTCGGACGACCAGGCGCTCGAACTCGTCGGCGATGTCGACGACGACGTGCTCGATGTTCAACTGGCGGCAGACGGCCTCGGCTTCGGGCACGGCCGACTTCGTGTAGCGTTCGTGCATACGCATGGTCGCGCCGAGCACTTCGTAACCGTCACGCAGCAGCAGGTAAGCGGCGACCGACGAGTCGACCCCGCCGCTCATGGCCATTAGAATTTTGCGGGATGCCATCGGCGGCCTACATGGCGGCGTGGAGGATGTCGTCGAGTTTGTGTTCTTCGATCAGTTCGATCATGGCCTGCACGACATCGCCCATGAACTGTTTGCCCACGCCTTCGCGCAGAATGCGCACGGCCTCTTCGAGACTGACGGCCGTTTTGTACGAGCGTTTGCTGGTCATCGCGTCGAAGGCGTCGGCCACGCTGAGGATACCGGTCAGCAGATCGATCTGCGATTCATGCAGACCGCGCGGATAGCCGCTGCCGTCGAGGCGCTCGTGGTGGTTCTGCACCAGCGCCAATTCGCGTTCGAGAAAGCGCAGCGGTTCGAGGATCTGCGCGCCGACGTCGGGGTGCTTGCGCATTTCGTTCCAGTCGCCGTCGGCCAGTTCGCCGGGCTTGTCGATGGTGGACAGCTCGATGACGATCTTGCCCACGTCGTGGAGCATGCCGCCGCGGCGGAGGATTTTCAGGTCGCGCTTGGACAGCCCCATCTTTTCGCCGAGGCGCGTGGCGTAGCGGGTAACGCGCTCGGAGTGACCGGCGGTGCTGGGATGCTTGGCCTCGATCGCACGGGTCAGCGAGCTGATGACGCTGACGTAGATTTCCTCCATTTCGCGCGATTTTTGTTCGAGCTCTTTGTTTTTCTGTTCGAGCTCGAGGATCTTTTCTTCGAGGCGATCCACGAGTTTCTGGCTGTATTGTTTGAGGTAGTGGCTCTGCTCGGCCGGTTTGACCAGGTCGCGCCGGCCGGAGAAATACTCCTCGATCGTGTCGACAAAGGTGTCGGGGTTGATCGGTTTTTGCATGTAGCCGTCGCAGCCGGCGACCAGACTTTTTTCGCGGTCGCCTTTCATCACGTTGGCGGTCAGCGCGACGATCGGGGTTTTCGCCAGCGATTCGATGGCCTTGATCTTGGTGGTGGCCTCGTAGCCGTCCATGCCGGGAATGTTGATGTCCATGATGATCAGGTCGGGGCGTTTTTCCATGGCGATCTGGATGCCGGAGATGCCGTCATCGGCTTCCAGGACGTTGTAGCCGGCATTTTCCAACAAGCGCCGGACCAACAATTTGTTTTCGTAATTGTCTTCGATATAAAGAATCGTTCTCATTCTTGGCTATCCGCCTTCTTTGTCATCTTCCGTTCGTCGGTTTTCGCCAAGGGAATCGTGAAATGGAAGGTCGAGCCAACCCCCTCGGTGCTCGAAACCCAAATACGACCGCCATGCATCTCAACAAATCTCTTGCTGATCGTCAATCCGAGTCCGCTGCCGCCCTGTTGGCGGGCCGTGCCGGAATCGAGCTGGCGGAATTGTTCGAAGGCGATGTCGATCTTTTCCTGCGGCATGCCCATGCCGGTGTCGGTTACCGCGACGTACAATTCGCGGTCGCCCGCTTTGGTGTTGATGGTGATCACGCCCTGCTGGGTGAACTTGACCGCGTTGCTGACGAGGTTGAGCATCACTTGCTTGAGCCGCATTTTGTCGCCGTACACCAACGGCATTTCCGGATCGGAGTTGGCGACGATGTGCACCGGTTTGTCGCGCACAAGCCCCTCGCCGGTGGCCAGCACCTGTTCGAGAAGATGGGACATTTCGAACTCCTCCTTGTTGAGTTCCATCTTGCCCGATTCGATTTTGGAGAGGTCGAGGATGTCGTTGATCAAACCCAGCAGGTGCGTGCCGGAGTTGAGGATGGCCTCGAGGTCGGTGTTTTGATTTTCGGTCAGTGGGCCGTCGATGCCTTTGAGGATCAACTTGGAAAATCCGATGATGGAATTGAGCGGCGTACGCAGTTCGTGGCTCATGTTGGCCAGAAACTCGCTTTTCATGCGATCGGATTCGCGCGCTTTTTCGTAAAGGTCGCGCAGCTTGCGGTTGGCGCGCTGCAGTTCCACGGTTCGCTCGGCGACCTTGCCTTCGAGGCGGTCGATCAGGCGCAGCTTGTCGATGGCCAGACCGGCGATGTTGGCGACCGTGGTCAGCTTGTCGACGTCCTCCTCGGTGATCGTCCGCCGCTTATAATAGTGGTCGGCCAGCAGAATCCCGATCATCCGATCGGCGCCGCGCATGGGGACGATCAGGTACGCCTTGCTTTTCCAGGCCTGCAATTGCGCCTGCGGCACGAACATATTGCCCCACGGATTGTTGACCAGCACCGCTTTGGCCTTCTGAAAGGCGCGGCTTTCCTCGGTGCGCCCGTCCAGCCGGATCGGGTTGGACTGGCACACCGCATAAACCTGTTGCGCCCAGTTCGGATCGGCCGGGTCGATCACCGCGGCGATCTCCAGTTTTTCCTCATGCGCGAGATAAATCTGGCTGCGGTCGAAACCGAAGTCCGAGCAGATGCGCGTGGCCGTCATGTTGACCAGTTCGCTGAACGTACGGACGGACTTGGAAACCTGCGACAGCGAGACGATGCCTTTAAGCAGCAGGTCCTGCTGGGCCATGCGATTGCGCAGACTCTCCAGCTCGGCGGCCTGCGTGGTGATGATCGAACGGGCGCGGCCGATGCTGGCGCGGGCGCGCTTGAAACGCTCGTTGTTGTTTTGCCGGCGCGCGAACAGCGAACTCTTTTTCCAGACGATGTGATAGGAGCAGCCTTTGCCGGGAACGATTTCCTGTTCGGACTCGTCGCGTTCGCAGATATGCAAATGGCGTTCGTTGGCGACGTTCAGCGACATGCAACTTGTTTTGCGGCATTCCAATACGAACGGATGTCCGTTGATCGCGCTGAGCATGCCTTCGAGCCACAGACAAAACATGCCGTTGTTCGGTCGCTGCATGGCGGTCAGCGTCAGCAGGTATTCGCGATCCTCGACCTTTTCGATGCTCAGGTGCAGCGTGCGCGCTCGGGTGTTGATTTCCTTGGCCAGCGCCTGAAACAGATCGTAAGGAGAATCGACGAACGGCAGCAGCAGGTCGCCCATGCCGATCGACTCGTCGTTGACGATCTGCTTGCCGATCTGGATCAGCTTGCCCTTGCCGCAGTTGGATACGAGGATCGTCAGCAGTTGATTGAAGGAGCCTTCGTCGATCCATTTCATCTGATCAAGCGGCGTGGCGTCCTGCGGATCGTGCAGATGCTGCCATTCCGTGGGCGGGACGGAGCTTTCCGTCAACGTCTTGATGATCGGCAAGAACAGTGTGTGCGCTATCTCAGGCTTCAAATTCCTCGTCCCCGTCATCCATCTGATCGTCATCCGCCGGGAAAGGAATCATGTCGAAATCCCGCTCACGATCCGGTTGACCGGACATGATGGGCAAGAGAATCGTAACTTTTCGATTGCCTTCCTCTTCCGTAATCGGCAACATGCCGCCGCCCAATTCCTCGGCCAGCGCGCGGTAGGAGGTCATCAGCCTCTGGAACATGCCGCTTTCGCTTCCATACCTTTTTTCATCTTCCACAAACCGGATGTCAAGCATCGCCATATTGCCGCGCGCGTCGCGCTCCAGATAAATCGGCTCGTCGATGCGCGTGAGCGAGGCGGCCGTGTAGATCACGCCCAGCACGATGCGCTCGACCACCTGGTCCTCGTCGCGGATCGGCGGGATGCGCCTGAGCGGATTGTCCAACTCCACGCGATAGCCGGTGCCGATCAGCAGACTGGTCACCGTCTCGACGATGCGGTCGATTTCGGCGTAACCACGTTCGAGGTAGAGAATCGAGTTGACGTCGGCGAAGGCCTCGCAAACGTTGCGCCAATGGGCGGCCATGTCCTGGGTGATCAGCAAGCTGCGTAACGGTTCGCCGGTCAGACCTTCGCTCAACGGCTCGATGCGCGCCTCGAGGTCTTCCAGGAACGAGCCCATGGCGTCGACGATTTCGTGAGCGAATGAACCGATGATCGCGTCACGTTGAATGATGGAGTATTCCTGCCGCCAGCGGCTCAGGTCCTCGCGCATGTGGTTGATCTGAATCTGCGCGTTGGCCAACTCGCCTTCCAGGCTGCGGCGTTGATCGACGTTTTTCAAAATCGCCAGAATCACCTTGCCGTTTTCGTAGTTGACCACGCTGGTAGATATTTCTACGGCGATTAACTTGTTTTTCACGTTGGACATGAACAGGTCGGGGAAGGTGCCGCCGCCCTGGTGGATCGTCCGCTGCAGCAGATCGATAGCCTGGATCTTGTCTTCGGGAAACAGGTCGAGCAGGTCCAGGTCGATCAATTCGCGGTTGTCGTAGCCGGTGAGCATCACCGACTGTTGGTTGGCTTCGAGCACGCGGCCGTTTTCCAATGAGAGAATCAGAATCGCGTCGTTGGCGTGTTCGATCAGCGAGCGGTAACGTTCCTCGCTTTGGCGCAACGCTTCTTGCAGCATGCGCGCCTGGGTCACGTCGCGCGCGACCGCATTGACGATCTGCCGCCCGTCCACCGTTTGCCCCGGCGTCATCGTCAGCAAGAGGAACACCGGATCGGCATCGTCGTGGGAGCGAAAGCGCAATTCGACGATCTGCGTTTCACCGTGGCCCACGTACCCCAGCGAGCGGACGAAATGCTTGAGATCCTCGGAGTGGATCATCTGGGCGAGATTGAAGTTTTCCTTGTCGCCGAGAATTTTCTTCGCCGCCTTGTTGCAGCGCAACAGCGTGCCGCTGGTCGACAGCTCCATGTGCAGCAGGTTGGTCGTTTCCATAATCGCATTGGCCGGCTCGTCGGCCTTTTCGATGTACCCTTCCCGGCTTTTGCACAGCAGGACGACCACCTCGTCCATCAACGCAACGATATCGGTCATCAGCGCCGCGAGGCCGTTGGCCGCGGCCAGGAGCATCATTTGGTCGCGCAGCAGGTTGATGCGTTGGATGATTTCGGACAGGCGGAAAAATTTCAGTTCGCCTTCGTTGATCAATTGATGCAGATAATCGGTCAGATCCTGACGGCGATCGGCGCGGTGGATCAACAATACGAGCAGTACGTCCATCCAGCCGGTGCGCTTGGCGGTTTCGTCCCCGGGGAATTGGCGCTGCAAGGCCGCCGCCCATTCCCGGCGTAACGTTTCCTTCTTTTCGTGAATGAAGGATGAAAATCGATCCATTGGTCCTCCCGTGCGCAAAATCCTAACCTTATCCTTCCTCGGGCACAATCCGAGGTTGACCGATCACCCAGAAGTCCGTAACCTTTTTCAAAATCAATTATCTTGTCGGAGAACATCAATGGATCAGGCGACCAACACCCGGCAATTGCTCTCGCGCAACAATCTTTGGCGGGAAATCTGGACGTACCTTCCGATTTGGTTCGTTTATCTGCAGGCCATCGGTCTGCTGAATTTCATTATGGCGAACGTACCCAAGTCGCAGTTTTTGGAAACCGGCTTTTCGCGGCATTGGTTCGCCCTGACCGCGCTGCCGCCGCTGTTGTGGTTTTATGCGTACTATCGAAACCGCCTACGGCAGACCGAGCGGGACATCGACAAGACCCGCGTGCATAAGTGGATACTGGGGCTCACCTTCGGCGTGCCGCTGGCGATCTGGCTTTTCTACGCCATTTTGCCGTTCAGTTGGTTCGACCTGCACAACGACGGCATCCGGAGCATGTTCGAATACATGCAGTTGTTCTGGGTGGCCATGTTCATCGTGCACGTGCTGTACCACGGCGGCATGGGCAAGTTCACGACCTTCTTCATCGTGGCCTGGATCTACGGCTTGCTGTTGGAAAATTCGGGCATCATCATGGGCTACTTCTTCGAGCCCGGTTACAAATATTACCTGGGCCCGCTGCCCGCGCCGTTTGCCACGATGATGGGCTGGTGCCTGGTGTTTTATTGCTGCATTTGGATCACCGAATACTTCCGGCAATACATTCCTCGCCTGCGCCAATCGGTGCTGCTCTCGTCGTTGTTCACCACGGCGATCGCGCTTTCGATGGACGGGCAGATCGATCCGCTGGCCAGCCTGTCGGGGTACTTCTGGAACTGGGCGACGATTCTGCCGGATTGGTGGCTCAACGTTCCGTTCTGCAATTACGCCGCGTGGTTCGGCGCGTTCATGGCTTTCTCGCTGGTCTACTTCTATTTCTTCGATCGCGAGGACCTGAACATCTGGCAGCGCAACATCCGCATTTTCCTGTACGTGCCGATGATCGTCTTCCTGGCCGGCGGGCTGTGGATGGCGCTGATGATCGTCTACGAAGGCGGCTTCGACGGACCGATTTTCCAGATTCTCGATCAGTTCATCGGACGCGTTTGTCCGTCCGATTTACAGCAACTGGCCGCTAACCTTTAAGGGGCGATCCAGGATCCGCATGTAACCCTTGACCTTGTTCAGCGAGAACTGCGGCGCGTTGTACATAATCGACAACAGCCGCAGTTTTCCTTTCTTCACCTTGTCCAGATTGATCAGCGAATAGCCGACCTCGCCGCACTGCCCGGGATCGTCCTCGGGATTGTCCAGGCTCGTACGATCGTCTCGGTAATAGAGCTTGGGCACGGCGGGCGTGGCGGCGGCGTCATAGACCAGACGGTTGATCCACGCGTAGCTGTTGTTCGGGCCGGTCACCGCCGACCATTTGTACGGATCGAGGTTCAACTTGTTTTCCGCCTCGCTCATCGCGCCGTCGATGACCATGCCGGCCAGGTTGTTGCTGTTGTAGAACAGCTTGCCCTTCTGTCCGCAAATGCCGTCGGAGGTGACGCGGAAATGAATGTCGGACATCACCGCCGCCGGATTGAACGGCAGATTGACCTCGGTGGGGAACTCAAAAGAATTGACGTAATAGATGTTGTACAGATAGGCGGACGGCGTTTTGATTTTCCAGAGCATCATCTGGTTGGCGGTGGCGCGCACGACGCGCACCGGACCGTCGATCCAGCCCAGCGTGCGGCTGACGAACTCGTTTTCGTTCTTGTCGATTTTGACCATGCCGCCCAGCGTGGTGGCGGAAAAACGGATTTTCAGCCGGTCGACGATGTCGGTGTTGTTGCCGCCGCCGGCCGGCTTGACCGACAGATGGCCGATCGACAACAGCGCCTGCTGATGAAAGCCCATCTGATAGCGCAGGGTGTCGATGAAGGTGCGCGTATTGTCGTAGACGACGTAATCGCCGGTACTCAGCGGCGGCGCGGCTGTTTCGTAGCGCGCCAGGTAGACCCAGGCCTTGCCGCCGTCGGCCGGATCGCTGATCGTCAATTCCACCACCGCGGACGGTTGCTTGGGCAACGCGCTTTTCGCGCCCTGATCGCCGGTGTCGAAGGCCATGAAGACCAGCTCGTCGTTGTCGTCGAACAGACCGTCGTCGGCCTGGCGGTCGCCGCCCGCGGTCAGCGCGTATTTGCCGTTTTTCAGCTTCTCGTCGATCTGGAACGGAATCGGCACGGCCTGCCCCTGGGCGAAGCGATAGGCGCGCACCTGGGCGATCGGCCAGCCCATCGCCGCGGGGAGCGTGCGTCCGGTGACGATGATCTGATCTTCGCCGCGCTGCAGCGATTTTTGTCCGCCGGCGGCCGTTACCGATACGACGGCCAGGGCGAGAATCAACAGCGGGCACAGCACGAGCAACGGGAAATATAGTTTGCGCATTGACGGCTCCTTGTGCGAAGTCGCTCAAGGGTAACAGAGGCGTTGCGCAGGGTAAACCGGCCCGACCGGAACGCCCGACAGTTCGTTGACGGTCCGGCACGGTCCATGTATGTTTGGTTGAAACGAGAACGAGGGTGCAACCGATGCCGGCAACCGTATATTTCAGTTCGATGCGCGCCGATCTGCGCCGCAATCTTTTCGCGAAGCTCGATCGGATGATCGAAAAGTTGGCCATGCGCGAGGTGCTCGACGAGTCGCACATCGTGGCGCTGAAGTTGCACTTCGGCGAAGCGGGCAGTTCAGCGTTCATTCGTCCGGTGTTTATCCGCCACCTGGCCCAGGCGGCGCTGCAAACAGGCGCGCGCGTATTCGCCACCGACACCTGCACGCTCTATGGCGGCAGCCGCCAGCACGCCGTGGGGCACCTGGAAACCGCGTTCCATCACGGCTTCACCTACGCAACGCTCGGCGTGCCGGTGATGATCGCCGACGGCCTGCGCTCGATGGCCGGCGTGCACGTACCCGTCGCCGGTAAGCATCTCACCCAGGTGCCGATCGGCGACGCCATTGTGCGCGCCGACGGGATGATCGTCGCGTCGCACTTCAAGCTGCACGAGGCGACCGGTTTCGGCGGCGCGTTGAAAAACCTGGGCATGGGCTGCGCCACGCGCGAAGGCAAGCTGGCGATGCACTCGTCGGTCGCCCCGGTGATCGATAAAAAGTTGTGCACGGGCGACCGCATCTGCGTGCACGCCTGCACCTTCGACGCGATTTCCATCGTCGAAAACAAAGCGGTTATCGACCGCGACAAATGCACCGGCTGCGCCGAATGCATGGGCGTTTGCCCGCACGGCGCGATCGGCGTGCGCTGGAACAGCGGCCTGGACGAGTTGCAGGAAAAGATGATGGAATTCGCCGCCGGAGCCGTCGCCGGGAAAAAGGAACGCTGTTTCTATTTCAATTTCCTGACCAACGTCTCGCCGGCCTGCGACTGCTACGCGATGAGCGACGCGCCGATCGTCGCGGACATCGGCATTTTCGCTTCGCGCGATCCGGTTGCGGTGGATGCGGCCTGCGTCGACGCGCTCAACAAAGCGGAGGGATTGAAGAACTCGGCGTTGAGCGAGGCCTACGCGCCGGGCACAGACAAAATCAAGGATATTTATCCGAAGGTCAATTATCGGATACAATTCGACCATGCGGAAAAAATGGGATTGGGCGAACAACAATACGAATTGATCTCGCTGGGCTAATGCGGCGGAGGTGGCAATGAGACGGCAGATTCTCTTGGTGGCGCTGGACAAAGAGACGAACAAGCGCATTCGCGACGCGGTCGGCACGCGCGACACGCAATATCTCGTGGCGGCGACCCAGCGTGAAGCGCTCGATACGGTCAAAGCCGTCGAACCTTCGCTCGTGGTGGTCAGCGAGGAATTCGCGGGCGGCAACGCGTTCGACCTGTGCGACATGATCAAGCAGGATCTGGGCCTCAAACACGTGGGCTTCATCGCCATTTCGCCCTCGTCGGTCGGTTACGATCACAGCCGCAGTTTGCTGGTCGGCGTCGACGACATGCTGGAGGCCAACGTTTCGGTCGAAACGCTGTCCGATCACCTGTTGGACGTTGCGGAAACCATGGAAGCGCTCAAGCCCCTGAGCGATCGACCCGAAATCGCCTCCGAAGAACAGGAAGAGGAAGTCGCCAATTCCCCGTTCATTACCGAGGAAAGCCAATATCAATCGCGGGACAAGGAATCGCCCTTTTTCGAACTGGACGGCCGGGCGGTCATTTCCACCGACTCGAAGGAATCGACCGACAACCAATTTTATCACGGCTTTGACGACGGATCGGAAGCCGCGCCGCCGCGGATCAGCGAAGAGAACCTCGATTTTTACCATGGGGTGAAAGAGGCGATGACTGAGGAACGCACGCACGGCGACGTTGTCGAGGAGCCCGATTACGAAGATCCGCTCAACGCGTTTTACAACGATCAGGAAGACGAACAGAACGCCGGTGTGCAGCGCGGCCTGCCCCGCCATCCCGAGGCGCCGCCGCTGGCGCGCGAAATACGGTTGTCGGTGGATATGGATACTTCGCTGCAGGGGCAGCTCGGGCGGCTGGCTCCGCTGGTCACGCGCATGCTGCTGGCGGACATCGACGATTGGCTGCAAAGCAACCTGGGCGCGAAAATCGACGAAGCGTTGCGGCAGAAAGCGCGCAAGGTTTTCGAACCGATCGTTATTTCCACGGTGGATAAGGCACTGAAAAACGTGTTGGAATAAGGCTCGCGCATGAACGAACTTTCCGCTCATCTTCATCAATTGCTGTTGCTGGCGTTGCGGGAGGACCTGGGCCGGGGCGACATCACCAGCCTGGCCACCATCGGCGAGCACGACGCCGGGCTCGCGCTGGTGCGCGCCAAACAGGAGTTGGTCGTTTCCGGCACGCGGCTGCTCAAGCCGTTATGGAAGATCGTCGATCCGGAAACGAGCGTGGCCATTTCGGCGGGCGACGGCGACCGCCTGCGACCCGGCGAGACGCTGGCGGAGATACGCGGCCGCGTGCGTTCGTTGCTGGCCGGCGAGCGCACCTGCCTGAACTTTCTGTGCCATTTGTGCGGCATCGCCACCCTCACCGCCCGGTACGTTGCGGCGGTCGGCGAACACAAGGCCCGCATCCTGGATACGCGCAAAACGCTGCCGGGGTATCGCGAACTGGAAAAGGAAGCGGTGCGCCACGGCGGCGGCGTCAACCATCGTATCGGTCTGTACGATCAGATTTTGATCAAGGACAACCACATCGAGGCCGGCGGCGGCGTGAGCGCGGCGATCGCCAAAGCGCGCGCCTATGCGCCGGACCTGATCATCGAAGTGGAAGTGCGCAACGAGGAAGAGCTGCTCGCCGCACTGGCCGAACGAGCGGATATCATTTTGCTGGATAACATGAATAACGAACAGATCCGGCGTTGCGTCGAATTGACCGCGGGACGCGCCCAACTGGAAGTGTCCGGCGGCGTCACCCTGGCGCAGATCCCCGCCCTGGCCGCCACCGGCGTCGACCGGATCAGCATCGGCGCGCTCACGCACAGCGCACCGGCGGCCGATTTGAACATGAAACTGGCGCCCACCGCATGAAGCCCCCCGCCGACCTGTGTCCGACCGCCATCGCCGCCGCGTTGCGCACCCGGTGGCTCGGGCGCGAACAGCTTTTCATTGTCGAGCACACGGGCAGCACCAACGCCGATTTGCTGGTTCAGGCCGCGCAGGGAGCGCCGGCGGGAACGGTGCTGGTGGCCGACCATCAGTACGCCGGACGCGGGCGCAAGGTGCGCCGGTGGATCAGCCAGCCCGGACGCGATTTGCTGTGTTCCGTGCTCTTGCGTCCGCCCCGCTCGGTGGAGCAATGGCCCAGCCTGGTGCTGGCCGCGGGCGTGGCAGCCTATGAAACGCTGACCGAATTCACCGCCGGACCGTTGCGCCTGAAGTGGCCCAACGACGTGCTGCTGAACGCAAAGAAAGTTTGCGGCATTTTATCGCAGACGCAGTTGGGCGATTTTCCGGCGCTGGTGGTCGGTCTGGGCGTCAACGTCAACAGCCTCCCGGAGGATTTTCCGGATGAACTGAGCGGCGCGATCACCAGTCTGGCGGCGGAGTCCGGGGGGACCGTCGGACGCGGCGAACTTTTGGCGCGTCTTCTTTTTCATCTAGAGAAATGGTACGAATTGTGGTTGCATGATCGCCCGCGGGTGTTTCACCGGTGGGAAGAAGCGGCGCATCTCCAGGACCAATCCGTGACCGTGACGGAAGAAACGCAAACCTACCAGGCCATGGCCGAGGGATTGAACGCGGACGGCAGTTTGCGGGTGCGGATCGGCTCGGAAGTGCGCCATGTCGCTTGCGGCGACGTTTTGTTAACGGAGGATTGAAACCCATGCTGTTCGTGATCGATATCGGCAACACAAACATCGTCCTGGGCATTTTCGAGGACGACCAACTGCGCGCCCAATGGCGGGTGGCGACGAAAAAACAGAAGACCGCCGACGAATACGAGATCATGATCCGCGACCTGTTTCATTACGCGGAGTTGGATCCGCGCGAAGTGGACGGCATCGTCATCGCCTGCGTGGTGCCCACCCTTTCGGGCTGCTTCGAGACGATGGCGCAGAAGATGTTCAAGCAAAAGGCGCTGGTGGTCGGTCCGGGCATCAAAACCGGGATGCCGATCCTGTACGACAATCCGCGCGAGGTGGGCGCGGACCGGATCGTCAATTCGGTGGCGGCCTATCACGAGGCGCGCGACGCACTGATCGTTATCGACTTCGGCACGGCGACGACCTTCGATATCGTCAGCGTAAAAGGCGAGTACCTGGGCGGAGTTATCGCGCCGGGAATAACGATCAGCCTGGAGGCGCTGTTTTTCCGGGCCAGCAAGCTGCCGCGCGTGGAGTTGACGCGGCCGCGGCAGGTGATCGGCAAAACGACGGTCGAGGCGATGCAAAGTGGAATTATCTATGGATACGTCGGGCTGGTCGACGGCATCGTGCGGCGTATCTGGGACGAATACGGGCGCAAGATGAAAACCGTGGCCACCGGCGGGTTGGCCACGCTGATTTATCCGGAGTCGGAAACCATTGAGAAAGTGGACGATACGCTGACCCTCAAAGGATTGTATTTGCTCCACCAGTTGAATAGGTGATCCGCCCGAATACGGACTTGATTTTTCCATATAGCTAGCCTATTTATATAGCCCTCTTTTTTGGCGATCGGCCAAAAAGTCGGGGTCGTCCTTCGATCCGGACACGAGATAGTCTGGCACCATAAGGGAGTAATAAATGAAGGTGATTGAATCGGGCAAACTGCGCAACGTTGGAATTTTCGGCCACGGCGGCTGCGGGAAAACGAGTCTTGCCGAGGCAATGCTCTTCGACGCCAAAACCGTCACGCGGTTGGGCAAAGTCGAAGACGGCAATACGGTAATGGATTTCGAGCCTGAGGAGATCTCCAAAACCGCTTCGATCAGCACCGGTCTGGCCAACGCCGAATGGAAGAAGGTCCGCTTCAACATTCTGGATACGCCGGGCGACGCCAACTTCGCCGCCGACAGTCGCAATGTGATCAACGCGGTGGACATCGCATTGTTGACCGTCTGCGCCGCCAGCGGCGTGGAAGTGCAGACCGAGCGGTTCTGGGAGCTGGCCACCGCGCACAGCCTGCCCAAGATCGTGTTCATCAACAAAATGGACCGTGAACGCGCCAATTACTTCGGCGTGCTCAAGGAAATCTCGGAAATCTTCAAGGTAACCCTGACCCCGTTGCAGATTCCGTACGGCCAGGAAGACTCCTTCCAGGGCGTGATCGATGTGCTCAAGGGCAAAGCGTATACCTTCCCGCGCGACGGATCGGGCGCGATGACCGAAGCCGACATTCCCGCCGACCTGAAGGAGCAGTACGAGGAATACCGCACCAAGGCCATCGAAGCGATCGCGGAAAACAACGAAGAGCTGATGATGGCTTACCTGGAAGGCGAAGAGCTTTCCGACTCCGACATCGCCGAAGGCCTGAAAGCCGGTATGAAAGACGGTTCGCTGGTGCCGGTGCTGTGCGGCGCGGCCAACAAGAACATGGGTGTTCAGCCGTTGATGAACCTGATCGCCGACGCGGGCCCGAGCCCGTTGGATCGTCAGCCGTTCGTCGGCACGACGCCGGGTAGCGAAGACGCGGTCGAGCGGGCTTCCGCCGAAGACGCGCCCTTCTCGGCCATCGTGTTCAAGACGATCATCGACCGCCACACCGGCAAGCTGAACATTTTCCGCGTGCTTTCCGGCTCGATCGGCGCGGACTCGGTCGCCTTCAATTCCCAACGCGAAACGAAGGAACGTTGGGGCCAGGTGTACAAGCTGGCGGGCAAGGAAAAGGATTCCATCGACATGGCCGTTACCGGCGATATCGTCGCGGTGGCCAAGTTGAAGGAAACGTTGACCGGCGACACGCTGTGCGACGAAAAGGCCAAAGTGGTTTACGACATGGTCAAGATTCCGCAGCCGTCGTTGAGCTTCGCCATTCAGCCCAAGAGCAAGGGCGACGAGGACAAGATTCAGTCCGGTCTGCAGCGTCTGTGCGAAGAAGATCCGACCGTGCAGATCCGCCGCGACGAACAGACCCACGAGTTCATTCTCGAGGGCGTCGGTCAGGGCCACCTGGAAGTTACGGTCGACAAACTGAAGCGGAAATTCGGCGTCGAGGTGACGATGACCACGCCGAAGGTGCCCTACAAAGAGACGATCAAGGCTCCGGCCAAGGCGCGTTACCGGCACAAGAAACAGACCGGCGGCCGCGGCCAGTTCGGCGAATGCGAACTGACCATCGCTCCGCGCGAACGCGGCACGGGCTATGAATTTGTCGACAAGATCGTCGGCGGCGTCATTCCGCGGCAGTACATTCCCGCGGTCGACAAGGGCTGCCAGGAACGGTTGGCGCGCGGCGTCGTCGCCGGCTATCCGCTGGTGGACATCGAAGTCGCGGTCGTCGACGGAAAGTTCCATCCGGTCGACAGCTCCGAAATGGCCTTCAAGATGGCCGGCAGCATGTGCCTGAAAGCGGCGGTCGAGCAGGCCAAACCGGTGTTGCTCGAGCCGATCGTAAACATGGAGATCATCGTTCCCGAAGCGTCCACCGGCGACATCATGGGCGACATGTCCAGCCGGCGCGGCCGTCCGGGCGGCATGAGCAGCAAGGGCAAGAACACGATCATCAAAGCCCAGGTGCCCTTGTCCGAAGTGCTCAAGTACGAACCGGATCTGCGTTCGATGACCAGCGGTCAGGGCGCGTTCTCGATGGAATTTTCGCACTACGAGGAAGTGCCGGGCGAGCTGGCGCAGAAGATCATCGACGCCTCGAAGAAAGAGGAAGAAGAAGAATAAACTTCCTTCAATTAAAATGAAGCAAGGGCCGGCGCGGGAGATTGATCCCGCGCCGGCTTTTCTTTACACTAGGTAGGATCAATCGGGGAGAGTGTATGCGACCGTTCGAACCCATACTCTGGGACGATTTGCCGGATTCCGCAAAGCAGATATTGCCGGCGGATGCCGCGCCTTCCATGCGCATGATGGCTTCGCGACTGTTGTTGCCGATGGGCACGCGCGACCTGGCTTCGATTTTGTTCTTCCTGGCCAGCGACGAAGATCGGCGAGTGCGCTATCAAGCGCGACGCAGTTTGTCGGAACTGCCGCCCGATCTGTTGCGCTCGGTGCTGATGGAAGAGATCCATCCGCACATTCTGCATTGGTTCGCCAATCGCCAGTTGGAAGAGAAACATTACGAGTTGATCGCCCTTAACCCGGGGACGCTCGACGAGACGATCGCTTATCTGGTCAGCCAGTTGGACAGCGATCGCCTGATGAACATCATCGCGTCCAACCAGAAGCGCGTGCTGAATTCGCCGGCCATTATGGTCGCGTTGATGACCAAGCCCAAGCTCTCGTTGGAAATCCGTGAACGCGTCCGGCAGTACGTCGAATCGCTGTCGGGGCGTTCGATCGACGAGATCCTGGCCGAGCACGTCAGTCGACTGGAGAAGTCGGAGACGGAAACCCCGCTCGCCGAAGCGGAAGAAGTGCCGCAGGAACCGGCGGAAGAAGAACCGAAGAAACCGAAATCCAAACTGCTGGAGATGCTCGATTCCCTGCCGGAGAACGAAGTTCCTCCGGAATTGGATATGAACAAAGTCATCGCCGAGCTTTACAACGAGGAAGAGGATTTTTCCGCCGAGTTCATGATCGACCCGGAAGAGGATCTTACCGCCAACGCGCGCATGTCGCTGGCCAACCGCGTTCGCTCGATGACGGTGTTGGACAAAATGCGGCTGGGTCTCAAGGGGAACATCGAAGCGCGGCAGATTCTGATCAAAAGTTCCAACAAGATGATTCAGGAATGCGTGCTGAAGAACGCGCGCATCACGCCCGAGGAAATCATCCGCGTCGCCAAGGACAAGACGATGCGCGAGGAACTGATCCGTTTCGTGGCCAGCAACAAAGAGTGGATCAAGAACTACGAGATCATGCATCAGCTTTGTTGGAATCCCAAAACGCCGATCACGGTGGCGATGAAATTCATCGAACGTTTGAATCTGAAGGACGTGCAATCGTTGGCCAAAAGCAAGCAAGTGCCGGGCATGCTTGCCGTCGCCGCCCGAAAAGTTGTCGAAGTCAAACAGAAATATCGATAAATGGACGACGAAAAACTCAAACAATTGCTCACGCCGCCCACGCCCAGCGAACCGAATCCGGAAACGTTGGCGCAGGAGGAGCAGTTGTGGCAAGCGGTGGTCGCCGATCTGGCCAACGAGGAATTGCACAAACAGTACGTCGGCCTTATTCTCCGCAACAACCTGATCAAAATAGGCACACGCCGTTACGGCACGGTGATCGACGACAAGGAACATTACCCGATCGAGGCGCGCCGGATCGCCCGGCAGTATCAGCAAAGCCTGGTGGGCGTGCTTTTCATCTCGCCGCAGGCGCGTCCGGACGTAAAGAAAAGTTCGTCGTTTGAAATGTTCATGATTATCGTCGCCGCGTTCGTGGCCCTGGCCGGACTGGTCATGTATTTCGTGGACACGTCCAAGATGGGCGTTGGGGCGGTGATGGTGCTGCGCGCCCTCTTCCCGCTCTCGATGATTTTCCTGGTCTGGTACTTCTACCAGCGGTACAAGCGCGCCCGCTCGCTGCTGGACAAGATACGCTGACCGATCAGGCTTTGATGCCGTAGGCGGCCATATAGGCGCGGCGCTGGCTTTCGTCGGACAGCACTTCATACGCCCGGCTCAGCAGATCCTTCACGTCCTCGATCAACGCCCGCGTGGATTCATCGATCGGTACCATCAACTCATCCTCGGAATAGACGTTGATGTGGTCGAGGTAAGCTTCCTTGATTTCCTCCACCTGGTTTGTCGGCGTCAGGTCGAGTCGCTCGAAGTAATTCTGCCGCCGCAGCACTTCAAATTCCGCCAGCAAATGACGATGGAATTTTTCGCGCTCGGTCAATTCGCGCTTGGCCTGCGGCTGCCATTCGCTTTGGTGATGCAGCAATTGAATCTGATGGTATCCCTGCAAGGCATGCAGATTGTCCGGGTCGGCCTGCAGAGCGTTGTCGAATTGCTCTTCGGCGAGGCTGATTTTGCCTTCCATCAGGTAAGTGCGGCCCAGTAAAATCGAAGCGTCGATGCACGCCGGATCGAAGGTCAGCGCCTGGCGCATCAGATACTTCGCTTCGGAAACGATCGGCAGCAACGATTTTGAGCCCGCCTCGGCGACCTTGAGTTTGGCGAATCCCAGCCAGGCGAGATTGGCCGCGTACCGCGAATCGAACTCGTAAGCTTTTTCGAAATAGCTTTTGGCCGCTTTGTAATCGCCGTTTTCGAAGGCATGGCGGCCGCGGATGAACAACGAGGCGGCGTTTTGGCGATCGCCGGGAATGGCCTTGGCCGCCTTGATTTCCACTTCCGGTTGTCTGAGGAATTGAATGTACTCGTCGCGTTTGTTCCCGTCCGACAAGACGGTATACGCTTCGGTCAGTCGGTTGAAAATTTCGTCGGCCTTTTCCTTGATCGCATCGTTGGCCAGCTCGTACATGGCCGAGGAGTGGAAGCTGGCCGAAAGACCGAAATAAGCCTGACGCAGCGATTTACCGTCGCTATCCTCGGCCAATCCCAGCACTTCGAAATGATTCAGCGTATTCATCTTGCCGTAGAATTCGTTGATCTCGCGAATGTACTGACTCAATTCGACGTTGTCGGTAGTCGGCGCGCCCTCTTCGCCGCCGGCCGTTTTGCGCGCCGAATAAATGGCGCGCAGGTGTTTGAGCGCCTCGATGTTGCCGGGTTCGCATTCGGCGGCTTTCTCGAACATCTCGCGCGCTTTTTCCTCTTTTTTCGTCTGTTCGTAAACGATGCCCAGGAACAGGTAGGAAACCGCGACGTGCGGATTAATTTCGATCGCGCGATTAAGCCGCTCGATCGCCAACGACAGCATCATGGGCGAGTGTTCGCTGTCTTTGAGGAACAGCGAATAACCGAGATAGGCGTGGTATTCGGCCGTCTGGCTGTACGCCTCGATCGCCGATTGGAACAGGTCGGTCGCCTCGACAAAATTGCCGCGATTGAACGAAACCAATCCCTGTTGGAAAAACGCTTCCGACTGCAGACCGCTGTTGTCGCTACGGCGCGTGACGTTCCGGCTTTCCTGATAGGCCTGCCATTCGTCCGGATTGGTGCGGATCGAATAAGCCTTGGTCAGCATCTGGAAGATCTTCTCGGCTTTGACCTTGGTCAGTTCGTCGGCGCGTTCCAACAAAGACGGATCGAACAAGCCGCGACATTCGTCCTGGTAAACCCGCGTGATTTCCTCGGCGGCAGCGCCGTCCGGTACGGGCAGTATCTGGTCGAGCGAGCGTTTGTTGTATTGCGCGAACCGTTGGGCGATCGTCGAACGAAGCACCTCGTCGATCGAATCGTTCGAACGATTGAGCGGATCGACGTGGGGCATCATCGTGGTCTGATTTTCTTTCAGGGCGCGCGCAAAGACGATCGCCCCGGTCAGCCAGAGCATTTTCAGGAAAACCAGACTGGCCAACGGCGTCATTTCGCTTTGCGAGAGGACGATGGCCAGCGTATTTTTTCCGTTGCAGGCCTGCCACAAGCGGCGTTCCTGTTCGTTGATCGCCAGCTTGGGGACGATCTGTTTGCCTTTGTCCGTTTTGAATACGCCCAGTTCATATTTGCCGACGAAGATTTCCTGGAGCTTTTTCATTTCGAGGGATTTGGTCAAACCCGCACGAAGAATTTGATCGAACTTGAGCGGCAATTGAATGGCGTTGTCCCGTTCGTTGGAAACGCCGGGTTCGAACCAGTATTTGCCCTCTTCCCAAAAGAAGAGATTGTGCAGTTTTTCCTGCGCCTGAATCGTGAGCATCTGGAAAAGGTCATGCGGCGTCAGCGCGCCCATTTCGATCAATACTTCACCCTGCGGTTTGCCGGTTTCCAACATTTTGTTGAGCGACAAGGCGAAGGTTTCATCGTCGATCAAATCGCGTTTCAATAAAATGCGGCTGAGACTTTCATGCCGTCCGCCGCCGCTGACATAGACGATATTGCCCTGATGGAAATGAATGTGTTTGGTCAGCTTTCCGCTCTGAATGTGCAGAACGCCGTCTTCGCCCAAAACCCAGAAAGCGGCAAGCAAACGCGCAAAACCAAGCTCCGCCAGCGAGCCGGCCACTTTGACCGACTGCGGATACATCGGTTTGGTCGTAGCGGTGGGCGGCTCCTGTTCGGCCGCGGTTTCCGGTTCGTCTTGAAAGGCTTCCTCTTCGCGATCTTCCAAAACCACGCCGTCGAGGTAGTAGGCAAGTTTGCGTTCGAGATCAATTGGGTCGAACGGCTTGGCCAAAATGTCGTTCGCCCCGAACTTGATGCGCGCTTCGTGTGCGATCTTGAAGTTGCGCAAAATCGCTCCGGTCAGCAAAATCGGCGTCGGTGTGCCGACTTCATGCCGCCTCATTTGGGCGCAAATTTCCTGACCGGACATGTGTGGCATCAACGCTTCAATCAGGATGAGGTCATAATTATAATTGGAGAAGAGCTCCATCGCCTTCTTGCTGTTGGGCGCCCACGTGGCGACGTCACCTCGAAAGTCAAAGATTTCTTTCATGAAATCCCATTCGGCTTGGGAAGGTTCCACCACGAGCACTCGTTTCGAGGCCATCGGATCTCCTTTTACCAGTTTCAGTTATTCTTTTTACCGAAAATCGAGCCGAACAAGCCCTTCTTTTCGGTCTTTGTTTCCTTTTCCTTCGGCGACTTCGTCGTCTGGGTAACCGTCACCTCGCCGGTCGTCTTGATCCGCTGTGTAATCAAGCGCAATTCCCGCAAAGCGTCGACGTTATGTTGGTCCAGTTCCAGCACTCGCTCGAAATTCTGTTTAGCCTTGGCGTACTGTTCCTGACGCCGCAGGAACTTTCCGTAAAGCAAAAAGGCGTCCGGCAAATCCGGCAGCTCCTCGATCGCCTTGCGGAACGACACATCTGTCTCATTTCGAATGTTCGGATTCGAGCGGCTGTCCCGATTATAAATAGCCCATGTGTTGTACAGTTGGAAGCGGGGATCTTTTATTTTTCGTTCGTTGATCGCCCGTGCAAACAAATCGCAGGCCTTGTTCCAATTGTTGGACTGAATGAACGATTTTCCCTTTTGCAGCAGGTGCCGGTCGGAAATGTTCTTTTCGATGTCCAACTGCGATTTTTGCGATTCGACCGCGCGCAAGGACCGCTCGTACAAGCGACGTTTGTTTTTGCTGGTCAGCACGTCGTAGGCTTCGTTGATCAGCACGAAGATCTGCTCGGCGGTTTCCAGCAGCCGCGTGTTCTTGAAACGATCCGGATGATATTCCTTGGCCAATTCGAAATACCGCCGGCGAATCGCCTGATCCGAGGCGTTGCGGTCCAAACCGAAAAGCTGGAAATAGTCGCCCTGTTCCATTTTGACGATTTCGTCTTTCAACCGCTGTTCTTCGTCGGAGTCGATCTGGTCGGCCGCATCGATCGAATCGATATCCTTGCGCAGCAGTGGCTTGCGGCACCGTTTGACGCCCTCGAGCGCCTCGCGGTCCTGCGGCGACCTGATCAGGACGTTCCGATAATATTGGCCGGCTTCCTCCAGCCGGCTCGATTGCTCCAGAGCATGGGCGTATAGCTTGGCGATTTCGATCGAACCGCTGTCGTCGTGCGCCGCCTTGCGCAGTTCGACCAAGGCGTTGCGATTGGTTTTTTCGTCGACGTTCAGCGAACCGTTGAAAATACACCAGGCGTGCCAGGCGCGATATTCGCTGATGGACGGATCCAGCGAACGCGCATCGGCCAGGGAATCGGTGGCCTCGTCGTTGTGTTTTTCCAGCACATGCTTGACGCCCTTGAGGAAGGCGATTTCGGCCGACAGATTCGGGAAACGCGGATTCATCAGGAATTCATCGTCGATGTCGTCGAAGCGTTCAAAATCGCCGTTGATGCGCTTCTTTTCCCAAATGACCAGCGCCTCGAACACGCGGCTCGCCCGTTCGAAAATGTCGTTGGACATCTTGCGCAGTTCTTTGGGCAGATGATCGACGATCTCCTTTTTATGGAAGTTCTGCGCGATGGTGTAATAACCCTTGCGCAATTCTTCTTCGTTGAAGCTCCGCGTCACGCCGAGCAATTCGAAGGGGGTTTTGCGCAAGAGTTCGGGACCGCGTTCCTGTAAACGCTGGATGAGCCCCATTTCCTCCACGCCCCATTCGGACGTGTCGTACTCGCGCCCCTCCTCGTCGTCTTCGAGATCGTCCGTGTCGTAGTGCATGATCCGCAGGGTTTCCAACGTCAGGAGCAGTACGTGCGTTTGATCGATCGGCAACGGCGAACCCAGAATGATTTTCTCCAGGTTGCGTTCGCCGTCGATCGTCCAGAGAACGGACTTTTGTTCCTCGCTCAGCCCCAGGCGTTCCCGCACGACCGCCGCATCCTGCGCCAGACGCGGAACGCGATTGATGCGGTTGCGGAAGTAGGAACGCAGCCACTTGTCGGACAGACCGCGGCTCAAGCCGTTGCGAATAAGATCAAAGGTATCGAAGGGCTCCAGGTGGGCGCCGACCCAGAGCGGATAGTCGGCGTCAAACCGGAAATAATATTGACCGGCGGACCAGCGCACCGCGTCCAGCAATATCGTGTGGATGATTTTTTTCCGAATGACGATCAATTCCTCGGGGGAAACGATCTTCAAATCCACCAAAATCGATTCGATATCCTTACCTGTTTGCCGCTGTTGAGCGGCGGCCGCCTCGATTTGTTCGAGCGAAAGGCGATTCTCGCGATACAGCTGGCGAGGCAGATGATCGCGCGGTGCGGTCGAGAGCGCCAGCACCGGTTGACCATTCAGGAAATAGATCTTTTTGGTAATGCGCTCGTGTTGCAGATACAACGCACCCGTTTCGCGTTGCGCCTGAAGCGAAATGAACAAATTTCTTGCGGAAAATTGTTCGAGATCGCCAAAAAAACTTATGTTTACCTCATTCATTTCCTGAGCTTTTCTCCCCGAAACACACGTTTCCCCACACAATTAATAAACGCAGACTACAATTCTATCAGATTAGGTTTTAAACGAGTAAATTGTCAATTGATTCCTAAAAAAAATAGTGCCGACGAGGCAAGAAACGGATATGGTGTAACTCTGGGTTTTGGCTTTGACATTTTTTGACGCGTTGGGTAAAAGAGAGCAACTTCCAAGCCGAACTCGGTCCCCGGAGGACCCATTTTGAAGAAATACAGCACGTACCGCGATGCCGGTGTCAACATCGATGCCGGAAACGAATTCGTCAATCAGATCAAACCGCTTGTGCGCGCGACGTTCCGACCGGAAGTGCACAAGGAAATCGGCGGTTTCGCCTCGGCGTTTTCGCTCAATACACAGAAATATCGTCAGCCGATACTCGTTTCGTCCACCGACGGCGTGGGCACGAAGTTGAAAATCGCCTTCATGGCCGATAAACACGACACCGTGGGCATCGATCTGGTGGCCATGTGCGTCAACGACATTATCGTTATGGGCGCCGAACCCCTCTTCTTCCTCGACTATTTCGCCACCGGCAAATTGGCCGGCGAAGTGGCGGTGAAGGTCGTGGAGGGCATCGCCGAGGGCTGCAAGCAGGCCGGATGTTCATTGGTCGGCGGCGAAACGGCGGAGATGCCCGACATGTACACGGCCGGCGAATACGACCTGGCCGGGTTCACCGTCGGCGTGGTCGAAAACGAGAGCGTGATCGACGGCTCGACCATTACCGTGGGCGACCGCATCATCGGTCTGGCCAGCAGCGGTTTGCATTCGAACGGATTTTCGCTGGTGCGTAAAATCGTTTTCGATCAGCTCAACCTGAAGGTGCACGACGAAATGCCCATGCTGGGCGACGGTACGGTCGGCGATGTGCTGCTGACGCCGACGCGCATTTACGTCAAACCGCTGCTCAATCTGATTCGCTCCGTTTCCATCAAAGGCATGGCGCACATCACCGGCGGCGGCTTGTTGGAAAACATTCCCCGTATTCTCCCGGATCGTTGCAAGGCCCGGATCGACATGTCGACCTGGGAGCGTCCGGCCGTGTTCAAATTCCTGCAGCAACAGGCCGGCATCGAGGAAATGGAAATGCTGCGCACCTTCAATTGCGGCATCGGTCTGGCGCTGATTTGTTCGCCGCAGGATGTCGAAAGCGTCCTTTCCATGCTGGAAGGCCAGGGAGAAACGGCCATGCTGATCGGCGAAATCACCGAGCGGCAGGAAGGCTCAGAAGCCATCGAGTTTGTGTAAATCATGATAGGAAAGCTATTCGACGTCGCGATCATCGGTACCGAGCTCGCCGGCCTGGCCGCCGGCGCGTTGCTCGTTAAGCGCGGATTCACCGTTCTGGTCATCGATGTGGAGAGCCAGAAGCATCAGGTGAAAAAGAACGGCTATACGCTGACCGAATTCCCCGGCCTCTTTTTCGGCTTCGGCCAGGGGCAGATTTACAGCGAAGTCTTCACCGAACTGGGCATCCCGTTCCTCGAGAAAAAGCGCTTTTTGTTGGGCGAACCGGCTTATCAGGTCGTGTTGCCCGACGTGCGCCTGGACGTGAATCCCAACCGCGAAGCGCTGTTCAAGATTCTGCAGGCGGAATTCGGCAACGACGCCACGTCGATCATGAGCCTGTTGGGCGAAGTGGATCGCTATTCGAGCGTGATGCGCAGCCTGTTGACGCAGAACGTCGTCTACCCGGCCTACGGCATGCGCGAACGTTACCGGCTCAACCGCGCCTGCGGCTCGCTGGGCTCGGATTTCAAAGACGGCAGCCGGATGTTCTTCAACGATTTCCTGCAGGGCTTCCCGCTGACGGCGCCGGGACGCGCGTTTCTGGAATCGCAATTTCAGTTTCTCTGTCCGGTGTATCCGGACGATCCGACCCTCTTCTATGCGGCGTTCGTATTGTCGTCGACCAACAAGGGCATCTACAAGGTCGAGGGCGGTCTGAAGGTGCTGGAAGACATCTTCAAAGAGCGGATCATCAGCTACCGCGGCAAGCTGCATCGCACGGCGGAGATCGAGGAGATCGACTTCGGGCGGGTCAACGAGATCAAGCTGTCCGAGGTGAAGGAACCGGTGCGTTGCAAGAAGTTCCTGGTTTCCACCGACATCGAGAACTTCTTTTCGCGCTTCCATCCGAAAACCATCAAGGGCGGTTACGGCAAGCAACTGGCCGAACCGCCGGGCAAGCTGCACGAGTACACCTTGTACATCGCCATCGACGCCAACGTCGTGCCGGTGGGCATGGATGAAAACGTCATTTTGCACGTCGATCCGCAAAGCGCCGACGAGCTGGGCGAACCGGTGTTCGTGCGCCTCAGCCCGCCGGAGTCGCCGGAGTACGCGCCGGCCGGCAAGCGGTTGATCGCCGCAACGGCGTTGGTCGCCCCGGAGAGCGGCGAATTGACCGCCGCGCAGGCGCGGGACATCGCCAACCGTATGATGCGTCAGTTGCACTACCTGATTCCGTTCCTCAACGATTTTACCGAGTTCATCGCCTACGACGAGAGTTTTGCGCTGTATCAGTCGGCGCGGCGTTCGAAGATCGTTCCGGCGATCGACCCGGAGGATCGGTTCGGCGTCGGCAACCTGCCAAACCGCACGCCGCATGACGAGGTTTTCTACGCCGGCAAGGGCTCGCTGCCGGGCCTGGGCATGGAAGGCGAAGGGATCAGCGCGTACATCGCCGCCAACCTGCTGACCAAGCAATTGAGCAAGTAAACGGCGGGACGCGAATATGTTTAAAAAACCCCTTGCATTTCCTATTCTTTTCTGTATTATTTGCGCCTCAAATTGAACTTTCGCTCCCAAGGAGTGCGGTTATGTCGAAAATCTGTGAAGTATGCGGCAAAGGTCGCCAGATCGGTTATAGCGTCAGCCACGCCAACAACAAGCGCAAGAAGGTGTGGGAACCGAACCTGCAGAAAATCCGCGTAGTTGGCGAAAACGGCCAGACCAAACGGATGAAGGTGTGCACCTCGTGCATCTCCGCCGGCAAGGTGCAGAAACCGGCTCAATAAGCCGCGTTTGACCGCTTAACCGATCAATGACCCTGATTCGTAATCGCGAATCGGGGTTTTCGTCGTTAAAACGCCTCGCCCATCACGAAATAAAACGCCGGACCGTCGGCGCTGTAGCCCACGTCAAAACGCACGCCCACCCGCTCGGCTTTGTCGAACATGTAACGCAAGCCGCCGCCGACCGAGTACTTGAAGTTGGGGATATACAGGAAATTGATGCGCTCGGCCACATCGCCGGCTCCGGCGAAGATGCCGCCGCGCAAACGGCCCCACAAAGGAAAGCGGTAGTCCACTTGCGCCGCACCGAAACTCAAATCGCGGTAGCGGCCTTCGTAGATGCCGCGCAGCAGGTTGCCGCCGCCGATCGTCGAGAGCAAGACAAACGGCGGATCGCCGAGAATCGACTGGCCGATCAACTGAAAGGCCAGCACCTGCTCCTCATGAACCTGCACGTACCGACGCAGATCGACCGTAAAGCGATTGAATCCGTAATTGCCGCCGAAATGGGGATCGTAGAACATCGCTTGTGCGGAGTAATACGCCCCGGTGTAAGCCTGCATCGCATTGTCGCGCGTATCCCAACTGGCTTTCAGCCCCAGGCCGTTGGCCCAACCACCGTCGCGACCGAGGATATCGTGTTTTTCCAGCAGACCGCCGTTTTCGGTTTTTATGATGTCGTAGTAGTAAAAGTCGTAAGCTGGGCCGGTGTATAAAAAGTGCGCCCAGCGATGCAACAGATACCCGTTCATTTGATAATTGAGCGGTGTGAAATATTCCTCGTTTTGCGGGTGCGTGTTGGGCCCCAGACCGAAGAATTTGGCGGGAAATTTCCGATGGGTGAATTTGGTGTCCAGATGCCAGGTTTCGTTGCCCCAATAAAACGAAGGCGTCAACGAAAGCACGTACTGGTTGCGAACGGTGTAAAAGCCGACGAAGTTCAGATTCGAAGCGCGTGAGGCGGTCGGTTCGTCGGGCAAACGGTAATAAAAAACGAAGGCTGCCCCGCCGCCGAAGCCGGTTTCGGGCGTGTAAAAAAGCACGGGCAACGGCACGAAACCGCTACGGCGCGGTTCATCGTCTTCTCCCCGGGAAACGAGCGGCAGGCAAACGGCGACCACCATCAGCAACAAACTGAACAGGATTTTCTTTGCCGCGCTTTTCACCATCGGTTCCCCTTCGTTTTCCGATAAGATAACGGCATCATCATGAAAAGCAAGATTGCCCCGGCCGATCCGGGTGAGGAGCGTGCGATGCGACGGATGATTTTCCTTTCTTTGTGTTTCGTGATTCTGGCCGCCGGCGGAGCCTGGGGCGAAACACTGACGGTCGATTACCATTTCAGCGAGCCGACATTGCGGCTGGACGACAACGAATTCGTCACTGTTTCGCTGCCCGGTTGCGCCACGTTGTATCGACCCGATCAACCGCAGTTGCCGGTGAAGCTGGCGCGGATTTTATTGCCTGCCGGGCAAACGACCGCATCGCTAACCGTCACGGTGCTGGAATCGGCGAGCGTTGCCCTGCCCGCGCCTTTGGCGAACGGACGCTATGGCTGGCGGAGCACGGGCCCCGATGAAGTTGAAAATTCGTCCACAGGTCAGGCTCGGATCATTGCGGAATCGTCGCTTGCCGGCGCGCGCCTGTTGCTGGTGCGCCTTTCGCCGGTCGTTTATCGCGAACGGGAAAAAACCATCGAGACGGCGACGACGATTCGTCTGACCGTCACGACCAAAGCAACGGAGAAGAAAGCAACGGCCGTGCCATATCGCGGCACGCCATTCGACCGGCAACGCATCGGCACGTACACGGACAACCCGGCCGTGCTCGCGACGTATGGGCCCGCGACGAAGGCGAATGAGGATTGGCAGTATCTGGTCGTCACCACTTCGGCGCTGAGCGAGGCGTTCACGGATTATCTCGTCTACAAGCAACAGCGGTTCGGTCTGACCACGCACCTGGCGACGATGGAGGACATTCTCGCCACGACCGACGGCCAGGACGATGCCGACCGGTTGCGCAACTTCCTGCGCGAGGCTTACGCCGCACACGGCACGCGCTGGGTGTTGTTGGGCGGCGACGCGGACGGCGAAACGCAAAGCGGGCACCTGGTGCCGCTGCGTTGCATGGTGGCGCGCGCCGAAGGCACGGTCTACGACGAGTGCATCCCCGGTGATCTGTTCTTCGGCAACCTGGACGGCCCGTGGGACAACAACGGCAACGGTCTGTACGGCGAAAGCAACGACGGCGAGGACGGCGGGGAAATCGACCTGCTGGCCGAGTTGTTCGTCGGACGCATTCCGGCCGACACCGTCGAGGAAGCGCGGCGGCAGTTGAACAAGATACTCGCGTACGATCAGGCGCTCGCGCCGGCGTCGGCGATTTTGGTCGGTGAGTTACTATGGCCCGCGCCGCCGGTTTGGGGCGGCGATTTGAAGGATCTGGCCTTTGCGCCGATGAGCGGCATGGACGCGCTGCGGCTGTACGCGCGCGACGACACGTTTTCCGGCGATGCGCTGCGCACGGCGATCAACGGCAACGAACATCAGATCATCAACGCCTCGGAGCACGGCAATTGGTACAACGTGCTGGGGCTCAATTCCATCGCCTTGGGGCCGGTGGTCAACGACCTGCCTCTGCTGACCAACACGCTGCCGTTTTTCGGCTACAGCCAGGGGTGCTTTTCCGGCGCCTTCGACAACTGCACGGTGATCGGCACGTACCAGGAACGCGATTGCATCGCCGAGGAGCTGTTGACCGAAATCGACGCGGGCGCTTTCGCGATGATCGTCAACAGCCGCGAGGGTTTCGCCAATTGGTCGGAGACCGGCGGGGCGTCGAGCGAGTACGACATCGCCTTTATGGAAAAATTGTTCGGCGGCGCGGTGCACATGGGCCAGGCGCTGGCCGAAGCGCGGGAAAGCAAGATCGGCGAACTGGACGGCAACGCCAACGCCAACCGTTGGTGCTTCTTCCAATTGAATCTGCTGGGCGATCCGCATCAGCCGCTGCAAGTGTTGTGTGACGCCGACGGCGACGGCTACGAAGCGGAGCGTTGCGGCGGCGCGGACTGTGACGATTTCGTCGAAGCGGTGCATCCGGACGCGGCGGAGGATTGCGCGGACAACCGCGACAACAACTGCGACGGTCTGATCGACGCGGACGATCCGCAATGCGCCGCCGATGACGACACGACTGACGATGAAGACGATTCGGTGGACGACGACAATGATGACTCGGATGACGATGTCAACGACGACGATGACGACAACAACGACGACGGATGCGGATGCTGAATCACTCTCTCAGAAACTCGTCGAAGCCTGCACGAGACCGGTGAGGTCGAACAAGAGGATCGTCACCGTTTCGGGCTCGGGGATTTCGTGCTGCTCCAGTTGCAGGCGCACGTTCCAACAATTCTGGATGCTGTGCAGTTCGAGCGCGTAGATCTGCTCGACGAAGTAACGATCGAGGAAGCTGTAACGGTCGATGGCCTCGAAGGTGATGAAATCCTGCAGCGTGTAGCGGAAGATGCCCGAAAGGTATTCGATGTCGATCACGTCGTTGCGGTCGAGGTGGTAGCGATACTCCGCGCCCAGGGCGTCGTCGTTGACCGTGCCCAGCGCGCCCAACACGTTGAAGCGCGTCACGTCGTCCTGGTAGGTGTCGTAGTCCAGTTCCGAGCGCATGATGATCTTGTTAAGCCAGCGACCGGCGGTGGCGAGCGTTTCCAGCTCGAAGGTCCAGGGCTGCCAGGGGCGACGTTCGTCATCGGGATTGAGCGGGTCCAAGTCGCGGTCGGCCTCGGCGAAGTCGTAACCGTGCAACACGCGGAAGTCGGTCAGCTTCAACGTGTGGAAGCGCTTGGCCCGCGCGTCGAACAGGCGCATCCACAGGCGGTTGGTCAGGCCGTAATCGAGCTCGGACAATTCGCCGAGACGATCGAAGCCGTCGAAGATCGGCAGTTCTTCCTGGTCGACGTCGGGCCGGTAGCGATAGCCGATCGCCGGTTCGATCTGATGTTTTAAACCGCGGATGATCGGCGCGCGCACGGGAAAGACGCGCTCGAAACGCGTGTAGGCGTCCGCGCCCATTTCCGCCGTGGCGCGCGACATGCTGCGCTGCGTGTCGCGGTCGCCGAGCTGATAGAAACTGCCCTCGCCGATCGCGTACGGCGTGAAGGTCACCACCTGGTTGAAGTTCAAGGGCGCGTGCAGGCCCGGCTGCAACGTGGCGCGCTGACCGTCGGTGAGGAAAAAGTACGGATGCTCGTGTCCGGCCAGCGTGTCCAGAGCGCGTTCGTCGGCGGAAATCTTCGGACGATAAAAATTGGTTGCCTGCGCGTCGAGGGTCCAGTACAGCGGCAGCGAGGCGATGCGGTTGCTCAGCGCGTTGAACGTCGCCTGCGGATATTGCTGCCAGGTGTGGCTGTTGTCGTCGACGCTCAGATTGTCCCAATGGCGAAAGAGCACGTTCAGGTCGTAATCCTGCCAGAGGTTGTTGACGATGAAATCGCTGCGCAGGTACCGGTCGTAGCGCGCGGAGATGTCGCTGGGGAAATCGACGACGTATTGGTTGTCGCTGACCAGGTTGACCTTGCTGCGAATGTACAAGCGCCGATAGGGATTTTGGTAGTACTCGTAGGAGATCGCCCACCGCTGTTCGTCTTCGAGCCGGTCGTCGATGTAGTCGATGTTCGCCTCGCCCTCCCATTTGCGCGAGATGGCGAAGCGATGCTGCAGGCCGAGTTTCGTCCCGCGATTTTCATACCAGTCGGTGTCGAGCGTCGCGTCGGTGTGCGGCGCGATATTCCAATAAAACGGCACGCCGACGTGGTAGCCGTCGTCGTTGGCCCAGCCGGTCGTCGGCCAGAGAAAGCCGGTGGAGCGTTTCACCTTCGCCGGGAACACGCCGTAGGGCACGTAGGCGACCGGCAAGCCTTGCAGATAGACGCGCCCGCGCTCGACGATCGCGTAGCCGTCGAAGGTCACGTCGATGTACTCGGCTTCGACCAGCCAGTCGGCCTCGGCCGCGCCGCAATCGCAGGTCGTGTAGCTGCCGTGGTGAATCAGGTAGCGCTCGGGACCGATCTTCTCGATCTGCTTGCCGCGCACAAAGTAGGTGACGTCCTCGTTGACGACGACGAACAACGCACGGGCCATCACCGCCGTTTCGGCTTTGAGGTCGATGACCACGCTTTGCGCGCGCACCGTTCCCTGCGGCGTGGTGAGGATGATCTCACCGTCACAGACGAGCAGTTCGTCGTGCAGGTCGAGAATCATCTGATCGGCGGTGAGCGTCGCTTCCTGCTGGCGCAGCACGACGTTGCCGGTGGCGTGATAGGTCTGTTTTTCCTGATTGAACTCGACCTGATCGGCCTCGAGGGTCAACGGCTGACCGGAAGCCAGCACGTCGCGCAGGAACGGGGTGATCGAAGGACCGACGCCTTCATCATCCTCATCGGTCGTTGTCGCGTCATCGCCGGGAGCCGTCTGCGCCCACACGGGGGCCGCGAACAACAGAAGAGCGATGATCAGCGGCAACGCCTGTTTCATGGGCCCTGCTCGCCGGTGAGTTGGCCGCGCACGAAGCCGACCAGGAAGATGCTGCCGGCAACCAGCACGCGTCCGCCGGGGCCGGCCTGCCGCGCGGCTTCGTCCATTGCGGCGCGCGTATCGGCGACGGCGGTGACCGGTTTGCCGAAACGCTCGGCCATGGCGGCGAGGTCTTCCGGTTTGGCGGCGCGGGGCATGGGCAAAGTGGTGCAGACGAGGCGATCGACCTGGGGCGCGATCAGATCGAGAATGCCGTCGATGTCCTTGTCGTGCATCACCGCGCACAGCCACACGGTGGGATGATGCTCGGGCAGCGCGTCGACCAGCGTTTGCGCACCGGCGGGATTGTGCGCGCAATCCAGCAGCCACTGCGGCGCGCCGGGAAATTCCTCCAACCGCCCCGGCCAGGTCGTGTCGCGCAGGCCGCGGCGCAGGACGTCGAGGTCGGTGATGCCCAGCGCGAGTGCGGCGCGCACGGCGGTGGCGGTGTTGCGCCATTGGTGACGACCGGCGAGCGGCACGGGCAAGGCAGGCAGCGTGGCGTCGCCGACGTGCAGATCGATTTCGCGATCGCGCGCGGTAAACGAATAATCGCGATCAAGCAAAGCCAACGGCGCGTTCGCGGCGACGGCGTGACCGGCGATCATCTCGGCGGCGCCGGGCAAACCGCCGGAGGCGACGACCGGCACGTTGGCGCGAAAGAGCGCGGCCTTTTCAGCGACGACCTGCGCGAGGGAATCGCCGAGCACGTCGCAATGATCCAGCGCCATGTCGGCGATGACGACCAGGTCGCGCGGCAAGGCGTTGGTGGCGTCCAGGCGGCCGCCGAGGCCCACTTCGATCACGCCCAGTTCCACCTGTTGCCGGTGGAAGTACGCGGTGGCGAAGGCGGTGAGCGCTTCGAAGAAGGTGGTCGGCTCCGGTTCGCCATCCGTGCGGTACGGTTCGAGCAACGACCACAGCTCGTCGGTGAGCGATACGACATTCTCATGCGTGATGCGCTCGCCGTTGATCTGAATGCGTTCGGTGAAACTGACCAGGTGCGGGCTGGTGAACAGACCGGTGCGCAGGCCGGCGGTGCGGGCGATGGACGCGAGCATCGCGCTGATCGACCCTTTGCCGTTGGTGCCGCCGACAAGCACGGTGCGCCGGCCGGCGCGCGGATTGCCGAAGAGGCGGAGCATGCGCTCGATGTTGGTCAGGCCCAGCTTCATGCCGAAGACCTGCAACGAGAAAATGCGGTTTACCGCCGCAAGGTAGCGTTCGTCCACCGTGTCGTCCTTATGCCGTTTCTGCCAACTTGCCGCCGCGATCGCAGGCGATGTGCGCCGCGCCCAACGCGCCGACCAATTGCGGTTCGGCGGGGATCACCAGCGTTTGCCCGAGACGATCTTCCAACGCGCGCACCACGCCGACGTTGCGCGCCACGCCGCCGGTCATGAGAATCGGCGCCTGCACGCCGACGCGCTCGGCGAGGCTGACGGTGCGGTCGGCCACCGAGCGGCAGACGCCCCAGGCGATGTGTTCGGTGGCCAGGCCGTCGCCGATCAGGCTGACCACTTCGCTTTCGGCGAAGACGGTGCAGACCGACGAGACTTTCAGATCCTTGTCGGACTTCAGGGCCAGCGGGCCGAGTTCGTCGAGATCGACTTCGAGCGCGCGGGCCATGACCTCCAGGAAGCGGCCGGTGCCGGCGGCGCACTTGTCGTTCATCAGGAAATTGATCACCGCGCCGTGGGAATCGATGCGAATGGCCTTGGAATCCTGCCCGCCGATGTCGATGACCGTTTGGGTGTCGGGGTGCAGCACGTGTGCGCCGCGCGCGTGACAGGTGATTTCGGTGACCTTAGCCTGGGCGAAGGACACCTTGTTGCGGCCGTAGCCGGTGGAAACGCAAAAGGCGATCTGCTCGGCCGCGAGCCCCGCCTGCTCCAGAGCCATGGAAAAACTCTGCTGCGACGCTTTGATGCTGCTGGCGCCGGTGGGAATGATATTGCTCGCCACCACGTTGCGGTCGGCGTCGATCAGCAAGGTTTCGGTCGACAGCGAGCCGATGTCGATGCCCGCGTAGAATTTGTCTCTCGTTTCGGTCATGAACCTCTCCGTGGGATTGCACCATTCGCTGTCTGAAGCAGCGCATAACTTCAGTGATGAGCCCGATGGGGGATACTATACCTAAATCGTATGACTGAGAAAATAAAAAAGCCGGTGTTTTCGACTGCCGATAAAGTCCTCCCTGACTTTCTCGGCTGACGGTCAACGAAAAGCGCGGTTTTCGTCTCCCTTCATTTTCGGCTTCTCGGATCGTCGCCGAAAATGGCGCTCCATCCCTGGAGCGCAAATAAAAAAGCCGACGAAACATTCGCCGGCTTATTCGACTGCCGATAAAGTCCTCCCCGACTTTCTCGGCTGACGGTCAACGAAAAGCGCGGTTTTCGTCTCCCTTCATTTTCGGCTTCTCGGATCGTCGCCGAAAATGGCGCTCCATCCCTGGAGCGCAAATAAAAAAGCCGACGAAACATTCGCCGGCTCTTTTGCATCCTTGGACGATCGAGCGATTAGCGCTTGCTGAACTGGAAGCGACGACGCGCTTTGGCGCGGCCGTACTTTTTGCGTTCAACGGTGCGCGCATCGCGGGTAAGCATCCCGGCCCGTTTCAGGGTAATGCGCAGATCGGGATTGTATTCGAGCAGCGCGCGGCTGATGCCGTGCCGGATGGCGCCGGCCTGACCGCTGGAACCGCCGCCGGTGACATTGATCATCATGTCGAACTTGCCGTTGGTCTCGGTAATGTTGAACGGCTGCATAATGATCATCTTGGCGGTCGGGCGTTTGAAGTAGGTATCGATATCGCACTTGTTGATGGTGATCTTGCCGTTGCCGGGGATCAGCCAAACACGCGCGATCGAGGTCTTGCGTCTACCAGTGGCATAGTATTTGGTCTCGGCCATGGTTTATCTCCCTACAATTCCAACGGAATGGGCTGCTGGGCCTGATGCGGATGCTCGGGGCCGGTGTAGACCTTGAGCTTGCCCAGAAGTTTGCGGCCGAGGTTGTTTTTCGGCAACATGCCTTTAACCGCAAATTTGATGACCCGTTCCGGATGCTTGTCCAGCAGTTTTTTCGCGTTGATCGATTTCAGACCGCTGATATAGCCGGTGTGATGATAGTACATTTTGTCGTCCATCTTGCGGCCGGTGAGCTTCACCTTGTCCGCATTGATGCAAATGACAAAATCGCCGACGTCTTCGTGCGGAGTGAAGGTCGCCTTGTTTTTGCCGCGCAAAATCTTGGCGATTTCACTCGCCGCGCGACCCAGCACCTTGCCGTCCAAATCGACGACGTACCACCCGCGCTCGACATCGCCGGGCTTGGCACTAAAGGTTTTCATATCCCACATGCTCCTTTTACGGGGCCGCCGGCCGATCCTCGGGGCTACGAAGATTCAACAAGCAGAAACCCCAGGCGGTTATCGGTAGCATAACCGCGCGCAAAGATGTAACGGGCGCATAAGATACGGAAAAAGAATGGCTAAATCAAGCGGAAAATACTAAAAAAACATTTTTTTTCGCGGCGGATTATTCGTCGGCTTACGCATGGCGGCCCAGGCGCTCGCGAAACTCGGCAACAAGGGCACGCAGGCGTCCGGGGGCGTCGGGCTCGCACATCGCCGGGGTCGGAAAACGGCGGCAAAACACGGGGAAATCGTCCGTTGCGACAGCCTGACGCAACTCCTCGTCGTTTTGCAGCAGGTCCGCGATCGTCGCAAGGTGGAATTGCGTATCGCCGCACACGCGCGCCTTGGCGATCTCCAAACGAGGGTGATTGGCAAAAAATTCGCCGGAGCATTGCACGAAACCGGTGCGCGAAGCCAGCGTGCGGGCCTGCGCCGGTTCCTCCCCGGCGGCGAGACGCTGTTGATAATCGTCCTCGTCGAGCGTAACGGTGGTCAGGCCGCGATGCGGCGCCACGACGAGCGTCAACAGGTACGGCAACAGCGCTTCGTCGACCAGTTCCTTCGCCGGCGTCATGTAGTAATACAGCGCCCGCTTGGGATTGAACTCGGCAACGATGTCCAGCCGGTCGAGCTGGCCGGCGCAATCGACGACGACATCCTCCGGCTGCGCAACAAGGAAATCGACCGCGGCGTGAAAAAGCGCATGGCGCGTGGCCTCGTCGAATTCGCCGGAGGCGGTCAGCTTATGCTCTTGCTGAAATTGCCCGATCGCCCGGCGCGTGTGCGGGCCGACGATGCCGTCGAGCCACGAGCGTCCGCCGGCGCCGTTGGCGTAGCCCAGCAGCACAAGGCAGCGTTGCAGAATATGAATTTCGTTGGGCGTCGGGCCTTCCTCGTCGGTCCAGCATTCTTCCAGCAAGGGATAGCTCGAACCCAGAACCAACAGTTCGCGTTGTTCCCGATTCACGGCCGCTCCGAATTATGGGTTATCGGCTTTTTCTCAGATAATTGTATGCGTTGCGGAACAGCGGCACGCCCAGGCCCTCTTCCGGCATCGTCTTGAACCGCTGCCACCGCGGGAAATTGGTGTAATGCAGGTACGCTTCCGGGTGCGGCATGAGGCCGAAAATGCGCCCGGTTTCGTCGCACAGCGCGGCAATGGCCTCCTCGCTGCCGTTGGGATTGGCCGGGTACTTCATCGTCGGTTCGTAATTGGTGTTCGCGTACTGCATGGCGATAAGGTTTTTATTTTTCATTTCGCGCAGGATGTCTTTGGAGCCGGCGACCATTTTGCCCTCGCCGTGGCGGATGGGCAGATACAGTTTGTCGAGCCCTTTGGTGAACACGCAGGGGCTTTTTTCATTGATGGTCAGATAGGTCCAGCGATCCTCGAACCGGCCGGAATCGTTGAAGGTCAGCGTGACTTCCTGCTTGAAGTAGATCATGTCCAAGGCGGGCAACAGGCCGAGTTTGACCAACAACTGGAAGCCGTTGCACACGCCGATGATCAGCTTGTCGTTTTCGATAAAGTGGAACAGGGAATCGGCCAGCTCGCGATTGTCGGGCAGCAACGAATAGCGCCAGGTGACCGCGGCGGCCTTGGCCGACCCGAGGTCGTCACCGTCAAGGAAGCCGCCGGGCAGGCACAGCAAATGGTAATTGCTGATTTCCACTTCGCCGCTGAGGATGTCGTGGATGAAGACGATGTCGACTTGCTCGAATCCACCGAGGCGGCAGGCGTGAGCCATTTCCATCTCGCAGTTGGTGCCGTTGCCGGCGATGACGATGGCGCGCAGGTCTTCCACGTTCACTCCCTAAAAATTCAACGTCCGTTGCCAGGCTTTTTTCAGTTCGGCCACCGGGATGCGGCAGCGAACACGGCCGTTGACGCCGACGATTTCCAATACGGGGTCTTTGGTCACCAAGCCGATTTCGGCGTACATGGAATCGACCATTCGTTCTTCGAAGGCCGTTTTGTGTTCGGGGCGCACGGTGACCAGCAGACGGCCGGGGCTTTCGGAGAAGAGGATGAAATCGTCGCGCTCGGCGCCTTCGTAAGGCACGCGGCTCAGATAGGCGCTGATACCGTAACCGCCGGCGAAGGCCGTTTCGGCCAGGGACACGCCCAAACCGCCGTCGGACAGATCGTGGCAGGAGCGCACGATGTTGGCGCGGATGGCGTCGCGCAGGCGGCGGTACATTTCGATGTTGTGTTTGAAATCCAGGCGCGGCACGCGGTTGCCGACGAAGCCGAGTTCGGAGAAGTATTCCGAGCCGCCCATTTCGTCGCGCGTGTAACCGAGCAGGTACACCAGATCGCCGGGATTTTTGGAGTCCATGGTGACGCAGCGGCGCACGTCGGGCACGCGGCCGATCACCGTGAACAGCAACGTCGGCGGAATGGAAATTTTCACATCGCCGATGTGGTAGTCGTTTTTCATCGAATCCTTGCCGGAAATGCAAGGAATGCCGTAGGCGACCGTCACGTCGTAGAGCGCCTTGTTGGCGCGCACCAACTGGGCCAGCTTGTAGCGGCCGTCGGGCGTAGCGTCGCTCTGGACCGGATCGCACCAGCAGAAGTTGTCGAGGCCGGCCATGTGGTCGACGTCGCCGCCGACGGCCACGGCGTTGCGCACCGCTTCATCGATGGCGTTGGCCGCCATGTGGTAAGTGTCGATGTCCGAGAACTTCGGGCAAATGCCGTGCGAGACGACCACGCCTTCGTAGCTGTTGAGCAACGGACGGACGATCGCCGCGTCGGAAGGCCCGTCGTTGTACAGACCGACCAGCGGCTTGATCACACTGCCGCCCTGCACTTCGTGATCGTACTGGCGGACGATGTATTCCTTCGAGCAGATGTTCAGCCGGCCGAGGATGCGCCCGAGCATGATGGCGATGTCGTTGGGCTGCGGGAACTGCGGTTCGACGAAACGCGGTTGCCGCCACTCGGCCACCAGCTTCATGTTGGGCAGGCCGTTGTGGAAGAAGTCCATCTGCAACGCCGCCACCGGCTTGCCTTCGTAGTAACACGCGAACATGCCCGAATTGTTGAACTCGCCGACAACCGTCGACTCGACGTTCATCCGGGCGGACAATTTCATGAATTCGTCGAGTTTTTCCGGCGGCACGGCGACGGTCATGCGTTCCTGCGCCTCGGAAACGAGGATTTCCCAGGGATGCAGGCCCTGGTACTTGAGCGGCGCGCGATCCAGGTGGATTTCGCAGCCGTTGGTGTTTTCGGCCATTTCGCCGACCGAACTGCTCAGGCCGCCGGCGCCGTTGTCGGTGATGGCGTTGTACAGACATTTGTCGCGGGCACGCAGCAGGAAGTCGGTCATGCGCTTTTGCGTGATCGGGTCGCCGATCTGCACGGCCGTCGCCGGGCTCTTGTCGTGCAGGCTTTCGGAGCTGAAGGTCGCGCCGTGGATGCCGTCTTTGCCGATGCGGCCGCCGACCATGACCACCTTGTCGCCGACCTGGGCCATTTTGTATTCGCCCGGCTGCTCGCAGACCTTGGCCGGCATGATGCCGCCGGTACCGCAGAAGACCAGCGGCTTGCCCAGGAAGCGCTCGTCGAAGACCAACGATCCGTTGACGGTCGGAATGCCCGATTTGTTGCCGCCGTGCTCGACGCCCTCGCGCACGCCTTCCATCACCCGTTTGGGGTGCAGCAGGCGCGGCGGCAGCGTCTTGTTGAAGAACGGACTGGCGAAGCAGAAAATGTCGGTGTTGAAGATCAGCTTCGAGCCCATGCCGGTGCCGAAGGGATCGCGGTTGACGCCGACGATGCCGGTCAGCGCGCCGCCATAAGGATCAAGCGCGCTGGGGCTGTTGTGCGTTTCCACCTTCATGACCAACGACCAGTTGTCGTTGAAGCGGATCACGCCGGCGTTGTCTTTGAAGACGGAAAGGCAGAAGTCCTTGCCGCCCTTATTCTTACGGATACGGTTGGTGCTGCGCTTGATAAAGGAGTTGAACAGGCTGCTGATCACCTCCTTGCGCTTGCCTTCGACGTAGGTGATTTCCGCGTTGAAAATCTTGTGTTTGCAGTGCTCGGACCAGGTTTGCGCCAGGGCCTCCAACTCGACGTCGGTGACTTGTTTGCCCAGACCGTACTTGCGGCGTTGGGAAAGCACCTCGGAATTTTCGAAATAGTCGCGGATGATTTTCATCTCTTCCAAGGTCAGGGCCAGGGTCCGTTCGCGACTGAGTTTCAACAAGCGATCGTCGGCGATGTTCAGGTTGATCTTTTTGACCTTGGGTTCGGTCTCGATTTCAACCTTGGGAACATAAATAGGCAATCCCTTGTTTTTGTTGAACTTTTTGAAATGAACGATGCGGAAATACTGGATCAGCTCGTTGGCCAGCAAACCGCTCGCGATGGTCTCCACCTGTTCTTTTTCCAGGTTGCCGGTGAGCAGGTATTGCTTGCTGGTGTAGACCGCTTCGCTGTCTTTGAATTTAATGTTGGAGATGGCGGTAATCGCTTCACGAGCCGTACGACCGACGTTGTCGGTCACACCGGGACGAAAGCCGACTTCGACCAGCCAATCCCAGGTCATTTTCGCGGCCAGCGGTTTGCCGATCGAGGTTTCCTGGCTGATCGGATCGGAGAACGGGACCTCGGCAATCAAGGCCAGATTCTCGGAAGAGATCCGCCTGTCGATCGTATAAGCCTCGATTATCCTTACGTTTTCGACTTCAAGGTTGAGATCCTCACGAATCCGTTTCGCAACCTTGGCGCCTAAAACGTCAACCAAGTGATCTTTGAATTTAACTTCAATCCGGTGGGCCATGCAGGATCTTCCTTCGAAATTATCTCCTCAAACCCAAAAAGCTATTAAGCCTGACTTTTCAGTTGTTTGGTTATGAATGTCGTTCTATTCTGATTACCGGACGCGCTAATATATGCAGACAACCATAAAAGGTCAACGAAAAAATTCCCGTGATTGTTATAATAAGTAACTCTCACTTCCTTTGGTCGTTATAAAGTTCTTCAATATCATGCAATTATAAAAATTCAAATTTCGACCACGAAATATGAAATCACTCCATTTTCACCACTTGACATCCACAAACAGCAGCAAAAATCGTGACTTCGCACAACTTCATCCAAACGTTGGACCAATGTCCCGGCAAAAGGTTCCCGGCAATGAAAAGAGATCGCCGCTCGCCCATTCGGTGGATAGACACAACATAGGATGCCTTACGTTCAGGACTTATTTTCATTTGATTAATTTTTTGAATCCGCCGGGCCGATTTGCGTGTCGCAACGTTATGAACAGACGTTTTGCGCAAATTTTGAATTGGTGCTATAAAGGGACAATTAGACGTGGAGACGCTGAATGTTTAAAGTTGGCGATAAGGCCGTTTATCCCGCTCATGGCGTTGGGGTGATCGAGGGCGTCGAGCAGAAGGATATCGGCAATACCGTATATACATTTTTCATGTTGCGCATCATCGACAACGACATCACGATCATGGTGCCGACGAACAACGCCGAGAAAGTCGGTCTACGCCCGCTGATCAGCAAGGGCGAAATTCCCAAGGTCTGGAAGATCCTGAAGGACAAGGACGTGACCATCGACAACCAGACCTGGAACCGGCGTTACCGGGAGTACATGGAGAAGATCAAGACGGGCAGCGTGCTGGAGATCGCCGGCGTGCTGCGCGACTTGTACGTGTTGCGCAAGGACAAGGAATTGTCCTACGGCGAGCGCAAGATGTTGGAGACCGCGCGCAACTTGTTGATCAGCGAGTTGGCGCTGGCGACCTCCAAAACACAGGAACAGATACTGAAGCAACTCGAAGCCATATACGCGGACTAGTCGCTTCCTGCTACAAATAGCGCTTTATTCAACACCACCGTGAGGGGAAGTTCATGCGTTCTCGAATTCTCATTATCGTTGTCGTCATCGCCGCCGCCGCTTCCATCGCCCTGGCCGCCGGAATCAAAATCTGGCCGCAGATCGCCGGACAACCCAACTACTACATCGGTCTGCCCGCCGACGTTTACGGCTTGCATCCGATGGACCGGGAAAGCTACGGCGAAGGGTATTTCTTCCTGGCGCGCATGAACGACGGCACCTTCACCTTCACCAACTACTTCGTCACCAACATCGGCCCGGGCGACCACAAATCGAACATCGATTTTTCGATCTGCGAACCGGGCAAGGAATGCGTGTTCGCGAAAACGGAATTCGGCAAGGATCCGTTCCAGGGAGCGACCGGCAAAATGGATTTCCGTTCCGGCAACAGCCGCGCCTGGGGTTCGTATCCGAACTTCCAGATGACCGCTGCGGCCAACGGTTTGAAGCTGGATCTGAAGTACCAGGCACAGTTGCCGGGCTTCGCGATCAACAGCGGCAAGGTGACCTTCGGCAACGACGACGACTTCTACAGCAACTACGTGTTGATGCCGCGCGCGAAAGTCTCCGGGACGATCACCACGGCGGCGGGCTCGCGCCAGGTGTCGGGCTTCGGCTATTCCGATCACGGATTCGTTACAATGATGCCGCACAAGTACTCGAAGCGGTGGTTCTCGCTGCGCTGCTTCGACGAGAAGTACACGCTGGACATTCTCGAGTTTACCGTTCCGCCGGAACACGGCGGCGCGACCGTGCCGATGATCATCTTCGGCAAGGACAACAAGATCCTCTACGGCGGCACGCGCTACACGCTCAAACCCAGCCAGTGGAAAACCGATCCGAAATTCAACAAGAAGTATCCGGCGCGGTTTGACTTCTCCATCGACCGACCGGGCAAAGTGAAGGTGGACGGCCATTACACGGTGCAACGGATCGTCGAGCAGATCGATTTGCTCAAGACGATGAGTTTCCTCGAACGGCAGGTGGCGCGCTTCTTCGCCAGTTCGTTCGTTTACCGGTTCCTGGTGCAGGTTGAAGCGACGGTGACGCTGCCCGACGGCACGACCGAGACCTTCAGCGCTCCGGCCGTTTCGGAAGTGTTGTACGTAAACTGAGGTACGTTTGAAGAGTCTGATTCCGCCGCCGGTGCTGCGGGTGTTGACCTTGCCGGTCATTCGCCGGCTGGCCGCGCGTCGGCTGCGCAAGTCGCTCGACCGCGTCCGCGAGATGATCCCCACCGAACTGGGGGCGATCCTCGAAGCGATTTTCGTGCACGACCTGATCGGCAACGTCGACCCGAGCGGCGGCGGCGAACCGGACGCCTTTCGCTTCGCGATCACCAATTGTTGGTTTTATCAGCGCATCGTCAAACTCAACCTGCGGCTGGACGGCAAACGGCTGCCGCCCGAGCATATCCACCTCGACGACGGCTTCGGCGAGCTCACCGCCGCGCAACTGCATCGCGCGCATTTCGAACCGGGCGTACCGTTCATCGTCACCCTGCCCGGTCGTCCGCTGAAAGACGGGCTGCATTTCATCGACCTCGAATTGATCGGCGAGGTCGCGCCGCTATATGCGCTCTCGGTGCCCATCCGCATGCAGGACGGCGTCGGGACGATCGCCATCTGGGACGATCCGCCGGACGTCGCACTGCGCGTGAGCCTGCCGCCCGAAGCGAACGCGACGATGCATTACGTGCCGCACGTGCACTTCGATCTGGAGTGGCTGCGCGACCGCGCGACCTTCGGCAAGCTGGCGGTGGGCAATCTGCTCGAGGCGATCCGCAACCTGGAGAACGATCCGCAGGCGACCTTCGTCATCGATCAGACGCCGCAACTGGAGGCGCTGGACCAGGTCGACCCGAACGCCTTCGCGCGGTTGAAAAAGCTGGTCGACGAAGGGCGCGTTGAATTGCTGATGGGCTTTTACGCCGAACCGGACGTCAATCTGATCGGCGGCGAGTCGCTCGTGCGTCAGGCCATCGCCTGGCAGACCTACTGTCGCGAAAAATTCGGGTGCCTCAGCACGGTGGGCTGGCTGCCCGATTCCTTCGGCATGTGCGCCACGCTGCCGCAAATTCTGTTGAAAGCCGGCTGCAAAGGTTTCGCCTTCTCGCGCGGGGTGCACGACGCCGACACGCCCGCCGCCTTCATGTGGGAGGGGCTGGACGGCAGCCGCATCAAGACGCACTGGATGCACGAGATGTACTTCGCGGGCTACCCGCTGCCCAACGAATCGCGCCGCTCAATGTACAAACTCGGGCGCATCTATTCGAAGCTGGCGGCCAAGGCGAACGATGGACATCTTTTCTGCCCGGCGGGCATCGACCACGGCAAGCCGCAAGCGGGGTTGAACGAACGCTTCAATGAATTCAACCGCGCGCACGCCCCGGCGCGAGTCGCGTCCAGCCTGCCGATGCACTATTTCGCGGCCCTGCCCGATCGCGGCCTGCCCGTCGTACACGGCGAGTTCAACCCGGACAACGCGGGCGTCTATACGGCGCGGCCGGAACTCAAGCAACTGCATCGCCGTGCGGAAACGGCGCTGGCCGATCTGGAGCGCATCGCGTTGATGACCGGCGGCGCGGTGCCGTCCGCGACTCTGAACGAATGTTGGGAGAAGCTGTTCGCCTCGCAATTTCACGACAGCCTGCCGGGGTGCCACACCGACGAGGTCAGCAAACAGGTGCGCTATCGCCTGGAGTGGGTGAACGAAACCGCCCACAAGGAAACCGCGCGGCTGCTCGACGGATCGGGCGTGCGCAACGAAGCCGCGCTGACGATCGTCAACACGCTGCCCTTCGCGCGGGAAGAGACGGTGGAAATCGAGGTGTTCCCGCACAACGGCGAACTGCCGCGCTGGACCGACGGCAAGGTTGTGTTCGCGCAGCAGATCGTCGCCCGCGAGCATTACGGCGACGGAACGACCAAGCGAGCCAGGGCGCTGCTTTCGGTGTCGGTTCCGCCGTTGAGCTGGCTGACGATCCGGCCGCTCGCGGCGGACGAGACACTGCCCGACGAACCGGAACGCGCCGTGGTGCGTCTCAACGAATTCACGCTCAGCAACGCGTGGCTCGACGTCACGCTCGATCCGGCGACGGCGACGATTCTGCGGATCGTCGACCGGCAACGCGAGCAGACGTTCGAACTGGGCGGCGCGGGACGGCTGACCACGGGCAAGGACGCGGGCACGCTCTACCTGGCCAATCGCAAGCGGCACAAAACGGCGGAGCCGTTTTTGCCCGAGCGTATCGACTTGCTGGAAAAAGGACCGTTGCGCGCTATGGTGCGTTTCAGCGGGCGCGTGGGCAAGTGCCCGGCGCGCATCACCTATTCGCTGAGCCGGGCGAGCAAGCGCATCGACGTGGAAACAAGCATCGAGCCGAACAGGGCCCGGCGCACCTTCGACGTGCGCGTGCCGCTGCTACCCGACACGCAAGCGGTCGTGCACGAAATTCCCTACGGCGAATTGGCGCGCGCCGGCGGCGAGTTTGCGGCGCTCAATTACGTGGACATCGTCGGCGACGGGCGCGGGCTGGCGCTGCTGAACGCGGGCATTCCCTCGCACCGGCAGGAAAACGGCGAGCTGGTCATGGGCCTGCTGCGCACGGTGGATAAAATTCACTTCCACGACGCCGGTCCGCAGGCGCTGTCGCTGGGGCGGTTGACGTTCCGCTATTCGTTCTTCCCCCATCGGGGCGACGCCCGTCAGGCGCACGTCTACCGGCGCGGGCTGGCGTTCAACGCGCCGCTGTCGGTGCATCGCGGAGCGCCGCCGGCGAAGGATTCGCCGTTGACGCTGACGCCCGACAGCATCGAACTTGGCGCGCTGTATCGCGACGCGGACGGCGCGCTGGTCGTGCGGTTGATCGAGCGCGGCGGCAAGGATACCGTCGCCGAACTGCATCCGTCCTTCGACTTTACGTCCGCCGAAATCACCGACCTGCTCGGCCGCGCCGTGCGCGAGTTGAAGCCGCACCGCTTCGGCAAAGCCAAGGGCGCGCTGTCGCTGACCTTCCGCGCGTTCGAAATCAAGACGCTGCGTTTTCGTTAAATTTCCTGGAAGGGACGATCGCGTCCGCTCATCTCCACGTAGCCGCGACCGGTGATTTTTTCACTGCCGCGCGTACCGACGATTTCCACCGCGCCTTCCCAGTAATTGACGTCGGTGGCCGACATGAGCAATTCCGAGTGCGGCAGCGGCGCGCGAATGGTGAGATCCAGATCGCACGCGGGCAGTCGCATGCGCCACGCGACGGGATAGCGCGTTTTGGTGCGCGGGCTGGTCCAGTGTTCGAGTTCCTCGACCTGCACTTCATCCTTTTTTAGATGAGCGGTGGAACCGTCGGCGTAAACAAAGGTGCCGGAGCTGTCGGCCGCCGCCTCGCCGCCGGGTTGGCGCAACAGGAAGAACATGATCTCGGTGTCATCGTCCAACTGCAGCGAGAACCAATCCCAGCCGTTGATGTCGGGCGAAATGGCGCCGGAGAGAATTTCATGATCCATCCAGGCCGCGCCGCCGGTCACGCGCAATCGTTGTCCGTTTTTGAGCAACCAGCCGCTCACGCCCAGGCGCGTCAGCGAGTAATAGTAGCTGGCCGCGGTGCCGCCCTCGCCCTTGAACGAGTAGCCGTTCTCGCCGTGCAGCGCGGGCGGTTTGCGCGAGGAGAGCGCCAGGTCGATCGCGTAGCCGTCGTGCGCGGCCGACAAATAATGCACGCCGTCGAGCGCGACGGCCTGCCAATCCTCGGACCATAAGTGATAGCGGTTTTCGCTCGCCCCGCCGCGATAGGGATCGCGCAGCCCGAGGCTTTCGCCGTAAACGAATTTCCCTTCGCTCAAGTCGCTGATGGCGAAGTGCGCCACGTGGGCCGGGTTGGCGAACCACCAGACCGGCAGACCATAGCGCCAATCGCCTTCGGTGCGCCGGCTGAAAAAGACGAGCTCGAAGCCGTAGGTGCGGCCGTCCTCCGCCTCCAGATGGCCGGTGTAATACCACCATTCGGTGCGGAATCCGTCGTGGGCGTAATGATCGCGGGGGAATTGCAATTGATATGAGGGCGTCACGGTGTGGTAGGAAACCGACGGCGCGCAGGCCATGACGAGCAACACGAGTAACGCGACAAACCACAGGCGCTTCATGGCTCAACCGTTCCCGTCGTCGCCGTCGTCATTATCGGTCAGGTAGACGACCGGACGCGCCGCGCCGCAGATTTCCATGTAGCCGTTGCCCGCGACCGGGCGGCCGTCGACTTCGGCGTTGACGCGAATCATCCCTTCCCAGTAGCGCACGTTGGTGGTGGTCGCGCTGTTTACCTCCATCGCGTCGAAAACCGGTTTGACGCGGTAGACGGATTTTAGTTTGGGAATCGCGATCGTCCATTCCAGCACGTATTTGCCGCCGCCCTCTTCGCTGTTGCGCCAGGTGCGCCCCGGGGTGACGACCAGGTCGTCGTAGCGTAGCGCGGTGACCTTGCCGTTTTTATCGACGAACGAGGCTTTGGAATACACGCTGTGCCGGCCGTCGCGTTGCTTGAGCAGGTAGACCATCAACTCGGTATCGTCGGCCATGCGGATGGAAAACCAATCCCAGCCGATCTGCTTCGGGCCGAGCTGCTTGGTGCCGTATTCGTGGTCCATCCAGGCCTTGGCCCTGACCGCCACCGGTTTGCCGTCGACGAACAATGTGCCTTCGCCGATGAGGTTGGTGTAGCTGATGTAATAGGTGCCGTGCCGGCCCCATTCGCTTTCATCTTTGAGGAAAAAGCCGTTGTCGCCGTGCAGCACCGGCGGTTTCTTCGGCGCGAGCGCGACCTTCAAACGGTAACCGCGCATCTCGCCGTCGATCACCTGCCGGCCGTCGATTTCACGCACCGACCAATCGCCGTTCCACACGTGGTAGCTGTCCTTACGCGCGCCGGCGCGGCCGTTGGCCTTGTCGTGATCGAACCCCACCTTCTCGCTGAAAAACAGTTCGCGCCGTTGCGGGTCGGCGATGGCGAAGTGCGCCAGGTACGCGCGATCGGTAATCAGTCCGCCGCGAATGGGGATGCCCATGTAGAAATCGTTGTCGATGCGGCGCTTGAAAAAGACGATCTCGAAGCCGAAGGTGCGGCCGTCCTCGGCGTCGAGGATGCCGGTGTAGTACCACCACTCGGTGCGGAAGTTGTCGTGCGCGTAATGATCACGCGGGAGTTGGATTGCGCGGCCCGCTTCGATGCGATCGTAGACCACCGGCGAACCGGAACAGGCGCTCAGCAGGAACAGGACGAACAACAAGAAAAACAGCGGTCGACGCATGCAAACTCCCGGCGACAGATTCAGCGAATATTGTAGGGAACTCTATTTTTTCGACAAGACGCCCGGGCGAAAAAAGATCATCGTCGCGATCAGCGCCAGCAACGCGATAAGAGAAAGCACCCAAGCGACGATGCGTAGCGGCGTCGTGCCGAAATCGACGGTGACCTCGTGTTCACCGGGTTGCAGCATGATGCGGATCAAGCCGTGCGGACCGAAGGCGCTGGTGGCCGCGTCGTTCCCATCGATGGTGGCGCGCCAACCGGGATACCAAAAACGATTGACGAGCAAGTCGCCCGACTCGTCCATGACCACCTGTGCGCGATAACGACAGGGCGCATCGCGGCGTTGATCGAGCACAACGCCGCCGGCGACGGAGAAGATCGTTTCGGGCGGACGCCGGGGGAGATCGCGGACCGTCTTGGGCAGAAAATCATCGCGGGCCGTGGCGCGGATCTGCCGGCGGGAAATCCACGCCGCGTCGACCGTCTTTTCCAGGCGGATGAATTTGTTGTACGGCAGGCGTTCGGCGTAATCGTCCTTGTTCAGGCGCAGGTACTTGCCCTTCTCCGTGTTGTACAGCGTGTGCTTGGCGTAGGTGTAAGGCGCGTACACGATCAGCGGCAGGCAGATGGCGCACAGCGCGAAGGCCACGCCCTGCCGGCGCCAGTTCCAACGGCGCAGGCCCGACGCGGCCACGCCCGCGAGCAGGCTGCCGGCGAAGGAGGCGAGCACCAGAAAGCGCCAGGGAAATTGCACGAAGGCGAGTTTGCCGATCGCGCTCCATACCGGCCGACTGATGAAATGACACATCGCCAAGGCCGCGAGGAACATCGCCCACCAAAGCAGCAACTGCCCGCGCTTTTCACGCCAACGCCAGAGAGCGATCAGCGAGCCGGGCAACAACAACCAATGGGCCAAACCGAGCTGATACGGCAGCGTGTCGTCCGCGCCCGGGCCCGAGCCGCCGTGCGCCCACATCAGCGAAAAGAATTGCTTGAAGTAGACGAAGTGCTTTTTGTATCGAAAATACTCGTCGGTCAGACTCTTCTCCGACCAGATGAGGTTGGTTTCCATCACTGCGGGCAGCCAGAAAAACGCGGCGAGCAGCAGGCCGAGCACGCCGGCGAGCGCGCCGAACAACGGTCCGCGTAGACCTTCTTTCCAATATACGATCGTCAGGTACAGCCACCAAAGGAAGATGAACGGCGCGGAAATCATCGCGGTGATGTTGTGCGTCAACAGCAACAGGGCGACGCCGACGGCGCCGGCAACCAGGCGCAGTCGCGAACCGTCGCGCACCGCGCCGAGGAGGCCCCAGAAGATCAGCGGCAGCCAGGCGAAGGCCAACGCCTCGCCGAAAGCGTGACGGGCCAGCACGTCCACCAGGTGATAAGGCGCAAGCACGTAGAGCGCGCCGGCGGCCGCCGCGGCCCAATCGTCGAACAGTTCGCGCGTCAGGCGGACCATGAAATAGCCGGAGAGAAACAGACCGGCCGCCATCGCCAGCTTGATCGCCACGGCGATCGGGGCGCGCAGTAAAATGAACAATTCAGTCAGATAATAACTCAACGGCGCATAAAAGTGGAAAAGCAGCGAGCCGTGTCCGCGATAAAAGGGCTCGGCGAAACGCGGCCACCAATCGCCCTGGCGGATCGCGTCGTGCAGCACCACCTGCCGGTAAAAATCCATGTAGGCGCTGTGGCCGCCCAACAGGTAGCCGTTCCACCAATCGCGGGTGACCACCAATACGGCAAGAACGACAAAGGCGTGCGGCCAGGCGTGACGCAGACGGGCGGGGAGCTTCACTGTCAATCCCCGTAGGCTTCGCCGCCGTCGCCGGTGGACAGGATTTTATCCTCGGCGACGCCGCGTTCGAAAAGGAAACCGCGCCGCCGCGCCTCGTCGGCGTAATCGCCCTGCGCCAGACGGATTTGTTCGTCGGGGTAAACGTTGATCGCGCCCTGTCCGTCGACCGGGCAGACCGATTCGCACAGGCCGCAACCGTTGCAATGACGGCGGTCGACGTAGGGTCGGCGTTTGCCCTGTTCATTTTCGGCGAAGTAGATCGCGTTGTACGGACATGCTTCGTCGCAGACAAGACAGAATTTGTCGGCGGCCCAAACGACGCACCGTTGTTGATCGATGATCGCCGTGCCGATTTTCGCGAAGCGTTTCTGGTACAGCGGTACGTCGCGCAACGCGCCGGTCGGGCACACCTGCCCGCAGACGTTGCACCCTTGATCGCAGCCGGCCAGGCGCATTTGATGACGCGGCGCCCACAGGCCTTCGAGACCCCCCTCGCCCCAATCGGGTTGCAGCGTGTTGGTCGGGCACGCCTTGACGCATTGCCCGCAACGAATGCAGCGCTTGAGGAAATCGTCTTCGGGCAACGCGGCCGGAGGACGCAGTAGTTTGTCGGGACGCGCCGCCCGCGCCGGATTGGAGCGGAAAAGCAACGCGCCGAACGCGCCGCCGGCCAACCCGACGAGGAAACGCCGCCGGCCGACATCCAACGGTTGACGCAGTTGCGGCAAGGGCGATGCGAAACGGAAGGCCGTCACGTTCAGGTGGCAGTCATCGACGCAGTTCCAACAGAGAATGCACTCGGCCGGATCGTATTGAATTTCGTCGTCGAAGATCGCGCCGGTTTCGCAGGTTCGTTTGCATTTGCCGTCGTGATCGCAGGTCGCGCCGACCTGCCGCCGCACCGGCGAAAGGCGCGCGAACAAGCCCAGCAGCGCGCCCAGCGGGCAAAGGCTGCGGCACCAGAAACGACGCTGCAGGCGGTTGAGCATCAGGATCGTGATGAAGATGATCGCCGCGGCCAGCGAACCGGACGAGAAAAGCGGCTGATGCAACTCGGCGTAATAGAGCTTCACCCAATCGGCTTTCAAAGCGACGGGGCGCAGCACGTCGAGCCCGGTATTGGCCAGCAACATGGCGGCGGGATGCAGCAAGTACGTCGCGGCCCGCGTGAACAAGGCGATGGGATCGAGCAGAAAAGTCAGTCCGTAACCGAAGGCGGCGGCAACGAGAATGATAATCAGGTTTATGTACTTGAGGCCGCGTCCGACGCGTTGGGCGTTGGGCCAGCGGCGTTTGCGGCGTTTGTAAAGCAGATCGTCGGTCAGTTCGATCGTCGTACCCAGGGGACAGATCCAGCCGCAGAAAAAACGGCCGAGCAACGCGGTGAGCGCGAGCATGACGACGGCGGCGAACAAACCACTGATCACCGTGCGCGCGGCGATGCTCGCGCCGATGAGCAGCAGCGGATCGAGACGCAGGAACAGATCGACCGGCAGCTTGGCCTTGAGGGGAAAGGTGGTCAGCGCGATGAGCACCGCGAACAACGCGAGAAACAGCAGTTGAACGGCGCGGCGCAGTTTCATAAACCTCCTCAGGCCGAACGCAGGTTGCTTAAATCGGAGCTGCCCAGCCCCATTTCCTCGGCGATTTTAAGGTAGGGAATCTGATGCGGCTTGTAGTTTTTGCCGTTCCAACTCGACAGCGACAAGCCGAACGAATCGATGGCGACCGGATCGAAGCCGCCGATGATCGTCTGCAGATGGCGCACCTCACCGGGACCGCCGGGGCCGCCGGTGGCCAACACGCGCGTGGCGTCGAGGATGGTGAACTTGAGCCGTTTTTCGTTGTAGATGTAGGTGCCGAAATCGGCGATGGCCTGATGCATGTTGAAGGTCGAATGCCATTCCTGGCGATTCTTCACCGCGCCCATCCAGTTTTTCAGGCCCATGGAGACGATCGCGCCGCCGTGGCTTTTGGCCATGGGCGCGTTGATCAGCGCATCGCATTCGAGGATCGCCTTCATCACCTGCGTGCGTTTGAGTTGTCGCCCGTTGGGGATGACGACGTCGCCGAAAAATTTTTCGTTTTTCACCCACTGGACGAACACGTCGTCGAGCCCGGCCAGCGCCTCGACGATGCCGCTGCGCACCTTGCACAACGGCGCGGGATGCACGGGATTGTCCAGCACCTGCACCTGCTTCGCGCCTGCTTCCAGCGCCAGTTCGGCGAGCGTGCGAATGACGACGGTGTCGGTGTTGGACGAGCGCAGCGGCGCGGTGGCAAAGCCCATATTCGGTTTGATGACGACCTTGTCGCCTTTGGAGATAAACTTGCCGATGCCGCCGAGGCGCTCGACGATCTTGCGCACGGTGGCGGCCTGTTCGCCTTTGAAAGCAACCACACGCGGATCGGCGGCGGCCATAGCGATATCGGTCAACGACGGCGCGGCGACGACCACTCCGGTCGCGGCGATCATCTTCAACATTTGGCGGCGGGTAACGTCCATCTCATCTCCCACGTTTTTATTTTTCTCGGTTTTTACACTGTTCGCCTCGGCCGGGCAAGTTCACGCCAGCGCGGCGATCGCCTCGCGCAGCCGTTGCGCAACAATATAATCATTATGCTCGATTTCGCCCAATTTGACAGCCGCCTTGATCGCCCGGCCGTGGAAATCGCTGCCGGCGGTGTACAGCAGGCCGTAGCGATCGGCCAGCGTGCGCCAGTGCGCACCCTTGGCGGCGTCGTGGTAGGAGCAGTAGGTTTCGACGCCCAACAGCCCGCCGGCGATCATCTCACGCAGTGCCGCTTCGCTCAGGTCGCGCGGATGGGCGACGACCGGCACAATGCGCAAAGCGCGCAAGCGGGCGATGGTGTCGAGCACGGGCAGCGCGGCATCGCCGACGTCGGCCGGACCGCCATTGGCGAGCACCTCGAAATAGAAGTGCACGTAGCGATTGTCGCTTTTCGGTCCGGTGCGATAAGGCTCGATCAGCGGATGATGATGATTTGTGGGATTCTCCACGATCGCCTCGTAAAAACTCGACGCGGTGGGCATCTTGCCGCCGGCGTGTTTGTCCACGCGTTCCCAGGTCAGTTCGAGGCCCAGATCGTTGAAGCGCCGCGTGCGTCGATGGGCGATTTCGGCAAAGACGCCGGCGATGTCCGCGAACCAGGCGCGCGTCGGTTCGTCGAACGGATCGACGCCGTAGCCGAGCATGTGGATATCCACGCCGTTGAGCTCGGTGTTGATTTCGACGGCGGGAATGAACTCGACGCCGGTTTCCTGCGACAACTCGAAACCGACCGGCAATGACGCGAGCGTGTTGTGATCGGCGAAGGCGATGCAGCGCAGGCCGAGGGCGCGACTCATGGAAAAAATTTCGGCCGGCGAGTGCTGGCCGTCGGCGCTGGCGTTGGTGTGGATATGCAGATCGACCATTAGCGGAACATGATCCTTTCCGCGGGACGAAACGCGCCCTGTTCGCTGAAGGCGATGGAAACCAACGGCAGGGGCGTAACATCGAAATAGCGGTTGATCGCCGTCGGGGCGAGCTTCGTCGGCAAGCCCAATTCATCAGTGTGATGGTCGTTCACGGCGAACAAGGCGGCGCGTTCGGCGGACAGATGACGGCGTGAGGTGAGGACCGTGGCGAGGAAGATATTCGCCTCATGACAAGCCAACGCCAGGGCATAGGTGCCCGCCTTGTTGACCAGGCCGGAGGGCAGCAGCGCGTCACAACCGACGATCACCGCATCGACTTTTTGCTCGACGAGAATCGCGGGCAGCAGCGCGTCGGCCACCACGCTGACCTGCAGCCCGACTTCACTGAGCATGACGGCCTGATCGACGCCCTCATTCAGCGGGCGCGATTCGGCGATGATGATGCGTGCGCCGGTTTTGGCGAGCACTTCGCGCACCATGCGACTGCGCGAAAGCGTGGCCACGCAACGGAAATCGTAGAAGTGCCGCACGGCGGTCGCCACCGCCTGCTCCATCGTCGCGACGGTCTGCTTTTGATAGGCTTCGAGATACACCAGCAGCGCGGCGCGGTCCATGCCGTCGGCGACGCACTCGCGGAGGTCTTCGGCGAGGTTGATGATCTCGGCCATGCTGGCGTGCGCCTGGCGCAAACGAACGGTGTATTCCAGCAATTGCTCGGGCGTGGTGTCGGTGCGGCGGCAAAGAGCGATCAGAACCTCGACCGCCGCGGACGTGACGCCGGTGGCGCCGTGACGATTTTCGGCGAGAATCGCAGCGAATTTCCGTTCAAGTTTGTCCATGAACTTATTGTATCAAAACTGCAACCGTCGTATATTGGAAAAAACCTCAGGAGAAGCAAAATGCCGCGAGTGGAAGTTTTGGCGGTCGGGCGCGAATTGTTGACCGGCCGTACGCTGGAATCCAACGCCAACTGGATCGCCCGCCGGGTCTCGACCCTGGGCGGCCGGTTGAGCCGCATCGCCATCGTCGACGACGCCGTCGAGGCGATCGCCGGGGAAATTCAAACCGCCAAGAAAAACGGCGCCGACGTGCTGCTGATCACCGGTGGCCTGGGGCCGACCTTCGACGATATGACCCTGGCCGGGTTGGCTCAGGCGGCCGGCGTGGAGCTGAACGCCGATGCGCAAGCACTGCAGTTCATCGAGGACAAATACAACGATCTGCACGTCGAAGGGCACGTGCCGGTCGGCGGGCTGACGCCGGAACGCGAGAAAATGGCGCAGATCCCGGCGGGCGCGCAGTGGTTTGAAAATCCGGTCGGCACCGCGCCGGGCGTGCGGCTGGATTGGGACGGCATGACGGTATTTTGTTTTCCCGGCGTGCCGCGCGAAATCTGGCCGATGTTCGATCTGGCGGCCAGCGAATTTCTCGCCAAGCTGTTCGGTCGCAGCGGTTTCGCCGAGGTGACCTTCCCCACCGACGAGCCGGACGAGTCGCTGTTGACGCGCATCGCGCAGAAGCTGAGCGCGGAGTATCCGGGCCTGTACGTGAAGACGAATCCGACCTACTTCGGCGACGCCGACGGCTTGAAAATCACCTTGTCGTTGTGGTCGGAAGATCGCGAAACGGCGGAGCGGATCGTGCACGAGGCGCTCAAGAAACTCGAAGCGGAGCTGGCGGAAAACGCTACCCGCGAATGATCGCCACCACCATATTTTCCGCACTCAAATAGCGGCGCGTCACCCGGGCGATATCTTCGTCGGTGAGCCGCTGCACCTGCGCGGCGAAGCGTTGGTGCGCGCGGTAGCCGGGCCCGAGCAGTTCATTGAGCCCGACGGTCTGCGCGAGACTCGCGTTGGTCTGCAAATGCAATCGGTGACTGCCGATCAGGTAGCGCTTGGCCCGCTGTAGTTCGCGGCCGCGCGGCGGTTTGTGCAGCACGCGGTCGATTTCCTCGCGCATCGCGGTCAGCGCCAGGTCGGCTGTCTGGTTGCCGGTGGCGATGTACACGCCGAACGCTCCACGCTCCACGCCATCCTGCTGGAAGCTATAGACGCTGTAGGCGAGATTGCGCCGGTCGCGCAGTTCGAGGAACAGCCGGCCGCCCTGCCCGGACAACACGGCGCTGAGCAGTTGCAGAGCCACTTCGTCGCGCGAACCGATGTTGCAGCCGAGCCAGCCGATCTGAATGTGCGCCTGCTCTTTGGGAACGATGCGCTCGGCGAAAACCAATCCCTGCGGCGGCGCGGGATCGGAGTGCGTCAGCGGCGCGAAGCCGGTGGGCGGCAGATCGCCGAAGGCCTCGCCGACCAGATCGTACGCGCGTTCATATTCCACGTCGCCGGAAATGGAAATCACGAGATTCGCCGGATCCAGCAGCGCGTCCCAGTAGGCTTGAACGTCGGCCCGCTTGATCGCGGGCACGGTGCGTTCGTCGCCCAGCAGCGTGCGGCCATACGGATGCTCGCCGTAGAGTTTTTCGGCGAACAGGTCGCGCACCAGCGCCTGCAAATTGGTTTTGCGTTGTGCGATACGACCCAGCACCATCTGCTTTTGCCGCTTGATTTCCGTGGGCGAAAACGCCGGGCGTCGCGAAGCCTCGGCCACCAATTGCATGCCCTTGGCGAAATCGACGGCCAGGAAGTCGCCGGCGATGCCGATGGTGTTGAAACCGGAAACGCCGCGCACGCCGGCCGCCAGATCGTCGACCTCGCGCGCGAATTGCAGCGCCGATTTTTCCTCCGTACCGCGCGCCAGCAAACGGGAGGTCAGGCCGGACAAGCCGCCGAGCCGCGCCGGTTCATAACGCAGACCGCCAAGCATGCCGGTGCGGATGTAAACCAGCGGCGCGTGATGGGTTTCGTTGACCAACAAGCGCACGCCGTTGGGCAGCACGGTGCGGAGCAACCGATTGCGCCGTTTGCGTTTGGCGGGCGACGACGGCGCCTCGGCAACCGCCGCCGCCGCTGACTTCGCCTGGCTCGCAACGCCCGGAAACCGGAGATAAATCGGTCGCGCGATCGATTCGAGTTCGCGCAACGACATCTTTTTACCCTTGGGCAACAGCACCGCGCCGGTCAGCCGTTCGTGGCGGAAAATTTCGTTGGCCGCCTGCCGCAAGGAATCGCGCGTGACGTGCCGCATCTGCTCGAGGTAGAGATCCTCCAGATGAATGTCGCCGGTGAGAATCACCGAATAGCCGAGCCCCTGCCCGATGCCGCCGACCGTTTCACGCCGGCCGACGAAGGAAGCCTCGACCAGTTTTTTCGCGCGCGCCAGTTCCGGCGCGGTGACGTATTGTTCACGCAGGCGATAGAGCTCCTGCAGAATTTCGACGATCGCCGGGCGCACCTTGTCGGCCGTGGTGGTGGCGTCGACGGCGAACAGGCCGGGATCCTTCGGCGCGAACAAATGCGTGGACACGTCAAAGACCAACTGCCGCACCGATTTGACACGCTGTTCGAGCCGCGAGCTTTCGCCGGCGCTGAGGATGGTGGCCAGGATGTCGAGTTCGGCGGCGAAGGGCTGGTTCCACGCCGGGCCGGGAAAGGCCAGGTACAGGTGCGCCTCATGAATCGGATCGCGCAGCACGAGGCCGCGAAATTTTTTCTGCAACGGCTCGTCCGGGCGCAGGCGTCGTTTCGCCGCGGCGGCTTGCGGTTTGCCGAACAGGCGACGAATCAACCGCAGCGTACCGTCGGGGTCGAAATCGCCGGCGACGGCGAGCACGAGATTTTGCGGATGGTAATGGCGGCGATAGAAGGCCAGCACTTCCTTGCGCCGCAGGCCCTGCAGCACCTCACGCGTACCGATGATCGGCCGACCGTAAGGATGCACGGCGAAGACCTTGTTCCAGGTCGATTCGGCCAGGTGCGAATTTGGCAGGTCGCGGTACATGGCCAGTTCCTCGAGCACGACCTGAATTTCCTTTTTCAATTCGTCGGCGGCGAACGCGGGTTGAAAGATCGCATCGGCGAGAATGTCGAGGCCGACGGCCGTTTCGTCCTTGCCCACGGTCAGGTAGTAGCAGGTGGAATCGAAACTGGTGAAGGCGTTGATGTCGCCGCCGGCGGCTTCAACCTCGGCGGCGATCTGGCCGACGCCGCGCCGGGCGGTGCCTTTGAAAATCATGTGTTCGTGCAGATGCGCCAGCCCCGCTTCGGCGGGCAGTTCATCGGCCGAACCGACCTCGACCCACAGCGCCATGGACACCACCGGCGCGAAGGTCGTGCGTTGCAACACGACGCGCAGGCCGTTGGCCAGCTTGATGAGCGTGGGTTGCGTCAGTCGGTCGCCGTCGCGGGAAACGTCTTTTGCCACAAGTCCTCCTTGACCAACAGGTAGATCCACCAGCCCGGAAACACCGGGTAGGTTTCCGAATGATAATCATCGGTGATCCGTTCGGCCAATTCATCGTATTCATTGCTGCGCACGATCACCACCGGCGCGGTGATTTTCTCCGGCAGATCGTTTTTCTGCACGCGCAATCCTTGGTAGTGATGCAGGTACGGCCGGCCGGGATTTTTCGCGCCGAAGGTGATGAAGATCGGCAGGTCCTTTTCGCCCTCCCACGCCGTTTCCACCTGCGCGAGCACGGGGAGCATTTCCTCGTAACCGCGAAGGGTCTGCACGTAGACGATCTTGTAATCGTTGTCGTCGTATTCCTCGAAGTTGAGGCGATACGACGCCAGCCCATAGATCGTCAGCCCGGCGAGAATCAGCACGCCAAGCGTGATGCGCCAGGCCGGCGGCCGCGCCAGTTCCCACAGATCGGTGAAGCCGACCGCGCCCAGCATGATCCAGGTCAGGCCGATGGTCAGCACGCACCAGGGCGTTTTGTAAGGGATCAGCGAGTATACCGCGAGCGTGACGACGGCGATGACGATCAGGGCGATCGTCTGTGCCTGCCGTTTCCACAAACCGCGCACGATCGCCCAGGCGGCGAAAGGCAGCGCCGGCAGGTAGTACTTGCCGACCATTATGAAAAAGTAGGTCCACGGCTTGGCGTGCGGCTTTTCACGAAAGCCCGTATCCAGCCACGGCAAATAGGCTTTGAAGAAATCGACGATGCCGTTGGGATTGGTCAGGAAGCTGGTGAACAAAAGGATCCAGACCGTCAACGACAGACCGGCGGCCCAGAGCAGGTACTGTCCGTGAAACAGGTGGCGCGGTTCGAACTCTTCGTTGCGTCTGCCGGTCGCGACGGACCAGAGCCACAGGACGATCATCGCCGCGCCGAAGGCCATCACGTTGATCGAGGCGGTTTCCTTGACCGCAAAGGCGATGGTCAGGAACATCCAGAAGCCGACCACGTTGGCGGCGGTGGCTCGGCGGGCGGCGGCAAGGAAGGTCCAGAACATGCCGACGGTGGCGAAGGAGAAGTAGACTTCGTGAATAAACGTGCGGGAAAAATACACGTCGGCCGGGCTCAGGGCCAGGATGGCGGCGGCGAGCAGCGCGCCCGGGCGGCCGATCAGCCGGTATTGCGCCAACAGGAAAATGACCGCCAGCAGACCGAAAAGCGTCGGCGTGAAGCGCATCGCGTTTTTCGAGTACCCGGCCAGCCGAGCGGCCGGCACGCCGATGAAATACAGAAACGGTCCGTGGTAAGCGCTCGGATTATAAGCGTAATTGAAATCGTTCACCAATCTCTTGGTAAATGAGTAGTTTACCGATTCGTCATGGTGGATCGGCTTGAGACCCAACCGGTCGAAACGGAACCACGCGGCCGTCAAGACGAGCAGAATCGCCGTAATCAACCAAATTTTTTGCACTCTCGACATGCGGCGAATCTTGGCACAGGGCCGCCGATGCGGTCAATAAGCAACCGTAAACCTGAACCAAATTCTGAAAAAGTTGTCCAAAGGGTATGAAAAATTTGAACTTGACAGCCCCGGCATGTTCGGAACAAGCTAGCAAGGGTTGTATTACCGGGGTTTTTTGGGTATACAGGCCCCCTATTATTTTACCGAGGACAACAGGATCATTCTATGATCTTCGACTATTTTATTGGGATGTTCTCCAACGATCTGGCGATTGACCTGGGCACCGCCAATACCTTGGTCTACGTCAAAGGACGGGGAATCGTCTTTTCGGAACCCTCCGTGGTCGCGGTGCAAAAGGACGTGCGCGGCATCAAACGCGTGCTGGCCGTGGGCAAAGAGGCGAAGATGATGGTCGGCAAAACGCCGGGCAACATCGTCGCCATCCGGCCGATGCGCGAGGGCGTGATCGCCGACTTCGAGGTCACGCGCGAAATGCTGCGCTACTTCATCCGCAAGGCGCACAACCGCAAGACGCTGGTGCGCCCGCGCATCATCATCTGCATTCCCTACGGCATCACCGAGGTGGAAAAGCGCGCGGTGAAGGAAAGCGCGATCAGCGCCAGTGCGCGCGAGGTGTATCTGATCGAGGAGCCGATGGCGGCGGCGATCGGCGCGGGTCTGCCGATCACCGAGCCGTCGGGCAACATGATCGTGGACATCGGCGGCGGCACGACGGAAGTGGCGGTGATCAGTCTCGCCGGGTTGGTGCACTGCCAGAGCGTGCGCGTGGCCGGCGACAAGATGGACATCGCGATCATGCAGTACCTCAAGCGCAAGTACAATCTGCTGGTCGGCGAATCGACGGCCGAGCGGATCAAAATGACCATCGGCACGGCCTACCCGACCGACGAAGTGATGACCATGGCGGTCAAGGGGCGCGATCTGGTGGCCGGCATTCCCAAGACGATCGAGGTCAACAGCGACGAGATTCACGAAGCGCTGATCGAGCCGATCAACACGATCGTCAACGCGGTGCGCGTGGCGCTGGAACGCACGCCGCCCGAGTTGGCCGCGGACATCGTGGACAAGGGAATCGTCCTGACCGGCGGCGGCGCGTTGCTCAAGCACCTGGACATTCTGCTGCGCGAGGAGACGGGTTTGCCGATCACCATCGCCGACGACCCGCTGGCCGCGGTGGTGCTGGGCACGGGCAAGGCGCTGGACGAGTTGGATCTGCTGCGAAGGGTCAGCATTCAAAATTAATCATTCGTCTCCCATCCCTGCGGCGAAAAGGGATAGAGGGCATTAACGATCCATGTTTCAGTTCTTCACGCAACATCGCGTGCTCATGCTTGTCTTGCTGCTGGTGCTGATCGGGTTGCATCTGCTCAGCAGCGGACTTCGCCACAAGACCCAACTGAATTTCTTCGATAAGGTCATCCTGGTCGTTTACACACCGATCTATAAGATCCTCTCCTGGCCCTTCGCCAAATCGGCGCTGCTGATTTCCAAGTACCTCTACCTGGTCGACCTGAAGGAATCCAACGCGCGATTGCGTCTGCAAAACCGCGAGCTCAAGGGGCTGATCACCGACGGCGACGAACTGCGCGCCGAAAACGAACGGCTCAAAATGCTGCTGCAACTCAAAAGCAACCAGCAGCAACCGGTGGCCTTCGCGCGGGTGATCGGGCGCAGCAACAACGCGGAATTTCGCACCATGCTCATCGACGCGGGCACGATGGACGGCGTGCAGGTCGGGATGTGCGCGATCGCGCCCGAGGGATTGGTCGGCTTTATCGCCGGCGCAGTGCCCAACGCGGCGAAGGTCGTGTTGATCACCGACGCCAGCGCGCGCATCGACGCCATCCTGCAACGCACGCGCACCCGGGCGATGGTCTTCGGACGCGGCGCCGACGCCTGCACGCTGGAGTACCTGGAATCGGGCGTGGACGTGGCCGAGGGCGACCGGTTGATCACCTCGGGTCTGGGCGGCGTGTTTCCCAAGGGCCTGCCGATCGGCGTGGTCGCGGGCGTGACGCGCGGCGACTACGGCGTGCTGCAGGAAACGGACATTCAACCGGCGGTCGACTTGGACGCGCTGGAGGAAGTGGCCGTTATGCCCGGCGGACACGGAATGATGGAGCTGCTGCGATGAAAAAATTCTTTCTTTTTCTCGCCGTCGGCTTTTTGCTCATCATCGCGCAGTCGATCTGGCGGATGACCATTCCGCTGGGTTCGCCGGACTTCATTTTCATTATGATCGTTTACTCGGGCATCTACCGTAACCGGCTGATCGGTCCGCTGCTCGCGTTCGTGCTGGGCATCTGCATCGACGCGCTGTACGGCCTGCAGCCGGGCATGTTCGCGGTGATCTACACGGCGTCCTTTTTCCTGGCGCGCCTGAGCGGCCGTCGTTTTTACATGCGCAGCTATCCGTTCCAACTGCTGATCGTCGTGGCGATAACCGCGCTGGCCAAGCTGCTGCAATTTGCGATTCTGCGCACGCTGGATCCGCAGCCGAACCTGGCCGCGTTGATCTGGGATTCGACCTGGCGACAGATGATTTGGAACGGCGTGTTTGCGATTCCCATCGTGTCGGTGCTCGAACGCATCGACCTGTGGACGGAAGACGATTATTCCGACCGCTTCATGGGACGCATTGGGGTGTTCTAAGTGGTTGAGCAAACCTCCCCGGAAAAATCATACGGGCGCAGCCTCAACATCTTCATGTCGGCGGTGATCGTCGCCTTTCTCATTCTGCTGGGGCGCCTGTGGTTCTTGCAGATCATCCAGGGACCGAAGCTCACCGAACGCAGCGAGGCCAACCGCATCCGCGCCTACCGTATCACCGGCTCGCGCGGCATGATCAAGGACCGCTTCGGCGACGTGATCGTGGACAACCGGCCGTCGTTCGACCTGCTCTTCAATCCCCGCGCGGTGAACGAAGGCGAGGAAATCCAATACCTGCGCGGCCTCGCCGGGAAAGTCGAACTGGACCTGGGCGTCATCCAGAGCCGGATGGACGCGAACAAAAACCGCACGACGATCAAGATCAAAGAGGACATCACGCGCGACGAACTGGCGCGCATCGAAACGTTGTCGATGTTTTACCAGGGGCACGAGTACCCGCTGCGCATCGAGAAGGTCGGCAAACGCACATTTAAATTCGGACAGTACTTCGCGCATATCGTCGGCTATACCGGCGAGATCGACCAGGATCGGCTGGAGGCGCCGGAATACGCGGGGTATCGCGCCGGCGACCGCGTCGGCCGATTCGGCGTCGAGTCGTTTTACGAACAATTCCTGCGCGGCGAATTCGGTCTGCGCAAGGTCGAGGAAGACGCGCGCGGGCACCGCATTCGCGCGTTGGAATACACGCCCGCCCTGCCCGGTAAGGATCTGGAACTGAACCTGATCGTCGAGTTGCAGCAAACGGCGTCGCGGGCGATGGGCATTTACGCCGGATCGGTGGTGGCGCTGGATCCGCGCAACGGCCAGGTGCTGGCGCTGTACAGCGCGCCGAGTTTCGATCCGGAATTGTTCAACCAGCCCCTGACGCAGGCGCAATGGGACGCGCTGGTCAACGATTCGCTCAAACCGCTGCAAAACAAGGTCATCGGCGGCATGTATCCGCCGGGTTCGACGTTCAAGGTCGTGTCGGCGCTGGCCGGTTTGCAGGAAAAGGAAATCACGCCGAGAACCACTTTCGAATGTCGCGGGCAGTGGAAATACGGCGACCGCTTCTTCCGCTGCCACAACGAAAAGGGCCACGGCTGGGTGCCGCTGATGGTCAGCCTGATGCGCAGTTGCGATATTTACTATTATAAATTGTCGGTACAGTTGGGCATCGAGCGCATCGCCAGGTACGCACAGTTTCTTGGCGGCGGACGCAAGACGGGCATCGACCTGGACGGCGAATTGAGCGGGCTGATTCCGACGCCCGAATGGAAGATGCAACGCTACAGCCAGGAATGGATGCCCGGTGAAACGCTCAACACGTCGATCGGCCAGGGTTCGGTGCTGATGACGCCGCTGCAACTGGCGGTGATGTATGCGGCCATCGCCAACGGCGGCACGTTGTACCAACCGCAAGTCGTGCGGCGGATCGTCGCGCCCGACGGCTCGCCGATCAAGGAATTCGCGCCGCATGTGATGGGCGAATCCGAAATCGATCAGAAAAATTTCGATTACGTGCGCCAGGCGTTGATCAGCGTCGTGAACAATCCGGGCGGTACCGCTTATGCCGCGCGGATGAAAAATCTGACCGTGGCGGGCAAAACGGGCACCAGCCAGGTGCGACGCATCGGCAAGCAGCGCATGCACATTTCAACGCTGCCCTACGAGCATCGCGATCACGCGCTGTTCGCCTGTTTCGCGCCGGCGAACGATCCGAAGATCGTCGTGGTGGTCGTGGCCGAACATGCGGGACACGGCAGCAGCGTCGCCGCGCCGGTGGCGATGAGCATGCTGTCGGCCTATTTACGCGTGACCCAACAACATCCGGAGTTGGTCGCGCCGACCGGCGAGCGGGAGCAGAAGTGATGTTGCAGAAACCGTCGCGACGACAGATTCTACGCAATCCGAACCGGCGGTTCGTCGGGCGCATCGACCGGCGCGTGTTCGCCAATTTCGACTGGACGCTGCTGATTCTGGTCGCCCTGTTGTTCATGATCGGTCTGCTCAATCTGTACAGCGCGACCAACGACAGCGACATCGCCGACAAATTTCAACTGCAACTGGTGTGGATGGTCGTCGGCTTCGTGCTGATGTGCATGGCGTTTCTGGTCAATTATCAATATTTCGAAAGCGCCGCCTACGGCATTTTGATCGCCGTGAACGTAATGCTGCTGGCCACGTTGATCATCGGGCAGATCAGCCACGGTGCGCAGCGCTGGCTGATGCTGGGGCCGATCCGCTTTCAGCCGAGCGAACTGGCAAAGATCGCCGTGATCCTCGCCCTGGCCAAGTTCCTGGCGGCCAACCGCACGACGCGCGGCTACAATCTCAAGGAACTGGGCATTCCCTTCGCGCTGGCCGGCGGGCCGATTCTGCTGACGATGCTGCAGCCGGATTTGGGAACGTCGATCATGATCGGCCTGATTGCCTTTTCGATGATCGCCTTTGTCGGCATCCGCCTGCGCACGTTCCTGGGGATGTTTTTCTCCGTGGCGGCGGTCGGCGTATTCGGCTTTTTCTTTTTGCTGCACGATTACCAACGCGACCGGATCATGACGTTGTTCGATCCCAGCCGCGATCCGCTGGGCACGGGTTATCACATTCAGCAGTCGAAAATCGCCATCGGCTCGGGACAGTTTTTCGGCAAGGGCTGGTTGCAGGGCACGCAAGCCAAACTGCAATTTCTGCCCGAGCACCACACCGACTTCGTGTTTTCGGTGCTGGCCGAGGAATGGGGCTTCATCGGCGGATTGGTCGTGCTGGCGCTGTTTTTCGCATTGATCGCCTGGAGCCTGACCATCGCCACGCGTTCGAAGGATCACTTCGGGACGCTGGTGGCCGTCGGGCTGGTGGCGTTTTTGTTCTGGCACATCTTCATCAATATCGGCATGGTGCTGGGGATCATGCCGGTCGTCGGCGTGCCGCTACCATTCCTTTCCTACGGACGAACATCGATGCTGACGGTGATGATCGCCATCGGTCTGCTGCTCAATATTTCCAGCCGCCGGTACATGTTTTGATTATTGCTTAATCGATTATCTTCAGTTGTGCGCCACAGTGGCCGCACTTGCCGCCCGGCTGCAATTGGCGGCGGTTGGTGAGGTAGCCGCGCCGATCGATGACCGTTTGGCCGCAATGCGGGCAGACGGTATCCGAGCCGTGCGCCAGTTGCACGTTACCTAAAAAAACGAAGTTCAATTTTTCTCTGGCGATCGCTGCGGCGCGCTCCAGCGAGGCGACCGGCGTCTGCGGCGCGTGGAATTTGTGCTGCGGGAAGTAGCGCGAGAAATGCAGCGGGATATCGGGCGAGACGGACGCCAGCCAATCGACCAGGTCGCGCACGGAAGCTTCATCGTCGTTTTCGCCGGTGATCAACAGGTTGGTCACCTCGACGTGCACGCCCGCGCGATGCGCGGCCTCGACGTTGCGCCGCACGGGCGCCAGGCGGCCGCCGGTCAGTTCGCGATAGAAGCGATCGTCGCCTTTGACGTCGATGTTCATCGCGTCGATCCAGGGCAGCAGTTCGTCGAAGGGCTCGGTTTCCAGATAGCCGTTGGTGACCAGCACGACGGCCAGGTTACGCGGCTTGAGCAGCGCGGCGGTGTCCAGAATGTACTCGAACCAGATCAACGGTTCGTTGTAGGTGAAGGCGATGCCGATCGAGCCTTGGCGGTCGGCGGTCGCAGCCAGTTCTTCCGGCGACAGCGGCCGGGTTTGCGCGTGGCCGCAGGACAGATGCCAGTTCTGGCAGAATTTGCAGGCGAGATTGCAGCCGTTGGCGCCGACCGAAACGATGTCGCTGCCGGGATGAAAATGATAGAGCGGCTTTTTCTCGATCGGGTCGATCGCCAGCGCGGCTACTTCGCCGTATTGGGCGGCGAACAGTTGCCCGTCTTGGTTATAGCGATGCAGGCAGAAGCCGCTCGCTTCGGGCTTGATAACGCAGTGGCGGGGGCACAATTCGCAACGACACGATTGGTCGTCGCGTTGCGTCTGATATCGGGCGAGGATCGGTTGGCCTTCCACGGCCGCCCTCCTACTCCTCCGGATTGGAGCAGCACCTGAAGCCGATCAAATGACTGGCCGTACTCGGATTGGCCGCCTGACGGATCGCGCAACGCACGGCGTAATCCGGCTGGTTGGCCGCGCCGCCTTTGACGACATACGCGGGCTGCCCCGGAGCAATGGTCGAGCTGGTCCATTCGCGCACGTTGCCCGACATATCATAAATGCCGAACGACGAGCGGCATCCGGCCCAACTGCCGGAACCGGCCGTGCCGCGCGGATTGCCGCCGGCATCTTCGGTGGCGCACACGTTGGCGTTGAATTTGTTGCCGTAGGGATAGCGCCGGTTGCCGGGGCCTTTGCAGGAACGTTCCCACTCGCGCTCGGTGCACAGACGCTTGCCCTGGGCGGCGCACAACTGCTGTGCCTGCGACCAGGTGACGTTCACCTTGGGCATCTGGCCGGGCTTGTTGGGATACTCGTACATGTCCACGCAGTACGGCGCGACGTAGACCGGCGTGTTGGGTTTTTCGCCCGGTTTGCGCATCGGATCGTTGGGCGAACTGCCCATGCGCACCGAACCGCCGGAGACGTAAACCATGCCGTTGGGGCACTTCTGCACCACTTCGGGCGTTTTTTCCGGCGTGGTCTCCAGCTCCTTTTTCTTGGCCGCCTTGGCCTGCTGGATCAGCAACAGGAGCTTGGCGTTTTTATCGTCGATCTGCAGGCCGCTTTCGGCAATGCTGATCGCCTTGTCCCACTCTTTGAAATTGTATTGTTTCTGCGCGTCGTTGGTGATGTCGGTCAGCATCTTCTGCCGCGCCTTGGTCGCCTCGGGATGCCCCGGCTTGATTCCTTCGATCTTCTGGACCATGGCCAGCGCGCATTCGCCGACCGGCGTCACGTACTTTTTCTGCGCCATGTAGGCCTTGAGTTTGGTCAGGTACTGATTGATTTCCTGCTCGCCGCTGGCTTTGTCCATCGCGGCTTTGGCGTCGTTGTAGAATTTCGAGAATTCCACGTCGCCCGGTTTGATGATCAAACCGTCACGCGCCAGTTGGTACGCTTCGGTGTAGGTCTCGGCTTCGAACGCCTTGAGGTAGCGCTGGCGCAGATCGTCGAGCATCAGCGTGCGCGTTTTGGCGGGATACTGGTGCGCGGGATCGAGCATTTCGATCTGCTTGATCGCGGCCAGGGCGCACTTGGCTTTGGGGCGCACGTACTTCTTATTTTTCACATACCCGTCGGACATGGCGATCAGGCTTTCGATCTGCCCCGCCTTGTCGTCGGGCGTCGGCGATTCCTCTTCCGGTTCGGGCGTGGGTGTCGGCGGTTCGGGCGTGGGCGTAACGACGACCACCGGGGTTGGCGCCGGCTGCTGCGTCGACTTGAACCATTTCGGTGCAAAGACGATGGCGGCGACGATCGCGGCGAGCGCGACCAGACCGACAACCGCGATGGTCACGCCAAAAACCGGGAATTTTTTCGGCGCCGGCCGAGCGAGCTTCGGCGGCTCGACTTCCTTGGCTTCCGCCTCGGCCTCGGCTTCTTCTTCCGGCTCGGGCTCCGGCATGGGCTCCATAACCCATTCGGGCTCTTCTTCGACTATTTCTTCCTGAGCCTCGACGGTTGCAACCGGTTCCTCGACGGGCTCCGCCTCTTCAATCGGCTCGGCTTCGGCTTCCTCGACGGGCTCCGCCTCTTCAATCGGCTCGGCTTCGGCTTCCTCGACAGGTTCCGCTTCTTCAACCGGCTCGGCTTCGGCTTCCTCGACAGGTTCCGCCTCTTCAATCGGCTCGGCTTCGGCTTCCTCGACAGGCTCGGCCTCGGCTTCTTCCAGTTCTCCAACCATCTCGGCTGCCATGGCGTCGAATTCGGAAACGCCCTCGGCTTCCGTCTCGGCCTGGACTTCTTCTCCAACCACCGCCTCTTCCGGCGGTTCCTCTTCAACGACCTCTTCTTCAACCGGCTCTTCGATCACCGGCTCTTCTTCGACGATCTCTTCTTCGACCGGCTCTTCAATCACCGGTTCTTCTTCGATGATCTCCTCTTCAGCCGGTTCCTCGATCACCGGCTCTTCCTCGATGACCTCTTCTTCAACCGGTTCCTCGATCACCGGTTCTTCTTCGACGATCTCTTCTTCAACCGGCTCTTCGATCGCCGGTTCTTCTTCGACGATCTCTTCTTCGACCGGCTCCTCGATCACCGGCTCTTCCTCGATGATCTCTTCTTCGACCGGCTCCTCGATCACCGGCTCTTCTTCGATGATCTCTTCTTCGACCGGCTCGGGAATACTCTCCGTCGCTTCGGCCGATTCAGCCGCGGTGATGATCGAATCGGTGAGATCGGCCTTATCCGCAAACGGCTTTACTTCGACGCCGCCGCCGGAGTCCATACGTTCGCTGGATTCGATCGCGCCTTCGAGCAAGGCGTCGAACCCTTCCAGTTGGCGCTTGGCTTCATCGGCCAGCGCCGTTGCTGTGATGCTGTCTTCCGGTTGCGGATACTGGGGAGGCGGCGGCAATTCGCCGACCAGATCGCTCAGGGCCTGGCGCAATTCGGCGAAGTTGCCGAAGCGGTTATCGGGCTGTTTGGAAAGAAGGCGATTGACGAAATCGTCCCACTCTTCATTCAAGGACGGATTGGCCTGTGTGATGGGCTTGTAGCCCTTGCGCGGCACCGAACCGGTGAGCAGTTCATAAGCCAAAACGCCCAGGGAATATTGATCGGCGCGGGAATCTACCTTGCCGCCGAGGGAAATGAATTCCGGGGCCAGGTAATAGTACGCCGGGCCGGTCGACAATTGCAGACTGGCGTATTTGCTGAAACTGAGAATGTGATGCGTACCGAAATCGGAAAGGTAAATCAGCGCGTCCTCGGGGAACGGCGATTCCGCCCTCAATCCTTCAATCAGAATGTTGGACGGCTTGAGCGCGCCATGCGCGGCGAACGGCGGCAAAGCGGTGAAGATATGGGCGATGCGATCGAGAAAATTGGCGGCCAGGCGCGCGTCGCCGACCTGCTCTTCGTCGGCCATGTAATCGAGCATCGACCGCAGGTCTTTGCCGTGCAGGAACGGCTGAATAATGAACCGCAGGCCGTCGTGATCGCCCACTTCCAGCGGATTGAGAATGCCCGGATGATTGAATTGATGCTCTTTGAGCACCGTTTCGATTTTCTTCGTACCGATGTATCCGGGAACGACCTTGGGATTCAACGCCTTGAGAGCGTATGTCTTGCCGCCTTCACTCACTCGATAGACTACGCCCAGGGCGCCGGCGCCGATCCGCTCTTCGATGGTGAAGCGCCCGGCAACAATCGAGCCAATTTGCCAGCCGGTTATCGAGTCGCTCATGATTCCCCCAACGCGTACGCTTCCCAGGCTCCACCCTAGAAAAACGTTATTATTTGCTTAGCAATGGCTAGCACATTCGCCGGGAACTGGCAAGTGCTCGTCGGGGGAAAAGCTCTCGCGAAACCGTAGATTTCACGGCGATTCTTCGATGGAAAAATCGACTTCGTCATTATCGAGCAATCGACGACGCATTTCCCGCTCGGCAAACCGTTCATAAAACAGGCGATACCCCTTGATGATCAACAGATGCTCCGCTCCGCCCACATGCACCCAGCGACGCGGTCGTCGTTCGCGCAGCAATGCCCCGGCCCGTTGTTGCATGAGTTCATCACGTTGCTGAGCCGTCGTCAGCCGCCGATCGTTGCCCAGCAAGGCCGGGATGACCGGCTCGTCGGCCAGCAAGCGACGCACGCGACGATAGATGCGTTCGGCCTGGCGATCCGGCGGGCAATCTTCCAAAGTCAGCAAATGGGCGATGTTGTCGGCGGTAAACGTTTCGGCCGCGAATTCGGCGAGGTACTCGCGCGACAGGTCGCTGTCGTCCAGGCAATGAAACGCGCCGCCCTGCTCGCGGCAATAGGCCTCGGCGGCGGTCACTTCAAAGGGAATCTGCAGCTTGGCGAACAAGGCGGCGATCTGACCATGGGCACGTTGGTCAGAATCGGTCAGCGCCAGCAACTTTTGCCGCAGGCGCTCACCGTTTTCGCGGCGGAAGGCGACGGCGTACTCGCTGACTTCCAGAGTAATCAGGTCCGGTTTCCATTGCCGGAGGGCTTGCAACAAACGTGCTTCGCCCCGGGGATCCAGGTGCGCGACGCCGATCATCAAGGCCCGGTAGGCGGCCGGTTCAAGCACGCAAATTCCTCCCTTTTCGCCGTTGTTTTCGCGTTGACAGTCCCACGGCTCCTTCCTAGGATGGTGCCACCATTCATACATCCCCCGCGGGCTCAGGAAAAGGAGGGGTCATGCCTTCATCAAGACTCGTATTCAGTGCGGAATCCGTCACCAATGGGCAATCCGACAAGCTGTGCGACATCATCGTCGACACGATTTTGGATCAAGTGCTGGCCGAAGATCGCTTCGCGCGGGTCGACCTGGAAGCGATGGCCGCTCCGGGCCTGGTGTTTCTGGCCGGCGAATTATCGACCAACGCTTACGTCGATCTGACCGGTACGGTGCGGCAGGTGCTCAACGACATCGGGTATAACGATCCGGTGCTGCAATTCTGCTCGCGCTCGATCGCGGTACTCAACATCATGCAGGAACAATCCGAGGAAGTCGGCCTGGCGGTGGATCGCCGCGGCGCGGGCAACCAGGGCATCGCCATCGGCTATGCGACCAACGAGGGTGTCAAAGCCGGCATGGAATGCGACCTGATGCCGGTGCCGATTTTCATCGCGCATCAGTTGGCGCGCCGGCTGTGCGAGATCCGTCAGGCGGGCGAAGTACCCGGGCTGCATCCGGACGGTCAGGTGCAGACGACCTTCATGTACGAGGACAGCGTGCCGATCCGCCTGCTCAACGCGACGGTCAGCGCGCATCACGTGGCCGACGTCAACGTGCCCCAGTTGCGCGAGGCGATCATGGAAAAGGCGATCAAGCCGACGCTGGGCGTGTTGGGGAAAATCGATTATGCGAACGCGGAACTGTTGGTCAATCACGCCGGACCGTTCACGCACGGCGGGCCGGAGGTCGACGTGGGCATGAGCGGCCGGATGACCGTGTCGGATTTGTACGGCACGGCGGTGCCCTGCGGCGGCAAGTCGCTGTCGGGCAAGGATCCGACGAAAACCGACCGCGCCGCGACGTACATGGCGCGCCACGTGGCCAAGAGCCTGGTGGCCGCGCAGATCGCCGATCGCTGCGAAGTGCGCCTGGCTTATCTGTTCGGGCGCGAGCAGCCGATCAGCGTGCAAGTCAACACCTTCGGCACGGCGGCCAAGGGCGCGGACAAGGACATCGCCACGGCGATTCGCAAGGTGTTTGATCTAAGTACGGCGGGGATCGTCGAGCATCTGGATCTGCAGCGGGTCAAATATGCGCCGATCTGTTGCTACGGTCACATCGGGCGGCCGGACGTGCCGTGGGAGGAAGTGACCCACAGCGACGAACTGCGCACGGCGCTCGACGATGCGATGAAGGAGTGAAACCATGTCGAAACGACCGATCGGTTTTTCCACCAAGGCGATTCATGGTTCCAAACACACCGACAAACACGAACCCGATGAACCGCGCGAAGTGCGCAGCCTGTCCACGCCGATTTTCATGGCTTCGACCTTCGCCTTTAAATCGGCCGAACACGGCGCACAGGTCTTCGCCGGCGAATCGAAGGATTATTTCTACACGCGCATCAGCAATCCGACCACCGAAGCGTTGGAAACCGAAATCGCCTACCTGGAAGGATGCGAACGCGGCCTGGCCTTCGGTTCGGGCATGGCGGCGATCAGCCACCTGACTTTCGCCTTGGTCAAACCGGGCGAAAAGCTGGTGTATGCGCGCACGGTGTACGGCGGCACCTACAAATTTTTCGCCGACACCTGCCCCGAACGTTTCTGCATCAAGACAGTCGGCTGCAACGGGGCCGATCTGGCCTCGGTAGCCGAGGCGGTGGATGACGATACGAAAATGCTGTTCATCGAAACACCGGCCAACCCGAACATGGACATCGTGGACATCGCCGGGTGCGCGGAGATCGCGCATAAGCACGGCGCGGTGCTGGCGGTGGACAACACGTTCTGTACGCCCTATCTGCAAAATCCGGTCGACTTCGGGGCCGACGTGGTGGTGCACAGCGCAACCAAGTACCTCAACGGCCACGGCGACGTGGTGGCCGGTCTGCTCGCCGGGCCCAACCGCATCATGAACTTGGTGCACGGCGAGATGCTGCGCGACGTCGGCGGCATTATGAGCCCGTTCAACGCCTGGCTGATTCTGCGCGGCATCCGTTCGCTGCCGGTTCGCATGGATCGTCACTGCGCCAGCGCGCTGGAGATCGCCAAGTTCCTCAGCTTCCATCCGAAAATCGAGCACGTGTATTACCCCGGTCTGCGTACGCATCCGGGCTGCGCCCTGGCGCAAAAGCAGATGCGGCAGCCCGGCGGCATGATCGCCTTCGAGGTCAAGGGCGGACGCGACGCGGGCCGCAAGGTGTGCAACTCGGTGAAGCTATGGACGCTGGCGGTGAGCCTGGGCGACGTGGATTCGCTGATTCAGCATCCGGCGAGCATGACGCACAGCACCTATACCGACGAGGCGTTGGCCAAGGCGAACATCAGCCGTGGGCTGGTGCGGCTGAGCGTCGGCCTCGAGGACGTTGACGATCTGATCGAGGATCTGCGCGAAGCGTTGCGGCAGGTTTGACGTTTACCACGTGCGGTGGCGGGCTTCGTAAAAGGCCCGCCCCCACACGTTCCGCCCTTCATAGGTGCCGGTCACGCGGCAGCCGCCTTCCCAGAGAGCGTCGGTAACTTCCTGATCCTGCATGTCGGGAATGATCGCCAGCGACGAATTCAACTCCGGAATATCGATCTGCCAGCCGGACGACCACACCTTGCCCGTCTTCGGGCTTTTCCAATGACCGAGCACGCGGATGTCGAAACGCAAACCGGTTTTGTGCGTGCCGTCGGCGAACATGACGTCGCACAGCGGCGTGAGCTGTTTGCTGTTTTTCCGGAAGTCGAAGAGCATGATTTCGACGTTGTTGGTCAACTGAATCGAGTACCAGTGCCATTGATCGAAATCGCGGTCGAGCCACTCGCCCCATTGGCGGTCCATCCAGCCGCGGCCTTTGAGCGTCACCTGCTTGCCGCCGATCTTGCCGACGCCCTGCACGCTCATATTGGTCAGCGAGTAGTAATAGCTCTTGCCCGCCTCGCCCATGGCGATGTAGCCCTCGCCGCCAACCGGCAGCGGCAGCTTGTTGGAAGACAATTTCAGATACAGGTTGGCGATTTCATGCTCGAAGGTGAATTCGTACTCGAACTTCGACGGATCCGGCTGGTACAGGTTGCACCAGTTGGCGACGATGCGCCGGTTGCCCGGATCGACATCGACGACCGTGCGGGTGAACAGCGGCAGGTGGCGCTGCTTTTCCAGAATCGACAGCGAACCGAACACCTGCCCGTTTTTCAAAATGGCGATCATGAACGAGTAGCGATGATTGCGCTCGTCCATCATGTGCGTGTTGAAGTACCACCACTCCTGCGCAACTTCCATGTGCGAGTGGGAAAAATCGAAAGCCTTGAGCGCGGGCGGAAAGGCGTTGGCCGGATCGACCGGATTGTCGGTGAAGCCCTCCGGCTCGGCGAAGGTGGCCAGATCGCCGGCTTCCGGCACGGGTCGCTCCTGCATGAAGCCATAGATGAAATAGCCGACGACCAGCATGACGATAATCACGATGAAAGGCGACAACAGTTTCAGGGCGCGCATATTCCGGAAACTCCTCCTGCACCGTTATTTGCGAAGCGCGAGTGTATCATCTCGCCGGGACGTGGGCAATTGACCAACCCGCTAGCGTTCGATGCCGTCGCGGGCGGGCACTTCGACTTGGTAGTAGTGTTTGACTTCCTTCATCTCCGAAACGAGATCGGCGGCGGCGACGATTTCCTCCGGGCAATAGCGCCCGGTGAAGATCAACTCGACGCCTTCCGGCTTGAGCTTCATCAGTTCGAGCATCTGTTCGGAAGTAACCAGGTGAAAGTAATGCGCGGTGTTGATTTCATCGGCGATCACTACGTCGAATTCGCCGCCGGTCAGCGCCCGGCGGATTTTCTCCAGGCCGGCCCGGGCCATATCGACATCCTCTTGGGCCGGCGGATTGACGACGTGAATGAAAGTGTCCTTGCCGTATTGTTCGATCATGATGTGACCGTCGGTTTTTTGCGCGGCGGTCAGCTCGGCGTAAAACTGGCCCTTCATGAACTGGCCGATGTATGTGCGCAGACCGCGTCCCCAGGCGCGAAAGGCCAGCCCGAGGGCGGCGGTGGTTTTTCCCTTGCCGTTGCCGGTGTACACCTGCACGTAGCCACGGCCCAAACGCGTATCGGGCATGCTCAACTCCTCTGGCGGCGGGTGGATTGCATTGTCGACATCCTAATGAAAAACGCGTCCTATTGACAGCCTGGATTCGCCCCCCGATGATAGTGCCTCATCTTTTGGAGCATTCATGAATCCTGTTCTTCTCGCGATCTTCGCCAGTTGCTTTTGGGGTCTGGGCAATGTGCTGCAAAAGCACGGCATGGTGACCTCGTTTCCGAAAATCACCGTCGGCCAGGTGCTGCACCAGATCGGACCGATCATCAAAGCGTTGTTCACCAACATCATCTGGCTGATCGGCCTGGTTTCGATGATCGGCGGCATGGTGTCCTACGCGACCGCCTTGGGCGCGGGGGACATCACCGTGGTGCAGCCGATCGTCTGCCTGACCGGCGTGTGGGCGATGATCATCGGCATGGTGTTTCTCAAGGAACGCTTCAGCGCCGTCGAATGGTTCAGCATGGTGTTGATTATCGCGGGCGTGATTTTCGTGGGGCTGGTCGGCGGCGAGAAATCGGCGAAGATCCCCAGCGACGCGGCGATCCTGGTTTTCATCGGCATCACCGTGGCGCTGGTGCTGGCGTCGTTGTCACTCAAACGCATGGGCATCCGTGCGGAGTTCACGCTGTCGATCGCCGGCGGCTTCACCTTCGGCCTGGCCAATCTGATGGGCAAGCTGCTGACCCAGCGGGCGATCCTGGAAGTCGGCGAGCCGTTCAGCCTGGGCCGGTTCGCGGTGTGGGGCAGCCTGCTGACCGACTACCCGGTGCTGGTGGTGATCGTCTGCAACTTCTTCGGCGCGGTGTTCCAGCAAACGGCTTTCGCCAACGGGCGCGCGGGCCTGGTGGCCACGATCGTGACGATCGTCTCGACGGTCATCCCGATCGTCGCGGCCTTGACCATCTTCGGCGAAACGGTCACCGCGTTTCATGCGATCGGCATTGCGCTGGTGATGATCGGCACCGGTTTGCTGGCGCTGAAAAAAGAAGAGGAAATCAGCCCGGCGCCGGAGCCGGAACAAGTTTGATTTCCCCGTTTCGTTTTACGCGAAGGGCTTTTCGAGCACGATCGTTTCTTCGCGGCCCGGGCCGACCGAAATCAACTTGATCGGCAGGCCGACGAACTCCTCGATGAATTGCAGGTAATCGCGCGCCTCGGGCGGCAGTTCCTCGCGCGTGCGGCAATCGCACACCGATCCCGACCACCCCGGAAGTTCCTTGTAGATCGGCTTGCAGCGATCGTACTCGCCGATTCCCGCCGGGAAGCAATCGATCGCCTGGCCGTCCAATTCGTAACCCACGCCCACGCGGATCGTTTTTTGGCCGTCGAGCACGTCGAGCTTGGTGAGCAGCAAGTCGGTCATCCCGGCGATTTCCGCCGCGTATTTGATGACCATCAGATCCAGCCAGCCGCAACGACGCGGCCGGCCGGTCGTGCTGCCGTATTCACCGCCGCGATCGCGCAACGCCTGGCCGATTTCGTCGAACAATTCGGTCGGGAACGGACCGGCGCCCACGCGGGTTGTGTAGGCTTTGACCACGCCCATGAGCCGGTCGACATATCGCGGCCCGACCCCCGCGCCGGTGCATACCGCGCCGGGAACGGTGTTGGAACTGGTGACGAACGGATAGGTGCCGTGGTCGATGTCCAACATGATGCCCTGCGCGCCCTCGAAGAGCACTTTCTTGCCGCCGCGCAATGCGTCGTTGACCAGGCGATAGGTGCAGCCGACATATTTCTTGATGCGATCGGCGTAGGCCTGGTAGGTGTCGACCACCTCGTTCAGATCAAGCGCCGGCGCGCCGTAATACTGGGTGAGCAGAAAATTGGCCAGCGGCAACTGCTCGGCGAAATATTCGCGCAGGTCGCGCCCGCCGGTGAAATCGCCCACGCGCAGGCCGCCGCGGCCGATCTTGTCGCGGTACACCGGTCCGATGCCCCGGCCGGTGGTGCCGATCTTGCCCTCGCCCTTTTGCGCTTCGGCCGCCTTGTCCAAGGCGATGTGCTGCGGACAGGTGACGTGCGCGCGGTCGCTGATGACCAGTTGCGCGTCGTCGGCCAGCAGGTCTTTGGCTTTGAGGCGGTCGATTTCATCCAACAGCACGGCGGGATCGAGCACCACGCCGTTGCCGATCAGGCAGCGGACGCCGGGATGCAAAATGCCCGAGGGGATGTGGTGGAGGATCGTTTTCTGCCCGGCGACCACCACCGTATGACCGGCGTTGTTGCCGCCCTGATAACGAACGATCATGTCCGCCTTTTCGGCGTACAGATCGATCACCATGCCTTTGCCTTCATCGCCCCACTGCGTCCCGAAAATCACAACCGACGGCATCGTTCCTCCGCGAGCATGTTAGGCGAATTAGCTAACACGAACCAGGCGCGCCGACAAGACTTGCGGCAATTTTTTCAATTCCTCGATAATCCCGCCGTCGATATCGCCGTCGACGGTGACGACCATCAACGCATGGTCTTGGCCCTTGATCCGGCCCAGGCGCAACTGGCCGATGTTGATCGCGGCGCGGCCCAGCAGGGTGCCGACTTCGCCGACGACGCCGGGCACGTCTTTGTTGACGATCAGGAGCATCGTGCCTTCCGGCTCGAGGTTGATGCTGTAGCCGTTGAGCTGCACGATGCGCTCCTCGCCGGGCGCGGGAATGGACGCCTGAATCATCTGCTCGCCGCCCTTGCCGGTCACCTTCACGCCCAGAACATTGGCGTAATCGTCCAGGTGGGGACGCTTGGCTTCGAGGACCTCGATGCCGCTTTCCTGCGCCAGGTACGGCGCGTTGATTTCATTGATTTCCTCGTCGCCGCGCTGCTGCTTGAAGTAGTTGGTCAGAATGGCCACGCGGATCGGCGACGCCGGGAAGTTGGCGAAATCGCCGCCGAGGAAGATCTTCATCGACTTGGGCGCTTCGTCGACCAACTGCCCGAGCATCGTCCCCACGCGTTGGGCAAGGCTGATCACCGGGGCCATGCGCTTGAGGGTCTCGGGCTCGACGTAGGGCGCGTTGACCGCGTTTTTAACGATGCCGTGCTGGAGGAAATCGATCATCTGCTCGGCGATCATGATCGCCACGTTGTCCTGCGCTTCGCCGGTGGACGCGCCCAGGTGCGGCGTGACGACCACGTTTTCTTGCGCGAACAGCGGCGAATCGGTGCACGGTTCCTGCGGATAGACATCGACCGCGACGCCGGCGATCCGGCCGGATTGGAGCCCGTCGACCAGCGCCTGCTCGTTGGCGATGCCGCCGCGCGCGCAGTTGATGATGCGCACGCCATTTTTCATTTTGGCGATGGCGTCCGCGTCGATCAGGTTCATCGTCTTGTCGTTGCGCGGCACGTGAATGGTGATGTAATCAGCCTCGGCCAGAATCTGCTCGAAGGACGCGGGGATCGCGCCGGCCTCGGCGATTTTGTCCTCGACCATGAACGGATCGTACACCAGCACACGCATCTTCAAACCAAGCGCGCGGTCGGCGACGATACGTCCGACGTTGCCGAAGCCCAGCACGCCCAACGTTTTGCGGTAGACCTCGACGCCCACGTTTTTCGATTTTTCCCAGCGTCCGTCCTTGAGCGCGCTGTCGGCCTGGGGAATGCGGCGCGACAAAGCCATGATCATGGCGATGGTGTGTTCCGCGGTGGCCACGGTATTGCCGCCGGGGGTGTTCATCACGACAATGCCTCGTTTGCCGGCGACCGGCAGATCGACATTGTCCACGCCTACGCCGGCGCGACCGACCGCCTTGAGTTTCGCGGCGGCTTCCATCACATCGGCGGTGACGTTGGTGGCCGATCGAATGATCAGACCATCCGCATCGGCAATGGCTTTTTTCAATTCATCCGGCTTGAGTCCCGGCGAGTAATCCACTTCCAGGCCCTTGGCCTGTCGCAGGATTTCCAACCCTTTTTCCGAGAACTTGTCCGAAATTAAAACACGCATCGTCTCCCCCGTATAAATATTCAGGTAAACCGTTTATTTGGAAGCTGTGCCGCCTAGTTGGAAAAACGCTACATAATGTACTTGGTCAAGAAAAATGTGTCAAGTCTTGTATGCGGCGCGTCATAAAGATATCCAACTCAGGCTTTGGGCAGGTGAATAACTATGCGGGCGCCCTCTTCCATGTGGTCGGGCACGCGATCCTCGATGGTGATGGATCCGTGCAGAACGTCGATCAGGGCTTTGACGATGCTCATGCCCAGACCGAGTCCTTCTTTTTTGGAAAAACGGGCGTAGCGCTGGTACAGCTTTTCGCGCGCTTCCGGGCTGATTCCATCGCCGTTGTCTTCGATGGAAATCATCCAGTTTTTCTCTTGCGGATCTTCGGCAACGGTAACTTTCACCCATTTTTTGTCTTTGGAGTTGTGGCGGACGGCATTGGAAAACAAGTTGACGAACAGTTGTTTGACCAGTGGATTGGCCAGGATGAACTGGTTGTCGGCCACGTCGATTTCGATGGAAAACGCCTCGTCGCGGAACATATCTTCGACAATTTCCCGCGCTTCATCGATAACGGTCCACAGTTCGACCGGGAGGAAGGATTCGGGATTCAAACTGCGGATCGCCATGAGTTCGCGCACCTGGTCGATCAAGCCGGCAACGCGCCGGGCGGTGCGCTGTGCGGTCAGGGCATAGCGTTGCTGATCCTCGTTCAAGGCGCCGATGGCTTCCTCGGAAAGCAGATCGACGCTGCCCATGATGGTATGCATCATGTTGTTGACGTCATGAGTCAGCACGTCGTTGAAGAAGGTGGCGGTTTCCTTTTCGCGACGCAATTCGTTTTGCATGGCGATGCGCTCGGACATGTCGCGCACGAACGAGAGACTGGCTTTTCGGCCTTCGTAATCGATGGCGATGGCGTTGAATTCCACGATGACGCTGTGTCCGTCACGCGCCTTCAACCGCCCCTGGTAGATGGCTTTGGATACGTCGCCGGAAATGCGATTCTGATAATGCCGGGTCAATTCCAGGATGTCATCGTCGGCCATGGAATGCTCGATGGGCATGCCGATCAAGTCAGAGACCGGATAACCGAGCATGTCGGCCAGCTTTTTGTTGACGAATTTGAAGACGCCGTCCTGACTGATCATGATGCCGTCGTTGGCCTGTTCGACCAACGCGCTGTACTTGGCCTGGTTGCTGCGCAGTTCGTCGAGCAACCGCCCATTTTCGATCGCCTGGCTGAACTGCACGATCATCGCCTGCATCAGCGCCTGGTCTTCCGGATGCAACGCCAACAACGGCACAAACAGCAGAAAACCGTACACGCGCCCACGGTTGCGGATCGAAATCGCCTGCGTATCTTCAAAGCGATACTTTTTAAGATAATCCAGAACGATCGTATCGACCGCTTTCAATTCGGCCAGCGGCACCGGATGATCCTGCGCGATGATCTGCTTGATCCATTCCTGATCGAAGGGAATCAGGCGGAACTTTTCGACGATCTGCCGCGGCAAGCCGCGATGCGAATACAGCACCGCTTTCTGGCGATTGCGCCCGACCAGATAAATCGCCACCGCGCGCAGGTCGAGCGTTTGCATCAAGATAATCAAAAATTTTTCGACCAGCCCCTGCAAACGGCCGCCCTCGGCGACCAGGGATGATACCCGGCTGAGCGTGGCCAACTGCCAATTGCGCTGCGTCAGGGCGCGTTCGGCGCGCACCTCGTTGTCCACATCGCGCAGGGTGCCGATCAGCGCCGGTTTGGCGTCGCCTTTGAGTTCGCTGCTGGAGATGGTCAGACTGCCGATGAACGGCTTGCCGTCCTTGCGCAGAATTTTGACGCGTTCGGTGAAAATGCGTTTGTCGCGCAGGGCGTCGCGGATATCCTCGATGAACTGCTGAAACCGCGATTGTTCTTCGAAGAAAATCTGCATGCTTTTGCCGATCAGCTCGCCGGTGTGGTAGCCCAGGATGCGGGTGACGGATTTGTTGACGAACTGGACGCGGAAATCGTCGTCCAACGAAAAGATGATTTCATTGACCGAATCCAGCAGGGTCGTCAAAAAGGCCATGTCCCGACTGAGCATGCATTACTCCCGTGGCGCCGACGAAGGCATCAATATTACCATCGACGTTTTCGGCGGGATTCTTGAGCGGTAATGCCTCGTCCGGTTACAGGTTGGCGCGCAACCAGGTCGTCAGGTACTGAATGAATTCGGGCGCCACCTCCAACGACGGATCGCTGTATTCGGCCACCGTGCCGCGCGACGGTTTGAAAAAGTGATTGAGCCGCGGGAAGTTTTTGAACGTGTAGTTCGCCTGCCCGCCCAGCGCCTTGCGGAATCCTTCGGCATGCTGCGCAAACACCTGCAAATCCTTGCCCGGTTGCACGTGCAGAATTTTCGCGGTGCTTTTTTTCAGGTCTTCGACCGGCTGCATGTCGAACCATTCGCGGTAAACGTCCAGATACACCGAACGGCCGCCCATCACGGTGAATTCGAGGTCCGGCTGCGTTTTGGCGCGACTCATCAAAACCGCAATGGGATTGCGGTGCCAGGCTTCCGGATCGGTATTGCCGTCCAGTTCGAGACGATGTTTGATTTGCTCCTCAGCCAGTTGCGCCAGCGGAACGTCACAAGGAGCCAGCAACGCCAGGGCTTTTAAGTCCGGCCGCTTGGCGGCCACCATGATCGCCACATTCGCCCCCTCGCCGTGACCGACGATCGCCAGGCGCGCCGGATCGACATCGGCACGCTGCTTGAGAAATTCCAGGGCCGCCACCGCGTCCAGCGCCTGCACCGACAGGCTGGCGCGGGCGATGTCGCCCTGGCTTTCGCCCACGCCTCGATCGTCGAGCCGCAGCACGAGGAAGCCGGCTTTGCTGACCGCGTCCATCATCTTTTGCGTGCCGATGTTGACGTTGGCGATCGGCGAATTGCCGTCGCGATCCTGCGGGCCGGCCGTGGAAAGGAACAGAATCGCCGGCAACCGCCCTTCCAGACTTTTGGGCTTGGTGACCACGCCGGCCAGACTCGCGCCGCCGCTGTCGAAGGTCACCGCTTCGGTAATCAGATCGCCGCCGATCACCTTAACCGGATTGACCTCGCTGGCGCGTTCGCCGTCGTATTTGGTGCGCTCGATGATCAGGTTGAGCATCGGCACTTCGATTTTCAGGATCTGGCCCTGCTTGTCGGCCCAGATGATCAACCCCATATCGCTACGGTCGACGAAATAGCGGTGCGCCATGAAGTAGCCGTTTTCCAGGGCCACCGCTTCCCAGCCGAGGTGCCGGATTTTCACGTCCTCGACCAGACGCAATTCCGAGGGGATTACGGCCATGAACGACTGCTCGCCGCCGGTACGATGCGAATAGCGATGAATCAGCAGGTGATAATGGTGCCAGATGCCGATATCGAGAATGAGCGTGGCCGGGGTGACGCGCAACCGCTTGTCCTTTTTGGTCACCCCCTCACGCACCTCGATGAGCATTTCATCGCTTTCGTAGGTGAGGCCCAATTCGCGAGGCAGATTGTTCAGGAGAATTTCCCGCTGGTAATTGTGCGCCGGGCCGGACAAACCGCGCATCTGCAGCCGCGAGTAGTCCTTGTATTCCTCGTCTTCGCCTTGCTTGAGCGTGCCTTGCGATTCGGTGACCACGCGCCCGTCGTCCTCGAAGGTAATCGAGAATTTTTCGGCGCCGATCACTTTGTCGTTTTCCTTGATTTGAAACGTGCCGCTGATCTCGTCGGCCGCCAGGGCCGCCGTGGCGAACAACAGCGCGATGATCGTCATCATGATCGTTATGGTCGTACGCATCGTTCCTCCTGACACTCGCTCACGAGTGCGTCCTTGTAACAGAACATTACCGTTTTGACCAGGGATGTCAAAAATCTTTCTTCACCGTTTAAGTGGACAACGATCCACGGACTCAAGTAGGATTCGTCCCCATGAACTATCTAGACGAACGCGAACGCGCAAAAAAAGCCGCGCCGACATTGTTGGCGCTTTTGGAAAAACCGGCCGAGTTCAACGCCCTGTTCGCCCAGTACCGCGAGCAGGACGGATTGATCGACGGCGCGTTTCTCGACGGCATTCCTCCGGCGCGCGAGGTGTGGTGCAAAGCCGGCGATCCGGCGACGGTTCCGGCGATCCTCGCCCTGCCGTTGCCTTTTCGCGAAGCCGTTTTTTACGGACTGGCGCGCGACCGGCAGATCGCCGCGCTGCAAGCCTGTTTGGAGCGCACCAAGGACAAGGACGACAAGCGCAGCCTCAAGCGCACGTTGTACGACCTGCGGCAGGCGGGCGTGATCGTCGAAACCAAAGCGGCGAAAAAGCCCCTCTTCCAACGCCCGGCGGACGTCGAGGAAGTGCACGCCTGTTTCGTTTCGGCGGTCGACGGGCGCAACGAACGCCTGTTGATTCTCAACGAACCGGCGTCGCACGGCGTGCGCACGTTGCAGGTCTACGAGCGCGGCGGCGACCGGATCATGCATTTTCACTATGACGAAACCAGCCGAAAAAAGATGCGGCAGTTCATCGATGATCTGCGCGGCGTGCGCCATATTCCGCTATTCGAAGTTGAAGCCGGATTTTTGTATTTTCTGATCGAGCGCGTGCGCGCCTTCGGTCGACAGGTCGGACACGGCGAACCGTCGGGATTCGTCAGCGCCTTGGCCCGCATGGCCGGCGCAAGTGCGATGCCCACCCAGCATCCCTATCAACAAGTGGTCGACGGACAGCAAGTCCTAAGCAAACTGGCCGACCTGAGCGGCTGCGAGCGACTGCATCGCGAAACCGATTTCGCCGGGTGGATCGTCGACGAGGAAACGATTCGCGCCTTGCAGGTCAGCCTGCAGGACACGGCGACCAGTGGTCTGACGATCAACGACGCGCAACGCGCCGAACAGTTCGAAACGAAGATCGATCGGGCGATCGACCGTTTCTTCACCGAACAACGCCGCCTCACTTACGCCGAACGGTTGCGCGACACGGCGTATTTACTGGCCGCGCGCGGTCAGCACGAACAGGCCGTAAGCGCCGCGGCGCTGGCGTTGGCGCTCGAAGACCGGCAACGCCAACCCTCGTCGGTCGAATTCTTCCGCGCCATGCTGACCAAGCTTTTCGAGCCGGAGTCGAAAAAAAACGATCAGCCCCCGTCGGGACTGATCGTTTGATGAACCGGAATTTTCTTCGCGCTTAGATCCGCTCGACGATCACGGTTTTGCCCATGCCGCCGCCGACGCACAGCGAAGCCATGCCGGTGGTCAGATCGCGTTTCTGCATTTCATACAGCAGCGAAATGACAATGCGGATGCCCGTGCAGCCTACCGGGTGCCCCAGGGCGATGCCCGAGCCGTTGACGTTGGTGATGTCGCGGTTGAGGCCGAGCGCCTTTTCGCACGCCAGGTACTGCGCCGCGAAGGCTTCGTTGAGTTCGATCAGCTCGATGTCGGACAGTTCCATTTTCGCCTTGGCCAAGGCCTTTTGCGTGGCCGGCACCGGACCGAAGCCCATCAGTTCGGGCTCGACCGCCGCGACCGCGTGAGAGATCAGGCGGGCCATCGGCTTGAGGCCGAGGGCTTTGGCTTTTTCGGCGTCCATGATGACCATCGCCGCCGCGCCGTCATTGATGCCGCTGGCGTTGGCAGCCGTGACCGTGCCGTCTTTTTTGAAAGCCGCACGCAACGCCGCCATGCCTTCGAGCGTCGCCTCACGGCGCGGATGCTCGTCGTTTTCAAAGAGGAAGGATTTCTTCTTCGCCTTCACTTCGACCGGAATGATCTCGTCCTTGAAGCGGCCGGAATCGATCGCGGCGATGGCGCGCGTCTGGCTGATCATCGCCAGTTCATCCTGTTCCTGACGGCTGATGTCGTATTTCTCGGCCAGGTTTTCGGCGGTGATGCCCATCAGGAAATGGCCGAGCGGATCGGCGAGGCCTTCCATCAACGAGTCGACGGCCGGCCGGTTGTTCATCCGGGCGCCCCAGCGCATATCGTACAAGACGTACGGCGAACGGCTCATGTTTTCGGCGCCGACGACCAACACCGCTTCGTGCTCTTCGAGCATGATCTGCTGCGCGCCGAAGACCATCGCCTGCATCGAGCTGGAGCACTGGCGCTGGATGGTGCAGCCGGGAACGGTGAACGGCAGGCCGGTTTTCAGCCCGATACAGCGGCCGACGTTGATTTCATCGGTGGTCATAAAACACTGACCGGCGATGCAGTCGTCAAAAACGTCCATCTCGACGCCGGCGCGTTTAATCGCCTCTTGCGCCGCGATCACGCCCAGCGTCATGGCCGAGACATCTTTCAACGATCCGCCGAACGACCCGATCGGCGTGCGCGCTCCGCTGATAATCCATACCTCTCTCATCTCTCCTCCTTAAAAAAATGCCGGCATCCGAATGATCCCTCAGATGCCGGCGTCTTTGATGTAAAAGCGGAAACTACTGATACTACATCTTCTGACTTAATTCAATGAGGATGCCTCCGGTGCTTTTCGGGTGTACGAACGCGACCATTTTCCCGTGCGCGCCCGGAACCGGTTCTGGATTGATCAGCGTCACGCCCTGTGCGGCCAGGTGCTCGAGCGCCGCGTGAATGTCGGCGACCTCGAAGCACAGATGATGAATGCCGGGGCCGCGTTTTTCCATCGCTTTGGCGATCGGGCTGTCCTCGCCGGTCGGTTCCAGCAATTCGATGTTGGTGTCGCCGATCGGCAGAAAGGCCGTTTTCACTTTTTGCGAGGCGACCTCCTCGCGGTGCGTCACTTCGATTTGCAGGCCGGCCGCCCAGAATTTAAGGGCTTCTTCGATGTTCGGGACGGCAATGCCGATATGATCCACGACTTTGAGCATCTTGCACTCCCCGTTAGAAGTAATGTTTGAGCACGAAAATTTCCGTCGTACCGGGCAAGGTATCGGCGGACAGTTCGATTTCCACCGCGTCCAGCATCTGCACGCGGTCTTTGCCTTGGGTAAACACGTTCACCGGCGTGATGGGAAAACCACACTTGTCGGTTTTGAAGTGCATCGGGATCACCACGCGCGGATCGATGCGCCGCATGGCGTCGGTCGCCTGATTGGCGTCGATGGTATAGAAACCGCCGACCGGGAGAAACAGCACGTCGACCTTGCCGATCGCGGCGATCTGTTTGTCGGTCAGCAGATGCCCCAGGTCACCCAGGTGGCACAAGCGAACGCCGTCGACCGTGAACACGAAAATGCGGTTTGCGCCGCGCTTGCTGCCGCCACTTTCATCATGGAAGGTATCCACCGCCGTGAAGTCGATGCCCTTGGCCTGGCCCGCCTCGCGCAGCACGGCGAAGTCGCCGGAAAAACCGTCGAGGTAATTGTGGTCGTCGTGCTCATGGCTGATGGTCACGATGTCGGGCTGCACGTCGATCCGGCGATAGGCGATGCCGCCGCCGAAAGCGCCGGGCTGATAAGGATCGGTCACGATCGTCGTGCCGTCCGCGGCGGTAATGGTGAAGCTTGAGTGGCCGTTCCAGCGAATTTTCATGATCCTTCCCTCCTACAATCCATACGCGCCGCGCACCAGCCAAACCGTGGCGGTCAGGCCCATGCTCGGTCGTTCGATGATCAAGGTGCCGCGGCAAATGCGCTTGGGCGAGCGACAATCGGTGCACACGCCGGTTTTCGCGCAGGGCACATCGACGCCCATCTGCGCCGCCCGTTGCGGACCGGCGATTTCACGCACGCGCCGGCGCGCCGCCTCGACGTTGTCGGTCAGCTTGTTTTCGCCGACGACGAACAGCACGTGACGGGGGCCGAAAACGGCGGCGGCCAGGCGATTGCCGATGCCGTCGACCAACAGCAGTTCGCCCGCGACCGTCGCCGCGTTCGCACTGGTGACGAACAAGTCGGCGCGCCCCTGCCGCAAGCGGATTTCCCATTCGTCGTTGCGTGACAAACCGGGCTGCCAATGGTCGTGGAACGTCGCCCCGGAGCGACGGGCGATTTCATCCAGGCCCAGCTCGCGCAAGGTCGCCGAGCCGCCGAAGCCGACTTCGCGCACGTCGCGCAGTTGTTCGGCAAAAGCCGCTTTCACCTCTTCCGCCTGGGCGAACACGCGCACGGAAAATCCGTTACGTTCGAACGCCCGCGCCGCTTGCTCCAGTTTCATCGCGCCTTCGATTTCGGTTGAATGTCGAGGTCATCATACGAACGGGACGGTCGATCATCAAGACGGGAAATATCGATTGGAATGCCCGGATGATTCGAGTATGCTGCCAACCCATGAAACAGGAACAAAAAGCGACCACAAGCAAAATCCCGTTTATTATCCTTTGCCTTCTGCTGATTGTGGGCGGCGGCGGACTGCTGCATTTCTGGCTGACCGGTTTTCGCATCGGCAACGATTGCAGCGGCGACGGGCTCGACAACTGCTGGAGCTATTTCAATCTGCAAGGGCAGATGATCCGCTTCGAAAAAGACAAAAACAGCGACGGGAATATCGACTACATCGACCACTACAAGTTTTCGCCGGAATTGGGGCGGGAGCACATTTTCCGCACCGAAGCGGACCTGGACGTGGACGGCAAATTCGAAACCATTTCGTTTTTCGATCACAACGAAAAGCTGACGCGGCTGGAGCGTGATTCCAACGCCGACGGTCGCGCCGACGTGATTTCGCTGTTCGACGATCCGGAAAAACCGCCCAGCAAAGTGATGTACGACGAGAACTTCGACGGCAAGTTCGAACGCATCAAGGATCGGACGGAAGAAACGCCGGAGCCGGCAACGACCGGCGGGAAATCCTAACCGATACGCCGGGTGACGATCTCCAGCACCGTGTGGTCGCCGAAGGAGCCGAACGCCTGCAATTCGCCCTGCTGAATCATCGTCCCGACGACCTTGTCCACATCATCGGTGTTTTCCAGGTCCACGCCTTCGTTCTGTTGCAGGTACGCGGCACGGAAAACGTCTTTCACTTTCAGGGCATCCAGCGAACGGTTCGGCAGATAGCCGGTGCGATCCTTCGCCAGATCGGTGCGGGCCAGCATGCCCTGCTCGACGAACAGTTCGATCAAATCCTCGACCAGCTCGAAGGGCATGGCGTAGCGGTCGGCCAATTCCGAAGCGGTGTATGGCTCGCCGCCTTCGTGGAAGCGCCGGGCGATGGCGGTGAACAACCGCATCGACAGATGCAGGCGATCGTGCAGCGAGAGGTTGGTGAACACGCGGTGCAAGATCAGCGAGCGGAAATTGTGATGAACGTATGAGCTTTCCACGCTCAGCAACACGATGATCCAGGTCAGGTACAGCCAGACGAGAAAGAACGGAATCAACGCCAGGCTGCCGTAAATCGCGTTGTAGGTAATCGACCGCGCGACGTAGTTGGAAAATCCGACCTTGGCGAATTCCCACATCGTGCCGCCGATGAGGCCGCCGATGAGCGCGCTTTTCATCTTCACTTTCGTCGCGGGAATCACGTAGAGCATCAGGAAAAACGCGAAGACCGTCAGCAGCCACGGCACGATGCCGAAGACCAGCCGCGAGAGCAGACCGATTTCCAGCACCTCGCTCGCGTCGATGTAGGCGCGGATACGGCCGCTGGTGTAAAAACTCAGCGCGATGAGCACCGGCCCCCAAACGAGCACCATCGTGAAGGCCATGAAGCGCCGCCAGAAAGAGCGCGGACGGATCACGTGCCAGAGCGAGTTGAAATTCTTTTCGATGTTGTCGAACAACAAAACCGAGGTCAGCACCAGCGCGACGGTGGCGAACAGACCGAGCGCCTTGGTGTTGGCGGTGAATTTGTTCAGGTAAAAAACGATCTGATCCGGGCTGACGGGGATGATCTGTTCGATCAGCCAGTTTTGCACCGCGACTTTCATTTCGTCGGCGAACAAGGCCGAGAAGATGCTGAAGAAAACGGCGACCAGCGGGACGATGGCCAGCAGCGTCGTGTAGGCCATGCCCGAAGCCCGCACGATCACCGTGTCTTTGGTGAATTGGTGTTGCAGCTCGACCAGAAAGCGCAGCACGGTCACCAGGGATCGTTTCAGCGGCGGCATCTTTTCCAGATCATGCCGAAACAGATCGCGGAAAAACGTCTTAAGGTTGCTCATCGCCTCTGCCTGATTGTTATTCAAGTATGGTTACCGCTTGGCATCGCGATGGTCAAGAGCCACGTTGACACCACCCGAGGCCGTGTTTAGCGTAAAGCATATTTTCGCGGAGGTCGTTATGCGCAATCGTTGGACCCGAATTACCCTGGTCGTGTTGTTGGCGGCGGCGTTCATCGTCGCTTGCGCCGGATCGCAAAAGCCGGAACAACCGGCCGTCTATCGCCTCAGCATTTTGCACTTCAACGATACGCACGGCTTCATTTATCCGCACAAAGCCGACTGGTCCGACCAGGAAGTCGGCGGGCTGGCGCGGATGATTCCCCTCGTGCGGCAGATCCGCGAGCAAAACGACGCCCTGGGCGCGGCCACGCTGGTGGTGTCGACCGGCGATTTTCTGCAAGGCACGCCGCTGTCCTCGGCCTTTAAAGGCATGCCGACCGTCGACCTGCTCAACATGATGGAACTGGACCTGACGACCGTGGGCAATCATGAATTCGATTTCGGCTTCGACAATTTCAACAAGCTGGTCGAAGCGTCGCACTTCGGGTGGGCGGTGGCCAACCTGCGCAAGAATGGTCACGACAGCCCGTGGATGCCGCTGGGCACGGGGATGATCAAGCAGTACACGAACCGGCTGGTGGTCGGCATGATCGGCCTGACCACGCCGGAGTTGGTTACCGGGTCGCATCCGAAAAACGTGCGGGATCTGGTCGTGGACGATCCGCTGGAACTGGCGAAAAAGCTGGCGCGTCGTCACGATGCGATGTCCGATTTGCTGATCGTGCTCAGCCATTGCGGCGTGGCGATCGACAAGCAGATCGCCCGCGAAATGCCGGGCGTGGACGTGATCGTCGGCGGGCACGACCACGAGCTGTTCACCGAACCGGTGGTGGAAAACGGCGTGATGATCGTCCAGGCCGGCGAACACAGCGAACACCTGGGCCGCATGGACCTGGAAGTCAGCGAGGACAAGGCCCGGCTCATCCGCTACAAGGTGTATCCGATCACGGCCGATCTGCCCGAGGATCGCATTGCCAAGGCGCGGCTGGAAAGCTACCTGGGGCGTCTTTCCGAAATGGGCCGCGAGGTGATCGGCGAGGCGCTGACCGAGTTGGTCGGTCGCCGCGAGGTTATCCGTCGCGCGGAAAGCAACTTCGGCGATTTCGTCGCCGACACGATCCGCGAACGTTTTACCGTCGACGTGGTGCTGATCAACGCCGGGTCCTTCCGCACTTCGCTGCAGCCGGGACCGATCACCGTCAACAACGTGCACGAGGTGTTTCCTTACGACAACACGCTGGTGACGCTGGACGTGCCGGGCGCGGTCATCCGCGAGGCGCTGGAGATCGGTTTGCAAAAAAATCCGGAGGCGAATCCGGGCGCGTTTTTGCAGGTCGCCGGGCTGCGCTACGTCATCGACGACAAGCGCGCGACGCAAATTACCGTCGGCGGCGAGCCGCTGGACGAAACGCGCAATTACAAGATCGCGATCAACGATTACATGCTCGCCGGCGGCGACGCGTTCACCATGTTCAAAAACGCGGCCAACGTGAAGGACACCAAATACACGATTGCCGATGTGGTGATCGAGGCGATCAAAGCGCAAGAGAAAATCGACGCGCCAACCGACGGCCGCATCAGCCGCGCGGGTGCTTGGACGGCGAATTGATCAATCGAGGCTTTTGGCCAGTTCCTCGCGGATCGTCGGCACGATCAAATCGATAAACGCGCGATGCACCGGTTCGGTGACCGCCCGCACCAGTTCTTTTCGCGCCGCGTCTTCCATGCCGGTTGTGCGCTCCAGGGCCTGTTGGCGCAGGGCTTCGACGACCTCCTGATCGACCGTTTTGATGATCTCCACCAGCAGCAATCGCGTGGTTTCATCGACGACCTGTTCGCGCCAACGCTTGTCCAGTTCGCCCGCCGGCAACTCGCCCTGATCGTCGGCGAAACGCTGTTTGGCGTCCTGATCGTTGTAGGCGCCGCGCACACGCTCAACGATGCGCTCCCCATGCAGACTGTTGGCGATGTTGCGGCGTGTGTCGTCGATGGCCAGGGTGAAGATCTGGGTAAAAACCTTGTGCAACGCACGATCGAGCTTGCCCTTGTCGTCGTCGGACAGACCGCCCCACTTGTCGCGCGCCGCCCAGAGGATGCGGTCAAAATTTCCCCGAAAGCTGGAAATCAACAACTGTTGCAACAAACTGGGATCGTCCTTTTGATCGCGCACCTGCACGTCGGCCGGAATAGTAAAGGCAAATTCCTCGACGGGCACGTCGCGAAATTCGACCTTGGCCAGCTTGAGCGCGCCCTTGGGCTCGGCGGCCGATTTCAGTTCGATTTTATCCAGCAGGCCGGTTTCCATGTCGACGGTCGTGCGCACGTCACGTTCGTTTTCACCGTCCTGCAAAATCACTTTCGTGCCGCTTTCACTGATGCGTTTGGCTTCCTTGACCGCGTTGACCCAACTGTGCTGATGCGCCCGCGTGGCCATGGTGATGGAGATGTCCAGGCGTTCAAAATCCAGTTCCATGTTCAGCGACGGATGCAGCGCGCCTTCCACGCCGTCGCCGAAAGCGGCGATGTCGGCCCAGGTGATTTCGCTGAGGCTGCGATGCACCTCGCGCAGACCGCGCAGGGCCTCGCGACCGTCCAGGGCGATGGCCTGGGCGCGCTGGGCGTCGTAATACAAATACCGGTCGCCGTCGAAGAGCATCACCGCGCCGAGCGGATCCAGATCCATGCGCATTTTGTCGGGCTTGCGATAGCGCACGCGGATGATGATTTTCCGCTCGGACGCCGAGACGGCCTCATAGGTGGCGTCGAAACCGTCGATTTTATCGAGGCGTTCCCGCAGACGCTTGTTGACGTCGTCGCGCGAGGGTGCGGCGAAAACGAGCGCGGCAAGCAGGCAAAGCGAAACGGCGAGCAGCAGTGATTTTTTCATAGTTTCCATCGGATTTTCCCGGCCAGTTGTTCCCAGATGTCGGGCGGCGCGGCCAACACCGGCCGTTTGAAGAGGCTGTTTTCCAGATAATCGCGGAAGCAAAATTCGTCGCCCTTGAGCATGCGGGTCATGCCGCCGGCTTCGGACACCAGCAACACGCCCGCGGCGATGTCCCAGATGTGCGGGCGACAAAACACGCAGCAGGCGCGCCCTTCGGCGACCATCGCGAAGTGTTGCGCCGTGCTGCCCAGCGAATGCATTTTGATCGGCAATTCCATCGCATAATAACGGTGAAAGTTGCTCGGCCCCAGCGCAAGGGAGACATCGTCGAGCGAAATGCCCATCCGTACGTGAATCGGCTCGCCGTTGAGGGTTGCCCCCTCGCCGGCCGCGGCGAGATACATTTCATCCATAAACGGATTGTAAAACGCACCGAGCACCGGTTGGCAATCGACCGCCAGCGCCACGTTCACCCCGAAGTACGCCAGCCCGAGGCGGTAGGCGTCGGTGCCGTCGATGGGATCGACCACCCACAGATGCTTTTGCCCCTGCAGGTTGGTGGACGTGTTTTCCTCGCCGAGAAAGCCGGCCTCCGGCACCAGCGCACTGAGTTTCTCGTGCAGGAACTTTTCCACCACTACGTCGGCCTGGGTGACCACCGTGCCGTCGGGCTTGCGGGTTACCTCGAGTTTATCGCGCAACGACAACGCCATCAGGCCCGCGGCGCGGACGATCTCCTCCAAGGCGGCCAGGCGTTCGTTCATTTCCACTCCGTTTTGGCGGCGGACGGCAAATCTTCGTTCAGGGCGCCGGAGCGATAACCGGCCGGATCGATCTCCACATGGCGATAGCCGGCCTGCTCGGCCGCGTCGTGCAACTCGGCCAGCATCGCCGGTTGCAGCAGGATGACGATCTCGTCGAAGCCCACCTCGATGCGCACCAGTTCGCCGAAATGCCGTGCACGGTAGACGCGAAAACCCATGGCGCGCAGTTTTTCCTCGACCAGCGCCACGCGCCGCACGTCAGCGGGCTCGATGCGCCGCCCGTAAGGAAAGCGGCTGGCGTAACAGGCGCAGGACATGGCCTGCCAATCGGGCAAACCGCGTTCGTGCGACAATTCGCGGATCATCTCTTTGCTCAGCCCGGCCTTGCGCAACGGACTGAAAATTTTCAATTCGTGCAAGGCCTTCATGCCGGGGCGGAAATCCTCGACGTCGTCGGCGTTGGTGCCGTCCATCAGGTGCGGCAGCCCCAGACGCCGGGCTTCATCGCGCAGCCGACCGAAAAGCAAGCGTTTGCACAAATAGCAGCGTTCCGGCGGATTGGCGGCGACGCGCTCATCCTCGAGTTGATCGACGTCGATCAGGTAATGCACGATGCCGCGCTCGCGGCAAAAGTCGATCGCTTTATCGGCCTCGAAGGCGGGAAACAACAAGCCGGTGACGGTTATCGCCACCGGCTTGGTTTTTTGTACGGCAAAGGCGACGTCGAGCAGAAAGGTACTGTCCACGCCGCCGGAAAAGGCGATCAGCGCCCCTTCGCGCTCGGATAACAGAGCCCGTAAACGTTCATAAGCGGCATGCGCCTCATCCATCCAACGCTTCCAGGTAGGCCTCCAAACGCGAGTTGAATTGTCCTTCGCTGTACATGCGTTCGTCGGCGATGTCGCCCTCGATGACCACACCTTGTTTGCCGGTGCGGCGGGTCAGTTCGGCGGCCAGATCGTACTGACCGAGCGAATAGGCTTTGCACGAGCGCGCCGAATGCATGATGAACCCGTCGCAGCCGAAGTCGTTCATCAGGCCTTCGAGAATATCCACCCGCTTTTCGAAGCCGCGGTTGATGTACGGAGCCAGATAATTTTCCGCCATCGCCTCGAAGGGATCGCCCTCGGTCATGTCGCGTTCCATGCCCCAACTGGCGGTGTAGGTCGAGGTGACCACCGCCGCACCGTATTCGGCCAGTTTCTGATACAGATGCTTGGTCGCGTACCACATGGGGATGTTGTCGAACAGCAGCCGGTGGCGTTCGCCGTCGACGGCCGCAACGCCCTCGGCCACGCGCTGTTCCAATTCGACCTGCAACTCTTTGTAGTAATCCACGGTCTGCTGCTCGCCGCGCAAGGTGACGATCGGCGCCATGTGGAAGAAGCTGTCGATGCTGCTCATCGGCGTCGGTTTGGTCTTGAGCGTGTCGAGGCATTTCTCCCAGGTGAGGATCGCCTCGCGCGAACGCAGAAGCACCTGGAAGAGTTTTTCCTCGTCGAGTTTCGTCCCGGTGATCGACTCGAGCGTGGGCACCATTTCGCGCAACTGCTGCGCGACGTACTGCACGGCGGTCGGCTCGATGGCGCCTTCCATGAAAGGATGATCGACCATAACCATCGGCGCGTTGTAACGGCGCGCCTGAATCTCGTACCACTTGGTGACCGTCTTGCAGATGTTGTTCGAGCACACCAGCAAATCGGGCTTGGGCAGACCGGCGATCGGGCTGATGCCGCTTTCGGCCTGGCCGACGTCGGCGCGGAAATAGGCGCACAGGTCGGGAGAAAAACCGAGTCCTTCGGCGATGCCGCACAACTGACCACCCATTTTGGAAGCGCCGACCATCGCGCCGTGGTTTTCCGGATAAATGGGGATGATATCGAAGGCCAACAGCAATTCGACCGGCCCGCCGGAGGTGATCCAGCCGATTTTCCGGTTGTTGGCGTCGGCGTTTTTCGCGCCGAGGTAATAGATCATCATCATGTTCTTGAGCGTTTTGATCGCTTGGATTTTCTTCGGGTCCGCCATGGTCACACCCCCTCGCCGATCTGTTCGAGGAACGCTTCCAGGCGCGTGGCCGCCGCTCCCTCGACCTTGTCCACCAGATCGCGCTCCAACAGCAGGTTGGCAATCTTCGCTTCGTCCAGCAGGCACTTGATGTCCGGGTAATCGAACGCTTCGGGATCGCAGAACTTGAGCCGGGTGAAGATCACGCCGTCGGCTTTGAGCGCTTGCGCACGCTCGAGGACGTACTGCGCGCGGCGGCGGTCGGCGTGGTGCAACGAACTGCACGGCGGCGCGGCAAGCAACCGGTTGACGATCGCTTCGAGCGGATCGCCATTGGTCACGCAATCCACGGCCATCGTGCGCCAACCAAGACCGAGGTCGTCGCCGACGATGTGGCCGCCGGCGTCTTCAACGGCCTGCAGAGCGTCGAACGGCGCGGCGGTCATGCCCACCAGCATCACCTTGGGACCGGTGAAATTTTCCACCTGAATCGACGCGGTCACTTCGTTGAGCAGCGCGGTCGTCGCCGGACCGATATCGGCCAACGCACCCTGTATGGCCCGGTAAATATCGGCCGCCGGCAACGACGTTTTGCCCGCCGCCAGTTTCTCCAGCAAGGCACGCACGGCGGCGCGGAAGGCGTCGGCCACGGCGATCGCTTGCTGCAGATCGTCTTTGCTGATCGACTTGCCGGTGAAGGCCTCGATCCCTTCGATCACCCGGGCAATTTCGCCGCGTAGATACGGCCGGGCCGCCGGGCTGTCGGGATTTTGCGTCATGCGGAAATAGGCGCTGAATTTTTCGGGGAACAGATAGCGGTAAATGCCGGCGCTGTTCTGGATCGAATCGCAGGTGGCGCTGGCGAAGACCATGCCGTCGGCGTCGATCCTTTTCGCCAGCAGCATTTCGAAAGTCGATTTGACGAAGCTGCAAATATAGGGCGGAAAATGCGCGTCGGCCAGCGTCGAAGCGACGGGGAAGCCCCACCATTCACTGGCGCGTACGCCCCCGGCCAACAGGATCTCGTAGGGGAACCACATCGGAAATACGGCGATCAACGGGCGCTCGTCCTTGTTGAGCGTCGGTTGCTGCGCCAGAGCGTGAAGTTGATCGAGTGCGGTCATGCAATCCTCCCGTTCGAATAACGTGGAATGAGCATTGTAGAAGCAGCCCGTGCGCCCCGCAAGCTGGCGCTTACCGAACTTTTTTAACGTCCACGCGCCACTCCTTTTTCGCCGGATCGACCGTCACCAACAGGAAATGGTAATAGCCCGTGGGCAGCAAATGCCCGCCGCCTCCGCCCGTCGTGAAAAAGGAAATGTCGCGAATGACTTTGCGTTGAAACAGATGTTCGTGGCCGCTGAAAACGGCGGCGGTGTTCTGCTCGTCGAGTTCGCGCGCCAACTCGGGCTTGTCCTGTCCATATTTGCCGGTCGGATCGAGCTTCATGATTTCGGAGCGAAACACCGGCCGATGCAAAAAGGCAAACAGCAAAGGCTGCGGATCGTCGGTCAGCTTGCGCCACGGTCGCGCGCGCAACCATTGCCATTGCGCCGCACCCAAATCCCAGCGGCGATAATCCTGGCCGTCCGCTTCGGAATCCAGCAGCAGGAAGACGGTATCGTGCTCGACAAACACCCGGTGGCGCGAGCCGAAACGTTCGTCGAAGCCTATCGCCAGCGCCGGATGCTCAACATCATGATTGCCCGGCACGGCGTAAACGCGCTTGTGCGCCGCCCGCAACGGCGCAATGAGCTTGTCGAAACGCCGCCAGGCGGCTCGCGCTTTTTCCGGCGTAGGCTGCGGCACGGTCACCAGATCGCCGACCAGGACGACAAACTCGGCTTCGCTTGCGGCGATCGCGGCAATGATGCGCTGTGAAACCGGCCGATAATTTTCATCGTCGCGCGGCGGTTGAAAATCACCGGCCACGGCGAATTGAAAGGTGTCGGCGGCATGGCGGGCGGAACCGGCCCCGAGCAGCAACAACACGCTCAAAGCCAGCAACAGCGCCGCGATGCGTTTCATGAGTCGCTCATTTTTTGCCGGGTGAGGCGCTTGACGCGCCAGACTTTTAAAAAGCCGTCGAGCAACCGGCCGAGGGTCAGTTCGCTCGTCCCACGCCGGCGCTCGATGAAAGTGATGGGCGCCTCGACGATGCGCAGGCGGTGGAATCTCGCGCGGGCCATGATCTCATGCACGATGCTCGGGCCGGCGCTGATCAGCGTGGCGGGCGCGAGTTTTTCCAGCGCGGCGCGCGTGTAAAAGCGAAAGCCGGTGTTGATGTCGCGCACACTCATGCCCAGCACGGTGCGCGCGTACCAGCACGAGAACCGCGTGAGCGCCAGACGGTACCAGGGCCGGCCGAGGTCTTCGCCGCCGGGCACGTGCCGGCTGCCCAGCGCGATGTCCGCGCCGTTGGCCAGGGCGGCCAGCAGCGCGGGAACGAACTTGGGTTGATGAGAAAAATCGGCGTCCATTTCACCGATAAAATCCGCCCCCAGTTCCAGCGCGCGGCAAAACGCTTCGGCTCCGGCATAGCCGCGCCCTTTGTTCGTCGTGCGATGCAGCAAATGCACGCCGGGATCGTTTTGCGCGCGCTCGGCGACGATTTTCCACGTGCCGTCGGGGCTGTTGTCGTCGGCGACCAGCACCTCGACGTCGAGCCGGCGCAGTTGATCGATCAGTTCGCCGATGTTTTCGGCTTCATTATAGGTGGGAACGGTGACGATCGTGCGCGGCATTCAGCGCTCCAGCACGCGCAGACAGGCGGCGACGACCTCGTCGACCTCGATGAGCTGAATCGTGCTTTCCGCCTCGGGCACACGGGCCATGACCTGGTCGCCCACGGGCGCGCGGAAGATTTTCTCGCTGCGCACATCGACGGCGACTTCATGATGCGGCGTGGGGCCGAACAGCGCAACGATCGGCACATTCCCGGCCAGCGCGACGTGCATGGCCATCGTATCGCCGGTTAGCGCCAGATCCAACAGTCCGACCATCGCGGCGAAATGCCGCAGCGGATTGTCGCAGCCCAGATCGACGCAGGCCGAGCCGATCTGCTCGGAAATCCAACTGTTGCGTTCGATCTCGTCGGGCCCGCCCAGCAGGACGATCGTGCCGCCGGTTTTTTCGGCCAGTTCGCGGCCGGCGGCGGCGAATTTTTCCTTTGCCCAACGCTTGCCGGGAAACACGTTGCCCGCGCCGGTGTTCATGCCGATCAACGGCCGACGCACCGCGCCCAGATCATGCAACCGCGCCTGCGCGGCGACCATTTCCTCGTCGGTGAAGCGCAACAAATACAGCTCGCCGGCATCGTCGAGCCTGGCCATTTCATGCGCGATTTGCTGGTAGGTTTTGTCGCATTTTTCGAACTTGAAGTAGTCGCTAAGGCCCAGTAGCAGCGCGTTTTCGCTTTCGGGATTGGCGATGCGCAGCGTGCCTTCGGGCCCCATGATGAAACCGCGTTTGGTTTCGGCCCGGCACGCGGCCATCAGGGCCAGGCAGCGCGGATCCTTGTCGAAGCACAGCGCCAGGTCGAATTTCTCCACCTGCAGGCGCAGGCGCGTTTCCTCGTTGACGGTCCAGAGGCGATCGATGTACGGATTGTTCTCCAACAAGGGCATACTGGGCGGATCGACGACCCAGGTGATGTGGAAATTGCCGTCGGATTTCGGCGTGAGATTCGCCGCCAGACTGGGCAGAATCGAAGTGGTGCGCAGCACGTCGCCCATGGCGCCGACCTTGAAGATCAGCACACGATAGCCCATCGGCAGGTAATGCACGCAATACGGGCAATTTACCCGGTGGACGCACGGTTTTTCTCCGCGATAATGCTTGCAGTCGTAATGTATTTCCTCGTGGATCCAACCCATGGTCGCTCCCTTGATTTTGATGGCTTTCTTTCTAGCAGAAACATCCCGGCGCGTCCATGCAGGCGGCAATTAATCGGTTGTATTTCCGCCTCTGAAAACCTATCCTGATGGGCGGAAAGGAGCGATTGATGGCGCGCGTGTGCCCGCACTGCAAGCGGCTGACGGCCGATGAAGAATTATTTTGTTTGCAATGCGGACAACAGACGGTCGATCCGCTGACCTGGAAATCCATGCGCGCAGCAGTGCAAACTCCGCCCATGCCCGACCGGCCGCCCGCCCCAAAACAAGTGACGCAGCAGATGAGCGACGACTGGGTGAAAATGGGCCTGGGCGGCATGCTGGCGTTTTTCACCTTTTTCGTGGTGTACCTGGTCGTTTACCTGGCGCATGCCTTGTACTGAGGCGGATGATGTTTTTGCGCATCCTGGGAACCTTCCTTTTCGTCGGCGGCCTGATCCTGCTGCTGTTTGGCGCCGTCGGTCACAGCGACACTCCGCGACAGGCGATTCAGATCGCCTTCGCCGGTTTTTTGCTCTGGGTTTTTGCGATTTTGTTCATCGCCGTTTCCGGCGGTTCAGCGACAAATAAAAAGCTGCGATCGTCGAAATGATGACACTTTTTTCCGCACCGGCCGGCCATTTGTTCCATTCACGCCGCTGATAATATCCGATAATCAATTGTAATTACGGCCAAATATCGATTTTTCACTATCTGGCATTCTCCTTGCTTATTCCAAAGGACGAAGGAGTGTGACCATGGGCATCGAACGATTCCTTTTCGGCGATCCGGCGATTGCCTCATTGCAGCGCAGCCTGGATGTGCAAACATTGCGCAGCGAATTGGTCGCGGCCAATCTCGCCAATGTGGATACGCCCGGCTACAAGGCTCGCGACGTGGATTTCACCAAGGTGTTGGCCACCGAAGAGAAGCGCCTGGGCGGCAGCCTCTCCATGGAAACCTCCGACCCGCGCCACCTATCGGCCGGCGACGGCGGTTCGATTCCCATCGAAGTGCAGGAAGACGACGAGTCGAACATGCGCGTGGACGGCAACACGGTCGATCAGGACAAGGAACTGCAAAAGCTGGCCGAAATTCAGCTCCTTTACGAAGCCTCCATCACGGCGATCACCCGCAAGTTCACCTTGATTTCCGACGTGATCAACAACGCGAAGATCTAACTCAGTCCGAAGAGGGATTGTACAGCCGGTCGTACTCCTGCATGGCGTACCGATCGGTCATGCCGGCGATGTAATCGCAGATCGTCCGCTCCAACCCTTGCACCTCCACCCGTTTGCGGAATTGCACCGGCAGCAGCGAATTTTGTTCGCGATAGGCCTTGAACAGGCTGCGGATGCAGTGCATGGCGCGGAAGGTCAGATGTTCCAGGTTGTAGTGGCGATACATGTGATGGAAAAGGTAATTGTTTAGCTGATGCCGCTTGTCTTCCATCTCGGAAGACCAGCCGACCAAGATCTTGTTGACCTCGCGGATGTCCTCGATCGAACGGATTTCGTACTCGGCCAACTGTTTTTTAGTCTGCTCGACCAGATCGATGATGAAACGGCCGATCAACGTGCTGATGGCCATGTGGCGCAGTTGATGCTCTTCGATGGCGCCGTATTGGGCAAGTACCTGATCTTCCGTTTCGCTCCAGATCGCCACGTTTTCGCGCAGATGGCGCCGGTCGAGCATCCCCGATTTGAGTCCGTCGTCCAGGTCGTGGTTGTGATAAGCGATCGAATCGGCGCAGTTGATCAGTTGCGCTTCGAGCGTGGCGACCATCTGCGGTTCGTACTCGACCAGGGCCTCGTCGTCCGGATGATCGAAGTACGTGGCGTGTTTGATGATGCCCTCGCGCGCCTCCCAGGTCAGATTCAAGCCGGGAAACGTCGGATAGCGATCCTCCAGCAGAGTCACGATGCGCAAGCCCTGCACGTTGTGCTCGAAGCCGCCGTGATCGGTCATCAAACGGTTGAGTTCCTGCTCGCCGGCGTGTCCGAAGGGCGTGTGGCCCAAATCGTGCGCCAGGGCGAGCGTTTCGGTCAATTCCAGGTTCAGCCCCAGGCGTTTGGCGATGCCGCGGGCGATTTGCGCCACTTCGATCGAGTGGGTCAAACGCGTGCGGTAATAATCGCCCTCGTGAAAAATGAAGACCTGGGTTTTGTACTCCAGACGGCGAAAAGCGGCGCTGTGAATGACGCGGTCGCGATCGCGCTCATAAGCCGGACGATCATCGCGAAATTGTTCGGAATATTGGCGTCCACGCGTGGTTTCCGAACGGGCGGCATAAGGCGCCAACTGATAGCGATCCATTTTCGCCTCTCCTGTCGTTCTCACAATAACCCATTCATAGACAAATGCCGCGCCCTCCGCGGTGCGCGGCTTTTGCGGAAGGACGTGATCCTTCCCCCCTAAAATTCATAGCTTACTTTGAGCTTTGTTGACGCTCGCTGTCAAGTGTTTCTTTCAAACGGTCGATCATCCGCGTTTTGTGCGTGCCGGCCCAGTAGAGGCGGCCGCATTGCGGACACCGGCGGAACGTCTTGCGCGTGGCGAAGACAAAGGGCGGCACCAGACCGCGCACGCTTTCGGTCTCGACGTCGACCACCGGCACATTACAGACGGAACAAACGGATAAAAACCTTTCACATTCAATAGAAAGAGAATATTCCATTATTACCTGCTTTAACTGTTGAGTTATATCATCCGATTTTATAAACAGAATTTCGTTTTTTTCAATAGCAAGGAATTTCGTATTTTTTGTTAACAAAGTGCGCGTATCTTCTTTTATCGCAAGCAGAATTTCTTCCACATCCGACGAATCGAGGGTGCGGCAATCGTAACCCAGCAGCCGCAGCCATTTGGCCAGCCGTCCGACGGTTTTATCGGCCAGGAAACGTCGTTCGCTCATGGCGGCAGTGTAGCATATATCGCCGCGCGCCGGGACGGATCAAGGAGCCTTTTTGCGCTTTTCGAACTTGATCTTCAGCGGCGTGCCGGTGAAGTCGGCCGCCTCGCGCAAACGGTTCATCAGGTAGCGCCGGTAGGAAAAATGAACGCCGGCCGGGTTGTTGGTAAAGATGACGAAGGTCGGACGCCGGATGCCGATTTGCGTGATGTAATACAGCTTCAGCGGCTTGTTGGCGGCCATCGGCGGAGCGTGGTGCGCGATCGCCTCTTCCAGGCAGCGGTTGAGCGGCCCGGTGGGGATGCGGCGCAATTGGTTTTCGCGCACGGTGTTGATGGTGGAAAACAGGTCGTCGAGCCCCTTGCCCGTCAAGGCGCTGCCGAAGAGGATCGGAATCCACTCCAGGCCGCTCAGGCGCCGGTTGAGGTCGCTGAGCACTTCCCTGCGCCATTTTGGTTGATCCTTCATCAGGTCGATTTTGTTGAGCACCAGGATGATACCCCGCCCGCGCTCCTCGGCGTAGGAGATGATGCGCATCGTTTGATCGTTCATCGGCTCGGTCACGTCGTGCAGCACGACGGCGATGTCGGTGCGGTCCAGCGCCTGCAGCGCCTTGACGACCGAGAATTTCTCGACCACGTACGACACCTTGCCCTTGCGGCGGATGCCGGCCGTGTCGATGAGCACGTAATCGTTACCGTCGAGGGTGAAGGGAATGTCGATCGCGTCGCGCGTGGTGCCGGGGATATCGCTGGTGATCAGCCGTTTTGCGCCCAGGATGCGGTTGATGATCGAGGATTTGCCGACGTTCGGGCTGCCGACGAAGGCCACTCGCGTGGCGCGCGTTTCGCTGTCCTCCTCGGCCTGATCGACGTCGGGAAAATCGACGGCGATTTTATCGAACAGCTCCATGACGCCGCGCTTTTCCCGTGCGCTGATCGGATGCAGTTCCTCGATGCCCAGGCGGTAAAACTCGTACACGAGATTGTCCAGACCGTCGGCGTCGATTTTGTTGACGACCCAGAAAACCGGTTTTTCGAAACGGCGCAGCTTTTCGACGATATCCATATCCTCGGCGGTCAGTCCTTCGCGACCGTCCATGACAAAGCAGATCACCGCGGCGTTTTCCAGGGCGAAGTCGACCTGATCGTTAACGTCGCGGGTCAGTTCGTCGGTGTGCACCGTCGAGAGTCCGCCGGTGTCGACCAGAGTGAAATGCTTGTTGCGATGTTTGACGTCGGCGTAATGCAGATCGCGCGTGACGCCGGGCGTTTCCTGCACCAGCGCCTTACCCTTGCCCGCCAAGCGGTTGAACAAGGTGGATTTGCCCACGTTCGGGCGGCCGACGATGGCGACCAGCGGCAGACTCATTCGTACCCCATTTCGCGCAATTTGGCTTGCGAGCGCGTCCAGTCCTTTTTCACTTTGACGAACAATTCGAGATAGACCTGCTTGCCGATGAACGCTTCGATTTTGGCGCGGGCGTTGGAGCCGATTTTCTTGAGCATCTCGCCGCCCTTACCGATGATGATGCCCTTCTGCCCTTCGCGTTCGACGAAGATCGAGGCGAGAATCTCGATCACCTTGCCCTTGTCCTTGAACAGTTCGATGAGCACCGCCGAGCTGTAGGGGATCTCCTGCTTGGTCAGATGAAACACCTGCTCGCGGATCATTTCGCCGACGATAAAACGCTCGGTGGCGTCGGTGAGTTGCTCGGCCGGATAGTACATCGGCCCCGGCGGCAGCATCGCGGCGGCCTCGGCGACCAGGCGGTCCAAACCGTCGCGACGCGTGGCGCAGGTCGGCACGATCGCCTGAAACGGATGCAGCGCCATGTAGCTTTCGATCAGCGGCAGCAACTTGCGCTTGTCGACTTTGTCCACCTTGTTGATCGCCAGCACCACCGGCCGCTTGAGATGCGGCAGGCGTTCGATCAGGGACATTTCGGTGCGGCGCGGTTCGTCGGGCTCGACGACCAGCACGATGCCGTCGGCGTCGGCGATGGCGCGTTGCACTTCGCGGGCGAGAAAAGCGTTCAGACCACGCTCATCTTTGACCATCCCGGGCGTGTCCAGAAAGATGATTTGATGATCCGGCGTCGTGTGAATGCCCAGGATGCGGTTGCGCGTCGTTTGCGGCTTGGGCGTGACGATGGCCAGTTCCTCGCCCATGATGCCGTTGAGCAGCGTCGATTTGCCGACGTTGGGGCGGCCCAGGAGAATCACGTAGCCGGATTTGAAATTTGTGTTTTGCTCGCTCACGTGGTTGTCTCCTCCGCTTCCGCATGCAAACGCTGCAAGGCCATTTTCGCGGCCATTTGCTCGGCCGCCTTTTTACTGCGGCCGACGCCGCTGCCGTAAAGCTTGTTGCGCAAGGTCACCTCGACGGTGAAGGATCGTTCGTGATCCGGTCCGCTGGAATCGACCACCCGGTAGTTGGGCGTGGCCTGCAAGCGGGCCTGCGCCGCTTCCTGCAGCCGGGTTTTGTAATCGCGGAAAACGATCTCCTTGGCGATGCCGTCGAAAATCATGTCGAAATAGCGCTCGACGAAATCGGCCGCCGCGCCCAGCCCGCCGTCCAGGTAGATCGCGCCGATGATCGCCTCGAACACGTCGGCGAGCAACGAGCCCTTTTCGCGTCCGCCGGTTTTGTCCTCGCCGTAGCTGAGCAGAATGTACTGCCCGATGCCCAACCGCCGCGCAATGCCCGCGAGCGTCTTTTTATTGACCACGCTGGCGCGCATGCGCGAGAGGTCACCCTCGCGATGATCCGGGTAGCGCTCGATGAGCATGTGCGAAACGATCAACTCGAGTACGGCGTCGCCGAGAAACTCCAGGCGTTCGTAGTGATCGTCCAACCCCTTCTCGTTGGCGTAGCTCGAGTGCGTCAACGCCTGCGCGAGCAACGCCGGGTTGTTGAAGTGGTGGCCGAGCGCCACGAACAGTTCTTCCATTCGATTCCGATCCAAGGGACCTTCCTTCTTCATTTGCCAACGCATCGGTAACAAAGAGATAATTCGCTGTCAACGAGCATTTGCCTTCCGTGGCCATTTGCGGTAACTATTGCTTCCCTAAACGAGGAGAAACCGATGACCCGATTTCATCCGTTCATATACATCATCCCGCTGCTGGCGGTGTTGATTTTTTCCGCCTGCACCGACGAGGACAACGATATTTCGCTCGAACCCGAGCTGTTCGCCGAGACCTTCGCCTTTACGCCCAATCCGGCCTTCGACGGCGAAACCGTCATTGGCTACGTGGCCTGGGAAGATCCCAACGGCGACTTCGCCAAGCCCAAGCTGTCGCTGGTTCTCGAAAACGAATACGGCGACTACCGCTCGATTCCCTATGAGAACCTGACCGTCAAAGGCCACACCAAAGGCGTGCTGACCTTCGAGATTACCGTCACCCGGGACGACGAAGGCGAGATCACCCTGTTCGCCTTCGACGAAGCCGGCAACCAAAGCGACGAGATCACCACGCTGCTGTATGTCAGCCCGCTACCGGGCCAGGAATAATCACAGCGGCTCGCCGCGCAACGCCCCCTCGGTTACGCCGACAATGCGCACGGCCGCTTCCTCGCCGATCGGCAAGGCTTTCTCGATGACCACCGGCAGATAATTGCGACCGGCGCCGTGCGCGCGCCCTTGATCGTCGATCCGCTCGATCAACACGACCTCTCGGCCGCCTACCTGTCCGGCCAAATGCTCGCGCCGGATTTCCGCGCCGATTTCCCGCACGCGTTCGGCCCAGGTCAACACCGTGGCGCGCGGCGCCTTATCCGTCATGCGCGAAGCCTCGGTGCCCGGCCGATCCGAATACGGGAACACGTGCAGATGCGGAATTTGCAGCCGGCGCAGCGTCTCGACCGTTTCGGCGAAGGTTCGTTCATCCTCGCCCGGGAAACCGACGAGCACATCCGCGCCGATGGTGATGCCCGGCACGCGGGCGCGGCATTCGGCGACGATGGCTTCGTACCGCGCCAGATCGTACGGGCGGCGCATGGCCCGCAAAATGCGGTCGCTGCCGCTTTGCAACGGAATGTGCAGGTGCGGACAAAATCGCCCGTCATCGGCCATCAGCGCCAGCAGATCGTCACTAACCTCCAAAGGCTCCAACGAGGAAAGACGCAGACGCGGCAGCGCGGTATCGTTCAACAACCGCCGGCACAGCGCGGCCAGGTCGAGCGCGGCGGTAAGGTCCTGCCCGTACGCCCCCAGGTGGATGCCGGTGAGCACGATTTCCTTCTGCCCGCGGGCGAGCAATTCGCGCGCCGCGGCGAGCACGTCGTCGGGCGGCACGCTGCGGCTGGGCCCGCGCACGAGCGGGATGATGCAATAGGCGCAATGCGCGGGGCAGCCCTCCTGCACTTTGAGAAACGAGCGCACGTGATCGGCGATGAGCACCGCGCCGCCGGCTTCGACCGCGCAGGATTGCGCCACGTCGGCCACCTGCCACTGCGGGCGCGCGGCGGTCAGGTTTTCGATTAACTGTAGCAGGTGCGGTTTTTCCGCATTGCCGGTCACCAGATCGGCCGCGGCGAAGGCGTCGGCTTTCCCGCCGCCGGAGACTGGGCTGCAACCGGTGACCACCACCAGCGCATCGGGATTGCTCCGGCGCGCGCGGTTGACCATCTGCCGCGAACCGCGTTCGGCCCGGGCGGTGACGGTGCAGGTGTTGATCACGCACACCTCGGCCGGTCCCGGCCAGGCGACGATTTCGTAGCCGGCGGCGACGAAGGCTTGCTCCAGGTAGGCGGAATCCACCTGGTTCACCTTGCAGCCCAACGTGGCGAAGGTCGCGCGCTTCATGCTCAGACCGGGAAGCGTTTCGGTTCGGCGGAGGCGAGAAAATCGAGGGTTTCGCTTTTGCCGGCGATGCCCTCCCGGCCGCCGAGTTTGCGGCACTTGAGCGCGCTGGTCGCTGCGGCCAGGCGCAAAATTTCTTCGATTTCCCATCCCCAGATCAGCCCGGCGGCGAAACCCGAGTGCCAGATGTCGCCCGCGCCGGTGGTGTCGATCACCTCGACTTCGAAGGCCGGCGTATGGATGAAACGATCCTCGACCAGCGCCAGCGAGCCGTGCGCGCCCATGGTCATGGCGACCAGCGGCGCGTTGTGACGATCGCGAATCGCCCGTAGCGCGCGCTCGCCATTGCTGTCGCCGGTGTAGATTTTCGGGAAGTTTTCGTCGCACAGAATGTAATCGGTGAAGTCCAGCAGCGTTTCCACGTCGGGCAGATCGCGCTCGACGTCGAGCACCACCGGAATGCCTTCCTTGCGCGCCCATTTGGCCGCCTGGATTGTCGCCGGGATGTTGTGCGCGTCGGCCAGCAGACACCCGCCGGAAGCGATCAGGTCGCGGCTGAGGTCTTCCGGATAAATCTCCAGCCCGGGTTCGCGGATGTAAGTAATTGTGCGCTCGCCGGTGCCCTCGTCGATCCAGATCACCGCCACCTGATTTTGCGTGTGCGGCGCGACGAGGCTGCCCATGGTGTCCACGCCTTCCTTGCGCAGACTTTCGCGGGCGAACTCGCCCTCGGGCGTGTCACCGAATTTGCCGATGTAGCGGGCGCGCAAACCTAGTCGCGCCAGGCCGACCGCCGCGGTCGCCGCCTGCCCGCCGCCCTCGCGAATGAGACGATTGAGCCGCGTTTTCGTGTTGGCGCGCGGGAAATCGTCCATCAGACAAAGGATGTCGCAGGAGTTGTAGCCCAGACACACCGCCTCGAACGGTTGATTTTCCTTAATGGGTACCGGTGGTTTCATGTTGTTCTCCGCCGCCAGCGATTGTCCGTAACCATCGTATGATAAAAGCCGCTCGCGGCGTTGGCAATTATCGATTGAAGGCGTCCGATCAATGCCGGTGCGGATGGTCGGTTTCCAGCGGCGGGCGCGGTCGTTGTTTGCGCATGATCACGCCCCCGTTGGCGCAGGCCTTGGCGCATAGACCGCAACCGAAACACTTCGCCAGATCGACGGCAACGCGATTCGCGACGATCGTGCGCGCTTCCCACGGGCACACGGCCAGGCAATCGCCGCAGGCGCGGCAGGCTTCGGCGACCGTCTCGGCCACGTACTCACCGCGAATCAGCGGGAAGCCTTCCTGTCCGAACGTCTTGTTGAGGATGAAGGGCACGCAACCGTCGGTGCAGCAATTGCACACGGCGTACTCGTTGACGCCCTCGGCCGTCGGGCAATGCACGAAAACCATGTGCCACATGCCGTCGGCGGCGCAGGCGTTGACGATGTCTTTCGCCTCTTGCTTGTCGATCATGCGGTAATCGTGCGGGAACGCCTTGGTGAACGCGTGCGTACCGGTGCGGATGACGATGTCGGTTTCCAGCCGGTGGTTGCACTGTCCGTGCGCGACGCGACACCGGCACGGGCCGACGGCGATGGCGGTCGCCTGTTGGTCGATCAACTCCAGCACGTGCTCGGTAAGCATCGGATGGCCGGTGTCGACAAACCGCCCGACCGGATAAACGACCAGGTTTTTCATCAGCGCACGCAACACGGGATTTTCCGACAGCATCTTCCATTGGCCGCGCGTGGCGCGGTAGCCCAAACGCAGAAACGGGATCTCGCCGTAGCGGGCCAGCAGGTACAGCAGGTATTTGCGCAGGGGATTTTGTTCGTGCACGAGCAGGTGTCCGATCAAAAAGATCGGCACCCACTCGTTGACGAACGGATCCATGAAATCCTTAGAATTTGAACGACGCGGTCAGCGACGAATAGATAAAGTGACCGCCCGCCTCGTAGCGCGGATACAGCGGATTGGTTTCCGGATCATCCTCGTCCATATCGCCTTCGTCTTTGTTCACCGAACGCGTGGACACGATGTGGTCCATCATCGACAGATCGATGGAAACCAGGTCGCCGCGCGGACCGCCGAAATTGCCGCCGAAGCCGAAGCTGACGATGCTGGTCGGCGCATCGATGATCGTGGTCGTGCCCTTCTGGGCGTCGGCCGCGGAGGATTCGAAGGCGTAGCCGGCGCGCAGGGCGAGGAATTTATAGGGTTTCACTTCGACGCCGAAACGCGGCGTCCAGGTGTCGTTGAAGTCCGGATCTTCGACATCGAGAATTTCCGGGCGCTCGTAGTCGAGGCCGGCCTCGGCCATCTGTTTGAAGTTAAGGTTGATGTTGGGGAACGGCGCTTCATAGGCGGACCAGTTGTTCCAGCTCAGTTCGGCGGTGAGTAACACGTGCTCGTCGGGCTCGCCGGCCACCGCGAAGGTCAGGCGCCGCGGAATGAAGTTGTACTTGGCTTCGTACTCGATTTCAACGATGCCGTCGGGATCGGAGGGCACCAGTTTCTGCTGCACGGTTTTGTTGAAGTAGCTGTAGCTCTGGCCGGAGTAAACCAGACCGAAGCGCAGGAATTCGTGCGAACGAACGTAGAAGCCGAAGATCGGCGAAGCCTGGGCGGAAAGTTCGCTGGTCGCCAGGGTATCGGCATAGGCGCCCTCGCCGTCGATCGGCACGTCGGTCCAGGTGGAGCCGAACGGATCGATGGTGATGCGCGCGGCTACGCCCAAACCGAAGTTGGAGGCCAACTGCACAGCGGCGGCCGGCAGCAGCGTCATGCCGAAAATGCCGGTGTCGTAATCGAGGAAATACGGCCGGTTTGCGGTGAAAACCTTGCGGCGGCTTTTGCCGTCGACCGGCACCTGCATGCCCAGACCGAGGAAAACGAGATCGTACAATCCACCGGAAACGCCCATGTTGATGAACTGCGACGCCTCCAAGGAACGTGCATCGCGCACAATGTCCGGCGCGGTTTTGCTGTCGCCGCCGTCATCCTGCAGCTCGATGTTGAGCGCGGGCACGGTGAACGAAAAACCGCCAAAGGCGCGAATCTGCTTGGATTCAATCAGAGCGCCGGGATTGTAGAAGGTCGCCTCCGGACCTTCGGCAAGCGCGGTATAGGCGTTAGCCAAACCGGTAGCGCGACTATTAAAACCGAACAATTCAAGTTGGTGCGCGCCGGCAAGAGCCGGAATCAGGCAAACCAAAGTGATTACAAATACAGTCCCAACCACTTTATACATCGTAAACTCCCAATGCATTCTCGGCGTAAGATGCAAAATGATATCATCGGTTTTCAAAGGTGTAAAGCAAGACAATTAGGTTTTTTCATGTACCCAAACGACGCTCGGCAACCACCGGTTTCGTTTTGCTTTCCGCTCGATTTCCCGATAAATTGGACGGAGTCAATTCACTGCGTTCGATGGAGGGGAGGAAAATAGCCATGCGGGCAAAGACAAAAATTATCCTCAGTGTGTCGCTCCTACTGGCCGCGCTGAGTCTGGCCGTGGCCGCCGAAATGAAGGGTACGCCCATCGTTCCCGGCACGGTCCGTGTCGAGCAGTTCATCGGGCCGACGATGTGCGGCGAATGCCACGACATGATCCTCGACGAATGGAAAGGCTCGATGCATTCGCTGGCCCTGGAGGACCCGGTCTATCAAGCGTTGGCAAAACATTTCTACAAAAACGCTCCGTCGGACCTCGCGCGGCGCGAAGGCGAAATGTGCATCAAGTGCCACGCCCCGGCCGCCTTCGCCGGCAATTTGATGACCAACCCCGGCCAGCCCTTCGCCACGGCGATCGAATCGAAGGTCAACGGCATTTTCTGCGATTACTGCCACACGGTCAGCGGCCTGAAGGAAACGAAGAACACGGGACATTTGATCGACCCGGGCGAAAGCGAAGACGACATGGGCGTCAAGCGCGGTCCGCGTAACGACGGTTACAGCGAAATGCACGGCCTGGAATTTTCCGCGCTGCACACCGAGGCGCGGTTCTGCGGCGGCTGTCACAACGTCACGCACGTCGTGCTGGAAACGCCGCTGGAAACGACCTACACCGAATGGGAGCAAGGTCCGTATTACACGGGCGATCCGGCCACGACGATCACCTGCCAGGATTGCCACATGCGCCAGGCGTTGGGCACGCCGGCCACCGGCAAGACCGCCCGTCCCGACCGCCCCGGCAAATCGGCCGAGGACGGCATGGATCGCCCGCACGTGTGGCGGCACAACATCGTGGGGGCCAACACGTTCCTGCCCGGCGGCGATCGTCCGCAAATGGCGCGTGAGCGGCTATTGAATGCCGCTTCGCTGGAAGTGACATCCGGCAAGGATGACGGTCTGGTGCGCGTACAGGTGAAGGTGATCAACGACGGCGCGGGGCACTACCTGCCGACCGGCGTGACCGAATTGCGCCAAATGTGGCTGGAGGTCGTCGCGACCGATCCGACCGGCAAGACCGTTTTTTCCTCGGGCGTACCGCTGAAGAACGGCGCGCTGCCCGACGACACGGTGCTGTATCACATGGCCCTGGGCGACGCGAACGGCCGGCCGACCTTGAACATCACCACGGCCGATCGCGTGCTGCACGATTACCGCATCGCGCCCGGCGGCTTCCGGCTGGAGACGTTCACTTTCGCCGCGCCCAAAAAGGCGAAGAAATTGAATGTCGCGGCGCGCCTGCGCTATCGTAGTCTGCCGCAGCAAGTGCTGGACATGCTGGGCGATGACACGCCGAAGGTCGAGATCATCGACATGGTCGCGGCAAAAACGGAAGTGAAGCTTTAATTTTAGAACCGCGCCTGCACGGCAACGCTGAACGTATCGCCCGCGCCGATCCCGCGCCCCCATACGGCGAGCGCGTAACCGAACGAAACGCGGAAACGATCGTCCAGGGAACGCAGACCGATGCTCGGCTCGACTTCACCCAACGCCGACGAATAGCGGACCATCGGATTGCGCCAGTCTTCCGCGTGATCGGTGCCGGTGGCGGCGGCGTGGCCGAACAACGCCACGTTGAGAAAGCCCATCCCGTAGGCAAATCCGGCGTCGGCCCGATAGCGCCACTGCTCGGTGTATTGTCCCTCGCGAATGCGATAACCGCCCTCCAGATTGACGTACGCGGGCATGTGCACGAACTGCCGATGGAGCACCAGACGCAGATCGTAGGCGGGCACGCCATCGCCGATGGGACATTCGGTATCGATGCTTTCGTAGGCGTAGGGCGCCAGGAACGTCGCCTGCACGCCGACGCCCAGCGGTTCGTGGATGATCCAGGTCCGCAAACCGGCCTTGATGTCGCCCAGACCGGCGCTGGTCCAATCCTCGTCGTGGAAGGTCGCGGTAAGGTAGTCGTATTCCAGTCCCAGAAGCACGTCGAGCCGGTCGATCAACCGGAGAGAGGAATCCAGCGCCAGCCGATGGTTGACGAATTGTTCGTCGTAGCCGAAATCGGACCGCGAACCGTCGTTGTCCCACCATTGTTCGACGTTAAGTAACCGATAATTCAGTAAAAACTCATAATCAGGCGCCTGTTGCGCATGCGCCGCGGTGACGGTGGCCAAGGCAACTACCAGACTCAGCAACACGATTTTCTTCATGCTTATCGACCTACACTTAAAGAATGAGGTAGAGTATCGCGAAACTCGGACGGCAACAATGCTCTAATGAATTTACGGCGTTCGTCCGATGGATTTTAAGAGAAAATGAAGGAGGATACGTGTACATCTCGTCGACCGGGCCGCCCACCATTCCCGCTACCGCTACCGCTGCGAAAAATCAACAGCAGCAAGGCGAAGGTGCGGTAAATGAGGAACAGGGCAAAGGCGCGGTCAAATCGGAAAAGGAACTGCCGGAAAACGAAAAGCGCGAGGTGGAAAAACTCAAGCAGCGCGACCGGGAGGTCCGGCAACACGAACAAGCCCACATGGCCGCCGGCGCCGGATTGACCGGCGGGGCGAATTATTCCTATCAGGTCGGTCCGGACGGCAAACGCTATGCGATCGGCGGCGAAGTGAGCATCGACGTTTCGTCGGAAAAAGATCCGCAAGCCACAATCATCAAGATGGGTCGCGTCAAACGGGCCGCCCTGGCCCCGGCCGATCCATCGGGAGCCGATCGGGCGGTCGCCCGCAAGGCCGACGCGAATATCCGCGCGGCGCAAACGGAACTGCAAAAGGAACGCACCAAGGAAAGCGGCGATTCGCTCCCCGGAGCCAAGGATGCCGCCGCCGAGGACGAGACCAAGGAAACCGGCGAAACGCCGCCTCGCGGCTCGCTGATCGATATCTCCGTGTGATGTTCTTTGGCGAAAGCCCGCCAAACTCCCATCGACAATTTTCCTGAAACAATTATATTTTTTCGCGTTTGCCAATGGACGTATTCGACGGGAATGTCTATAATTTCGCCGTTATCGAAAAATCGAAACAAAAGTTCACTCTGAGATGGTCCGAACCAAAAATTAAAAGTACGGCAAGCGCAACCCGTCAGATGCACATTGAGGGATATTCGCGCCTTATAAGGAGGGGTTATGTCTTCGCAGACGACCGAAAATACCTTCGATACTCGCCGCAAATTGAGCACCCGACACGGTGATTATACATATTATCGTTTGCACCAGTTGGCTGATGACGGCGTCGCCGACATCGATCATCTTCCCTTTTCGATCAAGGTCGTGCTGGAAGGCGTTTTGAGACGCGAAAACGGCGTCACCATCATCCGTGACGACGTGTTGAACCTGGCCAAATACGATCCGAAAAAGCCCTCGCGCGTGACCATCCCCTACATGCCGGCCCGCGTGCTGATGCAGGATTTCACCGGCGTGCCCGCATTGGTCGACCTGGCCGCGTTGCGTAGCGCCATGGCCCGCGCCGGGAAAGATCCCGCGCGCATCAACCCGGCCCTGCCCGTCGACCTGGTCATCGACCACAGCGTGCAGGTGGACCATTACGCCTCGCCGACGGCGCTGGGCGAGAACGCCCGCCTGGAATTTGCGCGCAACCGCGAGCGCTACGAATTTCTGCACTGGGGACAGAAGGCATTCAAAAATTTCCGCGTCGTGCCGCCGGCCAGCGGCATCTGCCACCAGGTGAATCTCGAATACCTGGGCAAGGTTGTGCGCCGGGAAACGGAAAACGGCGAGACGGTCGCCTTCCCTGATTCGCTGGTGGGCACCGATTCGCACACGACGATGATCAACGGCCTGGGCGTGCTCGGCTGGGGCGTGGGGGGCATCGAGGCCGAAGCGGTGATGCTCGGCCAGCCCTATTTCATGATGATGCCCGAAGTGTACGGCTTCCGACTGACCGGCAAACTCGCCAAGGGCGTGACGGCCACCGACCTGGTGCTGGCAATCACCAAGATCATGCGCGACAAGGGCGTGGTCGGGAAGTTCGTCGAATTCTTCGGTCCCGGTTTGACCAACATCACCTTGCCCGACCGCGCGACGATCGCCAACATGGCGCCCGAATGCGGTTCGCGCTGCAACTTCTTCCCGGTCGACGCCGAAACGATCAACTACCTGAGCATCAGCGGCCGTAGCGACGAGGAAGTCGATCTGGTCGACGCTTACTGTCGCGAGCAGGGCTTGTTCCGCACCGATCAAACGGCCGACCCGCATTTCAAAGAGGTGCTGGCGCTGGATCTGGCGACGGTCGAGCCGGCGGTGGCCGGACCCAAGCGTCCGCAGGACCACATCGTCATCAAAAAGATGAAGGCGCAATGGCACGCCGACCTGATCGCACCGGTCGCCGAACGCGGCTACGGCCTGGCCGATTCGCAAACGCGGGCCGTGGCCACAGTGAAATACCCGGACGGCAGCGAGGGCGAACTGCAAAACGGCGATGTGGTCATCGCGTCCATCACCAGTTGCACAAACACGTCGAATCCGTGGGTGCTGCTCGGCGCGGGCCTGCTGGCGAAAAAAGCGGTGGAAGCCGGCTTGACCGTCAAACCATACGTAAAAACCAGCCTCGCGCCCGGCTCGCGGGTCGTCACCCGGTACCTGGACGACGCGGGGCTGACACCCTACCTCGACAAACTCGGCTTCCATACGGTCGGCTACGGTTGCACAACCTGCATCGGCAACAGCGGTCCGCTGGACGAACACATCGTCAAAGCGATCAAAGACGGCAATCTGATCGTCGCCTCGGTGCTGTCGGGCAACCGCAATTTCGAGGGGCGGATCAATCCGCACACGCGCGCGAACTATCTGGCTTCGCCGATGCTGGTGGTCGCCTACGCGTTGGCCGGCTCGATGCACTTCGATCTGATCAGCGATTCCTTCGGCGATCGTCCGACCGGCGTGCCGATCTATTTGCGCGATCTCTGGCCGACCGACGAGGAAATCGCCGAGTTGTTGCCGCATGCGCAAAGGCTGGCCACCTTCAAATCGATCTACGACACCATCCTCACCGGCAACGCGGATTGGAACGCCATCCCGAGCACCGACGAGATGGTCTACAACTGGAACGAGCAAAGCACCTACATTCAGGAGCCGCCGTTCTTCGTCGACCTCTCGCCGGAAACGCGGCCGCTGCAATCTATCGGTAAGGCACGCGTGCTGGTCATGGTCGGCGACAGCGTAACGACCGACCACATCAGCCCCGCCGGGGCGATTCCGGCCGAAATGCCCGCCGGCAAGTATCTTGTCGAACACGATGTGCAGCCGGTTGATTTCAACTCGTTCGGCAGCCGGCGCGGCAACGACCGGGTGATGACGCGCGGCACCTTCGGCAACATCCGCATCCGCAATCTGCTGGCCGGCGGCAAGGAAGGCGGCTGGACGAACTATCTGCCGACCGGCGAAACGATGCCCATCTACGACGCCGCCATGAAATACCGCCAGGCGGGCATCGCCACGATCGTCATCGGCGGCAAGGATTACGGCATGGGCTCCAGCCGCGACTGGGCGGCCAAGGGCACGTTGCTGTTGGGCGTCAAAGCGGTGCTGGCGCAGAGCTTCGAGACGATCCACCGCTCCAACCTGATCGGCATGGGCGTGCTGCCCCTGCAGTTCCGCAACGGCGAATCGGCGCAGAGCCTGGGCCTGAGCGGCAAGGAAATTTTCACCATTCAACTTAATGACGATTTACAACCGGGACAGGATGTCACGGTCGAGGCCGTCGGCGACGACGGCGAAGCCAAGCGGCTGACGCTCATCTGCCGCCTGGATACGCCGGTGGAAGTCGATTATTACCGTCACGGCGGCATTTTGCACATGGTATTGCGTACGATTATGAAACAATAATTTAATAGAGGCGATAAGCGAATGGCCCATCTGAACATCGTTCTGGCCGGCGCGGCCGGTCAGGGAGTGCAGTCGGCGGCGCAAATCCTCGGTAAAACTCTGCAACGCTTGGGGTACCACGTTTACACCACGCAGGATTATCAGTCGCGCGTACGCGGCGGACACAACTACATGCGCATCCGCTTTTCCGATCGGCCGTTGTCGGCGGCGGTGAAACCGATCGACTACCTGCTGGCGCTCAACGAGGAAAGCCTGGATCTCCACCTGCCCCAGCTGACGGCCGACGGACTGGCGCTGTGCATGGTCGAGGATCAAGGCGATACCGAGGATGCGCGGTTGCGCGCGTTGTCCGAGGATATCGGGCCGGCGGCGGCGAAGGGCGCCAAGTTCGTCGGCGTCAAGCTGCTCTCGATGCTCATGACCGCCATCGGCTTTTCGCCCGAGGTCTTGAAGGAATCGGTGAAGCTGCAATTCGGTAAGCGCCTCAAAGCCGAAGTGCTGCAGGCCAACCTCGACGCTATCGAGGCCGTGGCGCGCTCGATGAGCGCCGCCGACATTCACGCCTTGCCCTTTGCACCGGCGCAAACCGCCGAGCATTTGTTCGTCACCGGCAACGAGTGCATCGCCCTGGGGATGATCGCGGCGGGCATCGGCGTCTATGCGGGGTATCCGATGACGCCGTCGACCTCGATCCTCAACTTCCTTGCCGGCGCGGGGGCGAGCGCGGGCATTGCCGTCGAACAGGTGGAAGATGAAATTGCGGCATTGAATCTCGCCGTGGGCGCGGCCTACGCCGGCGCGCGGGCGGCGGCGGGCTCCTCCGGCGCGGGCATGTGCCTGATGAGCGAGGCGATCGGCCTGGCGGGCATCACCGAAACGCCGGTGGTGATCGTCGACGCGCAACGCTCCGGCCCGGCGGTGGGCATGGCCACGCGCACCGAGCAAAGCGATTTGCTGTTCATGTGCCACGCGTCGCAGGGCGAGTTCGCGCGGGCGGTGCTCGCCCCGGCGTTGCACGAGGACGGTTTTTATCTCGCCGCCGCGGCCTTCAACCTCGCCGACCGTTGGCAGACGCCGGTGATCCTGATGGACGACATGGCTTACGCCGACGCCATCCGCACCGTCAATGAGTTCGATCTTGCGCAAGTGACCATCGACCGCGGGGCGATCGCGCCGGAGCCGAACGACGTGACCGTGCTGCGCCGTTTCGACCTCACGGAATCGGGCGTTTCACCGCGTGCGTTCCCGGTGTTGTCCAAGTGGCTGGTGGCGGTCGACAGCCACGAGCACGACGAGGTGGGACATCTGACCGACAACATCGAAAATCGCAACCGGCAGCACGCCAAGCGTTTAAGAAAACTCGCGGGCCTCGCCGCCGAAATGCCGGGACCCGAGATCGTCGGCGACGCCGACGGCACGCTGCTGCTGTGCTGGGGCTCGACCGCCGGACCGCTCCTGGAGGGCGCGCAACGCCTACGCGACCAGGGGCACAAGGTGGGCGTGGCGATCTTCCGTTACCTGTACCCGATGAACGTGGAGAAAATCGCCGCCGCGCTGTCTCCGGCCAAACGCCTGTTGACGGTCGAGGGCAATGAACTGGGGCAACTCGGCCGTTTGCTGCGCATGGAAACGGGCCTCACCGTCGACGGTCACATCGCCAAAACCGACGGCCGTATTTTCACCGTGGACGACATCGTCGAGCTGGTCGAACCCCGGCTGGGAGGTGAGCGATGAGAAGCCCGAACGACTACGATCACTTCGCGCCGGAATGGTGCCCGGGCTGCGGTAATTTCGACATCCTCGTCGCGCTCAAGCAGGCGTTGTACGATTTGAAAATCGAGTCCAACGAGTTGATTCTCGTCACCGGCATCGGCCAGGCCTCGAAAATCGGTTTCACGATCAAGTGCAATCTGTTCGACGGTCTGCACGGCCGCGCCCTGCCCGCCGCGCTGGGCGTGCGCCTGGCCAATCACGAAGCGAAGGTCGTGTCGATTTCCGGCGACGGCTGTTTTTTCGCGGAGGGCGGCAATCACTTCCTTCACACGATGCGCCGTAACGCGGACATCACCGTGCTTGCCGGTGTCAACCGCGTGTTCGGGTTGACCAAGGGCCAGGCGGCGCCGACCTCGGCGCGGGATTACAAAACGAAGATTCACGTCGACGGCACCGGGGCCGAGCCGCTCAACGTTTGCCGACTGGCGCTGGTCGCGGGAGCCACGTTCATCGCGCGCGGATTTTCCGGCGAGCAGACGCAGTTGACCGAGTTGATCAAACAGGCGATCGCCCATCGCGGCGCGGCGGTGATCGACATCAAGAGTCCGTGTGTGTCGTTCAACAAGATCAACACCTATGCGTGGTTCAAACAGCGCGTGCAACCATTGGGTGACGATCACAACGTGACCGATTGGAACGCGGCGATGCAGGCGGCCGAGGAAACCGAGGAGCGCATTTCGACCGGCGTGATCTATCGCGTCGAGCGGCCGGTGTTCGGCGATCACCTGCGCGCGCTCCAGAACGGGCCGATCGCACGGCGCACGGCCGATTTCACGCCCGAACGGGTGCGGCCGTTTTTTGCGCAGTTCAAATAGAACGCCACGCTCCGGCGTGGTTTCATGATGAATGAAGAAAATTACTGCGGGAGGTACAGCGTGCAAATCAACGAGCGATTCGATTACGACATCGTGATCATGGGAGCCGGTCTGGCCGGACTTTCCGCCGCGCTGACCATCGCCGAGCAGCATCCGGATCTGTCGGTGGCGGTGCTCAGCAAAGTGCATCCGGTGCGCTCCCACTCCGGCGCGGCGCAGGGCGGCATCAACGCCGCGGTAGCCGCCGACGACAAGTGGGAAGATCATTATTACGACACGCTCAAGGGCGGCTGGTTTCTGGGCGATCAGGACGCGGTGCGCATTCTTACCGAGCAGGCGCCCAATGCGATTTACCATCTCGATCGCTGGGGCGCGCATTTCGATCGCGATGAACACGGTCATTTCGCGCAACGGCCCTTCGGCGGGCAGCGACGCAACCGCACCTGTTACGTCGCCGATAAAACCGGTCACGCGCTGCTCAACACGCTGTACGAACAAGCGGTGCATCTGAATGTTGATGTGTTCGACGAATGGTTCGTTTTCGATTTGATCCATCACGGTGACGAATTTCTCGGCCTGTTGGCCTTCGCCAACAAGACCGGGACGATCGGCTATTTCGCCGCAAAAACCTGTTTGCTGGCCACGGGCGGCGCGGGGCGCATCTACGGGCAGTCTTCCAATGCGCTGATCAACACCGGCGACGGCATGGCGCTGGCGTTGCGCGCGGGCGCGGCGCTCAAGGACATCGAGTTTTTCCAGATCCACCCCACCGGGCTGCCCAACGGCATTCTGATCACCGAGGGGGCGCGCGGCGAAGGCGGCTATCTGATCAACAAAGACGGCGAACGGTTCATGCAGAAATACGCGCCGCAGTTCATGGAGCTCGCCCCGCGCGATCTGGTCGCCCGGTCGATTCAGCGGGAAATCAACGAAGGCCGCGGCTTCGGGGACGGCTGCGTGCGACTGGACCTGCGCCACCTGGGCGCGGAGAAAATCAAGGCCAAGCTGCCGCAGATCCGCGAGATCGCCATGTACTTCGCCGGCGTCGATCCGATCGAGCAGCCGATTCCGGTGCGGCCGACGGTGCATTACACGATGGGCGGCATCGACGTGGACATCAACTGCGCCGCGCCGATCAAAGGCCTGTTCGCGGCGGGCGAAACCGCCTGCGTCTCGGTGCACGGGGCCAACCGCCTGGGCGGCAACTCGCTGTTGGACGCGATGGTCTTCGGCATCCGTTCAGGCGAAACGATCCCTGCCTACCTGCATGCCGCCGACGGGCCGGACCGTACCGGCGAAGAGGCGTTGCTGGAAGCGGCGATGGATCGCTTCGACGCCTTGTTCGGCGACGGCGGCGAGGACGTGCCCGCGTTGCGCATGGAGATGGAGCGGATCATGGTCGCCAGCTTCGGCCTGTTCCGCAATCAGGAATTGATGGAAAAGGGATTGGCCGAGATAAGCGCGCTGCATCGCCGCTACGCCGACGTGCGCGTCAAATCGACCGACCTGGTGTTCAATCCGGAGTTGATCCGCGCCCTGGAACTGGGCTTCATGCTCGAGGTCGCCCACGCCTGCGCACTGGCGGCGGTCGACCGGCGCGAATCGCGCGGCAGCCATTACCGCGACGATTTTCCGGCCATGGACAACGCTCATTTTCTGCGCCACAGCCTGGTGACGCGCGACGCACAAGGCGCGCTGGCGCTGGCTTATCGCGACGTAACCATCACCGACACCAAGCCGCTGGACGAAATCAAATACTAGGAGAAAACAATGAAAGGTCGCTTTGATATTTTCCGCAAACGGGCCGGCGAAAGCGATCCGTACCGGCAGGAATTCGAGGTCGAGTTGATCCCCGGCATGACGGTGCTCGAAGTGTTTCATGCGATTCAAGCCGAACATGATCCGTCCTTCGCCTATCGCTACAGTTGCCGCGGCGCGATTTGCGGATCGTGCGCGGTGCGCATCAACGGCACGGCCGCCCTGGCCTGCAAAACACAGGCGCTGCCGCTGGCCGAGCAAGGCACGGTGCGCATCGATCCGCTGGGCAACCTGCCCACGATCAAGGATCTGGTGGCCGACTTCGACATTTTCTGGGAAGCCTACGACAGTGTGCGGCCCTATCTGGAGCGCGCCGAGGAAACGCACGACGACGTGATGTTCTGGGCCGACAAGCTCGACGCCAAACAGCTCGACCAGCTCAGCCGCGCGGTCGATTGCATCAAATGCGCGTCGTGTTTTTCCGACTGTCCGAAGCGGGCGGAGGATGAAAATTTCATCGGACCGCAGGCGTCGGTGCAGTTGTTCAAGTTCTACATCGACCCGCGCGACGATCTGCATTCGATGCGCCGGGACGCCGCTTCGTCGCCGGGGGGCGTGGTCGATTGTGACAGCCACGCGAATTGTGTAAAAGTTTGCCCGAAGGACGTGCGCCCGCTGCGGGCGATCAACTTCGTCAAAAAGGAACTTTCCGCCACACAGGAGTGAAGCTGTGAGCAACGATTACCGCATCGAAAAGGATTCACTGGGGGAACTGCGCGTGCCCGCCGACGCGTATTACGGCATCAACGTCGCGCGCGCGCTGGTCAATTTTCCGATCAGCCGGCGCACGATTCATCCGCGAATCATCGACGCCTACTGTTGGATCAAGAAAGCCGCCGCCAAGGTCAATCGGGAAGCGGGCCGCCTGCCGGGCAAGAAAGCCGCGGCGATCCGCAAAGCGGCCGACGAAGTGCTCGCCGGCAAGCTGCGCGGGCAATTCGTGGTCGATATGTTCCAGGCCGGCGCGGGCACGAGCACGAACATGAACGCCAACGAGGTGCTGTGCAATCGCGCGCTGGAGTTGCTCGGCTTCGCCAAGGGCGAGTATACGCAGTTGAATCCGAACGACCACGTGAACATGGGCCAGTCGACCAACGACACCTACCCCACGGCGATGCGGCTGGCGTTGCGGGCGACGCTCGAGGATTTTTATCCGGAAGCCGAACGGCTGGCGCAGGCGCTGGCGGCGATCGGCAAAAAATACAACCGGACGATCAAAAGCGGCCGCACGCATTTGCAGGACGCGGTGCCGGTGACGTTGGGCGGCGAATTCACCGCTTACGCACGAGCCGTGCGCACGGGCGTCAAGCACATCAAACGCACCGCGCAGGATCTGCTGGAACTGGGCATCGGCGGCAGCGCGGCGGGCACGGGCATGAACACGCACCCGGCCTACGCGCAACGCATGGCCGAGGAGTTGGCGAAGGAAACCGGTCAGCCGTTCCGCAAGTCGCCGGATCTGATTCACGCGATGCAATCGCAGCAGCCGATCGGCAGCGTGTCGGGCGCGCTGCGCGACTTCGCCGTTGAGTTGGGGCGCATCGCCAACGACCTGCGGCTGCTCTCCTCCGGGCCGACGACCGGCCTGGCGGAGATCAAGCTGCCCGCGGTGCAGGCCGGCAGTTCGATCATGCCGGGCAAGATCAATCCGTCGATTCCCGAGATGGTCAACATGGTGTGCTTCCAGGTCATTGGCAACGACCTGACCGTTTCGCAGGCGGTGGCCGCCGGGCAGATGGAACTGAACGTGATGATGCCGATCATGGCCGAGAACGCGCTGGAGTCGGTGGAGGTGCTCACCGGCGCGTGCCGGCAGTTGGCGCTGCGTTGCGTGGAAGGCATTACCGCCGATCCGCCGCGCTGCCTGGAGTACGCGTACCGCTCGATGGGCCTGGCCACGGCACTGGCCCCGACGATCGGTTACCTGGCGGCGGCGGGCGTGGCCAAACGGGCGTTGGCCGAAGGCAAAACGGTGCCGGAACTGGTGCGTGCCGAAGGGCTGCTGAGCGAGAAGGAACTCAAGCACGTACTCAATCCGGCGCGCATGACCCGGCCGGATCCGGAGTTGGCGCGCAAGAAGCGGAAAAAGTAACGCGTCGTTCTTGCTTCCCGCGCCGCCGGTCTTATTTTAACTTTGATTACCGGAATGGATGGCGAGGAGCAAAAAATGATTATCAAAAAAAATGAAGCACAAACCGCAACCGACAGTGCGGTGCTGGCCGAATGCCTGCCGACGAAAAACATCGGACTGCGCGGCGTCGTCGTCGCCGATTCGGCCATCTGCAAGGTCGACGGTCAGAACGGCATTTTGCTGTATCGCGGCTACGACATTCAAACCCTGGCGGAAAATTCCACCTTCGAGGAAGTCACGCATCTGCTGCTCAAGGGCTGGCTGCCGACGGCCGCCGAGTTGGACGAACTGCAAACCGTTCTGGCGCAGGAACGCTACTTGCCGGCGGCGGTCATTGCGGCTTTCAAATCATTGTCACGCGACAGCAAACCGATGGATGTGCTGCAAGCCTCGATCTCGTTGCTGGCCGCCGACGATCCGGATTTGGACAACGACGACAAGGACGCCAATTTCCGCAAGGCGCTGCGTCTGACCGCGCGCTTCCCGCTGGCGGTCGCCGCGTGGCACCGCATTCGTCAAGGGCTCGAGCCGATCGAAGCAAAGCCGGATCTGAGTCACGCCGCGAATTTCCTGTATGCGCTGTCCGGCGAAATCCCCGATCCGCAAACCGCGCGTGATATGGACGTCGCGTTGATTCTGCACGCGGAGCATTCCTTCAACGCCTCGACCTTCACCTGTCGCCAGGTGGCTTCGACGCAGGCGCACATTTACGCCAGCATTGCGGCGGCGATGGGCGCGCTGTCGGGCGCATTGCATGGCGGCGCGAACGAGCGCGTGTTGCGCATGCTGGAAACAATCGGCTCGGTCGACAACGTGGAAGCGTTTGTCGCCAAAACCCTCAATGAAGGCGGCAAGATCATGGGCATGGGCCATGCGGTGTATAAGACGATCGACCCGCGCGCCAAGTACCTGGGGCCGATGGCCTTGCGGCTGAGCGAAAAAAGCGGCGACTTCTCCTGGTACAACATGTCGGAAAAGGTGCGGCTGTTCACCGCCGAGGAATTCAAGAAGCGCAAGAACATCGAAATCTATGCCAACGTCGATTTCTATTCGGCGACGCTGTATAAGCTGATGGGCATTCCGCTGGACCTGTTCACGCCGATCTTCGCCGTGGCGCGCGTGGTCGGTTGGGCGGCGCATTACCTCGAAGAAAAATTCGCCGAGGCGCAGCCCAAGCCGGCGCTGTATCGGCCCAAGGCCGAGTACGTCGGCCGCTATTGCGGCGAGGAATCGTGTCAGTTCGTTCCGCTCGATGAGCGCTGACCGCCCCTTTCCCCTGATGACCGTTGGCGCTATGGTGCCTACAGGCAGACGGAGGGCGGTGCGATGAGCAAACTGACGCGGCGCGATTTTCTGGCGGCTCTGGGCGCTTCGGGTTGCGCGCTGGGTTTGGGCACAAGCTGCAAAGCCGCCGTCGAAGCCGATAAGGCCGCGCCGACTCCCGTCCCCTCGTCAACGCCCGCTGCGATGCAAACTGCGCGTTTCTGGCAGACACAGGACGATGTCATTCAATGCGACCTGTGTCCGCACCGCTGTACGATCGCGCCCGGCCAGACCGGTTTTTGCCGCGTGCGGCGCAACGACGACGGCAAGCTGGTGAGCCTGGTGTACGGCAAGCCGGTGACCACTCACAACGATCCGATCGAGAAAAAGCCCTTCAATCATGTGCTGCCGGGCACCAACGCGTTTTCGCTGGCCTGCGTCGGCTGCAACATGACCTGCCGCCATTGCCAGAACTGGCAGCTTTCGCAAGCCGCGCCGGGCGATCTGCCGACGCAGAATTTTTCGCCGGCCGAGCTGGTGGCGCGCGCGAAACGAGCCGGTTCCCGGTCGATCGCCTTCACCTACAACGAACCGACGATCTGGACCGAGTTCGTGTTGGACACCGCGCAGGCGGGGCGCGAAAGCGGCATGCCGGTCGTGCTGATCAGCAACGGTTTCGTTAATGAACAACCGCAGCGCGATCTGGCGCGGGCATTGCGCGCCTATAAAGTCGACCTGAAAGGCTTTTCGGAAAAATTTTACGCCGACGTGTGCGGCGCGCATTTGCAGCCGGTGCTCGACGGCATGGTGCGCATCCGCGAGGAGAATTGCTGGCTGGAGATCGTCACGTTGCTCATCCCCACGCTCAACGACGACCCGCGGGAATTGCGGCAACTGGCCAAGTGGGTCCATGACAACCTGGGCGACGATGTGCCGCTGCACTTCACGCGGTTTCATCCGATGTACCGCCTGCGCAATCTACCGCGCACGCCGGTCGAAACGCTGGAGACCGCGCGCAAGATCGCGCTGGACGCCGGGCTGCATTTCGTCTACACCGGCAACGTGCCCGGGCACTCCGGCGCCAACACCTATTGCCCGCAATGCGGCGAACTGCTCATCGAGCGCTACGGATTTTCGCCGGCGATCAAGGCGCTGCAAAACGGCAAATGCGCAAAGTGCGGGCGCGCGATTCCCGGCGTCTGGACCTGACCGGCCGGATTGACCGCGACCGACATTCCCTTCATGATTTCCACTTTCTCAGAGTAAGGATGACCGAGTGAACGAATTGTCGCCGCAAATAAACCGTTTTCGCACCGACTGGATGCCGCCGCTGTTGACCGGCTTGGTGATGTTCGTGGTGTCGACGACTTCGTTCTATTTGCCGGTGTACTTCAAAGAGACGCTCGGTTTTTCCGGCACGCAGATCGGCTTGCTGTTCGCCTTGCAGGCCGTGACCGGCTTGCTGGCGGCGTTTCCCACCGGGCTGGGCAACGACCGCATTACCAGCCGCACGCTGGCGGGTGCGGGCATTTTCGTGCAGGCGATCGGCCTGGCGCTGATGGCGCTGGTGAAATCGTTTTTTCCCTACCTGGTCGTGTTTTTCATTTGGACGCTGGCCAACAACGTTTTTCGCCTGAGCATGGATCTGCAAGTGCTCAAAACCGACGACGGGCTGCGCACCGGACGACGCATCGCCTGGTACCAAACGATGCGTTTCGGCGGCGCGGGCTTGGGGATCATCGTCGCCGGCTACCTGCTGTACGCGTGGGATTTTCAAAAGACGTTCATGGCCGTGGCCGTGGCGCTGACGGTGCTGCTGATTATCGTACGCCTGCTGGTGCCCACGCCGGTGGCGCGGGCGAACCTCGCCGAATACCGCGCCGATTTTTTCACCCCGCGCGTGATTCTGTTCACCGGCTGGCTGTTTTTGTTCAGCACGCACTGGGGCGCGGAACAGACGTGCTACAGCCTGTTTTTACGCAGTCACTTCCACCTGGAACTGCATCAAATGGGCTGGTACATGTGCGCCGAGTTCATCGCCCTGATTGCGGCGCTGCTGCTGGCCGCGCCGTATGTGGATAAGCAATTCACCATCGGCAAACTCGCCCTGTACGGCCTGCTCGCCTCGGGCATCGGGCACGTGGGCATGGCGCTGACGCCGCTGGCGTTTTCGGTCATGTTCCGCATGTTGCACGGCGTGGGCGACGGATTTATTTTCTTCGTGTTTTTCCTGGGCGCGTTCCGGCTGTTCAACATTCAACGCATGGGCGGCAACGCCGGTCTGCTGCAATTTTCGATGATGGGCGGAGCGATTCTCGGCGCACTGGTGTACAGCCCGATTGGCGAACGCTTCGGTTACGGTTTGCCTTTTTGGATCAGCGGCGGCATGTTGTTGCTGTTGACCCTGCCCTTGCTTTTCCGGCCCCGTCGCGCTTAGCCGTTGGCGAACGGATCCCTGTCTTCCAACACCAAACGGATGCGCTTGTAGACGCTTTCGCTGGTGACCAGCGAGGCGTGACCGCGCTCGACCAGGATGTTTTGCGCGCCATCGAGCGTGGCGCTGTTGACCGGCGCGAGTTTGTCGTTGCGGGCGGCCAGGCAATGGATCGGCACATCGGCGGGCAGCGGTCCTTCGTGCAGTTTTTTAAGCAGCGGCGAGTTGGGCAGCATCTGCCACAGGCTGCGCCCCCACAGGCCGAACACCGGCAGCGCCGCGCCGGCCAGCAACGTGCCGTGGAACGGCGTCCCGATCGTCACGAGGCGGTGCACGTATTGCGCCAGATTCAAATGTTTAAGGCCCCAGAGTGAAATCAGCCCGCCCATCGAATGCGCGAGGATATCGATTTTTTCCAGGCCGAGCCGGTTGTTGAGCCGTTCGACCTTTTCGCAGACCTGCTTGGCGCTCAGGCGGATGTCCTTCACGTTGGGGATGCCCAGGTCGACCGAAAACACGGGAAAGCCGTCGCGCTTGAGGCGATGCTCCAACAACAGCAACGCGCCACGCGTGCCCAACCAGCCGTGCACCAGCAACACGGGACGACGGAAGCCCGCGCCGGGCGCGCCGAATTCGCGATCGGTCCGGTTGCCCTGCAATTCGGCCCAGGCATAGCGCATCGCGCTGAGCGCAATGTCGAGGGTCACTTCGTTCAAATACACCGCCTGGCGCGTCAAACCCAGGATGTTGAAGGGCTTGGTTTTGATCTCCAGGAACTTCAAACCCATCCGGCAGTTGAGGCGTTTGTCGCCGTTGGTGCAATCCAGGCGCACGACTTCGGCGCGTCCGACGTACGGCCGCACTTCGTCGAGCAAAGTGAATTCGAAATCGACGATGCTGCCCACGTCCAGCGGATCGCCCGACGTCACGTACAAACCGCCGGCGGAAATGTTGCCCACCTTGGCGATCAGATAACGGTTGTTGTGACGCAGGACGACGTTGATTTTCGTGTAGGCCTGCACGCGGGGAAATTCACGACGTTCAACCGGCGCGTTCCTTTTCATGCGCACCCCTCGTTCAACTGACGCCCACCAGGACCTTGATGGTCTGCGAAGACCGGGCGGCCGCAAACGCCTCCAGCGCTTGATCGAACGGATAAATCGCCGAGACAAGATCCTCGACGCGCACTTTGCCGTCCGCCAGCAACCGCAGCGCCGGCGCGAAACGCCCGCAGCGACTGCCGACCACGGTGATTTCGTCGATCACCAGCGGCGCGGGATTGAACTCGAAGCCGCCGGCGTAAGTCGATTTGAGCACGACCGTCCCGCGCGGCCGCACGGCCTGCAACGCCGTCTGCCAGCCGCTGGGATGCCCCGAAGCCTCGATGACGATGTCGAAGGAACGATCGGGCTTGAAGCGATGCGCCTCGATGCGTTCGATCGCGGGAATCTTGACCATCTTTTCCGGATGCTTGCCCACGACGGTCACCGCCGCGCCGATACAGGCCAGCACGCGCCCGATGAGAATCGCCAGTTTGCCGTCGCCGATCAGGCAAATGCGCGCGCTCGGATCGATGTGCACCTGCTCCAGAATCTCGCAAGCCGCGGCCAGCGGCTCGACGAAGGTCGCTTCAACGTCGGTGACCGTCTCGGGTACGAGGTGCAGATTTTTCGCCGGTAAGGAAAGCGCATCGGCCATCGCGCCGTCGCGTCCGGCGATGCCCAGCACGGTGCGCGTTGCGCAATGCCGCTCCAGCCCCTGCCGGCAAAGGACGCATTCGCCGCAGGCGACGTTGATTTCGCCGACCACGCGCTTGTCGAGCAGTTCGTCGGGTCCCTGCACGACCACGCCGATGAACTCGTGGCCGAGCACTCCGGTAAAGCCCATGTAGCCGGCGGTGATTTCCAGATCGGTGTTGCAGATCCCCGCGAGGATCACACGCACCAGGCATTCGCCGGGCAGCGCTTTATAAGGGCGTTCGGCGAATTGGAGCGTTTCGTCGAAAACCAGGGCGCGCATCAGAACGGTCCGCCGGGATGGAAGCCGAAAATCTCGGTGGGGTCCATGTCGAAACTAATGCCGAACACCTTGGCCAGAATCAGGAAGATCAGCGCCAACGTGATCAGCAGTACCATCATCGACACCAGACCCATGCCGCCCAGCAACGCGATGGAAATCAGTCCGGCGGCGGTGATCAGCACGGTGACCATGCCGCGCCCGCCATAGGGCGGCACCGGCTCGATAACCATCAACGCTTCGCTCATCGCCTCGGCGTTTTCGGTCGTGCGATCGAAAAAGGTGCGGATTTTTTGGAACAGGTCATTTTCCATCGGCTTCACGTCTCCTCACATTCGCTCCGATTATAACCCGAGATCGTCGGCAATGCCCACCAGCGCCTGCAAGCTGAGTTCGAGAAACTCGTCGAGCGGGATGCCGATCGTTTCGCACTCGGCGATGATCGCCCGGTCGGCCCCGGCGGCGAACAATTTTTCCTTGTAACGCTTGCGCACGCTCTTGGGTTTGACCGACGCCAGCTTTTTATCGGGATAAACCAAGGCGGTGGCGATCACCAGACCGGTCACCGTTTCGGCGGCGGCCAACGCGTGTTCGAGCGTGGTCTCGCGCGGGAATCCCAGCGTGTCGTTATGCTTGCGGATCGCGCCGGTGATTTCCGGATGCACGCCCAGTTCATTTAATAATGAGGCGCCGACCTCGGCGTGCACGCTCATGTCGTCGCCGACCTCGCCCAAATCGATATCGTGCAGCAAACCGGCCAATCCCCAAAATTCGGGATCCTCGCCGAAACGCGGAGCCAGCGCGCGCATGATCGCCTCGGAAGCGAGACAGTGCTTGTACAGGTTCGGCAGATCGCCGAGTTTTTCACTCAGCAGAGCCAGCGCCCGTTCGCGCGTGATTCCCGGATCCTTCGCGGCCATGGCAACCTCCTTGGGATGAGCGCTCCGATGTTACCCGTCCGTTTACCGGCCTGGCAAGCGCGTGTTGCCCCGCGCGGTCGCGCCGTCTATCATGCGCGGCAAGGAGAAACACGATGAAGGTGAAAGAGATCGTCGATCTGTTGCTGGAAGTCGACCGTCTGGAAGCATACCCGCGCATGGGCTATCTGATGCGCTCGGTCGCCGCGCCCGAATCGGTGGCGGCGCATTCGTACGGCATGACGATGTGGGCGATGCTCCTGGTCGATCATTTCCCGGAGGCCGACGCGGGAAAGACGCTGCGCATGGCGTTGCTGCACGAATTGGGCGAAGTGAAGCTGGGCGACATTCCCAAGCGCGGCGAGAATTTTCTGCCGGCGGGCGCCAAGGACGAAGCGGAAAGCAAAATCGCCGCGCACCTGTTGGCGCCGCTGGACGATCTGGGCGAGCGCTACCGCGAATTGTTCGAGGAGTTCATCGCCGGCGAAACGCTGGAAGCCCGGTTGGTCAAGGCCGCCGACAAGCTGCAGATGATGGCCAAGGTTTTGCGTTACGAACGCGCGGGCAATCGCGACGTTGCGGAATTCTGGGAATATCCGCCCAATTTCGTCGAGCAGGATCTCGCCCTGGTGCGCGCGTTGTTCGCCGAACTGCGCCGCCGGCGTCCGGCGACGGATTCGCAGACCTAATTGGAAGAATTTCTTTATCTTTTCGGAAGTTTATCGATTGCCGCCTTGTCTGATTTGTGTTAAGAAAGAAGCTCTTTTCAACACTTGGAGTCCCACATGAGCGAACCTACGGCCGCCCCGCAACGCGAACTGAGATTATTCCAACGAATTTTGTACGCCACCGGTGAGATGGGTGTGACGCTTTCCCCTTCGATCATCGTGGGCTGGCTGCTTTATTTTTACACCGGCCAAACCGACGCGGCCGGCAATAAAGTCTACCTGGTCGGCTACGGCGCGTTCGCCGCGATCAACTTCATCGGCCGCCTAGTCGATTCGGTCGCCGATCCGTTCGTCGGCTACATGTCCGACCGGCACAACACGCGCTGGGGACGGCGCATTCCCTGGGTCTTTTTCGGCGCGCCGTTTCTGACGCTGTTCTCTATCCTTCTGTGGTATCCGCCCGCCGATCCCGGCGCCTGGCAGAATATCGCCTGGTTGATTTTCGGCTTGAGCGGCTTTTGGTTTTTCTATACGGCGGTGGTCGCGCCTTACCTTTCGTTGCTGCCGGAAATCACCATGCACAACGAAGAGCGCATCGAAACCTCAACCTATATGGGCTATTTCGACGTCGCCGGCATGCTGATCGCCACGGTGGCCATCGGCTTTTTCATCGAGAATTTTTCCAACGGCGTAAAAATCGGGCCGATCCAATTCCGCGACGGGTACAAGTTCGCCGCCTATTTGTTCGGCTTCGCCATGATGTTCTGCTTCTGGCTGTCGATCTTGAAGGTGCGTGAAAAGCCCCATTCGGCGGCCAAGGAAGTGCCGTATAAATTCTGGGAGGCCTTCGGGCACTGCCTGTCCAATCCGGGCTTTTTGCCGTACGTGATATCGGTCAGTTTCTTCCGTGTGGCGATCGACATGCTGGTGGCGATCATCCCGTTCATGGTGACGGTGGTCATCGGCTTCGGTGAAGCGGCCGCGGGCATCCTGCAGGGCGCGATTACGTTGCTGAGCCTGCCGCTGTTCGTGCTGGTCTACAAACTGTCGGCGAAGCACGGCAAGAAGAAGATCTACCTGCTCAGCCAGCTCATGTTCGCGCTGATGCTGCCGTTGTTGGTGTCGATGAAGGCCTTCCCCGTGTTCGGTTGGTTGGGCAACTGGATCGTCGTCAACCTCGGTTATGCGGCGCTGTCGCCAAGCTATATCATTCTGGTGCACGTGAGCGTTTTGTTCCTGTTCGCGACGTTCCCCATCGCCACGATTTTCGTGTTGCCGCGCGCGTTGTTCGCCGACATCGTCGACCTGGACGCCTCGCGCACGGGCTATCGCCGCGAAGCGATGTACAACGGCATGGAAGGATTGATCACCAAGTTCGCCGCCGGTCTGGCCACGGTCATCGCGCCGATGATGCTCAAATACTTCGGCGACACGCCGGACCATCCGGGAGGCATTATTCTGATCGGCCCGGTCGCCGGCGTTCTGTTGTTCGCCGGGTGGGTCGCCTTTAAGTTTTATCCTATTGAGAAATAATGATGAAACACATACTCGCCGCCGCCGTCACTGTCGACATCACGCCGTTCAACGTGCCGCGTACTTACCTGGCCGGCTTCGGTCCCAACCGGCCGGCGACCGGCGTGGCCGAACCGCTGAGCGCCCGGATCCTTTACCTGGAAGACCGCAACGGTCCGCTGGTCTGGATCGCGCTCGATCTGATCGGCCTGATGCTGCCAGATGTCGACCGTTTGCGCGCGCAGCTTGTCGGCGTCGCTCCCGAGCGCGTGCTGGTGGCTTCCACGCACACCCACGCCGGGCCGGACACGATGGGCCTGTGGGGCCCGGGCGTCGGCGAAGTGCCCATTCAATCCGGACGCGACGAAGCGTACATCGATTGGATGTTCCAGCAGATCGCCGCGGGCGTGGCGCGGGCGCAAATTCGCAAACGTCCGGCGGTCTTCGGTTTCGCCGAGGACAAGACGGACAAAGCGGAATGGGTGATCAACATTCGGCAGGCGGGATATCACGACCAGACGATGTCGGTGATGCGCGTGGACGGCGTCGACGGACGGCCGATTGCCTGCCTAACCAACTTTGCCTGCCATCCGGAAGGCTTGTGGGAAACCAACACGTTGATTTCGCCCGACTACGTGCATCACCTGAACAAACGTGTCGAAGAGGAAACCGGCGCGGTCAGCCTGTTTTTCAACGGCGCGCTGGGCGGCATGGTCACCTTGAATCTGGATGACGACGCCGAGCAATCGGCGCGGCGCTCGTTCGTCAAGCGGGCCGGCAAGGCGCTGGGCGGCATGGCGGTCGAATGCTGGCAGGCGGCGAAAACAAAAGGATACGAGGAAATCAACTTCCAATCGCAACGCCTGGCCATTCCGGTCGATAACAAGCAACTGTACTTCCTGGCCAACATCGGCATTTTCAGTCGACAGATGCATCGCCATAAATTGGAAACCTGCCTGTTTGCCGCTCGCCTCGGCGACGCCTTGTTCGCCACGTTGCCCGGCGAACCGCTGCCCGCCGTCGGCTTCGCCATCAAAAAAGCGATGGCGGCGAAATTCAACTTTCTGTTCGGCCTGGGCGGCGATGAATTAGGTTATCTGATTGATTCTCGACAGGCCGCCGACGAGGCGTACAGCTACGAGCGTTCCATGTCCGTCGGACCGGATGGCGTGGAAGAACTGATGCGGCAATTGCAACAATTACTCACAGAACTATGAAAATCGTCGGACTCACCGGGGGCATCGGCAGCGGCAAAAGCGTCGTGGCCGGTTTTCTATCCGTTTGCGGCGCGAAGTGCCTGGACACCGACCAGGTCGCCCGCGATGTGGCCGCACCGGGCTCCGAGGGCTTGCGGAAGATCGTCGACCGTTTCGGAACGGACGTGCTGCAATCATCAGGAGAATTGAACCGCGAAGCACTGGCCAAAATCGTTTTCGCCGATCCCACCGCCCGCCGGGAATTGGAGATGATCACGCATCCGCTGATTTTTCGAGCCGTGCACCGTTGGCTGAGTGAACAGTTGACCGCCGGCGTCGCCGTCGCCGTGTTGGAAATTCCGCTGCTGTTCGAGGTCGAGGTGCCCTACACTTTTGACGCCACCATTTGCGTCATCGCCGTACGGTCCGTACGCCTCGACCGCATCCGCCGCCGCTCGGAATACGACGAAGCCACCCTCGCCGGGATTCTCGACGCGCAAATGGACCAGAACGAAAAAGCCGCGCGCGCCGACTACGTTATCGACAACAGCGGCACGTTGGTCGAAACCAAAGCGGCAGTGGAAGAGATTTTCCAGAAGATCGCGGCCGACACCTAAGTGAAGTTGATTGCTTCGCCCACGCGCAACGAAGTCATTTCGTCGCCGAATACCGTCTTGAGAATCCCCAACGAAACGAAATCGGAATCGTGCTCGGAAACGTACAGCTTCTCGATGCCGAATTCGCGCATGCCCACCGCCAGCAGGCCGATTTCCTCGGGATTGGTCTTTTTCCACGGCGGTTGTTTGCTGAGGATTATCCGGTAGCGTAGCGGAATTTCATCGTCCAACAAAGCATGCACGCCGCCGACGTAGGCGTAGGGTTTGACGCCGGTAATCTGCGAAGCGTACAGAATCATCCGCAGCGGTTCGGGGTGCGCGTCGCCGACGATGCAAACCAGTCCCTTGCCCGCGACGTTGATCAACAACATGCGCTCGCCGATCCGCCCGCCGATAAACAACCGGCCCGGCAGATTCGCCGACAACAACACGCCGGGCGCAATTTCCCGCGCCGCTTTGCGCCCGTGATTGCGGCCCCAGGACGTGTAGGTGGGCACATCGTCCAACGGCAGATCGAACGCGGGCTGCCGGCGCAAAAAGCCGAAGATGCCGCCCGTGTGCTCACGATGACGATGGCTGACGACGATCGCGCTCAACTCGTTGACCAACTTGCCGGGGTCCAGGCCCATCGCCTTTAAGTTATGGAACAGTGGCGATGGTGTGCGGCGCGGCCGGTTGTCGCCCAGGTCGAAGAGGATCTTCGTGTCGTCCGCTTCGATCAAATAGCTCGCGCCGGCGTCGGCGATGTATTTACCGTCGCCCGCCAGCCACTCGAAAACCGGGGTGATCGTCAGCGACGACACAGCGCCGATGGATACGTGTTCGCCGCGCTGCAGCCGCCGCCAGCGCCGTTGATCGAGCAAGCGCCCCAACTGGTAACGCACCCAGAAAAAAGACACGATCAACAAAGCCACCGTGGCGAGGCCTAAAATCACCAACGTGCCGGTGTTGATCAAGGTGTTGATCAGTTCGCGCAAACGACGCTCCTTTCGCGTTGGATTTTAACATAACTCGTTCTTGCTTTGCCGTCATCACGGAAGTTGCTATGCTAGCGCGCATGAATTCGCTGGATCCGACCGTCTTGCGCCGGCGGCTTTTCGCCCAGGCCGCCGCCCTTAACGAACAACCGTGGCATCGCGCGTTGTGTGCGACAGGAACGCGCGCGTGGCTGGTCGGCGGCGCGGTGCGCGATCTGGCGCTGGGACTCGATCCGTTGGACATCGACCTCGCCGTCGAGGGCGACGCCCTGGCGATCGGGCGGCAACTGGCGGAAATACTATCCGGACGGTTTATCGCTTTGCACGAGCAGTTCGGCAGTTGCCGCATCGTGCTGCCCGACAAGATGCAGCTCGATCTGACCGCCCTACAGGGCGCGACGATCGAACAAGACCTGTCCCGCCGCGATCTGACGATCAACGCCATGGCCCTGCCCCTGCCCGCAAGCGAAACGCTATTGGACCCCTTCGATGGACTGGCCGATCTGCTCAACGGCGTCGCGCGCTGTCCGGGGCCGGAGGTGATCGGCGACGATCCGGTGCGCACGTTGCGTGTTTTTCGTTTCGCCGCGGAACTCGACCTGCAGCCGACGCCCGAAACGCTCGATCAAGTGGCGGCGCAGGCCGCGCAACTCAAGCTCATGCCCGGCGAACGCGTGTGGGAGGAACTGCGACGATTGCTGGCCGGCGAAGCGGTGGCCAACTGGATCGAGGCGCTGGATCGCACCGGCGTGCTCGACGGTCTTTTTCCGGAACTGGCCACCGGCGCCGGCGTAGCGCAACCATCCTTCCATCACCTCGACGTGCGCGGGCACAGCATACTCACCGCAATGAACATCGATCACCTCTTGGACGATGAGCTGCTCGCGCCCGCCTTGGCGCGCCCGCACGACCGTTGCTTGCTTCGCCTCGCCAGTCTGCTGCACGACCTGGGCAAGCCGCAGGCCGCCACGGAAAAAGACGAACGGTTGCGTTTCCCCGGTCATCCGCAACATGGCGCGGCGATCGCCGATAAAATCTGCCGCCGCCTGCGACTGTCCAACGACGATCGCCGGCGGGTAACGACCCTGGTCGATACACACATGCGCCCGCATCAATTGGCCGAGTTGCTGGCGATCGGCCGGTTGTCGGCCAAGGCCGCACGGAATTTTCTCGTCGACCTGGGCGCCGATTGGCGGCACTGTCTGACGCTCGCCCGCGCCGATCTGCTGGCCACTGCCGGTCCGGCCGCGCCGCCCGACGGCGAGGAAAAGGCGATTCGTCTGGCGCAACATCTGACTGAAGCCAAGCGCAAGCGCATGCCCGCGCCCGGCAGTCCGTCGCTGGTCACCGGCGTGGACGTTCTCGCCCTGGGCGTCGAGCCGGGAACGCACGTCGGCCGTTTGCTGGAGATGGTGGAACAGGCGCGGTTCGAGAATCCCAACTTAACGCGCGATGAGGCGCTGGCGTTGATCGAAGCATCGGTGGCCGAGGAAAAATAGCGGCGCCTCTCGACGCGGCGGTCGTTTCCCAGTATAAAATCTGCGACATTTTCCGGAGGAGCCGCATGCGTCACGACGGTCGCAAACCGACTCAAATGCGTCTGGTCAAACTGACCAAAAGCATCAACCGATACGCCGAAGGCAGTTGCCTGGTGGAATTCGGCAACACGCGCGTGCATTGCACCGCCAGCGTGGAAAACCAGATCCCTCGTTGGCGCGACGCGGCCGAAGGCGGTTGGGTTACCGGCGAATATGACATGCTGCCGCGCGCCAATCGCGAGCGCGGCAATCGCTCCGGCGGACGCGGCGGACGGGCGCAGGAGATCAGCCGGCTGATCGGCCGTTCGCTACGCGCGGTGACCGATCTGAAATTGATGCCCGGCCTGACCGTCTCCATCGATTGCGACGTGCTCCAGGCCGACGGCGGTACGCGCACCGCCGCGATCACCGGCGGTTTCGTCGCATTGGCCGACGCGCTGACGTGGTGCAAGGATAAAAAGATGATCAAGCGCATCCCGCTGCTGGACACCATCGCCGCAATCAGCGTGGGCATCGTCGACGACGAAATTCTACTCGACCTGGATTACCAGGAAGACAAGCAGGCCAGCGTCGACGCCAATTTCGTCATCACCGGCGAAGGGCGGCTGGTCGAGGTGCAGGCCACCGGCGAGGAGGCGACCTTCACCACCGAGCAACTCGGTGAACTGCTGGCCATGGCGCAAACCGGCGTGCGCAAGTTGACCAAAATTCAGCGGCACGAACTGGGCCGTCTCCATCTGCTGGGAACGCCGTCGTGAAGATCCTGCTGGCCACCACCAATCACGGCAAAATCGCCGAACTGCGCGCGTTGCTCGCCGATCTGAATCTGGAAATCATCGGTCTGGATCAACTGCCGCAGCGCCTCGAGGTGGAGGAAAACGGCGCAACGTTTCTCGACAACGCGCTGCTCAAGGCCCGCGCCTACGCGCGGTTGTCGGGCCTGCCGACCATCGCGGACGATTCGGGTTTGTGCGTCCAGGCTCTCGACGGACGCCCCGGCGTGCACAGTGCGCGCTACGCCGGACCCGGCGCGAACGACGCCGCCAACAACGCCAAGCTGCTAAGCGAAATGGAAACGCAAACCGACCGGCGGGCGAAGTTCGTGTGTATTTCGGTCTGTGTGCTGCCCGATGGCGAGACCATCGAAGCGACCGGGGAATGCGCGGGTGAAATTCTGCACGAGCTGCGCGGTACGGCGGGATTCGGCTATGATCCGTTGTTTTTCCATCCGCCCAGCGGCAAGACCTTCGCCGAGTTGAGCGCCGCGGAAAAAAATCGCATCAGCCACCGCGCGCGGTCGCTGGCGTCACTCAAAACGAAAATGGCGGCGTCTCCGGCCTTCGCTCAACGCGCCAAATAATCGCCGTCGGCTTTTCCGCATCATCGCCGATTCGCGCCGCCAACTCGATCGTGTAATTCGGTTCGAGGCGGAAACGTTCCATCGCCGGATCGCTATGCCGGGTATGCAAAATCAACAACGAGCGACGAAACGGAATGCGGCCGCTGTATGGCAGCGCCTTGCAGCCCAGGTGATACGAGGTCATCGCCAATTCATCCGACAGCACCGGCAAGGTCGGCGGATACGCTCGTGCGGCTTGCGCGGCCGGCGCGTAGGGATCTTCAATTTTCGCAAATTCATGCAGCAACGAGGACGCCAGCACCACCCCGGCCAGCATCATCGCCAACATGATTGCCTGCATCGCGCGCCGGCGCAGTCGATCGCGGCGCAGCCAATTCCAAAAGCCGAAGGCGGCGGGCAACGACAGCCACAGCATCAACGGCGTGGAAAAGCGCAGGTCGTAGTACCAGTGAATCGAAATGCCGCTCCAGGTTGCCGCCGGCAAATACACCAGCAACCACCAATCGATGCGCCCATAGAGAAACAGTCTGCGTTGCCGAAACAACAGCGCCGCTCCGACGATCGCGGGCACAAGGCCGACGATCAACAGGTGATTGGACAAACCGTACAAGTGCCGGAAAAATCGCACCAGCACCGCGACCGGCGACATTGCCGCCACGCTCAGTTCGAACTCGCCAAGGTAGCCGCTGCGCTGCACGATCAGCAAATGCCACGCCAGCAACAACAGCCAGGGCGCCGCGCCCAATGCGGCCAGCGCCATATCCTTCCCCTCGCCGTCTCGCCGAAAAAAGCGCACCGTCGCCCAGAAGATCAAGGGCAGAAACACCAATCCTTCCGCCCTCGTCAACGCGGCCAGACCGCCACAAAAAATCAGGAAGAACAAATCGATCGTGGCATTGGTGCGACGGAAACGCAGCAACGCATACGTTGTCGCCGCCACCCACAACGCGAAAACGCCCTCGGTCAGCGGTTGCAGCGTGTGCAAGGCAAACAACGGATCGGCCGCCGGCACCAGCGCGGCCAGCCAGGCGTAGCGCTTTTCCATTCCCATTTCCATCGCAGCCAACGGCAACAAAACGCACGCGACCGTCGCGCCCAACGTCGCCAACAGCTTGGCGGCCAGCACCGCATCCAATCCGAGAAACGATAGCGAATGGATCAATATTGGATACAGCGGCAGGCGTTGCGTGTGCACCAGCAGATCGTAACGCAGGTAGGTCGCCCCGTCGGGCGTGATGAAACCGACGGCATGCAGGCGCAGCAGGTGAAACAACAGCACCCACAACGCGGGCAACCAGAAGGGAATCGATCGTTGTTTCATCAACTTTGCTCTACCATTTCCGCCGACATTGTGGCTATTATGATGCACATGAAACTCATCATTCAAATACCTTGCTACAACGAAGCGGCGACGCTGCCCGCCACGTTGGCCGCCTTGCCGCGCACCGTGCCGGGCTTCGACACGGTCGAAGTGCTGATCGTCGACGACGGCAGCGATGATGACACCGCCGGCGTGGCGGCGCAACACGGGGCGGATCACGTCGTGCGCTTCGCGGCGAACCGCGGACTGGCCGCCGCCTTTAAAGCGGGGCTGGACGCAGCGCTCGAACGCGGCGCTGACGTGATCGTCAACACCGATGCGGACAACCAGTATCCGGCGGAAATGATCCCGGCGCTGGCCAAACCGATTCTCGACGGTCATGCCGACGTGGTCGTGGGCGTACGCGACATCGAGGCCATCGATCATTTTTCCCCGGCGAAAAAGCGCCTGCAGCGCATGGGCTCGTGGGTGGTCCGACAGTTTTCCGGCCTGAACGTCGCCGACGCCACCAGCGGTTTTCGCGCCCTGTCGCGGCGCGCCGCGTTGCGCATGAACGTCATCACGCGCTACACCTACACGCTCGAAACGCTGATCCAGGCCGGGCGGCAGAATCTCGCGGTGGTCACCGTGCCGGTCACGGCCAACCCGAAAACGCGCGATAGCCGGTTGATCCGCTCGACGCCGCAATACATCTGGCGCTCGGCGGTGACAATCCTCCGTATCTTTGTAACTTATTCGCCATTAAAGGTTCTTGGCACTATCGGCGGACTGTTTTTCGGCTTGGGCACGCTGATCGGCTTGCGCTTCCTGTATTACTACCTCGCCGCCGGCGGCGTGGGCCATGTGCAGAGCCTGATTCTCGCCGCCATCCTGTTGATTATCGGTTTCCAGGTCGGCGTGTTGGGCGTAATCGCCGATCTGTCGGCGACCAACCGCCTGCTGCTTGAGGAAATCCTGGCTCGCGCCCGCGACCGACGGCAAGGCGATGGCGAATAAGCCGCGCATTCTCGTCCTCACCACCACCTTTCCGCGTTGGCCCGGCGACGCCGTACCCGCGCGGTTCGTCTACGATCTGTGCCGCAGTCTGCTCGACGAATTCGACTTGACCGTGCTCGCTCCGCACGATCCGGGCGCGATGCTGCGCGAAGACATGGACGGCCTGCGCGTATTGCGTTTCCGCTATTTCCTGCCGGAAGGCCGTGAGTTTTTGTGCAACGGCATCGGTATCCTGCCCAACGTGCGTTCGTCGTGGCTGGGAAAGATGCAAGCCGGAACCTTGATGCTCAGCCAGCGTAGCGCCATCGGCCGTCTGCTCGCGCGGGAACGTTTCGACCTGGTGCACAGCCATTGGCTGATTCCCAGCGGTTTGAACGCCACGCGCGCGATCGGCCGACGCCGTTTGCCGCACGTGGTGACGATTCACTCTTCCGACCTGCACCTGTTGCGCCAATACGGCTGGGGCCGGCGGATGGTGCGCGCGGTGCATCGCCGGGCCGAACGCATCGTCACGGTCAGCGACTATCTGAAGAACATGCTGGACGAGGTGGTCGGCGGCGACTCGCAGGCGCTGGTCAAACCGATGGGCGTGTATACCGACCAATTCCGCCCCGATGCAACCTTTCCGCCGAAGCCGCCGCAGTGGGCCGACAAACGCCTGGTGCTGTACGTCGGCAAGCTGATCGAGGTCAAGGGCGTCGAGGTCTTGCTCGCAGCGTTCAGCGCCGTACGCCGGCAGGAACCGAAAGCGCATTTGTTGATCGTCGGTGACGGGGACCGGCGCGCCGCACTGGAGCAACGGGCCGCCGCGGACGATCTGGCCGGCGCGGTCGAATTTCTCGGACCGCGTCCGCACAGCGAAGTGAAGCATTTTTACCATTGGGCCGAAGCGGTGGCGCTGTCGTCGATCGTCACCGAGCGCGGCGAAACCGAGGGCATGCCGGTGGTCATCGCCGAAGCGCTGGCCTCGGGCACGCCGGTGGCGGCCACGCGCATCAGCAGCGTCGCCGACGTGATCCGCGAAGGGGAAAACGGCGCGCTGGCGCAACCGGGTGACGCGCCGGGGCTCGCCGAGGCGATCGTCCGCCTATTGCATCACCCGCGGCCCGAGCACTTGTCCGCCGCCGCGTTGGCCTCGGCGCAACCGTTCGACTGGCGGGAAATCGCCGCGACCTACAGCGCTCTCTACCGCGAGCTTATCGGCTGATTTTCCCGCCTTGCTTGCGTTTCGCGCGCGCATGCCGTATGTAGTTTCTATTCAGGGAGTGCCGATGATGAAGCGCGTTTTTACGGTGACGATCTTGCTGACGTTGCTGGCCGTCTGGGCCGGCGCGGCGACGGCCAAAGACAATTCGGTCATGGTCGATTCGATCGTCGCCACCTTGGAAAATGAGATCATCACGCTGGAAGACGTGCGCGTGGAGCGCATCATGCTGCAGCGCACCAAGGTGTGGTTCAGCCAGGCCGAGCCGCCGGAACGTCCCACCGACCAGCAAGTGTTCCATGAAATTCTGGCGTGTAAGCTGCTTTATTTGCAGGCGCGAAAAATGGGCTTCGGCGAGGTGTCGGAGAAAAAGGTCGCCGGCGAGCTGCGCGCGTTCCGTGAATCCTTCGGTGGCGAAAAAGCCTATAAACAATGGTTGTTGCAATACGAACTGCGCGACGACGAAGTGCCGATTCCCGAGAACGTGTCGTACAAGTATTTCCGTCCGATCGCCCGGAACATTCAGCGGCGGTTGGCGATCGAGCAATACCTGGAAAAGAAAATCGGCATTCAGGTCAAGCTGTCGCTCAATTCCTACTTCGCCGAACACGAGGAAGAACTGGCGCAAAAACATCCGGATGCCGACGAGTCCGAACTCGAGAAAATCGCCGAACGCGAGATTTACAATCAGAAGTTGCAGGACCATATCGCCGAGATACGCGCCCGCGCGCAGCTGGTCATTTTGCGCGATAATTTCCAGTGAGCCGAATGATTGACACTCGCCCCGCGCCGGTGCTAGCATTGCGCAACTTTGACTCCGGATCATTAACGAGGAGATTTCCTTTGCGTTTCAAATGGTTATGGATTCTCACGCTCCTGCTCGCCTGGGGAGCTTGCGCCTGTGACAACGGCGATTATGACGAAGTGGACACCGAACCGCTGTGCAGCACGAACATCACCGACGAAACCTTCGCCGGCAACTACCGCGCCGTGCTGGGTTTCGGCGAGGGCGCACAGGCCGCGCTGCGCCTGACGATGGACGATCCGCAAATGTTCAACGTGACCGTCGCGCTTGGCGGACCGGCCGACCTGCGCGGGCAGTTGAGCGAAATGGAAACGCTGCTCGCCGACTTCGACAATTGGCCCGATGACCTGTCCCGCCGCGAACGGCTGCTGGCCATGCGCGATTTGATCGGCGCGTTCGGCAATCCGTTTTACGACAACGAGGACAGCAACTTCTATCCGCCGGAAGTGGAAGGCGACGATTTCGTCAGCTTCACGCCACACACGTACCCGGGCATCATCACGCCCGACAATCCGAACGGCACGATCCCCTCGGTGTCCTTCGCCGACGCCACCGGGCTGACGGTGGAATTTTTACTGGCGCACGACCTGAACGGCAACGGCCGCCGCGACGCCGGCGAACCGATCATCATGCAGTTGCACGAACCGTTCACCGACAGCAACGGCAACGGCCGGCACGACAACGGTGAGCCGTACAACGACTACGGCATCGACGGCGTCAACGGCACCGACGATTACGGCGAAGGCAACGGAAGCTACGACGACAATCCGCGCGTGGCCGCTTGGCTGGCGAACGATCCGTACTCGCTGGCGGCCAACGCCGCGCTGGATTTCACGCCCGGCTATCGCGGCAGCATCTATCTGGACGCGCTGCCCGGCGATCCGTGGGGCTATGCGACGCAAACCGACGCCCTCGCCGCGCGCCTGGAAAGCCGCCTGAACGAAGCGACTGCCGGCGAATCCTTCTGCATCGCCAACGAGCTGGGCCGCTACGAGAACTTCCTTTCCGCCACTTACGTGCCGACGCAGGAACTGTGGTTCGGCGAAAAATTCGCCTACCTGCAAGTGCCCGGCGACTACCGCGATCCGTGGAGCGCCGCGGCCGACGGCCGGCGCATGGCGCGCTTGAACCACGCGTTGAGCTTCTTGTCGCAGCGCATGCCCAACGGTTTGTACGACAACGTGCCCAAGGAAAGCAAAGCCGTCTGGCAGATCCGCTCGTATTACAGCGACGTGATCGGCGCGGACGTCGAATACGGCATCGGCTTCCCGGCCGGTTACTTCGACGAACGTAGCGAATGGAAGGTCTTCCCGATCGTCTACGTGTTGCACGACCGCGACACCACGGTGCGCGAATGGGCGGAACTGCTGACCTACCAGGGCGATCTGGCAAATCGCCTGCTGATCAAACAGGCGATACTCGTGGTCGTCGACGGCTCGCGGGCGGTCGACGGCGGACGCGGTTTCGGTTATTACGTCAATCAATCGGCCGACGAAGTCGGCGGCGACTACGGCGATCTGTTCGCGGAACTGATGGACTTCATCGAAACCACCTACCGCATTCAGGTTGGCGTGATCGATCGCGACTTCGACGACGAAGATGATTAAAGGATCATCGTGAGCGACGATTTTCGGATCGAGGACGTAACGCGCGACGACCTCGAACAGATCATGGTCATCGAGGTCGAGGCCTTTCCCACTCCCTGGCACATCGACAGCCTGCAATCATCGCTGGAGCGCGACAGCACGTTGTTTCTCGCCATGAAAAACGATACGGAGATCGTCGGCTACAGCCTGTCGTACATCGTCGCCGACGAATTACACCTATTGAAAATCGCCGTCGACGAGGAATTTCAGCGGCGCGGCCTGGGGGCGCGATTACTGGCCGGAACCGTCGCGCGCGGCCGGCAACGCGGCGTGGAGGTCGTCTGGCTGGAAGTGCGCCCGACCAACGACGCCGCGCTGGCGCTGTACCGCCGGGCCGGATTCGAGCAATCCTTCATTCGCAAAAATTACTACACCGATACGGGCGAGGACGCGTTGATCCTCACCCGCCGCTGGCAAGGAGACGAACCGTCGTGAGCAGAAAATTCATCGCGGACGCGCCGCTACTGGCGATGGACAAGCTGAGCGAATTTTATTACCGGCTGACCGTCGAGTTTGCCGAACTGGCGCACGAGGCCCGACCGGGACAGTTTCTGTCGCTGGAAATTCCCGGCCCCAACGCGCCGCTGCTGCGCCGCCCGTTCAGCATCCACCGCGTGCTCGAAGACAAGGTGCAGGTGCTGTTCAAGGTCGTCGGCGAAGGTACGAAAATTTTATCCCGACAACAGCCCGGCACGATGCTCAACGTGATGGGCCCGCTGGGCGACGGCGCGTTCGCGCCGGCCCCGCAGGCGGAAAAGCACCTGCTGGTCGCCGGCGGCATCGGCATCGCGCCCTTGCTCTTTTTGGCCGACGATCTGCAAAAACGCAACGCGGAAACGCTGCTCTTTTTCGGCGGACGCACCGCCGAGGATCTGCCGACCAAAGACGATTTCGCCATGCCCGTTACGCTAACCACCGAAGACGGCAGCGTCGGCGAAAAAGGCTTGATCACCACGCCTCTCGCCGCCGCGCTGCAGGAGGGCGACGCGGCGAAAATGCAGGTGCTCGCCTGCGGTCCGATGCCGATGCTCAAGGCGGTGGCGAAGCTGTGTTACCGGTACGGCGTGTCCGGGCAGGTCAGCTTGGAAACGATGATGGCCTGCGGCGTCGGCTCGTGTTACGGCTGCGCCATCGAGGTGGGCCGGGACGAACACGGCCAGGCCCGCTACGAGCGTGTGTGCCACGAAGGGCCGGTCTTCGACATCAACCATCTTCCCTGGGATGAAAAACGATGAAGCGTCCGAACATGAGCGTGGATCTCGGTCGCGGCCTGCGCCTGGCCAACCCGGTAATGGCGGCGTCGGGCACTTACGGTTACGGCCTGGAATACGAAGACCTGACCGACCTCTCCGCAATCGGCGCGGTGGTCGTCAAAGGCATTTCGCCGCTGCCGCGCGCGGGCAACAAACCGCCGCGCATCGTCGAGACGGCCGCCGGGATGCTCAATTCCATCGGCTTGCAGAATCCGGGCATCGAGAATTTCCTGACGCAGAAGCTGCCGCGCCTGCGCGATCTGGGCGCGACGGTCGTCGCCAACGTGTACGGCGAAAGCGACGACGATTACCTGCTGGTCGTCGAGCAACTCAGCTCGCCGCGCGGCGACGGCGTGACCGGTCTGGAGATCAACGTCAGTTGTCCGAACGTCAAGGCCGGCGGGCTGGTCTACGGCACGCAGCCGGACATGTTGGGGGCGCTGGTCGCGAAGATCCGCGGCGCAACCGACAAACACGTGATGGTCAAGCTGTCGCCCAACGTCACCGACATCGCGGCGATGGCCAAGGTTGCCGTCGAGGCCGGCGCCGATTCGCTGTCGGCGATCAACACCTTGCTGGGCATCGCCATGGACCTGGAAACCGGCCAACCGAAACTGGGCAACGTCACCGGCGGTCTGAGCGGCCCGGCGATCAAACCGGTGGCGCTGCACCTGGCTTGGCGCACGGCGCGAGCGGTCGAAGCGCCGGTGATCGGCATCGGCGGCATCGACAACGGTCGCGACGCGCTCGAGTTCATTCGCGTGGGCTGTCGCGCGGTGCAGGTGGGCACGGCGAACTTCCGCGATCCGCGCGCCCCGCTGTTGATCGCCAAGGAAATGGAAGAATGGCTCACTACACGCAATTACGCGGACCTGGGCGATTTGGTGGGAACGTTCCGCGCCTAGTTGCGGTTGAGCAACACGACCACCTGGTTATCTTGCGTGGGATCCGCCGGGTTCCACAACAGCAAATCGCTTTTTTTGTCGTTGTCCAGATATTCCAGGCGATACTCCTGCGGCGGAGCCAAGGTCTGCGTCAAAAACGGCTCGGCGGCGATACGCATGTTTCCCTGGTTGCGCCACACGCCGAAACCGTCCTCGTGAGCCATGAAGAAATCCGGCTTGCCGTCGCCGTCGAAATCGCCCTCGAAACTGGGCACAAAACCAATTAAATGACCGTTATCGGTATTCAGATCCAAGGTCACGTTTTTCGAGATCGTCGGCTTTTCGGCGTACATCTGTGGGCCAACCGGACCACGGCAGGCGAAAAGTTTGACGTCGACCTTCACCTTCTTGCTCAGGAACATGCGCGCCAGTTGCACCAAGCCGATCTCCGCGGTGGGCATACCCATTTCCTTGCGGCCGTCGCCGTCGATGTCCCAAAAACGCAGACCGGCCATGTACCCCGAGGCGGTCAGCGTGAAGCCCGGCTTGGCGGCAAAACCGCCCTCGATGCCGCGATGAATGTGCACTTCACTGGAAAAATTCGTCAGCCCGCCGCCGAATTTGTTGATCATCGCGTCGACCCGGCCGTCGCCGTCGATGTCGTCGATGAGCGTGAGCACGTTCATGTTTTCCTGCGCCCGTTCGGCGGGCGTGAGAATCGGCAGCGTGAATTTTTGGCCCTTCGTCGCAAAACGTCCGGCCGCGCCGCGATACAACCACAGCGACTCGCCGCGCGCCAGAAACAGGTCGCGCTCGTTTTGCCGCGCGCCGGCAAAGATCATCGGGAAACGCACCGTGGAGGAAATCGTGTAATCGGGCATGCCCGGCGGCTGCAAGCCGTGCGTGTCGATCCAACTGCGCAACGGCACCGTGAGCGTTTCGGCCGCGACCATCTTCCCTTCGTCGTCGGGACGGAACATGCGCAACGCGCCGTAATCGGGAAGCGCCACGGCGATCTTGCCGTCGCCCGACCAATCGCGCACCAGATTTTCATACGGCAACTGTCCGTTGTACGGCGGAAACAGAATGCCCGACCCCATTTTGATCAATGTTTGCGGGCTTTGCGCGCCCTCGTCGGTCAATTTGACGTACTGCACGCTCCATTTGCGGAACAAAATAACTTCATCGATGCCGTCGCCGTCCAGGTCGGCCAGATCGAACACGCAGGCATCCGCCGGCGCGGCAAAGTCCATATCCGGCGCGCCTGTGTAGCCTTGCGCCGTACCCAGGAAAATCGCCAGACGCGCCTGGGCGTCGGGTGGTGCGCCGAAGCGATAGGACACCAGCAGGTCGGTGAAACCATCGCTGTCCAGATCGGCGGTAACCACTTCGGCCACGCGCCCTTTGACCTGACAGACGTTGCGCACAAACGCGGCATGCGCCATCGTCGCCGGCAACAACAACGCCAGACAAGCAAGCGTCAGGATTTTCCTGTTCATCGAACTCCCTTTTGGCAAGGCTATTCCATCAGGATTTCCAAGAGGCGTTCGGTCAGCAATTGCGGCCCACGCACGCCCTGGGTCGGTTGATAATTATTGATCAACGCCGCGAAGGAATACAATTCGCCGCGCGCATCGTAGCTGTAACCCGCCAGCGCAATCACGCCGTTGAGCAGGCCGGTCTTGGCCCGCACCCTGCCCTTGAGCGCATTCTTGCGGAAGCGGAAACGCAACGTGCCGTCGACGCCGGCGATCGGTTGCGCCTCGAGAAATTCCGGAAACACGCGCGGGTTATGCGCCATGAACTGCAGGATCGACACCATCGAATCGGCGCTTTGCAGGTTCTGCCGCGAAAGGCCGGAACCGTCGTACACGACCGCGCCTTCCTGATATAGGTTGTTGCGCTTGAGCCAATCGGAGACCGCCTGCGCGCCGTTTTCGCGCGAACCGGCCTGTTTGGTTTGCACCGCGCCGATCGTCCGCAGAATCTGCTCGGCGGTGAAGTTGTTCGAAAAACGAAACAGGTGACGCAGGATCAGCGACAACTGCTCGCTTTCGTGTTTGTGAACGAGAAATTTCTTCGCCGGCGCTTTACCCGCTCGGTCCTTACCGACGATCTTCACGCCTTCCCTGGCCAAGGCTTCGCGGAAAGCGGCCAGCGCCAAGGGAATTGGATCGCTCACCGCGTGGAACGTCGGATTGGGTTGCGCGTAAAGCCCAACCGTTCCCGACACATACGCCGAACTGTTGCTCAGACTCAGGTAGCATTTGTTGCCCGCGCCCGCGACCGTCTGAATCGTGCCGCTGACCTTGGTGCCCGGCACCAGCGGTTCGATGGTCACCGTCGCCGGCGCGCCCTCGGCCGCGCCCGGCCGTACCCAGAAGGTGATCGTATTGTAATTCACCGACAACGCGCCCAGCGAAGCGTGGTACGCACGGTGCGTTTGCCGGCCCCAATCGGCGTAAAAACGCTCCTGGTCGTGGAACGAATCGTCGCCGACCAGATCGCCAAGGACCTTCTTCACGCCGGCGATGCGCACGCCGTGCGCCAGTTCATACACCTGGTCCAGATCCAGACTGGGATCGCCGCTGCCGACGATGTACAGGTTGCCGTGCACGTTGCCCTCGGCGTCGGGGCGGCTGTCGGCGAGAACCTTGGTGATGAAACGATACTGCGGACCGAGGATATTCAGCGCCGCCGAGCCGGTCACCAGCTTGTTGGTGCTGGCGGGAATGCACAGTTGATTCGACTGGCGCGTCAGGATTGTCTTGCCGTCGCGCACCCGCTGCACCTTGACGCTCAGTTGCGCGTTTTTGATGATCGGATTATCGAAGATCTTCTTGATTTCCTGATATTGGCGCTTGCTGAGCGGATCGGGCTCGGGCGTGGGGGTCGCCGGGGTCTCCGTCACCACCTCCGTCTCGGCGGGCGTTTGGGCTTCGGCGGACAGATTTTTCACCTGGCCGATAAGCAGCAAGAGCAGGCACAACGCAAACAACAATCCCACACGTTTTTTCACGATGATCACCGGTTCGTCTCCCAGCCAAAATGATGTTCCAGGGTACCGGCCCGACCGTCCGGATGCAAGCGTCGCCCCTGACTTGCAAACCGTCGGTGCATGTGTAGAATACGCGTCCACGGGATCCACAGAACGATAGAGGTGAATTTATGTATTACAACGCCAACAACATCCGGGTCGGCCACGTGATCGAATTCAACGGCGACCCGTGCAAGGTACTGACCGCCACGCACATCACCCCGGGCAAAGGCAATGCGGTGATGCAGGTGAAGATGCGCAGCCTGAAAACCGGCGTCCAGACGGAAAATCGTTTTCGGGCCACCGAGCAGGTCAAACGCGCCTATCTCGACACCGTCGTGATGGAATATCTTTACGAAGACGGCGAGATGGCGCACTTCATGGACCAGGAAACCTACGAGCAGCGGTCCTTCCCGCTCGAGGAAATGCGCGAAATGCTCGGTTTCATCCTGCCCAACACGACCGTGCAGATGCAGGTGTACCAGGGCGAAGTGGTCGGCGTGGACCTGCCCAAGGTGGTCGAGCTCAAGGTCGTGGAATGCGCGCCGTACATCAAAGGCGCGACGGTCACCAACCAGACCAAACCGGCCACGCTCGAAACCGGCCTGACGATCCAGGTGCCGGGCTTCATCGAGCCGGATCAGATGATTCGGGTGGATACCGAAACCGGCGAGTACATGGAGCGCGTGAAAAGCTGAGCCGGCGTTTTATTCGTCGTAACCGTGGGGGTGGGCCTGATGCCACTCCCACGCTGATTTAACGATCGATTCCAGGTCGGGATACACCGGCTGCCAATCCAGTTCGCGGATGATCTTCTCCGCTGAGCCGATCAACAACGGCGGATCGCCCGCCCGGCGCTCGCCGATGACCGCCGGGATGCTCTTGCCGGTCACCTTGCGCGCCACCTCGATCACTTCCTTGACGCTGAAACCTTTGCCGTTGCCCAGGTTGTAATGGCTGGCCGTATCCATTTTCTTGTCCATGGCCAGAATGTGTGCGCGCGCCAGATCGAGAATGTGAATGTAATCGCGCACGCACGTTCCGTCCTGCGTGGGGTAATCGTCGCCGAAGATGGTCACCTTGTCGCGCTGGCCCAACGCCACTTGCAGCACGATGGGAATGATGTGCGATTCGGGATCGTGGTCCTCGCCCAACTCATAGGCCGCGCCGCAGGCGTTGAAGTAGCGCAGGATCGTGTAGTTCAATCCGTGCACCGTGTGATACCAGTGCAGCATGCGCTCGAACACGAGCTTGGTTTCGCCGTAGGGATTGGTCGGCAACTGCGGCAGGTCTTCGGTGATCGGCAATTGCTGTGGTTCGCCGAAGGTCGCGCAGGTGCTGGAGAAGATAATGTAGTTCACGCCCTCGGCGCGCATGGCGTCGAGGATCACCTTGCCGACAACGACGTTGTTTTCGTAATACAGTTCCGGTTTCTGCATGCTTTCGCCGACCTGGCTGTGAGCGGCAAAATGCATCACGGCGTCGATTTTATGTTCGGCGAAGGTCTGCCGCAGCGTCGCGGCATCACCCAAGTCGGCGTTGACGAAGGTTGCGCCCTTGGGCACGGCGGCCCGGTGACCGCGATCCAGGTTGTCGTACACGACCACGCGATGGCCCTGCGCCAACAGTTCCGCCGCGGTCACGCTGCCGATGTAACCGGCGCCGCCGGCGACCAGTACGTTCACTTCGCTATCCTTGTTTTTCGAGTTGTTGACGGAAATACGCGATCGTCTGCGCCAGGCCTTCCTTCAGCGTGACGCGCGGTTCCCAACCGAGCAGCGCCTTGGCCTTGCCGATGTCGGGCTGACGGACCTTCGGATCGTCGACCGGCAGATCCCTGAACGCCAGGCCGCTACGGGCGCCGGTCAGTTCGATGATCGCCTCGGCGAACTGCATGATGGTCATTTCCGCCGGATTGCCGATGTTCGTCGGTTCGACCTCGTCGCTCATCAGCAGGCGGTTGATGCCCTCGACCAGATCGGAGACGAAGCAGAAGCTGCGCGTTTGCTTGCCGTCGCCGAAGATCGTCAGGTCCTCGCCGAGCAGCGCCTGGTTGATGAACGCGGGCACCACGCGACCGTCCTTGGCGCGCATGCGCGGTCCGTAGGTGTTGAAGATGCGCACGATGCGCGTCTGCACGCCGTGGAAGCGGTGATAGGCCATGGTCAGCGCCTCGGCGAAACGCTTCGCCTCGTCGTAGACGCCGCGCGGACCAATGGGATTCACGTTGCCCCAGTAATTCTCCTTCTGCGGATGTTCGAGCGGATCGCCGTACACCTCGGAGGTCGACGCCAGCAAAAACCGCGCGCCCTTCTCCTTGGCCAGGCCCAACGCTTTGTGCGTGCCCAACGCGCCGACCTTGAGCGTCTGAATCGGCAACTCGAGGTAGTCGATCGGGCTGGCCGGGCTGGCGAAGTGCAGGATGTAATCCAACGGACCGTCGAGATAGATGTAGTTGGTCACATCATGCTTGATGAAGGTGAAATTGTCGGCCGTGATGTGCGCGATGTTCGCGATGTTGCCGGTCAGTAGGTTGTCCATCGCGATGACTTCGTAGCCTTTGGCGACGTAGAAATCGCTCAGATGCGAGCCGATAAAACCGGCGCCGCCGGTAATCAAAATACGGGGCATACGGTACCTCTTTTCGGGTCAGGACGCGTTGTCCCGACCGATCGAATAATATGCGAAACCCATGTCCTTGAGCACTTTGGGCGTGTACAGATTGCGTCCGTCGAACAACACCGGCGCGCTGAGCATCGACTTGATGCGGTCGAAATTCGGCCGGCGGAATTCGTTCCATTCGGTAACCAGGATCAGCGCGTCGGCGCCTTCGAGCGCTTCGTAATTGTTGGCGCACAGCGTCAGCGTGCCGTCGGCGATTTCGTCGCCGAGGTTGTAATGTTGCTTGGCCTCTTCCATGGCGACCGGATCGTACGCGCGGCAGATGGCGCCGGCGGTGGCCAGTTTGCGGATCATCAGTTTGGCCGGCGCTTCGCGCATGTCGTCGGTCTGCGGTTTGAAGCTCAAGCCCCAAATCGCGAACACCTTGCCTTTTATGTCACCGCCGTAGTGCTTCATGATTTTATCGAACAGCACGGTCTTCTGGCGTTCGTTGACCTCGTCGACCTTGTGCAGAATCTGCAGCGCCATGCCGGATTCCTCGGCGGTTTTGATCAACGCTTTGACGTCCTTGGGGAAGCACGACCCGCCGTAGCCCACGCCCGGGAACAAGAACGCTTTGCCGATGCGCGAATCCGAGCCCACGCCCTTGCGCACGTCGGCCACGTCGGCGCCGACCATGTCGCACAGGTTGGCGATCTCGTTCATGAAGCTGATTTTCGTGGCCAGCATCGCGTTGGCGGCGTACTTGGTCATTTCCGCCGACTTGATTTCCATGAAGATGATCGGGTTGCCGGTGCGCACGAACGGCGAATACAACTCGCCCATCATCTCGCGCGCCTTGTCGTTGTCGGTGCCGATGACCACGCGGTCGGGATACAAGAAGTCGGTGATCGCCGCGCCTTCCTTCATGAACTCGGGATTGGACACGACGCAGAATTCGACGTCGGTTTCGGCCGCGATCGCCGCGCGCACCTTGTCGGCGGTGCCGACCGGCACGGTCGATTTGTCCACGATGACTTTAAACCCGTTGATCGACTGGCCGATCGACTTGGCCACGGCCAGCACGTGCGTCAGGTCGGCCGAGCCGTCCTCGTCCTGCGGCGTGCCCACGGCAATGAAAATGATGTCGCTTTTCTGCACGCCCTCGGGCAGGTCGGTGGTGAACGACAAGCGCTTTTCCTTGACGTTGCGCTCGACCAGCGCATCCAGTTCCGGTTCGTAAATGGGAATCTCGCCGTTTTTCAGCTTAGCGATCTTATCCTCGTCGATGTCCACACAAATCACGTCGTTGCCGGTTTCCGCGAAACAGGTGCCCGCCACCAAGCCGACATAGCCCGTCCCAATTACACAGATGTTCATTATGTCTCTCCAGTTAATATGCGTTTTTACGGCCGGCCCTGGAAAAGACCGTCAGCCATATGATGCGCAAATCGAACCAAAAACTCCAGTTCTCGATGTAATACAAATCACATTCGATGCGCCGATTCAAATCGGTGTTGCCGCGCCAGCCGTTGACCTGCGCCCAGCCGGTCAGCCCCGCCTTCACCTTGTGGCGCAGCATGTACTTCGGAATCTCGTTCCGAAATTTCTCGATGAACACCGGCCGTTCCGGACGCGGCCCGACCACGCTCATCTCGCCGCGCAACACGTTGATGAACTGCGGAATTTCATCAAGATTCGACTTGCGTAAAAACGCGCCGAATCGCGTCCGTCGCGGATCGCCCTCGACGGCCCAGACCGCGCCGCTGTGTTCTTCCGCATCCACACGCATCGAACGATACTTATAGATATCAAACACGCGCCCGTCCAGCCCCATGCGCTCCTGCTTGTAAAACACCGGTCCGGGGCTGGTCAGCTTGGTCAACGCCGCCAGCAGCAGAAAAACCGGGCTGCCCAGCAACAGCACCGCCGCCGCGAAACAGAAATCGAAAATTCGCTTGGCCACCGCGCCCCACCCGGACAACGGCACCTGCTTGAGGCTGATGATCGGCAGTCCGTCCAGGTCCTCAACGCTCGACTGCAACACCACGTAATCGAGCAGGTCGGGCACGACCTTCACGTCGACCATCTCGCTTTCCAGGTTCTGCAGCACCACGCGCAAACGTTCGTGCGCGCTCATCGGCAAGGCGATGAACACCCGGTCGATGCGCTGCGCCTCGACGACGGATTGCACCTGGTCGGCCGTGCCCAGCACCGGCGCATCTTCCAGGACCTGCGAAACTTCTTCAGCCTTGTCGGCCAGCAGCCCGACCATCTGCAAACCCAGATCGGCACGCTGCCGCAACCGGCGCACCAGCTTGAGGGCCAATTCGCCCGTGCCCACCACCAGCACGCGCGAGATGCCCTCGCCGCGCTGAATCTGCCGGCGGATCGCCCGGAATAAAATCAGGCGCACCGCGACAATTCCCGCCGTGGAAAGCACCAGGAAAATCAGAAAGACGATGCGGCTGGGCTTGTAGGCGCTCACGAACATCGTCAACACCAGGAAGGTGACGAAGGCGAAAATGTGTCGTTGCAGGCCGGTAAAGAGCATTTCCTGCAGGCCGCCGGCGCGCGACAGCGGAATGAGCGGCCGCAGGCGCATGACGACCATCCAGATCAACAGCGCCAGCGCGCCCAACCACGCGTAATCGGCGAACGGCGGCACGTGCGGAATAAGCAGAGGAATCAGATTGAAACGAATCGGATACGCGACCAGCCAGGCGACGAGCACCACCGCCAGATCGGCGACATAGCGCACGCTGTCGCGAAAACGTTCCCGATCGGTGATCATCTTTTTTCCACCACTTCGCGGTAGACCTCATACGTGGCGCGCGCCATTTTCTCCAACGAGAAAAACTCGGCCCGCGCCTTCCCCAATCGCGAATAATGCGAGCGCAGTGTATCATCGGACGCCAGTTTGTCCAATAACCCCGCCATTCCGGCCACGTCGCGGTGGTCGACCAGCAACGCCGCATCTCCGGTCACTTCGGCGAGGCTGGAATTGGCCGCCGCCAGCACCGGCGTGCCGCAGGTCATCGCTTCGAGCACCGGCAGGCCGAATCCCTCGTAAATGCTGGGCATCAGCAGCGCCTGCGCCCGCCGCATGACCGCCGGCAGGCGATGATGTGCCAGATAGCCCAGAAATCGCACGCGCTCGCCCAACCCCAACCGCTGATATTCGCGGCGCACCTCGTCGCTGCCCCAGCCGTCCGCCCCGACGATCAGCAAAGGCGTTTGTGTTTTCGCCCGAGCCAGCGCCGCCAGTAAGCGCGCCAGATTCTTGCGCGGTTCGAGCGTACCGACGAACAGAAAATACTCGGGCGGCAGCTCGACGTCCGGCGCGGCGCTCGACTCCTCGCTGAAATACGGCATCGGCGCGTTGTGAATCAGCCGGATCTTCTCCGCCGGTACGCGCAGGTGTTCGATCAGATCGCGGCGCGTGTTTTCGCTGATTGCGATCACGGCGGCGGCGCGACGGATGCACGCCGGCAGCAGGCGTTGAATGAAATTATTACGACGGGTGTGCAACTGCGGAAAAAGGAAACTCGACAGATCGTGGACCGTCAGCACGGTCGGGCACGGACTGAGCAACGGCGCCAGGAAATTCGTGCCGTGAAACAGGACGGCCCGTTCCTGCTTGAGCAGGCGTGGAGCTCGCTGCTGCAACCAGACATTGCCGATGGGATAGCCGCGATCATGACGTTTAAAATTCACCGGCAACGGATCGTCGATTTCGATGGCGCGGTTGGACAACAGCAGGTATTCGTCATCCGTTTGCCGCCGCGCCAGACCGGCCAACAATGTGCGCGTGTAAATTCCCACGCCCGACGGTTCACCGGACAAGGCACGGGCATCGACGGCGATTTTCATTGTGCCTCACGACGATGGAATTTCCGGAAGGCCATGGCGCACCAGAACAACAAAACCGCGAATCCTCCCGCCAACGCGCCATTTGGAGCAAAGCGCTCGGCGACGAAAAGCACAATCGCGAAACCCGCGCCGTAGTGTAATGGATATATCAGGTTGCGCAAGACGAGCGCCGGTTCGTTTGCCCGTAAATGCCGCCAACAAAGCAGCAACAACAATCCTTCGGTCGCCACGGTGGCCGTCGCCGCTCCCAGCATGCCGCACAACGGAATGAGCACGGCATTGAGCGCCACGTTAACCAGCGCGCAGATCCCGACAAACCGGGCGAAGGATTTTTGCTCGCGCCGCGCGACCAGCATGTTGGTCAACAGGTAATTGGGGAAAATCAGCCACATCGCCAACAGCAAAATGCGCAGCGCCCACGCGGCCACCACAAATCGCTCGGCAAACAGCAGCCGCAGCACTTCCGGCGCGAAAACCAGACCGAAGGCCGTGCCGGCGGTGACCACGCTCACCAGCAAACGTAGCGGCGCGGCGACCGCGACCTTCTCGCCGTTTCCTTCCGCATAGCGCGCCAGACGGGGAAAATAGGCCGTGAGAAAAGCCGCCGGCAGCATCATCGCCGCTTCGATCAGACGATAGGCGGCCCCATACAATCCCGCCTGTTCGGCCCCGGCGATTTTTTGCAGCATCACCAGATCGATGCGGAAATACACGACGGTAAAAATGTTCACCGCCGCCAACGGCAAGGCCAGCTTGGCCAACGACATGGCCTGCGGTTGTTTGTCGCGGAACGGCGCCAACGGGCGCGGATGCAGACGGCGCGAATACCACAGCGCCGCCATTTGCCCGGCCAGGTACGCCACTCCCACGCCGAGCAAGGAAAATCCCTTCACCAGAGCGACCAAGGCCAGGCCGACAAACACCAAACGCTGCAGCAACGACACCAGCGCCTCGTGGCGCAGATTTTCCCGGGCCTTGAACAGCGCCAGATCGAGCTGGGTCAACGATTCGATCGCCACGCCAAGCAGCACCATCGCCGCGAACATCACCACGTTAGGCGGCAGATCGAACAAACCCAACATCAACAGCGCGACCGCCAAACCGGCCGGCAACGACCAGGGCCGCAAGGCGTGCGCCGCGATGTATCCGCGCAGCCCGCGATCGTTCGCGGTGGACGCCTCGCGCCACAACGCGGTGGAAACACCGGCATCCAGCACGACGAACGCCAGTTGCGAATAGGCGAGAACGAACACCAGGTAACCGAAATCGTCCAGAGGCAGCCAACGCGCGGCCACGAGCATCAGTGCAAACACCAGCAGTTTGGAGCCGGTCAGGGCGCCCAGTTTCCAAGCGGTATTCAGCCAAATTTTACTCATTTCGCCATCCTCGCGTGGTCAGCAACGCCAGCGTCAATACAATCGTCAGCATGTGCGCGTAGGCATCGAACATCATCGCATCATACAGGTTCGCCGCGCCGATCGCCGCCGTCATTCCGGTCACCACGGCCAACGGCGGATCGACGCCTTCCCGCACCCTCGCCCACCATACTTGCAAAATGAAAATCGCCAATGCCGCCAGCGCCAGCAAGCCGATAATCCCCTGATTGGCCAACGCCGTCAGCACAATATTGTGCGGCTGGTACAATCCCTGCCCGAGGTAGAGATCGAAATTGCTGGCCGGCAACGCCTCATGATACCGATAGCGGAAGCGATCGACGCCGACGCCCACCAGCGGCGAGGTTTTGCCCAACCGCCACGCGGCTCGCCACAATAATAGGCGCGTTTGGACCGACTCGTCGCCGCCGTGCGCCACGTCGGTCATGATCAACGGACGGCATTCCTCCTCGCTTCGCCTTTCAACCGGTGCCCCGTTCGGCTGTCGCATGAATAAAATCGAAGCGCCGATGAGCACGACGACCAATCCGCCGCTCAAACCCACAAGCAGTTTGTGCGCGCTTTTTCCGCGCCACAGGTAGACCGCCAGCCCGATCAAAATTCCACCCGCCAACGCCAGCCACGCGCCGCGGCTGAAGGTCAGCGCCAGCGCGCACAGGTGCAGCGGCAAGGCAAACGCGGCGGCCTGTCTCCAATAGCGGTCATCGTCCGTGAACAGCAACAACAGCGCCGCGCCGATCGCCATCACCAAAAAATAGGAAAACGTGTTGCAGTAACCGAAAACCGACGCAGCGCGAATGACGTATCCGTTCGCGGTCAGAAAATTTCCCGTGGTGAACGACAGCGGCGCCGCCGGATCGTACACGGCGAATTTGTTGGGAATCCACAATTTCAACAACGGATCGAGCAACTCGGGCCAGATGCTCTGCACCAGACCGATGATGGAAAAGCAAATCGCCGCCGCCGTCATCGCCCGCAAGGCGGTCAGCACCATCCGCCGCTGGGCGAACAGTCTTTTCACCGCCAGATACAGCATGACTCCGGCGAAAAAACGGAGGATGAATTTCACCGCCGCGCCGCGATCGTCGCCGATGAAAATTGTCGTGATGATCATCGAGACAACGATTGCGCCCAGGCCGACGGCGATACGATCGAGTGCGAAAAAACCCTTGCCCAAATACAACAACGCGCCGGCGAGCAACAACGCCAGGCACAATTCGGTGGTGGTCAGCTTGACGCCGCCCAGAGAGCCCAGCGGCAATTCCAGAAAGGCAAACGAGTAGGCCAATCCCAACAAGGCGGCGACGGCGGGTTGGAGTCGCGGCCTCACCGGCGTTATCCCTGCTGCGCGCGGTACGTTGCGTAATACCCTTCCACGTGCTCCTTGATGCGCCGCCGAAAAACCTCGCGGTCGAAGGTCAGCGCATGCTCGCGCGTATGGGCCGCCTCGAAACGGCTTTCATTTTGTTCGAAGGTCGCGATCGCCTGCATCAAGCCGTCGACCGTTTGTTCATGGAAAAACACGCCGGTCGGGTTTTCCTCGTGCAGTCCGCGCACCGTTTCCAGCGCGCCGCCTTTGCCAAAGGCGATTACCGGACGCCCGGACGCCTGCGCCTCCAACGGCGTGATGCCGAAATCCTCTTCACCGGGGAACACAAAGGCGCGGCACTTTTGATAGAGCTCGACGATCGTCGCGTCGTCCTGCCAGCCGAGAAAATCGATGTACTCGCCGCCGATCCGGCGCAGTAGATCTTCGTCCTGTCCCGTGCCGACGACCTTGATCTTGCGTTTCATCCGCGCGCAGGCCTGCACGGCCAAATCGATGCGCTTATAAGGGGCCAAGGCGGAAACGACCAGGTAAAAATCCTCCGGTTGGCCGATGGAGAACCGCGCCGTGTCGACCGGCGGATGAATCACGGTCGATTCGCGGCGGTAGTGCTTGGCGATGCGCTTGGCCACATGCCCGCTGTTGGCGATGAAATCGTCGACGCGGTTGGCCGACGCCACATCCCACAGGCGCAGGTAGTTGGCGAAAAACGAGATGATCAACCGCTTGAATCGGCCGGTTCGCTGTGCGCCGAAATATTCCTCGAACAGCTCCCACACATAGCGCATCGGCGTGTGAATATAACTGATGTGACAGGTCGCCGGCTGTGTAATCACGCCCTTGGCGACGCAGTGGCTGGTGGAGAGCACCAGGTCGTATTCGCGCAGATCGAACTGCTCGATGGCCGTGGGCATCAGCGGCAGATAATAGCGGTACCAATCGACCGCCTTGGGCAGCTTCTGGATGCCGCTGGTGATTATCTTGCGGTTTTCGATCACCGGCGTCAGCTTGCCGGGCACGTGCAGCAAGGTGTACAGGTCCGCTTCGGGCCACAACTCGCACATGACCTCCAGCACCTTTTCGCCGCCGCGCATGCCGGTCAACCAATCGTGGATCAACGCTATTTTCATCGGTTCCCTCCGCCCGATCCGGCGGTCATTATATTGTCGACGGTTTCCTTGATTTCCTTTTTAAAACGCTCCGGGGCGAACGAGGCGACGCGTGCGCTCAGTTTCGCCGGATCGAAGCGGTCGGATATCGTTTCAAACAGGCGCACCGCGTCGACCAGCGAAGCGATATCCTGTCGCGGGAAGAACAACCCGCCGTATTCGCCGGCCGCCAACGCTTCACGGTCACGGTCGCCATCGCCGGTCATTGGATACGCGCCAAGGGTTTCGAGTACGCCGCCTTTGCCGTAGGCAATTACCGGCTTGCCGGCCGCCTGCGCCTCCAACGGCGCGATGCCGAAATCCTCTTCGGCCGCGAAAACAAACGCCCGGCAACGCGCCATCTGCTCGGCAACGGCCTCGTCGGACAAGCGCCCCAGGAAACGGACATTCGGTCCGGCATATTTTTTCAACCGGCGAAATTCCTGTCCTTCGCCGACGATCCGTAACGGCAGACGCAACTCACGAAAGGCCTGCAAAACAAGGTCGATTCGCTTGTACGGCGCAAACGAGGAAACCAGCAGGTAGTAGTCCTCCGCCTTTTCGTGGGCAAAGCGCGTCACGTCGACCGGCGGATAAATCACCCGCGCATCGCGGCGGTAATGCTTGGCAATGCGCCGCGCGATGTGGCGGCTGATGGCGATGAAATGATCGACGCGCCGGCTGCTGAGCGCATCCCACATACGCAGGCCGTTGAGGAACGGCGGAATCAACCGACGGCTGAGCGGGCTGAACACCTCGCGGGAAAAATACAGGTGCGCCATGTCCCACGCGTAGCGCATCGGCGTGTAACAATAACTTATGTGCACTTGATGCGGATGGCAGCGTACGCCCTTGGCCGCGCAATGGCTCGACGACAAAATCAGATCGTACTCGCGCAGGTCAAACATTTCGATCGCCGTGGGAAACAGCGGCAGATAATAGCGATAGCCCTTGGTCGCGAACGGCATCTTTTGGATGAAGCTGGTGTGAATCGGCATGGTCTCGATGCGCCGCGAAACCGCACCTTTGTTATGCAGCAGCGTATACAGATGCGCTTCGGGAAACAGTTCGCAAAACGCTTCCAGGCAACGCTCGCCGCCCCGCATGCCGGTCAGCCAATCGTGCACCAGGGCGACTTTCAACCGCGCGCCTCCTTCTCCGCCAGCGCCGCGGCGACCGTCGCGCCGATTTCACGCACGCGCACGTCCCAGCTGTTGGCGCGCGCCTCGGTCAGTCGCGCATCGGTATAATCGCCCTGGTCGGCGATCGTACGACAAATCGCCTCGAGAAAATCGTCATGGTCGGCCGCCACCCGGCACAGTTCCGGCCGCGTACGATAGCGATCGAAGGCCGGCAGATCGACCGACACGATCGGCTTACCCGCCGCCATGTACTCGTAAAACTTCATCGGAAAACTGCGGCGCGTGCTCTCGTTGACGCGCAGGGGCATCAGGCAAATATCGAAAGCGGCGACATACGCGGGCAATTCGTCGTAATCGACCCGGCCGATGAAATGCACGTTGGGCAGTTCCTGCAAGGCGGTGACGTCGGTCGAGGGATCGCCCCAACCGACCGGCCCCACCAACACCAACGAGCCTTCGTTCATCGCCCGCGCGGTTTTCACCAAAAGTTCGAGGTCGGTTTTGTATCCGGAAATATTGCCGGTGTAACCGAGAATCGGCCGCGGCAGATGGCGCAATTTCTCCGGGATATCACGCTGCGTTGACGGCTCGAAGTGCGGCGTATGAGCCACGTTCCCCACGTAAACCGCCCGTTTGGAGCGGTCTTTGCGCTCCTCATACAAGACGGGATTGGTGGCGAAAACCAGATCGGCGCGGCGCAGCAAGGCGTCTTCCATCGCGCGCAGTTCGTCGACGGCGACGCCGGGATTGGCCGCGTACTCGTCGACGCAGTGATAGACGACCAACGATTCGTCCAGCTGACCGATCAACTCCACGCCCAACGGCAGGAACGTCCAGAGGATCGGTCGCTGAAAACCCAACCGTCGCGCGTGACCGCGCAAGCTGCGGATCAGACTCCAACGGTTGAACGAACGCACCGCCGCGCTTTGATGCAGCGGCACGCTGACCGGAGAGAGCACCCACAGGTTGTCCGCTTTCTTTTGGGCGCCGCTGAACCATTCGCCGAGGCGGCGCCTGACCTTCGCCCAATCGCCCTTGTTTTTGCCGGGCGCGCGCAGGCCGAGATTGTTCACGTACAGCACGCGATTGTCGGCGGCCAGGCGCGACATCAGGTGCTGGGCGTTGACCCACATCGCATCCCAACTGGAACTGGCCAGACAGATGATATCGCGTCCGACTAACGGCACATTCTCTCCTTTGGTTTGGCCACAGAATACCCAGGAAAAATGGGAGACGCAATGCAGATCGGTCAAGGCAACAGCGCTTGAATGGCCTTCTCGACAACCGTACAACAACTCGCCCACGTGCGTTGCGCGGCGCGCTCTTTCGCCTTCAGGCGCATGGTTTCGGCCAGTTCCGGATCGGTCAGGATAGCCAACGTTTCGGCGGCGATGTCGGCGGGATTTTCCCCGTCGCACAGCAGACCGGTCACGCCGTCGTCGATCGCATCCACCGCCCCGCCGCTACGCCCGCCGACCGCCGGCACGCCGAACATCGCGGCTTCCAGAAAGACGATACCGAATCCTTCGATGTTGTTGCCGATGCGACGATTGGGCAGCAAAAACAAATCGGCGCGCGCGAGGATGGCCGACAGTTGATCGTCCGGCGCTTTGCCGGCAAACAATACGTGCTCGCCCAGGCCCGCCTCGTTGACCATTCGCTCGACGTGCAAACGATGTTCGCCCTCGCCGACGATGATCCATAGTGCATGCGGACACTTTTCCACGATCGCCGGTAGCGCGCGCACGATCATATCGTGGCCCTTGCGCGGGTCGATGCGCCCCAGCGTGACGATCACCTCGCGACCGAAAAAATCGAAGCCGCCCAGGTGTTGCAGCGGCTCAGCGGTAGGATCCAGATTGCCCGAGTCGGCTCCAAGCGGCGCGATCACGATGCGGCTCGGGTCAACCAATCGTGCGATTTCATCGCGCATGAACGTGCTGTTGACCACCACGCGCACGGCCAGGCGCAGGATAAGCCGCACCAGCCACAGGCGCACGCCGCCCTTATCGACCTCGCGCAAAATCTCGTTGCCGTGGCAATACACGACATAGGGTGTGCCGGTCAGAATGCGCACGACCATCATCGGCAGACCGTTGGCCATCACATAGGCGCAGTGCACCACGTCGGTTTTTTGTTCGCGGATGGTTTCGGCCAGATAAATGCCGTTGAGCGCGAAACGCAAAAACAAGGCCATGGCGCGCAACAAAATGTTGAGCAGGCGATTGTCGTGCTTCCAATCCAGTCGCGGCAGGCGTTTGACGGCATAAACCTGTTGCCGATCGAAATCCTCGAATCCAGGGCAGCGGCGCGTCAGGACGACCGCCTCTTCGCCATAGTGCCGCGCGATGCGTTCCATCCATGTTTGCACGCCGCCGAAGTCGGGCGGAAAATCGCGCGAGTGAACGAGGACCTTCATCGTCGCTCCCGCGCTTTCCGGCGACGGATCGTCTCCAGATGCGTAAGCATGCTGTTGATGCGATGTTCCCAACTATTTTGGGCGGCCAGGGCGACGCGCTGTTCGACATGCGGATCATCATCCAGGCGTCGCTCCACCGCCTCGACGAAACTTTCGGCCGAGGTGACGACGTCGACCAGATGTTGAAACGTTTCCAATTCCGGCAACGGCGTGGTGACCACCGGTTTGCCGGTGGCGAGGTACTCGAAAAATTTGAGCGGCAGTACGCCGTGCGTGTAACGATCCACCTTGTAAGGAATCATGCAGAAATCGAATCCGGCCATGATTGCCGGCAGCTCGGCGATGTCCTTGCGACCGAGAAAATGCGCGTTGGCGCAACCGATGAACTGTTGCGCGTTGAATTCGCGTTGCGGCCCGACGAACACGAACGACCAATGCGGGCGCATCGCGCACACGGCGCGCAGCAAATCGGCGTCGAGCTTGTAGTTGAGCGCACCGACGAACCCGATCACCGGCCTTTTCATTTCACGCAGCAACAGGCTGGGCGTCGCTTCAGCGGCCTGATGAAAGTGCTCGAAATCGGCCACGTTCGGCACGAAAAACGTATTCGGGTTGTATTTGCGTTTCGCCTCGTACAGGCTCTTCGCGGTAGTGAACACGGCGTCGACCGCGTGCATCAACCTGCGTTCCATGTTGTTCACGGCGGTGATCCACGCCCCCGGAAAGGCGCTGTACTCGTCGACGCAATCGTAGCAACTCAGTTCATGCGGCAGATGTTTCAACAGCGGCTGACCGGTCGGCGGATAGCACCAGACCAGTGGCTGTGCAAAGTCCTTGTCACGCAGCAGGCCCGTCAGATCGGCCGCCACCCGCGCGCAATTCACTTCATTGACCGGCCACAATTTATTGCCGAACGGCAGCGCGCCGGACGGACGATAAACCGTCACGCCCGACGGATCGGTCCACACTCTTTTTTGCAGGCCGCGTTTGGGATTGAGAAACACCGCCACCGGCTCGACGTACACGACCTCGAAATCTTCGGCCAGACGCACGGCGATTTGCTGTTTGTTGGTCCACAGCGGCGCATCCCAATCGGCGGTGGACAACAAAACGATCTGTTTCGGTAAATCGTAGTGTGCGTACTTCCCCATCAATCCGCATCCAGCGCGCAACGGAAACCGATGCTCGAATCCGCGTGTTCGGGTCGATGATGATCGCGGAACGAGATGCGCGCGTATACCGCGCTCGACGAAAATCCGCCGCCGCGAATCACACGGTCCGCGCCCGCGGGCGGTCCGGCGGGATTTTGCGCATTGTCCGGCCAGATGTCATTATCATAATAATCGTCGGCGTACCAGTCGCTCACCCACTCGGCGACGTTGCCGGTCATGTTGCGCGCCCCACTGGCCGCGGCCCAAGGGGCGTAGGAATTCACCGGCAACGGCGCGCCGGTGCACAACTCGGTCTCGACCATTTCACCCAGCGGCGATTCGACCCAGCCCGTCACCGAAATGTTGGCCATGTCGCAATCGGGCTCTTTCCAACCCCACGGATAAATGCGGTCGTCGATCGCGCCGCGCGCGGCGTATTCCCACTCCGCTTCGGTCGGCAAGCGCCGGCCGCGCCAGACGCAATAGGCGTTCGCCTGTGCCCAGGTCACGTTGGTCACCGGGTAATGGTCGTACATGGCCAGCGTGTAATAATCGTCAATGCCGATCAAATGCCGCGTCGCCGGGTCCGAGCAGGCGCCCGCATGAACACAGGCGCGGTATTGTTTGTTCGTCGTTTCGAATTTATCGAGAAAAAATCCGTGGAGCGCGACCGTGTGTTCCGGATGCTCGTCGGAGAATCCCTCGTCGGCGATGCCGTCGATCAGATCGATTTCCGGCGAATAATCCGAGCCCATGGTGAACGAACCGCCGTCGACCAAAATCATTTCGGTCGTTTCGGCGGGACCGTACGCCTCGCTGTCGAAATCGAAATCGTTGTCGTCGGCGCACGCCCACACGCATAACAGGCACAAAGCCGCTATCGCATACGCATACCGAATCACGCATTCCTCCTTTGGCGGAAATTGTATTTTATTCCTTCAACGTTGCCTAGGCCGGATTCTCGCTTTATCTTTCCCCTATACCAGAAGCGGGAGATGAACATGGCCAAGCGATTGATCGTCATCGGCGGCGTGGCGGCCGGAACCAGCGCGGCAAGTCGCGCCCGGCGCTTCGACGAAAACCTGGAGATCATCCTCTTCGAAGCCGGCCCCTACATTAGTTACGGCGCCTGCGACGAGCCATACTTCATCGCCGGGGTTGTGCCCAAGTGGGAAAACCTGCTGGTGCGCCCGCCGGACGTGTTTCGCAAAAAGCAGAACATCGACGTACGCTTGCATCATGAGGTCACCGCGATCGATCCGATGAAGAAAGAAGTTACCGTGCACAACATCACGGAAGACCGCATCGAACAATATACGTACGACACGCTGATCCTCGCCACTGGCGCGCGGCCGCGCCGTTTGGACATCCCCGGGGCCGACGCGCCCAACGTGTTTCACATCAAATCGTTGGAATCGGCTATCGCGCTCGACGAGTTCATTCGCGCCAAAAAACCGCAACGCGCGGTGTCCATCGGCGCCGGATTCATCGTGCTGGAGCTGGCCGAAGCACTGCACGCGCGCGGCGTGGCCAACGTGATTTTGCATCGCTCGGACAAACCCGGGAAGGTCGTCGAGGCGGAACTTTCGGCGCACATTCGCGCGGAACTGGAAAAACAGGGCGTCGGTTACGTGCCGAACACGGCGCCGAAACGCTTCATCCTGGATGACCGGGGCCTGGTGACCGCCGTGGCAACGGACAACGAAACCTACCCGGCCGATTTGATCATCGCCGGCCTGGGCGTCGTACCCAACGTGGAAATCGGCACGGCGGCGGGTGTTTTGATCGGCCCCTCGGGCGCGTTCGCCGTCGACGATCACATGCGCACGAACGTGCCCGACATATACGCCGCGGGCGATTGCACCGAAACGATCAACCGCGTCAGCGGCTTGCCGCACCTGTATCCGTTGGGCGACATCGCCAACAAGCACGGCTGGACGGCCGGGGAAAACGCCGCCGGCGGCGACATCGTATATCCCGGCGCGATCGGCTCGATGCATTTCAAATGTTTCGACCTGGAAGTCGGCGCCACGGGCATCGGCGAGGACGAAGCGCGCCGCGCGGGCTTTGACGTGTTCACCAACGTCGTCACCCATCGCAGCCGCGCGCATGCCCAACCGGCATCCAAACCGATTCACGTGAAGTTGGTCGTCGACAAAAAATCGCGCCGCTTGTTGGGGGCGCAGATTGTCGGCGCGGAAGGCGCGGCGTTGCGCACCAACGTATTGGCGATGGCCGTGCACGCGGGCCTGACGGTCGATCAACTGGCCGACGCCGACCTGGCCTACGCGCCGCCGTTCTCGCCGGTGATCGACCCGGTGTTGATCGCCGGACGCGACGCGGTGAAAAAATTGGGATAACGTGCTAGCGGTGATTGGCCAGCCATTCGATGATGACCGGATCCACCTCGCGGCGGGCATGATCGCCGACCACCAGATCCAGATGGCCGTAGTCGACGCTCTGCCCGTTGGCGCGGCCGAACTCGCGGTAGGTTTTATCCTGACTGCCCACCAGGTCCAGCGCCGGTTTGACCGCCGTCGCCGGGCCGAGTTTATCCATCGAGCCGGCGAGCAGTAAAAGCGGTTCCCGAATGTTGCTCATCTCGCGCCGGTAATCGATTGCACCGTCGACGCTCTTGAACGTATCGTCGAGCGCGCACGCGGAAATCTGCTGCACCACGCCGCCGGAGACATCCGAAACGCCGTCGGACACAAAACGCTTCCATAACACCGGCTCGATGTTGTCCAGGTTCGCCACCAGCAACAGGTAGCTCTCGAAAAACCGCTTTTCGCTGAACGGTTGGTAGAAGCGGCTGGCGATGCGCAAATGCAGCGCTGAATCTTTATCGAATTTTTGGCCGAGGCCGCGCGCCAGATCCTTGAGTTCGTCGCAATAGTCGGCGAAGCGAATCGGGCTGGCGATGGCGATGATCCGCGCGATGCGCGCATCGCGATGCGTACCCTGGTAAGCGTAGAGGGTCATGCCGCCCATCGAGTGGCCGATCCACGTCACGCGCCTGGCGCCGGTTTTTTCCAGCACATGGGTCAGCACGGCGGGAACGTCGTGGTTGATGTAATCGTCGATCGTCCAACCATACGCTTTGTCCGGATTGGCCGCGGGTCGATCGCTCGGATAACGCCCGCGCAGATTGACCAGCCAGACGTCGTAACCCAACGCCGCCAACACCGGCGCGAGGCCGTATTGATCGCCCTGGTAGTACGTGATGGAAGTGGTGACGATGCCGTGGCACAACACCAGCGGTTCGGTGTTGAGCGGTTTGCCGGTCGGCGGAAAATGAAGCAAGCCAAGCCGCCAGCCGTCGTCGGTCGTGGCGAAAGAAGTTTTTTCCGGCGGATAAACCAGCTCGCTGGCCCCACCGCCGCAACCGACGAGCAACAGCAGCAGAGCGACGACCGCGATCAGCCGGCCGCGCACCCTGTTTCCTCCCGGCTCAGGCCGAAGGCGTCGTGCAATGCGCGCACGGCGGCTTCCAGATAATTTTCGTCGATGACCACACTCAGCTTGATTTCGCTGGTCGCCACCATCTGCACGGGAATGTTCTCGCGCGCCAGCGTGTCGAACACCTTGCCCGGCACTTCGGCGTGCGTGCGCATGCCCACGCCGACGACCGAGACCTTCGCCACCGGGCCTTCCATCTCGACGCCCACGGCGTTGAGTTCGTCGGCGGCGTGCTCGACCAGTTCGCGCGCCTGCACCGCCTGGTCCTTGGGCACGGTGAAAGTGAAATCAAAATATCCATCGACGCTGGCGTTTTGCACCATCACGTCGACGTGCACGCCCGCGTGGGTCAGCGGCAGCACGATATCGCGCGTGGCCGTGGGCGTGTCGGGCACGCCCAGCAGGCGGATGCGCATTTCGTTCTTGGCGTAGGTGACTCCGGTAATCGGCGCCGATTCCATGCTTTTCTCCTCGGGAACGATCCACGTGCCGGTTACGTCGGAAAACGAACTGCGCACGTGCAAGGGAACGCAGAATTTCTTGGCGAAGGCCACCGCGCGGATGTGCAACACCTTCGCGCCCAGGCTGGCCAGCTCGAGCATTTCGTCGTGGCTGATACGCGCGAGCTTGCGCGCTTCGGGACAGATGTTCGGATCGGTCGTGTAGATGCCGTCGACGTCGGTGTAGATTTCGCACACGTCGGCCTTGAGCGCGGCGGCCAGCGCGACGGCCGTGGTGTCGCTGCCGCCCCGGCCGAGCGTGGTGATGTTGCCCTCGTGATCCACGCCTTGAAAACCGGCGACGATCGCGATTTTCCGTTCGCCCAGACGATCGAGAATCGCCTCGGGATCGATGGACATGATCTTCGCCTGCGCGAAATGATTGTCGGTGCGGATTTTCACCTGATGCGCCAGGAAGCTGCGCGCCTGGTGCCCGCGCGACTCGACGGCCATGGCCAGCAACGCGATGCTGACCTGCTCGCCGGTGGAAACGAGTTGATCGAGTTCGCGTTCGTTGGGCCGGTCCGTCACTTGTCGCGCCAGATTGAGCAAACGGTCGGTTTCGCCGGCCATCGCCGAAACGACGACGACAACCTCATTGCCCGCTTTGTGCGTGCGCACCACGCGATCGGCCACCGCATCGATGCGCGCGATGCTACCCACGCTCGTGCCGCCGTATTTCTGGACGATCACCGCCATCTACAATTCCTCGACCAGTGCGCGCCAACGATCATCGTTTGAGCGAAAGAGCAACCGCCGCTCGTCGCCGACGAATGAAAACTCGATCCACAGACAATCGTCCGGCAGCGCCTCGGGTACGCGGTCGGCCCACTCGATCACGCTCACGCCCTCGCCCCACAGGTATTCCTCCGCGCCGATGCGATCCAGATCGACGCAGGCCGACAGGCGGTACAGATCGAAATGATACAGCGGCAGGCGCCCCTGCTCGTGTACGGCCAACAGCGTGAAGGTCGGGCTGGTGATCGGCACGTTGGCCGGCACGCCCAGGCCTCGCGCCACGCCCTGCACGAAACGGGTTTTACCCGCGCCCAATTCGCCGACCAGCGCGACGGCGTCACCGGAACGCAATCTCCGCGCCAGGCGCGCGGCCAGGTCCCGCGTTTGTTCCTCGCTCGCGGAAGTGCGTTGTCCCAGGTCGATCACTCGTCCTCATCCTCCCACTCGGCGGCGGGATCCATGATCTCCTCGAACAACGAGGTAACCAACGGCAGCGCCTCGACCACCTCGCTGGCGGTCAACGCGCGTTCGCCGACCGACTCACGCGCCAGATCGCCCGCGTAGCCGTGCAAATACACGCCGGCCACCGCCGCGTCCAACGGATCGACACCCTGGGCGATCAACGAGGCGATCATGCCCGACAACACGTCGCCCATGCCGCCGGACGCCATGCCCGGATTCCCGGTCGCGTTGATCCACACGCGTCCGTCGGGAGCGGCCACCACCGTGCCCGCGCCTTTGAGGACAACGATCGTATTCGACCGCTTGGCCAGATCGACCGCGCAAGCGACGCGATCCTTGCGCACTTGTTCGACGGTCGTGCCGAGCAGCCGCGCCATCTCGCCCGGATGCGGCGTGAGCACCAGCGTCGCTTTCGCTTTGCTCAATGGCGACGGATCGTCCGCCAGAGCGTTGAGCGCGTCCGCGTCGATGACCAGCGGAATTTCCGCCTGAGCGACCAATTCCCGCACGAAAGCATCGACGCTCTCGCCGCGCCCCAGGCCCGGGCCGAGCGCCGCGACTTTTTTGCCGGCCAGCATCGCCAGCGCGGGCTGCACCGCCGTGGCGGCGAATTGTCCGTTCTGCGCCGGCAGACCGGCTTTGAGACATTCGATGAGATTGCTTTCCATGATCGGCAGCAACGGTTCGGGTACGGCCACGGTGACCAGCCCCGCGCCCATGACCAGCGCCGCTTGTCCGGCCAGCACCGCCGCGCCACTCATGCCCGTCGAACCGCCGAGAATCACCGCGTGGCCGTAGGTGCCTTTGTGCGTGTCGATGTCGCGCGGCTCGAACAGCGGCAGCACGTCGCTCCAGTCGATCAACTGCATCGGCGCGTACACACGCTCTTCGACCTCCGGCGGAATGGAAATATCGACGACCTCGACCTCGCCGCAAATTTCCGCGCCGGGATACAAAAACTGACCGACCTTCGGTAGGCCGAAGGTGGCCGTCAGATCGGCCATGATCACCGGGCCGAGCGGCTGGCCGGTATCGGCGCTCAAACCGCTGGGAATATCGACCGCGACAATGGCCACGTCCGAATCGTTGACCAAGTCGATCACGCGGGCGGCCAGACCCTCGATCGGTTTGGACAATCCCGTGCCGAACAGCGCGTCGACCACCAGCCCGCATTCGTCGAGCGCCTCTTCCAGCACTTCCAGGTCGCGATCCTTGAGCAGGCTGTAAATCGGGATGTCCATGTTCTCGACGATTTTCCAGTTCGTGCGCGCGTCGCCTTTGAGCGCGTTTTTCGCGCCGAGCTGGAACACGGCGACATCGTAGCCGCGATTGTACAAGTGCCGCGCGATCACGTAGCCGTCGCCGCCGTTGTTGCCGGGCCCGCACAGGATGATCGCGCCGAAATCGAGTTCGTCCTCGAAGACGTCCTCGATGACCTCGGTCGCGCCCGCGCCGGCGTTTTCCATCAGTACGATGCCGGGGATTTTAATCGTGTCGATCGCCAGACGATCCATTTCACGCATTTGTTCGGCGGTGACCAGCTTCATGATTTTTCTCCTTCCCCGCCCGGACGGGCGACGGCGGACATTGTTCGTTCAAGGCCGCGGCGCGATCGCTCAACCCAGATTGAGCCTGGGCGCTTTGGCCATCACGTCGATCATCTCGCGCACGGCGCGCTCCAGGCCGACGAACACCGCGCGGGCGATGATCGCGTGGCCGATGTTCAATTCGCGCACCTGCGGAATCGCCGCAATGTATCCGGTATTCTTGTAATGCAGGCCGTGGCCGGCGGCCACTTCCAGCCGCAACTTTTCGGCCATACGCATCGCGTCGATAATCAGCCGGAATTCCTTTTCGACATCCGCCGGGCGCATCGCCTCGCAGTAGCGGCCGGTGTTGATTTCCACCACCTTCGCGCCGACATCGCGGGCGGCCTTCACCTGGTCGAGCACCGGATCGATGAAAATGCTCAACTCGATTTCATGCTCGTGCAGCAGGTTGGCGGCGTTGCGGATCGCCTCCTTGCTGTGGTTGATGTTCAGCCCGCCCTCGGTGGTGACCTCCTCGGGCCGCTCGGGCACCAGCGTGACGATGTCCGGCCGCACTTCGCAGGCAATGCGGATCATCTCCTGCGTCGGGGCCATTTCGACATTGAGACGCGTCTTGACCGTTTTGCGCAGCAATTCCAGATCGCGATCCTGGATGTGCCGGCGATCGCCGCGCAAATGGCAGGTGATGCCGTCGGCGCCGGCCAGTTCGGCCAGACCGGCGGCGAAAATGGGATCGGGCTGATCGATCTTCCGCGCTTCACGCACGGTGGCGACATGGTCGATATTGACGGATAGTTTCGGCGGCACTTTCTTCCCTCCCATTTCAGGCGACGCCCATAGGCAACATGTCGGAAAGCATCGGATGGGATCGCCGGTAAAACCCTTAGTTCTTCTTCAGTATCTTACGATTGGTGATGTTGATTTTCACCCGCGGCCGCTCGATGTTGCGGAACCGCATGCCCTCGGGCAAAACCAGATTGAGTTCGACCGTATGCAGACCGGGCTCCAACGCGGCGGCGTCGAGCACCAACTTGAGATCCTCCGGATTGATCCGCGTCAGTTCGTCTTGCGAACCTTCGAGCTGCACGTCCAGCCGCTCGCGTTCGACGCTGTACTTGTACTGCGCGTTGATGACCTCGATGCGCACGCCCGGGAACATGCGCTTGACCTGCGGCGCGCCGATGTACACGTTGACCAGCACGTCCTGCTTTTGTGCCAGTTCCGCATGATGGCCGACCAGATCCAGACCGACGCGCAAAGAGAACGAATCCTTTCGCCCCTCGATGTCGATGATTTCCGTATCGATCATGTTGAGGACTTTGAGTTCCTCGCTCGCGCCGGTGATCTCGACAAACTCGGGCACGACGGTGCGGCCGAGCACCTCTTTTCCTTCGGTCGGCTTGCCGTGCAGGACCGGATTGACGCGCACGGTTTTGTTGGCGCGCTCGGAGAGGGTCAGGCTGATCTGGGTCGGCGTGATTTCGGTGATCGTCGCGCCGCCGGGAACGCCCTCGATCCGGGGCGGATAAATTTTAAAAGTGCGCAAGCCGGCTCGCGCTCCCTTCAAATCGATCACATAGCGCAGTTCATCGTCATTGATGCCGCGCAGCACGGTGTGCGTACCGCTGACCTTGATTTCGATTTCGGCGGGAATATCGCTGCTGCGCACCAGTTCGGCCGGCATGTTTTTCAATTCGACGCGCACCTTTTTGGGCAATTCCGATTCGGTCTGGCCCAGGCTGACGAACGCCCACAGCACGACGGCGAAGCCGAAGCTCAGCAGCTTGATGGCCAGGTTTTCGGTAAAAAATGCTTTCAGTCGTTTCAGCATGGCTTACCCAAAATGCCGATGGATCAAATCCAGCAGTTGATCGCTGGCAATGTTGCTGGTAATGCGCCCGTAGTGCACGACGCTGACCTGCGCCCGCTCTTCGGAAACGACCAGCACCAGCGCGTCGGTTTCCTGCGACACGCCGATCGCCGCGCGATGGCGCGTCCCCAGATCCTTGTCCAATTCCACGTCGGTCGCCAGCGGGAAAAAGCAGCCGGCGGCGACGATGCGGCCGTTGCGGATGATCACCGCGCCGTCGTGAATCGGCGACGACGGCAGAAAGATACTGACCAAAAGTTCGCGGCTGACCTGCGCGTCGAGCTGGACGCCCTCGTCGATGTACTCGTTGAGGCCGGTTTCCTTTTCCAGCACGATCAGCGCGCCGATGCGGCGGTTGGTCAGCGCGGTCGTCGAACGCACGAGTTCCTCGGCGAACTCAATGTTCACCGGCGAGGCGATGTTGAACGGATTTTGCGCGAACCTCGCCAGGGCGCGGCGGATCTCCTGTTGGAACAGGACGACGACCACCAGGATCAAGCTGCCCAGGAACGAAGACAGCAGCCAGTTGAGCGTATACAGGCCGAACAGTTGGCTGGCGACGTAAAACAGGAAAATCAAACCGAGGCCGAGCAGGATCTGCAACGCCCGCGTACCACGAATCATCATCAGCACGCGATAGGTGATCAACGCGACAATCGCGATGTCGAGCACGTCGATCACGTTCATGCTGCGAAATGTTTCGATCAAGGTGGTGATGCTGTTGGCGTTCATTTATCCATCCCGACGATCGCCTCGGCGACGCGCACGGCGTCGATCATGGGGGCGACATCGTGCACCCGCACGATACGCGCGCCCAATACGACGGCCGCCGCCACCGCCCCGATGGAACCGTACAGCCGTCGATCCACTTCCTTGCCGGTCAATTCCCCGATGAACCGCTTGCGGCTCGGGCCGATTAAAACCGGATACCCCAACTCGGTAAAGCGTTTGGTTTCGCGAATGAGCTGAAGATTGTGCTCCCATGTTTTACCGAAACCGATGCCCGGGTCAATGACAATATTTTCCGCCGCCGCGCCGGCCGCGAGGGCGCGCGAAGCGGCCGCGGCCAGAAAGGCGCCGACCTCTTCAATTAGATTCTCGTAATGCGGATTTTGTTGCATCGTGCGCGGTTCACCCTGCATGTGCATGAGAATCAGGCCCGGTCGAGTATCGGCGATTACCCGCGCCATCGTCGGGTCGCTCAATGCGGTGATGTCGTTGACGATGTTCGCGCCCGCCGCCAGCGCCTGCCGCGCCACCTCGGCTTTGGCCGTATCGATGCTGATGGGAACCGTCGTGTGGCGACGCATTTCCTCAATGACCGGAATGACCCGCTTGAGCTCTTCGTCCAGCGCCACCGGTTCGGCGCCCGGGCGCGTCGATTCGCCGCCGATGTCGAGAATATCGGCTCCCTCGGCGGCCAGGGTCAGAGCGTGTTCGATCGCCTGCGCGGTTGAGGAAAATCGTCCGCCGTCGGAAAAGGAATCCGGCGTCACGTTGACGATGCCCATGACGGCGACATGCTTGCTCAGGTCAAGTGTGAATCCATGACCGGTCCAGATCAACGATCGCTCCCAGTCGTGTCTTCGTCCGGCAGCGGCTCGTCGAGCTTCTCGGCGTCGAGCACTTCATCCGTCACCGGTTTGGCGTCTTGCTCGCCGTCGCCCTCTTCCGACGCGAATTCTTCCTCGACCTGCCGGCGGTCGGCCGGCGGGGTGCGGGTCAAGGGAATGCCGGCGATCAGGTTTTTCAGTTCCTCACCGTCGATCGTTTCGTAAACCAGCAACGCCTCGGCGATGCGGTTAAGTGCTTCGCGATTCTCGGTGACGACAGTCAGCGCCTTATCGTACGCTTCGTTGACGATCCGTCGCACTTCCTCGTCGATCTCCTGCGCCGTCTTTTCGGAAAATTCCTTCGAGTGGCTGATGTCACGGCCGAGGAAGACCGTCTCTTCGCGATGACCGAAGGTCACCGGCCCGAGCTCGTCGCTCATGCCGTACTCGCAGACCATGCGACGCGCGAGCTTGGTCGTGCGCTCCAGGTCGTTGGAGGCGCCGGTGGTCATCGTACTGAGCGCTACCTGTTCGGCGGCGCGCCCGCCCATAGCGAAGGCCAGGTTGTTGAGCAGGTAATCGCGATCGACGATGAAGCGGTCGTCTTCCGGCAGCACCTGGGTCAGGCCCAGCGACATGCCGCGCGGGATGATGGTCACTTTGTGCACCGGATCAACATGCGGCACCTTCGCGCCGACGAGCGCGTGACCGCCTTCGTGGAAGGCAATGAGGCGCTTTTCCTCGTCGGAGATGATCATGCTGCGCCGCTCGGTGCCCATCATGACCTTGTCTTTCGCGCGCTCGAATTCGTCCATCCCGACCTTGGTCTTGCCTTCACGCGCCGCCAACAGCGCCGCTTCGTTGACCAGGTTGGCCAGATCCGCGCCGGTGAAACCGCTGGTGCCGCGGGCGATCACTTCCATATCCACGCCGTCTTCCAACGGCGTCTTGCGGCTGTGCACTTTCAAAATGCCCGTGCGGCCCTTGATGTCGGGCACCGGCACGACCACGCGACGGTCGAAACGGCCGGGGCGTTCCAGCGCCGGATCGAGCACGTCGGGCCGGTTGGTGGCCGCGATGAGAATCACGCCCTCGTTGGACTCGAAACCGTCCATTTCGACCAGCAACTGGTTGAGCGTCTGCTCGCGCTCGTCGTGACCGCCGCCCAGGCCCGCGCCGCGATGCCGGCCGACGGCGTCGATTTCATCGATGAAGATGATGCACGGGGCGTTCTTCTTGCCCTGCACAAACAGGTCGCGCACACGTGACGCGCCCACGCCGACGAACATTTCCACGAAGTCGGAGCCGGAAATCGAGAAGAACGGCACGCCCGCCTCGCCGGCGATGGCGCGCGCGAGCAGCGTTTTGCCCGTTCCCGGGGGACCCATCAGCAACACGCCCTTGGGAATGCGGCCGCCCAGGCGGGTGAATTTTTTCGGGTCCTTGAGAAATTCGATGATTTCGGACAGCTCGTCTTTCGCCTCGTCGATGCCGGCGACATCCTTAAACGTCACTTTGTTGGCTTTGTCCGACACCAGCCGGGCGCGCGATTTGCCGAAGCTCATCGCTTTACCGCCGCCCGATTGCAGTTGGCGCATCAGGAAGATGAACAGGCCGATCATCAGGATCATCGGGATCCAGTTCATCATGATGCCCCAGAGCAGATTGTTCGACTCGGGAACAACGGTCACTTCGACCTTGTTGTCGGTCAGCAACGTGTACAGATCGTCGGATTCGAAACCGACCGTTTCGAATTGACCCGCTTTGGTCTGGCGATACTTGCCCGTGATTAAACGGCCTTTGACGGTGACGTCGGAGACCTCTCCGGCTTCCACCTGCCGCTTGAATTCGGAGAAAGAAATCGGCTTGTTCCGCTGCGTGTTCTCATACACCAGGTTGAACATCACAATGGCGCTGATCACCAACAGCAGAATCAAGGCCAAATTTTTATAAAACGGCTTCAACGAGACTCCCTTCCTTTCGGTTATTCCTTTGCCGCCGGAACGTGCATAGTACCAGTATTACCATGACCACTCAAGCTGGATGAGCCAAGTGATATCATCGTTTTTCGATTCTTTTAATCCGCGACCGGCGCGCAAACCGGCCACGAGCAGAATTTCCTCGCCTCGCGCCAGCACCGGCCAATAGGGCCGCAATGCGCGCGGAATTTTCGCGTTGGTGAACAGATCCTGCAGTTTGCTCGTCCCTTTCATACCCCGTGGGGCCAATCGCGCCCCGGGCCATGGCCGCCGCCATTGCGCCTCGCGCAAGTCATCGATCACAACAATCTGACCGGTCGGCGTGTTCCTCGAATCGACCGGTCCCACCCGCAGATGAATATGCCCATCCGCCAAGGTGCGGTCGATTTCTCGTCCGGCGGCAAACGTCTCCCATGGTTCTTCGACAACCGACCGACCGTTCCAGTTCAAGGTTTTGTAGCTTCGCTCCACACTCAGGCCGTCGGGCAAGCGGCACGTTCCGGTCGGCCCCGGCGCCAACGCCATGCGCTCCAACTGATCGATCACCCGCGCCGGCGGAATGAGATCGCGTTCGCGCAGCCAACGACGCAGCACCGCCGCGCGACGCTGGTGCGGCAACGCGGCCAACACTTCCACGGCCAAGCCGTTCTCGGTGAGGCACCGGCGATAATCATCCGCCACGATTTCATCGAGCCACCGCCGCTGCTCGTCGGCCAAAGCGGCGAGCCGCCCCAAAGAGCGCGCAATGTGCGCACCGCCCGCCTTTTCCATCGCGGGCAGCACATCGAGGCGAATCCGGGTGCGCAGGTAGCGGCGATCGGCGTTGCTGCGATCTTCGCGCCAGGTCAGGTTTCGCTCGTTGAGAAAGCGGCGCAGTTCGTCGCGGCGGACGGTCAGCCACGGGCGGGCAAACAGACCGGATCGTTCGCGGATGCCCGCCAGGCCGTCGGGGCCCGTGCCGCGCATCAGGCGTTGGATGATCGTTTCCGCCTGATCGTCAAGCGTGTGTGCGGTCAGCACGACATCCAAATTCAATTCCCGCGCCGCCTGCTCCATCACGTGATAACGCGCCTTTCGGGCCGCATCGTGCACGTTGCCGGCAAAGGTTCGCGGATCCAGATCGAAGCGGTGGAACTCCACTTGCAGGTTACGGCACAGGTCGGCGCAAAAGGCGGCGTCGTCCTCCGCCTCCGGCCGCAATCCGTGCTGCACATGCAGCGCCGCGACCGCGTATTTTCGCTTGGCCGACAATTCCACTGACGCGTACAGCAACGCGACGCTGTCGCCGCCGCCCGACAAAGCAACGCCCACCCGGCGCACCGGAGCCAGTTGTCGCAAGAGCGCATCCAGGTGTTTGATCGGCACGGCGCCTACTCCTTGGAGTAGTGAATGACATGCAAAGATTGCGTATCGTTGTCCGTCGGTAAAAGCGAAAGGTGGATCGTCTCATTGTTGCGCCGGTAGATGGCGAGATATTGTTCCTGTTTGTTTTCCGTGACCTTGCGCCAACCGCGGCGCGGCAGATTTTTGTTGTAGAACAGAAGTATATTATCGCGATCGGCCGAGGTGACCATGCGAATTTGGAACGACCCGTCTTCTCCGAAGGCACGTTCGATAACCCGGCCCGTCGGGTAAATGACGATCGCCGGTAAATCTTCCTTTTTCGGCGGCGCTTCCGCGTTCTCCGGCTCAGCCTTCTTACAGGCCGTCGGCACGAAAACCAAGAGAAGCAAAAGCAGGCATACGATGACCGAGATAGTACGCATCGTCACTCACAAATAAATTTGCAGACCGATCAGCCCTGTCCACAAACCCAGGTCGCGTTCGTCGGTGAAACTGTCGTTGCTGGGCATGAACGACCAGCGGCCCTCGACCTTCAGCGCAAAAATATCCTCGATGCCGAAGAAATCGGCAAAGAGAAAATCGAAGCCGACCAGGCCGAAATAATCGAGCATCCATTCGTCGTAGCTGTCGGAAAGTTTTTTCTCGCCGACCGTTCCGCGTCGCCACATCGTGCTGTAAACGCCGCCGCCACCGCCGCCGAGGTATGGATTGAACAGCCAATAGCGGCCGATCTCGACGCGGGAAATCAGATTGAAAGTGCCCGCCCGCCAGAAACTCGTGCCGCGATCATTGAAGTCCAGCCAATCGCCGTGCCATTCGGCATGCTTGGGTTTGCCTTCCGCGTAAATATAGCCCAGGCCGAAGGCCAGACTGATGGGCTTCCACAAGTAGTATTTCGTTTCCAGCTCAAAAACGGCGGGAACGTTGAATTCGTCTTTCAACGTCGTATCGGTGTTGACCGCCGGTCCGCCGGCAATGCCGAAGGAAAGACCGCAGCGCGCATCCGTTCCGGCCCACGCCAAGGCGGGCGTCAGCATAAGCGCCAGGATTATCAGCCACAGTCGAACTCGCATTCATGCTCCGGAAATTGATTGGAAATTAGTTTACCCGAAGCGGCCATGGTTGCAAACAGGCATTTATATCGGCAACCGCACCGGCGTGAAATCGACTGCGTCGGCGGCGCAGAAAACGTAATTCACGCCTTTGACCGCACCGATCAGCGCCAGGTGATGATCCGCGCCGTGCAGATGGCCATACACGCATAAAGACACCTGATACTTCTCCAGGATGCCGCAGAAACCATAATTGTTCTGCCCGCCCTTGTAGCGCGGTGGAAAATGCATCATGACAATCTTCGGCAGATCCTTCGGCGCCGATTTCAGGCTCATCTCCAGACGCTGCTTTTCGCGCAGGTACAGCTTTTTATCATTTTCGTTGGCGTCCGCGGAACCGTCCGGCAACGTCCAGCCGCGCGTGCCGCAAATCGCCCAGCCGTTCACGACCAGATGATCGTTTTGCAGCGCGGACATATCGCTCGGCAGCATGGACCGCACGCGCCCGATGCCGCTCCACCAATAATCGTGGTTGCCGCGCAGGAGAATTTTCCGTCCCGGCAGTTGCGCCAGAAACGCCAGGTCGGGAACGGCCTGCTCCTTGGTCATTGCCCAGGAAATATCGCCGGGCACGAGCACGATGTCGTCCGGCTCGACGACGGCGCGCCAGTTATCGGCAATTTTTTGCGTATGATCGCGCCAATGCTCGCCGAAGGGGTCCATCGGCTTGTCGACGGCGTGTCCTAAATGCAAATCGGCCAACGCAAAGAAGGCCACGAACACCTCCTTGTTTTCCTGGAAGTTATGGGGTTTTACCCTCGCTTGCAAGCGGGCGCGGCAAATTGTTAACATTTCGCTTGACAAGCGGGGGCGATTTTGCGAAATACTTGGCCCCTGAAATGGTTCTTTTGGACAATGGTCCACAGTAGCTCAGTCGGTAGAGCGGTCCCGCCGAAAGCGGGATTGGTCGGGGGTTCCCAACCTGCTGGTTTGACAATACATGGTCCACAGTAGCTCAGTCGGTAGAGCGGTCCCGCCAAGGCGGGATTGGTCGGGGGTTCCCGACCTGCTGGTTTGACAAGATATGATCCACAGTAGCTCAGTCGGTAGAGCGGTCCCGCTGAAAGCGGGATTGGTCGGGGGTTCCCAACCTGCTGGTTTGACAAGATATGGTCCACAGTAGCTCAGTCGGTAGAGCGGTCGGCTGTTAACCGATTGGTCGGGGGTTCGAGTCCCTCCTGTGGAGAATCACCGGGGAAGCCGCATCATTGATTTGGTGTGGCTTCTTTTTTTGCGGCTGGTAGAGCGGTCCCGCCGTTGGCGGGATTGGTCGGGGGCGAAGCTCACGCGTCCCGCGTGATTCGAGTCCCTCCTGTGGAGAATCACCGAGGAAGCCGCATCATTGATTTGGTGTGGCTTCTTTTATTGCGGCTGGTAGAGCGGTCCCGCCGTTGGCGGGATTGGTCGGGGGCGAAGCTCACGCGTCCCGCGTGATTCGAGTCCCTCCTGTGGAGAATCAACCTGGAAGCCACATCATCGATCGATGTGGCTTTATTCATTGGAGAGAAACATGTCTTATTACGTCTACATTCTACAAAGCGAATCCACCGGGCGCTACTACTGCGGATCGACAGCCGATCTCGCCGATCGCATCGCCAGACACAACAATCCGAAGTATCACGGCACGCAAACGACCAAACGTTTCCCCGGTCCATGGGGACTGGTCTGGTCGATCGAACAACCGACGCGAGGCGACGCGATAATCTTGGAAATGAAGATCAAAAAGCGCGGCATCAGACGATATCTGATAGAAAATAATTCATTTGGCGTATAGATAAAAGGATTGACCGAAATTTCGAGTGCAACCAACGTTTAGATGCGCAAGTGCAACCGAATGGTGGTTGTCTTTCCTCAAACTAGGGTTTTGCTCTTGTAAGGCGAACGTGCATATAAAAGAAAAACCGGACGGGTTTTGGGAACCCGCCCGGTCGCCTTAACTATCCACTTTCTCGGACAAATTATTTAGTATGCCCAGTAGCCATCGGGATCGAACTTGCGTACCCATACGTCGCTTTCCGTGGACGTATTTTTAATGTATCCGACAACCACGCCGATCCCCTGAGAGTTGGTCGCAACACTTTTGCTGCCGTCGTGTATGTCAAGAGTTCCGTTTTGATCGTTTTCCCACAGCAGGTTGCTGCTGTTGTCGTATTTGCGCGCTAGAAGGTTCCAATCTTGCCCGGTGACAAATTTTTCCCCAGCCAGCCAGATAGCCCCGGTTTCATCGACATCGATGGACTCTCCTCGATAATTATCGTTCTCGACGACCTCCCAATCGAGATTGCCCAAAGAATCGTACTTGCGTAAAAACATTTCCAAGTCGTTTTGGCGTCCGGTCACATATACATTGCCGTCAGCATCGAGGTCGACGCCTTCGCCAACGTCATAGGTGTTTTCACCGCCATCTCTGATTTCCGTCCAAAGCACATTGCCGTCGGAATCGTATAACCGCAACCAGACATCCGGATCGTCTTCAGCCAACCCCAAGGCGCCGACAACGGCGACTGTTCCGTTTTCGCTGACGGCGATATCGTTCCCGATCGTTATGAAATCATCGACGCCGGCGTAACTGTCGGTCCAAATCTCGTTGAGGTTCTCATCGAACTTGCCAACCCAGATCCATTCGGTCAACGGGTCTTGGGTAATTATTCCTGCTGTAATGTATATATTCGAAGCGGAATCGACCGCCACGCCACGTGCGTAATCGTGGCTTAATCCCGTCGGCGCCAGGGTTTTGATCCATTCCTGTGTTCCGTCGGCGACATTGTATTTCCCAACCAGAATGTCGGTGGCGCCTACGGCCGGATACGTTTGGCCGACTGCAATCACATAACCGGCAGGATCGTAAACAATATCGTGATATTGGTCTGCGTCATTACCCGCACCGTTATAGGTGACGTTCCAGAGTTCAGCACCGTTTTTGCTGATTTTTCGAATCCAGGCATCGAAGCCCTGGCTCGCCGTATTCTGATATCCGCAGGTGTAAATACCGCCGGAATCATCCATCGCGACACCGTTTCCGATTTCGAAATTCGCTCCGGGTCCGGCATACTCGCGCGTCCACAAATCGATTGAATCAAACTCGATCCAGAAATTCTCTTCCAGTGCCTGCCCTCCGGCATCAAGGGTCTGCGTCGCGGTCAGGTCCACCGAATACGTCGTATGTTCCTCCATCGGATCGACGGGCTGAAACGTCATGATCGTGTCGGTGACATCCCAGGAGAATGTTCCATTGAGACTGGTGGACGAGTTTGCAAACTGAAAAGCTTCTTCCACGGCCGACGTGTTCATTGGTTCACTAAAAGTGATGACAATCGGCGATTCCAGTGGGATTTCGTCAGAACTCAATTCCGGCGAATTGGTAACGACAAACGGAGGATCCGGAAAGTCATCGTCATCGTCCGTATCATCGTCGATTGTATCGTCATCATCATCCGTATCGTCGTCATCGTCATCCGTATCGTCGTCATCGTCATCCGTATCGTCGTCATTGTTTGCATCGTCGTCTGATGAATCATCATCGTCTGATGAATCGTCGTCATTGGCAGTTGCGCCTGAATCGTCATCGTCGTCATCGCCACAAGAGATTGCAGCGAAACTCATCATGAGCAGGACAATGAGCATTGTACATAAAAGAAATCGCTTTGAAGTCATTGGAATCCTCTTTGGTTGAAGCATGGCAGTTCGCTGAAACGTCCACCGCTTCAGTTGAGCGTCATAAAGTAACTTATTCCACAGTGAGATTGTCGAAGCGGCCGGTACCTTGATAGCTGGCGTTGATGTAGATATTAAAGCCGCTGAGGCCGCCGGTGCCGGAATTTTGTTCGAACCAGCTCATGTCCACACAGTCACCATAGTCGCCGTCCACAGACACAGAGTATGTTTGCGTATCGAGATCGGCTTCGATGACAATCTGGTACCAGGTGTCATAAAGGTAATCGGCACAGACATGAAATGTGTAGTTGCTGTCGACACCAAGAACACTCTCGCTGCCGAACAGTGCGAAAGCCTGCCCTTTGTCGCTTGAATCGCCGAGATAAAATCCAAGTTGGTCGCCGGATCCCAAAAACGCATCGAAAGTGGCTGTTACCGATCCGGATGTCGCGAAGTCGGTGTTATTGTCCCAACTCACTTCGATCGAACTGGGATCATCCGAAGAAATCTCGAGTACGTTTCCGGCAGCAGTTTTCGTCGAGACGATTGTCGCAGTGGCGGTGCCTGTCGCATCGACTACCCAAGGAGCGCCGGGAGGGCTTCCAATTGTATCGTCTTCGAAATCATCCGCAATCGTGTCATCATCATCGTCCACCGTGTCGTCGTCTACAGTGTCGTCATCGTCATCGTCATCGTCCGTATCATCGTCGATTGTATCGTCATCGTCATCATCATCCGTATCGTCGTCATCGTCATCCGTATCGTCGTCATCGTCATCCGTATCGTCATCATCCATCGTATCATCGTCGTCCGTTGCATCATCGTCGTCTGACGAATCGTCGTCATCGTCATCGCCACCACAGGTAACGACACAGGGAAGTAGCAATAATAGGAACAGCAGGATCATGATTGTATTGTCAGCTTTCATTGTATCTATCCTTGTAAGGTGATTGTTATCGTTCAGTCCGCCCAGTTACCGTCGGGATCGTACTTACGTAGCCAGACATTGATCCCCTCTCCCGGTTCACTGATTTCGCCGGCGACGTAAAGATTTCCAACCGCATCCACAGCAACTGCGTTGGCAGCGTCGCTGTTGCTGAAATCCGGCATTTCCGTCCAGATAATGGAACCATCAGCCGGATCATACCTGCGAATAAAAATATCCACAGATGAATCCGTGTTGATCAACCATCCCACCACGTACAACTCGCCATTGGGACCGATGGCGACGTCGGTTCCGCGATCCTGAGAATCCGCCGAACCGCCAATCGTTTCCGTCCAAATCACATTACCGTCCGCATCGTATTTGCGCACCCAGATATCCTGATCGGCAGGCCCGTCCACTGAGATCGCACCGGTGAGGTATATATTTCCTTCGGCATCGACAGCAATGCCGTAGGCTTCGTCATCGAGATTTTGATCGTCATTGTTATACGTTTTTGTAAAATCAATGGTGCCGTCGGGTTTGTATTTTCGAAGCCAGATGTTCTTGCCTTCGCCGGCAACAGTGGTGTAACCCGCAACGTACACATTCTCTTCCGCGTCGGCCGCAATCGCTCTTCCAATGTCTTCGGAATTACTTGTTCCGTTGAAGGTTTTAAACCATACTTCACTGCCATCGGAGAAATTGTATTTCCCAACCCAAATGTTATTGTCTTGACCGCTTACATCGATGAAACCAGTTCCATAAACATATTCGCTGCCGTCAGAAGCAACGTCGTAGGTTACATTATAACCACCGTTCAAACCGTTAAAGGTTACATCCCAGAAATATCCGTGAGAGCTGTCATAGCGCAATATCGTCGCGTATGCAGCCGAGCCGTTCAGCCCCTCGCTGCCTCCTAAAATGAATCCGCCGTCATCAGCAACGGCAATTCCCCAGGCCGCGTCAGAATGGTCGGAAAATCCGTTGTAATTGTGTGACCACTGTTCGACGCCGTCCGAGTCCCACATGCTGAACCACATGTCCCCCAGTTGTGCTGTCGTGGTCTCAATTCCGCAGACATAAACATTGCCCGTTGTATCGATGGAGACGTCAAGTCCTCTGTCCATTAGATTTTCGTCGCCGTTCCAGGTCTTGGTCCACAAATTCACCGTTGTAAAAGTTATAATTACATTTTCCGCCAACGCGCCGCCGGCTTCCGACAATGCTCCAGACTGCACGATTATCGTGTAGGTCTCATCTTCAGCCAATGGATTGTCCGGAGTGATGGTCAAGGAGGTCGCTTCGGGATTCCAGGTATTCGCCCCGGAAAAGCCCACGATTGTCAGGTTGTTCTCAACCGAGGTTGTATTCATGGACTCGCTGAAAACAATCTCTACCGTCGTTTCCAGCCGGATTCCCGTATCGCCGTCAGACGGTGTTGTGCTCACAATAGTAGGTTCGTCATCATCGTCATCCACCGTGTCGTCATCCGTCGTGTCGTCATCATCGGTGTCGTCATCGCCCGTATCATCGTCTTCATAATTGTCATCGTCATCCGCGGCATCTCCGGAGTCGTCATCGTCGTCGTCTCCACAAGCGCCTAGAAAAATAACCGACAGACAAAGAATCCAAGCTAACAGCATACGGCAACGATTTGCTACAGTCATTTTTTACACTCCAGAGAAGATTCTATTTTTGGTTCGAAAAATTATGAATGAAATCAATTTCCATATCAACATGATTTAACAACGTTATATTCAATCTAAATACTGCATATTTAGTTTTAAAAGAATGTACCGAGCTCCCTCTCATTTGCTTGAACAGCTCAAACGGATTTGCGAAAGTGCATCGTGAACTGCATTAGCCCTTTGTACGTTCGGTGAGTGTTAAATCCCGCCTTGTGCGCGGCCCGTTCCAGGTCGGGCGAAGGAATGTAATCCGGATCGAAATACTTGTTTTCGGTGATCGATAGGATTCCTCCCGGCCGCAACGTGCGGTGGATTTCCTGCAGGCATGCGTCGCGATCGGAAATTTCTCCAAGCACGCTCACCAGAAACGCACAATCGAAAGTACTGTCGTCCGCCGGCAGCGAAATCCCGTCAGCTTGCCGATATTCGATGTTGCTCAACTTCATTTCGCTCAGCCGCTTTTTCGCCATGTCCAGCATCTCTTGCTGGATATCCACCAGCACCAGCTTGCCGCGCGGAATCGACCGGGCCAATTCGGCGCTGAAATAGCCCGGGCCGGGACCGAGTTCCAGGACCTGCGAGTCCGCTTTGAGCGGCAAGCGACCGACGAGTCGCTTCGGACTTTGAAACAGCCGCCGCAACGGATGAAGCAGATGTTCGGCTCGCGTATAGGGCATCGGCGACGGAGTTGAGTCGGCATTTTTAGGCATAGCATCCTCCTTCATCACGACAATATTGACGATTTCATCAGGTCGCGTGATAAGTTATCTTACGCGTTAGGGTCTTCTGGTTCGGCTTCGGCGTCGGCGAACTGTTTTTCTTCGCCGTTGAGCCATTTTTCCACCTTGGCGCGGATTTTCCTGCCCGGATATTGATGAGCTTTGAAGGCGTGTTCATGATGGTCGTGGTGCCCGGGGCTCTTGAACAAAAGGTGCGCAAGAATGAACAAGCCCACCGCCTGCCAATAGCCGATGGTCGGCAGATCGAAGATGCCGGGCATCACGGCGTTCCACAACCACATGACCACCAGGCCGAAGACCAGACCGAGCATGCAGGCCGTCGTCAGGCCGACGATAACCAGTCCGACAATCCGTGTTCCGGAGATTTTTTTCATCACCGTAACTCCTCTCTTCAGCGGGAGACGATAATTCTCCTGCGCGTCAATTCTTCTCGTATTCGTTTCACCGCGCTTTGTTTGCGCGCCATCAGCGTCCCCATGGGGATGCCGCTTTCCTCGGCGAGCTGACGAAACGGTTTTTCATCCAGCACGTTGCCCTCGAACACATAAAGCAATTCGGGAGGGAGGTTCTCGATCGCCTCGAAAATTGCCTCGCGGATTTCTTTTTCCTCCAGCAATTCCGACGCGGAAAGGTTGTCATCCGATTGCTTTTCCAATTCCCCTTCGGCGAGAAACCTTCTTCGACTGAGCTTCCGTAAAGTGTCCACGCTCCGCCGATAAACCAACGTGGCTAACCAGCCGGCCACGTTTTGCACTTCTTCCAGCAGATTCGGGGCGGAGATGACGGTTTCCATCACTTCCTGCACGATGTCTTCGGCCTCCATCTCGTCGCGCAAAACGTGACGGGCGGTGCTCAGCAATCGCGACCGGCTATCGAGCAAAACGCTCAACAGTTCGTTTGTTTTGTCGGATTGCCGCATCATCAATCAACGCCCTTTCCACCTATATGTCGTTTGCAACTCGCTTCTTATTGCCAAAAAATGAAAATAATTTCGCCGATTATTTTACTCAGAAAACAACGGATATTCTCCCCCAATTCATACTATCTATATTTTATGATGTGATATTTTTTTCTGCTGCAAAACCTTTACATTCCATGATCGGAGTTTACATTGTTGCCTCACCGTTACCCATTGATGGGAGAAATTGGATGCAACAGAAAGGAAGATAAAATGAAGGCAGTTGTCTTTCATCGTTACGGTTCTCCCGACGAGTTGAAATATGTGGAAGTACCCAAACCGACACCCGATGAAAATGAAGTACTGGTCAAAATCCATGCTGCCTCCGTCAACGCCGGCGACTGGCGTTTGCTGCGGGGCGACCCGTTTCTGATTCGTCTGTTTTTCGGACTGACCAAACCGAAAATCAATATTCTCGGCGTCGACATCGCCGGAAAAGTCGAGCAGGTCGGCGGTAACGTGACGCAGTTTCAACCGGGCGATAAAGTGTTTGGCGATCTGACCAACAATGGCTTCGGTGGATTCGCCGAGTATACTTGCGTTCCGCCTGACCTCCTGCTGAAGATACCGAACGGCTCGTCTTACGAAGAGGCCGCCACCCTACCCTTGGCGGCGGTCGTTGCCCTGCAAGGATTGCGCGACCATGGCAATATCCAGCCCGGCCAAAAAGTGTTGATTAACGGCGCATCGGGTAATGTCGGTTTATTCGCGGTGCAGATCGCCAAATCGTTCGGGGCGGAAGTAACCGGCGTTTGCAGTACCGGAAAAATGGAATTGGTGCACTCGCTCGGCGCCGATCACGTTATCGATTACACCCGGGAAAATTTCACCGCCAACGGCAAACGCTACGATCTAATTCTCGACACCGCCGCTCGGTACACGCTTGGTCAATACAAACGCGTGCTCAATCCCGGCGGCGCTTACATCATGGTCGGCGGCCAGCGGACCTTGCAGGTGATGTCAGTTGGACCATTGCTGTCGGCGTTGAGCGATAAGAAGTTCAAGTCGATGTTGGCCAAACCGAATCTGGCGGACCTGGCCGTCATCAAGGAGCTGGTGGAAGGCGGCAAGGTGAAACCGGTGATCGACAAGAGATTCGGCTTGAGCGAAGTTCCCACCGCCATTCGCACGCTGGAACAGGGACACGCTCATGGCAAAATCGTCATCACCATGTGACGCATATTCGATTGTCGTTCCGGCTGGTCACTCCGGACACAAGGCGTTGCCGGCGCTGTCGAAGCGGCGCGCAACGATCTGCAAATATTCCTTGTTCTCGTCGTAGCGATCGACGGCGACCACAAACGTGCCGTCGTCGCTCATCGCCACCGAGGATGTGTTACCGAGATTATCCACCGGATGATAATTGAAGATCGTCATCTCGTTGCCGCTTGCCGAGCCGTCCGCCGCATAGCCTCGACCGCTCACACCAAAGGCATATTCACCGGTTTGTCGTTGCGACCATGAGGCGATAAAGCGCCCGTCGGCGGCCATGTCCACGCTCGGACGCGCCTGCACGCCGGTCACTTCGTCGTTCATTCGAAACTCGCCGGTGCGCGCCGAGCCGTCCGCCTCGTACACACGTGCATAGGCGTCAAGCTGCGAGTTGTAGACCTCGATGTAGTGCCACACAATGACGAAATGCCCGTCGGGCGCCATCGCCAATCCGGCGGCTACCTGCCCCAGGTCAACCGTTTCATTTACGCGGAACGAATCCCCCAATGCCGTGCCGTTCGCCTGGTAGCGTTGCGCGTAAACATCGAAGTCCGGCGAAGTCCCGACGGTCCAGGCGATAACGAAATTGCCGTCGGCGTCCATACCCACGAGACCGGCCTCGGTGACATCGATGGCTCCGCCCACCGGATCGCCGTCGGCGTCGAAACGTTGCACTCGCGACTCAACAACGCTTGTTGTGCCGAGGGAATAAACCACCAAAAATTCGCCGTCCGCGTTCATGGCGACGGAGGAAAGTATCGCCATCTCTCCACCCTCTTCGCCGGCCACCAGAAAAGCGTCGTCGAGCGCATTGCCGTCCCAGGTGTACAATCGCGCGTAAACGCCCTGGTCGACGTTATCCGCGCCGAAGTGTGTCCAGGCAAATAAAACACGGTCGTCGCCGCCGGCCGTACGCGGGAACGCAAAATCGGCGTTGCCGGTGGGAAAAACCACCGTGGGAGTGCCGAGCGCGTTGCCGTCCGCGTTATAGAACCGAGCCATGACGCTGTCGGGTTCGTCGTCTTTTTCATCGTCGTCGCCGGCGTATTCGGTCAACGACCAGACAAAGGCGAATTCGCCTGCGGCGTTCATCGTGACTTGCGGAGTGTGGTGAAAAAACGAATCGTCGTCGTTGACGACAAACAGGCAGGCTTCGTCGGTTTCGTGCGTATCGTCGTCGGTGGAGTCGTCGTCGAGCGTGTCGTCATCGTCATCGTCCGTATCGTCATCGGTCGAATCGTCGTCGTCATCGGAGCCGTCATCGTCATCATCGTCGCAACCGACAAGCGGCAGGCTCAACAGCAGGGCGATCAATAGCGCGAATTTAAACATCATGTTCACTTTACACCTCCATAATTCGCCCCCAAAAAAACAGTATACCTGCAGTATGCTATTATCAAGTTAATGACCAAATTCTACCGGTGAATTACTTCAGCGTTTTCTTCAAATCGACCAACTTCAGGACATCCTGTATTCCGCTCCGTGGACCGAACTTGACGGAAACGCCTTTCAGCTTGCCCTGAACGGCACTTTCTTGAATGGCGGTTTTGCGCTCCGCGGAAATTTCGCTGGTCAGCAACGCGTCGGTCAGCCGTGTTGCGAAATAGAACGTGATCCGAAACGCGCCCTTTTCGACGATCAACCAGAACATCGTTTTCTTTTTTTGCGTAACCTTCAGCAACCAGCTTTTACCGTCGTTGTAGTAATTCCACGACTCGGTCAAATCGGGATGCTGCGCGCGAAGCTTGGCGAACAACGCCCGCCAGGTTCCCGCAACGCGGCCGAGCGCGGCCTGGACACTCTCTTCGGTCGGCGGCGACTTCGGATCGGTGAAATACGAATTGGCCATGAATCAACCTCCTATCCTTCGATGAAATCGGGTGCCGAAATTTCCGTCCCCCAGGGTGGCGGTTGGAAACGCTCCGGGCGCAGATCCTTCGCCGGATGCAACTCCTCGGCGCGGCGAATCAGCTCCTGCGGCGGTGTTTGCCCGGGTCGGCAATGGTCGTAAGTGGCGCGGATCAAGCGCAGCCGTTCATCGGACCAATGCACGCGCCGCGCGGTGTACTCGACCAAAAACGTCTCGTGCAAAAAGATATCGTCCCAAGTCAGATTGAAATACTCATGAAAAATCGTTTCGCGCCGGCGAAAGTCGCCCGGGCCGCACTCGCGTGTGCGCATGATGTTCGGCCAGGGATCGCCGCCGCCCATCGGCATCCAGCGTTCGTCGGTGGGCGCGAAGCCGGTGAACGAATCGACCCAGTCAACCAGCATTTCCAGCAGCCGATTCCAGCGGCGGACAATGGCGTCCCAACGGACGATGCCCGGTTCGGCACCGTGGTCGATACGCACACAGCCGATTTCAAATTCGATCGGCTGCGGTTGACCGAAGGGCGCCGCGGCGGCCAGACGGTCGAACAACGCCAGTTTCTTCTCCGTTTTTTCAATGGTGCGCGGCAGCCACGCCTCATGCGCGAACGCCACTTCCTGCAGCAATGCATCGCGCACCACCGGCGCCGCGCCTTCCAACGCCCGCGCCAAACCGCCCTCTTCCATCCGGCGCAAAAAGACCGGATAGGAAATTCCCGAGCGCCCCAGCGCAATGATACTCTCCATCGTCGGAATCAACTTGGTTCCCGCGTCACCCGCTTGCCCGCTGCGATAAGTCTGCAACGATTGCTCGTAGGCGGAGAGCGTCTGCTCCAGCAATCCTTCGTCGTTGGGCTCGGCTGACGAATTGCCTTGTGCGGCGGCGGACAACAACCGGCTGTAGGCGTCGCTGAATTTCTGGAATAACATTTCCTGCGCCAGCCGCCCGCTGTAGGCCGCAAAGTCGTTCATCTCCTCCGCGTAGCGTTCCATCAGGCCGAGACATTCGCGCATCTTGTCGAAATCCGGTCCGGACAATTGTTTCGCTTCGCAATCCCGCAGCATGTCGCGAAAGGGATTGAGCATCGCCTCGGTGTACATTTTTTCGATCGGCATTATTCGTCCCCCACGTAGCGGCGATACTGTTGCGCGCGCTTGGACAGCGGCTCGTCGGGCGCCGGAAACAAACGTCGATGGCGCTCCTCCCACAACAGGTCCCAGTTCGTTTGGTAATGCGGATCGAATTTACGCGCTTCGGCCAGCACATGCGTTTGCCAATTTTCTTTGCCTTCGCGATGCTGCTCGGCGATCCACTCGTCTCGTTCGGCGCGCCAACTCGCGGGCACCTCGGCCTCGGCCTGCACTTCCAACGTTTCCAGCACCACCCAATCGGGCCAGAACGTCGTGCGCAACCATTCGTCCATGCTCACCGGAATCTGCCACCGGGTGAGAATCTCCGAAGCCATCGAATTCAACTCAACGACATCGTCGTACTCACGTTCGGCCAGCGCCGCGAGAATTTCCTGGTAGGGCCTGGCGCGCACCGGTTCGTTGAGTTCGACGTACACGCTCGCCCAGGCCGTCGCGGTGTCGCGCAGGTAGGCCGTCGCGCAATTGACGTGCAGATGCTCCTCGCGCACCCGCACGCCGAAAGCGGCCAGATCCGCCGCGTCGCGAATGGCCTCGTACATCGCGCGTTCCGCCGCTTCGCTATGCGGAAAAAGCGGATTGCCGAGGAACTTTTTCATCCGCGCTTCGTAATAGGCAAGATATTCCCGATGCCGCTGGTCCATTGAATCGTCCCCCTGATGAATGGGCCGGCCACGAGACGGCCCGCCAAGCGAGCCGCCGCGTTCATGCCGATATAATACACCCATCACAATAACCATATTTGTAGCAGGTTTCGCGGCGCGAGGCGAGTGAAATTGTTTTCTATTTTGCCGGGAAGCGCGTCACCCATAAACCGTTTTCATAGCGATAAGCAACATTCGCTTCGGTCGATCCGCCGAAGGCCAGCCGTGGATACGCGCCCCAATTGCCGATCGGCCGTTTGGTCCAGGCCTCGTCCCAGGCGCCCAAACGCATCGGCGACGGATCGCCGCCGCCGCCGTAATTGAAGACCGAATGCAGCACGCCCGCGCCGTCCACCGCGAGGTCGACCAGGTCGGTGTCCCAGAAACTCCAGACAATCTGCACGGAATACAATCTTTCGCGCACCCAGGCATTTTCGCCGGTGCGATGCGCCGCGACGACCGCAATATACGAGAAGTACGTACCCGTGCCGGCCATCGAAAACACATGCGGTTGCCCTTGATGGACGATGATTGCCGGATGCTCCATGGCCATGTCGCCGCCGGCCTCGTCGATCACCTTCTCGTGCACCCATTGGCCGTCCTGCTTGGAGAACCAAAACAATCCGTTGTCCACGATCGAAACGGCGATATGCGGCCGTCCCTGCTCGTCCAAGGCCAGCGCCGGCGTGCGCGTGTTGGGCGCCACGGTTTCCCGGGTCCATACGTCCCCGTCTTTTACGGCATAGTAGGTGTAATCGTCCGTGGCCCACGCCAGGTGAACGCGCCCGGCGGCATCGATCGCGAGCGAGGTGAGCGTGTCGATTTGATTGTCGACAACCTCGCTGAGCCATTCACCACCCTGTTTCCAGGTATGGCACACATTATGGTAAGAGTTTTCGTAATCCAGATACGACAAATGCAGCGTACCGTTCGGCGCAAAGGCAACGTCCAGACCGGCGGTTGAGGCCGCCACCGGATCGGCCACCTGATAAAGCCATTCATCGCCCGCCAACTTCGCCACGCATATTTGGTTTCCTTCGACGAAGGCGACATAGGGCACACCGTCCGGACGGGCGGTCAAGCTAAATTCTCCGCAGGGGCGTCTTTCGTGAACCGTCGCGGCCTTCCAGGAACCGGAAGTGTTGGCGACCCACCGGATACGCAAAGCCCAATCGTCGAACCCCACACCGGCCATGAGGCCGTCACCGGTTAGAACCGAATCGGCATATTCGAGATCATGGATTTCATCGGCGGCGATCTCTTCGGTCCATTCGCCCGAAGCATCGGTGAAATAGCGCCACACATGATCGAGCGCCAGGAGCAGAATGTGTCGATACCCATCTTCGTCAACCGTCAGGCCGGCGCCATCGTAATTGTAGAACTCGGAGGTCGCCACCGTCTCGGCGTTCCATCCGCCGCCGTCGCGCGAAAGCAGTTGGAAGGAATCGCGTTGATCGCGCATGAACAACAGCGGCGCACCATCGACCAAGGTCGCCGGCGCGAACGCGACACCGTCGTCTTCCGCTGTGACGATCTGCTCGATTTGCCAGCCTTTGTCGTCGCGCTCGGCCATGAAAAGAGGATAATTGCCGTATTCGATTCTATGGGCGTAATACAAGCGCACCTGCGGTCCGTCGCAGGCGATTTGCGGCGCCTGCCCGTGATCCCAATCGACCTCGGCGATCAATTCACTGGTCCATTCGCCGCCGGAGTCGGTGCCGTAATAAACCTCATAGGTCGCCTTGCCGGTATTGCGATGCAACAAGGCAACATGCGCCGCGCCGGCCTCATCCAGGCAAAATTCGGGTGCGCGATTCGGCGCGCTCGACGGCATGCCGGTGTCTACGCCGACCCATTGACCGTTATGCTGCGTGGCGTAAATCAACTGCGGTAACGTTTTCCCTTCGTAATAAAGCAAATGCCGCTCACCATCGGCCCCTGTGACCGCACGCGGATCGGATGTTTCGGCGGCGACATATTCCGTCAGAAAAATGATTCCATTAAAAGTGTAGGTGTAAAGAAAACCGTTGCCCGCCGCCGCCACCCAGGCCGTTCCGTCCGGATCGAACGCCACGGCCACACCGTCCCCCCCGGGTTGTCCGCCGCAAAGCAGATCGGTGATTTTATCGCCATGGACGATCTGCCCGGCCGGCGCCTGGAAGAACCATTCCGACGTATCATCGTCCACATCGTCGTCGGTATCGTCGTCGGTATCGTCGTCGATGTCGTCATCCCCGGGAACGGAGTCGTCATCAGAGGAATCGTCATCGTCCGGCAGGGAGTCGTCATCGGGCAATAATGAACTATCGTTGTCGTCGTCATCGTTGCTATCGTCGTTGTCGTCATCATCGTCGTCACTATGATGCAGACTTAACGCCTCGCAACCGGTTGCCAGCAATAGCACCAAGAGCACCACCCAAACGAAACCACTTTTGCTTTTCATCGTTCACCTCGACAGACAATACGGCGATGTCGCTATCCTATGCAAAAAATGAACCATTTGAAACTCGTTATTATCACATCATAATATAGGGGTAAGCCTTCTCAACCGGCTCAAAATTCTCTCATTGCCCACGAATTTCTGAAATCCGCAACTCCACTCGTCTGGCCAACCGGCAACGATTTAAGTAGTATTGGAGCAAGCCGCCAGTGCCGGGAGTCGAGTCGTGAAACAAACTGTTTTCCTGTTCATATCGATATTCCTGCTTTTGTTGGCCGCGTCCTGTGGATCATCCGACTCTTCATCCGATGATGATTCCGGCGACGATGACGCCATCGACGATGATAACGACGACGATGTGAGCGATGACGATACGGTCATCGATGACGACAGTTCCGACGACGATTCCACGGACGACGACACTGTCGACGATGACACGATCGACGACGATACCATCGATGACGATACGATCGACCCCGAAGATGACGAGGATCGCGACGGCATTTCCAACGGACAGGAAATGATCGACGGCACCGATCCCCTGGATCCGAGCGATGCCTTGGCCTGGCACCCGGAATGGTCCGCCCGCCCGCGCCTGTACGGCGACGCCGCGACCTGGCAGGCCGCCAAGGAGGCCGTGGAAACGAAGGACGCCGAAGCGACCTTTCTTTATGCGAGAATCGCGACCGTAGCCGCGTACACGCCGCAGGCCCAGCCCGCCGGCTCCTATAACTTTTCCATAACCGATTACAACGCCGAGGTGGCGGCCAACGCCGTGTTAGCGGCCTTCATCGACGACGACGCCTCCCTGGCGCAAAAGGCGGTGGAGATTCTTGCGGAACTCGACGTCGACTTTCTTCACCTGCCCCCGGAGCAATTCGACCAAGGGTCCATCCACGGCGCGCAGGCGCTGCTGAACGCCTGTTTCGCTTACGACCTTCTGGTCGGTTTCGCCCTGATCGACGAACCGCAGGCTACGACCGTGGCCGCGGCGATCCTCGACTTTGCGGGCGACCTGTACTTTTTCGAAGTCACGCTGCCCTTCGGCTGGTTTTACATGAACAACCACGTAATCAAGCTGGCCGCCGCCCTCGCCGTCGCCGGCATGACCTTGAACGACAATCCGCAGGCGGCCGTTTATGTGAATTTCGGCCTGACCACCGCCCCGTATTTCCTGCTCGAATATCAGACGCCGGTGGGCGGCGGGCATGGCGAAGGCCCGCACTATTTCGATTATTCCATGAAAACCTGGTTGCCGTTCGTCACGGCCTACCATCGTTTTGCCCAGGGCGAAACCTACCCGTATCGCATCGATTGCCGGCCGCGCTTTTTCCTGCCCTGCGACAAGGTCAACACCGACGTGGTCGATCCCCTGCTCGATCCGCGCACCGACGCCCTGCTGGATTGGCGCATCGCGCTGACCATGCCCGACGGACGCATTCCGCCCATCGACGATTCGTTCACTTCCTGCGGGCGCTCCGGCGCCGTCGCCCCGGTGTATGATCGCGGCGATTTCGCCCGGCATTACTTCGCCGAAGGAGACTGCCAACGCGCCTGGACCGGCCTGGAAATTCTGCAACTGGCCCTGTTCGACCAAATGCCCGCGCCGCACGAGCCGGATGTGCTCAGCGTGTGCAACCAAGCCGCCGGGCAAGCCGTTCTGCGCAACGATTGGTCGGCGCAATCCCACTATGCGCTGCTCAACGGCGAACACGGTACGGCGCGCCTGTCCGGTCTGGGACATGAGCACCCCGACGCCACCAGCTTCATTCTTTACGCCCACGGCGAAATGCTCGCGCTCGATTCGGGTTACCAAAGTTTCGGCGAACGCATGCTCGTGGCGCCGGCGGAAAATCACAATCTGATTCTGGTCGACGGCCAAGGCCCGCCCATGGGCCTGACCATCGCCTGGGTCGGCGTCGATTCCTATCTGACCGATTTCGTCGACGAACCGCCGTTCCGCTCGGTGCAGGTCGCCACCACCTATCAGCAAGCCGACATCACGCGACGATTGTTGCTCATCGACGACGATTACTTCGTCACCACGGAGATCGTCGAGGCGGACGCCGCTCACACCTACGCCTGGCTCCTGCACGCCAACGCCGGCGGCACGACCGACGGAACGTTCACACTGGAAACCGACGGGGCGCTCATCGAACGGCCCAACGGCGTCATGCGCACCACGCTGCAGAGCGATGCCGCGCCGACATTCACCGAATATGAAGAGGAGCACGGTTTCGTCGACGGCGGTGAGGTGCAATGGCATGCGGTGATGCGCGCCGAGGTGCAGGCCGCGCGCGCCCGTTTTCTCGGCGTGCATGCCACGGCCGAAACCGTGGGAGGTTTGCCCGTCATCGCGCCATACGCCCAAACCGACGTGATGGCTTACTTCGTCGAGGGAGAGGATTTCTTCGATGCGGTCATCGTCAATGAAGGCGGCGATTTCGTGGTCACCACGGAAAACGGCGCACCGGGGCGGATCGAATCGGACGCTTCCTTCGTTTGGCTGCGCGCCGATCCCGACACGCAAGAGTTGCTGACTGCTCGTCGTCTGGACGGAACTTACTTGCTTTACAATGGCGCACCGTAACGATCGTGTGCGCTTGGAAAGGAAAAAACATGCCCAAAGAAAAAAATGAAATAACCTCGCTAGGCACAACGCGAACGTTTCTCAAAATGGGCACCTGTTCGGAAACGCTGTTCCACGTGCTCGATCGCGCTTTCTCTCAATCCATGCCCTTTGAAGAGCACGGCTCGATGCCGCTGGCCGGCGGCATCATGCGGTACGGCTATCAATGCGGCATGCTCTGGGGCGCCGCCTTGGCCGCCGGGTTGCGCGCTCATCGCCTGCTGGGAACCGGTCCGCAGGCCGAAACCGAGGCGATCGTCGCCGCGCAACGTCTGGTGGAATCGTTACGCACACACTACCGCAGCATTGATTGTCGCGCGATTACCGGCGTGGATTGGCGTTCGAAAAACGGTATGTTCAAGTACTTCCTCAAAGGCGGACCCATCGCCTGTTTTCACATGGCCGCCCGGTATGCGCCGTTGGCCTTTCAGGAAATCAACTCGGCGCTTCACCAAAAAAATGAAGCGGCTCCCGCCGCGCCGGTCAGTTGCGCCGCGCTGCTGGCCCGCCGGATGGGCGCGACCGACCAACAGGTTTCAATGGCGGCGGGATTGGCGGGGGGCATCGGCTTGAGCGGCGGCGGTTGCGGCGCGTTGGGTGCGGCGATCTGGCTCATCGAGACGAATTACCGCCAACAAAATCCCAACGCCAAGGCCGACTTCGACAATCCGCGCGCCAAGGAGGTTATCGAGCGCTTTCGGCAAGCCTCCAAGGGCGAGTTCACCTGCGAAAAAATCGTCGGGCGGAAGTTCGCGAGCGTTGCCGATCACGCCAAGTATTTGCACGGCGGCGGTTGCGCCGATATTCTCGCCGCCCTGGCCGCTGATTGAGTTCTACTTCCGCTGCGCCTTGAGATTCTTGATGAACGCGGCGACGGCCTTCCACTCCTCCGTGGTCAACTGCTGACCGGCCAACGGATGCGCGTGCTTGCCCGGTTCGCGCAAGCGCGCCTGCGCCAGTTGTTCCTCGTCGAGATAGCCGGCCAGCTCCATCAGACGCAAGTAGGATATCTCCAAAACGCCCGCCAGCCGCGCCAGTACCCGCGGTGACGGATTGTTCACCGAGCCGTGCTCCAGTTTGTGCAGGTAAGCCCCGGAAATTTTCGCCGGCCCGGCGACCGCCTCCAGCGACCAACTCAACGCCTCCCTCGCCTGCCGCAATTCGTTGCCAAGTTCGACCAACATGGCGCCTCCTCCCTTTCTTTTCGTGATTTAAGCTTAACTATAGTTAGCATTATTGTCAACTATGGTTAACATTTATATCGTTATGATGGATGGATGAAATGATATTCTTGGTTGTGCAAATGGTAGGAGGGATCATGAAAACGATTGTTTCGCTTTTGCTGGCAACGATGGTCGTCGTTTGGTTGCTGCCTTGTTGCGGAGACGATGATGACGACAACGACGACAATGATGTCGACGACGATAACGACGACGTTGACGACGATGCAGACTACAGCGGCTTGCATCAGATCTGCGAGGACTATTGCACCAAGGCCATGGAATGCATGTCCGCCGACGAATTCGAAATGTTCTACGACAGTTGGGATCAGTGCGTTGAGGAGTACTACGAAGACGCGTTGATTTCCACCGGCGGCATGGCCTGCGAACTCTACTGCAACTGTGACGGGTCTTGTGAGGATTTCCTGGACTGCCAGGACAAATGCTTCAGCTAACGCACGCAGCGGGCATGGAAAGCATAAAAAACGCGCGGTTTGTAAACGAAGCCGGACGTGAAACCCACGGCCCAGGCGCGGTCTTCCTGATCGGGAACGTTCGATGACGACCAATAATAATTGCATGCTCCCGGCAAATCCGTCGTGCCGAAACATCCGTTGGACGGACCGTCGCCGTGAAAGCAGCTATAGCACTCCTCGTTTTGGCACCAACTGTTCGAGCAGTTGTTGTTGACGCCGCACGATCCGCCCCTGGCCGAACCGTCACAGCCGACAATCAGGCTGCGCAGTTCATTGATCGTCGGCAAACGCCAATCATTGTAACCGCCCAGGGAAAGATGTTGGCAGAAGTCGTTCGCGTCCATCCAGTTGACATAGCCGCTGGTCGGCACTTTTTCCCAGACCAGGCCGGTCGCCGGATCACGCCAGACCGCCTCGTCGTCGGCAAACGGCTCGCCCTCGGCTTTGTCCATCGTGCAGGAAAATCCGCCGATCAATAGCGCCAACAAGAAAATCGCCGTCCAATACCATTTCATCTCAGTCCCTCGTCCATCGCGGTTTCGAACTTTATTTCATCTGGTGCGTCATATAATTCAATTTTCCTCTCCTGACAAGAACGAGCCCGGACATCGTCGGCAAGATCGACAAATTGCGCGATTGAATATATTAATCATCGTATTCGTATAATTTTCGGCTGATAGTGGTCCGTCGCCAAAAGGGATTCGATGAAACAAAACAGCAAACAGCGCGCCGAATACGTCGCCCGCATCAACCGGGTGCTCGATTACATCGACAATCACCTGGACCGCGAGCTGTCGCTGACCTCGCTCGCCGAGGTCGCCTGCTTTTCGCCGTTCCATTTCCATCGCATTTTCCGCGCGATGATGGGCGAACCGCTCAACGTGTTCATCAAGCGCCTGCGCCTGGAACGCGCCGCGGCGCAGCTTTGCAACCTGCCCGACAAGCCGATCACCGACATCGCGCTGGATACGGGATTCAGCGGTTCGGCCGCCTTCGCCCGCGCCTTTCGCGATTTTTTCGGCATGAGCGCCAGCCAATGGCGCGAAACGAAAACCGCAGCCGATAGCAAGATCGGTATACCGGATAGCAACGCCGGCCTCCTTTTCGGCAACCGGCGGCAAGCCGCTTCGACCGCCTCCGTCTATGTTGAAGCCATTACACCCTTTCAACAATGGAGGCTGAAAATGTCGGAAAAACTGGAAGCCAAGGTCGTCGTCAAATCGCTGCCATTGCGTCACGTCGCCTACGTGCGGCACGTCGGGCCGTACAAGGGCGATGAGGCGCTGTTTGGCGAACTGTTCGGTCGGCTGATGAAATGGGCGATGCCGCGCGGCATCCTGCAACAGCCGGACCTGGAATGCCTGGTCATTTACCACGACGATCCGAGCGTCACCGAAGAGGCCAAACTGCGCACCAGCGTCTGTTTCACCGTGCCGCCCGACACCGAGGTGTCCGGTGAGATCGGCAAGATGACGATCCCCGCCGCCGATTACGCCATGGCTCGCTTCGAAATCGCCACCGATCAATTCGAAGACGCCTGGAACGCCGTGTGCGGCGAATGGCTGCCCGAAAGCGGCTATCAACCGGCGGACGGTCCGACCTACGAACTGTGCCTGAACAACCCCGACGAGCACCCCGAACACAAGCACATCGTCGATATTTGTATTCCGGTCAAACCGTTGTAAAGTCGTCGTGAAATCCAACCGGGCCTTGTCCGTGCGGCAAGGCCCTTTTTTAAGGAGAAACGCGCGTGCCCAGACCAGTCAAACCGGTGTGGCGGTACTTGCCCAAAGGCCTGACGATCATCCACGAGGACCGGGACATCCTGGTCGTCGACAAGCCTGCCGGGCTGCTGACCATCGGCACGGACAAGGAGAAGGAACGCACCGCCTATTACGCGCTGACCAATTACGTGCGTAAGGGCGACGCCAAATCGCGCAAGCGCCTGTTTATCGTTCATCGACTCGATCGCGAGGCCTCGGGCATTCTCGTGTTTGCCAAAACCGAGGAAGCCAAGCGCGCTCTGCAGGATAATTGGGACGAGGCGAACAAGAAGTACCTCGCCATCGTGCACGGCGCGCCGGAAAAACCGACCGACACAATCGCCTCGTACCTGACGGAAAACAAAGCGCTGCGCGTTTACTCGACCACCGACAAACAAAAAGGCAAATTGTCCAAAACGCTCTACAAGGTGCTCAAGCAAACGCCGCATCTCTCGTTGCTCGAAGTCACCTTGCTCACCGGCCGCAAGCATCAGATTCGTGTGCACCTGGCCGAAAGCGGTTTTCCCATCGTCGGCGACCGCAAGTACAGCAAAATCAAATCGGCATACAAACGCCTGGCGCTGCACGCCTGGACGATTTCCTTCGCCCATCCCTTCAGCGGCAAACCGTGCGAATTTCAGACCGAAGTGCCCTCTTATTTTCGCCGCCTGGTCAATTGGCCGGAGGAGTAGCGACTTTTTTTCTGTTTCATCCTGTTTCCTCTATGTTAATATAAGTAAGCAAAATCGATGGCGTCCATCGCCGATCGATATGGAAACGAGGAGGTTGCTGTGAAAATGGATCTTTTCCGGCTAACCGTCATCGTCTTTTTCCTCACCTTGTTTTTCACCTTATTGGCCTGCTGTGACGATGACGACGACGATAACGACGATAATGATGACGATAACGACCACAACGATGATGACAATGACGACGACAATGATGACGACTCATCCTTTCTTGATGAATATCCCTCTCCCGACGGTTTGACCATTTCGCGCATCGCCGGCGGCATCCCGGGCCGCAAGGGCCTGCCAAGCGTCCGCACAGCCGCGGGCGACTATTACATTGCCGCGGTGGAAGGACGCGAGCTGTACATCCATCACGTCATCAACCAGGCGGTGGCGGATCGCCAATTGATCGCCCCTGCGGCGCAAGCCCCGTCGATCGCCCTCGATTCTCTCGGTGCCTTGCATGTCGCCTTTGTTCATCCGCAAACGCTCAAGCTGACTTACGCCACCAACAGCGGCGGCGATTGGGCGTCCGAAATCGTCGACGACGGCGGCCTGGGTACGGCGATCGCGGTGGACGATCAGGGAACGGTGCACATCGTGTACAGCGGTCTGCGCCTTCTGGAGGACGGCGAAGAGGAAGGCGGGCTCTCCCACGCCGTCCGGCAGAATGGAACGTGGCAGGTCGAAGAACTGCGTTCGATCGGCGATCAGGCCGTGCACCCGGATATCGCCCTGGACGACCAGGGGCACGTGCATCTGATTTATCTGGTTCAGAAGTATTACGTTGAAGAGAGTTCCTATTATTTATACAGTCCGGTTTACGCCACCAACGCTTCGGGGGAATGGGATCATCAAACGCTCGATACCTACGAAGACGGTCCGCTTTATCCGCAAATCGAAGCGGACGACGTGGGGACGATTCATCTGGTCTACGGCGACGGATACGAACTGACCTATCAATTCATCGATACAACCAAGGGCGGCAAACAGACGATCATCAATTGGTTCGACGATGATTTCGACCCGGAAATTTCGCTCGTCGTGACCGCCGACGGTCAAACCGTCGCCCTGGCTTACTTCACCGAGACCGACGATCCCGACGACGGCGATACAAAGGAATTACGCTGGGCGACTTTGACGAACGAAGTAACGCAAATCGACACGGTCGCCGTGATTGGCCGTTACAACACATGGGAAGGCCACTCATGTGCGCTGCTGACGGCGGGGCAAAATCCGGCCATCGTCTATTACGATTTTTCCTATTGGAAACTATGCCTGGCTGAAAAACAGGCGGATACCTGGTCGACCCAAACGTTGGCTGAAGGTGCGCCCCTCGGCATCTCCTATGTTCTGGCCGTGGATCAGGAGAATCATGTTCATGTCGCTTTCTTCGACTACGCCACCTTGGAGTTAAGCTACGGCTTTCTCGGTGAAAGCGGCTGGGAAATCCAAAATGTGAACGGTAGCTCCGCTTACTGCAACATCGGCCTGGTCGTTGACTCGCAAATGCGCCCCTGGATCTCCTTTATCGATCAACTTGACGGCTGCATCAAAGTGGCCACGCTGACCGGCGAAGGTTGGGAAGACCAATGCGTTGCCGACGGCGTTTTCAACGACCTGGGCACGGCCATGGCGATCGACGATCAGGATGCGCTGCACATAATGGCCCTGCAAAACGGCGTAGTCTATATAACCAACGCTTCCGGCGCCTGGGAAAGTCAGGTTGTTGCGGCGGCGGGCGATCCGCAGACCAGTACCTACCAAACCAATCTCTCCGTGGCGTCGGATCAAGACGGCCGAGTGTACCTTGCCTATTACGACTTCGAGCGGGGCATCATCGAAATCGCCGTCAAAGACGGTGAAGCGTGGACCATCGAGGAAGTGGATTCGGAACCGAATCGGGGCCAACATTTCTCCATGACGACGGCCCCCACGGACGGTCCGCACATGATCTTCGGCAGCGTGCGGCTTTATTACACAATACGCGCGGAGGATGTCTGGCCCAGCGAAAAAATTATGGACTTCGTTTCCGCCTGGGGCATCGGCGCGGACGCCCTTTCCCTGGCGTTGGATGGCGGCGGCATGGCGCACATCTCGTTCGACAACCTTATTCTGGGGCGTATGCGCTACCTGACCAACAACCTCGGCGACTGGAAAATGGCTTTCATCGACCGCATCGGTCAAATCATGTTCTCCAATAAAATCATCGCGGTCGACGGACAGGACAACGTGCACATGATCTACACCGACGACGAAGCGTTGTACTACGCGACGTTCCCCGAATGGGGCGGTTAACGCTGTGCTATTTCTCCTGCCGATCGATGGGGGAGTGTGTTAACATGGGCAAAATTCAAGACGGCGGAGATCCGTCCAACTGATAGGGAGTGACGATAATGAAACGCTTCATGTTGATCCTGCTTCTTATTTTGCTGCCGGCCATGGTTGCCATGTGGGCCTGCGACGACGACGATGACGACGATAATAACGACGACGGCGGCGACGGCGGAGGCGTGTGCTATTACGAATGCTCCTATTTCACAAACACGACGATCTGGGAAACGTTCTGCTACGGCACCGGCGGCACCGGCGACATGGCCACCGAAGCGCTGACCTCGGCCTCAGCCTGCGAAGAATACGCCCGCGAAGATTGCGAAGCGAGGGGCCACGACTTCGAGCAATACTATTTCGATACGACCTGCGTCAGTTGCGACGACGGCAATTGCGAACCGGAATGGCTGTCCGAATATTGATTTAACCGGTTAGGATGATCGACAAGCCGCTCCTTCGGGGGCGGCCTTTTTATTGGTCGAAGGCGAAGACGCCGACGACGATCACGTGCGGTGGGAAGCCATACTTTTCCCGCAGTCGGGTATCGTTGCCGGTCAGCGTCCAGCGGCCGGGCATGCCCAGTTCCCGCGCGGCGAAATGGACGTGGCACATGCCGATGCCCGCGTCGACGCCCTGGAAATTCAGCCCTTCGGCTCGATTCCACGCAATGATTTTCGGATAGTTGCGGATGCGTTTGGTGTCCAGCGCGAGTACGATGCTCCCCTCGTCGAGCAGATAAATCCACGGCTGCATGTTGCTGGCCGACGGCGCCCATCGCGCCATTTCGAATATCTCATGCAGTTTGGCGTCACTCGCCAGCACGTCGCTCGCCGGCCGTCCCCATCGTTGGTGAAAAACGATCTCGTGCATCGGCCGCCGGTTGTCGAGGCGCCCCATCGCGCGCATCGAGCGTTCGGCGAATCGTCGCGAAGCCGCAAAACCCAACGGCGTGATGCACACGATGCGCTCGTCCGGCTCCTTCCGCACCGCTTTTTCCAGGACGCTCATTTTGAAATAGCCGCCGACCCAGCAAGTGCCCAAGCCCTCGCGTGTACATTCCAGAATGAATCGCTCGGTGACGAAGCCGAAATTTTCCTGGTACTGCGGACCGTCTTGCGAAATGCCGATCATCCACAGCGGCGCGTTTTTGATTTTGCCGTAGCTGCCGACCAGGCCGGTCATCGCCGTGTCGACCTGCTTCGCGGGAAACGGCAACAGCTTCAACCGCAGATCGTTGAGACGTTCCGTTTCCGTGAAGGTGGTCAGCAGGCGTTCAAGCTTCTCCGGCGGAACCGGTGTATCCAAAAACGAACGGTCGCTGCGACGCACACGCATGGCTTCAAGCAGATTCATTCTCTCTCCCGTTTTCAATTATTATACGGACTGGGAACGCCTTCCGCCTGCACTTTCCAGCGGCGGTGAATCCAATGCCAGATTTCCGGATTCCCATAGATGATCCTCTCCACCGCTTTGGCCTGGTTGCGGGTGTTGATCAACAGTTCCATGTCGGGATCTTCCGGGTGCGCCTCCCAGGGCACTTCCTCGGTCACGACCAGTTTGAATTTTCCCGGCGCCACGCGACAAGCGTATCCGGCCACCACCGGCGCGCCGGTCTCACGCGCCACCCAGGCGTTGGAACGCACGGTCGAAGCCGGGTGCCCCAGCCAATCGATCATCACGCCCTGGCTGCGTTTCATGTTCTGGTCGATAGCCATGATGATCCCCTCGCCGCGCCGCAATCCTTCCATCACCCGCTGCATGGAATCGCGATGCGGCACCGATCCCAGGTTCATTTTCAGCCGTGACTGAACGATCGCTTTTTCGACCACCGGATTCGCTATCCGTTTGGCGACGATCGAGATCGGATACCCGGCGATGCCGACGCGCCCGGCGGCGATTTCCCAAACGCCGATGTGCCCGCCGATGAAGATCACACCCTTGCCTCGGTTGTAGGCGTCACGCAGCAACTCTTCGTTCTCGAACTCGAACGATTCATCCCAAAACGAGTCGTCCATCCGTGGAATAACGATGTAATTGAGTACGTGCCGGCCGAGGTTGAGCAGCGAAGCCTTGTAAATCGCCTCTTTTTCGGCGGCGGTTTTATCGTTGCCGTAGACGATGTCCAGATTGGTCATCGCGATGCTGCGCCGAATGCGTAGCTTATACATCAGCCAACCGATCGCCGCGCCGAAACGATCCACGCCCTGCCAGGACAGCCGGGTGACGATCGCCGTATTCAGCCAAACAACAAATTTAGTCGCCCAACCGCCGCGGGGTTCGACAACCTGGGTCAGCTTGCCGACATACCGACCGGCTTCCTGTCTGGTCCACGGAAAAGTTGCGGAAGAAGTATCATCCATCGCGGTATCCATCTTCTGCTCCATCTGAAGCAAAAGATGTTGACACAGGAGGCGACGAATTTCAATTATCGCCTATTTCCGGCGGAGGGAGGCTCCGGCAGTGGTTTGAAATAAGCCACCGCGGCCCAGACGCCCAATGTGCCGAAAACCACGAACACGAAAAGGTCGTGCAACATTTGCGTCTTGGAAAAAATGAAGAAAAACAGCCCGGCCAATGCATAGGCAATGTCCAGACCGATCAGGGTCATCAGCATGCCGTGAAAGCGCTCGATGCCGAAAAATATCTGACCGGACAAATAGGCCAAAAAGATCATCAACACGAAAGCGCCCGCCTGAAACAGGCTGTGCTCGGCGAACGCGGCGTTGGAATCCAGCAGGTAGGTGCTCACCAGGTTGAGCTTGTCCTGCAACCATTCCGACCAACTGGGCAGTGAGAAAAATGCCGCCAGGACCAGGTAGATGATCGTCTGAATGCCCATCGTCTTTTTCACTCGGCGATGGAGTACGACCTTTTCCATGATTCACCTCCGGCTATGGGGAGGAAACCATTACAGTTTAACACATTTGTCGTCGTTTATCTTCCGGGAAAATCCGGTCGGGGCAAGATCAGCCGTCCCGAAGATGTTTATCGAAAAATTCCAGAATCTCCGACATGCCGTCGACGTAACCGTAGGCCACGACCATGATCGGAATCGGATAGCTGTCTGTATAGTTGATCGCATTGTTGTACGGATACAACAGCGGCGTCGTTTCGTCGATAATCACTGGCCCGGGAACAATATTAAAATACCATCCTTGCAGGTCCGACACATAGGCGCGAAAACCGGGATTGATGCGCGCCGTGAGGTTGCTGGTCACGCTGCCGCCCGAATGGCCGATCAGGCCGATCCGCTCGTTGTCGATCTCCGGCAGGTACTGCAAGTACTTGAGCGCCAGACTGGTCTCGTAGACCCGCAACGCCATGAAGGAAAATCCGGCTTCCAGCAAACTTTGGGAAACCTGAGATTCGACCTCATCCGCCCGATCGGCCCGCATCGATAAAACCAACAAGGCGATGCCGGATTCCGGGTATGCTTCGCCATCATAATAATATATGTAATGGGAGGCGGTTTCGTTGTGTCCATGAATGGCGACGACCGCCGGATGCGGCCCTTCGGTTTTCGGCGTCAATAGAATGCCCTGGAAATCGCCGACGTACGGATCGGAGAAAATCATTTCGCGCTCATAATAATCGTCCGTCTCACTACGGCGAACGGTGGTCACGACCAGTTCCCGCTCGTTGAGGCCGTCCAGCAGGAAATCCAGGTTTATCGCTTCGGTTATCAGTGAAACCAGCGTATCGTTGTCTTGCAGGTAATTATCGGCGACCGGATCGAGAACGTTCACCAGCTCTTGCTCGATCTTGGCGAATTGCCGCCACAGTCGCCTGGTGGAAATCGGCCGCGCGTGATCGGCCGCCAGGTCAATAAACCGAAAATAATCTTTCCAATTGGGCTCGAATACCCGGTTGGATTCTTCGACTTCCTTTACGTTGTAGGGATTGTAGTGGCGATTGGCCAGCCCGCTTTCGACAGCCGGCGTTTCCATCGTCCGGACAACGGTAATATCGTCGTCCTCCTCCTCGCCGTCGTCATCGTCGGCATTGCCGTAATCATTCCCCCCGGGATGGTTAATTTCATTGTTCGGTACATCGCAAGCAATGACCGCCAACGCACTCACCAACATCGCAATGAGGGCAATTCGCCGCAGCTTCATCACTTTTTCCATTTCCTTGGCATTGGTTCGGAAGGATACTGATTTCTTTCATGATCCCCGAACCCAGGTAAAATATCGACACCCGCGTTACCAAGGACCACTTGGCGCCATCCAGGCTTACGCCGCCCTCCGATTGCTCCTTAAATTAACACCAAATGTAAGCACACTCAATTTAATTGTTAGGGCTAGCGAAAAATTAATATTTCCAGATGGCAACCGGTGAAAATAACCACTATTGCCGCAATATCAATCAGTTACTGATTTCAATACCCCGCGAACCGCTTTTCGAGCATGATTTTGAGGATCGTCCGGTCCGCTTCGATCATCCCCTGGCGGCTGAGCGTGCCGATGTTTTGCGATGACGACAATGAACAAACAAAGACCGGATTACGATTCTTTATTGTCCTTGCGAGTAACATTAGGTTCACATCCTTTCTCAATCGACCAGTTCCCGGATTTATTAGCAATCAATTGATTTTCTTCATATGTGCCTTTGCCCGCTTTATATACACGGATGCCATAATACCGATTCTCTTTGATCCGATTGCGACGCACTATCGGATCGCCATTTTCACTTGTAATTATTCCCGACGATTCATTGCCAAATATTTCATTATCTTCGAACGTGCCCCTGCCGTTCTTGTATACATAAACACCGCTCTGTTTGCCATTATAAATTCGGTTTCGTCGCACCGTTGGATCGCCATTTTCACTCGTTGCTATTCCCGATAATGCATTGCCAAATATTTCATTGTCTTCGAACGTGCCCTTGCCGCTCTCGTATACATAAACACCGCTCTGTTTGCCATCATGAATTCGATTGCGGCGCACTATTGGATCGCCGTTTTCCCTCGTTGCTATTCCCGATAATCCATTGCCGAATATTTCGTTATCTTCGAACGTGCCCTTGCCTCTCTCATAAATGAAAACGCCGCTGTAACGACCATCGTGAATTCGATTTCGCCGAACACGCGGGTCTGCTCCTCCATGTACGGCTAAACAGGCTTGACTTTGACTGGAAATATCACATCCTTCCAGTTCCAAGCATCCTTGTACAATGTTTACTGAATACCAATTTCCTTCACCGCATTGCCGTAATGTCAAGTTGATCAATCGGCCAAATTCCGTTTGAAATTTCACTACATTCGCTTCGTACGACTCAACAATGATCTCTTCCAATAAACCGTCGCCGATGATTTCCAACGGTTTGTCGATTATCAAACTTTCCTTATACAATCCCGGTCGCACTAGAATCCTAGTTCCCGGTTCCGCTTGGCGAATGGCTGCACTGATTTTATTGTGGTCCCCTCGTCCGCGCATCGGATCGACAATCAATGTTGGTGGTTCTTTTCGTTTGACCGGCGCCACATTCGGTTTTTCCTTTTGGATTGTTGAGATTGAAGAGACTTCAGACTGTTCTATATTAACCTTTTTTACCTTTTTCCCAGTACTTTTCGCTTTTGCTTTCTTCTTGGGAGGCTCAATTCCCGCCTCCACAGCGTCACGGATTTTGATCGCCATTTCGGCCAGTCGTTTGCCTACTTCCGGACTGGTAAATGGTTCAAAGCGCAGGTTAATCCAATCGATCCACTGTCGCTTGGCGATATCCTCGGCAATCGGATCTTGCTTCCGTTTGGCTTCATCCGTCAGAGCAGGTGTGTCCACATACAAAATCGGGAAAATCAGGTCGTCGCGTCCAATACTCTTTTCCCATTTCCAGAAAAGTTGGTATTCATTGCGGCATTCCGGGCGTTTCAAATAGCCTGGAGTAACGACAACAATTAATACAGTTGAGGCATCCAAACCTTCTTCAATACGTTTTCTCCATTGTTTTCCCCATTCGATATCTCGTCGATCTTGAAAGATAACAAACGGGTCGCCGCTTTGTACAATAACTTCCTTTTCAAGACGTTCGCGCATAGTGGAAAGCCTGCCACCGTCCTGATCATCATTCTGATGGGCATAGCTGAAAAATGCCGCAGGTTTTCTGTCCATAGGGTTAATAACCTTTGGTTGAATTAGGTTGATAACATTTATCAACGTTAATAGGAGAGTGTCAATGTGATAAGCCGTCTGTGTTGCTTGCTCAATACCCCGCGAACCGCTTTTCGAGCATGATTTTGAGGATCGTCCGGTCCGCTTCGATCATCCCCTGGCGGCTGAGCGTGCCGATGTTCTGCGAGGTTTTCTGGAACGACGTACCGATGATCCCCTCGGCCGAATGCACCGTCACTCCCTGCAGCGCGAACAGCGCCGCCTGCACCGCCGTGCCCGCCGCCGTCGCCAGCTTGAGCGCGCACGAACCCTTCGCCCCGTCGCAGATCACCCCCGCCAGATCCTCGATCAGATTCGAAATCGACCCGGCGATGTGGTGGATGTCGCCGCCCAACAGGTAGGTCACCCCGGCCGCCGCGCCGGCTCCGGCGGCGATCGAACAACCACACACCGCCGACAGCCGCCCGGTGTGCGCCTTCACATAGGCCGTCACCAGGTGCGAAAAGGCGATCGCCTCCAGCAGCGTTTTCTGCTCGTATTCGATGAAATTCTTGACCGCGTAAATCGGCAGCACCGCCGTCAGACCGTGGTTGCCGCTGCCCGCCGAGGACATCGCCGGCAGTTTGACGCCCGCCATGCGCGCATCGGAAGCCGCCGAGGCCAGAATGCGCGCTTCGAGGATCATGTCGCGCTTGAGCAACCGTTGTTTGGCCAGCCGGTCGAAGGTCTTGCCCACGCCCAGCCCCGGCCCGTGCTTGAGGCCGTACTCGGCCAGGCGCAGATTGAGCGTGATGCTCTCCTGCAAAAAGGTGAAGTCGTCCTCGCTGAGATCGTCGAGCATCTCCAGCAGCGTTTCGAGCGTGACCGTGCGCAGCCATTCCTCCAGGCGCGCCAACTCGCCGTCGCCTTCCGCTTCGGTACTCACCCCCAGCGCCGTTGCGGCCGGCTGCCCGTCGAGCGTGAGGGAAACGAGATTGTCATGCACGTCGCGGATGATCGCCTCGCCGACGGACGATCCGTTGCGCACCGTCGCGCGGATGAACAAGCCGATCTGGTTTTCCAGCAGGTTGACCTTCACGCCTCCCTGCTTGATCAGCCCCTTGGCCAGCCGCACGGTCTGTTCGTCGATCGGATCGAGCACCTCGAGCCGGCGCGTCGCATCGCCGCCGACCGCGCCCAACGCGGCCGCCATGTCCAGGCCGGTCAGGCCCGGCGCGCCCGGGATCGACACCGCGATGCCGTTTTTATAGATGTTGCCGTCGACCCACACTTCGATCGCCTCGATCGTTTTATCCGGCAGCACCAAGGCGGCCGCCGCCGCGCAATAGGCGATCGCCGCCGGCTCGGTGCAACCCAACGCCGGCGCCACTTCCATCCGCAGAATGTCTTGTACGCTGAAGGTCATTGTCGTTTGTTCCCCGCGCTGTGTGTTTTCAAATTATACGTGGCCCTTGCCCGGTTGCAACGTGGGCTGCCTTTTGCGATTATTCGATCTTGTGAGGGAACCATGGATAAATACTTAAATGCCAATCGCCGTATGTGGGACGAGCGGGTTCGAGTGCACCAGAACGATTCCGAGTGCTACCCGGTTTCCGCCTTCAAAGCCGGCGACGAAAAAGCCGTGCCGCCCCTGCCCGACGATATCGGACCGGTGAACGGAAAATCGATTCTCCATCTGCAATGCCACTTCGGAATGGACAGCCTGGGATGGACGCGCAAAGGAGCGAAGGTCACCGGCGTCGACTTCAGCCCCGTGGCCATTGCCCAGGCGCGGCAACTCAACGACGAGTTGGGGCTCGATGCGCGTTTCATCGAGACCGACATCGCCGATCTGCCCGCTCATCTGACCGGCCAATTCGATATCGTCATGACCTATTACGGCACGATTATCTGGCTGCCGGATCTGCGCCGTTGGGCCAAGGTGATCGCCCATTTCCTCAAGCCGGGCGGTTTTTTCTATCTCGCCGACACGCACCCGACCGCGCTTTGCTTTGATGTGTACGACGACGATGCCGGCCTGCAACTACATTATGATTACTTCACCGACGGTCGTCCGCTGAAGTTCGAAGACGAAAGCGGATCATACGCCGATCCGACCGCAAAAACCGAAGCCAATCTTTCCTACGAATGGCAGCATTCGCTCGACGAGATCATCAACTCGCTGCTCGCCGCCGGTCTGCGCCTCAAATACATCCACGAGTTCCCGTACGCCTTTTTCAATTTGTATTACAAGACGAAACCGGAGTTGATGTTCAAAGATGAAGCCGGTTGGTGGCGCTTGCGGGAAAAGGCGAACAGCCTGCCCTTGATGTTCTCCCTCTGCGTCGAAAAACCGTAAAAAAAGCCCCCGCGAACAACGGGGGCTTTTTCATTCTTTCTCAAGATCGGCGAATTACTCTTCCACCTCGATCTGATCCGGATAGGTGATCTTGATGTACATGTTGTCGCCGAAATCCTGCTGGCAGGCGAATTCGGCTTCCTCGCCGTCGGGCCACACGACGCGCAAGGTGCACTCGCAGCTCATCGCGCCCAGGCCGAAGTGCTGTACGCGCGTGCTTTCCGAGTTGTAGTGGCCCTTGCTCGATTTCTTTTCGCGCATCAGCGTTACGTCGTCGGATTCAAGGTACAGCCGCGCGCCGATCGCGTCGCGGTTGATGTTCTCGCCGTCGCCTTCCAGCCGCACGGCCAACCAGCGGTTTTCCTGCCCGATGTCGTTGCGCAGCAGGAAATTCGGCCGTCCGCCGCCCAGGTCGCCCGCGCCGGTGAACAGGTCGAGGTCGCCGTCGTGGTCGATGTCGATCCAGATGTTGTTGCTGGTGCTCTTTGCGCGAATCCACACCGTATCGTCCGGATCGTTGATGCCGCTGGCTTCGCCGAAGGATTGGAACGTGCCGTCATCGAGCTGCCGCCACAGGCCGAACCAACCTTTCATATCCCACTCGTAGTAGCGGTCCTCGTACTTTTTGTCGCGCGACAGGGAAAGGTCGAGTCGACCGTCGTTGTCGAAATCGACCATCGCGCCGTCAATGTCGCCTTCGTTGAAGATCAGGCCGCGCTCGAGGAACTCGTTGGTGAAGTAAAAGTCCTCGTCGTCGCCGCCGTTGATCAACAGTTGCGTCGGGTCCGACCATTTGCGCAGTTCGTCGGTGTTGGTCGCGTGCGAAATGGTGGTCAGGAAGATATCCAGGTCGCCGTCGTTGTCCACGTCGCCGCAGTCGATGCCGAAGCCGTTGCTGCCCACGTAGGTGCCCGGTTCCGCGCCGGGTTCGGGCGCGGTGCCGTGATCGGTGGTCACCAGGTAGTAGTTGCCGGTCGCCAGGCTGGCGAAGCCGCGCTCGACGGCCACGTTGGTGAAGTTGCCCTCGCCGTCGTTTTCCCACAGATGGTTCAGACCGTTGAGCGTCGAGACGCTGTAGGTCGACACGAAAATATCCAGGTCGCCGTCGTTGTCGTAATCGGCCGTGATGCACCCGTTGGTCGGCTGGGCAGTCTGGTCGGCCAGGCGGTCGGAGACGTCCTCGAACGTGCCGTCGCCGTTGCCGAAGTACAGCAGGTCGGTCGCGGCGTACATCGTGTGGCCGTTGCCGACGAACAGGTCGAGGTTCGCGTCGCCGTTGAAGTCGGCGAACAACGCGTTGCCCGCGTAGGTTTTGTAATTGCCGTCGACGCCCGAGTCGTCCAGGACGGTGAAATGTCCCTCGCCGTCGTTGAGCAATATTTCGCTGCGGTAATCCTCGTAGCGGAAGATATCCAACCCGGCGAACGCGTCCTGGTCGCCGTCGTTGTCCACGTCGCCGAAGGCGAAGAAGCCGGCCTGAATGTCGCGCAGGCCCGACTCGTCGCTGAAATCGGTGAACGTGCCGTCGCCGTTGTTGAGGAAAACGAGGTGTTCGAAGGGCACGCCGTTTTGCGCATTGGGGAACAGGCTGTGCATCAACAGGTCGTCGTAACCGTCGCCGTTGATGTCCGCGCTTTCCACCCGGGCGTGGTCGTTGCGCTGAATGTCTTCGGGCGGATCTTCATAGTAATTGTCCACCCGCATGCCGCTTTGGTCGGAGATGTCGACGAAGAAATCCGCTTCCGGCTCGACCGGATCGCTCGGATCGCATTCATAGTTGTCGTCGTCATCATCGTCGTCGTCATCGTCGTCATCGTCGTCGTCATCGCACGAGCAGGCTCCGATGGCCAGCGACAGCGCGCCGCACAGCAACAACACCAAAAACAGTCGGCTCCAGATTTTCATGTCCTTCTCCCGTCAATTCAGGTCGCATCCTCTTTAACATTCAATTTTGAATAGAGCAAACCCCTAGCCACGGCCGGTTGACTCGCCTGAATTTCGAAAAAAATGGAAAACTACTCGATCGCCTGCAAGCCGTATGGCGGCGCGGCGTTGACCAGCACGCCCGGGCGACACTTGAGGCGCGCCTCGGTAAACTGCCGGTCTTCCATATGTGCCGAGAGCGTGTACTCACCCGGCGGAACGTTGATGAATACGACGCCGCCGTCGCCGGTCGTCTCTTCCAACGTACGCACCGGAATGTCGATGATCGTGCCGTTGGGCAACTCGAAAATCTGAAAGTAGAACGGCCCCTGCGTCGGCGGCAGTGGCGGATCGATCGTCACCGTCGCCCCGGCGATGCCGCTGGAAAACGGATTGCCGCCCGCTTCGGTCACCGTCGAGGCGATCTGGCACATGTTCGGATCCAGCGTCTCGAACAGGACCAGCGCCAACGCCCAGACGATCGGTCGCGGCGGCGCCTGCAAATGAAAATCGTCGATCGTCTCTTCGGTCAGTTCCACCGTGGCCGATTGCGTGGGATAAAAATCGCGATGTTGCGAAATCAGTGTCAGGTCGTCGCCGACCGCCAGGTTGTCGAAGGAAAATCGTCCTTGTTCATCGGTCGTCACCGCCGGGATTCTCGGCCGCTCGACGATCGAGATTTCCGCTTCCGGCAGCATGGCGAACGACCAATCGAAGCGCCAGACCGCACCGCCGGCCGCGGTCGTTTCGATAGATGAATGATGTCCGGATTTGCTTGTGGTTTGGCTCAGCGCAATATCGGCCCACTCGTCGCCGCCTTCGTTTTCGCCGCCGCACGCCGTCAGCAACAACATCGTGACAATCAAAATAAGTATCTTCGCCCGGTCCACTGCACACCCCTTTCCGGAACAACGGCGGTTCGCCTAAGGTACAAAATCCAAGCAAAGTCAGTCAAGAAAGATCGCACCCGCCGGCGGAAATTCCGGTATGATGCGACCACAAACCGACGGAAAAGCGATCATGAGCGATTATCCCATCACCCAGGCGGTGCGCGCGTTGCGACAGTACAAAATCGACTTCACGCCCACGCCGTACCCCTACGAGGAGCACGGCGGCACCCGGCGCGCGTCGCAGATGCTGCACGTGCCCGAGCACGTCGTCATCAAGACTCTGGTCATGCAGGATGAGAACAAAAAACCGCTACTGGTGCTCATGCACGGTGATCGTGAAGTGTCGACCAAGCAACTGGCGCGCGAACTGGGCGTGAAGGCGGTCTCTCCCTGCGAAGAGAAAATCGCCGAGCGCCTGACCGGCTATAAGGTCGGCGGCATCAGCCCCTTCGGCGTGCGCGCCCAAATGCCCGTGTGCGCCGAAGCGACGATCTTCGAACTCGAGGCGATCCACATCAACGGCGGCAAACGCGGCTTCCTGGTGCGCATCGACCCGCGCGACATTGAAAAGGCGATGACCGTCCGCCGCGTCAACGTCGCCGTCGAACCGTAAGCTTTTCTCCAACCTCGCCTTTCGCTACACTAGCGAAAAATCCCAAAGGATGCGGATGGAATCGGTCGGCGAAATGTTGGCGCGTTACGGCCACCTGTTGGCGCAGGGTTGGTGGTTGCCGCTCGTGTGCTTTGCCGTCGGTCTGATATTGCCCTTCGCGCGCCGTCCCCGCGTCACGCGCTGGGCGCTGCCTTTGTTGATCGTCGGACTCGGCATCGCGTTCGCGCATCTAAAAACGGCGATGTACGACGACGCCTATTATTCCTTCCGCTGCGCGCACAACCTGATCGCCGGCAACGGTCTGGTGTACAACATCGGCGAACGCCTGGAGGTCTACACCAACTTTCTCTGGACGATCTGGCTGGCGCTGTGGATGCGCCTGACCGGGTTCAACGCGCCGTTCGTTTCCATCGTCTTTACCCTCGCCTGCTTCCTCGGCAATTTGCTGATCGTTTATCGCCTCGGCCTGTTGCTGAGCGCCACGAACAAAATCGTTCACTATTGGCCGCTGGCCGCATTGTTGCTCGCCGGGCAAAATTCCTTCGCGTCCTTCGCGTCCACCGGGTTGGAAACGATGGCCGGCAGCCTGTTGGTCAATGTGGGCTTGTTGTTTCTGCTGACCGCCGCCGATACGCGCCGGGCGTTTTTGGCCGGATTCTTTTTCATCCTGGCGACGCTCAACCGCCTCGACCACAGCCTGTTTTACGTCGCCGGCGCATTCGCTCTGCTCTGGATGAACCGCGGCGCGCTGACCGCCCTTTTGCGCGGCCGCTGGTCGGCCGCCCGCGCACAGGGGCTCGATCGTTTGCTCGCCTACGCCCTCGCGCTCGTGCCGCTGCTGGCCTACCTGGGCTGGAAACTCGCCTACTACGGCTCGCTGCTGCCCAACACCTTTTTCGCCAAGTCGGCGTACATTCCCTATGCCTACCAGGGCTTGCGCTACCTCGCCGCCTTTTACCTGGGCAGCCATTTGTGGGTGGCGCTGCTCTTGATGCTCGTCTGGTTCCTGCGCCCCACCGACGACGACCGCGTGCGCACGATGAAGACCTTCACCCTCGCCGCGTTCGTTTTGTGGCACGCGTATATTCTCTGGGTCGGCGGTGACTACCTTTACGGTCGCTTCATGGTCGTGTTCATGCCCTTGGCGCTGCTGGCGGCGGAAAATCTCACCTTCACCGGCCTGCGGCGCAAATGGGTGATGCACCTGACGGCCGCGTTGCTGGCGGCGACCGCCTGCGGTGTGCAACTGATCACCCCCGGCACCGGCGACTGGTGCATGATGGACGAAACCACGCACTCGCCCGACAGCGTGATGCATCTGTACCGGGAACGCGACCAACACGAACTTCGTTTCGCCTGTCTGCTCGGCGCCGGCTTCGCCCCGAAAATCCTGGTCGATGGGCGCGACGGCTACACGGTCGCCTTGCCGGCCGTCGATCGCTGGGGGCTGACCGATCCGCAACTCGGCCGGCGACCGCTGACGCAACGCACTTGCCCGGGCCACGAGAAATACGCATCGCTGGAAGACCTCGTCGCGCGCGACGTGCGCCTGTCGGCCCTGCCGCTGGAGATATTCACCGACCGGCACCAAACGGTGAACGATCTGCACCTGCCCTGCGGCGAAGTGAAGATGCTCTTCTATGACCGCGCCTGGCTCGATCGTCTGCAGGCGGCGCTGCCGGAAGTGCGCTTCGTCGACTTCCCGGCGTTTCTCGACGAATACATCGCGGCCCTGCCCGGCAAAACGCCGCCGGAAGTGGCACAGGATTTGCGCGATTTCCGCCGGTACTATTTCGCCGTCAACGACGATCCGCCGCGGCTGCAGGTGTTAATTGATTATCTGACCGCGAAAAATGTTTTGACGCCGTCACCGTAACGCATACAATCCGTCCGAAGGGGATCACGTCGGCATGCAACAGCCTTTGCACGAAATCGCAGCCATCGCCGCACGGTTCAGCATCCAGCATTGGTGGTTGCTGGTTCTACCGGCGTTGGCCGGTTTTTTCGCCGCCGGCTGGTCGCGGCCGAAAGAGCGCCGCTGGTTTCATCACCTGCCGACCGTCGTTTTGCTCGTCGCCGGACTGGCGCTGGTCGTGCGCAACACGGCGATTTTCGACGACGCGTATTACTCCTTCCGTTGCGCGCGCAATCTGGCCGACGGTTACGGCCTGGTGTTCAATCCCGGGCAGTATTTCGAAATCTACACCAACTTTCTCTGGACGATCTGGCTGGCGCTGTGCCTCAAGCTCAGCGGCCTGAACCTGGAGATCCTCGCCGTTCTCTCCAATTACGCCTGTTGGCTCGCCAACATGATCGTCATTTACAAAATCGGCCTCGCCCTCAACGCCAAAAGCAAACATTACTTCCCGCTGGCGGTGCTCGTGTTGGCGCTGCAGTACTATTTCATGTCCTTCGGCACCTCCGGCCTGGAAACGATGGCCGGCAGTCTGCTGGTGAACCTCGGCGCGTATTTTCTGCTCAGCGAGCGCACGTATGGTCGCTCGTTCCTGGCCGGATCGTTTTTCATCCTCGCCGTGTTCAACCGGATGGACCACGCGCTGTTTTTCCTCTGCGGCACGGCGGCGCTGTTGTGGCGCGATCGCTCCCATTGGTCGGCGCTTGTCAGGCGCGATTGGCCGGGCGGCCGCGCCGCCTTGTATCACTTGCTCACCTTCGCCTCACCGCTGCTGCCGTACGGCGCGTACCTGTTGTGGAAGGTGCACTACTACGGCTCGCTTTTCCCCAGTGCGTTTTACGCCAAGTCGGCCGCCGCGTCGTATTACCATCAGGGGTTGATCTACACGCTGATGTTCTACCTGGGCTCGCATTTTTACGTGTTGCTGCCGTTGTTGCTGCTGTGGCTGTCGGCCGGCCGTCTGAAAAAGACGGATGAAACGCCGGGCGCCTCGGTGTTTCGCCTGTTCGCCCTCGCGTCGATCGCCGTCTGGCATTTCTACGTGATCCGCGTCGGCGGCGATTACCTGATCGGCCGCTTCTACGTCGTCCTGATGCCGTTGATGATCCTCGGCGGCGAGCACTTCATTTTTTCGCAACTGACCAACCGCATGGCGCAGCGGATTCTCGCGGCCCTGGTCGCCGCCGCCGCGTTCGGCGTACCCTTGCTCGCCGGCATGGAAGGCGCTTATTGCCAGATGGACGGGCACAACCATTACCAGAAATACATTCCGACGATCTGGGAAAACCGCAACAATCACGAGCGCACGTTCCCCTGTTTCGCCGAGAAAAGCCTTTCGCCGCTGGTGTTGGCCGACGCGAAATACGGATACGACTCAGCGCTGCCGATCATCGATCGCTGGGGCATCACCGATCCGCAATTCAGCCGGAGAAAGGTCGAACATCGCGGCTGCCCCGGCCACGAAAAATATGTTTCGTTGCAGGAACTGGTCGACCGCGGCATTCGTCTGTCGTTGATTCCCACCGAGCTGTTCGACAATCGCCATCAGGACATCAACGATCTGGTCACGCCCTGCGGGACGATCGACCTGCTGGTGTACGACCTTACTTTCGTCGACGATCTGCGTGAACATTTGTCTGACGTGACGCTGCCCGACTTCCCCCAATTCCTCGACGGCTACCTGGCCGAGTTGACGCAAAAATCGCGCCCCGAAGTGGCCGAGGATTTAAAGAACTTCCAGTTTTATTATTTTAATCTTCATCCGGATCCGGCGCGCCTGCAGCCGATCCTCGATTACCTCGCGGAGGGTTCGACGGCCAGCGCGGTCAACGCCGCTCCCTGAAGCTCGTAGTGCCGCCATTCATCCTTCGATTGTGCGCCGAGGCGGTGGTAGAAATCGATGGCGTTTTCGTTCCACGTCAGCACGCTCCACTCCAACCGGTTGCCGCCGCGCCGCACGGTTTCGCGCGCCAGACAAGCCAGCATTTTCGTGCCGATCGACAACCGGCGACGCGTCGGATCGACGAACAGGTCTTCGATGTACAAGCCCATCCGCCCCTGGAACGTCGAATAGATGGAAAAAAACAACGCGAAGCCGACCGGCGTTTCGTCGAGATAGGCGAAGATCACCTCGGCCAACGGACGCTCGCCGAACAGGTGCTCGGCCAACGTTTCCTCGGTGGCGACCACCGTCTCCAACCGCTTTTCATAGTCCGCCAGCTTGCGGACGAACTCCAGAATCAGCCCGGTTTGCGTGGGTTGAGCCGGACGAATGTCGATGTTCATCGCTTCCCTTCTCTTCAGCGACCGACCAACGAGTCGTGATAGCGACAGCCGCCGGTGTCCAGAATTTCGCGAATCAACCGCGCGGTGGTCGGCCCCACGCCGCGCAATTCGCGCAGCCGGTTGCGATAGCCGGCGATCGGTTCGGTCAGTTGCGCCACGGAACGTGCCGCGCCGCGATAGGTCGACTGCCTTCCCTCCGCGGTCAGCATGTAATCGAGGTTTTCCAAAAAGGCGACCACCCGGTCGTTTTCGTCGAGCACGTCGGCGAACAAGGAGGCGGGCATGCGCCGCGGCATTTCAAGCTTCTTCGCCGCCAGGTTGAACTCCTCGGTGATCGCCGTGTAATACTCGAAGGTCGCCGCGCCCCATTTGTTGCCCGGATAGATGTTCGCGTATTCCAACTCCAGCTCGGGCCGCACCTCGCGCAGGCGCGATAGAAAGTACTCCTTCTGCCGCCCTTCCTTGAGGGTCATGCCCGAGAAAATCACGAAGCGCACGCCGGCCCGTTTCGCCTGGCGCAGCATGGCATCCATCGCCGGCAGCGTGTCGGTGATGAACGGGATGACCGGCATGAGAAAAACGCCCGTGGCGATGCCCGCCTCGCGCAGGCGGCGCAGCGTGGCCAGGCGTTCCGAAGGCGGCGAAGCGTGCGGCTCGAACTGTTGCGCGGTTTCGTCATCGACGCCGGAAAAGCTCATGCTGACCACCACCCGGCTGCGGCGGTTGATCTTCTGCAGCAGATCCACGTCGCGCTCGACCAACGACGATTTGGTCAGTACGTGCACCGGCAATTCCAGATGGGCCAGCAGGTGCAGCACGCGTCGGGTCAAGCCATAGGTTTCCTCCAGCGGCTGGTAGCTGTCGCCGACCCCGCCGCCGAGCAGAAAAAAAGAACGCTTCAGCGGCGTGCGGCGGCGGCGAACATCCAACTCCCGCGCAAGCACCTCGTCGGCGTTGACCTTGATTTGCACGTCGCGCCCGAAATCGCAGTCCACGTAATACGATTCGGCGCGACCGTCGCAATAGACGCAGTCATGCGTACAACCGCGATACAGATTCATGCCGTAGCGCGACATGAACCACGAATCGAAACGTTTGCGTTTGATCAACACACTCTTGGCTTGCAGTTCGCGTACCACCGCCGTTTCCCATTTTGTATGCCGCCCATCATCGTCCATTTTGCCGGTCGACAAAAGATGAAAAACCTCATTGCGGCAGGCGCGCGTCGATGATAGATTTCGCGTCCAGCGACTGAGAACCGACGGGGGCACCATGGATGATCAGCTGATGTGGCAGACGTTCATCGAAATCTACACCGATCTGCCGCAACAGGGACCGGGTAACGATGAAAATACGTTAAAAGCGCTGGCCAAACTGCCGTTGCCGCCGGCGCCGCATATTCTGGACGTCGGCTGCGGCACCGGTCGCCAAACCTTGCAACTGGCGCACGTGACCGGCGGAACGGTCATCGCGGTCGACAATCTCCAATCGTATCTTTTCGAATTGCAGGCCAAAGCCAAGCAGGCCGGGCTCGACGAACGCGTGGTCGTGCGGCAGGGAGATATGAACAACCTGCCTTTCGCCCGCAACTCCTTCGATTTGATCTGGTCCGAGGGCGCGATTTACATCATGGGCTTCGGCAACGGTCTGCAGAAATGGCGCAAACTGCTCAAGCCCGGCGGCTGCCTGGTGGTGACCGAAATTTCCTGGCTGCGCGAGGACGCGCCGCTGGAGTGCCACAGGTTCTGGCAGCAGGAATATCCGGCCATGGCCACGGTGAAAGAAAACCTGCGCACGATCCGGGCCAATGGTTACGAGTTGATCGATCATTTCACGTTGCCGGAAGACGCCTGGTGGGGACCGTATTACCTTCCGCTGGAAGCGCGCCTGAACATGTTCCGCGAAAAGTACGCGGGCGATAAAGAGCGGTTGCAGGTTGTCGAGATGTCGCAAACCGAAATCGAGCAATACCGCAAGTACAGCGCCTATTACGGCTACGTGTTTTACCTGCTGCGCCGGCATTGAAACAACGATCCGTTGCAAGGCGCAAACGTTCCCTTAAACTTATTCCAATAATATGTTAAGGTAACGGCATGACGTTTCCCCTGATCACACCTCGTTTACAGTTGCGCCCGCCTACGGTCGACGATTTCGAGGAACTGTATGCCATCATCTGGTCCGACCCGGCCGTCATGCGGTTCGTGGCCGACGGGCAAACGCGTTCGCGTGAGCGCGCTTGGACCGGCTTTGAAAAAATGTTGGCGATTTACAACGAGAGACGCATGGGCCCGCTGATGATCGTGGAAGCGACCAACGGACGGCTGGCCGGCGAATGCGGCGTCATGCCGGTCCCCGGCGCCGATGGGGACATCGAACTCTTCTACACCCTGGGGAAGGATTTTTGGGGGCGCGGCCTGGCCACCGAAGCCGCCCGGGCCGTTTTGGCCTACGCCATGTCGCCCATGGAAGACGGCGGCCTGGGCCTCGACCGCCTGATCGGCATCACCTATCCGAACAATCTCGCTTCCCAACGGGTGTTGAGCAAAATCGGCATGCGGCAAGTGGGGCTGACCGACAAGTTCTACGACATCCAAAGCGTCTGGTTCGTCATCGAACGATAGGCGCGACGGCCATCACTCCTCATACTCCTTGAACTCGATGCGGTTGCGGCCGGATTTCTTCGCTTCGTACAGCGCTTTGTCGGCCGTGGTGATGACCGATCCGGCTTTTGCATTAACTCCCGGCTCGACCGTCGTGACGCCCAGACTGATCGACACGGTGTCGGCGACCGACGAACCGCGATGTTCGATTTTTTCGTTCTGCACGGCCTGCCGCAATTTCTCGGCGATCTCCCGCGCCTGTTGCGCTTCGGTTTCCGGCAGCACCAGCACGAATTCCTCGCCGCCGTAACGAGCCACCAGATCCAGCGAGCGGCGGCTTTGGTCACGCAGGACTTTCCCGACGGACTTCAGGCAATCGTCGCCGGCCAGGTGGCCGTAGGTGTCGTTGTATTGTTTGAAAAAGTCGATATCGCCGATGATCAACGAACACGGCTGCTTTTCCCGGCGCATATGCCCGAGGATAATCGGCAATTGCTGATCGAAGTAACGCCGGTTGTAGACCTTGGTCAGACCGTCGCGGAACGAAAGATCGACCAATTCCTTGTTCATACGGGCCAGCTCGCCGGTCTGCGATTCGATCGTGCCGATCATGCCGTCGAAAGCCTTGGCCAGTTGACCGATTTCGTCCATGCGCTCCATGTCGATCCGCGCCGCATAATCGCCCTTTTCCTGGATGTATTTCGTGTGCTTCGTCAGATGGGAAATGGGATTGAGCAGCATGCGATCCAAAATGAAGATAATCAGCAACAAGGTAACCAGACCGATCAGCCAGGAAAACAAAAGGGCGAAGCGGATCGTCTCCATGCCTTCGCGGGCGATGTCACGAGGAAAGGACGTCCGGATGATGAACGCGTCGTTATCGTCGATATCTTTAAAGGCGGCATAGATGTTCAACAGCTTGTTGGACACCTTTTCGAAAGGATTGATTTCCCCGGCGTCGCGCTGCGCCAATACCCGATCGATTTCGGCTTTATGCGTCAGATCGCCCACGGGCAAAATGATAAAATCCACCTGTGTCTGATCGCTTATTTTTTTTATGCCTTCGTTGGTCAGTAAACGGCCCATGATCAATATTCCATGCGACGGGCCCTCGTTTTCACTATTGAGAATGGGACGAACCGCAATCATCATCGGTGAATTGTCGTTCATCCAGATTCCGGTTACTTTCACATCACCCCAGGGTTCCTTTTGCGCGGGATCAATATACAATGAACTGCCAAGAGGCAATTCATCGAGGTTGAAATCGCCGGGGGCCAACGGTTGCTCGGTTTTTAAATCAATTGTCTTTCGATAAAAAGATTTGCCGCTCACATCGAAATACTGAATCAGATTCAATCGCGCATTGATTAACGTGGTGTCGACTAAGTTGCCGTTTATATAATTTTCGTTGCGATCTTTCATGAATTGAACAGTATCATTCCAAGCGGCCCAATCATGGCATAACTCATCCAAATGTTTGATTTCATTCTGGATTGCCAAAATTGAGCGATCGAGGTTCTGCTTGGCTTCCACTTGCTCCAGGGTGATGAAACTGGGAAAAACGATGTACTGCTGGACAGCGAAAAACAGAGCTTCAAAAATGATAATCGCCACAAAAATTAAAAGGAACGTTTTCTTTTTAATCGACATAGTCCTCCCCGTGCAACAAAACAGTATAAGCGTTCCATTTCAAGTTAGTATCGGCTTTTTTCCGGAAAGATTACACTTGTTTTTTGCATCTTCATTCCTTTCTGGAAGAAAAGGTCCATTGCTTTTATCTCGCTGACAATCATTTTCGTTTGCCATATATTATCATATGGTTATCGTTTTTTGCCACCCTTGGATTGAAATCGTCGCTCATCGGCTGACGTCGCCCGCCGATCGACGCGGTCCTTGTCGATGATCGAAGATTTTCATCCCCTCGCTCCCCCTTCTGTCGCAACCATTCCCGCCTCAAATTCCCAAAAAATTAAATCCAGGTACAATGGCGCTTTTCCGATAAATATCACGAGGGGGATCGTATAGCTCGATTGAGCCCAAAAAAAAATTTCCCAGGGGAAGTGCTAATGAAACTTCGCAATCGGTTATTGATATATATCATTTGCAGCATGACTCTTGCCACGCTCCTGTACTATGGGGTTTTTTACTTCTTCGTCTACTACAGCTACCAGAATCTGGAAGATGAACTGGCGATTCGAAATTTAAATCGAAGCGCAGCGGCATTGCAGCGCGAAATTGAACAGTTGAGCATTTTCGTTCGAGATTGGGCGACCTGGGACGATTCATGCCAGTTTCTTATCGATAAAAATGAGAACTTTATAAAATCCAACCTTAGCCAGGTTACCTTTGCGAACAATAAAATTGTATCAATATATTATTATGATAATAATGGAAAGCTTGTATGGGGCAGATCCTACGATAGTGAATTCAAAATGGAAATCCCGTTGCCGATGTTGGACGCCCCCGACCAACGGGCGATAGCCCCTCTGCTTCGTCATAATGATATCGATGACTTCACTTTGGGATTGATGCGGGTTGGCGATAGTATTCTGATGATTGCCTCCTTGCCCATTATCACTTCCGATCGTAAGGGACCCGTCCGCGGTACGCTGGTTATGGGTCGCCTCCTGACCGATCAGGTCGTGGAACAGCTACGAAAACAAACAGAAGTTCAACTCTTGTACTGGCCGATCAACTCGACGCTTCTCCCGCAAGACAAGCAATTCATTCTCTCTCAGCTAACCGAGGCAAATTCCATTCACGTGGAACGCAAAAGCAGTTCCATCCTCAACGCTTATACCGTGCTCAATGACATCTACGGAAAACCCCTGCTGTTGTTGGAAGCGACCACTCCTCGGCACATCACGGCTCAGGGGCGCAATACCTTATATTATACGCTTGGTTTCTTGCTCGCTTTCAGCGTTGTGATCATTGCCATTTTCATCCGCATGACCGATCGCCTGGTCACCAAGCCGCTGGAACAATTGACGCAATCGGTGTTGACCATCGGCAAAACGGCCGATTTGTCCCTGCCCGTCGCCATGGACCGCGCCGACGAAATGGGCGTGCTGTCGCGCGAATTCGACGCCATGAACCACAAACTTTATGAAGCGCAAAGGCGTCTGCTGGATCAGTCCTACTATGCCGGCATGTCCGAACTGGCCACGGAGATCCTGCACAACGTCGGCAACATCCTCACCAGCATCAACACGTCGGTGAACCTGGTGGAGGAAAAACTGGATCAAAGTTCCATCAAAACGCTGCCTAAGGCGGTGGACCTGCTCAACGAACACAAAAACGATCTGGCCGATTTCCTCACCAACGACCCCAAGGGACAACGACTGATAGATTATTTTAATAGCCTTGTCGAGCAAACCGAAGTGGAATTGCTCATTCTCGAGGAAAACATCGACTCGCTGCAGAAAAACCTGGATCACTCGCAGACGATCATGCAATTGCAGCAGGACCACGCGAAAGCGCCGGGATTCACCGAACGGATTTCCCTGGAAGAGCTGGTGGAAAACGCGATTAAAATAAACGAGCACGTATTGGCGCGTGAGGCGATCGACGTCGAGCGTAATTACGAATCGTTTCCGCCCATGCTGGCTGAAAAGCACCGGATTCAGATGATCCTGATCAACCTGACGCGCAATGCCATCTCGGCCTTGATGGAAAAGAAAAACGGCGACCGAACGATTTTATATCGTATCTATCGTCAGTCGCCACAAAGTGTTTCTATTGAAGTCAAGGATACGGGAATTGGTATTGCGAAGCAGAATCTTTCCAATATATTCTCCTATGGTTTTACAACCAAGGAACATGGACACGGTTTTGGCTTGCACAGTTCCGCCAACGCCGCAAAAGCCATGGGAGGCAAACTTAAAGTTGCCAGTGAGGGGATCGACAAGGGCGCTACATTCATTCTTGAAATACCCATTGAGCCTAAATCAAATGAGTAGAGAGGCGATTCAATGAATCGCAGAATTTTATTGATCGACGATAATCAAAACATTCATTTCGATTTTCGTAAGATCTTTGCTTCCGAGCAGGCGAACCCGGAATTGTCAAAGCTTTCTCAACTGTTGTTCGACGATTTTCCCCTGCCCGTCAGCAGCATCGAATTTACCATCGATTCCGCTTATCAGGGGATGGAGGGCGCCGAGCTGGCGCGCCAGGCCCGGGCGGATAACAATCCCTATGCGATGGCCTTCGTCGACGTGCGGATGCCGCCGGGCTGGGACGGCGTGGAAACCGCAAAACATCTCTGGGAAATCGATCCGGATTTGCAGCTCGTGCTGTGCACGGCATTTTCCGATTATTCGTTTCGTCAGATCATTCAGCAATTGGGCGTCACCGACCGTCTGTTGATCCTGAAAAAGCCGTTCGATTTGATGGAAGTTCGCCAACTGGCCATCTCCATTACCGAGAAATGGAATTTGCAACAAACGGCCAGACAAGCGACCATGGAACTGGAGGCGCATCGCGATCGCCTCGATTCTCTGGTGCACGAGCGCACGTCTGAACTTGAACGCACCTACGACGAACTGAAAAAAGAAACCTCGGAACGCGAGCAGATAACCCACCAACTGCACAACAACGAATTGCTCTTCCGGTTGTTGACCGACAACATGAACGACCTGGTCGCCATCACCGACGCCAAGGCGGTATTCACCTACGTTAGTCCGTCCTACGTCGCCGTCCTCGGACATGAGCCCCGGCAGTTGTTGGGAAAATCCTTTTACTCGCTGATTCATCCGGACGACCGCCAGCAGGTCTTCGAAAAGCTGCAGGACGGCGACCATCTGCGCGATTCTTCCTCCGCCGTCTATCGCATGCAACATCGGGAAGGACACTACCTGTGGTTTGAAACCATCGGGCGTATCGTCGGGCATGAAGGCGATCTGATGTTCGGCGCCGTTTTCAACACGCGCGAGATCACCGATCGGATTCTGGCCGAGGAAAAAGCCGCATTCACCCGCCAGCGCATTCAGCGACAGCAACGGGCCATCGTGAAGATTCTGACCGGCCAGTCGCAGTTCGAAGTGGGATTCCTCGATTCGGTGCGCAAAACGTTGGAAATCGCCACCAAAGCCTTGCAGGTCGAGCGCAGCGGGATTCTGTTGTTCACCGAAAACCGGGAAGAATTGCAATGCATCAATCTTTTCGATTCCGCGACCAACAGCCATTCCAAGGGACTGACGATCAACGTTCACGATTGTCCCAATTACTTCGCGGCGGTGCAGAGCAGCCGGGCGATCGACGCCACCAACGCCCGTGAGGATTCGCGAACCAGGGAGTTATTGGAAAGTCTGTTGATCCCCAATAATATATCCTCGCTCTTGGATGCCGCGATTCGCTCGCACGGCGACGTGGCCGGCGTCGTCTGTTTTCAGCACACCGGGACGCCGCGCAAATGGGAACCAGATGAAGTCACCTTCGCCGGCGAAGTGGCCGACTACTTGTCGCAAATCCTCATCATCAACAAACGAAAACAGGCGGAAAACGCGCTCCGGGAAAGCGAGGAAAGGTTCCGCACGCTGCACGAGGCGTCGTTCGGGGGCATCGGCATTCACGACAATTTCATCTTGCTCGACGCCAATCGTTCGCTGTGCCGGATGATGGGCTACTCCTATCGGGAGTTGATCAATACCAACGTCCTGCGTTTGATCGCGCCCGAATGGCGGGAAATCGTTTCTCAACACATCGAAGAAAAATTACAGAAACCCTACGAAGCGACCGGCATGCGCAAGGACGGTTCACTGTTCCCGTTGGAAATTCAGGGCCGCTCGTTGCCGTACCAGGGGCGCATCGTCAATGTTACCGAATTCCGCGACATCACCGAACGGGTCGAGGCGGAAAACGAACGCACGCACCTCGAAGCGCAGTTGCTGCAATCGCAAAAAATGGAAGCCATCGGGCGTCTGGCCGGCGGCGTGGCGCACGATTTCAACAACATCCTGACCGGCATCAACGGCTACGCCGAAATTCTCCTGGCCAATCTCGACCCCAACGATCCGCTGTACAGCGACATCGAGGAAATCCTCCGCGCCGGCAAGCGGGCCACGGAATTGACCAACCAACTGCTCGCCTTCAGCCGCAAACAAGTCACGCATCCGAAGATCATTCAAGCCAACCAGATCATCGCCAACGCGCAAAAAATGCTCGCCCGCATCATCGGCGAGGACATCGACCTGGTTTTCCGCGAGGATCCGGAACTCTGGCCGATCATGATGGACCCCTCGCAGCTCGACCAGATTCTGGTGAACCTGTCGGTCAATGCGCGCGACGCCATGCTGCACGGCGGTAAACTGATTATTGAGACGAAAAATATTGTCATTCCGCCGCAGGATGCGCGTTTTCATGACAGCCGGGAGAACGGGCAATACATCTGTCTCAGCGTCATCGACACCGGCCACGGCATGGACGAGGAAACCAAACAGCACCTCTTCGAGCCCTTTTTCACGACCAAGCCCAAAGGCAAAGGCACCGGCCTGGGCCTGGCCACCGTGTACGGCATCGTCGAGCAGAACGACGGCATCATCGAGGTCGAATCGACGATCGACAAAGGCACCGAGTTTCACCTCTACCTGCCCCGCGCCGGCGAAGCCGTCGAAGACGATTATGTCGAAAAGCCATCGCTCACCATTCCCACCGGCAACGAAACGATCCTGCTCGTCGAGGACGAGGATATGGTGCGCAGCCTGGCGAAAAAGATTCTCGAAATGCACAACTACAAAGTGCTGGAGGCGTCCGGAGCGGGCGAAGCGCATTTCATCTGCCAGAACGAATTGGAGAATATCGACCTGCTGCTCTCCGACGTGGTCATGCCGCGCATGAGCGGACAGGATTTGTATCACATGCTGCGCAAGAACAAACCGCAATTGAAGGCGGTGTTCATGTCTGGCTACACCGAAGACGCCATCGCCAGCCACGGCTCGATGGAACCGGGGACCTGGTTCATCCAAAAGCCGTTCACCATTGAGTCGCTCGCCCGGAAGGTGCGTGAAGCGCTCGACACTTGACCGGCGCCGTCAATCGCCGGCGACCGCATCCCGCACCGCAAACAGCAACGCGCTCCAGTCCTCGGTCGATAATTGCCCTTTGTGCTCGCCCAAACGCAGAATCACCAAATCCCTGCTCGGGCTGATGAACAGATACTGCCCCAAGTGGCCCGAGGCGCGGTAATCCCCCGTCTCCCGATCCATGATCCACCAGCCGTACTGATAGAACCACGCGCTGCCTTGCGTTTCGTCGATTTTCGTGGAGTCGCGCACCCACTGCCGGGGGACGAGCTGTCGCCCGTTCCATTCGCCTTCGTGCAGGTACAAGCGGCCGAATTTTAGAAAGTCGATCGCCCGCGCGCTGAGGCAACAGAACGTCTTCTCGACGCCCCCGGGTCGATCCGTGCTGTACAGGCCGCCGTATTGCATGCCCAGCGGTTCCCACAACCGCTCCTGCATGTAGGCGGTAATCGTCTTTCCGCCCAACGCCCGCGTCAGCGCCAATCCCAATAACTCGTTTTCGCCGCTTTTGTAAGAATAGCGGACGCCCGGTTTTTCCCGTAGCGTCAGGGCGAGGCAATCCTTCACCAGATGCTCCGAGTAATAAAAATGCGGGTGCAGGCCGAAGGGATTGTCCGACTCGAAATAGTCCATGCCCGAGGTCATCTGCAATAGATGGCGGATCGTCACCTGGTCGTATCCGGCGTCGCGTAGCTCGGGCACGAAGTCGGTTACCGGCTGTTCGACCGATTCGATCAGCCCGTCGGCGATGGCGCAACCGATCAGAATGGACAAAAACGACTTGGCCATTGAAAACGACATCGACGGCGTTTCGCGGCTGTGGCCGTTGTAGTAGCGTTCGGCGATCAACCGATCGTGATGCAGCACCAAAAACGCCAGCGTGCCGTTGTCGGCCAGCACCCGATCCAGTTCGACATCGCGATGGGCGGCGAAGGAAATCGTCTTGGGCATCCGCTCGGGATTCTCCGTCGTCAGCGCAAAGGGTTGCGGCGACGCAAACAACGGACGCGACGAGAAAATGTTGAAGTCGTAAACGCCGGATTCCCCATATTTGACGATCCGCCAAAACGTGCATCCGGCGATCAGGAGAAGAAGCGCGGCTAAGAAAATCAGAGCGATCTTGCGTTTCATACCCCTGCTCCCTTGGTGAATCGGCGGAAATTTACCACAAAAAAACGGACCGCAGGCAAATACCTTGCGGCCCGTCGTTTCGTTGACGAATGGTTACGCGGTAGCCTTGTGATCGTTCTTGTGCGCGTTCTCGGCGGCGTGGAACAACTTGCGGAAGATGATCAAACCCAACGGCGACAGCGCCGCCATGCCGCCGATCCAGATCCACACCCAATAGTGGTTCGGATACGAGGCCGCGCCCTCCGGCGTGTAGGTGGCCACCAGCCAACCCGACATCGGACCGGCGATGAACTTGGCGCCGAAATACGGCAGGTACGACAGCGCGATGTAAGAACCCTCGCGACCGACCGGCGCGATTTCGGCGGTAAACTGCATCAGCCGCGGCGACCAGATCGACTCGCCCACCGTAAAGGTGAAGATGAACACGATCAGCGTGAAGAACACCGGCTGCTGCATTTCCGCCGGCACTTTCAGCCAGCGGTTGAAGATCAATTCGGCGAACCAGGTGTTCATCCACGGCGAGAAAATCTCCGCCGGCATCGTGGCGATAAACACCGACACCGCCGAAATGGTGGTGCCCACCACCATCATTTTGTACGAGCTGATTTTCCGCGTCAGGTAACCGACCAGCGGCACCAGGAAGACGATCATCGTCGGGTTGAGCACGCCGTAAATGTTGCCGATCTTCACGCCCTCGCCCAGCACGCGGATGCCGTATTTCGGGAACGTGTAGTGGAAGTGATAAAACACGAGCCGTACGAAAACCAGAATTCCCAACATGAACAGGAAGTACCAAAAAGCCTTCTCCCGCACGGCCTGTCCGAAAATATTGCCCGTGTCGCGGACGGCGTTTTTGATCGTCTGCGTCGCCACCGAAAAGGTCGAACCGTGCAATTCTTCCCCTTTCGGATCGATCACGACGCCCTGTTCCTCGGTCATGCGCACGCGATCGCGCATCAAAATAATGAGAATCAGGTTGGGAATCGAAAGGAAAAAGCCGACCAGGAAGATGATCTGATAGGTCGAGAAGTGAACGGCCCCGAACGAGGCGCCGGCATGCTCGCCGAAAATCCCGCGGACCGTATCGAAAATGATGCCGCCCAGCGCCCAACCGACGTTCATCAGCGTGTAGAACAGGGCGAAGCCCATCGCCGTTCCTTCTTTGGTTGTAAAGCGCTTGATGCCGACCGAGAGCACCGGACCCATGATGCCCACGCCCAACGCCAACGGAATGAACCCGAAGATAAAAGCGATCCAGAAATTGCTGGTGAACGGCATGACGATACGCGAAATGATCAACACGATCGTGCCGATCAACAGCGTTTTTTTGATGCCGATCGCATCGCAAACCGCGCCGACGAAAATGGTCGTCAGCGTCAGGCCCATCGACCAGAAGCCGATGAACGAACCGGCCTCGATGTCGCTCAGCCCCACGTCCGAAGACAAATACAGCACGAAGCACATGTTCGTCGCGCCATAGGCCGCATACTCGATGATCTTGGTGATGAACAAGATAAACAATTCGCGCGGACTGCCCCAGAGCCCGCGAATATAGTTGTACAACAAGTAGACGAATGCGCCCCCGAGGGCGATGCCCACGACCCAAATTGCCAGATTGAGTTTGTCCATGTGCAGTCCCGTGTGATGGTTGGCGGTGGATGGTTTTCTTCCAGCCCCGAATTTGCCAAACCTTAACATAGAACTATCGAAAGAAAAACACCTTTTTTCTTCGAGGGTTCCGGTCAAATCGAAAATAAAAAGCCGTTGCGCCGTCGGCAATCAAACCGTGTTTTCCGCCGTTCATCGTTGGAATTGTACCTGCGAAGATTCAATGTGTGACATGCGATCCCGGCTCGACTCAAGTATCGCTATGAATCTCGTCTTCAATAATATCATTGTTATCGTCTTTCTATTTGTTTATAAATATATCATCATTCGAAAATCGGAGGCGGGCAATGACACTATTCAACTTTTTAATCTACATCGTACTGCCGGGTGGCTTCGGTGGTTTTGTTTTCGGCCTTTTTTCAAAAACGCAGCTCATTCTGAAACTCCCCTGTAAAAAGAAAAGCAAGAAAAACACGGAGAATGGGGAAATCGAATGCAGCGCAACCTGGCCCACCGGATTCCTGGGGGATATTTCTGTCGGCATCGCGGCGGCGATCGCGATTATCCTTTTTTACCGACTGTTTGGGCTGGAGAATATCTTCGTGGTAAAAAGTCTCGACACCAATACATTGATGATGATCATGTCCATTTCGGTAATCGCCGGATTCGCCGGTAAAAAAATTCTCGATGCGCTGCTCAACAAAATTCTCAAGCAAGTCGAAGATTTGAATATGAAGATATCCGAGGTTAAAACCGAAAACGAAAAGCAGATGCAAAAAAACGAGAAAGTCTTGCTGGGCAAGATGTTCATGGATTACGGCAAACACCTGGGAACGACTCAAGCGGCGCAGGAGCCATTTTCCCTGGCGCGCAAGGCATTCAATGAAGCGTTGTCGATCGATCCCAACTTCGAGGTTTCCCAAAAAGGCTTGGAATTGATCGAAAAGCTGGAGAGTTCCCCGAAATAAAATACCGGAGCATTGTCGCCGCTACGCTCCCTCGATTTCCATCACCCATTCCGGCAGACCGAAATACTCGCTGATTTGCTCGCGCACAAAGGCAAAGCCCACTCCCTCGTAAAACGCGATGCCGTTGCGGTTGTCGCGAAACACGTTGACCGTCAGCCGCTCGTACATGCCCCGCGCGTGATTCACCAGCGCCCGGCCGATGCCCTGGCGATGATACGCCGGATCGACGAACAGTCCGCCGATGTGCTCGCCGATCAGCGCGATGAATCCGACGATCTCCCCCTCGTTTTCATACAACCACTGCCGCGCCTCGGGGATGGCGTGCTCGATGATTTCCTGCCGGTCCTTCGCCAGTTGCTCCTCCGATAAAAACGGATGCCCCACCCGCGATGCGGCCAGCCAGATGTCCATCACACGCCCCAAATCCTCGTCCCGATAATCGCGAATCATTTGTATTCTCCGTCAGTTGTGGGCCGATTATGCACACTTTCGGTAAAATCGGCAAGAAACCTTGCAATTTGGTTGTCAGTCGTTAAGATGCCCGCACGCGAAAACGACCTTTACGGAAAGGAAACCGAAAATGTTGAAAAAGAGTTCCTTGATCTTGTTCACGTTGCTCGCTTTTACCTTGTCGCTGCATCTGATCGCTTGCGAAGAGGACTGCGAGGATTGTGACTGCGATTGTGACGACGACGACGATAGCGCCGACGATGACGATGATGACAACAACTACAACTCGTGCGATCCCAACCAGGAATGCGTCAACTGGTACGTCTCCTGCTGGGGCGAAGCCTTCTCCAGCTACGCGGCCGATTTCTGCGGCGTCTACCAGACTCAATTCAACCAGTATTGGGATACCAGCAACGCTTGCGTCATCAACGCCGAATGTGAATTTTTCGGCTGCCTGCAAGCCAACCTCACCGATTGCATCGGCACGGATCAGACGCAGGTGCAAACCGAAATCGACGCCTGTTGGATGGTCTTCGAAGCGACCGCCAACGCCTGCTGATATCGGGATGTTCGTACGGCGTCGGATTCCTCTTGAGGTCCGGCGCCGTTTCCGGTATACGAAATGACGTACCATCATTCGAATAACGGGAAAACGGAGAAAGCAATGTCTGCCTTTCACCGCCATAACTGAGCGTTGATCCGTAAGGCCGGTCCGGTCTTTCGGTCAGATTTTGCTCGGCTTCCCGTTCCCTCCGCTTAGGGCGCTTCCCGATCGGACGGCGGCGGGGGCCGTCAACCGATCAAGGAGGTGCTCGATGTCCGCTGATTATCGTCCGATGTGGCAGCAACTGGGACTGGACCTGAACGCGCACGACGCGCTGCTTGGCGTGCTCGGCCAGGCATACCAGGAGATATTCCTTTCCCAGGAAAATCGCCCCGAGAACATGGCCTATTTCGATTTCGTTATGAGCGAAGTGCACGGCCTGCGCATCAAGGAACTGATGGACGCCAAGGCGGAAGGCCGCAAGGTGTTCGGCAGTTTCTGCGTTTTCGTGCCCGAGGAATTCGTGCTCGCCGTCGACGGCGTCTTGGTCGGCCTGTGCGCCGGCGCGGAATTCGGCTTCGCCGAGGCCGAAAAACTGCTGCCCACCAACACCTGCGCGTTGATCAAAAGCTTCCTGGGCTTCGGCCTGACCAAGGTGTGCCCCTACCTCGCGGCTTCGGATCTCGTTGTCGGTGAAACGACCTGTGACGGCAAAAAGAAGGCCTATGAAATTTTCGCCGATTACGTCAATCAACTCTACGTCATGGATCTGCCGCAGAAGAAAACCGGTGAAGGACGAGCCCTGCTGCGCGGCGAATATCGCAAGTTCATTACCCAGGTCGAAGAGGTTAGCGGCAAAAAAATCACCGTCGACAACCTGCGCGAAGCGATCAAAACGGTCAACGCCAAACGACGGGCGATGCAGCGCCTGGCGAAACTGCGCGCCGCCGATCCGACGCCGATTTCCGGCCTCGACGCGCTGCTGGCCAATCAGGTGTTCTTCTACGACAATCCCCAGCGTTTCACCGCCTCGGTCGAAAAAATCTGCGACGAATTGCAGGCGCGAATCAAAGACAAAGTCGGCGTTTCCACCAACGGCGCGCCGCGCATTCTGGTTTCCGGCTGCCCGATGGCCGTGCCGAACTGGAAAACCTACATGCTGGTCGAGCAATCCGGCGCGGTGATCGTCGGCGAGGAATCGTGCGTCGGCGAACGCGGCACGCAGTTCCTGGTCTATGAAAACGCCACGACGATGGACGAGATGATCGAAGCGATCGTCGATCGCTACTTCGCCCTCGACTGCGCCGTGTTCACGCCCAATCCCACGCGGCTGGATCATATCAAACAAATGGCGGCCGACTACAAAGCCGACGGCGTGATCCATTACAACCTGCAGTTCTGCGGTCCCTACCAGGTGGAATCCGGCCCGGTGGCGGCGCAACTGCTGGATGCCGACATTCCCGTCCTGCGCATTGATACCGATTACGGCATGGGCGACGGCGAACAGCTCAAAACGCGTATCCAGGCGTTCCTTGAGCAAATCGGCAAATAATCGATCCTTCCTTTCCGAGGCCAACCCCGTGTCTGTCCGGCGCGGGGTTTTTCTTTACATTTTCCGTCACTGGATTAATATGCCCCGCAACAGGAGGAACACATCATGGCCGTCAATAAAGAGATGATCGCTCCCTGCGGCATTTTTTGCGAACCGTGTCCCATGTACCTCGCCCAATTCGACGAAGCGATGCGCCTGACGCTCAGCGAACGATTGCAGCGCGATCCGGAATTGTGCTCCTGCGCCGGCTGCCGTCCCACTGCGGGCAGCCCGGCCCCGCTGCTGGGCAAAGTGTGCCCTACCTTTTCCTGTGCCGAAAACAAAGGGCACGAAACCTGCGGCGAATGCGCCGACTTCCCGTGCAACATGCTGCATCCTGCCGCCGATCGCGCCGCGCAATTGCCGCACAACTGCAAGGTTTTCAGCCTGCTCGTCCTGCGCCGTGACGGCGTCGAGCGTTGGGCCGAGCAATATCCCCAGATCGGGCGGCGTTATTATCAGGGGCAAATGGTCATCGGCAGCGGACCGGCGTTGCCCGACGACGAAAAATAAACCTCCCACTCGGAGGAACGTTGAAACTCAAAGACGTTCGCGCGGCGTTGCTGGCCATGCCGTCGCCCGCATACCCGACCGAGGGGCGGATCGACCTGCCCGCTCCCGCACAACGATATTTCGCTTATGCGCTTCACGGATCGGCCTGCCCGCGTGCGGTCGGCCTGCACATGCACGGTGAAATTCGCCCCAATCCCAAGGGCGCTTGGCTGCCGTTCACCGCGCGGCAAATCATCGCGCCCGGTCGCGGCTTCGCCTGGGAGGCGTCGGCCGGTCGCGGCCTGCCGCGGCTGGTCGGTGGAGATTATTACTTCAACAACGAAGCGTGTGTCGCCTTTCGCCTGTGGAACATCCTTCCTGTCGTGCGCGCCGGCGGGCCGGACATCGCCCGTTCCGCGCGCGGTCGTTTGGCGATGGAATCGATTTTTCTTCCCTCCTCCCTGCGGCACGCCGCGTGGGAAACGCTCGATGAACATTGCGCGCGCTGCATTCAGCAAATCGACGGAGAGACGATCGCTTTCGATTTGACGGTCGACGAGCGCGGCGTTCCCCGCCACGTCGACATGCTGCGCTGGAGCGACCAGACCGACGACAAACGTTTCGCCCCGGTGCCCTTTGGCGTGAACATTATCGCTATGCAGCGTTTCGGTGATTGGGAACTTCCCGCGCTAGTCAGCGTCGGCTGGCATCGCGGCGAGGAACGTTATGCGACGGGCGAATTTTTCCGCGCCCGCATCACGGCGGCTGAATTTTTCTGAACGTTATTGTTCGCTTTTAAGCAAGCGCAGATCGTCGAGCCAGACATTCCCCTGTCCGTTGATCACCAGGTTGAGTTTAACCCGCCCCAGTATTTTGCCTTGTGGGACAGTGTAATGCGTTTGCACCGTTTCCCAGTCACTGTTGCCGCTGACGGCATCTTTCTGCCCGCGCGTGACATACTCGCCTTTGGGGCCGAAGTCGCACCACATTTCCAAGTACGCATTCCCCTTCAGGTCATTTGATTTCATTTTCGCCTGATAGATCAGGATGGTCTTTCCCTTGATCGTCGGTTCGGGCTGCACCTCGAACAGCTCGACCGTCATCGGCAGTTTCGCTTCGATCAACAACGCGCCGTTGCCGTCGCTGGAATCCGCCGACACGAAACGCACCACCTCGGGCGTGATCATGCCCTGCGTATTGTCCAGGGGAAAATGTGCGATTTCGACCGAATCGCTCATGCGGTTGCTTTGACAGGCGAGCGCCGCCATCGCCAGCAGCACGATCAGAAAGATCGTCGCGACATGCCTCATGCGATCCACCTCCGGTTTACAGCGAGGCGGCGAACGCCTCCCGCATGCTTCGTTGCACGTGGAGAAAATCGTAATCGATGCGATCGTCCCACACGGTGACCTTGTCCTTGCGCTTGAGCATGAGCTTGGGCGCTTCGACCATCAACGCGGTCAGGTTGCGGATCCACAAAATGCCGTCGGTGCCGGTGATCTCGATGGAATCGTCCGTCGGCGCACCTTCGCTCATCACTTCCAACTCCGGCGAAAACACCATTTCGTGCACGCCGTAACGGCTGTCGGCCTTGAATTTATAGGCCTCCATGCGCGCCCGCGGCCCCTCGTAGGTTTTCACCGCGACGATCGGGCCCATCAAATACTCGATCACTTCGCGCTTGGCGAAGGCCGGATGCGTATCGAACGCCGCCGGTGAAAATTCCCCCGGTTCCAGCCCTGGCCCGAAGCCGCCTTTGCCGCCCAGGTTCGATTTGATGCGGATCACCTGGATCTCGCCGACCTGGTCGTCGTCGAGCAGCTCTTTCGCCTGCCGCGTGAACGGATGCCGCAACAGCGTGTCCATCACGACCAGCTTGACGCCCGATTTCGCGGCCAGACGACGCAACTCCTCGGCTTCCTTTGCGGTCGCCGCCAACGGCGGATTGATCGCGATGTGCTTTTTCCGCGCACACGCCGCTTCGACGATCGGCCGGTGCATCGACAAGGGCATGTGCACGTCGATCGCCTCGACCTCGTCGGCGGCCAGCATCTCCCGCCAATCCTCAAACGTCTTCGCACCGTCAACCTTCTGCCGGTACGCGGCGGTCAGCTCGACGTACTTGAGTTCGCGATAGGCCGCGGCCAGCATCTTCGCCCACGGCTCGACGGCAATCAGTCCCACGCGTACGATTCGTTTTTGTTTGGCTGCCATCGTGCCTCCTACCACAGCGCGCCGCGCACCAGCGCCTTGAACTGCGCGGGCCGCGCCTCGATGATCATCCGGCGCGCCAGCATCGAGCTTTCCGGATCGAGAAAGATTTTCTTCGCATCGCCAAGCACGACGATGTTGAAGTCGTCGGGATTGCGTCGCTCCAAAAACCGGATAATGCGGTTGAGCAGCGCGACGAACCGCGCGTCGGACAAATGCGTGATCAGAAAACGCGCCAGCGGCCAGGCCAGCGCGGCAACGATATTGGCAAATGTTTTCTTCATGATCTCACTCGTCGATTTCCGGCGGAGTCACTTCCCGCCCTTCTTTAGCCGAGCGAATGGCCGCGAAGCAGAACTGCTGCACCGCCTTGGCCTGCTCGCCGGTCAGGAACGGCTCCGTGTCGTTGATGATGCAATCGATGAAATGCCGCGTGGAGTCGATGAAGCTCTGCAGCCAGTCGGACTGCATTTTCTCGTAACAGGTTTTCACTCCGTCGCGGTACAGAATCAGCGAAGCCTCGTCGAGCAGTTGCCCAGTGCAGCGCGTCACCCAGATCACGCCCTTGCTGCCGGTGATCTCCACCCGCTCGTCGGCCGCATAATATTTCGACTTGACGTACAGATGCGGCGAGAACGTCGCGTCGATGCAGCCGACCACGCCGTTTTTCGCCTGCCAGGTGACGATCGCCGGCGAATCGTTGAGTCCGAAGGACCGGTCGATCCACGCGTGCACGCGCTCGACTTCGCCGCCGTAAAACATGCCGATGGAAAATTTATGGTAGCCGTCGTCGTAGATCGTCGGCCCGCCGCCCTTGTCGATTTCCGCCAGCCGCCACAGCCAGGTATTCAGCGGCACGTACCATCCGCCGGCACCGCCCGCGCCCAGGCGAATGCGGATCGACTGTACCTCGCCGATTTCCCCGGCGTCGATCAGTTCCTTCGCCTTGCGATACGGAGGGTAGAACACGAAGTTCTCGATCACCTTGAACTTCACGCCGGCCTTGCGCGTCGCCGCGATCATCTCGTCGCATTCGCGGATGTTCATGCCCATCGGCTTTTGCAACTGAATGTGCTTGCCCGCCGCGGCCGCCTCCAGCACCATCGGATAATGCAGATGATGCGGCGTGTTGATCTCGACCATGTCGATGTCGGGATCGGCGAACACCTCGCGGTAATCCGTCGTCCACTTGGGCACGCCCCATTCGGCGGCGCGTTTTTTCGCCGTCGCCTGCGAATTGGCGCAAACCATGGCCAACTCGGCCCGCTCGAAATCTCGATAGGCCGGGTAATGCAGATCGGTGATGCGCCCCGCGCCGATCATGCCGACTCGCACTTTCTTCAAGATGTGTCTCCCTGGAAAATTCGCCGTATTGTCGCGATTAAATAAGTGACCGTCAAGCAAAGGGCAGCCGCGCCAAATCGACGTTGCCGCCCGACAAAATAATGCCCACGCGCAAGCCGTTTGCGCCGATTTTCTTCTTCCACAGCGCGGCCAGCGGCACCGCCGCCGAAGGCTCGATGATGATCTTCATCCGCTCCCACACCAGACGCATCGCCGTAACGATCGCCTCTTCGCCGACGGTGACGATATCGTCGACGTTTTGCCGGATCGCCGCGAAGGTCAGTTCGCCCAGCGAGGTGCGCAGCCCGTCGGCGATCGTCGCCGGATTCTCCACCGGCAACAGCGTCCCAATGTGAAACGACCGGCAGGCATCGTCAGCCCCCGCCGGTTCGCAGCCGATGATCCGCGCCGACGGCGCCAGCGCGCGACAGGCGATCGCGGTGCCCGAGAGCAATCCGCCGCCGCCCACCGGCGCGAGCACCAGGTCGAGATCCTCCGCCTCCTCCAGCAATTCCACCGCCGCCGTGCCCTGCCCGGCGATCACCCGCGCGTCGTTGTACGGATGCACGAAATGCGCGCCCGTGCGCGCCACGACCTCGCGCAAACCCTCCTCGCGCGCCGCCAGCGTCGGCCGGCAAAAGGTGATCACCGCCCCGTACCCGGCCACCGCCGCCTTTTTGCTGGCCGGCGAATTGTCGGGCATGACGATGTACGCGGGCACGCCGCGATTGCGCGCCGCCAGCGCCAGCGCCTGTGCGTGATTGCCCGACGAATGCGTTGCCACGCCGCGCGCGGCTTGGTCGTCGGTGAGCAGTTGCACCGCGTTGGTCGCCCCGCGCATCTTGAACGCGCCGACCTTCTGCAGGTTCTCGCATTTGAAAAACAGACTCGCGCCCAGTAGGTCGTCGAGGCTTTGGCAGGTCAGCACCGGCGTGCGGTGGATGAACGGTTTGATTCGCTCATGCGCTTGCCGAATGTCATCGACGGTCGGGATCGCCGCATTCATCGCTCAGCAACCACACCCGTCGTCGTCATTGTCATCGTCATCATCATCATCATCGTCGTCGTCATCGTCATCATCGTCCGTCGCGTCGTCATCGATGGCGTCGTCATCGACGATATCATCGTCGACGACATCGTCGTCGCTCGCATCGTCGTCGACGGTGTCGTCATCGACCGGCACTTCCATCCATCCGGCGGTGGCCCGTTCCATCGTCACGCAATGCACCGCCCCAAGCAGTTCGATGAGCACCTCGGAGTCGATGGGAATCACCTGCACATCGCGTCCCTTGGCGGCGTAAAAGTCCTCGTAGACCTGCAACGCGGCATCGTCCATGTCGATGTTGTAAATCGGCACCAGCACCTTGTCATTGAGAATCAGCGAATTGGTGTAGCTGCGAAACACCGTCAACTCGCCATAAATGCTGGAAACCGTGTACTCCGGCGGCATCGGAATACGAATGACGTTGAACGAATTGCCGTCCAGGTTGGTTTCGCCGGCGATCTGCGCGGCCATTTCCTCCAGCGCCGTGTAGTTGTGCGCCCCGGCCTGATACTGCCCGACGATCACATTTGTCTCGTCCAGCAACTTGGCGGACATATCGATGTGCGTGGTCGCTTCATCCTCCAGATGCGTAACCATAATATGCTTGGCGCAGCCCATATAATCGTCGAGCGCTTGCGCCAGATTGGCATAGGGCGTGGTGTGGTTGTGCAGCGCCAAACCGTCCGAGGTGAAACACGTTCCCTCGCCGTCACTCATGTAGTTGCCGCCCTCGAAATTCACGTTCCAGTCATAGGCCGCAATGCCGAACTGCGTAGCCAGCAACCCGGGCACGGCGTCGTCAATCGGTCGCCCCTGGTAGGTCAGATCGACCAACGATTGCACGGTGTCCTCGCCGGCTTCCTCCTCCAGGAAGATCGGACCGTAATCGCGCGTCCAGATCGTCTGGGTGGCCACGGTCAGAATCTCGAAGTTGTCGCCGGTAATGCCCAGCGCATTGAGCGTATTGTTCAGTTGATTTTGTTGCCAGGCGTTATTAACCAACAGAAAAACGGTCACCGCCGGATCGCCGTCAAGCGTCTGGAGCATCTGGTTGAAAGTAACGCGCTCCCGGTCGTATCCCAACTCCACCGGATAATGGATGATCACGCCGCTCATGTGCTCGAACTCGGCCGGCGTGCGCACGGCAGCCGTGGGCGGCGTCTGCGGAAGCAGCGGCCGCAACGGCGGCTCAAACGGTTGGACGCCCTGCTTCCTCAGCACGGCCGCGGCATAGACGAGTCCTTCGTCGTAGGTCAGACCGAGTTCGGCCAGATGTCCGTTGCGCTCCATCAAATTCGCATACACCGCCGGATACGCGGGCAGCGCCAACGGCAGGCCGACTTCGCTTTTATTCAAAGAAGACAAGGCACGCTCCAACGACTGCTGGTCGGCCAGCGCGGGCACCGTCAACAAAGCGAAAATCAAGACGCAAACGACAAGGCGCAAAGGTTTCATTCCACTCCCCCGGCAAATGGTGTGGAGCCAATGGTAGCAGACTTTCACAAACAATGAATAGCGTCAGGGCAGGATCTCGATCGGCGTACCTTCGTTCACCCTGGCCCATAACTGGGCCATCTCGACGTCGGTCAACGCGATGCAGCCGTGCGTCCAGTCGTACCAACGATGGAAGCGCCCGATCCACCCCAGGCCGTTGGACATGCCGTGAATCATGATATCCCCGCCCGGGCTGCATCCCCGCTCGGCCGCCGCGGCCACGTCCCCCGCATCGGGATACGACACGTGAAACGAGCGATAGCAACAACTGTCCGGATTGCGCCAATCCAGCACGTAACTGCCCTCCGGCGTTTTGCTGTCGCCTTGGCATACCTTGTCGCCGCGCGGCCGGCGTCCCAGCGAAATGGGATAGCGCACCAATTCGCGCTCGTCGCTCATCACCGCCAAACGCCGCGCGGACTTGTACACGATCAAATGAGTGACCGGCGCATCGGCGGGAATCGGCCGTACCGGCCAAAAGTAATAGACGATCGCCGCTGCCGGACAGGCCAGCAACACGCCGACGATAATGGCCAATCGTTTCATTGGAGCTTCCCGCGTTGAGTGTCGCTGATGTTTAGGACCGACACGGCGCGAAGAATGTTCCGACTATTTAACATTTCGCAGGCAACGATACACCGCCAGGCGCAGATCGTGCTGACGCGGATCCTCCCAAACGTCGATGCTCATTTTGTTCATCACATAGGCGAAGCCAAGCTGCCGGTCGGGATCGGCGAAACCGAACGAGCCGCCGCAGCCCGGCGTGCCGAAGGCGCGGGGGCTGCTACCGAAGTTGAACGAGGGAAACGGCCGCAGATAGCCGAGTGAATACGCCGCCTCGACGAACATCACGCGATCGCGCGTGCCCAACACCGGCGTGATCGGCGGGGCGGTCAGCACGCGCATTGTCTCCTCTTTCAATCCCAGTTCCTTACCGCCCATGGCGAGACAACCGTACGCCTTGGCCAGCGAGCGCGCCGTGCCGAAGCCGTTGGACGCGGGCATCTGCACGTGACGCCACACCGGCGTAGCGAACTCGACGGGATTATTGATATCGGGATTGCGGAAGGTGCGCGAGGTGATCGACTGCGGATCGATAAACGCCAACACCATGCGCAACGACAAGCGGAACGGTTCAAGGACGGTTTCCAGCGGCTTAAAGCCTTTCATTGCCGCGAGGCGCCGCTCGGGAATGTCGCGCGGCAGACCGATGTAAAAGTCCAGTCCCAGCGGCGCGGCGATTTCCTCCTGAAAAAACTGCCCCAATGTGCGGTGCTCCGGATCAACCCGCCGCAACAACTCGCCTTCGTAGAAACCCAGCGACACCGCGTGATAGCCGTGCCGCGCGCCGGGCTGCCACGCCGGTTTTTGCGCGGCGAGAATCTCGGCGAGCCAATCGTGATCGGCAAGAATCTCCGGCGTCAGCGGCGTGTCGAGACAACACAGCCCGGCCTGATGCGACAGCAGTTGCCGCACGGTGACCTCGGCCTTGCCGTTCTGGGCAAACTCCGGCCAATACTTGGCTACCTTCGCGTCGTAATCGAGCCGGCCGCGCGAATGCGCCAGCGCCAACGTCGCCGCCGCCATGCCCTTGCTCGAGGAAAACACGATCGTCAGCGTGTCCTCTTCCCAGGGCGCTCTGGTCGTTTCGTCGCGCAGCCCGCCCCACAGGTCGACGACCTTCACGCCGCGATGGTACACCGCCACGGCCGCGCCGATTTCGCGCCCCTTGGCAATGTTGTCGATAAACACATCACGCACTTCGGCAAAAGCCGGATGAACCTCGCCATGAACCGCCGCTTCGTGCATCAATCTCTCCCGCTCGTTTTGTGCTTGGTAAGGAAAGTCATTCGAAAATCAGATAAAAATTGTTCAGCCAGTCGTCGAAATTAAAGGAGCCCGGCATCGGGGCGAAAGGACTGGGCGGTCCGGTGATGTCGGCGTCGTTGGCCATGCCCAAGTCACGCGACACTAAATAACCGTAGGTGTAGCCCACGCCGACGCCCTTGTAAACCACCTCGACGCCCAACTCCGAATAGGCATAGCCGGAATAGATGTCGTTGTAGCCGTGAAAACCGACGCCGGACAGCGGCAGCGGAGTTTGCCCCGCGCCCACCGTGAAACGCGCCACCGGCCGCACCACGCCGCCCAGCAGACCGTGGTAGCGATAGGTGATCGACTGGCGCATCATCGCCGTGCCCAGTTCATCGCCGAACAACGCATCCTGCGAGCCGGCATCGAGTACGCCGACGGTCTGCAGCGTATTCGCCCCCCACGCCAATTGATTGTAGTAAATGGTCCATTGCAGCGGTTGGTTCGACCACGGGGGCAGCACAGGCTGCGGCGCATTCGTGGTAATCGCCTGCGTTTCGAACGGATTGTTGGTGAGGGTGATATCCTCGTCGCCGCCGTCGTCATCCTCGGCCAGCGCGACGGTCAAGGGAAGCATCGTCAGCATCAACAAAATGGGGAGCGTTCGCCACATCGCCTCTTCCCGTTTTAGTCTCCAATTGGAACGGTATGAAAAGACGATGCCGCCGTCAAGAAGCGTCGTCAGGCGAGCCTTCGGGCTTCGGCTCCGCCTTCACCACCTTTTTTCGTTTCGGCATGCCCAGAATCTGCGGGAAAAAGCGGTTGATGATCTCGACCATCGGCCAAACGACCAACAGCGTGCCGGCGGTGTAAAAAACCGCCCACAGCGGATCGTGGAAGGTTTCCTTGACGTTGATGCCCAATACCTGTTTGCAGATGGGCAGGAAAATGCCGATTGCCATCACGTGCAAACCCAGGATGGGTAGCGAGTTGACGCCTACCCACTTGATGACCGGCACGCGGTCAATCAACTGCGAGAAGAGAATGAAAAAGCCCACCGCCGCCAATGCCGCCGGGTGGAACAGGAAAAACCGGCCGATGTTGTTGTCCATCATGTGGATCTCGGGATTGATCCAGACGAACACCACGCTGATGGCGAACAGCGCCGCCGCCAGCGGTATCTTTTGCCATAACTTCAGATCCCAGCCCGCGCCCCAGCGTTTATAAAACAAATGCCCCAGACCGTAGTACACGACGATGGTCAGCGCGATGTCCATGTTCCACGGCAGGCGGAACGGCAGGATACGCCCGAGAATAAAGCCGATGAACGAAATGACGAACATCCAGGTGATCAGCTTTTTGTTCGACTTGTACTTCAGGCGCAGCCAATAAAACAGTTGATCGGCGCTGAACAACGCGGTCAAAAACCACAGCGGAATGTTATGCGGAATCAGCGGCGCGGTGCCCCAGAACGTTCCCAGAATCGGAATGAAAATCAGAATGCAATAACCGCCGCGCTGAAACTCCTGGTTCAACGAGACGAAACCACCGGCGAACACCACCCAGAACGCCAGGCTGATGAACGAAAAAGCGAAGTACGGCACGACCAGCCGGCGCACGCGTTTTCTGAAGAAATCCTTGTGCGAGGCGTATTTGCCCGCGTCGAAGAAAAAACCGGAGGCGAAAAAGAACACCGGAATCAGCACCAACTGCAGGTACTTGGAAACCGTGTCGCCCGGTTTGTTGTGCGCATACATGACCATCAACAAAGCCAGACCGCGCATCGTGTCCAGCCAGTCGATTCGCTTTTTCATCGCCCCTCACTTGAACTGCCGACTTCGAATCCGCATAAAGAAATCGCATCCGGTCCCGGAAGTCAAGCAGGAACCGCCCCGCCCCTGGCAACCGGATACACTTTTGCTATGATGTGAATAACCATGATCTTTCCCGGAGGGAACCGATGAACATCACCTGTGTGCATGTCCATGTCAAAGAGGAACGCATCGACGATTTTATCGCCGCCACCATCGCCAATCACGAAGGCGCGATCAAGGAGCCGGGCAACCTGCGCTTCGACGCGCTGCAAAGCGCGGACGATCCCACGAAGTTCATGCTCTATGAAGTGTATGAATCCGACGAGGCGGCACAGGCGCACAAGCAAACGGCGCATTATCTGACCTGGCGTTCGACCGTTGCCGACTGGATGGCCGAACCGCGCGTGGGCAAACCCTACGAGGCGTTGCGCCCGCTGCATCCGGCCGATTGGAAAAGCGGCAAGTAGATATTGCCGACATATAAAATCATGTTAGAATTCCTTTCGGTGCGGGAATAAACCAATCATCTTTGCTTGCGCATCCGCGAAAAGAATCATTGGTAAAGAAATACCTTCATTTGGTGGGGAGTATAAAATGAAGCGTATCCATTCAATTACGGCTTTAATTTCCATCGTTCTTCTTGTCGGCGTAATCCTGGCGACGCAATTATCGGCCGACGACCTCGAACTGCCTTTCCGGGATTTCGAAAGCGACGGCACGTCCGAAAACCTGATCGAGGATGACGGCGGCTTCGAGCAAACGCTGCCGGTGGTTCCCGACAGCTACATCGTTTCGTGCATCGCGCCGAGCCATTACCCGTCGTTTCTGACCGAAATTACGGTCCGTGTCTCCAACTACTTCGGGCAGAACACGCAGATGGCCGTCTTCACCGACGTCGACGGCGACGGCCCCGACGGCGCGCCGGTGTGGACGTCCTCGACGCTGCAACTGCCTCACCGTCAGTGGTACAGCCGCAGCCTGATCGGCCAGCCGGGCATGGACATCCCCATCACCGAAGGTTCCTGGTGCATGGGCTTCAAGCAGCTCGATTTCCTGGTTTTCGAATTGCACGACAGTTCCAGTTCGCATGAACACACGTGGTCGGGCTCGCCGTCGGCGGGATGGCTGAAGCTCGACGCCATTTTCTTTCCCGGCAACGGCGCCTTCCGTGGCGTGGCCTATTACGCGCCCGAGTTGTGCGGCTGCTACATCGACGACGTTTGCTATGCCGAGGGCGATCTGCATCCCGACAACGACTGCCTGGTCTGCGATCCCGACGAGTCGGTCACCGACTGGACGCTCAACGACGGCGCGGCCTGCGACGACAACATCTTCTGCAACGGCGAAGACACCTGTCTGTCGGGCGTGTGCTCGCAACATGCCGGCAATCCGTGCCCGCTCGACGACGGCCTCTACTGCAACGGAACCGAAACCTTCGAGTGCATCGAAGCCACCGACGAGTGCGGTCACACGGGCAATCCCTGCCCGGTCGACGACGGCCTGTTCTGCAACGGCGATGAAACCGCGCAATGTTTCGAAGCCACCGACGAATGCGGCCACACGGGCGATCCCTGCGAAGAGTGGGAAGAATGCATCGAAGCCACCGACGAATGCGTGGAACTCGCCGATGACGACACAGTCGACGACGACACGACCGATGATGATACCGCCGATGACGACACGGCTGACGATGACACCGCCGATGACGACACGACCGATGATGATACCGTCGACGACGATACGGTCGACGATGATACCACCGACGACGATACGGCCGATGACGATACCGTCGATGATGATACCGCCGATGACGACACGGCCGACGACGACACCACTGATGACGACACCGCCGATGACGACACGGCCGATGACGATATCACTGACGACGACACCGCCGATGACGATATCACTGACGACGACACCGTCGATGACGATTCCGCCGATGACGACGAAGATATCGACGACGATGACGACGGCAGCGATTCGATCCTCGATGACGACGACGATGACGACCTGGATCGCGGCGGCGACGACGATGATGGCGGCGGCTGCGCCTGCTGACCGATTAAAAAGAAACGGCCGGCTCGCGATGAGTCGGCCATTTTTCTATCCGCGAAATTCGCTTACCAGGTGGCGGTGACCCTATTGCCGTAGTGGTCCGACAGCCGCGACTCCACCTCGTCATCGTCCACCGTCAGCATGATCGGCTCGGTAAAAACACGCTCCGCCGCGAAATCCGGCGTACCGAATCCGCCGAAGAACAGGTGGTCGATGATCGTATCGTTCGTGTCCTCGTCGTTGAGCGGATTTTCCGAACAGTATGTGCACAGATCCGGATGCTGCGCCACGTACGGATCGGTCATCCCGGCGGCGATCAACGCGGCGTAGTTGGCCGGAAATTCATCCGGATCGCCCCCGACGCCCGGTCCGTTGTTGAAATCGCCCATCAACACCACCGGCTCGCCGTCCGACGTATCCTCGACCCAATCCAGCAACGCGTCGATCTGCGCCGCCTGTTCGGCCTCATAGGACGGATAATCGCCGTTGTAAGGCAAAATACTGATCGCCGCGGTCAGGTGCGTGCAATACAAATGAACCGGCCCGGATTCAGTCTGCACCTTGGCGTGCAGCGCCACGCGCACGGTGAGGAAGAAATCGAGTTGCAGCATTTCGGTGTCGGTCAGTTCCAGATTCGACGCCAGAATCAATCCGTTGGACCCGGTGTACGACAACGGCGGCGGATTCGGATTGGTGCAGTAATCGACCATGTCGTCGAAGGGCTGGTCGATCTGGCTGGCCAGACACTCGATGCAGTCGAAGCCGGTCAAGATCAGCGGCAACAGGCAATTGTCGATCACGCAATCCAGGAGACCCTCGACCTCGTTGACGTCGCAATTGGTTTCCGCACAGGAAATCAGGTTGTCCAGATCGCCGCAGCGCGCTTCGCTTTCCGGCGGCTGGTCGGCGAAATCCTCGATGCTGTTGTGCTTGTAAATGTACGGCAGCACGTCGGCCAGCGCGTCAACCATGCCGTCACGATCGTCCTCGTACCAGACCTCCTGCAGGCACAGCGCGTCGACGTCAAGTTCCGGCACCGCCTCGTAAAGCTCGGGCAGGCGCTCCTCGGCCAGCGGCACGAAACCGTAGGCCAGCCCCGCGTTGTAAGTGGCGAAGGACATCGTTGTGCTCGTCGGCGTCGTATCGTCATCGTCGTCGTCGATGTCGTCGTCGGCCGTGTCATCGTCGGTGGTATCGTCATCGACCGGCGTGCCGTCGTCGTTGTCGTCATCGTCATCGTCGCCGCAGGCGAGCGGCATCATTGCCATTATAATAACTAAAATTAACAGAACAAAACCATGGTTAGTTTTCATGACCTCCTCCCATTTTTTATGTTCTTCGGATTCCTGCCCCTTTACTCTCCGACAAATCACGGCGCTTGGCAACTGGGCAAGCGAAAACGAGCTGTCCGATTCCTGTTGAAATTGAACCAGTTATGCATTAAAAATGCGCGAAACCGATCACCCGTGGAAGGGAAAAATGGCGAGCGTACACACCACCGAACGAGACTACTACATCGATTTCGCCAAGGGCATCGCGGTGTTCATCATGGCCTGGGGCCACACCATGTATTACACGCAGTGGCTGCCCCATAACACCGTCGAATACGCCTTTCTATGGGCTTTTTCCGAACTGAGCATGCCGATCTTCGTCCTGGCCTCGGGGATGAACGTGGTCAGCCAGGTCAAGCGGATGAAGGCCGATTCGTCGTGGCGGCCCACCCTGGCCTTCCTCGGCTCGATCGCCTGGCTGTTTATGCTCGGTTTCATTTACAACATCAACCGGCGCAGCCTGGGCCTGATGGACCTGTTCCACATGGTGGCCATGGGCACCGCGCTGGCGTTCATCGTGTCGCGTCGCGAGTGGCCGACCTGGTCGATCATCGGCCTTTCGGCGGGCATCTTCGGCGTTTCGGCCGTACTGAGCCTCGACGCCATTCCGATCAGCACGGAAATTCTGAAAAACTTCGACTACACGCGTTTCCTCAAACGGCCGAGCGATCCGTTTATCGCGCAGGCGGTGACCAACATCACCATGGGCGAATTGAAAAAGAAGGCGGTGCTCGAATTTCCCTTGTGGCGGCGTATCTTGCACATCCACTTCGCGCTGATTCCCTGGGCGGGATTTTTCCTGACGGGCGTGGTGCTCAAGCGCCTGCGCAACACCATGTGGGAATGGGTGCTGGTCGGCGTTTCCCTCGCTCTGTTCGTGGTAACGTTCCTCACGCTGCCCACCTTCGTGCCCGTCGACGATTTCGGCTTCTACCAGCGCAGCCGCGCCGATTACATCGCGCGTTTGCTGTTCACCGGCGTGCTGGCGATGGTCTTGCTGTCACGTTACTACCACCGGGCCAAAGGGGCTTTCGCCAAAGCGGCGGAACTGGCCGGGCGCGAATCGTTCATCTTTTTCGTCTGCCACTGGGGCGTGATCTGGATCTCCGCCAGCTTCTCGAACATCTTCTTGCACAACTTCAATTACTGGAAGGTCTGGGTGATCCAGATTCCGCTGAACCTGTTCCTGTCGTATAAATTTACGCAACTCATGGCCTGGTGGCGCGACAAGACGATCATCAATCCGGGCTATGCGAAAACCTGGCTGAGCATCCTGATCATCTGCGCCCTGATCGCCGTGCGGGCCGACGCGCGCGGCAACATCTTTTTACTTAAAGTATTCAGCTTCCCCGCTTCGGTCGCCGTGGCGATGGTCTGGCCGGTCGGCCGCAACTTCATTCGCGGCCTGGTCTATCGTCGGCAGATCAACGCCGCTAAAAAGGCCGCCGAATAACCTGAAGTGTATCCAGCCCGCTTGTAAGTGATTGCATTAGTGATCCTTTTTGTGTAATCCTTCCCGAAATTTCTATGAGATGGAAGGATTCATGGCTGCCGTTCACACTACCCAACGCGACTACTATATCGACTACGCCAAGGGCGTCGCGGTTTTCTTCATGGCCTGGGGCCATACGATGTACTTCACGCAGTGGCTGCCGCATCAGACGCTCCATTACGCCTTGCTCTGGGCGCTCACCGAATTGAGCATGCCGATCTTCGTGCTGGCCTCGGGCATCAACGTGGTCAACCAGGTCGAGCGGATGAAAAGCGACACCTCCGCCCGCCCCACCATCGCTTTTCTGGGGTCGATCGCCTGGCTCTTCCTGCTCGGCTTCGTCTACTGCATCAACCGGCGCAGCCTGGGCCTGATGGACCTGTTCCACACCGTCGCCATGGGCACCGCGCTGGCGTATATCGTCACGCGCCGCCAGTGGCCGACCTGGGCGATCGCCGCCGTGGCCTTCGGCATTTTCAGCGTGGGCGCGGTGTTGAGCGTCGACGCCATCCCGGTCAGCAGCGATCTGCTGAGGAACTTCGACTTCTCGGGCTTCCGGAATCGCCCGCAGAATCCGTTCTTCGCCGACGCGGTGACCTACCTCACCATCGGCGAGATCAAACGCCGGGCGGTGCTCGAATACCCGCTGTGGCGGCGTATTCTGCACGTTCACTTCGCGTTGATTCCCTGGTCGGGCTACTTCCTGCTGGGCGTGTTGCTCAAGCGCATCGAGCGCACCAAGTGGGAATACGTGCTGCTGGGCGGCACCTTCTTTTTGTTCGCCCTGACCTTCTTCGCCTTTCCGCGTTTCGTGCCGCTCGACGATTTCGGTTTCTTCCTGCGCAGCAAGCCCGATTACACCGCCCGGCACATTTTCACCGGCCCGCTGATGATGATTCTGCTGGCGCGCTATTACAAACAGGGCGTCTCCAAGCTGGCCGTGGCGGCGGAGCTGGCCGGCAAGGAATCGTTTCTTTTCTTCGTCTGTCACTGGCTGGTCATCTGGAGTTCGGCGACGATCTCCAATATCTTCCTGCACAACATCAGCTATTGGTACGTGTGGGCGGTGCAGATTCCGCTGAACATTTACCTTGCTTACAAACTCACTCAGCTCATGGCGCTCTGGCGCGACCGTACGATCAACAAGCGCTATTACATTCCAATGTGGTTCGGCATCATGTTCATCGGCGGATTCCTGGCTTTGCGGGCCGACGCACACGGCAACATCTTCCTGATGAAGGTGTTGAGCTTCCCCGCGTCGATCGCCGTGGCGATGGTCTGGCCGATCGGACGCAATTTCATTCGCGCCCTGGTCTATCGCAAGCAGATTGCCGCGATGAAAAAAGCGGCCAAAGCGAAAAAGGCGGCCGAAGCCGCCTGATGGACCGGGCACAACCAAAATGATTGTCCCTTTTCCGGATGTTGTATCCGCGATTCGGTGGCACTGATACGCCGAACGCAGTGAGGCTTATCAGTGCCTGCCATGAACACTGATAAACTCGTTCGCCTTGCTCGCTCGTGTATCAGTGCCACCGCGTCTTGGTCAGGCTGTTTCGAGGAAACAACCAAAAATGAAAAAGGCGGCCGAAGCCGCCTGATTCATCACCAAGCGCCGTCCGCCGGCTCGCGACGGACGGCTTTCTTGGCCGCTTGTTTTTTCTTCTCCTCCAACCGCTTTTCCTTGGCGGCGCGCGACGGCTTGGTCGGCTTGCGCTCGACCGGCACGAAGTTCAACTCTTCGAGCTTCGCCGCCAGGCGCTCGTACGCCACGTCCAGGTTGCGTGCCTGGCTGCGGCGTTCGACGGCCGTCACGATCACGCCGGACGGCAGATGGCGCAGCCGCACGGCCGTTTCCCGCTTGTTGCGATGCTGACCGCCCGGGCCGGTCGCCTTGAAAAACTCCACCTCGACTTCGCGTTCCAGCGTTTCACGGTCGGTGGCAAAGGGTTCGTTCATTATTTCGTTTCGCCATCCCAAGCGAAGACGAAGTCCAGTTCGGTATCGCCTTCGATCAAAATGTTGTTGCAATACTCCAGGTGGTCGTCGACGTTGATCATGGCCAGGTTCATCGAGCCTTCGTTCACCGGCAGACTGTAATAGCCCGTTGCATCCCAAATGATCGAAGTGATGAACATGAACGGTTCGCTTTGGTCGGAACTGGTGATGTGTTCCAGCGTGTTGGTTCCCATGATCGTCGTCGGCACCGCCGGGGTCACGCCGTCGCTCATGAAAATGTTGCCGGTCAGATGATGCATCGTCAGATTGAAATTCTGCGTCTGTTTGTCTTCGCTAAGGGTGATTTCGGCGAACTCCTCGTCCTCGATAAAGAAGTAGGTGTCAAAGCCGATGATGGCGTCCATCGACATGGTCAGCGTGTAGCTGCCCGGCAAGGCGGTGACCGAATAGCTGCCGTCCGAGTCCATTTCGCCGTAATACTCGATGCCGTACTGATCGACCAGATAAAGGTCGCCGAACACGAACAGCGAACTGAAGAACAACAGCGGCGTCGTGTCGTTGATCGTGATCGTGCCTTCCAGCGTGGCCGTGGTGCCCACGAACTGGTAATCATGCGTCAGGGTCTCGCTCACGACAACGCCCGCTTCGCGTTCGCGAACCAGGTCTTCCTCGTAATACGGATTGTAGTACAGGTCATACGTGCCCGCCGGCAGCATCAAGTTATAGACGCCGGTCTCGTCGGTGTAGTTGTACGCCTCGAAGGTCGCGCCGTCGGCCACCGATACGGCCTTGACCAGCACATCCTCCAGCGTCGCGCCCTCCGGATCGGTGATCGTGCCGGTGACTTCGATCAACGGAACCTCGATCAACACATTCTCCTTGGTCGGTGCGGTCACTGTAATCTGCTGCGTGTCGTCGAAATACTTGGTGTACTGATACACATTGTAAGAAATGGATCGATAATCGATGACCACATCGTAGGTGCCCGCCGGCAGCACGATGTCCACGAAGCTGTATCCGCCCTCGAATTCGGCGACATAGAAATCGCTGCCCGCGGTGAAGGTCATCGAGCCGCTGGCGCCCAAGCCCAGATCGTAGTACCAGGACGAGCCGTCGTTGGTCAATTTCACCCGCGTTTCATAGCCGGTGACGGGGAACTGGAAGTCGTGATTCATGTGCGTGGTCACGGCCACCGGGTTCTCGCTCGCCTGCGGCAATGACGTGCTCAACAACGGCGAATAGCGGAACGTATAATTGTCGAAAGCTGGTAAAAAGACCATGTAGGCGTCGGCTTCCATGGTGAATTCGACTTCCAGGGCAAAGGTCGTCGGATCCTCTTTAACCTCATCGCCGCCGGTGATCAGAATGGTTGTTCCTTCCACCGGATTTTCTTCCGGATCGGTAATCGAACCATCAATTGAATACAGTGTCAGGGCGATGTCCTGCGTCACCGTTTCGGCGCCGACCACCAGGTCCTCGACAATGTAGGAGTTGCGGTAGGTCCAGAAGAAGTCCTCGCCGTCGTAAACCAGAATTTCGATTTCGACGTTGTAGGTGCCCGCCATCACGTACGGTGCGCGATAGGAACCGTCGGTGTCGACGTTGGCCAGGAAGGAATCGCCTTTGCTTTCGCTCCAGAATTTCAGCATCACATCGGCTTGGTTGTAGGCGGCGAAATACGTCGTGATGGGCGTTTCGTTGACCGTCACCGCGCCGGTGACAAGCACGCCCTCGGGCTCGTGCAAAGTCGTATCGTCGTCGCCGGTGTCATCGTCGGTCGTATCGTCGTCGGTGGTGTCATCGTCGGTGGTGTCGTCGTCGGTCGTATCGTCGTCGGTTGTGTCATCGTCGGTGGTGTCATCGTCCGTGGTGTCATCGTCCGTGGTGTCGTCATCGGTCGTGTCATCATCGGTTGTATCATCATCCGTTGTATCGTCGTCGGTCGTGTCGTCGTCCGTGGTGTCGTCATCAGTGGTGTCGTCGTCATCGTCGTCGCTCGCGTCGTCGTCGGCGTCATCGTCATCGGACGGGCAACGCGGACAGTCGTCGTCATCGTCGTCGCAGCCGAAAGCGCCCGCCAACAGCGGAATCAACAACAATGACAAACAAAGCATCAGGTAAACCGATTTCTTCATCTTCCCACTCCTTGCGAAGGTTTCCAAAAAATCTGGTTGGCCGTATTATTATTTATTTATTGATGATAATCAAATCGATGCGCGTGTTTTTCAATTGCCCGTTCGGCGTGTCGTCGGCCGTGATCGGCACCGTGTCGCCCATCCCTTCGGCGGTCAGACGCGCCGCATCGATTTTTTGGCTCAGCAGATAATTGCGCACCGCCTGCGCCCGCGCTTCGCTCAACGCCTGCGCCTCGGTCACCGCCGAGGAAACGTGCCCCTCGATCCGCACGGCCACGGTTGGATATTCCTGCAGCAATGCCGCCAGATCGGCGAGCATCGTTTTGTCGTAATCGGACAGGTTCGAGCCGCGCGGACCGTCGAAGGTCAGCGCCGCCGGCAGCACGAACTGCCCCTCGAACATCATCACGCCGCTCGGCTTGCGCGCCAGCACCACTTCGGGCACGCCGTCGTCGTCGAGGTACCCGTTAAAGGTTTCCGGCTCCAGCGGCGCGCCGTCGAGGTTATCGGGCACCTGGTCCTCGTCGCTGTCGACGCTCAGCGGATTGGTGCGCAGCTCGCCGACTTCCTGCGCGTCCGAAAGCGTGTCGCCGTCGCTGTCGATCTGGCGCGGATTGGTGCCGTACAGACGCACTTCGGCCGCGTCCGACAAGCCGTCGCCGTCGCTGTCGGCCTGCGTGGGATCGGTGCCGTATTGTTTGACCTCGATGCCGTCGGACAAGCCGTCGCCGTCGCTGTCCGGGTTGGCCGGGTCGGTTTTGAACAGCCGCGTTTCGTCGTAGTTGGTCAGGCCGTCGCGGTCGGAGTCGTCGGTGCGGCTGTCGGCCCCGGCCATGGCCGAAACGGCCTTCGGCTCACGATCGAGTTCCGGCCAGGTGACGCCGATGGCCGCAAAGCCCCGATACACCGGATTGCCGATGCCCGCGTTGATGCCCATGCCGCCGCCGGCGGTGAAATGCATCGGTCCGGCAAACGCCCGCACGGCGACCAGCGCCTCGGCGGGGAATTCCGCATCCAGATTTTCCACCTGGTAATCGACCGTGCGCCCGTAAATCTCGGCCAGAATATCCAGGTGCTTGTGCGCCATGATGCTCACGCCCGCACCGACCTCCGCCCGGCCGGACGGATCGAAGCCGCTTTCGTCGTCGCCCCGGTTTCCCATATACAGATAACCGCCATTAACGACGATGTTCACGCGCTCGAACCGCTTGTCCACCGCCAGGCGCACGCCCGCGTTGGTCGCCTCCGTGCCGAAGTAATGATCCGGATCACCGCTGGGAAATTCGCCCAGGCCGATCAGCGCGATGCCGATCGAACCGGGCCGGTTTCGCAACAAACGGAACTTCATCGCGCCGCGCAGATCGCCCAGGCCCGCGCCGCTTTCATCGCCCGTGTCGGGGAAATCCAGGCCCGTGTCGATGTCCATGTCCTTGCCGGAAACCGAGTTGTAGCTGCCGGCGAAACCGAACTCGGCGAAATTGAACAGACCGATCGAGCCGCGCAATTCGGCGGTCAGCATCTGCTCGACGATCTTGAATTCCTCGTCGTTGCCGGCGAACTCGATGGTAAACGGATCCTGGGCGAAGTTGGCCGTCGTCGCGAAGCCGAATTGTCCGAAGGCCGGCACGTTGGAAGAATACAACGTCACCAGGTTGTCCACGCCGATCGCCGGCTGAAAGTTTTGCACGTCGATCGCCCAGGCGGCCGAACCGCCCGCTATCGTCAACAACGCCAGTATGATGATTAGTTTCTTCACGCCAGTCCCCTTTTCCGGCTCACTCGCACGGATCGTCCGGAATCTTGAAACCGTAGGCTTCCAACTCGGCAACCTCGAAACTGTACTTGCCGGTGAATACCGCGTTCGGCCGGTTGCTTTCATGCAGGAAAAGAAACACCCAGCGCCCTTCCACCGGAGCATCTTCCAGATCGATGCTGTTGTTTTGGATGTCCAGGTCCGCCGCCTGCTCGACGGTTTCCAACAACACGTAACCGTAGTCGGCCGGGTCCTCGACTCCCAGTTCATGAGGCATCTTGGCCACGTTGTCGTTGGTGTTCAGATAAACGTCGAACTTGGTGCCGTACTCGTAATCGCCGGACAGGGCATCGCGCCCCCAATGGATTTCGACGCGGTTGATCCAGTATTCCTGCTGCATCTTCACGCCGATCCACTGCGGCTGGTAATCGGCGCCCTCATTGATCGGATTGGTCGTGTTTTCCCACCAGGTGAGATAGTTGCCGTCGATCGCCTTGTCGGCGGTGTTGTTCGGCTTGGTGGAACTGGTACTACTGACCTCGACCGTGGAACTCAACGAATAATTGTCGGTGTGTTGCTCGATGACGACCGATGAACTGTCGCTGCGATTGCCCGCGGCGTCCTCGGCGACGAACTGCAAGGTGTTCACCACCTCCGGCTGCAACGCGACCTTCACGCAAAATTCGCCGTCGGCGTTCGTCTGCGCTTCCGCGTCGGCCAGCCCGCCGGTCACGTAGATCAACGATCCGGCTTCGGCGGCGCCGTGAATGCTCTGATACGACAATCCCGTGGGGCTGGTCGGATCGTCCACCTCCGGCGCATCGGGCGGCGTGGTGTCGGGCGGACCGTCATCATCATCGTCGGGCGCGGCGGTGTCGTCATCATCGGCGATGGGGGCATCGACTGTGGAAGAAGTGTCGCAAAAGAAAAGCGGCGTGCACATCAGCAACACAAAAACCAGCAGAAGGATAGACCGGCCTGCGTGCATGCTCTCCCTCCTGATTGCGGCTCTGGTTCATTAACGCGGAATTATATTTCGATGGTAGGGCCAACCCTTGAGGGCGTCAAGGTTCTCTTGCGGTAACGCGACCGAATTTATGCAAATTAATATTGTCGTTCAGCCCAATTCGGGCGGCTCGGCGATCGATATGTGATGGTCGCGGCAGAAGGTCGGCCAGCCGATGACCGTGCCGCCCATGAAGGTCATGCGCACCGCCTCGGCCGGGCAATTGTTGATGCACCCGCAACAGAGGATGCACCGTTCGCGGTCGATCAGCAGTTCCGCCGGATCGATCGCCCCCACCGGGCATGTCGCCGCGCACGTACCGCACTTGATGCACACGTCGTGATCGACGTGGTGTTCGCCGGTCAATTTTTTCATCCACCACATCGGCTTGAAAGCCGTGAGCATCCCCGAAAAATCGCACTCGTGATCGATCGCCGTGACCTGATTGGCGCGCACGTGCTCCAGCAGGTCGCGGGCGAATTGCCGACAGCGTTCGTAGGTTTCCGTATCGGGCAGATGCTTGAAGCGCAACGTGCGTTTCGCGCCCGAGCCGGTCAGCGAAGGGGCGAAGGTGTTCATGTTGCTGAACGCGCTCATGCCCACCGGCACGCCGCCCTTGGCCGTCAGCAGTTCCACCAGATTCCAGCCGGTGTTGATCGGATTGGAACCCTTGTTGCCGTAGGTCACCCACGCGGCGACCGGCACTCGCGACAGCGACGGCAGCGTGGTCAGCCGGTCAACGACGTTGGGCGGCACGTCCATGTAATGCACCGGCACACCGATCACCACCAGGTCGAAATTCGCCGCCGTGCTCAAATCGAAATCGCGTAGCGGCGCGGCGGTTGTTTGCAGCCCTTCGGTTTCAAAGGTCTTGGCCAGCAAGCGCCCCAGACGCTGCGTGTGGCCGGTCTGGCCGTACCAGAGCACCAGCGCCGATTGCGGATCGTTGCTGCGCATCTTCACCGGCGCGATCGACCGGGCGTTGCACGTGTCGGCGCAACCGGCCGCTCCGCCCACCAGCGCGGCGCCGGCCCCGACGAGAAACTGACGACGATCAAGCATGGTGTATTCCCTTTCGTTGCCTGACTTTATGCCCATGAAACGTCGCTGGCAACCAGCGCGATGCTTTACATCCGACGGCAATCCGGCTAAAGGAGAACGACAAAACCAATGATGAGGATGTCGCGATGCCGCAACCGGTATATACACCTCGGGAAATTATCGAGATGGACGCCACCGCCGTTCTGGCCGCCTATCGCGCCGGCACGCTGCTGCCCAGCCAGGCCGTCGACGCCTACATCGCCCATCAGCAGCGGTTCAACGGCAAGCTCAACGCGATCGTCGACGAGCGCTACGCGGCCGCGCGGGCCGATGCGGCGCGGTGCGACGAGTTGCTGGCGCAGGGAAAACCCGAGGGCGCGTTGTTCGGCGTGCCCATGTCGATCAAGGAAGGCTTTGACGTCGTGGGCATGCACACCACCGGAGGGCTGGTGGAAAACCGCAACCGCATCGCCCACACCGACGCCAACGCGGTGGTCCGGCTCAAACGCGCGGGCGCGATCATCCTGAACAAAACCAACACGCCGGAACTTTGCTTCTGCCAGGAGACCGACAACAACCTCTTCGGGCGCTCGAACAACCCGTGGAACCTCGCCCGCACCACCGGCGGTTCGTCGGGTGGCGAAGCGGCGCTGATGGCCGTGGGCGGCGCGGCGGTCGGCTTCGGCTCGGACATCGGCGGCTCGATCCGTCTGCCCGCGCATTTTTGCGGCGTGGTCGGCTTCAAACCCGGCGCCTTCGCCTACCCGTCCGGTGGTCATTACGCGGGCAAAACGGCCGAGCATCAGGAAATGCTCATCGGCTACGGACCGCTCGCCAAATCGGTGCGCGATGCGATGCTCGTGTACGCGGCCGTACATCCGTCGTTCCGGCCGCCGCGCGACGCATCGCTGCCGTCGCGCCTGCCGGTGATCAGCTTCGCTTCCTTCGAGCGGACAATCTGCTCGCGCGAAACGTCACGCATCCATTTTCAGGCGCAGGAACTGCTGCGTGAACGAGACGCGGCGATCGACACCCGCCCGCCGGTATTCATGCGCCGCGTCGCCGACGCCTGGCAATTGATCATGAGCGAAGACAAAGGCAGCGGCGTGGTCGACGAGGTGTACCCGGGACGGCCCCGCGCCTACCTGCACGATCTGTTGCGCGCCAAGCTCGGCCGGCGCGCCGACCATCATCCGTTTCTGACCTGGGGCATTCTGGGCACGCAACTGTTTCCGCCCAACGACAAACAACTGCGCTGGGCGGTCGATTTCGCCAAGGACAGCACGCGGCAGTTGGCCGAAACGCTCGGTGAAACCGGCGTGCTGCTCACTCCGGCCTATCCGACGCCCGCGAAAAAACACGGGCAGGTGTACGGCGAGATTTTCAGCATCACGATGTCGTTTCGCAAGGTGATGCCCTTCATGGCGCTGGGCAATGTGCTGGGGCTGGCCTCGCTGATCGTGCCGTGCGGATTTTCCGACGACGGTCTGCCCATCGGTCTGCAGGTGGCGACGCCGGTGGGCAATGAGGCGACGATGTTCCGCGTCGCTTTGTTGTTGGAAAAAGCGTTCGGCGGCTACCGACGCAACACACAGTACGATTAATCGAAGTCGAATCCGTCCTCATAAAACAGTTGCAGGCAGGCGTCGACGACCGCCGCGTCGTACTGCACGCCCTTTTTCGCCGAGATGTCCTCCAGCGCCGACGCCAGTCCCTGCCCCGGCCGATAAGGTCGATGATAGGCCATCGCCTCGACCACGTCGGAGACCGAGATGATCTTCGTTTCCAACAAAATCTTGCTGTCGCTCAATCCTTGCGGATACCCCGAGCCGTCGATGCGCTCATGATGCTGCAACACGATCTCGGCGATGTGCTTGGGTAGATTCGTTTTATGCAGAATATCATAACCGACCTGCGGATGCTTGCGCACCAACGCGAGTTCCTCGCTGGACAGCTCGCCCGGGCGCGCCAGGATTTCCGCCGGCACGGTCATCTTGCCCAGGTCGTGAATCAACCCGGCCATGTACAGCAGCCGAATGCGATCCTCCGCCAGGCCCATTTTCTCGGCGATGCGCCGGGCCAGTTTGGCCACCCGCAGTTGATGGCCGGCCGTGTACGGATCGCGTTTTTCGATCGTCTCGGACATGATATGAATGATGTCCTCGTTCGCTTTGGCCAACTCGTCCAGCGACCGTTGCAGTTCCTCCTGTACCTCGGCGCGCTCCTGAATTTCCAACTCCAACCGTTTGTTGGCCTCGATGAGCATGGCGGTGCGTTCGTCCACCAGCCGTTCCAGATGCTTCTGATAACGGAAATTTTCCTCTTCGAGCCGTTGCTTCTCGTCGCTGAGTTGCTTGATGCGGGCGGCGCCGACCACGACCTTGCGGATGTCCCGCCCACTGACTGGCTTGGCCAGATAATCGAAGGCGCCGGCGCGCACCGCTTCGGAAGCCGTTTCCACCGTCGGCTCGCCGGTGATCATGATCACCTGGATGTTCTTCGATATCTTGCGGATCTCGCCAAGCAACTCGATACCGTTCATCCGCGGCAGAATGATGTCGCTGACCACCACGTCGAATTGGTCGGACTTGATCAACTCCAACGCACTGATGGCGTTGTCGGCCATGGACACGTCATGCATATCCTGTTTCAAAAAGGCATTGAACGTATGACGGATACTTTCTTCATCGTCGACAATGAGGACTTTAGCCATGATTGGGCTCCTCGTGTTCGCTGCCGTTGTCGTCACCCTTCAATGACCAACCGGGGTCGATCGGCAGGTCTATATAAAAACGTGTAAATCTCATTTTTTCACTTTCAACCCGAATTCTTCCTTTATGTTCATTTATTATCCCATGACTGACCGAAAGTCCCAGTCCGGTGCCCGCATCGCGCGTTTTGGTCGTGAAAAACGGATCGAAAATCCGGTGCCTGATTTCCTCGTCGATCCCCTCGCCGTGATCTTCGACCACCGTGCGAATCCACTTTCGTTCATCCTCTTCGAACAGATGGGCGTCGATCCTGAGCACTTTTTCTTCATTGAATGCCGGATAACGATGATTCAGCGAGTCGCGGGCGTTGGCGATCAGGTTGATGAACACCTGCTGCAATTGTTGGCTGCGGCATTTGATCGAGGGCAAATCGCGCGATACGTCGACCTGTAAGGTGATTTGATCCTTGCGCAAAACGGTTTCCATCAGCCCCAGGGAGGCCTCGATGATGTCGGCGAGCACCGCCGGGCTGTGCCGCTCCTTATCCTGCCGGGCAAAGGACAGCAAATTGTGAACGATCTTGGCCACCCGTTTGCTTTCCTCGATGATTTTCTCCGTATAAACCATCGAGTCATCGCCGGAGGCGAGATGGTCCTGGATCAGCTCGGCGAAATTCATGATGCCGTTGAGCGGATTGTTGATTTCGTGGGCGATGCCGCTGGCCAGGGTGCCGATCGATTCCAGTTTCTGTTGTTGCCGCAATTGCGCCTCCAGGTTTTCCCGCACCGCTTCATTGCGTTGATGCGCCAGAACGTGCGTGAACAAGTCGGCGACGGTTTTCAAAAATTCCACGTCCACCTCGAGCCAGCGCCGCGCTTCGACGATCGTCTCCAGGCCGAGGAAGCCCACCAGGTCGCCATGGTGGGCAACCGGCACAATCAGAATCGATTGAACGTCCTCACGGTCGAGTTCATCCCGCAGCGCGTTCGCCTCGGGAGGCAACGAGTCGACGTCGTCCACCATGATCGGCTGAAAAACGCGCAATTGTTTCAACAACCAGGAATGATCTTCATAAGGGAGGTTTTTTTGATTTTCTTTTCGCGTGGCGACACCCCCGCAACACCATTCATGCGTCGTGGCGAAGGTTTGTTTGGCCTCGTCGGTTTGGCAGAGGAAAGCACGCTCGACATCCTTGAATTGGCCGATTTTCGCCAGCGAGGATTCAATGGTCCGATCGATTTCCTCCAACGATCCGGCCACGAAATCGGCGGAGATCTCACCGATCATCTGGTCGGTGCGCATCCGTTCCACCAACTCCCGACGCGCCTTTCTTCGTTCGGTGATGTCGTTGGCGTACACGGCGATGCGCGTGACCTCTTTCTGCTCGTCGAACACCGGATACAAACTCGTGTCCATGATCCGCGTTCGCCACGCCGTCTCCCAGCGTAACGGCCGACCGGATTCAATTACTTTGCGGATTTCTTCCTCGGCGACGATCTCCTGTTCCGGCGCCAGGTGGTCGTAAATCGATTGGCCGATGATTTTCTCCGGCGTTCTTTCCAGGTATTCCGCCGCCACGGAATTCAACGCCAATACGTCGCCTTGCGCATCGATCAACAAAGCGGCGTTCGTTGTTGCATTCAGTAGCGCGCGGGCGGTTTCCTCGCTCTCGCGCAACGCCTTTTCCGCTCGCACGCGATCGGTGATGTCGGTCAACACGGCGATGACGCCGATCAGATTGTCCGCGCCGTCGCGCTTGTATCGCCAATCGACCTGCACCTCCCGAATCAGCCCGTTCTTGTCTTTGATCCGGTCGAAATACACGGTTGGTTCAGGCTCGTTTGTGATTATATCGCTGAAATATTGTTCCGATTTACCACGGATAATATCGTCGGCCGCGGTATCGAAAATCGTCATGCCGATCATCTCTTCCGGCGAATACTGGAAAATATTGCGGCAGGCCTGGTTGGTAAAAACAAAGCGTCCCTTCAAATCGATTTCCTGCACCACGTGGGGCAGCAACTGCAACAGATGGTGATATCTCTCCTCGCTGGCTTTGAGCGCCCGTTCGCTTTGTTGCAAATCGGTTACGTCCAGAATCATTCCGACCAGGCCGTTGATCTTGCCCGCCACATTATGAAAGGCCGCTTTATAAAAGATAACCTGACGCTCCTGCCCCTGGGCATTCATGACCGAGCCTTCGCGCACCAGTCGCCCGCCGCTTTCCAGCAAGCGGCGATCGTCCGCTTCCTTCTGGTCGATGTACTTGAGCGGAATGACCTCATCGATGTTCCGGTTCGACAGTTCGTCCTTGCCAACGCCGATCAACCGTTCGAAGGCTTGATTGCAGCCCAAAAAGCGTCTCTCGATATCAACATAATAAATGGGGTTGGGCATGTTGTTGATCAGTGTACTGAGAAACTCGACCGATTCTTTCAAGGAGATTTCCGCCTGCTTTTTTTCGGTCACCTGGTCGTAAACGGCGACGATTTCCCCGGAAGGCAATCTATAGACAAAATTCTTGTACCAGTTTTGCAGTTTATTGTCCGTATAAAAGGAAACCGGATGATGCTCCGGCTCGCCGGTTCGCCACACGCGTTTGAACACGTCGAGCAAACCGAACTCAACGATGCCGGGATGCACCTCCGTCACATTCCGGCCGATGATCTTCTCGCGCGTTGTGTTGTCGATGCGCAGCCCGGTCAGGTTGATGTCCTTGAAGAAAAACTGTTCGCCGTTCTCACGGACTTCGTAAACGGCCACGCCGCTGCTCATGTGGTCGAACAATCCCTTGTAGCGCCGTTCGCTATCGCGCACTCGCTCTTCCAGCCGTTTGCGGTCGTCGATATCCAATTGCATGCCGGCCATGCGCAACGGCTCGCCGTATTTGTCCCAATCAACGATCCGCCCCTGCACCGCCACCCATTTCCAGGCGCCGTCCCCGGTTTTCATCCGATGTTCCGAGCTGAAAAACTGCTTCATTCCCGCCAGATGACGATCGATTTTTCGCCGCACCTCCGGCAAGTCGTCCGGATGAATCAACGATGACCAAGGATTTTCGATGTGCTCGAGTTCCTCGTCGCTGTAATTGAGCAATTCCCCCCAATGATTGTTCAACGTGATGGAATCGGATTCGAGGTTCCAGTCCCACGAACCGAACCGGCCGCCCTTTTGAATCATCGAAAGGTTCTCGTTGGTCGAACGCAGGGCCGTTTCAATACCGCGCCGCTCCAGGAAGGCCAACGCCGCGCCCAGCGTCGGAACGGCAATGATTGTCAAATAGATCGCCGTCAGAATCATTGTTTCCAAACCGGTCGGCAACAGCAGCGGTCCTTGCCCCGCCAGGGTGAAATAAACCGACAAACCGGCCGTGATCACGATCGCCAACGACGCGCTGAACAAGTCGAAGCGTAGGGCGATGTAAATCAAAATCGGTATGACGACAAACTCGAAATGAAACAGCGGCGTATGACCGAAAAATCCGATCGAGTGCCGTAACAGGGAAACGTTGACGACAATCAAAACAATGAACGCAAGCAGTTGTTCAATCCGGCGCCAAGGGGTTCGTTTCACCACCGCCGGCGTTGACTGCGATAACAAAACGGGAGTGGTCACCAAAATGCCGCTGAAGGCGCTCAACCACCACGCCAGCCAGACGAACGGAACCTCGTTCAAGGACGTCAGCCGTCCCCAGACGAAGCCGAACATACCGATCGTCGCCAAGATCGTCGCGCCGATAATCGCCCCGAAAAAGAGAAACCTGACCAGGAAAAACATCGAATCGAACCGGCGGCTTCCGGTCGTTTGCCGCAACAATGAGGCGCTGACGAGCGCCGCCAGCGCGGCTCCCAGGCCGATGGTCATCGCCGTCGGCAACGCGCCGTCCGTCAGGCGGCTTGTCCAGAGACTCGCCGTCGCCGCGCCGATAAAAATTCCCGGCAACAACCGGTAACCGAAGACCAAAACCGCGGCCAGCGCCAAGCCCGACAACACGCACGCCGGCGCCGCCAGTGAGAGGGGAATGGATAATTGCCTCGCCCCCATCGCGACAATCCAATAAGCGGCAATCAGCGCCGCATTGGCGGCCGGCATAACCGGTTTGGATAATTTAATAACCTGGACGGATTTCATTCCCGCTTTTTTCCTCGGATTTTTTTGATCGCGTACTTTTTTTATGCGCTGCACTTCTTTATAAACTAATGATTTCCTCCAAACAAAACAACGAAGGATAATTTTTAATCCTCCGTCCGGCCGGTCCCTGCGGGAGTTATCCCACGCGGCGGTCTATACTTTTTTGTTGGGTAATGATAATCCTTTATGCTCAGTCGTTGCCGAAAGGAATTGTATGTCGCAACCATCGCAGATGAACTGGCGCATGAAACTGCTCGCCAAATGGGGAGCTTTTTGTCACGATAACGCATGGTTACTGGTCATCGTCATCGTGGCGATTTCCTTGTTTTTCGCCTACTTCGCCATGACCATCGAGCTTAACCTCGGTTATCTCGCCTTGCTCGACGACCGCGAACCGGTTGTGCAGCGCGTCAACGACGCCAATGAAAATTTCGGCGGACTCGATTACCTGACCATCGCCCTGGTCACGCCCCGCGATCAGCCGCCCGACAAGGAACGGCTGATCCGCTACGCGTCAAAGCTCGCGCCGAAAATTCGCGACCACCCCGAGCTGGTCAGCCGCCTGGTCGAAAAAGTGGATCTGGATCAGATGATCCGCTGGGCGCCGCTGTTTTTGGACGACAAGGACCTCGATGATTTCATCGACGAATCCACCAAACGTAAAGACGATCTGGCGCGCGTATTCCGCGATCTGCATCTGCCGCGCTTCCTGACCGAATTCAACCGCATCATCGAAAACGAGATCATCGAAGAGGACGAAATCGCCGACGAGAAAGAAGCGCTCGATCAACTGCGCTCCCTGGATAAATTCTTCACCACCGCCCAGTCCTTTCTGACCAGCGAGGAGGAATGGGACGCCGGTTCGGTCAAGCGGTCGATCCACCGTCTGATGCTGCCCGCCGGCGACGAGGACGATTTTCCCGAGGACGATTATTTTCTATTCGACGGCGGCCGCATGCTCATCCTGCGCCTGATGTCGGTCGATCCGGACATCGATTACGAGTATTGCCGGCAAGTACTGACCATGATCGAAAACGTCGCGGCCGAAGTCTCCCAGGAGGTGCCGGGCGTCCAAATGCTGCTGGCCGGCAACATTCCGGTCATGCACGACGAATACAACGCCCTGGTTTTCGACGTGCAACTGGCGACGGTTCTTTCGATGATCGCCGTGCTGCTGATCTTCGTTTTCGTCTTTCGCAAATTCACCGACCTGCTGCTTATCGGTCTATGCCTGTTGTCCGGTCTGGCGATCACCTTCGGTCTGACCCAGTTCGTCATCGGCTACCTCAGCCTGCTGACCGCCTTCTTCGGCTCGATCATGATCGGTCTGGGCATCGACTTCGCCATCCATTTCATCAGCCGCTATGGCGAAAACATCCGCCGGGGCGAAACCGTGCGCCAAAGCGTCATCAATTCGATGGCCGGCGCCGGCCCGGGCATCATCACCGGCGGCGCCACCACGGCGGCGGCGTTTCTGGTGCTGATGATCGCCCGCTTCAAGGGCCTGTCGGAACTGGGCTTCGTCTCCGGCGTCGGCATTTTGGTCATGCTGGCCTTGATGTTCTCGTTGTTGCCCGCGATGGTTTGCCTGCGCGATCGGCGCAAGGTGGCCGCCGAACTGACCATCAAGAGCATCGGCGACTCGATTCCCCTGGGGCGCCTCGCCGACTTCGCGGTCCACTCCCCGCGGCTCAGCGGCATTTTTATCGTCTTGATCAGCGCCGCCGCCCTGTACGGCACGCTGCATACGTCCTTCAATTATGACTATCGCAGCCTCGAACCGCGCAATTCGATCGCCATCAAGCACATCGAGGAGGTCGAGGCGCGCCTGGGCAAGGGCATCGACTACGGTTTGTTCATCGCCGATTCGGTGGAAAAAAGCCGCCAATTGACCAACCAGGCGAAAAAGCTCTCCACCGTCGAGGACGCCGAATCGATCGCCGATTTCATCCCCGAAAATCAGGCCGACAAAAACGAACGCATTAAATCGTTGGCCCCGGTATTCAACGCCATTCAGGTGGAAAACCGGCCGGCCGGCGAGACGCCTTTTTCCGGCGACGAGCTGGCCGCCTACGCCGAAGCCGTGCGCGGCAGCGCCCGCGTAACGCGCGCCGTGCTGCAATTGGCCATCCTGGGCGGGCATTTCGAATTGATCGACCTGGCCCGGGCCGTCGCCGAACGCCTCGACGCTTTCGCCGCCTTGTTGACCGCCGAGCAGCCGCCCCAATTCGCCGCCCGCGCCGGACGCTACCAGCGCATCGTCGCCGACGAAATGAATCATTTGCTCGCCAGTCTGCAACTCGCGACCAAGGGCGAACAATTGACCGTCGATGCCCTGCCCGAAGCGATCCGCGAAAACTACATCGGCAAAGACGGGCGGATGGTCGTGTACACCTACCCCAACGGCAACATCTGGAACGAACTGTTCATGCGCAAACACAACGCCGAGTTGTACTCCCTCGATCAATCGGCCATCTCCATTCCCATTTTGTTCGAGCGCGTGGTCGACAGCATCAAGGTGGATTTCCGCAGTTCGATCTGGTTTTCACTGGCGGCCGTGTGCCTGTTGGTGCTGCTGGATTTCCGCCGGCCGTTGACGGCGTTGCTGGCGATGATTCCCCTGCTGGTCGGTTCGTTGTGGATGGTCGGGATCATGCCGCTGCTCGGCATGCAATTCAATTTGGTGAACGTGGCGATCGTGCCTTTGATTCTGGGCATCGGCATCGACAACGGGGTGCACATTCTGCATCGCTACCGCATGGAAAAGTCGCGCCGCGTGCACTTCGCGGTCGAGCATACGGGCAAGGCGATTTTACTTTCCGCGCTCACGACCATGGCCGGCTTCGGCATGTTGGGCTTGGCCACTTATGTCGCCATCGGCACCCTGGGACAGTTGTTGCTGGTCGGTGTGGGGTTCTGCTTTTTCACGTCGGTTTTCGTTTTGCCGTTGATCCTGGCCATCTTCGAAAAAAACGATTGGAAAGTATAAGACAACTGCCCGCTTAAACGCATCGAGCCCGCCAACCGGCGGGCCCGAACGACCAGACTCCTTGTGTTCAGGTTTACTGTTTCACATAGTTGTCCTGATCATAGGGATCCTCGGGATCGTCGGTGAATTCGCCTTCATCGCCACCGTCGATGATCTCGAGCTGCTCTTCCAGCATCTTCTTCTTGCTGGTGATGAAGAACGTATCGGGGTAGTAACCGTCGCCCGGGACCACCAGTTCGTTCTTGGAGGCCACTTCGTCGTCGTTGAACACGGTCGGGGCGCCGACGATGTTGTCTTCCCACAGCTCTTTCTTTTCCATCTCGATGTCTTTCACGTTTTCCGTGAAGTCCGAGCCGCCCTTCGAAGCGATCTCATCGTCGTTGAACATGGTCGGGGCGCCGACAATGTTGTCTTCCCACAGTTCTTTCTTTTCCATCTCGGCGTCTTTGATGCCTTCATCGAAATCGCCGCCGCTTTCTTTCGAGGCGATTTCATCGTCGTTGAACAGCATCGGCGAGCCAACGACGTTCTCTTCCCACACTTCTTTCTTGGTCATTTCAGAGTCTTTGACGCTTTCGCCGAATTCGTCGCCGCCCTTCGAGGCGATTTCATCGTCGTTGAACATGGCCGGAGCGCCAACAATATTGTCTTCCCACAGCTCTTTTTTGTCCATGTCAGCGTCTTTGACGCCTTCGCCGAATTCACCGGCGCCGTCTTTCGAAGCTACTTCATCATTGTTGAACATGGTCGGAGCGCCAACGATGTTTTCTTCCCACAGGCCTTTCTTGACCATCTCGACGTCCTTGAGTTCCTGATCGGAACCATCGGTGTACGCCGACAGGGAATCTTCATCGGTGTCGGTGTCTTCATATTCGCCGCAGCCGGCGGCCAGGAACAATAGAAAAATTACGGTGATGGAAAGTGCCAGTTTCTTCATGGTTAGTTCCCTCCAGTTTGCCAAATCGGTTAGCATTTTGAGGGAACGGTCTTGGCGAGACCGTTCCTTCGGCAGCTGAGCCATCTCCTTGCGGAGACCTCATGCTTTGCGCCACCGCCTCACGACGGTTTTGCCTTTGTCACGGAACGTGCTTTCTAGGTTTTTCAATGAACTCATTTAAACGTTTCGTCAGATGTCTTACAATTCATAAGGATTTTTTTTCACAATTTCATTTTTTCCGATTTTTTATTATGTCTTTTTTTCCAGGTAGACAAAAAATAATAAGAGATGTATACAGTCCATCCGAAGTGAAACGTCAAAAAAGGGCCGGTTTTCGCCATGTTAGCCGAATTGATTGTACGACTTGATGACAGCGGAATCGAAATTGTCCATCATGAACAATCCCCATGGTTCGGAAAAGCACTTGCCGCCCGACGGGTCATGCAATCCGAAAATCCCGATGCGACAATTTACCTATCCGGCTACACGCCATTAGCGGCCTCCGGGCTTGGTTTCGCTGGAAAATTGAATATTTACGGCACAAGCCTCCTGGGCAACAACCTGCAGGGAAGCCGGTCCGGCGGATTGATCACGCGGAATCTGACCCGTATGGGCATTTTAGGGATTCAGATCGAAGGACAATCCTCTTCCCCCCTGGTTTTGCACCTGGCGGCGGATGGCTCACCTCGCCTCATTCCTTTAAAGGAATATGGGGACGATCTTCGCGGAACCTACCGCTTCGCCGAGGCAATTTATCAAAAGCACGGTAAAAACATAGGGTTGGCGATTACCGATCCCGCCTCGACCGGTTTTTTGTTCAATGCCATCGCCTGCAACGCCCAACCCGGCGAGCCGCCGCATCGAGTAGCCGGGCGCGGCACAAACCGTTTAGGTCACAACGGCCTGGTCGGCGTGGTGGTCGAGCGCTCCCCCGAACCGCTGCACGGACTTTCCTTTAATAAGAAGGCTGTGGCGGAGATATTACGCAAGTTGCACCAGACCAAGTGGAACAAAGGCCTGACCGGCAGCGCCGATGAGCAGAATCCTTCGTTGGGCGGCACCTATGGCGCGGCGGCCAAGGGGCGGTTCGATGCCGGTCACGGTCTGACCAACCTTTTCCGCAGCGCGCACATTCCCGATGAGTATTATCAAACCGTACTGCCCGAAACCATCGTCCGCGACCAATTGCGCCTGGCGCAGGAAAACGATCTGGCCATCAGCCGCCACTCCTGCCTGCCCGGCTGTCCGAACAAATGCAGCCAGACGATCATCATGGCCGACGACGGCGAATACAAAATTTTCAAAGCCGGCGAATGGGAAACCTATCAGGGAGCCATCAACCTGGGCATCTTCGAGCAGGCCGTGCCCTTCACCACCTGGGTGACGCGACACTCCAACGATTTCGCCTACGATCATATCGAAGGACTGGTCACCCTCGCCGCGCTGGCGTTGGTCACCGAAAGCAAGGTCGACACCGGCGTGCGTTACGGCGACGCCGAATCCATGAAACGCTGCCTGCGCGAGGCGGTCGCCGGCGATACGGACCTGGGACAATTGTTCCGGCGCGGCGCGGCGGCGGTCGAGCAACATTACGGCCTCGAACGCCACTTCACCGTCGGCGGACATGCTCTGGCCTTCCACAACGGACGCAGCATGGTCCAAACCGGCGTCGGCCTGAGTTGGACCTACGGCCGTCACGGCGAATGCTGCGCGGGACCGGGCCGCCTCAACTTCCTCGGCCTGCCCTACAATCCCGCCGACCATACGCTCGAAGCGCGCACCCACGTACTCAACAGCGTGCACGGGATGGTCATGTACGGCGCGGTCGACGAACACGGCATGTGTTTTTTCATCGGTCCCAGCCTCGACACCCTCGTCGACAGCGAGATGATCCTCAACACGATGGGCCTGCCGGGCGACGCTCGCGAGATGATCCGCCACTCCGCCGAGTTGATTTTGCGGATCCATGATTTCAACGAACAACGCGGCGTGCGCATCCAATCGCTGCCGAAAACCTTCTACGACCAGCCTACGCGCGGCAATCGACAAACGGATGACGAGGCGGTGGCCTTCAACGTGCCCTTCGCCGAGGTGCGCGATTACGGCCGCGAGGTGTTCGCCGACGTCGCCTCGGGCCGCGTGACCGTTCCCGACGAATTGCTGGCCAAATCGCGCGGACGTTATCAATAACGTCGTCTTGCCATTCCGCCATCGACTTCGTAGTATGCTTTCATTCGGATAATCCATAAGGAGGCATGCCATGAAAAAGCGATGGTTTTTCTATTTCATCGTTGTCCTCACCGTTGTGTCGATAGCCGGCGGCCTCTACGCCGCCCTCTCGCCGGCCGATGAATACCGGGCCGCGCGGGCGAAACTCACCGACGCCGACTGCGCCACGCGCCTGGGAGCGGACCTCTCCTTGACTGAGAAGGAACAGGCGGTCGATGAATATTTGTCCACGCTGCGTTCGCGCATTACCTTGGCTCACATGTTGGAACACAACTTTCCGCCGGCGAAAATGTTCTACCAGGTGAAAACCCAAATCGAGGAAGATTGGGTTTTCCAACTCCTCAAAACCATGCCCAAAGGCGGCGCGTTGCATGTGCATTCCAGCGCTTCAGGCACGGCCGAATGGGTCGTCGATACCGCGATGGAAACGGAAAACACTTGTTTGTGCTGGCAAAATAGCTGTACCTACAACGAGGATGACTATCCGAAGGGAACGTTGATTGTCGCGAAAAAATGCCCGGACGGATTCACCACCTTCGGCGAAAGCTCCAAAATGTTACGCGAAGAATTGATCCGCATGCTCACCATCGGCCCGGAAGAGGAAGCGCTGCCCGACATCTGGGACGAGTTCGAAAACATCTTCAATCGCGCCGGCAACTTCATCAACTACAAGCCGGTTTTCGAGAAGTATTTTAAACATGCCATGACCGTTATGGCCGAAGACAACGTTCAGTACCTGGAATATCGCGGCGGCATGTCGGCCTATGAGGATTTGTCCGGTAAGAAATACACGGCGCGGGATACGATCAATACCCTGCGCGAAATTTCGCATCAGGTGGCCAAAGAGCATCCGGGCTTCAAAATGAAGTTGATTCTCGCCGCTCATCGCAGCGCCACCCTGAACAAGCTGAACGAAAAACTGGCGACCGCCACCAAACTGTACAACGACAAGAGTCTGCGCGACGAAGGACACCCGTTCATCATCGGCTTCGATCTGGTCGGCCAGGAGGACACCGGGCACAAGACGATCGAATACCTCGACGCCTGGTTGAAGGCCCGGCAGGAAGGCAACGACATTCCCTTTTATTTCCACGACGGCGAAAGCGACTGGTTCTTCGACGACAACCTGTACGACACCGTGATCGACCCGATCGCCAGCCGGCGCATCGGACACGGCTTCAACCTGTTCCGCTTCCCCTCGGTGATGGAGAAGGTGAAGGAAAAGGACATCGCGCTGGAAATCTGCCCGATCAGCAACCAGGTCTTGCGCTACGTCAGCGACCTGCGCATGCACCCCGGCGCCGAGTACATCAACCGCGGCGTGCCGGTGGTGCTCAGTTCCGACGACCCGAGCATCTTCGGCTATCGCGGTCTGACCTACGACTTCTGGGAAGCGTACATGGCCTGGGGCTTCGACCTGCGCACGTTGAAAAAGCTGGCGCTCAATTCCCTCACCTACACCGGCATGGACCAGCAGGAGAAGGCCGAGGCGATCGCGCGGTGGCAGGAGAAGTGGAACATCTGGATTGAAGCGATATACGCCGAAGCAACGAAATAAACGTATCTTCTGGCTCCGTTGTCCGGCGCTCAACGGAGCCGCAACGATCGTTTTTCAGCGGAAAAAGCCTATTCCTCGTACTTGAACGAAACCTTCACCCGCGCGCGGTAAGCCACCACTTTGTTGTCTTCGACTTTCATATCCAGCGTGGTGATTTCGGCGATGCGCAAGTCGCGCAGGCTTTCCCCCGCCTTTTCGACGGCGTTTTTCGCGGCGTCCTCCCAGGACGTGGGCGATGTGCCTACCAATTCGATAATCTTATAAATACTACTGGTCATGGTTCCCCCCTCATGTGGACCGGCATCCATCCGATCCGGATAAATTTAATGGATTCCTGCAAAAAAAATGTAGTCAGCAACCGGGGCGATGGCAAACGTTCGCCATCGATTTCTTTGCAAAATAAATTGAAGTGGAATCAGGAAACGCCGGACCAGTAACCGAGCAGATGATCGTACATGCGCTGAAATTCGTCCATCTGCCGCCCGTAAAAATCGACGCGCGCCGGATCGGGTTCGATCACGGCAAAAGATTTCGCCCGCTCGCGCGCCGTCGTCGCCGCATCGTCGATCAACCCGACGCCCTGCGCGCCCAACAACGCCAATCCCTTCACCCCGGCCTCGGGCTCGTCGGTCAGTTCCAGCGGCACGCCGTACACGTCGGCCTTGATTCGATTCAGCAACCGATTGCGCGTGCCTCCACCCGCGGCGTGAACGCGCGTGATCTCCACCCCCGCCGCGGCGAACCGGCGCAGGCTTTGCCCGACGCCCATGGCGACGCCCTCCATCACCGCCCGCGCCAGATGCTGTGCGCGATGGTTGAGCGTCAAGCCGTAAAACGCGCCGCGCGCCGCCGTGTTCTCCCGCCGCCGCTCGCCCAGCGGATAGGGGTAGAACATCAGCCCGTCGCTTCCCGGTGGCGCTTGCTCGGCCAGAGCCACCAATTGATCGTAGTCGAACGACTCCCCGCGCGCCGAGGCGATGAAATCCAGCGCCCATTTGTTGGCCAGCCCGCCGCAATCGAGCATCGTGAACGGCAACCAGCCGCCGACCACGTGTCGCAGGTTGGAAAAACCCGGGGCGACCAGCGGCCATGCCAGATGCACCATAAACAAAGTACTTGTCCCGGTGATATCCGCCGCCGCGCCCTGCTCGCTCAGCCCCAGACCGAGCATCGAGACGATGAAATCCGCGCCCCCGGCGATCACCGGCAGCCCGACGGGCAGACCCGTTAGCGTCGCCGCCTCGTCGCTGACCGCGCCGATGATTTCCGCCGAGCGACGCACCGGCGCGAATTTTTCCAGGTCCACGCCGACCACCTCGGCCAGATGCGCGCTGTAGGCATCGGTCGTCGCATCCCACAAGTAGGCGCCCGACGCCTCGGACGGATCGGTCGCGGCCACGCCGGTCATGCGGTAGTTGATGAAATCCTTGGGGACGAGGAACCACCGCGAGCGCGCGTAAACATCCGGCTGATGTTCGGCGATCCACCGAACCTTCAAACTCACCCAACCCGATTGCACCGGGTTGCCGGTCAGCCGCGCCAGTTCGTTTTCGTCGTGGCGCGCCAACAACGCGTCGCATTGCTCCTGGCAGCGCTTGTCGCACCAGATTTGCGTCCACTCGGCGGTCAGCGAGCCGTCGTCGGCCACGCCCACCGGCCCGTGCATCTGCCCGCAAGCGGCAAACACGGCCGGAACGTTCGTGGAGAAATCGACCTTGGTCGCCAATTCGCGCAGCGCCCGGCAAGCGTTGTCCCACCACTGCGCCGGTCGTTGCTGCGCCCAGCCCGGTTGCGGATTGCTCACTTCATGAAAAGCCTGGGCAATGGCGAGGATCTCGCCCGCGACGCTCACCGCGCCGGCGCGCACGCTTTGCGTTCCCAGATCCAACACGATGATGATCGGCCGCGCCATGATTCGCCGTTCCCTACAAACGGCGGCGCAGCACTTCGGTCAGTTCCTCCGTGCTCAACTTCACCGGGTTGCTCTTGTTGCCCGCGGCGGCGACGATCTTGGGCAGATCATCCTCGCCGACGCCGAACGCGCCCAGGCGCGGGATCTGCAACAACTCGGTCCATTCTTCCAGGATCGACAACAGCAGTTTGCATCCCTGCTGTACGTTTTTCGCGTCGATGCCCGCCAGCAAGCCGCCGACCTTGGCGAACTTTGTCAGCGCCGGATGATCCCATCCGTGTTCGTGGGCCAGCTTTTCGATGGTCAGTTCATTGGCCGGCAGCATCAGCGTGCCGCACACCACGCCGTGCGCGATGGGAAAATAGCCGCCCACCGCCGCCGCGAAGCCGTGCACCGCGCCCAGCCCGGCGTTGGCCAGCACCAGGCCCGACATCAGCGCGGCGTAAGCCATCCGGCCGCGCAGTTCCACGTCGTCGCCGCGATCGCCCGCCACCAACGGCAGCGTTCGTGCGATGCGCTCCAAGCCGCTCCAGGCCAGCGCGTCGGTCAATGGCGAAGCGCCGGTGGAAACATACCCTTCCAGCAATTGCGTAAAGGCGTCCATCCCGCAGGCGGCGGTCACCGACGGCGGACAGGTGACGGCCAATTCCGGATCGACCAGCGCGACGGCCGGCACGAAATTGTCGTGGCGTAGCGATTTCTTGAAGCCGCTTTCGCCGACCTGGCTGATCACCGCGTTCTTCGTCGCTTCGCTGCCGGTGCCGGCGGTGGTCGGCACGGCAATCAGCGGCTTGGTCGCGCCGGGATGCTCCTTGGTTCCCACGCCTTCGAGATAATCGATGATCGGCTCACCCAACGGCAGCATCGCCGCAATGGCCTTGCCCGCGTCCAGCACGCTGCCGCCGCCCCAGGCGACCACAACGTCGACCGGCTGTGCGCCCAAACGAGCCACCGCTTCGTCCACCAGCGCCGGCGACGGCTCGCCCGCGACGGTGATGTGCGTATATGCGATGCCGCGCTCGCCCAGCGCTTTTGTCAGTTCGTCCCAATGGGCGGTGGCGCGATACGAAGCGGCGCCGGTCACCAACGCGACGTGGTTGCCGTAAGCGGCGATCAGGCGCGGCAACTCGGCGAACTTGCCCGCGCCGAACACGAGGGAGGGCATCCGGACGAAATCGAAGGGCCGGATCATGATCCATCTCCTTGCAGTGATTAAAGGAAAATACTGGTTGAACCGTTTCCCAACATCACAACCTCGTGGGTTGTACCGCCGTTCTCCACCATACACAATCTGTGACATTGGTTCATTGGTTCAACCAGTGATCCAATTTTTACCCGATGCCGCGGCGCCTGTCAATATATTCAAAATGGAACGGCGTAAATAATTCGAACACGCTCAAATCAACGAGCGCCAAACGCTCTCGACCCGTTGGAACGTCGAATGCCAGGTGAACGGCTCCAGCGATGCGCAACTGGGTTCGCGCAACGGTGGTTGCGCCAGACTGCGGCGCAACGCTTCGGTCAGGCGATCGGTGAACGCGGGCAAATCCCCCGCCAGCGGCACGTCCGGCCCGGACAGGCGCGGCAAAGCGATCAATTCCAGCGCTTCGCCCAAATGCGGTGCGAGCACCTCCACCACGCCGGGCAACGCGGTGGACGCCAAACGGCAGCCGCAAGCCAACGCCTCGACCAGCACCAGCGGAACACCCTCGTAAAACGACGGCAACACGCACACGGCGCAGCCGCGCAGCAGCTCGGCCAGTTTTTCCTGCGGCAATTGGCCGTGCATTTTCACCAACGGCGCCATGGCCGCCATGCGTTCGCGCAACGCCTCGGCTTCGGCTCCCGCTCCATCGCCGGCGACATGCAACTCGAGATGCGGAAATTCCTCGCGCAGGCGCTCGACGGCATCCAGCAGCCAGGGCAAGCCCTTCGCCGCGCTGTACTTGCCGATGTAGACCGCCTGCCCCGCGCTCGTTGCCGCCTCCCGCCCACGCGTGTGGAACAGCTCGTCGCGATACCCCGCCCCAACCACGTGAATGCGCGCGCGGTCGATGCCGTAGGTTGCGGCGATCCGCTCCACGTGCCCCGGCTGCAACGCAACGACCGCCTCGTTGCGGGCGCACCCGGCGACGATTTTCTCCGCCAGATGCGGGCACAGTTGCAGTTGGCGCAACGCGGTCGAATGGCAATGCATAACCACCGGGATATCCGGCGCGAGGTCCTTGAGCAGCGAACTGACGATCCACAGATGATGCGCGTGAATGACGTTGGGGCGGAACGCCGCCAGCACATCGGCCAGATGCGCCCGCCAGGCCGCGCGGTAGGCGTCCAGTTGCGCGACGGTCATCGTCGAAAAGCGCGTCGAGCGATAGGGCATCACATCGCTCATGCCCGGCACGGGGAACGTCAGCGGATGGCGTTCAAAAAACAGCGGAAGGATCTGCTCGCCCGGCAAATCGCCGATGCGCGGATGCCCTTCCTCGGCCGGCACACCGACCACGGCCCGTTGTTCCCAGCCGGCGCGCGCGGCCAAACGCACCAGCGCATCGAGCGTCACGCCGCTGCCGGTCAGAAACGGCCGCTGCGAAAGAATATGCAATACCGAGGGCTTCATCGCCGATCATCGTACGCGATTGGAATTCACATCACAAATCGAATGGTTATGGTCTGTTATTGCACCCCGGTCCGCTTTTTGTTAATGTAGCGCGCCCGGAGGGTATTCGCGGTCGCGAATGATGGATGGACGTTGAAAACCGCCCCGGATGGCGAACGAGCGGAAAGGACGAACAAACAACCATGACCGATAAATCAACGAAACGATTTATTGTCATCCTGGCGTGCCTGCTTCTGGGTTTCCTGGCCTCGGCCTATACGTTCCACCTGTTCATGCAGGTGCAGAAACACGGTCCGAACGTCGACAGCTTCTGTGCGATCAGCGAAACGGTCAATTGCATCACCGTGGAGACCAGCGAATACGCCGTGACATTCGGCGTGCCCATCGCCGTGTACGGCCTCGAGTACTACTCGGTCGGACTGGTCATTTTACTGCTGTCGTTCTTGGGCATCTGGCCGCTGCGCCGTTGGCAGTCGCTGATTTTCTGGATGGCCGTCATTTCGGTGCCGGTCATCACGATCCTCGCTTATCTGGCCTTCGTGGTCATCGGCTCGATCTGCATCGTCTGCTGCGTGGTCTACCTGGCCAACCTGACGATGCTCATTTACCTGCTGGCCGCCAATCGCGGCCGCCTGCGCGAACTGGCCGTGGAAGGACCGACGGAATTTTTCGGCGCGCTGCCCAAGGCGCGCGGTTTGCTGATCGCCGTGATCCTCTTCGCCGCGGTCGCCCTTTCGCAGTTCTTCTGGATGTCGCCGGCCTTGGGCATCGCGGGGGGCGGATCGTTCAACTTCCAGGGGTTGCCGGTCAGCGGCATGAGCCTGGGCAATCCGGACGCGCCGATTCAGATCGAGGAATTCACCGACTACCAGTGCCCGTACTGCGACAAGGCGCACAAGGTGATGATGGAACTGGTGCAAAAGTATCCGGACAAGATCCACCTCACGCACCGCGATTATCCGTTGGATCACAACTGCAATCCGTACATTCCCCGGCCGTTCCACCCCGACGCCTGCCGCGCCGCGAAGTACGGTCGTTGCGCCGCCGCGCAAAATCGCTTCTGGCAGCTCGACGACAAGATGTTCCACAACCGCACCCGGCTGCAGAAAAGGCACATCGTCGTCTACGCCCGTGAGTCGGGATTGAATATGAGCAAGCTCGAGGAATGCGTCACCGAGCCCGCGACGCTCGACGCCATTCTGAAAGACATCCACGAGGGACACAGCCGCGGCGTAAACGGAACGCCGGCCTGCTTCATCAACGGCGAGTTGGTGTTCGGTTACTACCCGCTGGAATTCTGGGAAAACAAAGTGCGCAAGATTCTGGGGCTCGAACCGATCGCGACGCCGACGCCGGCAGCGCCCGCCGAACCGACGCCCTAATCATTAAAACCAATTAGCCACGTATACATAGCTCGTCAATATTATCGGTTTGAGTCATGTGATAATATTCTTTGCCCCATGGCTGTTAAAATAAATACTCTCTTTCAAAATTCAAATAGATAATATATATATCCTTACTAGTTATATACTTATTTCTTATGAATGCGAGAAATCATCAATGACACGGCGAAAGTTATCCGCCAAATGGATATGGTTGCTATCCATTGGTAGTTTGGTTATTGGCTTCGGTGGAAATGAAATTTTTCGTCAGATCGGCCTGCATCATTCAAAAGGCCTTATGCAATATATCGGCAATCCTAAAACATTCTGGACCAGATATTTCTATTTCATAACTTGCTGGAAATTTTGTTTCGTTGGCGTGGGCTTGGCCTTATTTGTACCCGCCCTCTTTCGCCGCCCGCGAGAATTGGCACAAGTCATTTTTACCAGAAAAGCTCTCTTTCGCCTGGTTTGGATCGGCTACTTGCTGATATTGATTTTCGTCTGCGAACAACTTTGTCATTGCATTTTATTCTACAAAGAAAAGGTGCGTTTAACAAATGAATTGGACCCCTATGAGGAAGTGCATCCGAAATGCGTTCGGCTCTGGCGACTGAAACCCGGATATCATTGCGACGCGTCTGAAACCGCCAAGGAAAAACGTGAATCCGGACATTGGCTAGGCGCCTTGTTGTACGAACATGACCTGAAAAAGAACACTGAATTTGCCGACTATGAATTGCACATAAATTCACTGGGGATTCGCGGGGATGAGCCACAAGAAAACACGTATCGAATTCTCTGCTTGGGAGACTCATGCACCTTCGGTCCCCAATACAATAATGCATATCCGGATTTCATCGAACACCACCTAAATACTGACCTTAAGAGAGACAAACGATTTGATGTTATTAATGGCGCGGTAGAGGCTTATTCAGCCATCCAAATCGTATTACGTTATCGCCTCGATTTCATGAATCTCAAGCCCGATCTCGTAATCGTATTCGTCGGCTGGAATTCAATGATCGATTTCGATAACAATCCGATAAACAAACACCCTCGCGACACAAGTGTAATTGTCAATAATTTCAAGGAAAGGACGACTCCCGCAGTAAATCTAAAAAAGAATAGTAAAACATATATCGGCTATTTATTTGGTTCTCTCTGGAAAAAAAGCAAAAAAGGCAAGGAAAATAGTAAACCTTCACCGTTTTATCGCCCGATCGAATCAACACACGTATGCAATTATCCGCCGCGGGCGATTTGTCTCTACCTGAACCTGCTGGTGGATTTCCTCATTGAGGAAGTACACCTATCCCCCGACAAGATCGTACTGTGCACACTGCCCGGCCTTATACAAAGCGGGGAAGCCCCTTCGCAAAAAGCGCTGAATCTGAGTCAATGGTTGCCGGACTGGACGAAAGGCAACACCTATTTATATGCTCTCGCCTACGAAGGATATAATCGGCACATTCGGGAAATATGCCGCCAACGCGGGCTGCACCTGATCGACCTGGAGCAATGGTCTCGGGAAAATCTGCAACTGGATAATGATTTCTTCGACCTGGTGCATTTCCACTGGTATGTTCATCCGATGGTCGGCGAATACATCGCCAAAAACCTGGAGACGTTTATCTAATCCCACCCATAAGCGCGGTGCAAACGATCGCGCAGCAACCGTTCGAGGATGGCGCGGTTGCGCGTCCAACGAGCATCCGGCGGCGGCACGGCGGCCGGCGTTTCCTCCAACACCGTGAAGAAGGCTTCGCTGTCGGCAAGCGGTCGACGCGCGGTCAATTCCCGATCGGCAAACAGCACGCCTTCCAGGCAATAGAGCCAGAGGGTTTCGATGCCCGCCGCTTTGGCCGCCGCCACGTCCGGCGCGAACAGACCGGCCCGGTCGAAGCTCTTGCCCTCGTTGCCGGGGATGACGCCCTCCCAAGTACTGCCCAACGTGATCCACGCCCGCTCGCCCACGCGGCGCGCCAGTTCGCCGGCGTATTCGTACAGCACGCGTTGCGCCGATCCCGGCGGCACGACCAGCGGCACGGCGGTGGGCAGGTACGAGTTGTAAAACATCGCGTTGTAGGCGTCGAAAGGCACGCTGAACACGGGCATCTCCAGGTAATCCTGCAGCGTGTGGCCGTCGTGGATCAGATCGGCGATCAGAAACGGGAACACCGCGCTGGACACGCGAACGCCCTCGCCCTGCAGCGTCCGGACGATCTCACCCAAGCGGCGTGAAGCCCAGGCGAAGCGGCGCGGATTGCGGTTGGCCAGAAAGAGTTTGGCGAACGACAAGGCGCGCGCGTACCACGGCGGGCCGGGGAAAAACGCGGCTTCCATCTGCGTCCACGGCGTCTCGACATCGACGACCAGCCAGTCGGGTTTGCCGCCGAATTTGACACAACCTTCGAGGATCGTCTCGACCATCCGCGCGGTCGCGTCGACGTTGCGTTCGTTGATCCAATAGCCCAGCGACTTGGGCAGCAACGGCCAAAGGCAATAGGTCGCGCCCGCTTCGCGCAATGCCTGCGCCAAGGCCAGATGCTCGGCCAGCCGCTCGGACGCAAACCGGCCGTCGTCTTCCGGAAAACGCAGGGCATGCCCCAAGGTCAGGCGATGGCGCCCCAACAATTCGACTACATCCGCTTGACTCAACTCGCGCGGGGACAACGTCTCACAATACACGCCGAACTTCATTCGCTGCTACTTGCCTTTCTTGCGCTTATCCACTTCCGGGCCGGTCAAGGGCACGAACATGACCGGCAACACCGATTTTTGCGTCGTACCGTCTTTGGTCTTCACGATCAGCATCAGCTCTTGCACGTTTTTGCCCACGGGAATGATCATCCGTCCACCGACCTTGAGTTGATCGATCAGCGGTTGCGGCACGTGGTCGGGCGCGGCGGTGACGATGATGCTATCGAACGGCGCGTGTTCGGCCCAGCCCCGGTAGCCGTCGCCGCACCTGACCTCGACGTTGCGATAGCCCAGGCCCTGCAGGCGTTCGCGGGCGCTGTCGGCCAGGGCGCAGATGATCTCGATGGTGTACACGTGCTTGCTCAGCTCGGCCAGGATCGCCGCCTGGTATCCCGAGCCGGTGCCGACCTCCAGCACCGTTTCGCCGCCCCGCAGTTGCAGCGCCTCGGTCATGAAGCCAACAATGTACGGTTGGCTGATCGTCTGGTCGTGCTCGATCGGCAGCGCCCGGTCGGAATAGGCGAACGGACGATAGCGCTCGGGCACAAACAGGTGACGCTCGACCTTGCGCATCGCCTGCAGCACGCGCGCGTCGCTCACGCCCTGCGCCTTGACCACCTGCACCATGCGTTCACGCTGCCGCGCCCAGTCGTCGGCATGGCAGGCCAACGCGATGAGCAGCAACAGCAGCACGCTGATTATCATCGGCCGAAACATGATCGTCTCCCCCCCCACTTGCAGTGTAAGCAGCACCGGAAAGGATGCCAAGGGCGGGAACGTCAGACGGCCGGGGCGCGCAGTTGGTGCGCCGGCGTGAAATAGCGCCGCCAAAGAATCAGCGTGCCGCCGATCGTGGCCGAGGCGATCACGGCGGTCAGCAAGTAGAAGATGATCACCTGATAGCGCACGGCCAGGATCGGCTCGACGCCGCTGATAATCTGACCGGTCATCATACCCGGCAACTGGACGATGCCCGCGGTCATCATCGAGTTGATCGCCGGGACCATCGCCTGACGCAACGCCTCGCGCACCACGTGCAGCGACGCCTGCCAGCTCGTCGCCCCGACGATCAGCGCGGCTTCAATGCGGTCGCGGCCCTCTTTCATGCCGCGATCCAGCGCCCGCACGCCGATCGCCAGACCGGTCATCGCGCCGTTGAGCATCATCCCGACGATGGGAATCACGTACGCCGGGTTGTAATAGGGCTCGATGCCGATCACCAGGTAAAACACGTAGGCGGCCAGCACGACCGTGCACAGGCCGATCACGCCCGAGGCGATAAGCACCAGGCGCAGGCCCATTACCCCCGCGCGCTTGGCGGCGTTGTAGCCGGCGACGATCGTCATGACCAGCAGGATGCCCGCCACCGGCAGCGGCCGGTCGAGCGCAAACACGTAATGCAGAATGAAGCCCACCGCCACCAGTTGCACGAACACGCGCACCGAGCCGATGAGCAGGTCCTTTTCCAGCGTCAGACGCAGCACGGTGCTGATGACGATGGGAATGAGCATCAGCAAGGCGCTGATGAACAGGTCGAGGTACGTCAGGTGGAACATCGCCTCGTTCATGACGCCTCCCGCCGCAGCAAGGCGGCCGCGGGGCCGTCCGGCGCGAGGATTTCCCGCGGCGGTCCGTCGGCGGCGATGAGCCCGTCGGCCAGGTACAGCACGCGGGCGCAGAATTGCAGATGCTCCAGCTTGTGCGACACGTGCAGCACGGTCTTGCCCGCTTCGGCCACGAGGCGGTGCAGATCGTCCAGAATCTCGCCGGCCACCTTCGGATCGAGGTTGGCCATGCTCTCGTCGAGCATGAGCACTTCGGGTTCGAGGTAGAGGATCCGCGCCAGTTGCACGCGGGCTTGCTGGCCGGTCGACAGCGCCTGGGCGTCGCGGTCGGCCAGCTCCGACGGCAGGCGCATCAGGTCGAGCATCCGTCGGGCGCGTGCGACGTCGCCGGGCTGCTCGCGCAGGGTGTCGGGCGCCAGCACGTTGTCGAGCACCGAGCCGGGGAACATCACCGTCCGCTGATTGACCAGGGTAATACGGCGGCGCAACTCGGTGACCGGCAGGTCCGTCAGCAGTTGCCCGCCGTAGCGGATCTCGCCGCCGGTAGGATCTTCCAGCCGGTTGAGCAGCCGCAGGATGGTCGTTTTGCCGCTGCCGCTCGCGCCGATCAGACCGACGCACTGCCCGGCGGGGACGGTCATGCTCACGCCGCGCAGGATGGGCGTCGCCACGCCGCCGGCGCCGGGTTTGACGTGCTGCACGTTGCGTAGTTGGATGTCCAGCGTACTCATCGACCACCCTGGGAAGTTGTCAGCGGGCATCATAACCACTAAGGACTTATGGCGAAAGGGCATCGGCTGGGATCAGCATTGTGGGACAAAGGATATACCAGGAATAATGCCTAAACCTGTTTTCAACCACCATTGCTCAGGATCTTGCTCGGCGCATACAAGCCGAGCGCAGGACAATTCATGGGATGATATCTCATTTGGCAGAACGATTTTTAAAAAGATTCAAATTTTTAATGGTTGCTGGATAGAAAAATGATAATTGTTGAGGAGCGATGACTAAGTGTGGTAAAGAATAGTATAATAAAAATAATCCTAATTTTCATCAGGATGACAATGGATTTTTACGTAATTTATTGATAGATCTATAATCAGTATTTACTCGTGAGGTAGATTAATGCGCGTCAATAACATCTTACTAATAACAACAGGTGGTACAATTCAAGGAAATGTGGCGATAAGAAAAGATAAGGATAGCATTCACAAAATAAATAGTTTTGCAGAGTTGATTTTACCAACCAACGGATATTTTAAGGATAAGTGGCAATGTGATATTAATGTCGATTTGGAGGAGATGTGTAATGTTGACAGCTCCGATATTTTGCCGGAGCATTGGAAAAAATTATGCGAGCTTATTGTTCAAAAATATGATGAATATGACTCATTTATTATTTCCCATGGAACAAACACCCTAGGTTATACTTGTGCAGCTCTATCATTTGCTATATCTAACCTTGGTAAACCAGTGATATTAACTGGCTCTCAGGTTCCTGCCGGTTTGCCTGGTTCTGATGCCATAACAAATCTAAACAATGCTATAAAAGTTGCTGCCTGGCCATATGCCGACACGCAAGTAAAAGGTGTGGTGGCAGTATTTGGGAGCCATATTATTACAGGTACTCGAGTGAAAAAAAGTACGGAGTTTGACTACGACGCATTTCAGTCTTTTTCATCAGGCAGTATTGGTCGAATCGGAAGAATAATAAATTTCAATGAAAAAAATCTCAAAAAACATCTCGGATACCTACAGTCTAAACATTATAATATGGCATTACATTCGGATGATTTGATTTGGAATAATGAATATGACATGAGAATTGTTTCCTTAACTGAATTTCCAGGAATGTCACCAGATATTTTTAAAACGCTAGTTGAAAATAATGATATCAAAGGCTTTATATTCAGAGCATTTGGCGCAGGCGACGTGAGTGCAAACTTACACAAAGCATTTGAATATCTTAAAACATATGAGATCCCAATTGTAGTGACAACACAGGCACCAAATGGGAATAGCAATTTTCAAGTAAATGAACCTGGGCAACTCCTTAAAGAAAAGAAACTGGCAATTCCAGCTTACGATATGAGTATTGAATCCCAAACTGCAAAGTTAGCTTGGCTTCTGGCAAAAAAAGCAAAGGGGGAAATGGGTTATTCCGATGTGTTGAGAGAAATGACCGAAGATTATCGCGGTGAGATTAACGTATTACTTGAGCAAAAACAGTAAATACTATCGATTAATGATTTAGGATTATAAGCAATGGAATATGGATGTGATTATGAATGAAATAGAATTACTTATAATAAAATTTGTTGTTTCAATATTCATTGTACTTCTTCTTTCTTTTATTGCAGAGCATGTAAGTCCAAAATGGGCTGGGATTCTTTCTGGATTTCCAACGGGCAGTGCAATTACATTACATTTTTTTGCATTGGAGAATGGTTTAACATTTGCGGGAGAAAGTGCAATTTATAATATGGTTGGTCTTGTAGCTATGCAAATGTTTATATTTAGTTATTATTTATGTGGTGTAAAGCTGAAGAGATACAAGATAATAATGTCAACAATAGGTGGATTTATTGGTTATACAATAACTATCTCCTTAATATCAAGATTGCCAATTAATCCATATCTAGCCACAATTATCCCAATTATATCATTTTTCATTTTTAAGTCTTCCTTTAAGAAGATTATCCATTCGACGATTGGTGAAAAAATTAAGCCAACATGTAAAGTTATTATAAGTAGGTCCGGTATTGCGGCAATAACAATTTGTCTGATCACTGGTGTTGCAGAGATAGTAGGCTCAACTTGGGCTGGACTTTTTTCTGCTTTCCCAACCACATTATTTCCGTTAATTTTGATCATTCATTATAGTTACGGAGAGCAATATGCACATTCAATAATAAAACATGTGCCAGATGGTCTCGGTGGTTTACTAACATATTCCTTAATTTTGTATTTGTCCTATCCCTCAATTAGTCTTTATTTAGGAATAGCCTTGGCCTTTTCTGGAGCGTTATCATATTTGCTATTATATAGCCTTCTACAGAAAAATTTGGCGAAACCAAACTCGTTATAATTATATACTTTCCATCTCTCCCTCCCTATAAAATCGTCGGAATTTCTTTCTCAAAGGATTCATTTTCAAAATCGCCTAAAATGAAATCATTTGCTTCCAATAAAATTTTTGGGTCAAAACGATAATATCCCTGTAAAGTTCCATTATTAGTAGAAACAAACTTTTTCCGCAATAGCTGTTTGGATATCATATGGCGCATACTCCATACAGGATCCTTTACGGCACAAACTGTGCCAGGAGATAAGCCAAGGGATTTCAGGTCCTCGAGAGAGGCTAAGGAAACGTCTTTAACCTCCAAAACATTTTTTATTGATCTCAATGAAGCTTCTTTATTGCCCGGTAAATGAAGAGCTATAGTTCCAATTTGTGTTTTTAGAATCAAAGTCTTTAGTTCATTTTCCAATGGTATATTCTTTGCGGCAGCCGCTTCTTCGCAAGAAACAACAGGCTCATCAAGGAAAAACGCTTTCAACATTATTCCAGGCTCTGGCAAAGAAGATTTGTTATCATATAGATTCTCATTAGTTACTCTTATCGCCCTTTTCCATTCCATTTTAAAGGCTTTATATAAATTCCTACTCTCATGTTGATCTAACAGAAGTCTTCCACGTCTAATTCGATGAGGATTGTTCAGAACATGGTCAGCAATATAAGCTCTTGATGTGTTGTTTGAAGGATCAAAGAACATTACCATATCCTCAAGAGGAGTATCTGGTTTTTTCACTCTCCGTATAACGATTTTATGCTCTAGTTGCGCTTTTATAATTTGTTTATGGTCGTCCCAATCCGAATCCGGAACAAAATAAAGTCGTTGAATTTCCACACCACGATTAACGGCTTTAAAATTTTTATCGAGATACTCTTGTTGTTCATCATCTTCTTTCCAAAATTCAGAAGATAGAGCGGCAACTGCATAAATTTTTATAGGTTTTTTAGCATTTTCCATTTCTTCAAACAAAGCATTATAGTACTGTCCCGGTGTCAATTCTATTTGCCCTTGTGACGCCATAATTAGTGAATTATAAAAATTGGATATAATATAATCATCAATATTTTTTCTCCATGAAACAGGAAGACCTGTCAAACATTGTTTGATGTGATTGAACAAGTTTTCCTGCTTTGGATAAATTTGTTTGAGCTCATCCTTAACTCTATTTAACCAATCCTTTAGATGACTTTTTATTAACTCCGGATTTGTTTGGTCCCAATTAATTGTTGTTATCCCATGAAGGTCTGTTGGAAGACTTGCTTCTCCCTTGTCGTTTTTTATTCGCAATATTCCCGTGCGACGTTTTCCGAAACGATCTAAAAACATCCCCAATTCTAACAAGACATTGTCCCTTGGCGATAACCGAATTTCTCCTCGAACATCAACTTTATCATCAGGATTGGCAATTAAAATTGCGGCATCAACTTCAGTTTCTAGTAAAGCATCAAGAGTAACATCTCCGCTTTTACAAACCTTTTCCCAATAAACTACATCCGCACCAAGTTTTTTCAAATGACGTTGAACAACTACACCAATATTATGAGCTTCCGTTGATGATCCAATAAATACCCTAGGCATATTTCCCAAAATACCTCCATCAAAAAATGATGTTTCATTTTAGATAAATGTAATATTAATTCAACTACAATTTTATATTTGATGAACAAAGCATAATTATTCTAATCAGATAACCAGAAACTAACCTTGCAATATATAAGTTTCCAATTTATTGTAAAAGATTTATCTTCGCACTCAGAATAATATAATAGTTAATACCAATCACGAATCTTTGCTGGCTTTAACCGTTGATGGGGCTTTGTAATAGAATTGCATCCACAGCCATACCCAACCCAAGGCACCCGGCCACGCAAACCAACTTCTCTGTGCTCGCTCCTTCTGCTATGTTACTATTCAAGAAGCAATCCAAGTGGGAGAGATCGATGAAGCAGTTTTTTTATTTAATGGCGACAATCGCGTTCTGCCTGGTTGCGAGCATGTTCTTGTCCGCTTGCTCTTGCGATAACGACGACGATGACGACGACGATGCGGCGGCCGATATGGTGGTCACCAACGCCACGATTTTCACCGCCGATCCCGACAATCCGTGGGCCGAAGCCCTGGCGGTTCGCGACGGTAAATTCGTCTACGTCGGCGACGAAGCGGGCGTGCAAGGCTTCATCGGCAAACAGACGCAGCAGGTTGACGCGCAGGGCTTCTGGGTGACGCCGGGCTTCGTCGACAATCATTGCCACACGGTGTGGATCGGCTCGATGATGGCGCTGATGGCTTCTTTGTACGGCCTGAACTCCCTGACGGACATTGTCGCGACGATTCAGGCGTGGTCGGCGCAAACGCCGGAACTGCCCTTCGTCATGGCCATCGGCTGGACGCTGGGCCAGATTCCCGGCGACGAGCTGCCGGACGCGGCTTTGGCCGACACCATTCTGGCGGATCGTCCGCTGATCCTGTGGGGCGAAGGCGGGCATGCGGGCTGGCTCAACACGATGGCGCTGGAGCTCTTGCAGGAACGCAACGCGGCGGCGTTCGCCACGCTCGTCCCCGAATTGGACGGCGAAGGCAAGCCCACGGGATTTCTCAATCACTTCTACAAGTACAATCCCTTCGACTTTTTCACTCAGGATGAATTCGGGAGCGAAACCCAGGCGGCCATGGCCTACGCGGTGCAGGAAGTGCTGGCCGAGGCGTTGAAAACCGGGGTGACGACGATGAACGATATCCAGATTTACCAGACGTTCCTGCCGTTCATCGAGCAATTCCAGGAGGCGGGCGTGTTCGACAAGACGCGCATTCGCCTGGCGTACTTCATCGAGCCGACCACCCTCGCCGCCCCGGACACGCTGACGGATAACCTGATGGCCTGGCAGACGTGGGGAACGACCGTCAGCGACGAACACTTGATTGCCGGCGAGTCGGTTAAGCTCTATATCGACGGCGTGGCGGGCAATCACACGGCCTTTTTAAGCGAGCCGTATACCGACGCCCCCGACGTGTACGGTGAACCGGAGTGGAGCGCGGCGGAATTCGATCAGGTCGCCGTTCTGGTCGATAGCCTCGGGCTCCAAATGCATACGCACGGCATCGGCGACGCGGGCATCACGCGGATTATCGACAGCTACCAACGCGCCGCCGAGGTCAACGGCGATTGGGATGCGCGCCACAGCATCGAGCACGTCGAAATGATTCAACCGGCGGACATGCCGCGCATGGCGGCCGACGATATATACGCTTCGATGCAGCCTTCGCACTTCTTCGGCAACGACGAAAATTGCATCGAGGTGATCGGCGAGGAACGCACGGCCGCGATGATGCCCTGGGGCAGCATCGAGGCCGCCGGCGTCAACCTGACCTTCGGCAGCGATTGGGTGGCCGCGCCGATCAATCCGTTCTACGGGCTGATTATCGCCGCCACGCGCATGAACTACCTGGGCGAACAGAACTGGCACCCGGAGGATGCGGTCGATTTCAACAACGCCCTGACCCATTACACGCTCGACAGCGCCAGGATGCTGAAAATGGACGAGGAGATCGGCTCGATCCGGGGAGGAAAATACGCCGATTTCGTTCTGTTCTCCATCGACGTGTCGCAAATCATCACGCCCCAATTTCTGATGGAGCACGGATTCGAAATCGGGAGCCTCGACGATTTCGTGAGCATGACGGTCGTGGGCGGTGAGGTCGTTTATCAAGCGGAGTGAGCGCCTCCCCATCGCTTGCTGATTGCCGAATTGGGACATCCAGCGCCCCGAAGGGGCGGATGGTCAGTAGCGAAGGGCGATAGCCCTGGAAAACGCAGCTCACCCAGACCATCCAACCCCGATAAGGGGTGAAGGAATCTTTGACGATTCGTATCAACGAGTTTACCTACACCCCTTTCAGGGGTTTGCTTGAATTTGCTCCATCTTATACCAGGGCTTCCGACTTCGTTCCGCTGGGTGCGCAACTTCGTCGGACAGGAAAGCCCTTCGCTATTGACCTACGCCCTGCGGGCTTGAAGAGCCTACGCGGGAATTAATTTCAATATTGTTCGACTTCGTCCGGTTTTCTTCTCGTGATACCCTAGAGCGGCGGGTGGCACTGTTTTGCGAGCGAAGCATCTGAGCGAGCATAACAGTGAACACGGGGGCTGTTGAAAAAGTCGAATATAGCGAAAAACGTGTCATTCCGACCGTAGCGACCCTGTCCGCCGAAGCCTTGGCGAAGGCGGAAGCGAAGTGGAGGAATCCCTTAAGGGTTCAATCATAAAGGGATTTCTCGGCTCGCCCAAAAGGGCTCGCTCGAAATGACAATGTTGCGTTTTCTCGGGATAGGCATTTTTCAACAGCTCCACACGAATCATTTTCGGCGGCACTGCTATACGAGCGAGCCAGGCGAGCGAGTTTATCAGTGTTCAAATATAACACTGATAAGCCTTATTGCGTTCGGCGTATCAGTGCCACCGAGATGATATTTGTAGGAGCGAACTGCCAATTTAAACATCGACGCCAAGGCTCAATGCCTTGGCGTCGTTTTTTTGCTGCGATGAAAATTTACGCGGTTTGGACGTTGGCCGCGTCTTCCAGGCCCAGCTCCTCGATGGCGATCTGGCGCATCTTGAATTTCTGGATTTTGCCGGTGACGGTCATCGGGAAATCCTCGGCCGTGCCGACGAACTTCCAGTAGCGCGGGACCTTATGGTGCGTGATTTTGCCTTTGCAGTAGGCGCGGATTTCCTCTTCGGTCGCCTGCTCGCCGTCGCGGCACAGCACCCAGGCCATGAGTTCCTCGCCGTACTTGATGTCGGGCACGCCGATGACGTACACGTCCATCACCTTGGGCATGCCGCGGAGGAATTCCTCGATCTCGCGCGGGTACAGGTTTTCGCCGCCGCGGATGACCATTTCCTTGATGCGGCCGGTGATCTTCACGTAGCCGTCGGCGTCCATCACGCCCAGGTCGCCGCTGTGCAGCCAGCGCGCGGTGTCGATGGCCTCGGTGGTGGCTTCGGGATTGTTGTAGTAGCGGTTCATCACCTGGTAGCCGCGGAAGCAGATTTCGCCCTGTTCGCCGCGCGCCACGACCGCGTCGGTGGCCGGGTTGATGATCTTGAGTTCCTGCATGGGCATGACGCGCCCGACGCTGCCCACGCGACGCTCGAGCGAATCGTCGCCGCGGGTCATGGTGGTGACCGGCGAGGATTCGGTCTGGCCGTAGGCGATGCACACGTCGACCATGTTCATTTTGTCGATGACCGCGCGCATGGTGTCGATGGGACACGGGGCGCCGGCCATGATGCCGGTGCGCAAATGCGAAACATCGTACTTGGCGAAGTCGGGATGATTCAGCAGCGCGATGAACATGGTGGGCACGCCGTTGAGCGCGGTGCATTTTTCGGCGTCGATGGCCTTGAACACCTCTTCGGGCATGAACACCGGCGCGGGCAGCACCATCGTCGCGCCCTGGCTGACGCAGGCGATGCTGGACATGACCATGCCGAAGCAGTGGTAGAACGGCACGGGAATGCACAGGCGGTCGCCTTCTTTCAATTGCATGATGTGCGCGACGTGGTGACCGTTGTTGAGGATGTTGAAGTGGCTGAGCGTCACGCCCTTGGGAAAGCCCGTCGTGCCCGAGGTGTACTGGATGTTGATGTCGTTGTCGGGTTCGAGTTTGCCGAGAATCTCGCGCATTTTGGCGGCGGACTCGCCCTTGCCCAACTCGATGATGTCGGCCAGCAGGTACTGGCCGGGCAGTTTCTGATCGAAGTTGATCACGCGCTTGAGCTGCGGCAGCTTGTCGGCTTTGATCTTGCCTTCTTCGCACTCGGCGATTTCGGGGCAGACCTCCAGCAGCATCTCGCGATAGAGCGAGGACTTGAAGGAATCCATCAGAATGATGGTTTCGGCTTCGGACTGCTGGAGCGCGTATTCCAACTCGTGGGTGCGATAGGCCGGGTTGATGTTGACCAGCACCGCGCCGATCTTGGCCGTGGCGTACTGCACGACGATCCATTCCCACCGGTTGACCGACCAGATGGCCACGTGCTCGTTGCGGCGCACGCCAAGTTTTAATAGGCCTTTGGCCAGATTGTCGGTCAGTTCGTTGAATTCCCGGTAGGTGAAACGCACGTCTTGAAACACCGAAACCATGCATTCGCGGTCGGGAAACGTGGCGGCGGCGTGCTCGAGCAACTCGCCGAGGGTCAGGTACAACAGGGACAATTCGCTGGAACCGTGACTGTAACTCGGGTTTTTGACCGTCATGCTTTTATCTCCCATCTGCAAGTACGTTCAGTCGCAAAAGTCGCGCAGCATTGTGCAAAAATCGCCCGGGATGTCAAGCCGAGAATGGGTCGATGCGCCCGGGCGGAGCCGACCGAAGGTAGGCACAAAACGATCATCAATTGGAGAAATGCATCAGGCTCGTCGCGGCAAAATCGGATTCACAGACGCGACGCAACCTGTTATTATCCCGCCGACAACACTCGTTTAAGGATCGGCATCACTTGGGGAGGGACGATGCTAAAGGTCTACGATCGAGCGCCCACGTTTACCGCCCACACGCACACCGGCGGGACTTTTAATCTGCAACATGCGCGGCAGGAAAATACGATCGTGCTGGTGTTCCTGCGCGGTTTTTTGTGTCCCTTCTCACGCAAGCATCTGCTCGCGTTGCGCGACAGCATCGACCATTTTCATTCGATGGACGCGTTGGTCGTCGTCGTGGCGCGGCACGACTACGCGCCAATGAAGGCGTTCTGGAAGGAACACAAGCTGCCGTTCATCGGCATTCCCGATCCGCAGGGAAAGATCGGCAAACAATATGACCAGAAGTGGAAGCCGTGGCGGTTGGGATTGATGCCGGCGTTGTTCATCGTCGATCGCGACGGGCTGATCGCCCACGCGCATTACAGCAAGGGCATGACCGACATCCCGAGCAACGAGAGCTTGTTCAGTCATTTACGGCAATTGAAGCGCTGACCGTCGGCCCTTGCCCCGGCGGGCGATCGGTGTTTTGATAAAGATTATCCTTTCACCCAAAATTCGAGGCACGCCATGACCGCAGCATCTCAACAAGCGTTGACCGGTTTACGCGACCTTTCCACGCTGCAGTGGTACGTGATTCCGCTGCTGGCGATCGTCATGCTCGTTTACGCCAAGGAAATCAACAAGGCGCGACTGAGCGGCAACTGGAACGCGGTGTTCGCCGGATTGACCGTGTTCGGCATGGATTTCGTCAACGAAACGTGGAACGGCTGGGTGCTGGCGATCGGCGGACGTTCGGCGGTGTGGACGACGCCGGGGCCGACGGCGCTACGCACGATGGCCGGCTGGAACATCGAGATCATGTTCATGTTTCTACTGGCGGGGATCATTTATTATTATTCGTTGTCGCCGAACAAAGAGGAGAAGATTCTCGGTTTGCGCAACGACTGGTTCTGGGCCATCGGCTTCAGCGTCTTCTGCGTGTTCGTCGAGTGCCTGCTGAACATGGGCGACCATCTGGTCTGGGAGTATGAATACTGGTTCCTGTCGTTCAAAGGCGTGTGGTTGATCTTCTTCTTCGGCTACTTCCACTTCTTCGTCGCCACGCTGCTCGTGGTGCGCCTCAAGACGATCAAAGCCAAGGCGATCGCCGTGGGATCGATGTACGGCCTGGCGATCTTGATGAACATTTTCGGCATGGGGATCATGGGCTGGGTGTATTGAGTATCAGGGCATTCGGCTCGTATCCCTAAAATGCGGGAGGTAAAAATGAGACCTTGGTTATTGTTTGCATTGCTGTGTGTATCGGTGTGCTTGTCGGTCGGCCTGCTTATTGCCTGCGGGGACGACGATGACGACGATGACGACAACAACGACGCGGGCGACGACGACGACAATACGACCGGAACCGGTTGCGCCGGCATCTGCCAGCGTGGCTATGAGTGCTTCGGCGACGAATACTATGAATACGGCGGCTACGAAAACATGGACGAGTGCATCGAGCAATGCGAAAACGACATGGCGAGCCTCGACGAAACGACCGCCAATTGCATCTTCGGCTGTAATAGCATTACCGATTGCGAAGACTGGGCGGCCTGCACCAGCGCCTGCGCGGGATACTGATCGACAATCAGAAGAACGTTCAACGCCGCCGGTCATTGGCCGGCGGTTTTTTTTAGGGACCGCTCTCGTACCAGGTATCAACCATATCCAAGACAAATAACTACATTTTTCGCAAGCGACTTTCCGGGCGACGAAAGCGATTATTGCATTCATCCATAATCATAATTTATTAAGATTGATTATTGACTCATTTATTGTGATATGATGTTACTACATTCAAGAAAATTCGTACAGCAGAAGAGAGCGTCTTTCAGAACAGAGGCGTTTTTGACGAACATAAAAACTTTTTAGGAAAAAACTCCATGTCGACAAAAGTTGTAAAGGGAACTTTCGATATTGGCATCCGAGGAATCAATGGTCCACAAACCACAGGAACCATCGTCAATGATTCATGCTTTGATTCACTTCCCGGCGACAGTGAAACAAACCTGAAAATTGAGTATGATAAATGGCTGGAACTCAAAGAAAAAAAGGGCGTATTTAAAGAACTTGCCAAAACTCAAATCAAAAAGAATGCAACAGCCAAGAAACAAGACGGATTCGAACGGTTTTTACGTTGGCATGTCTGTTTGATGGGGGAAACAAATCCTTTTCTCTCTCCTCTTTCTCCGGATATCGTCAATGATGAGGATTATAAAATCTATCGATACGACTGGTGCTTTGGCATCACATGTATCAGCGACCATTTTTGGGATTGGCAAGCGGCACTCCGAAGCGGAAGTTCAATCGCATTTCACCTGATCTTAAGCTGTGACGAAGATGTGGGATTTACCACCGTTGCGGCAGATTTGCACAGCCTTCATCCATCACGAAATACGAAGTCGGTTTTTGAACGAATCTCACCGTACTTGCTGAAGGGATTGTCAACGGCAAGCACAGCGGGAGAGTCGCTTTATCCCGGATTAAAACAAAGCACCAAAGCATTGTCGATGTTGACGAATTTCATCGAATCCGAGCAGGGGGATGAGAAAAATTGGTTCCTTTACAATATCCTCGACGAAAGGCGCAACAGCCATGCAATTGAATGGCGAATCGACACGAAAGTTCTAAGACAGTTCGGCCCGCTTTTACGGGGTTCCATCGTCCTGGCGTTTCATGGAAACCAGAATCTGGATCAAAATGGAAAACCAACCCGTCGTATCCGAATTACGGCTCGCCCCCAATTGGGTTTTCTGGAACATGACGAAATTAGTTTCATTTGGCCAACCGAATATTTGCCCGAAGGCAAACAAATCGCCATTGATGTAAAACCCGTTCCTGCCGAGAAGTCACTCGGGTAGATCGTTTGGTCCTCGAATAGGTGCGCGTGCACGTCGTCGAGTTTACGGATGAAATCCATCAAGGTCATTGACACCTACCCTGTGAATTTCATAAATAAAAAGACCGCTCCGCCTAATTATCATAATTTATAATTCATATTTATTGACATTATATAATTCATTTTTATAATTATATTATCACACAAAACGAAGAGGAGGGTCCTATGAGTTTCATATTTCAGGCGATCCCTCAACGATATAATCTGAAAGATCGACTGAAAGAAGGGGACGTCGTTCCATGGATCGCCAGTCGATATCACGATCACATGAAAATGGGAGAAGTCGTCTACTTTTGGATGGGTGGCGATCGAAAAACGAAAGGCTTGTACGGCTGGGGAAAAATTACGGATCAAGCGCCGTTTGTCGACTCGAACAATGTATATCGGGTCAATGTAAAGATTGAACGTCGCTTCGAGAATTTCATTCCCGTCTCCGCTTTCACCGACGATCCGGTGATGAAAAACCACTTACTGTTTCGCATGCCCATCGGCACGAATTTCCTCTTGAACGAACAGGAAGAAGCAGCCATCAAGAAGATCATCGCCGACACGCAAAAAAATAACAGTCTTCCCCGTCCTAACAATGAAGTTGGGGATTAGCGATGAAAGATATTAACCTCCAAAAAATCACTTTATACTTTGTCATGATACTCATTGCAGCCTGCACCGCCTTGGTTCTCGCCGGAATGATCATTGAATTTGCCAAGCCTGATCATTTATCCGAGAAAGTATGGAAAGCAGTAAAATGGGGTTGGGTGATAATTTTAGGCGAATTCGTTGCGTTTTTCATTGCGTTGGCCAAGAATGCGTTTGGCATCAGGAATACCGAACTCGCCAAAAGCATCGCTCGAAAATGGGCGCAAGATACGGTAAAGGAAGCGACTTCCATTCCATCATTGAACACGCTTTATCAGGATAATTTGGATAATCTCAAATTGTATTTTGAGGAACAAGGAAAAAAATGGCTGGGCACCTTGGAAGAGGAGTTCAAAAAGCAGACACTGATTGAATCGAAAAATAATGAACTTTTGAAAAACTGGAAGCCGCTGCCGCTTCCCGCTTAATGAGCACCGGCAATAACCGCTTCTTTTATATCTCCTCGATCGTCTCGTTGAAGGGGTGCACGTGCACGTCGTCGAGCTCGCGGATGAAATCCATGCCGAAGGCTTGCGCGGGCGTCCAGGCGCCGGGCTCGACGTTGCCGGCCAGCACGCGCTGCACGGCCTTGAGCACCGAATCGGCCGTCAGCTTGTAGGCTTCGGGCGCGGTGATGGTCAGCGTGACTTTTTCGCCGGACGGATTTTGCACGCGGCCCCAGAGGCTGGAATAGCTGTTGTCGCGGACCTCCTCGCCGGGTCCGGTGACGGTCCATTGCACGAGGCGCTGCGCGGCGCGGGTCACCGGCTTGAAGCGGAAGGCGTGCCGATACAGATTCAACAGGCGGTAGATCGTCGGATGCGCGGCGAAATAGACGGCGATGTTGGGAATGCCCGTCGTGCGATAAGCGGTGACGACGTCGCCCCAGGGGATGGTCACCGTTTTGTAAGAGCCGTGGGCGAATTGAATTTTCGGCGTGCGCCAGGTGTAGGGAACGGTCTGCAGTTTGCCGTTGATGCGCGCCAGGGAGCCCTGCCCCAGCGATTCGAGCATCGTTTTGATCGTGCCGCGACTCAGGCGCGTGGACTTGGAGCCGAAACCGCCGAGCGCCAGCTCCAGCTTGTCGGCGTTGGGCAGTTCGTTTTTGAGCATCGCGGCCAGGCAGTCGGTGGGCGCCACGTCGAAGCCGACGCCGGGGATGAGCGAAACGCCGGCCTGCACGGCCTCGTCGTGCCGGGCGAAGATCGCCTCGAATACCGGATGCTCGCCGGTGATGTCCAGATAATTCGTCCCGGTTTGGAGGCAGGCGTCGACCATCGGTTTGGACGTGTGGACGAACGGTCCGGCAACGTGCGCGACGACGGCGATGTCGTGCAAAGCCTCGCGGATCGTCTCCGGCTTTTGCAGATCGAAGACGCGAAATTCCATGCCCACTTCGCGGGCGACGCGCTCGACCTCCTTTTTGTTGCGCCCCGCCAGGACGGGATTGCTCATGCGGGTGGCGGCCAGTTCCGCGATCAGCCTGCCGGTGTAGCCGTACGCTCCATAGAGCATCCACTGAACAGCCATACAACCTCCCCCATTTGGTCGGCGGTTCCGAATCGTTCGATTTTCTTGCTTTGGTTGCACTAAAGAAGACAAGGCGATCATAGCGTTTTCGGGTTAAAAAGAAAAGGAACCGGTGTAATGCCGGTTCCCGTCTTTTAGACCTGGGGGGACTCGAACCCCCAACCAACGGATTAAGAGTCCGCTGCTCTACCGATTGAGCTACAGATCTGGCGCGGATTTTACTTACGAAACGTTCGCTGTCAAGACCAAAAAGCGTGCGGCGCAAAAAAGCGGCCGACAAGCGGCGGCGGCGACACTTTTTTCCTTTACATTTAATGCGGTTCCGGTTTTAACCTATCTCGCTGCGCATCATGCGGTTTGGAGGAAGTGTATCGTTGCGTCGATGGCTGACGATTTTGTTGCTGGTGTTCGCGCTGACCGGCGCGCTGTGGGCGCAGGAGCGTCCGGTGCCCGAGGCTTTCGCGCCGGACCTGACGCTGTCGATCGACAAGCTGTTCGGCGAGTACACCTTCTGGCGGCAAACCGAGGAAGGCTATGAGAGCGGCTACCTGTCCTTCGCCCTCGACCATGCCTGGACGCTGGTGGTGCACGTGGATCGCGACTACGATCGCTACCCCGAACGCTACGAAGTACGCAAAGGCGCTTACGCGGTCGAAAAGCGCGCGGACGGCTCGCACGGTTTTCGCCTGACCGACGAAGGCGCGACGGTGTTTCTGGACGACGTGCGCATCGTCGACGGGCGCGTGCAGTCGTTCACCTACGGCGAGCGCTCGTTCGCGCGGCGGCACGGTCGGGATCCGTACTTCAACATGGCCGGCAACCAGCCGAAGCTGGCCGGGCAACTGACCGTGGGCAGCGATCCGGCGGGCGCGGCGGTGTACGTCGACGGGCACCGGGTGCCGGGCTCGACGCCGCTGACGATCGCCAAACCGGCGGCGGACCGGGAACTGCGCATCCGCGTGGCGCGGCAGGATTACCGGCCGGCGGAAAAGACGATCACGCTGGCCGAAAACGAAAACCGATCGATTCATTTCGAATTGTTCCGCGGCGACTCGGGCTTGTCGATCAAGAGCCTGCCGCGGGTGAAGGTGTCGCTGGACGGCCGGGCGATGGGCACGACGCCGCTGGAATTGAGCGACCTGCCCGCCGGCGAACATGAACTGGCGCTGACCAACGAAGCGCTGGGCATCGACCATCGCGAAACGTTCACGATCGCCGAGGGCGAAACGTTCACGCGCTCCTACGAGTTCACCGGCCGGCTGGTGATCGACGTGGGGCGCGTGTGCCACATCTACCGCCGCGATCGTCTGGCGGGGCGCACGCCTTTCGACGAACGCGTGCCGGTCGGCCGGCACGTACTGGTGCTGGTGGACGAGAACGGCGAGCGCCGCCGGCTGACGGTGGACATCGCGCCGGATAAAACAACGACCATCGAGCAGGACTTCACCGCGCTGCCGGCAGCGGATTGATCGCCCACGGCGCGGCCGCGGATCGGGAGGAAAAACCAAACATGAACAGCAAACTGCGTGAAGCCGATAAAACGTACTTCCCCGACAAATGGGGCGGCGGCTATTTCACCATCAACAACAAGGGCCACGTGCAGGTCGACGTCAACGCCGACGGCCACCAGAAGCTCGACCTGTACGAGCTGGTGGAATTATGCCAGGCGAAAAACCTGACCCCGCCCTTTTTGTTTCGCTTCCCGCAAATTCTGGAACACCGCATCGAGCAACTGCACTGGGCGTTCGCCAGCGCGATCAACGAGTTCAAATACAAGAACCGCTACCAGGGCGTATATCCGATGAAGGTCAACCATCGCCGCGAGGTGATGGAGGCGATCATCCGTTCGGGCAAGCGGTTCGGTTACGGCATCGAAGTCGGATCGAAGCCGGAAATCTACCTGGCGCTGGGCCTGCCCATGGCCGACGACAGCCTGATGTTGTGCAACGGCTTCAAGGACGACGACTACCTGAACATGGCGATCAACGCCACGCGCATCGGCCGCAACACGATCATCACCTTCGAATCGGTGGTCGAAGCCAAGCGCGCGATCGAACTGGCGACCAAGCAGGGCATCCGCGTGACGTTCGGCACGCGCGTGCGGCTCAACGCGCGCGGCTCGGGCCGCTGGGAGGAAAGCGGCGGCACCAGCAGCAAGTTCGGCCTGACCAGCGCGGAAGTGCTGGAGGTGATCCGGCTGCTCAAAGACGCCGACAAGCTGGACTGGCTGGAGATGCTGCACTTCCACGTGGGCAGTCAGATCACCGAAATCAAACGCATCAAAAACGCGATCAAGGAAGCGGCGCGCGTCTACGCCAAGGTCAAGAAGATGGTGCCGTCGCTGACCTACCTGAACGTGGGCGGCGGTCTGGGCGTGGACTACGACGGCTCGAAGTCGAGCGCGGACAGCTCGATCAACTACAGCATTCAGGAATATGCGAACGACGTGGTCTACACGATCATGGACGTGTGCGACAACGAGGACATCGAGCCGCCGGTGCTGGTCAGCGAATCGGGCCGCGCGGTGACGGCGCATCACGCGCTGATGGTCACGCACGTGCATCGCACGCCGGAAACGTATCTGGACGTGGATGGAATCGACGTCAAGGATGACGATCCGCAGGTCGTGATGGAACTGGCCGACATCCGGAACAACATTTCGCGCAAAAACTACCGCGAATATTATCACGATGCGATGGAGCACCTCGACGAGCTGTACTCGCTGTTCAACCTCGGCTACATCGGCCTGAACGACCGCGCGCACGGCGAAGCGTTCTACAACGACATCTGCCGCAAGGCGGTGTACTTCGCCCAGCGCGAGCCGGGTCCGCTGCGCGAGGAGTTCGCCAATCTGCAACGCAATCTGGCGGAACGATACATCTGCAACTTCTCGGTGTTCCAATCGGCGCCCGACAGTTGGGCGATCGAGCAGCTCTTCCCGATCATGCCCATCCACCGCCTGACCGAGAAGCCGGACACGGGCGCGATTTTGTGCGACATCACCTGCGACTCGGACGGCGTGATCGACAACTTCATCGACATTCATGACGAACGCCGGTTCCTGGAACTGCACAAGACGGGCAACGGGCTGTATTGGATCGGCTTCTTTTTGTTGGGCGCTTACCAGGACACGATGGGCGATTTTCACAACCTGTTCGGCAAGTGCACCGAGGTGCAGGTGGTCGTCGACGAAGACGGACAGCCGCATTTGCAAAAGACGATCCGCGCCGATTCGATTCGCGAGTCGGCGGTTTTCGTGCGGCACGATCCGGACGAAATGACCCAGCGCATCGAACGGGAATTGGAGCAAAAGCACAAAGACGGTCTGCTGCCGGCCAGGGAAGTCAAGGAATTGAGCAAGGCGTTCCGCGAGGGATTGAACAACACGACGTACCTGCAACCGCAGCTAAATCTGGGTATGCCAACCCCCCGAAAAAGGCCGAAAAAGGGCCGTTGACGACGGGGGGCCTTAGGGATAAAGTTCCAACAATTGAAATTTATTCCACAAAGGGAAATGCAGCTTAAGACTAACCGTAACGCGGAGTGTGGAACATGATTATTGGTGTCCCGAAAGAGATTAAGACCGAGGAAAAACGAGTTGCCATCACGCCGTCGGGCGTCAACGCTCTGACCTCGCACGGTCACACCGTGTACATCCAGAAGGATGCGGGTGTGGGCAGCCAGATCGACGACCAGGCCTACATGAAGGCCGGGGCGAAAATTCTTCCCAAGGCCGCGGACGTGTGGGGCAAGGCCGACATGATCATGAAGGTCAAGGAACCGCTGCCCTCCGAATACAAGTTCATGAAGAACAAGTTGATCTTCACGTACCTGCATTTGGCGGCGGCGAAAGAACTGACCAAAGCGATGGTCGACTCCAACTGCATCGGCGTTGCCTACGAGACGATCGAACTTTCCGACGGCTCGCTGCCGTTGCTCACTCCGATGAGTGAAGTGGCCGGCAAGCTGGCTCCGCAGGTCGGCTCGTGGTGCCTGGAAGCGTGCAACGGCGGCAGCGGCGTGCTGCTGGCGGGCGTGAGCGGCGTGGCGCCGGCGAAAGTCGCGATCATCGGCGGCGGCGTGTCGGGTTCGTGCGCGCTGGAAATCGCGCTGGGCATGGGCGCGCAGGTGACGATCCTGGACATCAATCCGGCGCGGCTGCGGTACCTGCACGACATTCACCAGGGACGGATCGTGACGATGATGTCCAACGCGAGCAACATCGCCAAGGCGTGCCGCGAATCGGATCTGGTGATCGGCGCGGTGCTGATCCCCGGGGCGAAGGCGCCCAAGCTGGTGACCAAAGCGATGATCAAAGAGATGAAGCCGGGCAGCGCGATCGTGGACATCAGCGTCGACCAGGGCGGCTGCGTGGAAACCACGGTGGCCACGACGCACAGCGAACCCACGTTCATCAAGTACGGCGTGGTGCACTACTGCGTGGCGAACATGCCGGGCATCGTGCCGCGCACCAGCACCTACGCGCTGACCAACGTGACGATCAACTACGCGTTGGCCTTGGCCAACAAGGGCTTCGAGAAAGCCGTGGCCGCGGACGAGGCGTTGTTCAAGGGCATCAACATCTACAAGGGCCAGGTGACCTACAAAGCCGTCGCCGAAGCCTTCAACATGAAGTACCAGCCCTACGTCGCGAAGTAAGCGCGGGCCAAGCGGACCACACGCGGGGAGGCTGCGGCCTTCCCGCTTTTTTTTAACGCATGGAGAAGTCGGGGAAGTTCTCCACTTCCGCCGGGAAGGTTTCCACGTTATCGACGCTGGCCAGGGGCGGCCCTTCGTTCATCCAGTCGATCAGGTCGTCGACCCGCTCCGGCTCGCCTTCGAGGTGCGCCTCGACCGAGCCGTCGGGCCGATTGCGCACCCAACCGTGCACGTCGAATTTTTTGGCCATCTTCATGGTGGTGGCGCGATACCACACACCCTGCACTCGTCCGGTGACGATCACCTTTGTTGCAATCATGATTCTCCCGCCAACAAACGTTGTAATTCCCGTTCATCGATTATCCGCACGCCCAGTTGCTCGGCGGCGGTCAGTTTCGATCCCGCGCCCGGCCCGGCGATCACCAGGTCGGTGTTCTTGCTTACCGAACCGCTCACCTTGCCGCCCAGCGCCTGAATGCGCGCCTTCGCCTCGTCGCGCGTCATCGCCGTGAGCGTGCCGGTGAGCACGACGCGCTTGCCGAACAAGGGATGGTCGGCCTTGAGTTCGGCCTTCTCCCAATAGGGCGTGACGCCGACCGCCAGCAGGTTGTCGACCTGCGCGGCCTTGGCCGGATCGTCGAAAAATTCGCGGATCGCCTCGGCGACGATCGGGCCGATGTCGTCGACGGCGGCCAACTCGTCGAGCGTTGCAGCGCGAATCGCCGCGAGCGTGCCGAAAGCGTCGGCCAGCGCACGGGCGGTGACTTCGCCGACGTGGCGAATGCCCAGGCCGGTGAGGAAACGGTCCAGCGCAATGCGTTTGGCCGTTTCGAGCGCGGCCAGCAGGTTGCTCGCGCTTTTCGCGCCCATGCGTTCGAGGGCGGCCCACTGCTCGTGTTCGAGGCGGAACAAATCGGCCGGCTCTTTCACCAGCCCCTTTTCGACCACCTGGCGCACGAGCTTGTCGCCGAGGCCGTCAACGTTCGCCGCGCCCTTGGAGGCAAAGTACTTGATGCCTTCGATCACCTTCGCCGGGCACACCGGATTGAGGCAGCGCAGCGCGACCTCGTCGGCGAGACGGTCGATCGGCCCGGCGCACACCGGACAACGGTCGCCGACCTTCTTGCGGATCGAAAACGGTCCGTGGCCGATCGGATCGCGGCGATCGATTTTCACCTCGACGACCTCGGGGATGACGTCGCCGGCGCGCTGGATGAGCACCACGTCGCCGACGCGCACGTCGAGGCGGTCGATTTCATCCTGGTTGTGCAGGCTCGCGTTGCTGACGACGACGCCGCCGACCGGCACGGGCGCGAGCTTGGCCACCGGGGTGAGCACGCCGGTGCGCCCGACCTGAATGTCGATGTCCTGCACGATCGTCTCGGCCTGCTCGGCGGGGAACTTCGCGGCGACGGCCCAGCGCGGGCTGCGGCTGACCGTGCCCAGGCGCGCCTGGAGCGCCAGATCGTCGACCTTCACCACCACGCCGTCGATGTCGTAGGGCAGTTCGTGTCGTCGGTCGATCATCGTCAGATAAAACCGCACGACCTCGTCGATGCCGGCGCAAATATGACGGCGCTCGTCGACCGGCAATCCCCATGCATGCAGGGTTTGCAACACCTGCTCGTGACCGGCGAGGTTTTGCCCCGCGTCGTCGCCGAGGGCGTAGAAATAGGCGGTCAGCGGCCGCGTGGCGGTGATGCGCGCGTCGAGCTGGCGCAGGCTGCCGGCGGCGGCGTTGCGCGGATTGGCGAAGGTTTTCTCGCCGTTTTCCTCGCGGCGGCGATTGAGCTCCGCAAAATCCTTTTTCGCCATGAAGATCTCGCCGCGCACGTCGACCGACGCGGGCGCCCGGTCGCCGAGCCGGTGGGGAATCGCCTTGATCGTGCGCACGTTGGCCGTGACGTTTTCGCCGACGAAACCGTCGCCGCGCGTGGCGCCGACAATCAGTTGCCGCTCCCGATAGACCAGCTCGATGGACAGTCCGTCGAGCTTCAACTCGCAGACGTAGCGCAGCGGCTCGTCGGGCGGCAGACTCAAAAAGCGTTTGAGGCGCTGATCGAACTCGCGCAGCTCGGCTTCGTTCATCGCGTTTTGCAGACTGAGCATGGGCGTGCGGTGTTCGACTTTGTCGAATTTCTCCAGCGGCGCGTAGCCGACGGTGCGCGTGGGGCTGTCGGGAGACGCTTCGGCCGGATATTGCGCTTCGAGTTCCTGGAGTTCGCGCAGCAGAGCGTCGTATTGGGCATCGGTGATCAGCGGCGCATCCTGCTCGTAATACAGGCGATTGTGGCGCTTGATTTCCTCACGCAGCCAGCGGATCCGTTCGCGCGGATCGTCCGGGGTCATGCCGTCTCCATCAGGTATGCTAATAACTTTAAAGCAAAAACTTGTCCGATCTTACTCCGTTTTGCGAAAAAGTGCGAGCATGTCTTTACATCGGGTCAGGATGCGATAGGTTTGGGTAGAAAACGAGATCGATAGAGAAAAAAAGGTCTATAACATATTGTAATGCATTTTCCAGTTGTATTTCTTATCGTAACGCACGACAATTGAGTAATAATTCCTATCTACTTGATATTACTAATTTATTAATGTGGGTACGGTTTTTGTATTTCGAGACATCGGACGTTAACCACAAAACCAGAGGTGAGCCATGGGTGAAATGGCGGTCAATGCAGGCCTGATCTCGGTGCTTCTGTTCTCACTGTTCCTGATGCACCGGCTGTGGCACTGAGAATCGGCACGGTATCGTTCCTAAAAAACCCCCGCTTGACCGATGAATGTTCGGTGCGATTGTTTCTGGCGTAAATATTCATTTTTATCAAGTTATGTGCTAGCATTCCCGAAAACTATCAATATATAGGGTAGACATGGCATCCGAACAACGATCGAAGATCAAGTTTTATGCAGTGATCGGCATACTGATTTTGGCCGTGTTCTACCTGCTGTTCGGATCCAACGGGCTGTTGCATGTACGCCAACTGAAACGGGAAAAGGCAAAGCTGGAAAAGCAGATCATGCAATTGGAGGAAGCGAAAAATTCGCTGCAATTGGAAATTGAAAAGCTCAAGTCCAATCCGGAAGCGCTGGAGAAGGTCATTCGCGAGCAAATGGGCATGATCCGCAAAGACGAAATGCTTTTCGTGTTCCCGAAAGAAGAAGGTGGAGAGCCCTAAGTGGGCAACGTTTTTAGTAAATTCGTTTCGTGGTTGATTCGCTCCCACGCCTTCTTCATCGGCGCGGGCTACCTGGCGTTGATCGTCTTCGATTTCTTCTCGTCCACCATCGTTTCCAACGGCGGCCCTTCCCTCGCCCAACTGGCCGTGTTCGGGCTGTTCGTGTTCTTCACCGCCTGGCGGCTGGCCTACGCGACGCTCTCGGAGGCGGCGATCTTCAGCGGGCCCACGCGCATCGAGCTGTCGCTGTTGATCATGCTGATTGCCCTGACGGTCATCCAGGCCACGGGCGGCATCGCCGGACCGCTGTTCCCCACGTTTTATCTGCTGACCGGCCTGACCGTGGCCTTCACCGGTTTTCCGGCCGGGCTGTTGCTCACGTTCATCGGGCTGGGCGCGCTGGCGCTCAACGCCTGGTGGCTCAATACGCTGTTGACCGCCTGGCACAACTTCGCCACGGCCATCGGGCTGAGCCTGGTGTTCACGCTGACGATCGGACTGTACATCAAGGTGGCGCGCGAGCGCGTGCAGCGGGCGCAGCGGACGCTGTACCGCCTGACCAGCGACGCGGAGGAACTGGCGCGGCGGCGGGACATCGACGTGAGCGCGCTGAGCAAAGAGGAAGTGACCAAGGCCGACGTGGGCGCGCTGATTCAGATCGACCGGCTGCTGGGCGACATGGCCGAGATCGCCAAACGGGCGATGGTGGCGCACACGTGCCTGATCGCCTTTACCAACGAGGAGCACAACGCGCTGATCGTGCGGGCGATCTCCTCGGAGGAAAAACCGCCGCGCGACGCGATGGGCGACGATATTTCCGACACGGCGCTGATGAAGGTCGTCACCGAGCAGACGAGTCTGGCGATCGAGGACATCGGGCGTTTTTCGCGGCAGCGGCGCCACCGGCCGTGGGGCGCGCCGCCACGCGCGGTGCTGGCCGTGCCGCTGTACGAGCACAACCGGATCGTCGGCGTGCTGGCGGTCGATCATCGCCGCCCCTACCACTTCGCGCTGGAGGAGGAACAGTTCCTGGAGCGCATGGCCCGCCTGGCGGTGGACGCGGTGAACCGCGAGCGCGAGGTGCGGCACATCGCGGCGGAGAAGATCGAAATCTACGCTTTCTACGACATCATCAAGAAGCTCGGCTCGTCGATCGACCTGGAGACGGTCAGCCGCGTGATTCTGGAATCGGGCCAGGCGATCATGCCCTACGACTACAGCGTGCTGGTGCGCGTGGACACCGACCTGGGCACGGGGCTGGTGCAGGCGGTGGCCGGACTGGATCCGGACAAGTGGCTGGGCGCGACCTTCAAGATCAACGAAAGCCTCGTCGGCTGGGTCGTGGGCGCGAAGAACTATTTGCATTATCCGCGCCTGCGCGAGCGCCTGGGCAAGATGGAACGCCGGCGGCCGGTGATCGGCAACGAACTGCCGATGAAGGGGCTGGAGAGCCTGCTGTGCCTGCCGTTGATCCGGCGCAACTTCGTCACCGGCCTGCTGGTGTTCGGCGTCAAGGAGCCCGAGGCGTTCACCAGCCACGAGATCAAGCTGTTCGAGGTGCTGGCGGTGCAGGCGGCGACGGCGCTGGAAAACGCGAACGTGCACGCGGCGATGGAGCAGATGGCGACCACCGACGGTCTGACCGGCTGCTTCAACCACCGCTTCTTCCAGGAGTGGCTCGACCGCGAACTGATGCGCACCAAGCGCATTCCGATCAAGATCAGCCTGGTGATCGCCGACATCGATCACTTCAAGAACGTCAACGACACCTACGGGCATCCGGTGGGGGACATGGTGCTGCGGACCGTCTCGCGGCTGCTGCGCACCAGCGTGCGGCAAAACGACCTGGCGGCGCGTTACGGCGGCGAGGAATTCGCGCTGGTGCTGCTGGGCACCGACGAAAAAGGCGCGATCAAATTCGCCAACCGCGTGCGCAAGGAGATCGCCGAGGCGGTGACGGAGTATCCGAGCGGCAAGCTGCAGGTGACCGTGAGCATGGGCGTGGCGACGTTCCCCGACAACGCCGACCAGAAACAGGCGCTGATCGACCTGGCCGACCAGGCGCTGTACGCGGCCAAGCAAGGCGGCCGCAACCGCGTGGTGCACGCGCGGGATCTGACGAAGTAATTATTCGCTTATTTCTGCGCCCACTTGATCAGCGCGTAGTGCGCGCGCTCGAGGCGGCTGTGTTCGCGTCCGCGCTTGCGGGCATGATCCAGGGCGGCCGACCAACTGAAGCCGAGGGCCAGGCCGATGCCCAACACGACCAGCGCCCACTGCCATTTCCACAGCCAGAAGACGACCGCCGCGCCGACCAATCCCAGCAGGTGCGGCCACAATTCGAACAGCCACAACGGCACGTTGCGGAAGGCGATCTTGAGCACGGCAAACGCCACCACGGCCAAGGTCAGGCCGATGGCCACATAGAACAAAAGGTGCAAGGCATCGAAATCCATCGCGCGCCCTTTCCCGTGCGGATCGTTTGTTGTATTTTCCCGTAGGCCATTTATAACGAATCCAACAACGATTTCCAAGGAGCGAAAGGTTTTGCCGGCAAACGACCGAACGAACATTCCGGCGGCGCAATTGGCGGACGGCGGACGGTTGGAAAACCACATGTTTTATCGCGCGGACTTTCCCGACGATCCGCGCGCCGCCACGTTCGTTCGCTGCCGCTTCAAGCAAAACAATTTCGCCGGCTGCGCCTTGCGCGAAACCGTTTTCGAACGCTGCCGCTTTACGCAAAACGTGTTCAACGGCGCCGACCTGCGCGGCACGCGGTTCATTCGCTGTCGCGGACTGCGCCCGGCGGAGATCGCCCTGCTGGAACAAAGCGGCGCGCTGATCGACAAACCGCGACGCGCGCTCTGGGGCCCGCTGTTGTTGGGCGCGGTCCTGGCGGCGGGCGTTTTCCTATTGGCCGGCGGCTGGTCGCGGCTGAAGGCCCTGCTCATTTTTTGATTGTCCATTCCGGTTTCACGGTTAGATAAAAACGCGATTGGTTTTGTCCAAACACACCTTTGGCTTCGCCAAAAGTGTGGCACACGACAAAATGACCGTCTTTCCGTGTGCCATAGTTTTCGCCGTTAGGCGAAAGCTGTGCTCGTGAACAAACGAACACGACTCCGCCGCCCTAAAGGGTTTGTAAAAATTTGATCATTCACTCCTGGGGCTTACCTTCTTTCGCCTCTGACGAGGCTTAAGGCATCCGGCAACCCATTTCTCGCTGGTCTCTTTCAACGGAGATTTGACCCATCGGGTTGGAAATGGCACACTCCCGCCTTCGGGAGGCCTTCGTGACTGACGAGAGAAAATTCGCCGTTTTGCATCCGCTGCAACGCATTCACCTGGCGAGCATCGGCGCCACGCTGACCGCGACGATCTTTGCGGCGCTCAACGCGGCGTTCAGCGGCGAGCTGTTCATGGCGCGCTTTACCGACGCGCTGTGGCTCAACAAGATCCTGCAAACGCTGTTCGTCTTCGCTCATTACACGGTGTTGTTTTACGCGGTGACCGCGCTGCCGGCGGCGCTCGGCCTGCCGCTGAAAAAGGTGCTGCGCTACGCGATCAACCGCCCCTACCCCGACCGCGACCGCGCGCCGCAACTGACGGCCATCGGCCTGGCCTTCGGCCTGAGCCTCGGGCTGCTGGCCCTGACGCGCATCAAGATGGCGACCAAATTCTGGGAAGAATCGGAAACGCCGTTGTACGTCACCAACCTCAAATACACGAGCGGAGCCATCGGGCTGTCGTTACTGATCTGGCTGGTGCTGCGCTTCGCGTTGAAGTACGTGCCCGCGCGCCCCCGACGGTTCTTCAACCGTGCCGGTTACGCGCTGATGATCGTCTGCCTCGCGCTGATCGCGCTGGGGCAAACGTGGCCGATACGGCATCCCGCCGGCGAGGTGGCCGTGGTCGGTCAGGCGAGCGCCGACGCCCCGAACATTTTGTTGATCACCATCGACACGCTGCGGGCCGATCGGCTGGAGCCCTACGGCGCAACGGGATTGAAAACGCCGGCCGCCGCGCAATTGGCGCGGGAAGGCGCGGTGTACGAACACGCGTTGGCGCCCAGCCCGTGGACGGGCCCGAGTTTCGCGACGATCCACTCCGGGCAGTATCCGAGCGCGCTGCGGCTGACGAAGGTCTGCACGCTCTACGGTTCGTATCCGACGCTGGCCGAGCATCTGGCGGCGCACGGTTATCGCACCGAGGCGGTGGTGACCAATCCGTTTTTGCAGGCGGAACTGGCCTTCGATCGCGGCTTCAACTATTACGAGCACACCGGCTCGCCGCGGTGGCTGGAGCCGATTCAGGGTTCGCTGATCGCCAAGGCGATCGCGCTGTGGTTCTACGGCGGCTACGACGATTACAGCGCGAAGGTCATGACCGATCGGACGATCAAGCGCCTGCCGAAGCTGCGCGACCGGCGGTTCTTCCTCTGGGTGCACTACATGGACGTGCACATGCCCTACCAAAGCCACGAGGAAAGCAAAGACGATTGGGAAATGGGCTTCGGCTACGAGGGCCCGTTCAAAAAGATGTTCTGGGATTTTAAGGCGGTGCGCAACGGTTCGCTGGAGCTGACCGACGCGGACCGTAAGCAGATCAAGCACCTGTACGACCAGGGCGTGGCCTTTGCCGACAAGCACATTCTGCGGCTGCTCAAGGCGCTGGACAAACAGGGGCTGCGCGAAAACACGCTGGTGATCTACACGTCGGACCACGGCGAGGAGTTGTTCGACCACGGCGGCATCGAGCACGGCCACACGCTGTTTCAAGAGCTGTTGCACATTCCGCTGCTCATGCGCTGGCCGGGGCGCATCGCGGCGGGATCGCGCATCGCCGAACCGGTCAGTCTGATCGATCTGCTGCCGACCTTCGCCCACGCGGCCGGAACGACGCCGCCGGAAAATCTGCCGGGGCTGGACATCCTCGGCGAGTTGCCGGCCGACCGCACGTTGTATGCGGAGAATATGCTCTACGGGCCGCAGTTCAAAGCGATGGTGAAAAACAACGTCAAACTGGCGCACGACCCGACCGGGCTGCCGCGCTTTTTGTTCGATCTCGCGGCCGATCCGCAGGAGCGCACCAACATCATCGACGATCGGCCGGAGCTGGTGGTCGAGCTGCACGACGAATACAACCAATGGCAGGTGCACAACATGCAGTTGTCCGAAATCCTGGTCGGCGACATCATGGCCGCGGTCAACCTGCCCGAAGACCTCAAGTCGCGCTTGTTCTCGCTGGGCTATACGGCGGGCGGCGGCGAATAATCAATCCGGAAGAAATTCTCCGAGCGCTTCCCACACGGCGGCGAGGCCGTGTTTTCCCGCCTTCCGCGCACCCTGTTTTCTATAGGGTATTCCGAGAAGAAAACCGGACGAAGTTGAAAAACGTTGAAATGGATCTCTGCGTCGGATCGTCAAGCCCGCAGGGCGCAGGTCAGTAGCGAAGGGCGTCAGCCCTGGCATAACATGACGCAAAAAGAAGAAAACCCCAACGGGGTGCAGGTGATGCTCGCCTTTGGCGGAACAGCCGATCGTTTTCAACGCATACGCAAATCACCGTGGCCGATCTGATGCGAATTATCAAAGTTTCCTTCGCCCCTCCGGGGCTTGTCGGCTCTGGGTGGACCGTGATTTCCAGGGCTATCGCCCTTCGCTACTGACCATCCGCCCCTCCGGGGCTAATCGGCTCCAGGTGTCCCGATTCGAAAGTCAGGACGGCGGGCGGCGGCGAATAATCAATCCGGAAGATATTTTCCGAGCGCTTCCCACACGGCGGCGAGGCCGTGCTTTTTTTCCGCGCTGGTCACGAGCATTCGTTCGATGGGCAGGTCGATTTCGCGGCTGATGGCGCGGATCTGATCGCGGCGCACGTTGCCCTTGAGCTTGTCGGCCTTGGTGAAGACCAGCAAATACGGCTTGTGCACGGCGTCGAGGTAATCGATCAACTGCCGGTCCATCTCCAGCACGCCGCGTCGCAGGTCGACGAGGATGACCACGCAGACCAGGTTGTCGCGCTGGCCGAGGTAGGTTTCGATCATCCGCCCCCAGGCTTCCTGCTCGGACTTGGAGACCTTCGCCCACCCGTAGCCCGGCAGGTCGACCAGCATGAAACGATCGTCGATGCTGAAGAAGTTGATCAGCCGCGTCTTGCCCGGCTTCTGCCCGACCTTGGCCAGTTTGCGCACGCCGACCAGCGCGTTGATCAGCGTGCTCTTGCCCACGTTGCTGCGCCCGGCGAAGGCGATCTCGGGCATCGTCGGCGGCGGGTAACCGTTGGGCTTGACCGCGCTGGTGACGAAGGTGGCGTGGTGCACTTGCATAATTTTATCCCGTGGCGTAGGCGTGCAGACCCGACAGCAACAGGTTGACGCCCAGGTAAGTGAAGACCACCGAGACGAAGCCGATGACCGCGATGATCATGCTGCGCCGCCCCTGCCAGCCCTGGGTCAGGCGCGTGTGCAGGTACAACAGGTAAATGCCCCAGGTGACCAGGCTGGCCGTTTCCTTCGGATCCCAGCCCCAGTAGCGCCCCCAGGCCTTGTTGGCCCAGATCGCGCCGGTGATGATCACCAGGGTCATCAGCGGAAAGCCGATCATGATCGTGTTGTAGGTAAGCCGGTCGATGATCTTCACCTCGGGCAAAGCGTTGAGGATCGCCTCGTAGCGCAGGTGGAAGATCACGACCATCAGGCTCATCAGCCAGGCGATGACGAGCATGGCGAAGGCGTACGGATTGTTGCCCAGGTGCGCATGCGGCACGCGGTGCGTCTGCACGAGCAGCCAGATCAGGGCGGCGGTCATTACGCCGAAAACGACGAGAAATAAAGTGAACGCCAGCGACGACGTTTCGTTCTTCTTCCGGACGATATCGCTTACCGATTGAATGAACGCCGCCAACGCCGCAAGCATCGCCAGCAACAGCAACGGACCGACGCCGGGCAGCGGGACCTTGCCGGTGTGCACGCCCATGCCGGTCATCTCCGGCAGGTCGAAATAAAAATTCGCCGCGGGCAACACCGCGCCGCGACTGGCGGCCAGCACGGCGAAGATCACGAAAGCCGACGCCGTAACCAGGAACCACTTGAGACTGACGCGATCCTTCAAGAAGAAAAGCACGGCGAAGGCGAAGGCCGCCAGAAACGCCGCGTAGCCGATGCTGGCGACGGCCACGTGCAGGTGCAGCCAGATCGACTGCAACGCGGGCACCAGCGGTTCGATTTCCTTGCTGGGTGAGAGGCTGGCCAGGCCCATGGTCACGCAGGCCAGCGGCACGATGAAGGCGCCGGCGAGGCGGATTTTGTATTTCCATTCGACGAACAGGTAGAAAACGACGATGCCCCAGGCGAAGAAAACCAGCGATTCGTAAAGGTTCGTGAACGGCGGATGATCCCACCCGGCGGCCACCCAACGCAAAATGAGCGCCAGGGTCATCGACAGCGCGGCGACCGACGAAGCGCCGAAACCGATCTTCCACCACACGTCCTTGCGCGCGGCCAGGTAGATCATGTAGGCGGCGGTGGCCAGCAGGAAAAGCATAAACGCCAGATCGAAACCGGCGACGCTGGTGGCGTAGGCCGTGCCGCTGGTCAGTCCGGCGACGGTATCGCGAAGCAAGGCTATCATCGTGACGGATTCTCCATTTCGCGCACGGTTTCCTCGAGCCACGCGCTCAGTTGCTCGCGCCGCTTGCGGGCGGTGGCGCCGATGGTCACCGTGTCGCCCGCGATGCGCACCCAGGCGCGGCGGTGGGTCGTCCACATCGCCCAGAAGAAGGCGAAGAAAAACAGCGCGCTGCCGATCCAGACGAACTTCACGCCCGGGTCGGCGGTGACCATCAGGCCGGTATAGAAGCCCTCGCGATGGTCGGCAAAGGCCACTTTATACGGTCCGAGCCGCGCGGGCTCGCCCTTTTCGGTCAGCCACGCGTCGTGCAGGGCGTCGCCGGCGAACACGTTAATGTGAATCTGCAAACCCGCGTCGGTGTTGCGCGCCTTGTCGATGCGCAGACCGTCGCGCGTGCCGGGGATCGACTGGATGTGATCGAACATCACCGGCATCGTGTGCTCGTCGACGGTCAGCAGCGGAAAGGATTCGCGGCCGTAGGATGCCTGGAACAGGCGATACGGACCGATGCGCAGCGGATCGTTGACCTCGATCGTCTTGCGCCGCGTTTCCCTGCCGTTCTCGATAACGACCAGGTCGCTGCGGTAATCCTTGGGACGGCGGCCGTCGGCGTACATCTCGACTTCGAAGCGGTCGCAACGCACGTCGGCCGGCAGACGATACACCGCGCCGGCGTCGTCGGAAAAGATGTTCTGCATACCGCCTTCGGGCAGCAACAACTGGCCTTCGACGCCGAAGAGAATACGCAGCACCGCGCCGGCGATGACGAACAGGATGCTCAAATGTATCAGCACGCTGGCGTAACGGTGCAGCGGCGAGTTTTGCGCGAACAGGTGGATGACGCCGCCGCTCTCGGTGCGGGTCACCCGGCCGATGCGCCGCAACCGCTCGGCGAGAAAATCGGCCGGCTTGTCGGGCGCGACCGACGATTGCACCGTTTGTCGAAGCGGCAAGGCGGCGAAGCCGGCATCGTCCAGCACTGCCGAGGTGCGCCGCAACTGGCGCGCGGTGCGTTGGATGAAGCGGATCGTGCACAGCACGAGGTTGACCACCAGCAGCAGGATCAGCAGGAAAAACCAGACGCTGTGAAACACGTCCAAAAAGCCCAGCAGGTTCAGCCAATGCCACAGCGGCTCGTGCAGCTTTTCAGCCAGAACCTCCGGCTGGAGGGAAACGCCTTTTTGCGGAATGATCGTTCCGGCCAGACAGGCAAGGCTTAAAACGATGAGGGTATAAACCGTCACCTTCAAGGAGGCGAGAAAGTCCACCCAACCCTGCTTTTGACCTGCCGCCGGTTTCATCATTTGGCTCCCGCCGATTGTCTGGTTGACCTAGCACGAGACGCCGCCCAGTGTCAAGAAAGGTGACTGCAATTTCGCATGTTTGCAAAGCTTTATGGGCTTGATTCGCAAAAGGCTTCGTGATAGGTGTGAAGCAGATGACAGGCATGGTGTATGCCGGCAACGCGGAAGTCCGATGCAAAAGGCCGTATTGATCGTTCTATTGGCCCTGACGCTGGCGGGGATCGTATCGCTGTTGTCCGGGTCGGATTTTCTGGTATATGCCCTGTCCTTCGAGAAAAACGGTAAGATTTCCTATGATTTGAACGGCGACGGCCTGACGGATCACGTGGAAATCTGGGCCGCGGGCGAACTGGTGGCCGTGGAGCAGGACGTCAACGGCGACGGCCGGATGGACGCCAAGGCCACGTTTGTCGGCGACGAGTTGATTCGTTCGGAGTTCGACACGGACTTCGACGGTCAGTTCGATTATCGCGAGCGGAAGAACGAGCGCGGGGAACCAATAGCTGAGGTGCTCCGCGACGGGCAATACCAATTGTTGGGGAGGCCGGTACCGGCCACCGGGCCGTGATCGGGAGCGTCAAACGCTCTGCCTGGCCGTCTGCTGGGAGGTGACTTACATGAGTGATCATTCCGCAAGCCATACGAAAGAAGATCTGAAAAAGATCGACCAGGAAATCGAAGAGGATATTAAACACCTCAAACGCTCGAGCAATTTTCTGGCTCTGCTGGGCTTGTTGGTCATTTTGATCCTCATCGCCCTGTTTGGCTTCCGTTTCATGCAAAAACTCGGCAAGGGTACGGATCCGGAAGCGGCGCCCAAGTACATCGACGTGGGCATCGTGATCGCCGACGACGCGGTCGTTTACGCGCAACCGAAAACCACGTCCAACACGCTGGGCCACCTGGAGCGCGACAAGGCCGCGTTCATCATCGAGAACAACATCGACAATTGGTTCAAGATCCAGGCGCCGATCATCGTCAACGGCGAAAACACGGGCCGCGCGTTGGTCGGCTGGATGCAGCGCAAAGACCTGCAATCGAAAACCGAGATCCGCACCCTGCAAAAGCAGTTGTCCGAGCGGGTGGAAAATACGATCGACATCCTCGACGTGAAATGGACGATCGACGAGGTCGGCAACTACACGATCAGCGGCAAAGTGGTCAACCTGACGGCCGTTCCCTTGAAAAACATCAAGGTGCTTATTACATTCTACGACAAGCAGAATCGCGTGGTCGATACGCGCACGACGTTCGTGGCCACCGAGAACCTGATGCGTAAAAACAAGCCGGTGCCCTTCGTGTTCATCGGCAAGAACGATCGGGATTTCAATTTCGTCAACTGCCGTGTCGATTATCGCATCGAAGAAGATTGACGCGTTACGACGCAATCGCACGACGGCGGGGAGTGACGGCAAGTCAGTCCCCGCCGCGTTTCTATGGAGACAAGTCGCATGAGTCCGGTAGCCGACGCCTCGTTGTTTTCCGCCTTCGGCATTTGCTTCACCCAGGGGCTGTTCAGCTTTTTCACGCCCTGCGTCCTGCCGCTGATTCCGGTGTACCTCAGCTTTCTGAGCGGCCTGAGCTTCGATCAACTGCAGACGACGCAGAGCGCGGGCACGCGGCTGAAAAAGGTATTCGGCAACACGCTGCTGTTCGTGCTGGGCTTCTCGACGATCTTCGTGCTGCTGGGCCTGGGCGCGACGAGCATCGGCGGCTTTCTGACCACCTATCTGCGGCCGATCGCCTTCGGCGCGGCGGCGGTGGTGCTGATCCTCGCGCTGCACTTCATGGGCGCGATTCAGATCAGCTTCCTCAACTATGAAAAGCGCATCGACATGGGCGGCGGCGGGAAGAAAATGGGCCCGCTGTCCTCGTTTTTGTTCGGCCTGGCCTTCGCCTTCGGCTGGACGCCGTGCATCGGCCCGATCCTGGCCGCCGTGCTGTTGATCGCCGCGAGCCAGCCGGGTTACGGCGCGTTTCTGCTGGCCACCTACGCGGCCGGCCTGGCCATTCCCTTCCTGCTGACGGCGCTGTTTTTGAATACCTTCATGTCGCTGTTCGCCAAAATGAAGCGACACATGGAGACCGTCGAACTGATCATCGGCGCGGTTCTGGTCGTCGCCGCGGCGTATCTGCTGTTCAATCCGTTCACCGTGCCGCTGTGGATTCCGCTGACCGCCACGACCGTCGCGATGGCGCTGATCATCGCGTTGAAGCTGGTCGCCAAGCTGCCGGTGCGCTGGCCGGCGTTGATCCTCGCGGTGGCGATGCTCGCGGCGGGCGGCGTGATTTACGCGCAGGAAGCCGGCGCGCCCGCGGCTTGGGAGCAGACGACCTGGACCGACGAAAACGGCGTTACCGCCGACCTGAGCCAATACGACGGTCAGGTGATCCTGCTCAACTTCTTCGCCTCGTGGTGCGACCCGTGCAAAGAGGAGATTCCACACCTCGGGAAAATCTGGCGGGAACACCAGGGCGAAGGGTTCGTCATTCTGGCGGTGAACGTCGACGACGAACTGGCCGACGGGGTTAGCTTCGTCAAGGGCATGAACGTACCCTACCCGGTCGTCTACGGCAAACTGACCGACCTGTCCACCTTCGGGTTGCGCGCGGCGCTGCCCAACAACGTGATCATCGACGCGCACGACCGCACGAAGGTGCGTATGAACTTCACCGGCTGGCCGGGCGAAGAGACGATGCTCGAAGAATTGCGCGCCGCCGTCGCGGCGAAATGAGGAACGTATGAAACGCTTGTCGATATTGGTTCTGCTTCTGCTGCTGGTCGCGGCCGTGGCGGCGCTCGCCGCGCCCGAGTCGATCAAGGAAGCGAAGTCCGCCTATAAAATCATCGGCCAGACGGCCGACACGCCGATCGCGCAGGGCGCCGGCAAACCGCTGCTGATCGTCTTTTGGGCCAGTTGGTGCGGCCCGTGCATGATCGAGATTCCGCATATCAACAACCTGCAGGAAAAATACGCCCCGCAAGGGCTGAAGATCGTCGCGGTGAGCATGGACATGCAGACGGAAGAGAGCATCCGGCGCATCGTGGCGCGGTTGCGCATTCAGTATCCGGTGGCCATGCCCACCCCCGAACTGCTGCGCGAATACAAGGTCTCGGCCATTCCGACCAGCTACCTGTACGGCGCCGACGGCAAACTGGCGCGCACCTGGGTCGGTCCGCCCGCGCCGCTGGATCTGGAAAACGCCGTGCGCGACACGCTGGGCATGAAGCCGCTCACCGCGCAGCAGGCGACAAAAGGGAAATACGAATAAGTGGGCGACGACGCGCGCCGGATCTGGACGGTTGGCGAACTGGCCGCGGCGGTAAAAAACAAACTCGAAACGACCTTCCCCGACGTTCTGGTGCAAGGCGAAGTCGGCATGCTAAGCACGCCGTCGAGCGGGCACGTGTACTTCACGCTCAAAGACGATCAAGCGGCGCTACGTTGCGTGCTGTACCGGCACATCCGCCGCTACCTGCGCTTCCTGCCCGATGCGGGCCAGGAGGTGATCGTGCGCGGCAAGGTCAGCTCCTACGGACCGCGCAGCGAGTACCAGGTGATCGTCGACCACATCGAGCCGCTGGGGCTGGGCTCGCTGTACGCCGCGTTTCTGCAACTGCAAAAGGAACTGGCCGCCAAGGGCTACTTCGCGTTGGAGCGCAAGCGGCCGCTGCCGTTTCTGCCCGAAACGATCGGCATCGTCACCAGCCTGACGGGCGCGGCGCTTTTCGACATGCTGCGCATCATCTACGCGCGCCAGCCGGGCCGGCACGTGGTGATCGCGCCGACGCTGGTGCAGGGTGAAGGCGCGGCAACGTCGATCGCGCGGGCGATCCGGCTGCTCAACGAGTTCGTCGAACCGGACGTGATCATCGTCGGGCGCGGCGGCGGCAGCGCGGAAGACCTGTGGGCGTGGAACGAGGAACAAGTCGTGCGGGCGGTCGTCGAATCGCGCGCCCCGATCGTCAGCGGCGTCGGGCACGAGGTCGACACCTCGCTGTGCGATCTGGCCGCCGACGTGCGCGCGGCCACGCCGACCCACGCGGCCGAGATCGTCGTGCCCAAGGCGGACGATCTGCTGTTCACCCTCAAGCGGCAACAACTGCGGCTGCGCCAGGCGATGACGCGCCGGCGGCAACTGGCGCGGCTGGAGCTGGCCTCACTACGGCAACGACTGGCGCACGAGGCCGCGCCGACCGCGCTGCCCGCGCGACGCCTGGACGATCTGCGCGCGACGCTGCGCCACGCGATGCTCCGGCTGGCGCGCGAGAATGCGCATCGCGCCGCCCTGCTCGCCCAGCGCCTGCGCGGTCTGTCGCCGCAAAACGGCGTGCGGCAACAGGCGCGGCAGGTGAACTTCGCGCTCGCGCGTTTGCGCGGCGGCGGGCGGACGATCATTCACGCTCGCCGGCAACGGCTCGACGCGTTGCGGGCGCGGTTGGAGGCGCTCAGCCCCCTGGCCGTCCTGGCGCGCGGGTACGCGATCGTGTTGGGCGAAAACGGTCATGCGCTCACACGGGCGGCCGACGCGCAGCGCGACGAGCGCCTCGCCATTCGCTTGCACGAAGGGCGTCTGACCGCGAAGGTCGAGACGGTCGATTGATTTTGACACCCACCGGGCGCGGTGCTAGGATTCATTCGTCAGACAGGGGTGCCCGGCGATAACCGGGCTGAGAACAGACCCTTTGAACCTGACCGGGGTAATTCCCGCGTAGGAAGTCTTGAGAATCGATATTTTCCTTGGTTCCTCAAGCTCTCGCGCCGTTTCCCGGCCGGGAGCTTGAACCGTTTAAGGAGACCATCATGCCGACCCTGCTCGAACAAGCCCAAGCCGGAATCATCACGCCCGCCATCGCCACCGTAGCCGCCGACGAGGGGGTCGATCCGGAACTGTTGCGCCAACGCGTCGCCGCCGGACGCGTGGTCATTCCGCAAAACAACCGGCGATCCTTCCACCCGATGGGCATCGGCGAAGGTCTGCGCACGAAAATCAACGCGAACATCGGCACGAGCACGAGCCATTTTTCCATCGAGGAAGAGCTGGTGAAGATGGGCGTGTCGATCGACGCCGGGGCCGATTCGGTGATGGACCTGTCGACCGGCGGCGACCTGCTCACGGTGCGCCGGCAGTTGCTGGACGCGTGCCCGGTGATGATGGGCGCGGTGCCGATTTATTTTCTCGCGGCGGAACTGGCCAAGCAAAAACGCGACCTGGTCGACTTCACCGTCGACGAGCTGTTCGACGCGATCGACCAACAATGCGCCAGCGGCATCGATTACATCACCGTGCACTGCGGCACGACGCGCAGCGCGCTGACGCAACTGGAAAACAGCGGACGGCAGATGGGCATCGTCAGCCGCGGCGGCAGCCTGATCACCGCGTGGATGAAACTCAACGACGCGGAAAATCCGCTCTTCGAATTTTACGACCGCCTGCTGGCCATCTGCCACGAATACGACGTGACGTTGTCGCTGGGCGATTCGCTGCGGCCCGGCGCCGTCGCCGACGCCACCGACCGGGCGCAGATCGAAGAGTTGATCATCCTGGGCGACCTGGCCCGGCGCGCGCGGGATGCCGGCGTGCAGGCGATGATCGAAGGCCCCGGCCACGTGCCGCTCAACCAGGTCACGGCCAACGTGCAGATTCAAAAACGGCTGTGCGACGGCGCGCCGTTTTACGTGCTCGGACCGCTGACCACGGACATCGCGCCGGGCTACGACCACATCACCGCGGCCATCGGCGGCGCGGTGGCGGCGGCGGCGGGCGCCGATTTCATCTGCTACGTAACGCCGGCCGAGCACCTCACGCTGCCCGACGCGAAGGACGTGCGCCAGGGCGTAATCGCCGCGAAAATCGCCGCGCACAGCGGCGACATCGCCAAGGGCATTCCCGGAGCGCTGGAACGAGATCGCACGATGAGCAAAGCGCGCCACGAATTGGATTGGGAAACCATGTTCGCCACCTGCATCGATCCGACCGTCGCCAAGGCGCGGCGGCAGGCCAGCGAGGACGCGGGCAACCAGGTGTGCACGATGTGCGGCGAACTGTGCGCGATTCAAACCTACAAGAGGGCGATGAAGAAATGATTAGGATTCAACTCAACGAACGCTCGCTGACGCTCGCCGAGGGCACGCCGTTGTCGCAGTTGCGCGCCGACGCGATGCCCGACGCCGACGTCGTCATTTACAACGGGCACCAGATCGCCGAGGACGTCACGCTGCTGGACGGCGATCAGATCGTGCTGTGGCGCAAAGGGCGGCAGCCGTCGCGCGAGGAACTGGAGGCGCTGCTGGTCGCCCGTCACACGCCGGAGGTGCACCGCCACGTGAAGAATGCGACGGTGGGTATCGCGGGCCTGGGCGGATTGGGCAGCGCGGTGGCCGTGGCGCTGGCGCGCACGGGCGTGGGGCGACTCAAGCTGGTCGACTACGACATTGTCGAGCCCAGCAACATCAACCGGCAGCAGTATTTCCTGGATCAACTCGGCCGGCCCAAGGCCGAGGCGCTGGCCGAAACGCTGGCGCGCATCAACCCGTTCATCACCATCGAGCCCACCGTGTTGCTGATCGACGAGGAGAACATTTTCCCCACGCTGGCGGGCTGCGACGTGCTGGTCGAGTGCTTCGACGACCCGGCGACCAAGGCGATGTTCACGCGCGTCGCCGCGCCGTTGACGCCGGTGGTCGCGGCCAGCGGCATGGCCGGCTACGGACCGGCCAACGAGATCCACACGCGGCGGGCGATGAAAAACTTGATTTTGATCGGCGACGAAACCAGCGAGGCGCAACCGGGCCGAGGCTTGATGGCGCCGCGCGTGGGCGTCGTGGCGCATCATCAGGCCAACGCGGTGTTGCGCCTGTTGTTGGGAGAGGAACCGTAATGCGTTTGACCGTCAACGGAGAGATTCACGAACTGCACGGCCTGGTCACGCTCGGCGAATTGCTGGCGGCGATGAACGTATCGTCCCAACGTCTCGCCGTCGAGCTCAACGGCGAGGTGCTCAATCCGGATCAATACGAAACCACGAAATTATCCGAAGGCGACCGGCTCGAGCTGGTGCGCTTCGTCGGCGGAGGTTGAGATGCCCGCGGAAAACGGACCTTTGGTCATCGCCGGTCACACCTTCGGCAGCCGCCTGCTGGTGGGCACCGGAAAATTCCCCAACCCGCGCGTGATGGCCGAGGCGATCGCGGCCAGCGGCACGCAACTGGTCACGGCGGCGCTGCGCCGGGTGGACCTGAACAATCCGGAGGATCCGACGCTGTCGCATCTGGATCTGAGCCGCTACAAGCTGCTGCCCAACACCAGCGGCGCGCGCGACGCGGAGGAAGCGGTGCGCCTGGCGCGGCTGGCGCGGGCGGCGACGGGCAACAACTGGATCAAGCTCGAGGTCACGCCCGAGCCCAATTTCCTGCTGCCCGATCCGGTCGACACGCTCAAGGCCGCCGAGATACTGGTCAAGGACGGCTTCGTCGTGCTGCCGTACATGAACGCCGATCCGATTCTTGCCCTGCGGCTGGCCGACGCCGGTTGCGCGACGGTGATGCCCTTGGCCGCGCCGATCGGCAGCGCGCGCGGCGTGCGCACGCGCGATCAGATCGAAATTATCATCCGCCAGGCGAGCGTGCCGGTGGTGGTCGACGCGGGCCTGGGCTTGCCCAGCCACGCCGCCGAGGCGATCGAAATGGGCGCGGACGCGGTGCTGGTGAACACGGCCATCGCGATCGCGGACGATCCGGTGCAGATGGCCGTGGCGTTTAAAATCGGCGTGGAGGCCGGCGAGATGGCGCGCCGGGCCGGGGCCGCGGAAACCACGACCCAGGCGCGCGCGTCCAGTCCGTTGACCGGCTTTTTGCGCGAGGAAGGAAAATGAGTTTCGCCGCGATCCTCGAGGGGCTCGACCGCGAGGCCATGCGCCGCGCGATGTACGAGGCGACGCCGATGCAGGTGGCGCACCTGCTGACGCAGGAGCACATCGCCGATCGCGATTTGCCGCTGCTGTTTGCGCCGGCGGCCGACACGCTGCTGGAGGACATGGCGCGGCGTAGCGCGTTCATCACCGCGCACCGCTTCGGGCGCATCATCAACCTGTACGCGCCGCTGTATCTGTCCAACGCCTGCGTGAACAACTGTGTTTATTGCGGTTTCGCGCAGCACAACAAAATCAAACGCACGACGCTGACGGTCGCCGAAGCGCTCGCCGAGGCGCAACTGCTGCACGACGAGGGCTTCCGGCACATCCTGCTGGTGTCGGGCGAAGACCCGCGCGCGTTTACCGTCGACGATCTGCTGGCGGTGGTGCGCGAGCTGACCGGCCTGTTTGCGAGCATCGCCATCGAGGTGTTCCCGATGGACCTCGACGATTACCGCCGGCTGGAACGCGCGGGCGTGGACGGGCTGACGCTGTACCAGGAAACCTACGATCGCGCGGTGTACGCGCAGTGCCACCACGGGCCGAAGGCGAACTTCGCCAAGCGCCTGGCGGCGATCGAGGCCGGCGGCGAAGCGGGATTTCGCTCGCTGGGCATCGGCGCGCTGCTGGGCCTGTTCGACTGGCGCGAGGAAGCGGCGTTGTGCGCGCTGCACGGGCGCACCCTGGCGCGGCGATTCTGGAAAAGCCGCGTGGCCTTCAGCCTGCCGCGCCTGCGTCCGGCCGAGGGCGGGTTTGCGCCGCCGCATCCGGTCGGCGATCGGGCGATGACGCACATTCTGGTCGCCTTCCGCCTGACGCTGCACGACGCGGAACTGGTCGTATCCACCCGCGAGTCGGCCGCGTTACGCGACGCGCTGATTCCGCTGGGCGTGACGCGCATGAGCGCGGGCAGCAAAACCAACCCGGGCGGCTACCGCGATCCGGAGCGCGCCGGCGGACAGTTCGACGTGCACGACGCGCGCGGGCCGCACGAGGTGGCCGCGGCGATCGAAAAGGCCGGTCGCGAGCCGGTGTGGAAGGATTTCGACGCGGCGTTTCTCAACGCGCATTAGTTAAACCAACTTCTTAAGTTTATGGACACATCTATGGATAAACAAACAAGAATCGAGTTGTTCAAGAATATCGACCTGTACCCGGTCACCACGCAGCGGCTGTCGGCGGGGCGCACGAGTCTGGAGATCCTCGACGGCATCCTGGCTGGCGGCGCGAAGATCGTCCAACTGCGCGAAAAGGAACTGCCGATGCGCGAATTGTACGAGCTGGCCGCGGCCTTTCGCGCGAAGACGAGCGAGGCGGGCGCGCTGCTGATGATCAACGACCACATCGACCTGGCGCTGGCGGTGGATGCCGACGGGGTGCACCTGGGGCGCGACGACCTGCCCCTGCCCGCCGCGCGGCGTATCGCGCCGGAGCTGATCCTGGGCGCGAGCAGCCACAACCTGGAGCAGGCGCTGACGGCGCAGGTGCAGGGCGCGGACTACGTGAACATCGGTCCGATTTTCGCGACGGGCACCAAGCCGGAGCACAAGGTGTTTCTCGGCCCGGCGGCGATCGGCGAGATCGGCCCGCGCCTGGACATTCCCTTCACCGTGATGGGCGGCATCAACCTGAGCAACATCGCGTCGGTGGCGGCGGCGGGCGCGCGGCGCATCGCGGTGGTCACGGCGGTGACGCAGGCGCCGGACGTGGCGCAGGCGGTGCGCGAGCTGCGGCGGATGATCGTCGGCGTTTGACACCGCGCCGTCCTTACTGACAAAGTAATTTCAACATCCCCCAAGGAGACGCATGCGGTTTATTCCCGCCCTGGTGTGCCTGTCGTTGCTCGTGCCCGCGCTGGCGTGGGGCGACGGGCTGACCAATGCGCCGGTGCGCGGCGAACTGACGACGCTTTTCTTCAAGGTCTGCGACGAAGCCGGGTACGAAACGTCGCTGACGACCTTGCCGCTGACCCGGCTGGAGATCGCGCGGCACGTGCGGGCGATGGAGCAACGGCCGCTGACGCGCTCGCTGCAGCGCACCGACGCGGGTTTCCGCCGACGCTTGGCCAAACTGCGCGCCTGGGTGAACGCGGAAATCAAGTACATCGAAAAGGACGAACACAACGGGCGCGTCGATCTGGCGGCGCACATGTACGAGCTGTACCTGGACGGTCGCTACCTGACGCAAGCCGGGCCGACGTTGGACCCGTGGCCGCGCAACGAGCGACGCACCTGGGACAACGCGCTGGGCGCGGCCGTGAGTTTCGGCGTCGAGCGGCACCTGGCGCTGACGCTGGAGCCGGTCTTCGCGCATCACACGCGCGCCGGACGGCGATCGCCCTTCGACCGGGACGACGATTGGGTGGTGGCCGGCGAACTGCGGCGCGGCTACCTGACGGCGGGCGTGGGGAATCTTTTCGCCGAGGTCGGCCGCGACGATTTCCAATGGGGACCGGGGCGCTTCGGCAACCTGCTGCTGACCGACAACGCGGGGCCGCTCGACAGCGCGCGCCTGGGCAACCGCGAGCCGTTCGCCCTGCCCGGCCCGCTGGTCTGGCTGGGCCAATGGCGGATCAACGCGATGGCCGCGATGCTCGAAGAGGACCGCGAGTATCCGCACGCGTATCTCGCCGGGCTGCGCGTGGGCACGTTGCTTTTCGGCCTGCTGGAAATCAACGCGGCGCGCACGGTGCAGTTTCTCGGCGAAGGGCGGCCGGCGCTGGACGGCGCGGACATCGGCAATATCATCGTCGGCCGGCGCGAGCACGAATACGCGGCGTCGGACACCAACCAACTGGCGCAGTTCGACGTGCGGCTGAGCCTGGGCAAGTGGCGCGGCTGCTGGGACGACTGGCTGCCGCTGCGCGACGTGGAATTCTGGTGGGAGATGGGCGCGGATTCGATCATGGGCGTCATGCCGTCAAACGTGGCGCTGCTGACCGGCGCGGCGCTGGATTTCGGTCCGGTGGATTTTACTTACGAGTACGTGAACACGCAGGCGCACAGTCCGTGGTACGAACACTACATTTACACCGACGGCTACACGTACAACGAGGAGATCATCGGGCACGAGGTCGGCTGCTGCACCAAGCGACACACCGGACGCGTACGGCTGTGGGCGCCGGGCGACTGGCGATGGGAAGTGCGCGGCGACGCGGCCGACAAGCGCTTCCGCCAGGTGGAGACGGAAATGGCCGGCGGCACGGGGCTGATCGCCTACGACGCGGTTCACTGGACGCTGGCGGCGGAAGGCGGCGTGTGGCTGGTGGAGGCGACCGACCACGTCGCGGGGATGCCCGATTTCGACAGCACGGTGAGCTGGGGCAAATTGTCGTTGGCGTGGCGTCCTTGAGGCGCGAGCGTTTTTTGATTATCCTTGCGCCTTATTCTTAGGGAGACGAGACAACGATGACGGATGTCGAGAAAACCATCCAGACGATCATGCAGGGCGCGCACGAAGTCGTGCCGGTCGAGGAACTGAAGAAGAAGGTCGAGCTGGCTTACAAAAAGGGCCGCCCGCTGCGCATCAAGGTGGGCATCGATCCGACCTCGCCGAACGTGCACATCGGCCACCTGGTGCCTTACGGCAAGATGCGCCAGTTGCAGGACCTGGGTCACACGGGCGTGGTGATCATCGGCGATTACACCGCGCGCATCGGCGATCCCTCCGGGCGCGACAGCACGCGGCAGGCGCTAACCGCCGAGCAGGTGCGCATCAACAGCGAAAAGTACATGCAACAGTTGTATACCGTGCTCGATCCGGCGCGCACCGAGGTGCTGTACCAGACCGAGTGGTACGACAAATTCGATCTGGCCGGCACGCTGCGCCTGATGCAGGAAGTGACCATCGCGCAGATGCTGCAGCACGATACCTTCCGCACGCGCTACGAACAGGGTTTGCCGCTGGGCTTGCACGAACTGTGCTACCCGCTGCTGCAAGGCTACGATTCGGTGATGTGCGAAGCGGACATCGAGATGGGCGATCCGGCGCAGAAGTTCAACATTCTGGTCGGGCGCGACTTGATGGAGCGGCGCGGGATGGAAGCGCAGATCGCGCTGCTGGTGCCGGTGCTGCTGGGCATCGACGGCGTGGAGAAGATGTCCAAGAGCCTGGGCAACGACATCGGCGTGCTGGCCGCGCCGGAGGAGCAATACGGCCGCACGATGTCGATTCCGGACGCCATTCTGGAGAACTGGTATCGGATGGTCCTGGCGCTGAGCGAGGACGAGATGAAGCCGGTGCGCGCGAGCATCGAGGAAAATCCGTACGAGGCGAAAAAGGCGCTGGCCAAACGGATCGTGGCGCGGTTCCACGGCGCGGCGGAAGCGGACGCGGCCGAGGAGGATTTCCGCAAGAAATTCTCGGAGCGTACGCTGGAACTGGACAATATTCCGGAAGCGGAATTGACCTCGTTCGATCCGCCGACAAGCACCAATATCATCGCCACGCACTTCGCGATGAGCCGGACGGACGTGCGGCGGTTGGTGCAGCAGGGATCGGTGAAATTGGACGGCGAAAAGGTGGAAGACGCCGAAGCGCCGCTGGCGACCGGCGGGGTGCTGAAGGTCGGTAAGAAAAAATGGTTGCGGCTGATATGAAACCGACGACCAACGATTGACAGTAACCCTTGATAATTGTTAGCATCGATCAATTCTAAGGATTGTTTTGTCATGAAGTTTTTCAGCATTGCGGGGGTGGTACTATGATCCGCCGAATCAGTTTCCTTTGCGCGGGAGTGTTGCTGCTGGCTATTCTGGCCGGTTGTGCGGCCGAAGACGCGATCGACCGGGCCGCGGTGGCCATCGATCAGGCGCAGCAGGTGCACGCGGAATATCTCGCGCCCTACGAATTCACCAGCGCCGAACAGTATCTGGCCGAGGCGCGCAAACAGTTGAACGAATCGGACTTCGATGCGGCGCAGGCCTATGCCGACGCGGCGTATCAGAAAGCGTTGAAGGCGGCGGAAATCGCGCGCGGCAAGCACGCCGCGCCGATGGTGCCCTGGTCGGCCACCCAGCCGGCGCCCTACGAACCCGAGACGGCCGCGCCGGAAGGAGGTGCCCAATGAAGCGCCTGATCGCTTACGCGATGGTTCTGGCCATGGCGGCGGCCATGCTGCTGCTGGCAGGTTGCGACACCGCCGTGATTCTGAAAACCCAGATCGAGCAGAAAAAAGCGACGCTCACCGAGATCGAAATGCAGGGAGCGAAGATTTGCGCGCCGAAGGAATACGCGGCGGCCGAAGCGCACCTGGATTTCGCGCAGGAAGAGTGGGGCGAGCGCGATTACATCGAGTGCCAGGATCACCTGGTCATCGTCCAGCAGAAAATCGACGCGGCCAAAAAATGGCTGGCCAATTGCGTCGAGCAGTTGCCGCCGGATAAAGACGGCGACGGCATTCTGGACGACGTCGACAAGTGCGTCGACGAACCGGAAGACAAAGACGGCTTCGAAGACGAAGACGGCTGCCCGGATCCGGACAACGATCAGGACGGCATCCTCGACGCGGCCGACAAGTGCCCGAACGAGGCCGAGGTGTTCAACGACTTCGAAGACGAGGACGGTTGCCCCGACGAGGCCGCGATCGAAACCGACAACATCAAGGTCGAAGGCGACGAGATCAAACTGAAGAGAATGATCAACTTCGAAACCGGCCGCAGCGACATCAAACCCGAAAGCTATGCGATCCTCTACGACATCGCCGAGGTGCTCAAGAAGCAGAAGAAGTGGAAGATCCGCATCGAGGGTCACACCGACACGCAGGGCAGCCACGCGACGAACATGCGCCTGTCGCAGTCGCGCGCCGACTCGTGCAAAATGTTCCTGGTGCAGCAGGGCATCGAGGGCAGCCGCCTGATGACGGTGGGCTACGGTCCGGACAAGCCGATCGCCAGCAATGCCACGCGTGAAGGCCGCGCCATGAACCGGCGCACGGAATTCAAGATCACCGCCAAGGAATGATGAAACGCATTTGTTCATACCGGGGCCGCCTCATTGCAGGCGGCCTCTTTTGTTTCCTGCTCACGGCGCTGCTGCTCGCCGCGTGGCCGCGCGCATCGGCGGCCAAGGACGAGGCCGTTTCCGGTTCCGACAAGGAATTGCGGATGGCTCTGGCGCGCCTGGAAGCGTTGAAAAAGAAGCAGCCGCCCGACCTGGACGCGCTGCAGTTCGAGTACCTCGTGCTCTTCGAAAATTTCATGCGACGCGAGGAAGGCAAACGCTCGATGTTCGAGCTGGCCGACATGTGGCGGCAAAACAAGCGCTGGACCGATGCCTACGCGGCGCTGCAGAAGGTGCTGGACGTGTACCAGGACCACGAGACGATGGCCAATCCGGTGCACGAAAGCGAGCCGCTGGCGATCGTCGCCACGGCCAAGGTCGAGGTGGCCGACCTGTACGCCAAGGGCATGAACAATCCGTACGTCGCGATCGAGATGCTGCAAAAGGCGATGCTGCTGCACGGCGAGCAAACGGTGGGCTTGTTCATCGGCGAGCGGCGCTACGCGGGGCCGTTGGGCGCGATCGCGCGGCTGCGCATCGCGGAATATCATCTGCAAACCGACGGCGTGAATCAGGCGTCGACGGAACTGCTCAAGGTGGTGAAAGACTATCCGGGCAAGCGGGTGATCGACCAAGGCGGGGAAATGGCGGCGGCGACGGCGGCGGTGGTGCGCCTGGGCGACGTTCTCAAAAAAATGCCGGCCAGCCTGGCCAAGAAAAATCAGACGATCCAGACCTTCGAGCAAACGGCGGTGGAAGACGAACCGCGCGTCTGGCTGCATTTTCTGGCGGCGGACACCTACTTCGCCGCTTACGAGCAATGGAAAAACGCGGGCGTGGTGGAAAGCGGCATCGGCAAGCTCAACTGGGTGCTGGACAATCATCCGCTGCTGCCGTTGACCGGCGAACGCGGCGTGGAACCGGCGGGCGTGCGGGCGTTGCGGTCGATTCGCGACGCGCTGCTGTTGCTGCCCAAGAACGTCGAGCAGGCGCGCACGGATCTGACCGCCTACCAAAATCGTTTCGCCCAAAAAAACGAAACGCGGGTGATCGCCGCCTACGCCCTGCTCTACCTGGCCGAGCTGGAGTTGGATTTTCGGCAAAACGCCGCGTCGGCTTACAGGCTGTTCATGCAGGCGGCGGAGGAATACGGCGACCTGGAGGATTATCCGCACGCGGCCGACGTGACGCCCAGGCTCAAGGATCGCGCGCTGCGTTGGGCCGAACGCGCCAAGCAGAGGATGTGAGATGATCACCCAATGCCCGCAATGCCGGCAGAAAGTGCGCGTCGAGCAGGACGGCAATTATCGTTGTCCGGTGTGCAAAACGATCTTCACCTTTCAACACAGCGCGCCGCCGCCGACGGACAAACCGGCCGACGTGCTGCCGCAATGCGAACGCTGCCGCAAGCAGCCGGCCGTCGCGGTGTGCGCCGAATGCGGCTTGTTCGTGTGCGAAACGTGTGCGCGGGAAGAAGGCGAAGGACGACGCATCTGCCATCAGCACAGCCTGGAAGCGCATCCGGTGGAGATGTTCAAAGCGCTGGCCCGAACGCCGGTCAAGGCGTACGAAGCGCTGATCCCCGGTTCGCAGTTCGTCAACTACGCGCTGCTGTACGGGCTGATCCTCGCCGGGATCTCGCTGACGATCCAGTCGCTCGAATACATAATCCTGCCCTCGCCGGTCGAGCAGGTTATGTACATCCTGAACGTGGGCCTGTTCAACGACCTGGATTTCAACATGGCCGACAGCGGCTGGTCGCTGGTGGAGATGATCGCGCTTTCGCCGCTGTCGTTGCTGATCACGCTAATCATGAAAGTGCTGATCGCGCACCTGGGCTTCCGCCTGGTCGGCACGGGCCGCAAGGGACTGACCGGCACGTTCAAGGTCGTGATGTACGCGCAAACGACGGCGCTGCTGGCCGTCATCCCCTACCTGGGCGGCATCCTGTACGTGCTGGGCGAGTTGACCTACATCGTCATCGGCGGCGCGAAAATGCACCGCGTTTCCTACGGCCGTAGCGCCGCCGGCGTGCTGCTGCCGAGCCTATTGTTTTTCCTGGCGCTGGTCGGCGCGGCGATTCTCATCACCTACTTGTTCTCCTCCATCGTTCCGTCGATCACCGAAAGCGGAACGCTGATCTGATGCGGCCGGTCACGCAGAACCGGTTGATTTTTTTGGCGCTGCTCATCGGCCTGATCGCGGCGGCCGCGGTGATTCGCTTCGACACCCTGCCGTCGACCTGTCCGTTGTACAACCTGACCGGCTTCCCCTGCCCGTTTTGCAAAATGACCTCCGCCTGGTCGCTGGCCCTGCGCGGCGAGGCGGCGCTCGCGTTGTCGCTCAATCCGTACGGCGTGTTGCTCTTGCTGTCCGCCCTGGGCGGCCTCGTCTATTTTGCGGCGGCGCTCGCCTTCCGCCGGCCCGCATTCAACTGGGATCAATGGCGGCGGCGTCACCCGTGGCCGGTGCGGATTTTTTTCGCCGGCTGGCTGATCAATTGGGCTTATGTCGCCTGGCGGTTGCTCCGATAAGCCTTTTTGAACCGAATGTTCTATGATAGGGTTTAATCAGTAGCACCACACAAACACGGGTAATTCATGGAAAATTGGAAAGGTCGCGCGCTCGGCTCGATTCTGTTCGAATCAAAAATGATTTCACAACAGGACATCGAGCAGGCTTTGGCCGAGCAACGGCGGACCGGTGTACGTTTCGGCGAAGCGCTGATCAATTTGAAGATCGTTTCGTCCGAGGACGTAAACTGGGGTCTCGCCCAGCAGTTCAATATTCCGTTCGTGCGCATCCACTCGGAGGCGATCGATCCGGAGGCGGTGCGCCTGCTGCCCGAAGAGGTGGCGCGGCGGCACAAGCTGCTGCCCTACCTGCTGATCGACGACGAGCTGACCGTGGTGATGGAAGACCCGACGTCCAAGCGGGCCGTTTCCGACGTGGAGACGATCACCGGCAAGCGGGTGAACGTGGCGGTGGGGCTGCCCGAGGACATCGAGGCGCGGCTGGACGAGGTCTACGGCGACAAGGCGTTCGGGCACATCATCGTCGAGGATTTCGCGTCGGATCGTTTCGACGAGGCGCAGATCGCGGCGATCAAAGCCGACTTTTCCGGCGAGGCGTTTCTGCAGCAGTTGTTCCGGCTGGCGGTGGAAGAGCAAGTCGGCAGCGTCCACCTGACGCCGCAGGGCGACAGCGTCACGGCGCGTTTCCGCACGCCGATCGGGCTGGTCGACGTGGCGCAACTCAGCCTGGCATGGTCGCGGGTGGTGAACAAGCAGCTCAAGCTGAAGCTGGAATACAGTCAGCGCCGGCCGGGATTCTGCGAAGGCTTCTACCGCATCGAGAGCGAAGACGGCAAACACATCTTCCACGCGTCGCTGGTGGAAACGCCGGCGGGCGAATCGCTGACGCTGATCAACATCGCCGCGCCGACGATGCCCACGAGCCTGTCCGCGCTGCTGGCCGAGGAGCACGACGACCTGGCGCTCCTGCAGGACATGCTGCATAGCCGCCACGGCCTGCTGATCGTGCTGGGGGCGGATCGTGCGGAGAAGCATCAACTGCTCGACCTGATGCTGCGGGAGAAAAACGCGGACCGGCAAAAGACGATCATCATCGGGCGCATGCCGTGGTTCATCGACAGCGGGTTCGTGCAACTGCGGCACCACGGCGAGTGCCTCGGCGATCAGTTGGACACGCTGCATTATTGCGCCTCGCAGGACCCGGACATCGTGGTGATCGACGACATGAGCCACGCGGCGTTGTTGCACTGCATGCAGACCGCGGCGCAGGGTCCCTGCTTCATCTTCGGCAATCTACGATTTTCCTCGGCGCTGGCCGGGCTCGAATTTCTGGTGGAAACCACGGAGAGCCGGACGCTGCTGTGCGACGGTCTGCGCGGCCTGACGACCTTGAACGTCTACCGCCGGTTGTGCCCGGAGTGCAAGCAGGTCGACGATCGCTCGGCGCAGGCCAGCCGCATTCTCGGACTGCCGCGCGCGCAAACCGATCAGGCGACGCTGCGCAAAGCCGCGGGTTGTCCGGCGTGCCGCAACACCGGCTATCAGGGCATCGTGCCGGTGGTGGAGGTTCTGCCGATCACGCCGGCGCTGTGCGATCTGGTGAAAAGCGGCGATCCGTTCGTCAAGATCCGCCCGCAATTGGAAGCGCTGCACGGCCGTTCGACGGCGGCCAAGACGAAACAATTGATACTGGCCGGCATCATCGGTCTGGACGAATACTCGCCGGTAACGGGGATGAGCAACAATGGCGCAGATAGATAAATTTTTTGAGTTGATGGTAAAAGAAGGCGCGTCCGATCTGCACATGCCGGCCGGCGCGGTGCCTTATTTGCGCGTGCACGGCGAGTTGAAAAAGATCAATCATCCGCCGTTGACGCACGACACGAACAAAGCGCTGTTCACGGAGATCATGACCGAGCGGTACCGCACCCAATTCAAAGAGAAAATGCAGGCCGACTTCGTCTATCCGCTGGGCAACATCGCCCGTTTCCGCTCGAACGTGTTCATGCAGCGGCGGGGCATCAGCGCGGCGTTCCGCATGATTCCCAGCCAGGTGCTCAGCGCCGAACAGTTGAACCTGCCCGAATCGATGCTCAAGCTGTGCCGCCTGAAAAAGGGCATGGTGCTGGTCACCGGCCCGACCGGCTCGGGCAAGAGCACGACGCTCGCCGCGCTGATCGACTACATCAACCAGAACGACAAGGGACACATTCTGACGGTCGAGGACCCGATCGAGTTCGTGCATCAGAACAAAAACTGCCTGGTGTCGCAGCGGCAGATCGGCGAGAACGTCGAGTCGTTCACCGATGCGTTGCGCGCCGCCTTGCGCGAGGACCCGGACATCATTCTGGTCGGCGAGATGCGCGACCTGGAAACGATTTCGCTGGCGATCACCGCGGCGGAAACGGGCCACCTGGTGTTCGGCACGCTGCACACGACCAGCGCGGCGAAAACGGTCGACCGCATCATCGACGCGTTCCCGACCAACCAGCAGGAGCAGATTCGCACGATTCTGTCCGAAAGCCTCAAGGGCGTGGTCGCCCAGGCGTTGCTGCGCCGCGCCGACGGCAAGGGACGCGTGGCGGCGTATGAGATACTTTTAGGCGTGCCGGCGTTGGCCAACCTGATTCGCGACAACAAGAGTTATCAAATCCCCACCTTGATTCAGACGCAAAAAGCGACGGGCATGCAGCTTATGGACCAGGCCCTATTGGATCTGGTAAAAAAGAGAATAGTCACTCCCCAACATGCAATGGAATTTGCAGTAGACAAATCGACCTTTGCCGCGGCGGCCGGAGCGAACCGGACGCAGTAAAATGCACGCCTTCATCACGAAGGCCCGGTGGAGAGTGAATCATGCCGAAGAAGATCTTGTTGATCACCAACGACCAACGGGAGGTCGATAACCTCACGCCATCGCTGGAAGGGCTGGGGTACGTGTGGAAAAAGGCGGCGACGGCGAGCGCCGGTATCGAGCAGTACGAGGATTTCCAACCGGATCTGATCCTGCTCAACGCGCTGGTTCCCGGCGGCGGCGGATACGAGGTCTGCCAGACGATCCGGCGGCGGCATCGCGACGACAAGACGAAAATCATCGTCACCAGCGCGGTGTCCAGCGGCACCATTCAACTGGAAGCGCGGTTGAAATGGAAAGCCGACGAGGTCGTGTTGCTGCCGATCACGCTGAAGAAAATCGTCCAACTGATCGCCTTCACGCTCGGGGACATAAACCGGCGGCCGTCGATCAAGCCGGTCAGCGACCTGGCGGTGTACCACGAGCAAAGCAAGGAAGTCGAGCCGGCCAAGCGGCGCATCGCGCGCACGGGCGATCTGCAGGACGTGCCGTTCGGGCGGCTGATCGCGTTGCTGGTCAAGAACAACGCCAGCGGCGTGCTGACGTTGGGAACGCAGGAAAGCGCGCGCGAGGTGCTGATCGACAAGGGGCGAATCATCGAGCTGCGCAGCGCTTATCTGGATGAACTGGGGCTGGCCGACATTCTCTCGATGTTCGGCTGGGTGAACGTCGACGTGGTCAAACCGTTCGTCGACCAGGCGTTGGCCAACGGGCGACGGCTGGGCGGCATCCTGCGTGAAAAAGGATTGATCGACGACTATCAACTGTTCACCGCGTTGGGCGAACAGGTGACGCGCAAGCTGGCCGACGTGTTCAACTGGCGCAAAGGATTTTATCGTTTCCACGCGCTGGACCCGACGCCGCTGGTCGACGAACCGCTGGATCTGCTTTTCGCCAAAACCGCGTTTCAGGCGGCGCGCATGAGCACCAATTATACGATCTTCGACGATCAGTACGCACCGTGGCTCGATTCGTTCGCCACGGTGAACGAGGGCTCGCCGATCCGCGTGAACCTGCTGCCGTTGAGCAGTCAGGAAAAACGTTTTCTCTTTCAGTTGGACGGCAAGCGAAAAGTGAAGTCGGTGGTCAAGGAGAAGATTCTGCCCGACCGCGAAGCGAAGTCGCTGATCAACGCGCTGGTCAAACTGGGGCTGCTCAGCCGGCGCGCCTTATAGCGTCCCGCCCTTGCCCCGCAACAATTCGGCCAATTTACGCAGCGCGTTTTTATCGCCGATGGAAATGAGCGTGTCGCCCGGGGCGATGACCTCGTTGGGCTGCGGATTGAACAGGATGTTCCCCTCGCCCTTTTGGATGCCGATGATGATCAAGCCGAGTTTCTGCCGGATGCCCGAGTCGCGCAACGTGACGCCGGCCAGCGGACTGTCGGCGTAGACCTCGGTGCCTTCGATCACCAGATCCAGATCGCTTTCGAACATCAGCGTGTCGAGCATGTCGATCACCGCCGGACGCAAAATGGCGTTGGTCACGCGCTTGCCGACCAGGCGGTAGGGCGAAATCACGCGGTTGGCGCCGGCCTGAATCAGCTTGCGTTCGTTGCCCTCTTCGATCGCCCGCGCGATGATGAACAAGTCGGGATTGAGGTCGCGCACGGATAAAATGATGAACACCGCTTCGGCGTCGGAACTGACGGTCACCACGAGGCCGCGCGCCTGTTTGACGTTCGCGCGCTCCAGGGTTTCCTCCTCGGTGGCGCTGCCGAGGATGGCCAGCGAACCTTCGTCGGTCAGTTGCTCGATGATTTCCTGCTTGTGGTCGATAACCACGACGGGAATGTGGCGGTCCATCATTTCGTGGAAGACCATGTGGCCGATGCGGCCGCAACCGCACAGGACGTAATGTCCCTTGAGCTTTTCGATTTTGTTTTCCATGCGTTTCCTTCCCACAATTCGGCGCAACGAACCTTCCACGGCGACCTGGGTGAGCACGCCGAAGGAAATCAAAATGACGCCCACGCCGCAGACAATCAGCAGCATGGTGAACAGCCGGCCGGTATGCGACAGGGGAAAGATTTCGTTGTAGCCGACGGTGGTGATGGTGATCAGGGTCATGTACAGGGCGTCGAGAAACGGAACGTTTTCGATCAGCATATAGCCGATGCTGCCCCAGCCCAAAATGAGCAGGAGAGCCAAAAAGATATATTTGACCAGCCGCAATGAATCCAAAGGCGCTCCCTGACAAGTATGGCCGGATCATAAAGGAACCACCGAGAAGCCCACAAGCCCCCCACCGGAAAAGCGAGCGGAAAATCACAACGGCCCGAAAAGATTATTCTCTTGATGTAACGAGACAAACACATTAAAAGAGCAGAGAAAATTTGTCTTTGACAACCAGGGAGCCATGTGCGCCGGCACACAAAGCGGATCCTATGATTTTGCCTGCTGTTCGACAACGTTCCGGACAACGAATCGGTTTTCGTTTTGGCCGTTTTCTCAAACGTATTGTTACTGCCGCGATCGACACGTTCGATTCTGTCTCAACTCGAGGAAAGGAGTGGCCATGAATTTGTTCACCAAGATGAGGCTGCTTGCCCACATCGCTCACTGGCGGCTGACCTGGAGTCAGCGCGATCTGGATTACCGGGTCAAGGGCGTCAAAAATCCCAAGTTCATGACCGCACGGGAAGCCGTCAAACTGATTCCCGACGAGGCCACCGTTATTTCCAGCGGCATGGCCGGCAACACGCGCTGCTCGGTTTTCTTTTACGCCATTCGCGAACTGTTCGAACGCACGGGGCATCCGCAGCACCTGACGTGGATGACCGTCGGCGCGCAGGGCAGCCGCGGGCGCGTCCCGGGCACGCTGGAGGAACTGGCTCTTCCCGGGTTGATCTCACGCCAGATCAGCGGCCACCTGGAAACCTACAAGGCCCAATTGCGCATGGCCGACGCCGGCCAGATCGAACTGCATACGATGGCGCAGGGCGTGCAGACGTTTTTGCTGGAAGCGCAGGCGCGCGGCGAACAATACCTCGATTTGGAAGCGGGCGTGGGGACGTTCCTGGATCCGCGCGTGGGCGGCGGCACGGCGGTCACGCCCGACGCGTCGGAAAATTTCGTCGAGGCCGCGGGCGACAAACTGCGTTATCACCTGCCGCCGTTCAACGTGGCGGTTTTCGTGCTGCCCTACGCCGACAAGGAAGGCAACCTCTACAAGCATCACACGTGCATGGTCACCGAAAGCCTGGAGAGCGCGCGGGCGGTGCGGCGCAACGGCGGCGTGGTGCTGGGGAGCGTCTGCGACATCATCGAAAAGGACGAGAGCCGCATTTTCATCAAGGCCGAGGACGTGGATGCGATCGTGGTCAATCCGTACAGCGAGCAGACCGGCTCGGTGCAGCAGCGCAAGTACTGGCCGATGTTCACCGTCGAGCATCGGGTCGACACCAACGACGCGGTCGACCAGCTCAAGTTCGCCAACAACGTACTCAAGATCACGCCGGTGCGCGGCCGGGCCGACAACGCGTTGGCGCGTCTGGCGGCCTCGATGCTGGTCAAAGCGACGCGGCCGGGCGCGATGGTCAACATCGGCGTCGGTCTGCCCGAGGAAGTCAGCCGCTTGCTCTACGAGGGCGGCATGCACGAGGACGTCACCTTCTTCACCGAAACCGGCGTCGTGGGCGGCCTGCCCACCCCGGGCATCTTCTTCGGCGCGGCGATCAATCCGCTGGAGATCATCCCCTCGGCGGAGGTGTTCCATCGCGCGTACGAAAAACTGGACGTGACCATTCTGGGCCTGCTCGAAGCCGACACGGACGGCAACGTCAACGTTTCCAACCGCGGCGAAGGCGCGATCAACTACGTGGGGCCCGGCGGTTTCCCCGACCTGACCACGGCGGCGAACACGATCTTCTTCGTCGGCTCCTGGATGGCGCACGGGAAATTCGACATCGTCGACGGCGAGTTGAAGATCCTCAAAACCGGCCCGTGCAAGTTCATGGAGCACGTGCGGGAGATCACCTTCTCCGGCAAGATGGGCCTCAAGCGCAAGCAGAACGTTTATTACGTGACCAACGTCGGCGTGTTCAAACTCACCGAGCAGGGCATGATGCTGGTCGAGGTCATGCCGGGCATCGACGTCCAGCGCGACATTCTGGAAGTGAGCCCGATGAAGATCGTGCTGCCCGAAGGGGAAATCCCGGTGGTGCCGCGCCAGATCGTCACCGGCGAAAACTTCAAACTGAAGTGGGAAAACGGCGCCGACTGACGCGCACCCTTGCTTTTGGCGCCGCCGGAACGCATCTTGAAACGACGGGGTTTCTCCCGGGGGAGGAAGCATGTCGGAACAAGATGCCGTTCGGCGCGCGCTGTTGGCCGTGCCCAATCCGGTCGCGGTCTTGACCGTCGCCCATGAAAATCAACGCAACGGGATGATCGTTTCCTGGCTGACGCCGGTGTCGGTCGCGCCGCCGTTGCTCGCCGTGTCGGTGCATCGCGAGCGCTTCAGTCATCACCTGATCGAGGGCGCCGGACACTTCAACCTCACTCTGCTGCGCGAAGACCAGCAAGACCGCGTGCCGCAATTCAAATTGAAAGACGACAATCGCGAGGCGAAATTCACCGGCCTGCCCGTGGCCCTCGATGCGCACGGCCAACCGTATCTCACCGACGGCGTCGCCGTGCTGCACTGCCGGGTGACCGATTCGCTGCCGACCGGCGACCACACGTTGTTCATCGCCGAGGTGTTCGACGCCGCCGGCGGCGCGGGCACGGCGCTGTGCACCAAAAGCCTGGGGAAAACCTACAGCGGGAAAAAATAAGTGGAGAAAAAAAATGAAGAAACGCTTCCGGCTTTCTTTGGCGTTGCTTATGACCCTGCTGGTGACGATCACCGCCTGTTCATCCTCCGACGACGATGACGACAACGATCAGGCGGACGACGATCAGGCGGACGACGACGATTCCACCGACGACGACATCGGCGACGATGACGACGATGACGACCTCTCCGACGACGACGACACCGCACCGCATCCGTACACGCCGTGCTGCGACGTGGCGGCCGAAGCGCTCAATCTGAGCGACGCCGGTCTGTCCGCCGACGGCGACGGACAGTATCTTTACGTGCAACAGACGCGCACGTTCGTGGACGCCGAGCGCGAGCGGGAAATCGACGCCGACGTCTTTCTGCCTTCGTCGGACGGTCTGACGCCCACCGACAACGGCGGGCCCTTCGGCGTCGTGCTGGTGGTGCACGGCTTTTCCGGCACAAGGGCGATGGTGCGCGAATATGCGCGGCGGCTGGCCACCTGGGGCTACATCGCCATCGCGCCGCAATTGCCCTACACCAGCCCGGTGGCGCTGCTGAAAATCAGCCACACCGAATCGACCAAGGACCTGCTGTTCATCCTCAACACGGTTTGCTGCGAACACGAGCAAAGCGATTCGGTCTTTTTCGGCCGGGTGGATCGCGCGCGGCTGGGCGCGGTCGGGCATTCGATGGGCGGCAAGTTGAGCGTCAACGCCGCGCTGCTGGACGGTGCGCTGGGCGCGGTGGCGGGCCTGGATCCGGTGGACGGCGCGGGGCCGATTCCGGTCGGGCCGGACGATCCGGACTTCCCCGATTTGACGCCCGATCGCGTGGGCGCGTTGACGATCCCCACGCTGTACCTGGGAGGCGAAGTGAGCGGCACGCCGGTGCTGGGCCAGGCCTGCGCACCGACCGAGGAGAACTACCACGAGTTCTTCACCTATTCGCCCTCGCCCTCGGTGGAGGTGAAGTTTATCGGCGCGGATCACACCGATTTCGTGGCGCAGTTTCCGCTGGACCCGTGCAACATCGGCACCGCCGATCACGCGCGGGTGAAGCGGCTGGCGAAAAAATATGCGGTGTCGTTCCTCAATTATCACCTGCGCGGCTGGTCGCGGTTCGCGGACGAGTTCGCCGGCAGCGGCATCGACGCGGACCAGACGGCCGGCGACGTGACCTGGCAGCGGAAGTAGCGGCTATTTGATCCAGGCGCGCGGCTGATATTCCACCAGCTCGTTTTTGGTGCGCGGATTGGTGATGCCGTCGTCGCGGCCGTCGAAGCGCAGCCAGACGTGCGGTTCGGCTTTCGTGTACCACATCCACATTTTCGGGGCGACCAGGCCCAGCGCGCCGGTCGGCTTGAGTTCGAGCTTGTACGCCTCGATCGCGCCGAAGGCCGTTTGCAGCTTTTCCACACCGCGGTTGATGATGCGCCCGCCCAGCAGCGAGCCGTCGACGTTGACGATCTGGCCGGTCATTTCGAAACCCGCGCCCTTTTCGAAGGGGAAGCCGCGCAGGATAAGGTTCATGCAATCACCGGGGATGGCGTTGGCCTGGAACTTCATCGTTTTGTTTTCGCTTTTGCCGGTCGCGCGATCCCGGAAGGAATACTGCGCCTGCAGTGCGGCCCAGTTGAAGACCAGCTTCCATTCCATCTGTTCGGCGCCGGTGGAGCGTTTTTTCCACAGCCGGGTCCGCAGGCCGTTGGGCGTAATGTCGATGAGCGACTCCTCATTCCATTCAATGCGCTTGGCGCCTTCTTGTGCGTTGTCTCCGTGCAGCTTGTAGACGATGGTTTCCCGACCGTCGCGCGTGACGCGTTGGAGTGTCCAGCGCATCACATAGACGGTCTGCCCGCCGTCGATGTACTGGACCTTCTGCACGCCCGATTCCTTGGCGGCGATTTCGATCGCGTTCATCTGCGCCCAGGCCCAACCGGCGAACGCCACGCTCGCCGCCAGCAACAACCACAAAATCATCTTGAACTTCATGCGCCTGCCCCTCGCTGTCGTAAGGTTTTTTCCATTGAGCCTTAAGGCAATCGTGCCGTCAAACGGATATTCCCGATTTTATCGACCAACTTTCTTTTTCTAATTTGCTCATTATAATGGTTGGCGCCGACTGGGAGCGCATCAGGCGTTCCCCGCTGTAAAGAAGGAAAATCCGATGCGTACGAAACTCATACTTCTCGTTTTATGCATGACCATGTTGGTCGCCACTTCCGCGTTCGCCGCCTGGGTCGATCCGGCCCTGGAAAAGCAGTTGCGCGACGCCGCGGCCGAAAGCGAACTCAACGTATTTATCACGCTCGACGACCAGGTGGACCTGGTGGCGTTGGTCGAGGAATTGCAGGACCGGCACGTCAGCCTGGCGCGGCGTCACTACGAGGTGATCACCGCCTTGCAGGACAAGGCCGCCGAGACACAGGGCGAGCTGCTGGCCCTGGTCGATACGGCCAAAAAAGCCGGCCGGGTGGGCAAGGTGAAAGCGTTCTGGATCACCAATGCGATCGCCATTTCGGCCAGACCGGCGTTCATCGAGGAATTGAAGAAACGCAGCGACATCCGCTCGCTGTACCTGGATTATGATATCGAGTTGATCGAGCCGGTCGGCGAACCGATCATCACGCCGGTCGACATGGGCAAGAGCAAGGGCATCGAAAACGGCATTCTCGTGTCGCGCGCGCCGGAACTGTGGGCGTTGGGCATCGACGGCACGGGCGCGCTGGCCTGCGACCAGGACACCGGCGCGGACGGCAACCACCCGGCCTTCGCTACTCGCTGGCGCGGGTTGGACACCGGCGTCGATCCGTCGGAAGCCTGGTTCGATCCGGTTTCCGGCCAGACCTTCCCCACCGACTCGGGTTACCACGGCACGCACACCCTGGGCACGATCCTGGGCGAGGACGGCGACAACCAGATCGGCATGGCCCCCGGCGCGAAGTGGATCGGCGCGAAGACGATCGACGTGCCCGGCGGCAATATCTTCTCCGACGCGGTGGAAGCCTTCGAGTGGTCGGCCGATCCGGACGGCGATCCGGGCACGATGGAAGACGTGCCGGACGTGGTCAACAACTCGTGGGGCCTGAGCCAGAGCTATTACGGCTCGTGCCGCGACGACTTCAACGCCTCGATCGACGCGGCCGAAGCGGCCGGCGTGGTCGTGGTGTTCGCGGCGGGCAACGAAGGTTCCGGCTCGCAGACGCTGCGTTCGCCGGGCAACCGCATCGCCAGCGACTTGAACACCTTCGCCATCGGCGCGTTGAATCAGGACAACGAAACCGCCGCCAGCTTCTCCAGCCGCGGCCCGTCGGACTGCGACGGCTCGACGATCAAGCCGGAGATTTCGGCGGTCGGCGTGGACGTTCGTTCGTCCTATCCGAACAACAGCTACGGCGTGCTCAGCGGCACCTCGATGGCCACCCCGCACGTGGCCGGCGCGGTGTTGTTGCTGCGCAGCGCTTTCCCGGAAGCGACGCCCGAGGACGTCAAACTGGCGCTGTATATGTCGGCGGAAGACCTGGGCACGACGGGCGAAGATAACACCTTCGGCCGCGGCCGAATGGACGTGGTCGAAGCCTACTACTGGTTGATGGATTACCTGGTCAGCTCCGACGGCAAGGTGACGTTGACCCAGGACGGTTACAATTGCGACGCGACGATCACGATCAAAGTGGCCGACATCGACCTGACCGGTGCGACCGTGAACGTGACGATCGCCAGCGACTCGGAACCGACCGGCGAAATCGTGACGCTGACCGAGACCAGCAACGAGGGCATTTACCAGGGAACGATCGACACGGCCACGGGCACCACGTCGCCCAACGGTCAGTTGGAAGTCGATGACGCCGACACCATCGTGGTGACCTACATCGACGCCGACGACGGCAACGGCAACTACAACGTGGCGAAAACCGACGACGCCGTCACCGACTGCCAGGCGCCGACCTTCGCCGGACTGGTTTCGATCACCCCGGGCGACTACGAAGCCACGCTGGAGTGGAATCCGGCCACCGACGTGAACCCGTTGCATTACAACGTCTATCGCACCGAAAACTCGGGCGTGTACAATTTCCTCACGCCATTGTTCGTGGCCACCGCCTCGCCGTTCGTCGACGAGACGGTCGTGAACAACGAAACCTACTACTACATCGTCCGTGCCGAAGACAGTTACGGCAACGAAGAGAAAAACACGATCGAACTGTCGGTGACGCCGGTCGGTCCGGTGCGCATTTTCCAGGACGACTTCGAGAGCGACACGCTGGATCAATGGACGATCGTCAACGGCGGCACGTGCAGCGGCACGTGGCAGGACGACAATCCGGAAGGCCGCAGCTCGCCCTACCTGAACGGCACCTTCGCCATCGCCGACCGCCAGGCGTACATGTTCGGCCAGATGGACGAACAGTTGATCACCCCGGCGATCGACCTGTCCGATTATGTGGACATCGAACTGCGCTATACGCACGAATTCGACCACGAGTTCCTGGAGAAAGCGGACGTCGATTACTCGCTGGACGGCGAAACCTGGGTGCGGATCGTGCGCTATAACAACAGCGACGAAAACGAAGTCGTGCACGAACTGCCCGCGCTGGATCATCAGCCGGAAGTGTACATCCGCTTCCATTACGTCAACGCCGGCGTGATGGCCGATTTCTGGGGCGTGGACAACGTGGAAATCACCGGCTGGGAGGAACCGCTGGACGACGACACCACCGACGACGACACCACCGATGACGACACCGCCGACGACGATACGACCGACGACGATACGACCGATGACGATACCGGCGACGACGACACCGGCGACGACGACACCGACGACGACGACACCGACGACGATGATACCGACGACGATGACACCGGCGACGATGACGTCACCGATGACGACGTTACCGACGATGACGCCACCGACGACGATGTGACCGACGATGACGATGACGACGATGATGATGACGGCTGCGGTTGCTGATTAAGCCATAACGTCTATACCAGCCCGGGGTCACCAGAGACTGTCGATTTTCTCGATGGTAATTTTTTAATTGTGTTTCAGTGCTAAATT
>DAIMDW010000002.1:0-128224 GCA_036725605.1 bacterium
GCCGGCGATCGCCGCGATGTCCATGCCGTCATCGCCGCCGTGCTGGGGCTGCTCGCCCTGGGATTGATCGGTTGCGGCGATGATGACGAATTTTGCGGCGCGGTTACTCATTTCGACATACCTCAGCGGTCTCTTCTCTATCACTCTGGCAATATTTATGCCAGTTAAAATATTGCGTTTGGAGCCGAAATCGGGCTGTTTCAGGGCTTTTTGCCTCAGGTATTCGATACGATCGTCAACTTTTTGATACATGCCGCCCCCTTCCCGCTAGAACGAAACCGCCAGGCCCAGGGCGTACAGGTTCTTCACGAAGTTGAGCCGCTGGAAATCGTAGTGGCTCCAAAATCGCGAATAGCTGGCCTGGAGGCGGAGGTATTCGTTGAAGTTGTGGGTGAGGCGCACATGCACCTGGTTGAAATTCTCGTCGTCCTCCTCGATTGAGTAACTATGTGGAATCAGAACTTTTTCCCGGCCATCGCGCACCTGGAAGATGCCCAGCAGGTGCAGGTTGGTGCCGGCCACCAGGTCCTGCGAGAGCCCGAAAATCACCCGGTGGTTGTTGTAGCTGTCGCCGTAGGAGTTCGATTCGTTGAACTGGTAGGTGTACGACAGGTTGATCAAAAAGGCGTTGCGCTCGAACAGCAGGGTTTGATAACGCCCGAACGTGCTGATTTCATGGAGATTATCGACGCGATTGTCGTCGCCGGCGACCAGCAGGACGTTGCCGCCCTCGGGCCCGACGTTTTCGTAGGCGTTGAACGGATAAGTCTTTCGCTCGAAGCGATAGCCGGCGCCCACCGAGAACGAGCGCAGGTAATCGTAGCGCAACTGCGCCCCGTAGCTCTGCTTGACGTAATCGTAATAGTCGAACTCATGAAAATCGAATTCGCTATATTCGGCGCGCACTTCGGCGTTCACCGTGTCAAGAAAACGCTTGCCGGCGAAGGCCCCGCCGATCAGTTTGAGATAGTCCTCCTGTCCGTCGCGGATGTTGCGCAGTTTGCCGGTGGTCGACAGGCCGAAATAGGCCGTGGGAATCGAGTAATTCGTGAAACCGAGTTGCAATTGGTTGATCAGGGCGTCTTTGTCGTGCTCGCTGGCGTACATGCGCCCGCCAAGCTGGTATTCGGCCAGCAGCAGGTTGTTGACCGTCGGAAAGTAGTTGAACGAAAAGTCGTAGTACAACCGCCCCAGCACGTCGGTCACCGGGTCGCGGTTGGCCTGATAGACGTTGTCGTCCACTTCCATCGACAACGAAGCCAAATGCGAGAGCCGCATCTCCGCCCGCGCCCCGCCCGCCGAGAAAATCCCGAGGAGCAGGATCAGGCCCAGGATGCCGCAGAGGTTCGGTTTGCCCCTGATTCTCATTGCTTGTTCCCGCTATTTAGATTGCGTTGCACGGTCGGCTTGGGCGGTTTTTCCCGCTTGCGCATCGACCGCGCCTTTTTCCGAAAATCCGCCGCCTTGGCCGAAAGCTTGGCCGACAGGCGGACGAGATACTGCCGTTCCTCGGTCAACTTTTTGATTTCCTGCTGAATCGAAAGGGTCGCGCGATCCGACCCCGGCACGCTGTCGGATTCGCCGGCCAGGGGCGGAATGTGCAAGCCGCCCTCGCCCTGTTCGTCGGGCTGTTCCTCGTCGGGGTCCAGCACGCGCGGCTGCGCGCTTTCGCCGGTGTGGAAGCGCACGCCCTCCTGGAAGAGGTTCATTTCCGAAACGAGATCGCGCATTTCACCGGCCAGGCGCTGCTCGCGCTGGAGCACCTTGATGCGCTGGTCGATGCGGGCAATGGCGGTGCGGATTTTCGCGACCAGATCGTCGAGAATGTCGGCCTTGTTGAGGATCTCGGCGGGCCCGTCAAGCGGTTCGATCTCGACTTTGAAGAGGCTGAAATCCTGCTCGACGGCCGCGGAAATGCGCCAGGGATCGCGTCGCTGCTGCAGGGTATAAAAACGCCGCGCCAGATCGGCTGCGGATTTTTTGTTTTTGGTTTCGCGCATTTGGTTGATGGTGCTTTCCATCTCGCCGGTGTAGGCGTAGTAGATCTTCTTTTTCAGCTCGCGGCGCATCGAGCGGTTTTTTTCCAGCGCCTTTTCCGTTTCGTCGAGCTGCCGCGAAACCTCGAGGTTGCGCGAGAGCAGCCGTTCCAGGCGCATGCGGGCCAGCAGGCCGGGATCTTCCGCCTTGATCGTCTCGATCTCGTCGGCCAGCTTATTCTGCTCGACGAGCAGCTCGTCTTTTTTCTTGTCGAGCAGGATTTTCTCCGCCTCGTAGGCGCGGAACTGGTCGATCAGCCGCTTGATGACCGGCGGATCGGCCTCGGCCGCCCGAACGGGCGCCACCCGGACCGATCCCGCGACGATCAGCAGCAAAATCGCCAGCAAAAGGCGTACATGGCGGAACGCGGGACTCATAAAATTCCGTACTTCTCCAGTTTGTAATACAGCGCGCTGGTCTTGATGCCCAGCATCTTGGCCGTCTCGGTTTTGACGCCGTTGGCCTTGCTATAGGCTTCCTTAATCAAATCCCGTTCCAAGTCGTCGAGAATTTCGGGCAAAGGTTTGCTGCCCAGGCGCGCGCGCAGCGTCGGCTCCTCGCCCTTGCCGGTCACGAAGGTCGGCAAATCGGCGAAGGTGATCGTCTCGCCCTCGCACAGGACGATCGCCTGCTCGAGCACGTTCTCCAGCTCGCGGATGTTGCCGGGCCACGAATAGCCCGTCAGTGCCTTCATCGCCTTTTCGTCGACCGCCTTGATGCGCTTGCGCGTACGGTCGATCAGCTTGATCAGGAAATGCTCGGCGAGCAGCGGCAGGTCGTCGAGACGATCGCGCAGCGGCGGCACCTCGAGGGGGATGATGTGCAGACGATAGTAAAGATCCTCGCGGAAATTGCCCTTGCGAATTTCCTCTTTCAGATCCTTGTTGGTGGCGCAGACCACGCGCACGTCGACCTTGATCGTCTGCGTGCCGCCGACGCGCTCGAACTCCTTTTCCTGCAGGACGCGCAAGAGCTTGAGCTGAATCAGCGGGCTGATGTCGCCGATTTCGTCGAGGAACAGCGTGCCCTTGTCGGCCAGTTCGAAGCGCCCGATGTGCCGCTTGATCGCGCCGGTGAACGAGCCCTTTTCGTGGCCGAACAGTTCGCTTTCCAGCAGCGTTTCGGCCAGCGCCGAGCAGTTGAGCTTGATGAACGGACCTTGCGCGCGCGGGCTGTAATCGTGGATGGCGCGGGCGATCAGTTCCTTGCCGGTGCCGCTTTCGCCGTGGATGAACACCGAGGAATCGCCGCCGGCGACCTTGCGCACGGTTTCCTTGATTTTCTCGATGGGCTCGCTTTTGCCGATCATCTCCTCGGTGGAATAGCTGGAGCTTTCGACGCGGCGCAGGTACTCGTTTTCGCGCTCGAGGCGGACGTTCTGGTGCGCCAGATCGTGATGTTCCAGCGCCTTTTCGACGCGGAAGCGCAGCTCTTCCTGGCTGAAGGGTTTGGTGATGAAATCGAACGCGCCCTTTTTCATCGCCTCGACGGCGGTTTCGATGGTGCCGTAGGCGGTGATGAGCATGACCACGGTCTGCGGCCATTTTTCTTTGACGTGTTCGAGTACGGCGATGCCGTCCATCTCTTCCATCTTCAAGTCGGACAGGACCAGGTCCATTTCGTTGAGTTCCATGATCTGCAGGCCCTCGGGCCCGTTGGCGGCCGTGTAGACCTTGTGACCCATCTTGGCGATGATCACGGCCATTCCCTCACGCATGGTCTGGTTGTCGTCGATAACCAATACCTGACTCATTGGCTTGCCTCGTTATCCGGTTGCGGCAGGGTGAAACGGATCGTCGTGCCCCGCCCTTGTTCACTTTCGTAGTCGATGGTCCCCTCGTGCGCCTCGATGATCTTGCGCACGAAGGGCAGCCCCAGGCCGGTGCCGCTGTCCTTGGTGGTGACGAAGGGCGTCCAGAAGGTTTCGCGCACCTTGTCCGGAATGCCCACGCCGGTGTCGCCGATGCGAAATTCCAGGTCGTGATCCCGGCGCGTCACGCGCAACGTCAGATCGCCGCCGCGGGGCATGGCCTGCACGGCGTTGAGCAACAGGTTGTGCAGCGCGCGGCGGATCAAATCGGGATCGAACACCGCCGTATCGATTTGCGGGTCGGCTTCGTTGTGAATGCGAATGCCCTTCTCCTCGGCCGACACGGCGTAAAACAACAGCAGCTCGGCGAGGAACTCGCGCACCTTCACCGGGCGCAGATCGGGCAAGGTTTCGCGCGTGAAGGCCAGGAACTCGTTGACCACCGAGTCCAATCCCTTCACCTCACGGCGGATCTTGTCGACGTGCTCGACCAGTTCCTGCTGGCCCCGGAGCTCGTCGGCCAGAATGTCGCAGTACAGCTCCATGCCGCCCAGCGGATTGCGCACCTCGTGGGCGATGCCGCGCTGCAACATCTGCAAATAGCGATCGCGCTCGACGATGCGCAGGCGCATCTGGTTGAGCGTGGTGGCCAGAAAGCCGATTTCGTCGCGGCTTTCGGGCTCGATGTCGGTGGCCAGATCGCCCTCGCCGATGCGCCGGGCCGATTCGGCCAGACTGCGGATCGGCCGCACGAGCCGCTGGGCGAACAACACGCTGACGGTCGCCAGTGCCAGAATGCCCAGCACGCCGATGATCATCAGCGAGCGCTGCATCATTTTCAACTGATCGAAGAAGCTCACGCCCGCGTCGACGCCGACCACGCCGACGACTTCGCCGTCCAACAGCAACGGCGCGTAACCGGCCTTGTACCAGCGCCCGCCCTCGCCGCTGAACATCGTCGAGGCCGTCGAGCGGTTGCGTTTGATGCGCTGGATCTCGCGCCGGTCGGCGGCCAGGCGGTACATCGTCTGCCCGATGCGGCCGCTCTTGTCGGTGTCGAACAACACGAGATGGTCGAAGTCGGCGACGTACACGCGCTCGACGGCGTTGGCCTCGGCCAGCGAGCCCAGGCGCGACAGCAGCGAGCGATAGGCGCGGCTGGTTTCGTCGCCGGGCGCGAACTGCAGCACGAGCACCGGATCGATCTGCGCCGCCGCGCTGCGCGCCACGCCGATGAGCCGCCGGCCCATTTCCTGTTCGAGGCTGCGGCGCGCCTGATAATAAAAGTTCGCGCTCATCGCGAAAATGAAGATCGTCACCGGCAACAGGGTAAGCACGAGCGTTTTGCCCAGGATGCTGCGGCGCATGGTTACGCTTTTTCGCACTCGCTACTCCCCGACGATCCACACGGCGCGCATCCAGTTGATTTGCGGATGTTTGCGCCCGATCACTTCCACCACATCGAAACGCACGGCTTCCGGTTCGATCCGCCGTAGGCGGCAAAATTCCTCGGCCAGCACCTCGAGCTTGCGCCGCTTGGTGCGATTGACGTACTCCACCGGTCGGACGAGGTCGGCGCTTTCGCGCGTCTTGACCTCGACGAAGGCCAGCGTGTCGCCCTCGATCACGATCAGGTCGACCTCGCCGCGCTTGCAACGCCAGTTGCGCGCGACCACCCGGCCGCCGTTGCGGCGGATAAAGCGCGCCGCGGCCCGTTCGCCGTAATCGCCGAAGGCGCGCCCGATCAACTCGGTCATGGCGTTTCGTCCAACACGCCGCGAAAGCTGCGCCGGTGCAGCGGGCTGGGCCCGAGGCGGCGCAGGCCGGCCAGATGCGCGGCGGTGCCGTAGCCTTTGTTGTCGTTCCACCCGTAGCCGCCGAAGCGTTCGTGCAGGCGCAGCATGATGTCGTCGCGCGTTACTTTGGCCACGATCGACGCGGCGGCGATCGACAAACACAGCAGATCGCCTTTGACCAGCGTGCGCTGCTCGAGGCCGGTGGGCAGCTTCTGGTTGCCGTCGATCAGCAGCACGTCGGGCGTGAACGGCAGACGCGCCACGGCCGCGAGCATCGCTTCCTTGGTCTGGCGCAAAATGTCGGTGGCGTCGATCCGCCCTGCCGACCGCACGCCGACGCCCACGGCCGTCGCCCGGCTGACAATCTCCGGCAGCAAGCGACGCCGCTGTACGTCGCTGAGCATTTTCGAATCGGTGACGTGCGGCAGGTCGATTTCGGGCGGCAGCACCACGCACGCGGCGACCACCGGCCCGGCCAGACAGCCGCGCCCGGCTTCGTCGATGCCGGCCACGCGTAAACCGCGCCGCCAATAGGGGCGCTCGTAAAAGAGCATGTCGGCCTCTTCGGGCCGGGCAAACAATTCGCCGCCTGTCGTCAACGCTTCCGTCCTTTACCGCTAACCGGACAGAATCATACAGGTTCTAATAACAGATGTCAAAAATCTGATACTTAAAAAGAAAAACCGGAGGCGATTTGCCCCCGGTTTTCACTTTGGCTTGTAAACCGATTACGCGCCGTGGCACTCGTTGCACTTGCCAAGAATCGGGCCTTTGCCCATTTTCTTGTGGCAGCCCGCGCACTGATCGTGGAACGCCTTTTTGGTGTTTACGTTTCCACCCTTGGCGCCGGTCGCATCGTGGCAGGTCGTGCAGGCCGCGGGCGTGCCGCCGGCCGGCGTTTTGTGATGGCAGTCAACGCATTTGCCGCCCAACGCATCGGTGTGTTTCTTATGCGTGAACTTGACATCGCCCTTGGTCGGGCTTTTCAGAACAAGCGTGTCGCTGACCGCAAAAACGGCGGTCACAAAAGCAAGAACCATCAATACAGCCATTAGCCCCATCAAGTGCTTTTTCATTGAGATACTCCTCCTTCAACGAAAAAGATTATTGCTATCCCTCGGGTTCGCAGGTTACTACCTTCTCTAAGCGTCTGGCAAGTACGTTTTTAACTTTCTCACCAACTTTTTGAAATCAGAGATGATTTGGCCTTCACGCCTCCGGCGGTTCACCGTGTTTGATCCGTTCGAGTTCCAATGGATGCTCATGTTCCATTTCCTCTTCGCTGAGCATGCCGGTGATCCAGTGCGTGGCCATGGGTTTGACGTCCGGGTTGAACAGCACGCTGTAGAAATGCCAGATGATGATCGCCAAGGTGGCCAGGATGGCCTCCATGTAGTGCACGATGTTGGCCACGTCGACCATCCACAGGGGCATCAGCTTGAGGGCGATTTCCTCGAACCACAAAATCAGGCCGGTAAGCACCATGACGAAAGTGCCCCAGATCATCGCCAGGTATTCCATCTTCTCGATGTAGTTGAAGCGATCGAACTTCGGCTTGTCGCTGATGAAGCCCAGGTTGTAAGCGATCATCTCGACCAGGTCCACCGCGTCCTTGTAGCGGGGGATCATCGCCATGATGTAGCCCCGCCCGCGTTTGGTGAAGGCCGCCCAATAGCAGTGGAAGACCGCCCAACCGATCATCGCCAGCGCGGCAATGCGGTGCGTGTAGGCGCGGATCGACTCGTTGAGCTCGCCGGAGATGCCGGGGATCTTCCAGCCGAAGACCAGCGCAAAGCCGGACACCACCAGCGTCGAGAAACTGAGCATCAGCACGATGTGCTGAATGCGCTCGCTGCGCGTCAGGCGCAGGTACCGCCCTTCCAGCCGCTTGAGGCGCAGATGCTTGCGCACCTTCTTGAGCCAGTCGATCAGGTTGTGCAAGAACATGAAGCCCAGCACGCCCGGGATCAGCCCGAGGTAAATGAACTTCACCCACCACTGCACCTTCTCGCCCAGCGACGGCGCGTCCTGCGCGATTTCGGGGTGCACGCGCCCCTGCGCCACGCCCGCGCCGATACCCGGGTGGCACTTGCCGCAGGTTTCCTGCAGGTTGCCGGCATTGACGCTGCTGGCGGGATCGGCGCTGTTGAGGATCAGGTGTGCGCCGTGGCAACTGGCGCAATTGGCCGAACGCAGATCGCCCTTCTTGAGCGCCAGTCCGTGGAAGCTGTCCATGTAGCTTTCGAAAGTGCCGCGAATGCCGAAGCGGTTGTTGATCCGCTCGGCCTGATGGCATTGTCCGCAGACGTTGCCCACCGCCGCGTAACCGTACACCGACGAGCCTTCCGTCGCGACGGCCTGCACCGAGTGCACGCCGTGGCAATCGGTGCACGTCGGGCTGGACAGGTTGCCCTGTTTGAGCGCCGCGCCGTGAATGCCGCGCTGGTAGTCTTCGCCTTCCTGTTTGTGGCAACGCCCGCAGGTGCGCGCAACGTTCGCCTTGGCCGTGCCGCTGTCGGCGAAGCGGGCCGAGTGACTGTCGTGACAATCGGTGCACACGGCGTTGGTGCGTTGGCCGTCCTTCTTGCCCGCGTGCACGCTTTCCAGCCAATTGTCGTAAGCGCCGATGCCGCGTCGGCCGGGCACAACTTCCGCCGTATGGCACGAACCGCACTGGTGCGACACCTTTTCGCGCGCGATCGCGCTTTCCGGATTGGACGAAGCGAGCACCAGGTGCCCGCCGTGACAATCGGCGCAGACCGGCGCCTTGGCGTTGCCCGCCTGCACGGCGGCGAAGTGCGCGCCCTCGCGATACAGGGAAGCATATTCGTCATGGCAGGTCGTGCAATCGACGGGCGGCAGCTTGGCCATGTGCGGCGTGGCGGCGACGTTGTGGCACATCGAGCAATCGTCGCCGTGCACGGATTTTTTCATCGCCGTCGTATCGACGGTCAACGAAACGCCGGCGCGTTTGGGATCGGCCTTTTTGCCCTGCGCTTGCCAACCGGCGGGCAGCGCCTCGACCATGCCCGCACGATCTTCCGGGCTCAGTTCGGCGGCGGTGCCGTCGTGACATCCGAGGCATTCGGCGGTCGTCGGTTTTTTCGCCGCCGGTTCATCCTGGGCCAACGTGATTTGTAGCGCAAAACCGAGAAGCAGGATTAAGGAAACGCAAAGCGCCGTCCGCAACGGGCTGACATTCCACATTCATACTCTCCCCGCAAGGCTGCACAATTTTTCACGACACTAGCAAAGCCCTTTTGCCCGTGTCAACAATTCTCTGATTTTGTGCGGCTTTTGTCAGTCGATCGACAGTTCGCCCAGGATGCCGGCGATGCGGTCGAGTCCTTTTTCGATCTGCTCCATGGAGGTGGCATAACTTAAACGGATGTTTGCGTCCGCGCCGAAGCCGATGCCCGGCACCGCCGCCACCTGCGCCCGTTCGAGCAGGAATTTGCAGAAACTCAGCGAATCGACGATCTCGATGCCGCCGGCCGTTTGGTCGTAGTAGGCGTCGAATTTGGGGAAGACGTAGAACGCTCCCTGCGGCGCGAAGGTGGTCACGCCCGGCAGCGCGGCGAGGCGCTCCAGGATGTATTTGCGCCGGTCGGCAAAGGCGGCGACCATCATCGCCACGCAATCCTGCGGGCCCTGCAACGCGGCCAGCGCGCCCGATTGCGCGAAGCTGGTCGGGTTGGACGTGGAATGGCTCTGCAGGAAGTTCATCTTGGTGATGAAGTCCTCGGGGCCGACGGCCCAACCGATGCGCCAACCGGTCATCGCGTAGGTTTTCGACGCGCCGCTGACGACCACCGTGCGCGCGCGCAGCTCCTCGGCGAGCGTGGGGAAGCACGTGAATTCGAAGCCGTCGTAGACGAGCTTTTCGTAGATTTCGTCGGAGATGACCACCAGGTCCTTTTCGATGGCGAAGCGGCCGAGTTCCAGCAGTTGCTCGCGCGTGTAAGCCGCGCCGGTGGGGTTGGACGGGCTGTTGACGATCAGCACCCTGGTGCGTTCGGTCGTGTATTCGCGCAGCAGATCGACCGTGACGCGAAAGCCGGTTTCCTCGCTGGTGGGCACGATCACCGGCACGCCTTCGGCCAGGGTGACCATCTCCGGATAGCTGACCCAGTACGGCGCGGGAATGAGCACTTCGTCGCCCCGCTCCAGCAACAGTTGGAAAATGTTGTACAGCGCGTGCTTGCCGCCGCAGGTGATCACCACGTTGCCCGCCTTGGTCGGCAGGCCGTACGTTTCCTGATAGAACGCGGCCACGGCTTCGCGCAGCACGGGCATGCCCGCGGCGGGCGTATAGCGGGTGACGCCGTCGCGCAGCGCTTTGATCGCGGCTTCCTTGATGTGCTCGGGCGTGTCGAAATCGGGCTCGCCGGCGCCGAAGGCGACGATGTCCTGCCCTTGCGCCTTGAGCGCCTTGGCCTGGGCGGAAACGGCCAGGGTGATCGACGGAGCGAGGGAACGGCAACGCGCGGCTATTTTCATCAAAGGTCTCCTTTTAAATTACAGTTGATCGGTACGGATCGATTTCATTTTCGCCTGCAAGGCGGTCAGGACGTTGGGCGGCACCATGCCCGTCACGTCGCCGCCGAAATAGACGATCTCCTTGACCATCGTCGACGACAGGTAGATGTAGGGTTCACTGGCCATGAGGAAGAACGTTTCGACGTCGGGATTGAGGTTGCGGTTGGTCAGCGCCATCTGGAACTCGTAGTCGAAATCGCTGATCGCGCGCAGGCCGCGCAGGATCACGCTGGCTTTAACACGGTTGATGTAGTGAATGAGCAAGTCGGGGAAGGTGTCGACCACGATGCGCGGATCGCCCAGCGCTTCTTTGATCAGGTCGACGCGCTCCGCGGCGGTGAAGAGCGTTTTCTTGCGCGGATTGGTCGCCACCGCGACGATCAGATTGTCGAAGGCGCAGTGCGCGCGCTTGATCAAATCCACGTGCCCTTTGGTGATCGGATCGAAGCTGCCGGGGTAGACCGCCAATTTGCTCATTCGTTCTCTCCGCTGTCTAGTGCGACAAATTCAACGCGCGCGTCGCGATACTTACGCTCGTCGACCACGCGCAATCCCACGGGAATTTCCGGAGGTTCGGTTTTTATATGCTTGATGATCATCAACCCATCGTTCGCCAACAGTTGATGCTTTTGTACCACAAGAACCGAGGGCGTAATCAAGCCCGCATGGTAAGGCGGATCAATGAAGATCAGGTCGAAGGGCTTGCCGGCGAGCGTCGGGGCGACCTTGAGAAAGTCGCCGACGATCACCCGGCCGCGATCGTCGATGCGCCATTCGCGCAGCAATTCGCGCAGCCGTTCGGCCGTGGGGCGATGCTTTTCGACGAAGATCACTTCGGCCGCGTGGCGCGAGAGGCTCTCCAACCCGAGCAGGCCCGCGCCGCCGAAGGCGTCGAGCACGCGCGCGTCGGGCACGCGCCGGGCCAGAATATTGAACAGCGATTCGCGCACCTGATCCAGCGCCGGGCGCAGCTTCACCGACACGGGCGCATGAATGCGTCGGCCGCAATGCTCGCCTCCGGTAATGCGCACGGTTCCTCCCGCCGTCCACGGTTGCACGAAAAAACAGCGGCCATGATAGGGGATCGCCCCGGCGGACGCAATACGATCCGCCCCGATAGCGTCTTTGGCCGCCGCCGAAAGTGTGGTACATGATATTTCATGCTATGGTATGGCAACCGTATTGGGAGGTCGTAATGAAGGCGAACAAATGGATTTTCTTGTTTCTCTCATTTTTGGTGGTGACGTCGGCCGCGGCGGTGGCGATCGGCGCCTGCGGCGACGATGACGACGACGACAACGAAGACGACGTTTACATCCGCAGCGTCTGCTGGGTCGAATGCGCCGGCTGGGATGCCGAAGACGAGCACACCTTCTCGTGCCTCATCGCCTTTTACGACAGCCAGGAAGAATGCAACGAAGGAGCCGACGAATTCGTCTGCGGCGACCGCGAGGTGATCAGGGCCCGGTGGGAGGACGACTGCTGCCCCAACACCGAAGAGGAAGGCTGCAACGCCTGCAATCCCGACTGCGTGCCCGACTGGTTCAATCCGGATTGGTTTTTCGAATAAAGAATCGCGACGCCCGGCAGTTTCCTGAACTTTTGTCTGTGCTCTGATTACTCCAGGGCTACTTGGGCAGGTAGATTTGCGTGCGTTCGACGATGTCGCGCAGTTGCACGAAATCGGCCACCTGGTAATTGCGGCCGGCCGTTTTGGTCTTGTCGCCGATCACCAGTTCCGCGCGCATAATGCCCCAATCCTCGTACAGGCGCATCGCGTTTTGCAGCATCAACTGGTGCACCGCCTCCGGATGGCTCAGTTCGCCGACGGCCACCAGGCGCGTGCCTTTCTTGATCGACGCGTCGATGATCTCCTTGGCCGTGAACACCTCGGCCTTGCGCTTGAGCAGCGCCCGCGCCGCCAGGTGATAACTCTCCAGATAACCCGCAATTACCGCGCCGAAGGTTTCGGCGGCGAAGCGACCGCGCGGCGACAGCTCCAGCCCCTCGGCGGTCTCCGACAGCCAGCCGTGCTGCCGGTAGTGATCCAGCACGCGCTCGAAGTTGCGCCGGTCCTCGTCCTCCGAGCGCTCCGGCGTTCTGCCCAGCACGAACTCGCGCGCCAGCAGCCGCAGCAGGTAGCGGAACTCGATGAACAACTCGTCGATCGACAGCGCCTTGACCGCCGCCAGCAGGCTCAGCGACAGCAGGCTGATGTACGGATGCTGCGGCACGACCGTGTTGGCGTAGATGGTCAGCGCCAAACGCTTGCTTTCGTCGAGGAAATAGAATGGCTCGTCGTCCTCTTCCGGCGCGTCCTCCATCGTCAGCAGCTTCTCGGCGACCATCACCGGCAGAATGTTGTGCACCGTCGTGCGCGGAAGCGAACCGAAGCCCGGCAGCTTCACCTGCCGCGCGCGCAGGTAATCGGTCAGCAACCGGAAGCGCTCGACGACCGTCCCCCCCGACACCCCGCGCCGCGTGCCCGCCAGCAGCGCCTCGGCGACCACCGCGTAGGGCGTCACCGGATGCAGCTCGTTGAGCGCGTACACCGCGCGGTGCACGATCTGCCGCGCCAGGTCGCGCCGCCCGTCGTCGTCGCGCGGCACCGTGGTGATCTGCGCGTCCCACAGCGTTTCCTGCAGCGGAATCGGATCGGCGAAATCCAGCCACACGCGCCCGCGCTTCTTGGTCAGCATCCGCCGGTTTTTGAGGATCGTCCCCAGCGTCTCGCCTTCGTTGGGCTTGCCCGCCGCCTCGTTGGTGTAGAAGCGTTCCTCGAAAATGCGCTCGTAGCCGATCGACACCGGCACGAACGCCAGCTCGCGCCGCCCCGAGCCGATCGACGCGTTCAGCAGATGCTGCACGAAACCCAGCTTCGGCGGCAGCAGTTTGCCGATGCGGCTGCGCCCGCCCTCGACGTAGAAGGTCAGCCCCACGCCTTCGCGCAGCAGCGCTTCGATGTACTTGACGAAACACAGCGAGTAGATGCGCTTGCCGCGAAAACTGCGCCGGATATAAAACGCGCCCGCGCCGCGAAAGATGTTGCCGATCGGCCAGAAGTTCAGATTGATGCCGCTGACGGTCACCGGTAGCGAGATATGATTGTTGTACAAAATGTAATTGAGCAAAATGTAGTCGATGTGGCTTTTGTGGCTGGGCATGAACACCACCGGCATGCGCCGCGCGATGCGCCGCACCTTTTCCAGCCCCTTCTCGTCGACCTCGATGCTGTCGTAGACGCGCGGCAGCAGGCGATCCATCAGCCAGCGCAAAAACGAAATCACCGTCGGCCGGATCTCCGCGACCATCTCCTCCAGGTAGCGGCGGGCGCGGCGGCGCGTGTCGATGAACGGTTCGTCGTTCTCCTTGCAGTATTTGAGCAGCGCCGAGACGAAGTGGCGATCGTGCAGAATCATCTCGATGATTTCCGCGCGGCTCTTGCGCGCCGGGCCCAACACCACGCGGCGCTCGGCCTCGATGCGCTCCAGGCACGCCTGGCGGATGTGATAGGCCGTTTCCGGCAGCCGGTCGGCCATCATCGGCACGCGCATGCTCGCCGAAGCTTCCAGTTCGTCGAGCTCGACGGCCTCGGCGACCTTCAGGTAAATGCTGCGGAAGTTGCGCACGAACATGATGATTCGCCGCACGCGCCCCGGGTTGTCGGCCGGACCGATCAGCATATCCAGCACCGAGCGCGTGTCGCGATCGGGCCGCCGCCCGTAAATGAGCACCAGCGGCACGATCATGATCGGCCGGTTCGTGTCGCGGCGGATCTGAATCAGCTCCTGCAGCGGATCCAGGTGCTGGCGCGAAAACCGCCAGGGCAGGCCGCGAAAATGGTGCAACGGCAACAGCGTGGGCACCTTCTCGGCCAGCAGCATCCGCACGAAACCGTTGCGGTACGGATTCGGGTATCCCTGGCGCTCGAAAAAACTCACCACAATGCCCATCGTGCGCCGCACGAAGGTCAGCCACGATTGCCACAAATACACCGAAAGGTAATGACAGAACTGCGGAAACGGCAGGCCCTCTTCGCGTAATTTGAACGACAGCAGCAGGTATTCCAGGCGACTGCGGCTGCGCGTGACGTAAACGATCGCCCCCTTTTCGGCGGCTTTTTTCAGCTCGCGTCGATCCGCATCCTCCAACGTGACGCCGCGAAACAGGAATTTAAATAAAATATTCGACAGCCAGCTGAAGCGTCCCGGGAACAACGCGCTGTAGTGGTGGAACGAATTTTTCAGCAACCGTTTAAAATGACGGGGCGTATTTTCCCGCCGTTCAGCCGTATCCGGCTGTTTTTTCTCACGTTTGAACAGGCGCACCTGACTCCCCATTATGCTTGGCAAAGCGAATAAAGATGACTATCATTAATTATCGATTCAGTGAATCGACACAAGTGCCGATTGCACTATTGAGAAATTGAGTTTTTGGGGGTCAGAATGGGCGTAAATCAAATAACTCCTTCGATCCAATCGCTACTCAACCAACCCAACAAAACAAGCAAAACGGCAACCAAAACCGATCGCCCGCAAACGCGCGACATCGAAGACGTCGTCAGTTGGCGCGACAAGAACTTCGCGTTCAAGCTCTATTCGCAGACGACGATCAATCGGCTCAACGCGGCGATCGACCAGGCCTACGGGGAACTGGGCGTCGAGGTCGGCTCTTTCGATCCCACGCCCGAAGGAACCGCGACGTTCATCACCGATTTCGTCATCGGGATGTACTCGGTGTTCCGCAAACAAAACCCGGACCTGAGCGAATCCGAACTGGTCGACAAGTACGAGAAGGTCATCGGGCGGGCCATCGACAAGGGCTTCAACGAGGCGCTCAAGGTGTTGCAGGGACTGAACATCAACGACGAAAAAACGATGGACGGCATCCAGCAGACCTACGACCTGATCCAGGAAAAGCTGAACAACTTCTACAGCGCCAAACGCGCCGAAGCCGAAGCGACCGAAACGGCCACCGCCTGACCATTGTCCACCACCGTCCGGAGCGGCCCGGCGCCGCTCCGTTTTCGTTTAATTACATTATGGTTCTTGTCAGGGGAGACGACGTTTCTCTATACTGATTTTACTCTCGGACAATTGAACCAAGCAGGTGGACGTCATGAAATCCTATCGCCTCGCATTGTTCTTGATTCTCACGTGTTGCCTTTTCCTGACGACAGGCGGCTGCTCCGGCGACTCGGATGACGATGACGACGACGCGGCGGACGATGACGCCGTCGACGACGATGCGACCGACGACGACTCCACGCCCGTCGACGATGATGACGACGACACCCTTGACGATGACGTGGACGACGATGACACAGTCGATGACGATACGACGGACGACGACACCGCCGACGACGATGATGTCCCCTTCCCCGAGTTGGCGCCCGACAAATGCGAAATGACCGAACCGCCCGACACCAACGGCTTCGATCCCGACTACGAACCGGTCGACAGCGGCCGGCCGGTGCAGGATAAAAATTTCTACCTGCTGACCTTACTCGGGCACGTCCCGGCGATCGCCGCCGCGCTGGCCGACGATCCCGCCATTGCCGCCGTTTCGACGGCGCGCGACGACGCCCTGCGCACGGCCGCCGCCACCTGCGGCGCGGACCCCGATTGCTACGCCGCCGCCGTGCTCTGGTCCACCGAGCAGGCCGAGGCGATGGCCGCCGAGCTGGTGCGCGTTCTCGTCGACGCCAAAGACGACCTGCTGGTCGACGCGCACATGCGTCCGTCGGGCCTGTTCCAGTTCCACGCGGATGAAACCGACGCGGAGATGCTCACCCAGGGGTGGCTGGAGACGATCGAGTGGGCCAACGGCGTGTTCAACGGCTATGCCCGCGCCCTGGACGCCGCGACGCTCGACGCGCTGGTCAACGAGCTGTGCGACGATCATCCGGCCGCGTTCGCCTTCTTCGAGCCGCTGCTGGAAATCGGCTACGCCGCCATGATGGCCCTGGGCCGCGACGAAGCCGGGCGCTACGAGCCGATTCTGCTGGGCGAAAATCAGGCCGCCGCCGCGCACATCGCGGAGATCGATTGGGACGACTACCGCTTCCCGGCGATGCTCGTGCCGGGTCAGGGGCCGGAGCTGGATTGGGTCGAGTTTTCGCCGCTGGGCCAATGGCGGTGCGATCTGGCCGCCGAACGCTATTTGGCGGGCCTGACGCCGCTGATCGTCTTCTCCGGCGGGCACGTGCACCCGGACCAGACGCCGTTCTGCGAATCACTGCAAATGAAGCACTATGTGATGGACACCTACGACATCCCCGAAGAGGCGATTCTGATCGATCCCTACGCGCGGCACACGACGACCAACCTGCGCAACTTCGCCCGCATCATCTTGCGCTACGGCATTCCCGCCGACCGGCCGGCACTGATCAACACCGATTTCGCTCAGGCGATTTACATCACCTACATGCTTGAAGAACGTTGCCTCGACGAGTTGGGCTACCTGCCCTACCGCGTCGTCAAACGGCTGTCGTCGAGCAATTCGTGTTATTTGCCCAATCCGGTTTCGCTGTACGCCGCCGCGAGCGATCCACTGGACCCGTAAGCGAATTTTTGATCGTCGGGTAAACCGGGGACAATGGGGTTGTTGAAGAAAAGCGCCTATCCCGAGAAAACGCACCGGTGTCATTTCGAGCGAGCCCGTCAGGGCGAGTCGAGAAATCCCTTGAAAAAAGGTCGGGAAGAGTATTTCCCGTCCTGAATTCCGGCTCGGGGGAGACCGTCGATCGATGCGCCGCCAGGCGACAAACAACCCCGCAGGGGCGACAGAGGGTAGCCCGGTGCGTGAGCGCCGCGTGAGAAAGCTCAACCGTTATGGCAAACACCCACAGCCAAGGGAGTTGCCGCCGCCGCCATCGTCTTTGGAGTCGTGGCTGTAGCCGGAAAGATACAGGTTGCCGTCAGCGTCGACTGCGGCGTCGTAGGCGTAACAATCGTATCCGTCGACGCCCTGATAGGTGCGGGCCCACAACGGTTCGCCCTCGGAGCTGTATTTGATCGCCAGGGCGCGGCAATCGGTGTACCACTCGCCCGTGTCGTTGCACGAGGTGCCCACGATGTACGCGTTGCCGTCGTCGTCCAGCCGTAGCGTGCGCGCGCGGATGTGCTCGCCCCGGTATTGTTCCTGCCAGAGAAACCCGCCGTCCGCATCGAGTCTGGTCAGTATCGCCCGCGAATCGCCCGGTTGGCTCAGCGCATAGATGCTGCCGTCCGTATCGACCTGCATGTCGTACACCACGCCGCCGACTTCGAAACTCCACAGCACCTCGCCCTCCGGCGAAATGTCGTAGATATCCATACAGGCCAAGAGAGCGTTACCATCGGCGTCCGTGGTCAATGTCTTCGCCTCGGCCATATCCACCACTGCGAACCCGATGCGCTCTCCATCCAACGAATGGCTGTCCAGGCAGAAGAGATCATCTTCGTCCTCGTGGCCGGCCCGCGAGCAATAACTGGCGACATAGAAACCGGAATCATGTAAGGAAAACAAACAAGAATATCGACTGTAGGAGTTGTCAATTAAATAATGATATTTATGTAGAATATCGCCCTCACTATCAATAACTATTATTGTATACTCTTCTTCTGTCGATGAGGTAATTCCAAACGTATACAAATAATTGGATAAGCCCGGTTGCATATCTTCGACTATGTAATCATCGAGAAAAGTCGACCAAAGAAGGCCATTAATATTATATCTATATATAATATGTGAAAAATCAATATATTCCTCAAATGCAACACCTTCACGAAAAGCAAGTAAATTTAACGGCGCACGTATTGCGACCTTCCAGATAACTTGCCCGTCGTTGGACAACCCTGCCACGAAAAGGAAGGCCGTCAAATAGACGTTGTTTTCTTCATCAAGCTCAATCTCCGGTCCCAAACCTCCATCATCCGGCGAACCAATCATCTTTTCCTGTAAGCCTTGATACCACACCTGTTCGCCCTGCGGATTTACTTTGAGTGCAAAGGCCTGCAGCGCCCAGGCCATGCCGGGAGCAGCCAAGCATAAAAAAATAAGCAGCATTGCCAAAGTGAAATGGTTGGACAACCTGTACATCACATCCTCCAATGCGGCGAAGCGGAGGAAAACCCGGCTTCGTGCGATTATTCTACGGCAATGAAATTTAAAAACACAAGCCGTCTGGATCATGTGCCAAAAATGACAAACAGCAGGGCTGTCGGAAATCGCCTATCCATTCTTGTCATTTCGCTAGCCCGTCAGGGCGAGTCGAGAAATCCCTTGAAAAAAGGTCGGGAAGAGTATTTCCCGTCCTGAATTCCGGCTCGGGGGAGACCGTCGATCGATGCGCCGCCAGGCGACAAACAACCCCGCAGGGGCGACAGAGGGTAGCCCGGTGCGTGAGCGCCGCGTGAAAAAGCTCAAATCGAGAAAATTGACAGTCTCTCAGATCCGGGATGAAAAACCTCGATTCCGCACTCGAACGCCCATACTATTCACGTGGGACACTTTTTCTCACGCGTCCCACCCTTCATTTTTACAACCTACTGATATCATTGATTATTCATGAATAATGTGCGTGGGACAACGTGTCCCGAAGTGTCCCACTTGTCCCACTTGGGTCCATCGATTCGGGCGTCTGTTCAGAGAGGAATTACGGAGCGACAAAGGGCTCGGGCAGGAACGCGGCAAGCACTTCTTGTATCGGCTCGCCGTCCTGATTTTCGACGATGACGATCAGGTCGGGTGCGAACTCATAGAGCATCTGGCGGCACAATCCGCAGGGGCTGATCGCCGGCCTTTTTTCGGCGACGATCGCTATATGCGTGAACTCCCGTTGCCCCTCCGACAGCGCCTTGAGCAGCGCGACGCGCTCGGCGCACGCGCCCTGCAGCAGGCTCGGGCTTTCCACGTTGCAGCCGGTGAAGATCGTCCCGTCCGCACAGCGTAAAGCCGCGCCGACCGGGAACTGCGACCACACGGCATGCGAATGGCTCATCGCCTCTCGGGCCGCCTCAAGCAGGCTGCGGGCATCGTCGATTGGGAGAGCGTGGGGCATGGGCTAATCCGTTAAAGTAAAAGATCGCAGGGCCCGGTTTCCAGATTTTGGGGAGGACACTGGAGGAGAACCGAACCCCACGATCAAAACTGTTAACCGTTCTTTCACTGTTTCCTCGTTCGGAACGGTTATTTATAAATGAGTCAATGCACCTCGGTCAAGCGGAAACGACCGGGCGCTTCCGTTTTAAGCTCCGCGAAGTACAACACGATTTCGACCTCGGGAAACTTGGTCATCAACAGGTTGCGGGCCTCGCGCAGATCCTGATGATGCTGCGCCGTTTCGGCTTCCCGATCGGCGAACTGCATCGCGCCGTACGCGCCGCAATCCTCGTGGTTGATCAGGTAGATCGTCTTGACCTGATGCAGCTCGACCGAGACGGTCAAATCGCGAAACAGGGCCTGATCGAAGCCGGGCATTTTCGGCCGCAGCAGATCCTGCACCGACCCACCCCGGGTGATCAGGTCGCAATCGACCTTCAGGCTCTTGATGAACTCGGCGATGAAGTTACTGCCGTCCGCCCGCTGATGCAGACGAAAGTCTTCGCAGGTCACCACCGCCGCATCACATACGTGACCCATGGTTGTCTCCGTTTACGCTTTGCTCGGCTGGCGCACCAACGAGATAATGACCGCCGCCGCCAGGCACAGCACGCCGCAGATGGTGAAGGCCAACGGGAAGTTGCCCATGTCGCCCAGCTTGCCGCCCATGATCGGGCCGAAGATGCCGCCGATGCCGTAGGCCAGGAACACCCAACCGTAATTCTGGCCGATGAACTTGGTGCCGAAGGTGCCCGCGGTAATCATCGGGAACAGGGCGAAGTTGCCGCCGAAGTTGAAGCCGATCAGCGTGGCGAACAGATACAGCGTGTACTCGTTGCCCGCCATCCACTGGAACAGAATCACGAACACGCCCTGCGTGGCGGCCATGATGATCAGGGATTTCTTCGCGCCGAGGAAGTCGCTGAAGGTGCCCCAGGCGATGCGGCCGATGCCGTTAGCCAACGAGAAGAACACCGCCATGGCTGTGCCGGCGATGGCGCTGGCGGCCATTTCACTCAAATTGTGATCCATCAGCGCCTTCATCGGGAACGCTTTCATCAGGCCGATGGACATCAAACCGGCGCTGGCGCTGAAAGCAAAGGTCAGCAGAATCATGAAAAACTGCGGTTTGCGCAGCATTTCGCCGCTGTCGAAATCCAACGAGCCGGCGGCCGGCGCGCCGGTTCCGGTGGCGGCGGGGGGATTCCAACCGGCGGGCTTCCAACCTTCGGGCGGGAAAACCATCCAGATGCCGCCGATTACCACGGAAACCAGGAAGATGGCGCCGTAAAGGATGAACGTGCCGTTCAAACCCAGATTATCGGCGTCCAGCAGATGCGCCCAGGAACCGGCCAGCTTGACCCACAACATCGCGCCGAAGCCGAAGCCGGCGACGGCCAAACCGGTGATCAAGCCCTTTTTATCCGGGTACCAGCGCATGCCCACGGCGATCGGCACCACGTACGCCAGACCGATGCCCGCGCCGCCCACGATGCCGACGAAAATGAACGTCACCCAGAAGTTGAAGGGATTCAGCAAGCCGGCCAGCATATAACCGACGCCCAGGACGATACCGCCAACCATGGTCAGCACGCGCGGACCGATTTTGGGCATCAGCCGTCCGGCGATAACCATCACGATCGCGAACAACGCCAAACCGGCGGCGAAGACCGCCTGCGTTTGGGTGTTGCTCCAATCCTTTGCCTTCAAAGCGGGAGTAAACACCGACCAGGCGTAGATCGCGCCCAGGCAAAGCTGGATCATGATCGCGCCCACCACAACGAACAGTCGATTCATAACCTTTTGTTTTTCGCTCATTTACACTTCTCCATCGTTATACGGGTGATAACGTTACTTCATGATTGACGTGGGAATACTCGGTTGTGAATCTCAGATGGGTAGTGCAAATGATAGCGGAACTCGGCGTTTCCTGTCAACAGTGAATGAGGATTCATTCAATAAAAGTGCGGTTTCCCGCATGCTTGCCATTGCCAGCCGCCCGGGGATGCCGCATATTGTTCGGCGATGAACGAACACCGAAAATACTCGCCCAGTCGATGGGTGATTTTTTTTAACCGGTTGAATTTACTGGCGATGCTCCTCGCCGGACCGTGGTCCTTGTGGACGGCCGCCGCGTTCTTGTACAGCGATTATCCGTTCACGTTGGCGCCGTTCATTGTCGTCGCCCTGCCCGCGTTGGGCGGCTATTGGGTTTTCACAATTATCCTTTTCAAGGAATTCGCCCCGGAGAGTCTGTCTGTCGCCTTGCGCCTGACGCTGCTGCCCTGGCTGACGGCGGGCCTGTTGACCCGCTTGGCCGATGCCGATACCGCCGGTTTTTTCGCTGCCTTGGGCGGTTTGATGTTCACCGGTTTGCCGGCGGCGATGATCCTGCTGTTTTCTTTGGGCACCCACCTGCAACGCAAAGAGGAAAACGCCCCGCCCGGCGTCGGCGGCGCGCGCTGGCTACGCGGCGGGCACTCGCTGTGGGACGACCCGCACATCTACCCGATGTCCCGTTACGTGATGGGCTTCGTCTTTTTCCTGCCCGGCGTACTGGCGATGATGCCCGTGAGCATTCAGTTATGGAAAGTGGAACTGCTGGAAGGCGGTATCGTCAGCCTGATTGGCTGGCCCCTCGCCTGTGTGTTGACCGCCTGGCTCTATGCGCGCCAGATGAACGGTCTGTCGCGCCTGGGATTGATCCTGGGACCGGGGCGCGATTCCTTTTCGCGTTAACAAGTTATCTTAATAACACATCGCATAAACACACGATTTTGAATGAGTATTCATTCATTTCCATCAAATCTCACGTAACTAGTTGAAAAAATTGATTATGTTTTTTTCGACATATTGACAGATAACAATGTTTTTTCCTATTCTCATACCCTATCTTGCAACTAGGGATTACACACTTAAAACATGTTAACACACTCAGAAGGAGAGTTTCATGGATCTTAGCAGGCGGAGTTTCCTGAAAGCCGGCGGCGGTGCGACGCTGGCGATCCTCGCGGGACTCCCGGGCCTGAACCTCGGCCGCGCGTACGCCGCCAGCGAAAAGATGGGTAAACTCAAGGCTTCCACGCCTTTGACGACCATCTGCCCGTATTGCGGCGTCGGCTGCGGGGCGATCATGCACAGCCGTACGGTTAACGGCAAGATGTCGATCGTCAACCTCGAGGGCAACCCGGACCACCCGATCAACCGAGGGTCTTTATGCAGCAAGGGCAACGCGATCTTCCAGATCCACGATGACCCGGGTAAAAAACGACTCCAGTACGTCGAGTATCGCGCTCCGGGCGCCACTCAGTGGACGAAAAAGTCCTGGGACTGGGCTCTGAAACAGATCGCGAAACGGGTGGTTGATGCCCGTGAGAAAACCTTTATCGAAAAGAATGCCGCCGGACAGACGGTCAACCGGATGACGGGCATGGCCTGCCTGGGCGGCGCCTCGTTGGATAACGAAGAAGGGTACCTGCTCTCCAAGTGGATGCGTTCGCTGGGCGTGGTTTACCTCGAACACCAGGCCCGAATATGACACAGCTCCACTGTCGCCAGTTTGGCGGCTTCGTTTGGTCGGGGTGCGATGACCAATCACTGGGTCGATCTGCGCAACTCCGACGTGTTCCTGATCATCGGTTCGAACGCGGCTGAAAATCACCCGATTTCCTTCAAGTGGATCACCGAGGCCATCGAGCAGCGGGGCGCCAAGTTGATCAGCGTCGACCCACGCTTCACGCGCACCAGCGCCCGGGCCCACATTTACGCACCGTTGCGGCCGGGCACCGACGTGGCCTTCATGGGCGGGATGATCAATTACATCCTGCAGCACGACCTGATCCAGAAGGAATACGTGCAGCATTACACCAACGCCACCTTCCTGATTAACGAAAAATTCGATTTCAAAACGGCGGAAGGTCTCTTCTCCGGATACGATCCGGAAAAGCGGGCGTACGATAACTCGTCGTGGGCCTATCAGCTCGACGAAAACAAGATTCCCAAGCGCGACATGAGCATGAAGGATCCGCATTGCGTGTACCAGTTGCTCAAGAAATTCTACGCGCGCTACGACATGGAGACGGTGAGCAAGATCACCGGTACGCCGATCGATCTGATGAAGCAGGTTTATGAAACCTACGCCAGCAGTCATCCGGCGGACAAATCCGCGACGATCATGTACGCGATGGGCACCACGCAGCACACGCACGGCACGCAGAACATTCGTTCCTACGTGATCGCGCAGTTGCTGATGGGCAACATCGGCGTGGCCGGCGGCGGCATCAACGCGCTGCGCGGGGAAAGCAACGTGCAGGGCAGCACCGACATGTGTCTGCTGTTCCACATCATCCCCGGCTATCTGCAGTGCCCGACCGACGCCGATACGAGCCTGGACGCTTTCGCCAAGAAGTACTACGAAGGCAAGAACTTCAATCCCGACTCCGCCGCCTGGTGGAGCAACGGCCGCAAGTACATGGTCAGCCTGCTCAAAGAGTGGTTCGGCGAGCATGCGACGGCGGCCAACGATTTCGCTTATAGCTGGATTCCCAAACGCGGCGGCAACTACAGCCACATCTCCTTGTTCGAAGACATGGGCAAGGGCGTGATGAAGGGCGCGTTCTGCTTCGGACAGAATCCGGCGGTCGGCGGCCCCAACTCCGAGTTCGAGCGCAACGCGCTGGCCAAACTCGACTGGTTGGTGGCGATCGACCTGTGGGAAACGGAAACCTCCGTTTTCTGGAAGCGCGACGGCGTGAATCCCAAGGACATCAAAACCGAAGTGTTCCGCCTGCCCGCCGCGGCCAGCGTGGAAAAGGAAGGTTCGATTTCCAATTCCGGTCGATGGGTGCAGTGGCGTTACAAGGGCGGCGACGCGCCGGGCGATTCGATGGACGACCTGTGGATCGTTCACCGTCTGCAACAGGAAGTGTACAAGCTGTACAAGGCCGGCAAGGGCAAGAAACACACCGACGCGATTCTCAAGCTCAACTGGCCCTATGACAACGGCCACGGTCACCCGGACGTGCACAAGGTCGCCAAGGCGATCAACGGTTACGAAACCGCGACCGGCAACCAGGTGAAGAACTTCACCTTGCTGCAGGCCGACGGCAGCACCGCTTCGGGCAACTGGCTCTACAGCGGCGCGTACAACGCCGACGGCAACAACATGGCCAAACGCGATCCGAAGGACACGCACCTGGGCATGTATCACAATTGGTCGTGGTGCTGGCCGGTCAACCGCCGCGTGCTGTACAACCGCGCTTCGGTCGACCTGAACGGTCAGCCCTTCGCGCCCGACAAGCCGATCATCACCTGGAGCGGCTCGGCCTGGACCGGCGACGTGCCCGACGGCGGTTGGCCGCCCATGAGCGACACGACCGGCAAACCCAAGCTGCCGTTCATCATGAAGAACGAAGGCGTGGCGAACATCTTTGCCGCCGGCCTGGCCGACGGTCCGTTCCCCGAGCACTACGAACCGGTGGAAAGCCCGACCGAGAACCTGATGCATCCGGCGTGCGACTGCAACCCGGCGGTGTTCTATTACGGCGGCGCCTCGGCCAAGTTCGGTTCGCCCGACAAGTATCCGATCGTCGGCACGACCTACCGCGTCAGCGAACACTGGCAGGCCGGCGCGATGACCCGCAGCCTGCCCTGGCTCGTCGAACTGATGCCCGAGCTCTTTGTCGAGATGAGCGAAACGCTCGCCAAGGAAAAGGGACTGACCAACGGCGATCTGGTTCGCGTGTGGAACGATCGCGGCAGCCTGGTCGCCAAGGCCTGCGTCACCAATCGCTTCAAGCCGCTCAAGGTGAACGGCAAGGACGTCGAGATGGTGGGCATTCCCTGGCACTGGGGCTTCTGCGGCATCTGCGAAGGCGATTCGGCGAACGTGCTAACCCCTCACGTAGGAGATGCGAACACCCGGATTCCCGAGTTCAAGGCGTTCCTCGTGAACATTGAGAAGAAACTTTAGGAGGTGCAGTCATGGGTAAAAAGTTGATGATTATCGACCCCAGCCGCTGCACCGGTTGCCGCGGGTGTCAGGTCGCCTGCAAACAGTGGAACGAACAGCCCGCCGTGAAGACCATCTTCACCGGGAGTTACCAGAATCCGCCCGATCTGGACGGCGACACCTACACGCTCGTGCGTTTCAGCGAACGCGACAACGGCAAGCCCTACGGCGTGTACTGGCTGCTGACCAGCGACCGCTGCCGTCATTGCTCGGAACCCACGTGCGTCGACGGCTTCAGCAACACGAAGGAAGCGACGTTCATTTCGCCGGAAGGCGCGGTGGTCTACACCGACCAGGCGAAAGCGGCCGACTTCGAGAACGTCAAGGACTATTGCCCGTTCAACATTCCGCGTTTGAAGAAGAACGGAAAGGTCGTCAAATGCACGTTGTGCTACGACCGCATCGCCGAAGGCATGGAGCCCGCGTGCGCGCACGCCTGCCCCACCGACGCGATTTCGTTCGGCGACTACGACGCGATGATGAAGTACGCGCAAGAACGCATCGCCTGGCTCAAAGCCAAGGACAAGCGAGTCAAAGCCGACAAGGTGAAACTCTATCCGGATCTGCCCAGCGCGGTGAAGTGGATCCTGATGGACGACTACGACGCGCACGGTCTGGAAGGCGACGTTTAAGTTCAATTGATCGCGATGAAGGGCCTCGCCGTCGGCGGGGCCTTTCTTTTTCCCGCGCCCCTCTTGCTCCGCGTTGTGCTTTGGTGTACCCGAGAAAGAGGCGTTGCGCCTGCCATCGCAAAAACAAAGGAGAACACGGATGAAAATCCGAGGCAAAGTTCCACCGGCTCCGGCCACGCCGCATCACGACGACGAAGTCAAACCCGGCTTTTCCCAATTGGCCGACGAGCGCATCACCAAGGCGATCGACGCCTATCGCGGCGAGGAATACGCCGCCGAGGACTTGCTCGATCTAATCGACAATTCGCTGCGCCTGGTCAATAAATCCTTCGACGCGTTTTTGCCCTTCGCCCGGAAATACACCATCGCCTCCGAGCAGGCGGCCCTGCGCCTCAAAGAGGGATTTTACCTGGTGGACGCCGAGCGGCTCGAAGTCGGCGAGGCTGAGTTGATCGCCCTGGCGCGCGAGGTGCTGGCGCTGGCCTCGTTCACCGACGAGGAAACGTTCAAAGCGATGACCGACTGGGTGGAACGGGCGATCGCCGAACCGGCCCAACTGGCCGACCTGCTGCGGCTGTCGGTGGCCCGCGACGCGGAAACGATCAACAAGCTGGCCACGCAATCGGGCCTACTGCGCGAATCGTTTTTCTTTTTGCTGCACAACCTCGGCTCGGCCGTGCTCCCGGCGTTCGCGCACGCCCTCGCCCATCACGTGCGGGACGAACAATGGATGTTCGGCGCCTGTCCCATTTGCGGCAACCAGCCGGCGATGGGCGCGCTGGTCGGCGACGGCGGCAAGCGGCACTTGTACTGCGGCGCGTGCAATTTCGTCTGGACCTTCCCCCGGCTCAAATGCCCCTACTGCGGCAACGAGGACAGCGAGCAACTGCGCGCGTTGACCCATGACGACGAAGCGCCGCATTACCTCGACGCCTGTTTGGCGTGCGAGCGGTACGTGAAGACGGTGGACTACCGCAAGGCCGACGCCAAGCGCGCCGTGCTGCTGCCGGTGGAAGACGCGGCGACGGTGTTTCTGGACATCATGGCGGTTAACGAAGGCTACCGCCGCGAATAATCGATAAGCCGACGATCGGAGACCTCGTGCTGATCATCAAAAATATCGAGGTCGTACCCCCCGAAGCGCCCAACGACGGCAGCGGCCGGGCGACGTGTCGCTGCACCGTGCTCACCCCCAACGAACAGGCGCATATCAACGCCGTGCGCATCGACCTGTCGCCGCTGGGGCTGGCGGCCGAGCATCCCCTCTCGCCGACCGATCATGTTCTGCCCGCCACCGCCGAGGGCGTGTACGAAACGTCCTGGCCCGTGCCGCTATTGGCCGAGCCGGGGCACTACGAATTGCCGCTGTTCGCGCTGGATTCCGAAGGCGCCGCCGGGCGGCAGAAAGCGACGCTGCGGATCGACTATTGCCGTCCCGCCTATCCGGCGGCGGTGACGCATGCGGACAATCGACGCGCGCTGGAGATGATCGCCGACGCGCCGCTGACGGCGGGCAACAGCGTGACGATCCTCGACGACGGTCAAGCCGCCTTCGACGCGCGCCTGGCGATGATCGAAAGCGCGACGCAACAGATCAACCTGCAGGCCTACACGCTCAGCGACGAGGGACAAAGCGACCGGCTGGTCAAGGCGCTGCTGACCAAGGCCGAGGCGGGCGTCGAGGTCAACGTGCTGCTCAACTCCGACACGCAGTTGCCCTCTTCGCCGATCGGCACGTTGCGCATGCGCTTTCAAAAACTGCTGCTCGACCTGCAACTGCTGGGGCAGAAAATCGAAGCCCACCTGGCCGACGAAGCGAACGAAGGCGTGGTCGCCATGCTGATGCGGCAATGGCAGCAGAATTCGCGCGGCATCAACCTGCTGATGTTCAGCGGTCAGTTGCTGCGCGACGCGGGGATCGTCTCGCTGCGCGGCGGCGATCAACCGCCGGCGATCTGGCTGCAAAAGATGCGGCAGGATCGGACGCTGGAAACCAAGGAAGCCAAGGATCGTTTGACCGTGTTCAACGGCCCCGGCGGGCTGCCCGCGCTGCCGCTGCTGGATTTCGCGATCCATGAGAAGATCCTGGTGGTCGACGGCGAACGGGCGATCGTCGGCGGGCGCAACATCGACGACCGCTATTTCTTCCACTGGCTGGACATGGACCTGCTGCTGACCGGCCCGCTCGTGCATCGCGTGCAGCAGGGCTTTTTGCGCAGCTTCCGGACATTTTCCACCGGCAACGCCAACATCAAACAACCGGCCGAACTGTTCCGGGCGGACGAGCCGACCGGCGAGGTCGACGCGCAGTTCATTCAGTCGCAACCCTGGCGCGGCGAATACCAGACCATGCGCGTGCTGATCAGCGCGTTGCAGATGGCCCGCGAGCGCGTGTTCATCTCTTCGCAGTACGTCATTCTGCCCGATTGCCTGCTGCGCGACGCGCTGCTGGATGCGGCCCGGCGCGGGGTGGAAATCCGGATTCTGACCAACTCCTACCGCACCTGTCAGGAGGTCGGTTTTTCCACCGGCTACCTGGTGTCGCTCAACTACCTGCCCGCATTGCTGGCCGAGAAAATCCGCATTTTCGAAATCGACGGGCACGAGGTCGACGGGCAGCCGCAACCGTATCTGCACACCAAGGAGTTTCTCATCGACGGCGAGCTGGCGCTGATCGGCTCGTTCAACTTGTCGATCCGCAGTTGCTACATCGAGTCGGAAAATCTGATCGCCATTCATCATCCGGCGACGATCGCCGACCTGGAAGAGCGCTTCGTGCGCCGCCAGACCACCCAGGCGAGTGAAATCACCGCCGCGCGCTTGAGCGAAATCAACCGTCAGCACAAAAGCAAGATCGAACTGGCGCGGTACGTCGAGCTGCTCTACTGATATTATTTATATTCGAATATTGCCAAGCGGTCCGAGAATTATTATGAATAGAAGTGAGTGGGGGTCTGCGTTTCCAAATGCCAGGCAAAAAGAACGAGTCGATGATCAGCCGACCGACTGCGGAAGGCTTTTTCTTCAAAAGCCGCGTGCAGGGACGATTGTTCTATACCCTGCTGACGATCGGCTTGCTGCCGTTGTTGGTGACGGCGTCGATCAGCTATCTGCTCGCGCGCAATACGGTGAAAAAGGAGGAAGGGATTCAGTTGCGCGCCATCGTGGAAATGAAGGCGCGGCTGCTGGACGTCTGGTATCACGAACGGGCGCAGGACGTCGCGGACATCGCCGACAGCGAGCACATCCGCCAATGCCCGGGCATCGAAATGAAGACCGAGCAAAACAAAACCTGCGCGTTGCTGGATCGGTTCAAGAAGCGCTCATCCTCGTTCATCCAAATCGCGGTGATCGATCAGAATGCGCACACCCATGCCGCAACCGGACCGCTGCCGATCGGGGTGAACCTGAACCACATTATCTTCATGATCGCCGAACTGCAGCGTTCCCCCGAGCGGAGCATCATCCGCGCCCTGCACGAGCCGGAGTTGGGCACCGTGGTGGTCACCGCGCGCAAAGTCGACAACGACCGGCAAGACGAGCAGTTGTTCGTCATCGGCCTGTTGAACATGAACGAGATTTCGCGGGATATCATCGACGATAAAACCGGGCTGGGCGTCAGCGGCCTCACCTACCTGATCGACGAGCATGGCGTACCTCTCGATTCCGAACGCTTTTCCGCCAACCGCAACAAGTCGCTCACCGTCGACATGAAAAAATTTCAGAATCAGCGTCTGCAAGTCGTTACCGGCATTGCCGGCCCCAAGGTGTTGCGGTACGGCATTCGGATCGAGGATCTGGGCTGGAGCCTGATCACGGAACGCAACATCGACGAGGTTTTCCGCTCGATTCGCTATATCCGCACGGTCGTGTTGGGCACGACCATGCTCCTGGTGCTGGCGGTGGCCTTTTTATCGGCCTGGATCTCCCGCTATTACACCAAACCGCTGCGGGCGGCCACCAAAGCGGCCGATGCCTTGGCCGCGGGCAATTTGACGACCAAGATCAACTACCAGTCGATCGGCGAAGCGCAGCATTTGATCGACGCGTTCAACAAAATGGTCGACAACGTACGCAGCACGCAGAGCGAATTGTCGGAAAAACGCAACGAACTGCAGGAAGCCTACGACAAACTGGTGGCCGCGCAGGATCGCCTGTTGCAGCAGGAGCGCATAGCGGCCATCGGTCAGTTCACGGCCAGCGTCATCCATGAAATGCGCAATCCGCTTTCTTCGATCATGATGAACCTGCAGATATTGGCGCGGCCCACCGACGACCGGGAGCGGCTGGCCAAGCACTATCATCTGGCCGTCAACGCGGTGAATCGTTTGAAGGTCATGTTCAACGATCTGCTCAACTTCGCCAAGCCGATCGACATCGAGCCCAAACCGACGGCGTTGCGGCCGATGCTCGAAGCCGTCATCGGCGAGATGCAAAACAAGTTGCAGGAGCGAAGCATCGACGTGCAATTGGTGATCGAACTGGGCGACGATCACGTCCTGCTGGACGCCGGCCGCTTCCGGCAGGTATTTCTCAATCTGTTGAACAACGCGGTCGAGGCGATGCCGGACGGCGGCACGATCCTCATTCGCTCGCGCTTCGCCGACGGCCTGCTGCTGATCGAAGTGATCGACGACGGTCCGGGCATGACGCCCGAGGTCAGTGCGCGCCTGTTCGAACCGTTTTTCACCACCAAGGAAAACGGCGTCGGGCTGGGCTTGCTGGTCGTGAAAAAGATCGTCGAAGCGCACGGCGGCAATCTGGCGTTGCACAGCGAACCCGGACAGGGCACCACGGTGCGCATCACGTTGTAAAGGAAGGTCGGATGAATAAAGTCCTGCTCATCGATGACGACAAGACGATCGGCGAAACGCTGCGCCTGCATTTGTCCAGCCAGGGGTACGAAGTCACGCTGGCCAACCGCATCGGCGAAGGCCGTCGGCTCTGGCAATTGGGCAATCCGGATCTGGTGCTGCTGGACCAGAAGCTGCCCGACGGCAGCGGGCTGGATCTGCTGCGCGAGGCGAAGCGGGAACGTTGGTCGGGCAGCGTGATCATGATCACCGGCTACCAGGACATGACCTCGACGATCGACGCGATGAAACTGGGCGCCTTCGATTACCTGCTCAAACCGCTGAACCTGGACGAATTCGACCTGGTCATCGAAAAGGCCGTGCATACCGCCAAATTGGACGCGCGCCTCAAGGCCATCAGTCGCGAGCACACCGAGGATTTCAACCGCTACGACATCGTCGGCAACAGTCCGGCCATCTACAAGGTCATCAAGCAGATCGGTCTGGCGGCGAATAATCCGGTGACCGTTCTGGTGCAGGGCGAATCGGGCACCGGCAAGGAGCTGATCACGCGCGTGCTGCATCGCGCGACCAATCCCGAAGAGCCGTTCGTGGCCATCAACTGTTCGGCGATGGTGGAAACGCTGCTGGAAAGCGAATTGTTCGGCCATGAAAAAGGGGCGTTCACCAGCGCGCACATGCGCAAGATCGGCAAGCTCGAATTCGCCGGCGCGGGCACGGTGTTTCTGGACGAGATCAGCGAACTGTCGACGAACCTGCAAGCCAAGCTGCTGCGGGTGATTCAGGAGCGCGAATTCGAGCGCGTGGGCGGGCTGAAATCGCTGCCGCTCAAGGCGCGGATCGTCACGGCGACCAACCGCGACTTGAAGCAGTTGGTGCAGGAGGGACGATTCCGCGAGGATCTGTACTATCGCCTGCAGGTGTTTTTCATCACGCTGCCGCCCTTGCGCGAGCATCGCGAGGACATCCCCCTGTTGGTCGAGCACCTGCTCAAGCGCATCAACATCGAACTGCACAAGAAAATCGTCAAAGTGGCCGACAACGATCTGGAGCGGCTGATGGCCTTCGACTGGCCGGGCAACGTGCGCGAATTGTACAACGTGCTGATTCGCGCGGCGGTGGTTTCCAAAGGCGACGTGCTGGTGCTGGGCGATTTCGGCGACCGGCAAACCTCGTCGCCCGACAGCCTCGGGCGCAGCCTGCCTTCGCTGAAGGAATTGGAGAAGGAACACATCGAACGCGTGTTGCGCTTCACCAAAGGCAACTACGGCGAGGCGTGCGAGATCCTGGGCATCACGCGGCCGACGCTGCGCAAGAAACTGGAAGACTACAACCTCAGGGATTCGTTCTAGCCGGTGATCGTCGCGAGCACGCGGTCGATGCGCGCGCCGACGTCCTGAAACACTTCTTGCAGAATGGGATCGTCCACCATTTCGACGAACGGTTCGGCGCTGCGCGCCACGATCGCGGTGCCGCCTTTCTCCTCGAACACCGAAATGTTGCAGGGCAGCATTACGCCGATATCCTTGTTCGCCGTCAGCAGCTTGCGCGCCAGCGGCGGATTGCACGCGCCCAGAATCACATAGCGGTCCATCGTATGATCGAGTTTCTTTTTCATCGTTTCCTGCACGTCGATGCGCGTGAGGATGCCGAAGCCTTCGGTCGCCAGCGCTGCGGTAAGCTTTTCGACGGCGGTGTCGAAATCCAATGAGGTGTCCACCCGTTTGGCAAAATTCATTTTTTTCTCCACTTCCACAGGTTCAAGATTTTCCGTGACTTGTCACCGGCCTATTTTTCAATGTTCGCGTTGCGCAACCGCAGACTGTTGGTGACGACCGACACCGAACTGAAGGCCATGGCCGCCGCGGCGTAGACCGGTTGGAGGAAAATGCCCAGCGGCGCGAGCACGCCGGCCGCGATGGGAAGACCCAGGGTGTTGTAGACAAACGCCCAGAAGAGATTTTGTTTGATCGTCCGGACCGTGCGCCGGCTCAGCCGGATCGCCGTCACCACATCTGCCAAAGATCGTTTCATTAATGTAATGTCGCCCGCTTCCATGGCAAGGTCCGTACCCGATCCCATGGCGATGCCGACATCGGCCTGCACCAGCGCGGGGGCGTCGTTGATGCCGTCGCCGACCATCGCCACGACTTCGCCGGTCTGTTGGATTTCCTTAATTTTTTTCAGTTTCTCGGCGGGCAACACCTCGGCGATGACCTGATCGACGCCCAGTTGCGTCGCCATCGCCTGCGCCACGCGGTGGTTGTCGCCGGTGAGCATCCACACCTTGAGGCCCATTCGCTTGAGTTGCGCAACGGTCTCGCGTGCCTCGCCACGCGCCTGATCGGCGATCGCCAACACGCCCACCACCTGCCCCGACGAAGCGACGAACACCGGCGTTTTGCCCTCGTTGGCCAGGCGCTCGGCCTTGTCGCCGAAGCCGTTGAGCAGTATCTGCGACGCTTCCATCAACTGCCGGTTGCCCAACAGCACCGGCGCTCCCGCGATGCTGACGCTCACGCCCAATCCCGGTTGCGCATGAAAATCCTCACCCGAGGCGATGGACAAACCGCGCTGTTGCGCAAAGCGGACGATCGCCTGCCCCAGCGGATGCTCGCTGTGCGCTTCGGCCGCCGCGGCCAGGGCCAGCACCTCGTTTTCGCCGTGCGAGCCGTTGGTGAGCACATCACCGACTTCCGGCCGGCCGATCGTCAGCGTGCCGGTCTTGTCGAACACCACGGCGGTCAGCCGCTGCACTTTCTCCAGCGCCTCGCCGCCCTTGATCAGAATTCCCTTCTCCGCGCCCAGGCCGGTGCCGACCATGATCGCCGTGGGCGTGGCCAGGCCCAACGCGCACGGACAGGCGATGATCAACACCGAGATGAACACGAAGATCGCGCGGGGCAGCGCGGGATCCGGTCCGAGCGCCAGCCACAGGCCGAAGGCCAGCACGGCGATGGAAATGACCGCCGGCACGAACACGGCGGCCACTTTGTCGGCGAGTCGTTGAATGGGCGCCTTGGAGCCCTGCGCTTCGCGCACCACGCGCACGATCTGCGCGAGCATCGTATCGCGCCCGACGCGCTCGGCACGGAAACGCAAATGACCGGTGAGGTTGATCGTCGCGCCGATCACGCGTTCGCCGACCCGCTTGTCCACCGGCATGCTTTCGCCGGTAAGCATCGCCTCGTCGACCGTCGAATCGCCGGCGAGCACGACGCCGTCCACGGGGATTTTCTCGCCGGGGCGCACCAGCACCTCGTCGCCGACCACGACGTCCTCGATGGGAATTTCCACCTCGTTGCCGTCACGGCGCACGCGGGCGGTTTTACTGCCCAGGCCCATCAACTGCTTGATCGCCTCGCTGGTGCGTCCTTTGGCGCGCGCCTCCAACAGGCGCCCGAGCAAGATGAGCGTGATGATGATCGCGGCCGTGTCGTAATAAACCGCCACCCGGCCGCCGCTGACCGCGGCGAACCAATCGGGGCGCACGGTGGCCAACAGGGAATAAAAAAAAGCGGCGCCGGTGCCGACGCTCACCAGGGTGTTCATATCGGCGGACCCGCCTTTTAAGGCGAGGTAGAATCCGCGATGAAAGCGGCCTCCCGCATACAAGAACACCGGCAACGTCAGCAGCAACAGCACGTAGTGCATCGCCTGACGCGGGATCAGATCCAAACCGGGAAAGAATTTTTGCCCCATGCCGATCAGGATCAGCGCCGACAAGGCGGCGGCCAGCACGAACTGATGCTTCAAACGTGCGTATTCGCGCACGCGCTGGCCGGTATCCTCGTCCAGGGTCATATCGCCGGACACCTTGATCACTTCGTAGTTGCCGGCTTGGCGAATCGCGCGTTTGAGATCGCCGATCTCGACCGCGCCGGGAACATAACGCACCGTGGCCTGTTCACCGGCGAAATTCACCGCCGCCGCTTCGACGCCCGGCAGATCGTTGAGCGCCTCTTCCACCCGCGAGACGCAGGTGGCGCAACTCATGCCGGTGATGTCGAGGGTGACGGTCTGGCGGCCGACGTCATAGCCGGCGGCGCGCACGCGCGAGGAAATGTCGGAGAGTCCCACCCGGTCTGGCTCATAAGCGACCATGGCCGATTCGGAAGCGAAGTTCACCGTTGCTTCCAGTATCCCGGGTACTTCGCTGAGCGCCGATTGAACCTTTACCGCGCAGGTTGCGCAATGCAGGCCGACGATCGGCAACTCGACTTTGCGGGTGGGACTCACATGGGCAGAAGGGTCTTTTTTTTGAAAGGTTGCTTTTTCGGTTGCGTTTTCCATGGGACTTGTTTTCTGTGGGTTTGTTTTACTGGCGGACATTCCTCCATGAACAGAGCCAAACGCGGACTGGTTGCCACCCACAACGGTTGCGGATGCGGGAGTCCCGCTCGACTGAAAGCTGTGGCGGCCTTCCACGGAAGGCACGTTTCTTCGCTCCGGTGCCATGAGTCGCTCCATAAAGGAGATTTTAAACTTTTCAAGGTTCATGCCAACTATAGGAAATTTTTATCTTGTTGTATATAAAGTGTTTTTAAGATTATCCACAAGGCGTTTCGGCCCTCTGTTCGAAAACATTTTTCCATACCATTTGAAAATAGTTTTCAATCGCGAAAACCGAGGAGAAATGCCGACGCTCGCCAGGAATTGATTATTTTCATTTAATACGTACTTAAATGGAAGGTGCGACGCCGAGTTGGGGGCTTTCCCGGCGTCGCAGGAGAGGAGATTGGTCTTGCTGCGAAAAAGGTTTATGCAAGCTCTCAAAAAACTGGTCTTTTCTTGAGCAAGGACAATGCCAAGATTTTTCGGAAAATGTTAAGTGCTTGCCAGTAAACGAAATTTTTTTATAACGCGGTTTTGGCGGCCGTGAAAATCATCCGCTACCCTCTCAAAAATCCGAGACTGCTGTGAAATATCTGAGAGACAGGTCACAGAAATCCTAAGTGAAATCGAAAAAATAGAACCTTCATTCTACGGCCGACTCGTCAAAGCAGCAATTAATCAGCAGATGGCAGTTCTTGCGGCAGTTCGCCATTTCCGCCCGCACGCGCCGGGCCTGCTTGCCGGTGGCGATCTCCACGATGCCCTTCCCGGCGAACAGGTTGCCGATCGGCTCGTAGCGCCCACAGAATTTCACCACGCCGGCGCCCTCGATGGTCAGCCCGAAGTTGCCCACGTTGCAGCGCCCCATGGCGATCGTCCCGGGGTGGCGGAAGTAGTCGATGAGCACCGGGAATTGCGCGTCCTCGTTGAGGATCGGAAAACCGGCGCGCTTCATATTAAGTAGCTCGCCGAGCACCTCGGCGACGCGGTCGGGATCGTCGGGGAACAACGGGCTGTCGACCCACCAGTTGTCGCGCGGCTCTTCGCCGAAGGGCTGCATCAGCGCCTGAAAGAAAATGCCCGACAGCCGCGGGTTGTCGCGCACCCAGGTGACGAAGCCCTGCAAGATCTCGATGTTCTCGCGGCAGATGACGCAATTGACGAACACCTTCATGCCGTTGTCGGTGGCGTGGGTGATCGCCCGTTCGGCCAGCGGGAAGGCGTCCGGGCGGCAGCGCAGTTTGTTGTGCACGTGGTCGAAGCCGTCGAGGGAAAGGACGATGTGATCCAGGCCCATCACGGCCAGTTCGTGCGCCAGTTCGCCGCTCAGCGAAAAGCCGTTGGTGTTGATCGTCGGGTCCAGCCCCGCTTCGAGCGCGCAGCGCACCAGCGGCTTGAGGTTGGGGGACAGCAGCGGCTCGCCGCCGGCGATTTTCAGCTCCATGGGGCCGAGCCACGCGCCGATATCGCGCACCGCGCGGCACAGCGTTTCGGCGTCGAGTTCGTTCTCCACCGGATTGCGCCAGATGCGGCAATGCAGGCACCGCGCGTCGCAACGGTTGGTCAGATGAATGCTGACATAGGCCGGCCGAAAATCGTCCATGCGCGCCCTTTCCATCTTCAGAATGCGGCAAATTTTCGGGAGGGTCAAATCAATAACAGGTCGCGCCGCCGCCGATTTCCAGGCGCAGGAAAAAGCCGCGCGGCGTAGCGTCGGGGGCGTCGTCGTAGGTGCGTCCGCCGTCGCGCCAATCGCCCAACGGCTCCTGGTGCACATAGCCCAGGCGCAACGCACCGGCGACGTGTCCGCGCGCGGAAGTCGGTCGGTACAGCAGCATCAGCGCCACGCCGGCCTCCAACGGCAGGCTGTCGCGGCGGATACGCTCGAAGGGCGTGGGCTGCTTGGCTTCCAATTCCAGGTAGGTGACGCCGTAACCCGCGCCGACGAAGGGAACGACGCTGCCGATTTGCCCGTCGTACACACGCCAGCCGAGGTCGAGGATCCCCCAGCCCCAATACAGCCACGCGTCGTTGCTGTGACTGCGGCTGGACAGGCGCGAGCCGTGCGCGGTCGGCGCGACGTACAGCGGGCCGTACTGGAAGGTGGCGGCCGCCCCGGGCATCCACAAGTAGCCTTCGTAGGGGCGCAGGTCGTAGGGCGCGATGAAGTCGCTGAGTTCGCCCGCGTCGAAGGACATCAACTGAAACGACGGGGCGAGCGTCCAGGTCAGCGGCTCGGCCGTCGCGACGGACGCCGGCGCCAACGCCAACAACAGCGCGCCGATCAACAGCGGAATATGGAATCGTCGGTAATCCATCTTCGGATAATCGTTATAGCGCGTCGGCGAGGTTTTTACTAGAAGCGGAAGGCGAACTCGCTCTTAAATCCTTCGAACGGCGGAATCGGCCGGCAGACGCCGCCGGCGCACTTGAGCCCGCCCTTGTAGCGTCCGTAGGCCAGCGAAACCTGCATCCAGTTCGTCGGCTTGATCACCGTTTCGGCCGCCCAGAAGTGCGGATCGTCTTCCTCTTCGGCGCCCAGTTCGACGGTGCCGGTCGCCGGCTCGTCGCTGTTCTCGTAGCTGCCGACCAGCGACAGATACGGGTTGTAGCCGTAGCTGACGATCGCCTCGTGCGAGGCGTAGTCGACTTCGCTCATCAGCCCGAAGCCGTGGAACTGCTTGCCCAGGTATTCGAGCTGCAGCGAGTGCGGATGAACGATCGGCGTTTCGAAGGTCAGTTCGCCGTGCACGTAGCGGCCCTCGACGATCTCGCGATAACCCGCCGCGCCGGTGAGCGTCGAACCGTTGCCGAAGGTGCGGTCGAAGCCGCCGTAGGTGTGCTCGATCCACTCCAGCCACTTGAGGTCGGAGCTATAGTGGTCGGCCAGTTCCAGCGGCATTTCCTCGTGCGTCTGGATGTTCGTGTAGTTGACGTACAGCCCGACGTCGACCACGGGCACCACGTAATCCACGCGGCCGCGCCCGCCGGTGGCGTCCTCATAATTGGGCAGATGGCCGAAGGACATCTTCGGGTATTCCATGCTCGGCGGATCGTTGTAGGCGTAGTCGAAGCGGAAGTAGTCGGTGCCTTCCAGCAGCAGGGTCACCGGCCCGGCGTACCAGGTCGTCGCCAGGTGCGCGCCGCGTCCTTCCCACTCGAGGTCCTCGAGTTCCTTTTTATCGTCCTGGTATTCGAGCCAGCCGTATTCGCCGGCCAGCGCGCCGATGCCCGCCAGATCGGGCGACTCGACGATCACCGAATACAAATTGATGCGGTCGTCCTCTTCCAAACGCGCGAAGGTGGCCGTTTCGTCCTTGCGCAACGTGCCGCCGACCCAGGCGCCGCCGACTTTGATCATCGAGGGACCGGCCATGAAGCGCGCGCCCCACAGCAGGTCGCGTTCGTCGATGAACTCGGGCTCTTCGACCTGCGCACGCTCGGGCCCGAAGCGGCGATCGTCGCCCGGATTGACCGGACCGATCAGCGATTCGAACTCGAAGTACTCGTGGTTGAGGCGAAACAGCGCGCCCTGGATCGTCGTGTCCTCGCCGAACTCGTCGCGCTTAAGCAGGCTGAGCGTCAGGCCCTGCCCGAAGCTGGCGTAGGAATCGCCGAAGCGCACCAGAAACGGATCGCTCTGGTACTGCAGGAACACCTTTTCCGGGATGTAGCGGACGTAATATTCCTCTTCGAGAAAATAGGCCTCGGTGTCGTAGCGCATGCCGGCCAGGAACGGCCCCTTCGCCACGTTCAGGTTCAGGCGGTTGATGCCCGCCCAGAACGGATTGTCCTCGTCGGTGACGTCGTAGTTGATCTTCAAGGTTTCGAAGATCGTCACCGAGTCGGTCAGCGGCGTCTGCCACTCGAGCGCCTGCGCGCTCAGCGGCAGCAGCACCAGAAAAACGATCAACAGGCTTTTGCGCATCTTAGAGCCCCAACGCCTTTTTGATTTGCTTTTCCAACTCGAATTCCTCGCCGGACTTGAAGCCGACGTGCGTCCACACGACCTTGCCCTCGCGGTCGATCAGCACCGAATACGGATAATCGCTGCGCGGATTGTACAGGCCGTTGACGCGGCTGTCGCTGTCGTGCAGCACCGGGTAGGTCAGCTTGTGCCGACGGACGATCGAGCGCACCTGGGACATATCCGAAGGCGTGTCGGCCGTGATCGACCAGACGGTGAATCCCTTGTCCTTGTACTCGTCGTACAGGCGCTGATGATGCGGCATTTCGATCTTGCAGGCGCTGCACCAGGTCATCCAGAAGGTGAGCAGCACGACCTTTCCTTTCTGGTCGGCCAGGCGCATGGACTTGCCCTGCAGATCCTTGAGCGTGAAATCGACCGCCTGTTCGCCCACGCCGTACGCGGTGGCGGCCAGAAACAACAATATCAATACGGCGATGATAGTCTTGCGCATGAAGTTCTCCCGTTCATGGTCCGGTTTTCTTCGCAAACCATGCTGGTTTTTTTCGCGTTTGGCAAGCACACACCGGAAGGGATTCCGCGCGGCGTTTGTGTCCGCCACGGTTGGAATATCAGGCGCGATCGCGCGGGACGATTTCCTTCGCCCGGTCGAGCGTGGACTCGCCGAACGAACGGCCGATACGCCAGCCGAAGTACCAGAGGGCGAGCGCGGCGGGAAACAGCGCGACTACCGCGACGACTTTGTTCCAGAGGATCATCAGAATGGCCGCCGCGCCCAACAGCACCGCGAGAATTTGCAGCCCGACGGACACGACCGGCGCGCCGAAGCGCACCCACGCGCCCACAAACAAGGCGCCCAAGGCATCGAGATTGCTGATCGGCTTTTGTTTCATCGTCCATCCGTTGATGCGTTCGGAATCGTTATCATCGCCGCCCTCGCCGTCGGATGCAAGAGGTTGTTGTGTTATGAAATGTAATGAAACATAGGTCCAGGAATTATTCCTGGCTCATCACTGATAAACTCACTCGCTTCGCTCGCTCGTGTATCAGTGCCACCGCCTGAATGTATCACCTGGGTCTTTTCGTGATGACATATTTCCATTAACCTACGCGCAATGGTTGCGCGACGCCTAATTTTTTTGTTGGTCCTCTTGCCGTTGCTGGCGGCGTCGGCGTCGTGTCTGCCGCCGCGCGGCGAAGATCTGGACACCTTCCTGGACAACGTGCCCGCCGAGCTGCCGCCGGCCAAGCCGCAAGCGCCCGCCTCGGCCGAGGACTTCACCGCGCTACGCGACAAGATCCGCGCCCTGGCCAAGGAAGCGGTGGAGATGAACAAGAAGGGCGAGACGGAGCAGGCGCAAAACAAGATCGACGAAGCGCGCCTGGCGATTCTCAACTTCGAAGGCAACGACGAGCAGCGCGAGCGGCTGGCCGAAGAATACGATCTGTTGCTGACGCTGCTGGACGATCTGATCGAGCCGGAGCGCCGCACGCCCTCGGACGCGGTGCGTTTCATCCTCACGCCCGATCCGACCGCGCAGGACATCGCGCAGGTCGAGGCGGCGCGCTCGATCGGCAACATCAACCGGTACGTGAAGGGTCTCAACCGCAGCGCCCGGCAGCGCGTCGCGCGGCAACTGGCGGTGTTCACGCGCACGCAGCGCGGCCGCGCTTTGTTCCAGCGCTACCTCGACCGTTCGGCGCAGTACCGGCAGTACATCGACGCGGTGCTGGCGAAAAACGGCCTGCCCGCCGAGCTGCTGTGCGTATCGCTGATCGAATCGGGATTTTCCGACTCGGCGACCAGTCGCGTCGGCGCGGTCGGCCTGTGGCAATTCATGCCCGCCACCGCGCGCGATTACAACATGCAGGTCGACCGGTGGGTCGACGAGCGGCTGGACTGGATGAAAGCGACGCACGGCGCCGCGGCTTATTTCAAAAATTCCATGCAGCGTTACAACGGCAACATCGAATTGTCGGTCGCCTCGTACAACACCGGCCCGGGCAACGTGAACAAGGCGATTCGCCGCGCCGGCGGCAGCTTCGACTACTGGCGGCTGAAGCTGCATCCGGAGACGATGGACTACGTGCCCAAGTGGATCGCCGCGATGATCCTCTATTACAACCCGCGCCAGCACGGCTTCGTCGTGCCCAAGGACGATCCGCCGCAGTTCGACGAAATCACCATTCGCGGCTCGATCGAACTGGAGACGATCGCGCAGGCCATCGGCGAGCATCCGAAGGGATTGTACGCGCTCAACCGCGCGCTGGTCCGCAAGGCGACGCCGCCGGACCGGCCGTGGAAGCTGCGCCTGCCCGCCGGCTCGCGCGACCGGCTGCTGGCCAACCTCGACGACCTGCTGGAGAAACAGTCGGTCGTGTGGATCGCCCACCGCGTGATCAAGGGCGATTCGCCGGCGTCGATCGCCAAGATGTACGCGGTGCCGCTAGAGCGGGTGGTCAGCGCGAACGATCTGCTCGACCGCAGCCTGCCCGAACCGGGCGAGGTGATCATGGTGCCGGTCAGCCCGGACAACCGGACGGCGATGGCGCAACTGGCGAAAAACGAGGCGCGCGAACGTGAGCGCGCGCGCAAAACGCCGCCCTCGTCCGGCGTTCCCTCGCCCAAGCCCAAGCCGAAAAAAATCGTGCACAAGGTGCGCCTGCGCGACAACCTGTGGTCGATCGCGCAGCGCTACGACGTGTCGGTCGGCGATTTGCGCAAGTGGAACAAAGACACGATCGGCGCGGGCGATCAGATTCGGCCGGGGCAGAACCTGACGATCATTTTCGACGGTGAAGCGCCGCTGGCCCAGCCGAAAAGTTACACGGTCAAGCGCGGCGACACGCTCAGCCAGATCGCCAAACGCCACGGCGTGACGACCAAGGCCTTGGGCGCGGTGAACAACCTGACCGCCGAATCGACGATTTATCCGGGCATGACGCTCAAGCTGCCGCAGGGCGCCAACGACGTCAGCGCGCAGCCGACCACGCACATCGTGCAGCGTGGCGAAACGCTTTCGGGCATCGCCGAGCGCTACGGCCTGTCGACGCAAACGCTGATGAAGATCAACAAAATCGGTAATCCGCGTTCGCTGCGACCGGGCCAGACGCTGCTGTTGTCCGCGCCGAAAAAGGCGACCGTGCACACGGTCAAGCGCGGCGACACGCTAAGCAAGATCGCGCAAAAGTACGGGGTGTCGGTGACGGCGCTGGCGAAAGAGAATAAAATATCGAGCAAGTCCACGTTGCGGGTCGGTCAGCGATTGCGCATTCCCGCCGGCGGCAAAAGCGCGGCGAAACCGGCCGAGGTGTGGATTTCCTATCGCGTCAAATCGGGCGACAATCTGACGAGTATCGCGAAGCGCTTCGGCTGCTCGGTGGACGAATTGGAAACGTGGAACAAAATCAAACGCACCCAGCCGTTGCGCGTGGGCCAGGTGCTCAAAGTGAAAGTGCGGAAAAAGCGATAGATGAAAAACCTGATTGTTTTGGCCGACAACCTCAGCGTGCTGCGCGACCTGCCCGACGGCTCGGTCGATTTGATTTACATCGATCCGCCGTTCAACACCGGCAAGGCGCAAAAACACACCGCGCTGCAAACCGTGCGCGACACCAACGGCGACCGCACCGGTTTCCAGGGGCTGCGCTACAAGACGATCAAGGGCGACACGCGCGTGTTCGCCGACATCTTCGACGATTTTCTGGAGTTCATCGAGCCGCGTCTGCGCGAGGCGCATCGCGTGCTGGCCGACAACGGCACGCTGTACTTTCACATCGACTACCGCGAAGTGCATTACTGCAAGGTTTTGCTGGACGGCATCTTCGGCCGCAAGAGCTTCCTCAACGAAATCATCTGGGCTTACGATTACGGCGCGCGGCCGCGCAGTCGCTGGCCGGCCAAGCACGACAACATTCTGGTCTACGTGAAAAATCCGAAATGCTACACGTTCAACCACGAGGAAATCGACCGCATTCCCTATATGGCGCCGGGGCTGGTCGGCAAGGAAAAAGCGAGCAAGGGCAAGCTGCCGACCGACACCTGGTGGCACACGATCGTGCCGACGCAGGGCGGCGAGCGCCTGGGGTATCCGACGCAAAAACCACTGGGCGTGCTGCGGCGGATCGTGACGGCCTCGTCGAAGCCGGGCGACCTGGTGCTCGACTTTTTCGCCGGCAGCGGCACGACCGGCGCGGCCTGTCGCGAGCTGGGACGGCGTTTCATTCTGGTGGACAACAATCCCGAGGCGATCGAGGTGATGCAGCGCCGGTTCAGCGGCGCGGGGGACATCGATTATCTAAAGATCATCGATCAGCGTTGATTGTTGTTTTCCGTGCGCAGGGTCGGCGTGATGGTTACGGACCGCGTTTCGCCGTTGCGCACCACTTTCAACTTCGCTTTGCGATCGGCAATCAGTAAGGTCAGCGTACGCGAACAGGCGACCGCGTCGTACACCGAACGGCCGTTGATCGAGACAATCATGTCGCCGCGCCGCAAGCCGGCCGCCGCGGCGGGGGAGTCCTTTTCCACATCGCTGATCAACGCCCCGCCGTGCGCCAACGACGCGCGCTGCTGAGCGGTGAGATCGGCCAGGGTTACGCCGATGAACGCCCGGCGCACCGCGCCGCTACGCACCAGGTGCGGAATCACCTCGCGCACCAGGTTGCTGGGCACCGCGAAGCCGATCGCCTGGCCGCCCTGCACCGTGGCCGTGTTCACGCCGACCATCTCGCCGCGCAGGTTAAGCAACGGACCGCCGCTGTTGCCGGGGTTGATCTGCGCGCTGGTCTGCAGGTAGTCCTCGTAGCGCCCGCGCACGTCCTCGTGCAGGCGGCGGTGCTTGGCGCTGATCAGGCCGTTGGTCAGCGAATGCGCCAGACCGAAGGGATTGCCGATGGCCACGACGAACTCGCCGACCTGCACCGCGTCGGAATCGGCGAAGCGGATGAAGGGCAGCGGCTTGTCGTGTTCGATCTTCAACAGCGCCAGGTCCGACACGCGATCCAGGCCGATCAACCGCGCGGTTTTGACCTGATCCTCCTGCCAGACGAACACCTTGATTTCATCGGCCCCGGCGACCACGTGGGCGTTGGTCAGCAGAAAGCCGTCGGCGCTGATGAAAAAGCCCGTGCCCAGCGCGCGGGCGTTGAAGTCGAGGTTGGGCGTGCGCACGGTGAAGATCCCCAGGGGATCGCCCACGCGCGTGCGGATGTTCTTTTCGCTGAAAATGTTGACCACCGCCGGATTCGAACGGTCGGCCAGTTGCACGAAGGTGTCGGTGCGCAGGTTCTGCGACGGCGTTTTGGCGGCGGGCGCGTCGGTCCAGACCAGCTCGGCATGACCGGGCAGACCCAGCGGGCGCGCGGGGGCCGCTTCGGCCTCCTCCGGCGTCTCCGGACCGCGATAGGCGAACACGCAACCGTTAAGCGCCAAGGCCAGCGCCGCGAGCAACAAGCAGACAACCAATCGTTTCGACATCGTTGATCTCCATCGGCTAGGGATGCGGTTGGGCAACTATAGCATCAGGTGGGACCCCGGTCGCAACCCAGGGGTTCAGCACAAAATGCGCAAACGGTCCGCAAGGTTAACTTTTCCTTTAGCGACATAAACTTATCGACGGTTTTGACCTTGACTCCCCGCCGGGATTGCGTGAAGATGGCCCCCCAATGGGGCAAGTTTTTCCGCTCCGGAAAGCGTACATGCACATTCGAATGAGTCCAAAAAACCACGGATACAATTTGATGGCACGAAAGGTCATCGATCTCGATAGCTTTACCTTTATTCGATCCGCCTTGGATAAGTGAGGTAACGATGAGCGAAAGCGCAATTGCCAAGAAAGACAACTTTATTGTCGCCTACTTCAAGGACTTCGGGGTGCTCAAGGAGACCCGCTCGGAGTACTGGGGCGTCCAGATCATCAACTTTCTGGATTGCACCCTCTACTTCGCGCTGATCTCCATCGCCGCGGTGTTTTTGTCCGACGACCTGGGCCTGAGCGATGCGCAGGCCGGTTACTCGATCACGATTTTCACCACGGCGACCACGCTGTGCCTGTTCTTCTCGGGCATGGTGACCGACTGGCTGGGCATTAAAAAATCGATTTACATTGCGATGTTCTCGATGCTCGCGTTGCGGCTGGGCCTGGCGCTGGTCGGCCTGATGCCCTGGCTGCCCTCGCGCGGCCTGATCGCCACGGTGTTGTTGTTCCTGATGGCGCCGTTCATGGCGATGATCCAGACCGTGTTCCAGGCGGCCAACCGCCGCTTCACAACCGGCAAATCGCGCAGCGCGGGTTTTAACCTGTGGTACCTGTTCATGAACGTGGGCGCGATGGCCGGCGGTCTGTTGATCGACTTCATCCGCAAGATTCTGCACATTCACAACTCGTACATTTTCGTGTCCGGCGTGGTCATCGCCGCGCTGTGCATCATCGTGGCGCTGTTCATGGTGCGTCGCGAAGAGCAGTTGCTGAGCGCGGACGAGGCGAAAAAGAAAGCCGAAGACGACGCGCTTAACGGCAAGCCCAAAACCGAGGAAATCAAGCGCAAGACGCCCTTCCAGATCGCGGCGGAAGTGTTGCGCGAATCGGCGTTCTGGAAACTGCTGGTGCTCATCGCCCTGCTTTTGGGCGTGCGCGCGGTGTTTACCTACATGTATCTGCTGGCGCCCAAGTATTGGATCCGCACCATCGGCCCGGACGTGGCGATGGGCACGTTGCAGGCGGTCAATCCGTTCCTGATCGTCATCGGGTTGATTCTGTTCATCCCGTTGGCCAACAAGTTCAACATCTTCAAGATGCTGGTCTACGGCTCGATGGTTTCGGCCGTTTCGCTGTTCCCGCTGGCGCTGTCCTGGCAGTTGTTCTCGCCCAACATCGCGACGGCGCATTACTTCATGGCGATCGCCTTCCTGGTGCTGCTCACCGTGGGTGAAATCATCTGGTCGCCGAAGCTCTCGGAGTATACGGCGGCCATCGCCCCGCCGGGACAAGAAGGCACATATCTGGGATTGACGATGGTGCCGTGGTTCCTGGCCAAGACGGTGGTCAGCCTGTTGTCGGGCCACATGCTGGAGCGCTGGTGCCCCGAGACGGTCAAGTACACGGTTGCCGAGCTGGCCGCCAAGGCGCAGGCCGCCGGCGTGAGTGTCAATGAGCTGACCAACCAGCTGGACATCCCGGAAGTCGGCGCACAGGCGAAAGCCCTGAACCTCGACCTGACCACGCTGGCTCCGGTGGATGAATTGAGCACTCAGGTCAGCAGCCTGGGCTTCAACGCCGAGCAGATTATCAAAAGCACCAACGCCGACAACCTGGCGGCGCAGTTGAAGGATCTGGGGCTGAACGCGGCCGATTTCGCTGCCACGATCGATCCGGCCGCCTTCGCCCTGAAACTCAAAGTGGTCGGGCACCAGGTGGCCGAGGCCGTGCTGGCGACCGGCGGAGCCGATCAGATAAAGGAAGTCGCCGTCAATTTGCAGCTCCCGCTCAAGTACGGCTGGCTGGATTACTGGCACACGCCGCAGGCAATGTGGTTGGTGCTGGGCCTGTACGCCATCGGCGGCGCGATCATCGCCCGCCTGCTCGGCCCGTGGCTGACCAAGGGCGCGCGCTGGAAGATCGACCACGAAAACGACACCGGCGGCTTCGGCAACAAAGACGAAGATGTGAAACTGGAACCCTCGCCCATCGAACCCGAATAAGAACGACCATCATCGGCCGGTTCGTCGACGCGCGTCGTCGGCAGCCGGCCGATGGTTTATCCGCGCACCGCTCAGTCTTCCACCATCACCTGCAGCCACAGGCAACGCCGGGCCGTATCCTGCGGCGTGGCGTCGACGGCAAAGCCTTGAAAAATTTCCCAGGACGCCGACGAGCCTTGCGTGGAGGATGCCGCGAGCAGGATCGAGCCGCCGATCGGCACGCGGACGGTCGTGCGCGCTTCGGCGACGGTCCGCGTTTCGCGCTGCGTGCCGGCGAAGAACGTGGCTTGCGGTTCGATGTCCAGTTGCACCGCGTCGCCGACGATGCGCGGGGTCACGTGCAATTGGGTGAGCACTTCACGCTCGCGTCCGCGCAAACCCGGGCCGGTGAACTGCGACCAGAAAACACTGTCCTGGTCGAACTCGCGTTTTCGTCCGGAAAGCAGAGTCGCGGAGGATCCCTCCAAAACACGGATGGTTTGGTCGCTTGCCGCATTCGAACGGTAGACGCGCACGGATTTGCCGGCGCGCACCTCCCACCGTTCGCCGTCGAGGGTTTGATCGTCGCGCACCGTGCCCAGACGCCAGCCGCCGCCCACGACGGACCAGCGGATATCCAAACCCAGATTGGTCAGGGCGCTGACGTCGGTCTGACGCACGGTGACCACGACCGTCCGCGGCTTTTTATCCAATTGCTCCAAGACGCTGCGCGCGCGGGCGACGGCCTCGGCGTCGCCGGAAATGACCAGCGCGCCGGTGCGTTCGTCCAGCGCCACGTTGCCCTGCGCGCCCATCGCCGCCCGCACCGCCGGCAACAGCTCGCTGCCCAGGCGGAATTTCGGTTTGTATACGACCACTTCCGCGGCCGCAAGCACCGCCAGAAGCACGACGATGAACAGAATATTTATTCGCGGTTTGCGCATGATTAAACCCCCGCCTTGATTAATCATCGATATCAGACCATAAAGGATTCGCCAATAGCCTTCTCTTGACAAAAAACCGGCAGGTACCCAGAATCGTGCGCATGAAAAACGGGAACGACTATACGAGCTGGCTGCAAAAACTGGAAGCACCGGATATCAAAGGAAACTTTGATCAGGTTCATCCGGCGAAGCTGTTGTTCGGCTTTTTCCAGGCTCGTAAAACCGGCGTTCTGTTCGTCAACGACGGCGTAGTGAAATTTTATCTGTACCTCTCGCAAGGGTGCCTGGTGCCGTACAAAGCGGGCATTTACGAGGAACGCGAGTACCACCGGTATTTGCGCAGCCGGGGCATCATCACCGACGAGGAATTTTACGCCTACACCAAACAGGCGCGCGAACAAAACAGCAATTTCGTCGAATTCCTGCTGCAGCAGAAAATCACGGTTCGTTCCGATACGGAGAAATTTGCCGACGAGTTTTACAGCAAAAACGTCAAGGGGCTGTTTTCCTGGCGGCACGGCGGCTACAGCTTTTACTCGACGATCCTGCCGCATCTGAACGAGAGGGTCGATCAACTGCAGATGCTGCGCACGATCGTGGACGGCGTCCGCGAAAAATATCATCCGGGGATGATCGAGTCGCGCCTGGAAAAGCGGCTGCGCACGCCGCTGAAACTGTATCCGAAATCGCCGCTGCCGCTGAGCGACTTGCTGGTCACCGATCAGGAACAACAGGTGCACGAATGGATCCGCGACGGCGCGACGTTGTCGCATATTATCGGCGAATCCGAGTTGGGCGCGACCGACGCGCGGGCCTTGATTTTCGCGCTGCTGACGATCAACGCGTGCAAATTCGCGACGAAGGCCAAAAAGAGAGAGAAGACCGCCGACAAGGGCGAGCAGATTTCGACCATTCCGACCGACCGTCTGTCGCGCCTGTTCAACATGGCCGAAAAAAGCGTGGATCGCATTCACAACGAATACAAGGATCAGCCGATCGAGCCGGCGTACCATGATCGCGCGGCGGCGAGCGAAGACATTCCCATCGAAATGGACAACATGGAAAATGAGCTGCGCCGGCGGCTGCAGGATCATATCCAGCAGTTGAAGGAACAACGCCCGGCGGTTCAGGCGCCCGAAGCAACCAAATCGGTGAAAACCGTGATGCGCGTCGAGGAGCCCGAAGAGCCGATCGCCGTGCCCGACGCCAGCGCCGAGGAGATGGGCGAGCTGGACATGGGCGATCCGTTCACCGAAGGCCACGAGGACCAGGGCGAAACGTTCATCAGTGACGACGATGAACTGCAATCGATGGTCGATCAGGAAACGAGCGAACCGCTCGTCGACGATTTCGATGCGCCCGGCGGTTTCGAGGAAGAGCTTGCCGGTCCGGACGAGGTCGACTTCGTGATGGACGACGACTCGGATTTGAAGTTGGGCGAAATCGAGGATGAAGGCGACATGTTGATCGGCCGTTCCGACGACGGGATCAACGAGGGATTCATCGACGACGGCGCGCCGATTGAATTTTCCGAGGATGATCCTCCGGAGCATATGTTCCAGCTGGCCGTTTCGTTGATCGATCAGGAATATTACGACAAGGCGCACGAGGTGATCCGCACGGCGCTGAATCGCGGCCTGGATAATCCGCTGGCGAAAATCTACCTGGGTCTGGCGTACTACCATGACCGCGTCGGCGAGAGCGACCGTTTCCAGAAAGCCTCGCAATACATTCAGGAAGGCATCGCCGCCGTGGGCAAGGACCCGATCGGCTACCTGACCCTGGGCAAGCTGTACCTGGCGGAAGGCGATAAGGCGATGGCCGAGCTGTATTTCATCAAGGCGCTGGAAATCGATCGCGATTGCATCGAAGCCAAGGAAATGATCCGTACTATTTACCAGGAACGGTAAATGCCATCCCCCGAACAGGAACGACGACTCCGGCAGATGCGCGGCGAGGTGAATTTCCGCCGTTTTCATGCGCTGGGGCCCGATCCGCACACGCTGGATTACCTGCAAATGTGCTACGAGCAGCGCCGGGGATTGTTCCGCGATCTGGCGTTGCGCGGCGCGACGCTGTCGCCCTTCCTGGAAATCGGCGCGGAAACCGGCGCCAACAGCCTGCTGCTGACCAACGATCTGCAAGCCGACGGCATCGCCTTGGACATCAGCCGCGACGCGCTGGCCGCCACGCCCGCTTATGCCGAACGGATGAAGCTCGCGCGATTGCCCATGCGCGTGTGCGCCGACGCGCATCACCTGCCGCTGCGCAACAACAGTCTGCCGCTGGTCATCGTCTGGGGCACGCTGCATCACTTCGTCGATCCCGCGCCGGTGCTCGCGGAAATCCGCCGCGTGCTGGCGCCCGGCGGCTTGCTGGTGATCGGCGACGAGCCGGTGCGGCGTTGGTTGTCGCTGCACCTGGCGCGCACGCGCACGCTGCATTCGCTGCCGCCGTGGCAACGCGCGCTGCTGCGTGGGCACGTGCTGCCGTGGCTGGTGGACGTCGACGGCGCGGAAGCGGTGGCGGCGGGCGCGACGGAAATGCAATTCACCCGCGGACAATACAAGCGCCTGCTGACGGATCATTTCGAGGAGGTGCTGCTGACCGATCAGCCGTATATCACCGCCGACATTCGCGCGGCCGGTCCGTTGGGGCGCGCGTTGCTGCGGCCGTTGGGCGCGACGCCGGCGGCCAAGGCCGAGGTGATGCTGTTCGGCGGCGCGATCGGCGCGCATTGCCGCAAGCTGCCCACGCCGACCGCCGCGTGGCTGGACGAGGGTGTCGCCCGGCCGCTTTCCACCGCGCCCGCGCAGGGCCGGCGGCATTTCGTCTTGCGCAAGCGGGCGATTCATCGGCGGTTGGAAATCCTGTTCGCCGAGCCGCTCGACGCCGCGATGCGGTTTTTCATCGACGATCAACCGCTGACGCCGACCGCGACGGACCGGCCGGATCGTTTACGCGTCACGCTGCCGGAGGCGAGCAAACCGCACAGCATGGTGCGCCTGACGCTCGACGCGGGGGACGCGCCCGGCGAAGTGAGCGGCTTTGTTTTGTTCGGCGACAACGGCGAGGCGGTCTTGTGGTCGCCCGCGCTGCCGCCGCCGGAGGTCGCCGGCAAGGCGAGTGGCGCGTTGGCGTGTCCGCATTGCCTGACCGTCAACAACCGCTGCCGCGCCGATCTGTGCGGCCGGCCTTGCCTGACGCACGCGGCCGGCGCGTTGCGCATCGAGGGCGACAAAGCCGTGGCGCAAGCCGCCGAGATTCCGCCCGCGGCCGCGGCGGCCTGCCCCGCCGGGGCCATCGACCGTCCGCCGTTGGCGCAACGGTCCGCGACCGGCGATTTCACCTGCCTGGTGTGCGGGACCGATTTCGCGCCGCAAGACGACATCTTCACCCTGCTCGACCGCGAGTCGGCGCGCGAGCTTTTTTCCGAAACGTAGGAGACGAACATGGCGAGCATCGGAGTAATCGGCGCGGGGGCGTGGGGAACGGCCCTGGCGATTGCGGCGGCGCGTCACGATCTGGCGGTCACCTTGTGGGCGCGCGAGCCGGAGTTGGTGGCGGCGGTTAACGAGCGGCACGTCAACGAGCTGTTTCTGCCCAACGTCGCGCTGCCGAAAAACATCGTCGCGACCGACGATCTCGCGCAAGCGGCGGCGCACGATTTCGTGTTGTTCGTGCCGCCGACCCAGCATTTGCGCGACGTGTTCACGGCGGCGCTGCCGCACCTGCCGCCGGACGCCACGATCATCACGGCCAGCAAGGGCATCGAGATCGATTCGCTGCTGTTGCCCAGCCAGATCATCAACGAGGTCGCGCCGGCGATCGCGCCCGAACGCATCGTCGTGCTCACCGGACCCAGCTTCGCCCAGGAGGTCGCCAGGGGCCTGCCGGTCGATTTGGTCGCCGCCGGCGTCGACGTCAAACGCGCCGAACGCGTGCAACAACTGCTGCACGCGCCGGTGTTTCGCGTGTACACCTCGACCGACGCGATCGGCGCGCAGGTGTGCGGCGCGTTGAAGAACGTTATCGCCATCGCCTGCGGCGGTTCGGACGGCATGCGGGCGGGCTTGAACGCGCGCGCCGCGTTGATCACCCGCGGCCTGGCCGAAATGACGCGCACCGGCGTGGCGCTGGGGGCCGATCCGCTGACCTTCCTCGGGCTGGCCGGCGTGGGCGACCTGGTGCTGACCTGCACCGGCGAATTGTCGCGCAACCGCACCTTCGGCCTGCAACTGGCCGAGGGCAAAACGCCCGACGAATTGTGCGCCGAGCGGCGCTGCGTGGTCGAAGGTTTCTACACGGTCAAGGCGGCGGTGGCGCTGGCCGACCGCGAAAGCATCGACATGCCGATCGCCCGCGCCGTGTACGCGGTCTGTTACGAGGGCCGGCCGGTGCTGGAGATCGCCAAGCGGTTGCTGGAGCGCGCGAAAAAGAGCGAATTGACCGGCATCGTCCGCTGAGCGCTTGACAGGACCTCACCGCAACACGTAGCTTGTTTTTTCATCCACACAGGCAACGCGACACAGCACAAGGGGGAAGCCATATGTCCACCGCGAGAGGACGTTGGGGCTCGAAGCTGGGCTTTATTCTCGCCGCCAGCGGCAGCGCGATCGGCCTGGGCAATATCGTCTTTTTCGGCGCGAACGCCTATCGCTACGGCGCGGGCGCGTTCTATCTACCCTACTTCGCGGCTTTGTTTCTGGTCGGCATTCCGCTGATGATCGTCGAGCTGGGCCTGGGCCGGATGACCGGCAAGGCGATCCCGCTGGCGCTGCGGGAGATCGGCGGACGCAAGGGCGAGTACTTCGGCTGGTTCTGCATTCTGAACGCCTCGATCATCACGATGTACTACATCACCATCCTCGCTTGGGTGGTGGGCATGCTGCTGCGCAGCCTGGGCCCGCTGTGGACGCCCACGGCGGTGCCGGCGTTCAAACTGGCGGCGGGCACGCTGTCGAATTCGATGAGCCACTTCTTCGACATGATCACCCGCTACGACACGATCGGTTTCGTCATCCTGGTGTGGATGATGAACATCTTCTCGGTGCTGTGGGGCACCAAGTCGATCGAAAAGCTGGTCAAGGTGTTCGTGCCGTCGATGTGGCTGTTCATGATCATTCTCATTTTCCGCGGGCTGACGCTGCCCAACGGCCTGGAGGGCGTGTACCTGCTGTTCACGCCCAACTGGGAAGTGATGAAGAGTCCGGAGGTCTGGTTCGGCGCCTTCGGCCAGATGTTCTTCACGCTGTCGCTGGGCTTCGGCATCATGGCGACGTACGCCAGCTACCTGCCGAAGAAAAACGACGACGTGCAAAGCGCGCTGACCATTTCGCTGATGAACTGCGGCTTCGAATACATCGCGGGCGTGGCGATCTTCTCACTGCTGTTCGCCTTCGCCATCGTGCCCAAGGCGAGCACGCTGGGGATGATGTTCTTCGTGCTGCCCGAGGGCATCGCGCAGTTTCCGTTCTGGGTCAGCGCGTTCGGCGTGCTGTTTTTCCTGCTGCTGCTCACCGCCGGCCTGACCAGCGCGGTCAGCCTGGTGGAAACGCTGGTCAGCTCGATCATCGACGCCTTCGGCATCGCGCGGCGCAAGGTCGTGCTTGCCGTCGCCGCCGTGGGGATGGTCGGTTCGATCGCCTTCGCGCTGCCGCAGGTGATCGACTCCAACTTGGACACCAACGGCACGCTCGGCCTGTCGCTGCTGGATCTGTTCGACCACTGGTCGTTCAACTACGGCCTGCTGATGGGCGGGCTTGTCGAATGCATCTTTTTGGGCTGGCTTTTTCCGACCGACCGGTTGCTGGCGCACATCAACGAGCATAGCTCGCTGCACCTGGGCGCCTGGTTCAAATGGATGATCCGCGTGGTGATGCCCGGGCTGATTCTCGTGTTGCTGGGCTCGGGCGTGTACGAGGAAATCACCGGCGGGCTGTACGGTCACAACCACGTGCTGGGCCACTACGGCGGCTTGCACATCTTCGTGGTGATCGCCTGGCTGACCTTCGGTTTCGGCATGGCGGCCGTTTTTACCTACATGAGCAACCGCCGCCTGAAAGGGGGTGCGTGATGCGCCGTACCTCGCTGATCGTTTTGACCGTTCTTCTCCTGACGTGGCTGTCGCCGGCGGCGGCCGTGGAATTGCTCACGAGCGACGAGAATCCCATACGCGGACAAGCGACCACGATTACGCTGCAGGGCGCGGACGATCCGACGCAATGGACGTTGACGTTCACCTATCGCCCGAATTCGAAAACCTCGCGCACCACCGAGCCGCAACCGTTTAACTTCCACGGCAAGGTGAGCTGGAAGCCCAACGATTCGGGCATCGTGCAGATCGCGGTGCAGGGGCCCGGCGAAGGCGACAAGATTTCCAAAAACGTCGCGGTGCGTTTCCCCTCGCCCCCCGCGTCGGGCATCGTCATTTTGCTGATCGCCGGCGCCATTCTCTTCGGCGGCGCGGGCTATTCGCTGGCCAAGGCGCTCAAGCAGTAATAAAAGAAAAGGCCCCGTCGCGATGACGGGGCCTTGGTGTATTCGCGGGTGGCGATTACTTCGCGTACCAGGTCGTGCCGGCCGGCGTATCCTTGAGGAAGATGCCGATGGCTTCGAGTTCCTTGCGCAACGCGTCGGCCTGCGCGAAATCCTTGGCCTGCCGCGCCTGATTGCGCGCGGCGATTTTTTCCTCGATATCGCTCAGGGACAGCTTGTGCCGCGCGAGGGCCATTTCCGCGCACGCCTGCCGGTAGGCCTGCGGCTCGCGAATGGGGAAGCCCAGCACGTCTTTCATCAGGTTGAAGGTCCGGTCGGCCTCGGTGAGCAGCATGGCGAATCCCGGCTCGGCCTTGAGCTTGCCTTTGACGCACAGGGTGTTGATCGTGGTGACCAGCTCGAAGAGTTGGCCGATGGCGCGCGGCGTATTGAAGTCGTCGTCCATCGCCTCGGCGAGCTGTTCCTGCTGCTTGCGCAGTTGCGCGAAAATCTCCGCCTGCTGCGGCGTCAGCTTGCTTTCGTCCATATCCTGCGGCGCGGTGAAGTTCGCCTGCAGCGCCTCCCAGGCGGTGTAGACGCGGTCGACCGCCTCGTGCGCTTCCTGCAACGCGCCGTCGTAGTAGTCCAGCGGATTGCGGTAGTGCACGCCGAGCAGGAAGAAGCGGATCACCTCGGGCGGATGAACCTCGAGCACGTCGCGAATAGTGAAGAAGTTGCCCAGGCTCTTGGACATCTTCTCGTGATTGACCTGGACGAATCCGTTGTGCAGCCAGTAGCGCGCGAACTCGACGCCCTCGGCCGCCTCGGACTGCGCGATCTCGTTTTCGTGATGCGGAAACACCAGATCCTGCCCGCCGCCGTGAATGTCGAAGGGCTGCCCGAGGTGATGACTGCTCATCGCCGAGCACTCGATGTGCCAGCCGGGCCGTCCGCTGCCCCAGGGCGAATCCCACGCGGGTTCGCCGGGCTTGGACGCCTTCCAAAGCACGAAGTCGAGCGGGTCTTTCTTTTCCTCGTTCACTTCGATGCGCGCGCCCGAAAGCATGTCATCGATGTCGCGCCCGGACAGCTTGCCGTAGGGCGCGAACTTGCGCACCGGGAAATAGACCGTGCCTTTGTTGTTGTAGGCATAGCCGTTTTTCTCCAGCTTGCGCACGGTGTCGATGATCTGCGCGATATGCTCGGTCGCCTTGGGAGCGATGGTCGGGCGCCGCACGTTGAGCGCGTCCATGTCGAGGTGGAACTCGTCGATGTACTTTTCCGACAGTTCCTTGGTCGAGATGCCGCGCTCGTTGGCGCGCGCGATGATCTTGTCGTCGACGTCGGTGAAGTTGCGCACGTACGTCACGTCGAAACCGAGGTGTTGCAGGTAGCGGAACATCACGTCGAAGACCACCGCGCTGCGCCCGTGGCCGATATGACACTGGTCGTACACGGTGACTCCGCAGACGTACATCCGCACCTTGCCCGTTTCGAGCGGTGCGAACTCGACTTTCCGGCGGCCCATCGTGTTGTAGACTTTCAGCGTCATGATCGTCTCCCCTGGTTGATGTTGATTACTTTTCGCTCAGCAACTGGTCGATGACTTTCTTGTAGAAGTCCTCGGCGCGCGCGCCGCGGAACGACCGGCCGTTGATGAACACGTGCGGCGTACCGCGCACGCCCAGTTCGCGGGCCAGCGACGATTCCTGGTCGATCATCTTCTTGACGTCTTCGCTTTCCATGTCCTTCTTGATCTTCGCCAGGTTCAGACCGAATTCCTTGCACATCGGCTCGATGACGTCGGTGAACGCCTCGTCGCCGGTCTTACGGTTCCACTCCCGCTGGGTGGCGAAGAGCTTTTCGGCCACTTCGAAGAACTTGCCCTGCTTGCCGGCGGCATAAGCGAAACGGTGCCAGAAGGCGGCTTTTTCGCCGTGCACGACGAAGGTCTGGAAGGTCACGTTGACCTTTTTCTCGCCGTATTCCTTGGCGACCTTGGTGATGATCGGGTCCACCCGCGAGCAGAACGGGCAGAGGAACTCGGTGAACAGCACAATCTGAATCGGCGCATCTTTCGCACCGTGGGAGAACGCGTCTTTTTCGACCGAGAATTCCTTCACATCCTTCATCTCTTCTTCAAAGGTCGGCCGCTCGTTGCCCGCGCGCTGCTGTTTGCCCGCGCCCTGGCCCATCCCGGCCTTCTGCACCATCTGCCAGACGTTCTGCATGGCGTCTTTGGTGATGTTGCCGCGTTTGAGATTTTTGATCATCTCTTTGGCGATGGTCGGACTCGAAGCGGCGACGGCCAGCGCCAGGGCCGTTTCGGTCTCATCCAGCTTGGCGAAGTCGGAGTTGGACTTGGCCGCCCAACTGGCCTTGGTCATCGGCAGGAAGTTGGTGTACCGGCCGACGGTAAAGCCCAGAAAGAGCACACTGATCACGAATAATGCGATAATAATCTTTTTAGCCACCGTATTTCCTCCATTTGTCATTGGATTTTTTCCGTGTACGTCGGGCTTTCACCCGGCACAATGTATAAGGCCGTTAACGATACTCCGCAACCCATTTCTGTCAAGCATGATTACTGCACCGAGCGGGCGCCGATCAGGTAGTAAATGAAATTGGCGGAAATGGTCAACTGCTTGTCCGGCCAATGGGCGGGCATCGGATTGAAGTGCGCTTCCTTGACCGCCTTCATCGCGTAACGATCCAACAACTGATAGCCGCTGGTGCGAATCACGCTGACGTTGTGCACCTGACCGGACTTCATCACCGTGAAGCGCAGCGTGACCATCCCCTGCTGGCCCATCTGTTGCGCGGCCTGCGGGTAAACCCAGGCCATTTCGATCTTTTCCTTCATGTGGGCGAAATAGGCCATGTACTTGTATTCGCGCGTCGAGATCGACAGCGTGTCGCCCGCTTCGCCGACGTTGGGGTTGTACGCGTTGACCGCACCGTCGCCCCCGCCGCCCGGATTGGCCGGCAAACCGGCGCGGGAGATCATCTGGTCGACGCTACGCGGCTTGCCGGGCGCCACCGGGTCGGAATGTCCGCCCGCGCCGTGTTCGCTTTCCACGCCGACGCCCTCACCCACCTTGGGGATCTTCGGCAGGCGACGCCCGCCGGGACGCTGCATGCCCTGGCCCGGCCCGCGCGGACCCGGGCGATTCTGAATTTCCTCGATCGGCCGATCGGCGCGGTGCGTGGCGCGGCCGGCGTCGTGATCCTGGAAGCCGTACGCGTCGGCCCTTTGCGGAATCCGCTGATTGCCCTGGAAGCGCTCGAAGTGCAGCCGCTCCGGATCGTCCTCGGGCGTCATGCGGCTCAAGGCCTCGGCGTCGAGCTGGGAAAGGTCGAAGTCGATGGTTTGCGGTTCGCCGCCTCCCTGGAAAACGAAGCCCCCGTACAGGAAGAAAACAATGACGCCCACGTGCACCAGCAGCGACAGCACAACGCTGAGACCGACGATCCAGCGGTCCTTGTATTTTCGCATGTGGTCGCGCCAGCTTTCGGGCAAACCAATCCCTCCGGGGTACGGATAATATTACCCATATTCTCTATAAGCTTTCCGCGCTCGCGATGCAACAGAGCATGGGAGTCCCCGATGCCATGTTGGACACGAATCGTATTGCCAAAGTTGCCCGCTATGTTAAGATCGTGGCTTATCCGGATGGCAACGGCAGAGGACTCCATGAACAAATTATTGATATTACTGCTCATCTTGACTCTTGCCGCGACGCTGTGGGCCGACGTTCGCGTCAACGACGTCACCTTGCACAGCCAGGTCGAGCCGGCCCTGGCCGTCGACGGCGACCACGTGTACATCGCGTACCAAGATTATTCGCAATTTCAATGGGATGTACGGGTGACGCACAGCGACGACGGCGGGCAGTCCTTCGCCGCGTCTGCCGTGCCCTATGCGGCTTCGGCGGCCGATCAGCAAATGCCCGCCCTCGCGACCGGACCCGACGGCACACTGTACGTCGCCTGGGCCGATTACCGCGACGAACAATACGATCTGTACCTGGCCGCTTCGGCCGATCACGGCGCGACCTTCGCCGAACCGGTGTTGGTCAACACGGTCACCGCCGCCACGCAGCTCGATCCGCAACTGGCCGTCGACGGCGACGGCGTGCTCTACGCGGTGTGGAACGACAACAGCCGCACGACCTCGGACGACAACGGCGTGCGCTGGGACGTGAAGGTCGCGGTCAGCGATGACGGCGGGCAAACCTTCGGCGACGGCGTGACGCTCAACCTCGCCGACGACGTCTTCACCTTTCACCCCCACGTGACGGCGCTACCCGACGGCGCGGCGGTGGTGTGGAGCGACCGCTCCTGGCGTGTGTGGATCAGCGTCAGCCACGACCAGGGCGAAAGCTGGTCGGAACCGCGGCGGCTCAACGACACGGACGATCCGCACTTCGTGATGTACCCGCAGGTGATCGCGACGGGCGATTTGATTTTCGCCGTCTGGACCGACGCGGAGGAATCCGACCTCGGGCAGGACCCGACGTTGGTGACCGATTCGGGCACGTGCTACGACGTGTACGCGGCCTATTCCACCGACGGCGGCGCGAGCTGGGGCGGGCAATTTCGCGTCAACGAGGATCCGCTGCACAATCAGCAAAACGCGGCGCTGGACATTCACGACGGCGAACTGATCATCGTCTGGTCGGACGATCGCGAGGTCGGCGACTTCACCATCCGGCGACTGGCGCGGCCGCTGACGGGACCGTGGACGTGGCCGGCGGACGGCGAACAGGCGGACGATTATCCGGGCATCACCCAGCGCGACTGGCCCGCCGCGGCCGGCGGTTTGCTGGTCTGGCAGGATTACCGCAACGGCGACTGGGACATCTACTTCACGACGGGAGGTGTGCGATGAACGTGCAACGCTTCCCGTGGCTGCTTCTGGTGTTGTTGATGATCGTGTCGTTTGCGGCGTGCGGCGACGACGACCCTTCGACAGGCTCAGGGCAGGCTGACAACGACGACAACGAAACGCCGGACGACGATACCGACGACGACAATGACACGGGTGACGATGACGACGACGACACCGTCGAGCCGCCCGCGCTGCCGCTGGATCTGGTGTTTATCGATCCGATCTACTGGCTCGACAAATCCGCCGCCGAGATGCGGGCCGAATTCGACGCGATGGACGAACTGGGCGTACGCGGCGTCATCTGGCGCTGGACGTTGCGCGCGGGCAAGGCGACCTACCCCTCCGAGGCGTACCCGATGTTCATCACCGCGAGCGTCGACGATCCGCTGCAAACGATCCTCACCCTCGCCCACGAACGCGACATGGACGTGTACCTGGGCCTGAGCGCCGGGCGGATGGTCGCCGAGTACTACGACGATCCGGTCGCCCCCGAATACGCGCGCTGCGCCACGCTGATCGATGAACTCTCCACGCGCTACGACGGGTTCGAAAACCTGCGCGGATTTTATCTGCCCTACGAATTCACCGCCGCGCCCGATCGGCACGAGCGCGATCTGGTCGCGCTGATCGCCGCGAAAATCCATCAGACCAAAACGACCCGGCGCGCGGCGCTGACGCTGCGCTACCCGGGCGTTGCGCAGCACATGGTGGCGGCCAAATTTTTTCAGGAAGGTCTGAACATTCGCTTCAACCTCGACGACATCGATGACAGTACGGCGCGTAACGAATGGGCGCGGGCGATGATCGAGCTGTGCGACGCGGCGGGCATCGATCTGGGGCTGGCGGCCACGCGCATGGGCAATCGCATCAACAACATGGTCGACGCGCTGCGCGACCTGCGCGCCCTGCGAATCGCGCGCGAGGCGGCGGGCAGCCCGTTGACGCTGTTCGTGCAGGCCGATCTGTACGACGCGCTGGGCGACAACGAAGGCACGCGCCTGGCCTTCGGGCCGGCCGCGCCGGAAACGATCGCATCGCAGATCACCATTCCCGCCGACGGACACGCCGGTTTCGGCTGGGACTATTACCGCAACGACGACGGCGCGCTGCACGGCATCTCGGCCGTGCCCGAGCCGGACATGTACGCCAAGGCCGTCACCGTGCGCGAGCAGATCCTCAACCGCACGCTACGCGACGGTCAGGTGGCCACGGTGGTCAACGGACAGTATCCGCTCGACTTCCACAACAACACCTGGCAGGAAGACTCGTGCTGGCTCAGCGGCCTGTACCTGGCCGCCGAGAGCTATCATTATGCGGTGACCGGCAGCGAAGACGCCCACGCCGGGGTGCGCGCCGCCTGGCGGGCCGTGGCGCGGCTGGCCGACGTGACGCCCAAGCGCGGCGAGGTCGTGCGCAACTACACGCGCTACGTGTACGAACAAACCAAGCCGGTGGAGCCTGGGGCGAGCACACTCAAACGCTGGCGGCGGCATCCGGACAAGGAACTGTACTGGGTCGGCGACATCAGCGTCGATCAGCTTTCGGGCTACATGAACGGGCTGGCGACCTTTTACGATCTGGCCGCCGACGAGGACGAGCGCGCCGAGGTGCAATCGCTGACCGAGGCGATCATGGGCGACATTCTGGCCAACGGTCTGCGCGCCACGGAGTTCACCGGCGAGCCGACGACCTACGGGAATCTCGCCGCCGCGCCGGAACTGGCCGCCGATTTTCTGATGATCGCCTATCACATCACCAACGATGAAAAGTACCGCGAAGCCTTCGACGAAATCACCTACACGCGCTACTGGGACATCCAGGCGATCCTCTTCCACTACGTGACGCACTACCTGCTGCGCGACTTCGGCGAGCAGCATTTCAAGGACAGCGGCCTGACGCACCTGTTCGAGTACATCGACGACGAATGGGCGTGGCGGCGCTGGTGGTGGGCCGAGGAGTATGTCTATACGGGATCGTATCAGTTCGGCAACAGCTACCAGAATTTCACGCACCAGTGGCATTCGCCCGACGCGGCCGGCGCGGCGCGCGCGCTGGGCGAGCTGGTCGATTTCGATCCGGACCTGCTGGAAAACGGATTGTGGTTCAGCAAGATCAACCGCGTTTTCCCCGAGGACACGTGGATCGACATGGGCGAGCGGCCGGGCAAGGAATTCATGTGGACCTGGTCGCCGGTGGGCCTGACCGCGCCGCGCGGCGGGCCGACGTACCGCTACACCGGTGTGGGCTTTTTGCTCGCCTATTGGCAGGGCCGTTATTTCGGGTGGATAAGGTGATACACGAATAAGCAAGCAGACAACTCGGTTCGATGGCACTGACACACGAACGAGCAAGGTGAGCGAGTTTATCAGTGTTATGATAATATTACATCAATCCACAACGCACCTTTGGCTGTCGCCAAAAGTGTGGCACACAAGAAAATGACCGTCATTCCGTGTGCCACAGTTTACGCCCTTGGCGTAAGCTGTGTTCGTACACAACCAACCACGGCCATGCCCTTCGAGCAAGACCGTGGCACCCAAAAGAAAAACATAATTTCACGACCGGTGGCACTGATACACGAGCGAGCAAGGCGAGTGAGTTTATCAGTGTTAAGATAAACACTGATAAGCCTCTCTACGTTCGGCGTATCAGTGCCACCGATCCCATGAAAAAAAACAGGGGCACGATCGACGATCATGCCCCCGCTGGATTATCGGTTTCTCGCGTTTTCGCCCTCACCCGATGATCATCTGCTCGACTTCCAGGCCGCCGGTTTCGAAACGCTTGAGGTTGTAGCTGGCCAGGTCCTCGTGCAGCGTGCCGGTAACCAGGTGTTCGGCGATCATCTCGCTCATGGCCGGAGCGAACATGAAGCCGTGGCCCATCAGGCCATGGTACTGGTAGAAGTTGGTCGGTTTCTCGACGTAGCCGATGATCGGGTTCGTGTCCGGCGTGATGTCGTAGAAGCCCGCCCACTGCCGCAGCAGCTTGACGCCGGAGAAACGCGGCACGAGTTTGATCATCAACCGGCTGACCTTCTGGATGAACGCGAAGGTCGATTCGTAATCGCTCGCCGGCCCCTTGTCCAAACCGACGCAGGAGTAGATTTCGCCGCGCATGGTCTGCGCCACGTACATCCCGCTGTCCATCGGAATCAGGTTCGGCCCGAGAAACGGATGCAGCGCCTCGGTGACGATCGCCTCGTGTTTTTCCTTTTCGTTGGGCAGTTCCAGCCCGACCTTCGCGGCGATCTCCGGCGACCACGCGGCCGCGCACAGCACGACCAGATCGCAGTCGAACTTCCCCTTGGGCGTGGCCACCCGGGCGATTTTGTCGCCCTCGACCTCCAGGTCGATCACCTCGTGGAACGGGCGCACCTTGACCCCGAGTTGCTCGCAGACCTTGGTGTAGCCCCAGACCATCGCGAAGGGGAAGCACACGCCGTCGCGGTGATGGTAGATGCCCAGCTTCATGCCGTCGGTGCTGATTTCCGGCACCATCTTTTTAATCTGTCCGGGCGTGAGCAACCGCGTGTGCACGCCGTTTTCCAGTTGCAGCTTGTTGTTCTTCTCGAACATCGCGGCCTGTTGGTCGGTGTAGGCGAGGAACAGGTAGCCGCCCTGGCGGAACCAGTTGTTGAAGCCGGTGTCGACCGGAAAGCGTTCGAACAGTTCGGTCGAGCGCTTCATGATGCGGATGTTGTCGGCGGTCGACCACTGGCTGCGCACGCCGCCGCCGCAACGCGCCGACGCGCCCGCGTTGAGGTGCTCGCGATCGAGCACGGTGATGTCCTTCCAGCCACGCTTGGCCAGGTTCCACGCCAGGCTCAGGCCGACAATGCCGCCGCCGATGATGATCGTTTTCGGGCCGTTCATTGCGCGCCCTCCTCTTTCTCACCGGCGAACGCGGCCAGCGGCGCCCAGGACAACGGCGGGCGGCTGATCATCGGATGAATGTCCTCGACCGGCACGCCCTCGGCGCGCAGCACTTCGGCGATGTGGACCAGACAGTTCTTGCCCTGGCACGGTCCGGTGCCGACGGCGAGATACCGTTTGATCGATTCGATGTCCCGCATGCCGTGCGCGATCGCCTCGCGCACTTCTTCCACAGTGACGTCTTCGCAGCGACAGATGATTGTTTTGCGCGGCATCTCACGCCTCCATCAGCGCGGCCAGTTCGGCGCGGCGCTCGTCATTCGGGTGCACATCCAGGGCGGCGGCCAGGCCGGCGACGCGGCCGCGACGCACCGCCTCGTCGGCGGCGCACTCGCCCCACATCTCGCCGGTCGTCCACAACGTCGGCTCGCTGGTCTTGCCGGTCGCGTCGACCTGCGCGACAAAGCCGTGCAGCTCGGGCGCGTAACGCACCTCGGCCCCGGCCTGCGCGGCCAGCTCCCAACTGGGCGACAGAGGCGCACAGGCCGCCACCAGATCGCAAGGCATTTTCACCCGTTCGCCGCCGCCCGTCGGCTCCAGGTGCAATCCCTTGAGGTGGAAATTGCCGCTCGCTTTGTCGACGCGATAACCCTGGAAAATCGGTACGCCGCGGCTCTGGATCCGTTCGGCCAGCGCACCGTCGCCGGCGATCGTTTTTTCCGCCGAGACCAGTCCGCGCACGCCCACGCCGATCTCCGGCAGCTTTTCGGCGAGGATCAACGCGGCGTCGTTCGTACCCAGTACGGTGCACGAGACCGCCGGGCAGACGCCCCAGCGCACGATGAGCTTGAGCAGACCGCGTCCGCTGAAGATGTTGGGCAGATCGGAGTTGCCGAACTGCGGCGGTTGATCGTACGCGCCGGTCGCGACGATCACCCGCCTGGCCTTGATCAACAGCAAACCGCCTTGGTGCAGCACCGCCCAGAAACCTTCGCGGTAATGGCCGATGCACTCGGCGGCGGTGAGCACGCGCACACCGGCTTCGTCGAGCTTCACTTTTTGCGCGGCGACCCAGGCCGGACCGTCGGCGGCCTCGCCCACCGGGCCGGGCCAGCCGACCAGATGCCCACCCAATTCGGGAGCATCCTCGGCCAGCAGCACCTGCGCGCCGGTCGCAGCGGCACTCAGCGCGGCGGCGATGCCCGCCGGACCCGCGCCGACGATCAGCACGTCGGCTTGCGTTTCGCGCAACGGCGGCACGGGCAGCGGTTGATCGGGCAAAGCGCCGGAGCCGGAAAACTTGCGCACGTTCTGTTGTAAAAATCGGTTGAGCCACAACGGCGAAGTCATCATTTCCTGGTAATGCAGTTTGCGCGGAAAGACGAAATCGAGCGTATGCAGCAGATCGTCGGTGGCTTGCGGAATGGCGTTTTCGCGGCGGATCGTCATGCCGTCGCGGCACAGCACGTGGCAGGTGCGGACGTTGGGCACGCCGTCGACCCGCGCCAGGCAGCTCATGCAGCGGCCGGACAGGCAGAACAAACCGCGCGGCCGATGGAACTTCATCGACCGCGCGGCGACGCGCACGCCATTGGCATACAGGGCTACGGCAACGGGCTCTTTGGCAAAAGCCTTCAACTTGAAATCTTCGAATCGAATGGTCAGTTCGTGACCGCGATCGAATTCACGCTCGTGATGCGTGTAGATGCGATGATCCTTGATGCGTTGCATGTGGCGAACCCCGTTGCTTGGTTAAAACCGCTCGCACACCGTTTTGGCCTGCAGGAACAGACCGAGGTAGTCGCGGCCGCCGGCCTTCGAATCGGTGCCGCTCATGTTGAAACCGCCGAAGGGCTGCACGCCGACCAGCGCGCCGGTTATTTTGCGATTAAGGTACAGGTTGCCGACATGGAACTCGCGCTTGGCGCGGTCAAGACGATCGCGGTCGGCCGAGAACAGTCCGCCGGTCAGCCCGTATTTGGTGTTGTTGGCCATCTTCAGGCCGTGCTCGAAATCCTTGACCTTGAACAGACCGAGCACCGGTCCGAAAATTTCCTCCTGGTCGATGGGGCTGCCGAACTTCACGCCTTCGATCACGGTGGGCTCGATGAACCAGCCGCCGTCGATCTTCAGTTTGTTGCCGCCGGCGATGACCTTGCCCTGCCGCTTGCCGATGCCCACGTACTTCATGCATTTGTCGAGGCTGTCTTTGTTGATCACCGGGCCCATGTAGTTGGCCGGATCGGTCACCGGGCCGACCTTGATTTTCGCCACGTGGGCCAGCAGCTTCGCCTTGAATTTGTCGTAGACCTTGTCGACGACCAGCACGCGCGAGCACGCCGAGCACTTTTGCCCCTGGAAGCCGTAGGCCGACATCGCCACCTGCTGTGCGGCGAAATCGATATCGGCGGTTTCGTCGACCAGCGCGGTGTCCTTGCCGCCCATTTCGGCGATGAAGCGCTTGATCCAAATCTGCCCGGGCACGAGCTTGCCGGCGTTTTCGGCGATGCGCAGGCCCACTTCCATCGAGCCGGTGAAGCAGATCATGCGCACGCGGGGATTGAGCACCAGTTCCTCGCCGCAGGTGCGGCCGGGGCCGGGCACGAAGTTGAGCACGCCGGCGGGCAGACCGGACTGATACAGCAGCTCGGCGACCTTCCAACCGATCAGCGGGGCCTCGGAGGCCGGCTTGAGACACACGGTGTTGCCGGTGACCAGCGCGGCGACGGTCATGCCGCACAAAATGGCGTTGGGGAAGTTCCAGGGCGGAATCACGCTGATCACGCCCAACGGAATGTAGAAGGTTTCGTTGGTTTCGTGCGGGAACTCGACCACGTCCATACCGCGATCGTAGCGGAGCATTTCGCGGGCGTAGTATTCCATGAAGTCGATCGCCTCAGCGGTGTCCGCGTCGGCCTCGACCCAGTTCTTGCCCTCTTCCAGCACCATCGTGGCGGAAAATTCGTGCTTGCGCGCCCGCATGCCCGCGGCGGCTTTGAGCAGCACGTCGGCGCGGCGGAACGCCGGCTGGCGCGCCCAATCGGCGAAGGCTTTGTCGGCGGCGGCGACGGCCGCTTTCGCCTCTTTCACGCCCGACTTGGCGAAGGTGCCCAGCACCTGGGCCGGCTTGGCCGGATTGGTCGTGGCGAAGGTGTCCTTGGTCATCACCCGCTTGCCGCCGATGATCAGCGGATAGGGTTTGCCTTTGGCCGCCTCGGCCTGCACTTTTTCCAATGCCGCCTCGAAAGCCGCCTTGTTGACTGGGTTGGAGAAATCGGTCAGCGGTTCATTCTGGAACGGTCCCGGCATGATTGACTCCTTTCTTTGCTGCTTAAACTAAAAACGGCCAGCCTTACGGCTCGCCGTTTGATTCACGTATGGCAGATGGTAGGCAGCGGGTAGACACCTCCGAAGCGAGGAGTTATGCACCGCTGCAGCCTCAAAATCCACCCCCAAACACGATGCTGATACCTTCTGTCGGTGTCGCACTTTAAACCGAGGGAATGGATCATGCAACACCCAATTTTTTATCCCAAAACCGCCTGCACTATGGATTTGACATGCCGCCGTCATGGGATTAGTGTCGGGAGTCAATTATGCGATCATCTTCGGCGACGCTTGCGTCGCCCTCAATTTTTTCCAAGGAGATCATTATGCGCAAAGCACTGTACGCGATCATGATGATGGCGATCATCGTATCCTTCGCGGCCTGCGACGGCATGAACGCCGGTGGATCGGCCGCGGCTCCGGAAGGCGCGAAAATCGCCTCCGTCGACAACCAGCCGATCACCGATCAGCAGATTCTGCAGATGGTGCAGGCCGTGCGCGATCCGCGCCAGCTTTATCGCTTCACCACCGACGACGGCAAAAAGGACCTGCTGGACAAGCTGATCGACATGGAGCTGGTGTACAAAGCCGCCAAGTCCGAAAGCCTGCAGAACGATCCGGAAGTCAAAAAGATGCTCGACGGCTACGCCAAGCAGCTGCTGTTCGTCTTCTATCTGCAAAAGCACATGGAAGAAGCCGGCGGCGAAGTCAACGAGGCGGCCGCGCAGAAATACTACGACGAGCACCCGGATGAGTTTCAGCAGGGCGAGCAGGTCAAGGCGCGCCACATCCTGATCAAGGTCGACGAGAACGCCGACGAAGCGACGGTCGCGGCGGCGAAAAAGAAGATCGAAGGCCTGGCCGCGAAAGTTAAAGGCGGCGCCGACTTCGCCAAACTGGCGGAGGAAAACAGCGACGATCCCGGCTCGAAAAAGCGCGGCGGCGATCTGGGCTTCTTCGGCCGCGGCCGCATGGTGCCGGAATTCGACGAAGCCGCGTTCGGTCTGGCGGTGGGCGAAGTGTCCGCGCCGGTGAAGTCGAAATTCGGCTTCCACATCATCAAGGTCGAAGAGCGCAAGGACAGCACCAAGCGCGAATTCGCCGAAATCAAAGATCAGCTCATGCGCAAAATGAGCTTCGAAAATCAGCAGAAGGCCTACGACGACATCGTCGGCAAGCTGCGCGCCAAGGCGAACATCCAGATCGACGAGGAAGCGCTCAAAGCGTTGAAAATCCCGATGCCGCAGTTCGGCGGCGGGCAGCCGGGCATGCAGTTGCCGGCGCAGTTGCAGGGCGCCAAGCCGGCCCAGCCGTAATTTATATCGATAGTCGAGTTAAACGATCCGAGTCGCTCCGGCGGTTCGGATCGTTTTTTTTTATCGAACTTCATTTGACAGACCCGTTTCCTCCCCGATAAAATAATTTTGTTATCCATGAATTGAAGTGCGGTCCAACCTGACACCACAATGAGGAAAAAACCATGAGCGTTGGTTTGATCTACCTTGCCTGCCTGACGTTGGGCTTGGGCTACGCCCTGTGGACCGGCCTGCTCGGACCGCTGTTCGGCGGCGACGCGGGTGGTCATGATGCGGGCGGCGACGTCGGCGACGTCGGCGACATCGGAGATGTAGGTGACATCGGCGACGTGGGCGATATCGGCGACGTGGGCGGCGACGTCGGCGGCGATTTCGGCGACGGTGGTCACGGCGAGTTTCTCGATTTCAACGCCGACCACGACATGCACGCCGGCGAGGTGCATTTCTCGCCGTTGTCGCCCAACGTGATGGCCACGTTCCTGGGCTCGTTCGGCGCGCTGGGCGTGATCGGTCATTACGCGTTGCACCTGGCCTGGTGGCGCAGCCTGCTGCTGGCCACGTCTTCGGCGGTGATCATCGCCGGCGTTTTCTATTACGTGATCAAAAGCCTGTACTCGATCACCGAAGCGTCCAGCGAGGCGCGCGTGGCCGACTTGATCGGCGAAGCGGCCGAGGTATCGGTGGAGATCGCGCCGGGCAGCACCGGGGAGATCGTCTACAGCGCCATGGGCTCGCGGTATCAGGCGCCGGCGCGCGCCGACGATCCGCAGCGCGTTTTCGCCCGCGGCGACACGGTGATCATCAAACGGATCGAAAGCGGAATCTATTTCGTTGCCGAAGAATAATTTTCGTTAAGACGAACACAACCAAGGGGGATTAGCTCATGCCAATGGAAGGTATTGTCGTTCTGGGCAGCCTGGGAATACTCGTACTTTTATTCCTGCTGATCGTCGCCCTGGCGCGCCGGTATCGCAAGGTCGGCCCCAACGAAGTGCTGATCATCAGCGGTTTGAACCACACCTTCACCGACGCCCACGGGCGCAAGTTGAAGGTCGGTTATCGCCTGAAGAAAGGCGGCGGCGCCTTCGTGTGGCCGCTGGTGGAACGGGCCGACATCCTCAGCCTGGAAATCATGACCCTGGACGTGACCACGCCCGAGGTCTACACCGAACAGGGCGTGCCGGTGATGGTCGACGGCGTCGCGCAGATCAAGTTCAAGGGCGACGACATTTCGATTCGCACCGCCGCCGAGCAGTTCCTGTCCAAGGGCCGCGACGAGATCATGCGCATCGCGTTGCAGACGGTCGAAGGCCACCTGCGCGCCATCCTGGGCACGATGACCGTCGAGGACATCTACAAAAAGCGGGAAACGTTCGCCCAGCGCGTGCAGGAAATGGCGGCCAGCGACATGGCCAACATGGGCCTGCAGATCGTCTCGTTCACGCTGCGCGACATCCGCGACCGCCACGGCTATTTGGAAGCCCTCGGCAAGCCGCGCACCGCGCAGGTCAAACGCGACGCGGTGATCGCCCAGGCCGAAGCCGACCGCGACGCGGTGATCAAGAGCGCCGACGCCAAGCGCGAAGGCGAGATCGCCCGCTTCCAGGCCGAGACCAAGATCGCCGAGGCCGAAAAGGACTACTCGACGCAGAAGGAAATGTACCAGTCCGAGGTCGAGACCAAGCGCGCGGAAAAGGACCTTTCCTACGATCTGCAGAAGTACAAGAAAGGTCAGTCGGTCAAGGCCGAAGAGGTGCAGATCGAGATCGTCGAAAAGCAGAAGCGCATCGAACTGGAAGAGAAGGAAATCAAGCGGCGCGAACTCGAGCTGGTCGCGCAGGTGCACAAGCCGGCCGAAGCGGCCAAGTTCAAGGTGCAGCAGGAAGCCGAGGCGTCCAAGTTCCGCGAGACCACCGAGGCGGACGGTCGCGCGGCGGCGTACCGGGCCGAAGGTTTGTCCAAGGCCGACATCGAAAAGGCGATGGGTGTGGCCAAGGCCGAAGCCGAGAAGGCGCAGGGTCTGGCCGAGGCCGACGTCATCCGCGCGCAAGGTATGGCCGAAGCGCAGGCGATGGCCAAGAAAGCCGAAGCGTGGGCGTCCTACAACGAAGCGGCCGTGGTGCAGATGTTCATCGAAATGCTGCCGAACCTCGCCTCGGCGATCGCGCAGCCGTTGGCCAAAACCGAGAAGATCGTCGTGGTCAACACCGGCGACGGCAACAGCGGCGCCTCGAAGATCACCGGCGACGTGGCCACGGCCATGGCGCAACTGCCGCCGGTCATCGAGTCGCTCGCCGGCGTCAACCTGCTGGATCTGGTCCAGAAGATCCCGGGCATCATGGCGCAGAAAAAGGCGGCCCCGCCGGCCGAACCCGGCCCCTTCGCCAACGATGAAGAAAAATAGTTTGTGATGAATCGGTAAGACGAAGAGGAGGCCCTACAGGGTCTCCTCTTTTTATTGGAGATACTAACGATGGGGAAATTGAAAAAATTATTAAATAGCCCCTGGGCAGTAGCGATCATTACCGGTTTGATCGTCGCCATTATTGGCGGACTAGCTTTATATTATTTTGAAGTTTATCGCGAAAATCAAAAGATCATCCGTCGGGCGGAGGTTCTCCTGCAGGAAGCGAATGAACTTTTAGTTCAAAAACATTTAGTTGAAGCGCTGCAAACATATCAGAGTATCGAGGGCCTAATCGATCATAAAGAACACAACCAAATATTTGGTCAAGTAAAAAACGGGAGTGGGATTTGCTACCGTCGATTAGCAGAAATCGAAAAAAAGGAGATCAATTGTCAACGCGCAATCCATTGTTTCAACTTGGCAGTAAACGCATTTGCCCCCAAAAAACATCCACTCGATTTTGCTATAACCCAAAATAATCTTGGCGCCGCATATCAAACGCTAGCTCAAGTCAAAGAAAAAGAAAAAAATTGCACGCGCGCCATCAAGGCATATCAACAAGCGCTTAGGTACCTCACTTCAATAACATATCCGCTTGATTACGCCATGACCCAAAACAATCTGGGTAACGCATATCGCACGCTCGCCGAGGTAAAGGAAAAAGAAAAAAATTGCACGCTGGCCATCGAAGCATTTAAACAGGCGCTCAGGTACCGCATGCCGGAAGCATATCCTATTGAATATGCAACAACCCAAAACAATCTGGGTAATGCATACCAAACACTTGCTAATATAAAAGTAAGAACAATAGACCTCAAGAATTTAATGCAGGCGCTAAAGTCTGAAATAATAAAAATACATCCTGCAGGTTATACAATAAACCAAAACAATCTGGATGCTACTGATCAAACGCTCACCGAGGCCGAGGAAAAAGAGAAGAATTGCACGCTAGCAATTGAGGCATATCAACAGGCGCTCAAGTATAGCACGCCGGAATTATTTCCACTCGATTATGCCATGACCCAAAATAATCTGGGTGCTGTATACCAAACGCTTGCCGAGATCAAGGAAAAAGAAAAAAATTGTATCCTAGCCATCGAATCATTTAAACAAGCACTCAAATACCGCAATCCGGAAACGCATCCGCTTGATTACGCTATGACCCAAAACAATCTGGGCAACGCATATCGCACTCTCGCCGAGGTAAAGGAAAAAGAAAAAAATTGCACGCTGGCTATTGAAGCATTTCAACTAGCGCATAAGTACCGTGATCCAGAAAAATATCCGCTCGATTATGCCATGACCCAAAACAATCTAGGTAACACATATTGCACACTCGCCAAGATCAAGGATAAAAAAATGAACGGCTCACTTGCCATCGAAGCATATAATAATGCGTTGTCAATTTTTAAGCAGGGTGAGTATCCCGATCAGTATGAGATGGTTAGCCACAATCGAAAAAAAGCCAAGCAAATGTTAGCCGAGGCTAGGAAGTAGGACACCGGCAACGTTAAGGAATCCCAACTCTGCCTACAAAGTGTCATTCCGACGGAGGAGCGCGTTAGCGCGACGATTGGCCTGTCCGCCATAGCTTTAGCGGAGGAGGAAGGAATCCCTTTTCGGTGAACAACAAAAGGGATCTCTTCCGCCGTCGCGTAAAGCTTTGGCGGACTTAGCCACTTCGCTTCCGCCTTCGCCATTCTACTTCGCTAAAGCTTCGTAGAATTTAAGGCTTCGGCGGACAGGGTCGCTCCGGTCGAGATGACAAGGTGCTTGTCATTCCCGCGCAGGCGGGCATCCAGGACCAACAAATACCCTTCCTGACCTTATTCCAAAGACAACGACTTGAAAATCAATCCTGCCCTGACCACAACTCGCACCTTATCACTCATAACGAATAACTACTTTTCGGCTTCGACTTCCAAGTAGCAGTGGTGGACCAGGGGCAGCGCCTGTTTGATGTTCGCTTCGGCGCGGTCGAGGAGTTGTTCGATTTGGTCGGTGGTCAGGTCGTCGATCAGATGCAGGCGCGCGGCGGCGAGCACCTTGTCGGGGCCCAGGTGCATCGTGCGCAGGTCGAGCACGGCGAGGACCTCGGGCAGCTTGCCCAGTTCGTCGAGGATCGTTTGCCGCTGCGCCGGATCGACCGCCTCGCCGACCAGCAGCGATTTGGTTTCCAACGAGAGCACGCCGGCGACCACGGCCAGCAGCACGCCGATAGCGATCGAGGCCGCGCCGTCGAACCACATCAGGCCGGTGAAGTGCGCCAGCAGCAGGCCGGAGGCGGCCAGCGCCAGGCCGACCATCGCCGCGCTGTCTTCCATCAGCACGGTGATCGTCGCCGGTTCCTTCGACTGGTGGATGTACGACCACAGCGGGCGGCCGCGCAGCGAGCGCTTCGCATGACGATAGGCCATGGAAAAGGCCATGCCTTCGAAGCCGACCGAGACGATCAGTACGCCCAACGCCCAGCCGATCGCCTCGACCTCGTGCGGATGGATCAGCTTGGCCACGCCCTGCCAGATGGACACCACCGCGCCGACGACGAACATGGTGATCGCCACGACGAAGGCCCAGAAGTAATTTTCCTTGCCGTAGCCGAAGGGATGCAGCTTGTCGGCGGGGCGTTGCGACAACCACAGGCCGACGAACAGAAACAACTGGTTGCCCGTGTCGGCCAGGCTGTGCAGCCCTTCGGCGAGCATCGCCGTCGAGCCGGTAAAACCCGCGGCGACGAACTTGCTGATCATGATCGCGAGGTTCGCCAGGAACGCGGCGATGATTATTTTGCGACTGCTTTGGGTGCTCACTTACGCCGGCTCCGCTTCGTGATCGGCGAGAAATCCCGCAAAAAGCTGGTCGACCAATTCGTCGCGGTTTTCGGCGGTGACCTCGATGACGCGGAACGATTCGTCGAGCTGGAGTTTTTCGCGGAAGAACTCGACGATCTGCGGCCGGATGACCACGATGCACTGCCGCGCCTTGCGGATCAGATGCAGGATCGGATAAAAGCCGCGCCCCTTCAGTTCCAGCGGGCCGATTTCATCGACGATCAGCAGGTCGGAACTCACGCCGCGACCGATCGCCTTGATGCCCAGGAAAATGCCCTCGTTGCTGAAGGTGAACGCGCCGTGCTGTGGGCCGGTCTGCGTCCAGTTGGTGCGGGCCAGCAAAATGACCGTGTTGTCGTTGAGGTCGCGCACATGCAGCGTGCGCTCTTTGCCGCTGATGGTCTTTTCGGTCAGCACGCCGCCGACGCGCATTCCCGCCTCGCCCGCGCGCTCGACCACGCGACGGCAAACGGTGGATTTTCCCGAATCGGATAGACCGGTAAGAATGACCCGCATCGACGCCTCCAACGTATTGCGCTCAGCATACCCGAGACGACGCGGTATATCCACCGCTATAAAAAAATCATAATGAATTCATCGGTAAGCCCTCACCCCGGGCTGCGCCCGACCCTCTCCCACCGGGAGAGGGTAAAAGCCAACGCCTGGACTCCTTTCTCCCCGTGGGAGAAGGGCCGGGGATGAGGGCAATCGTGACAAATGACTGCCGATCAGGTCATCCCTTCACATATATCGACCAAGCGGAAAAAAGAATATACTGCTTCCACATTAAAGGGAGGATACAGCCATGGCGATTATCCCGACGCCCGCCACGCAAGCCGACATTCAAAGCGTCTGGCAACATTGGGGTTTGCCGCTGGTGACCATGCGCGGCGTGTACTGGCCCGAGGATGTCGAAGGCTTCGCCCTGAAAGCCGACGGGAAACTCATCGGGTTAGTCACCTGGGCGCACAGCGGCGAATGGGCGGAGATCGTGTCGATCGACGCGTTCGAGCGCGGCAAAGGCTACGGCCGCATGATGTTGACCGCGGCGGAAAACGAACTGGCTCAACATGGCGTGACGCTGTTGAGTGTGGTTACCACCAACGACAACCTGCCGGCCGTCGGTTTTTATCAAAAACTCGGCTTTCGCCTGCGGCGCATCCACCTGGACGCGATGGACCGCGTGCGCGAACACAAACCGCACATCCCCGCCACGGGCCTGGACGGCTTGCCATTGGTCGACATGTGGGAGTTGGAAAAACCGATCGGCTATTAGTCCTGCCAATCCTGCCAGAACCGCATCGCCACTTCGCGAAGATTGACGATGTCGCGGATGCGATAATGATCGCCGACCTTGCGCGAACGCAAATGCAGCAACAGCCAATCGTCGCCGGCGTTCAGGCGCACCTTGATCTTGAGTTCCTCTTCGTTGTCCTTGGTCTGCTTGACCTCGACGATCTCGTAATGTTTGTCGTCGGATTCGGCCACGCCGAAATAGGTGAACAACTTGATCAGCGCGGTGCTGGAAGGCAACTCACGCGTGCCGGGAAGCTGCCTGGCCAGCGTGCCGTCTTCGATGCGCTTTTCGATTTGCTTCTTGGTTTCCTCGACCAGGTAGGGCTTGGAGAATTTCTCGCCGAAGCGCAGCAATTTCTTGCCCCGGGCGCCCGAACGGCTTTCCATTTCGTCGAACATCAAATCGACGATCTGGTTGGCGAGGCGCTCGACCTTCACGTATTTATTGAATTCGTTGTAGTTCTTGTTCTCGATCGCCTTGGCCGCAAAAATCAGCGATTCGAGCGTGTTGGACTTGACGCCGCAGCCGCTCAGCGCCGCCAGGCCGCCGAGCAAAACCACACAAACGACGATCGCACTCAACCGTTTCATCGGATATCTCCCGTTATCCCGCAAACATGATTGAGGAAAATGTACCAAAACCGACGAAGATGGAAAACCGCAAAGTTGTCGTGCGACGGATAAAAATGTTATTATTACATTACTCCCAAACCTTGCTTATTGAGATCAGGAACTAAAAAGCAAAAGTTTTCACATAACATCCGCTTAGGCGCCCTTGCCCCGCAAATGAGAATCAATTTCAATTAGTTGCGTGTGAAGCTTGAAAATCTTCTAGAATTTCCATTCGAAGTCGCTCCCGGGCAACTTGGTATAACTAGATGATATTACACAATATTATGCTATTGAGATTTCGATTTAAAAATTTTCCGTGGTTGGTTTACACCCGGAAAATCGGTGATTAGGAATAGGGCAAGAGAGAAAAAAACGTGTCCATTTGAAAACCAGCGAGTACCTTCCAATTCAACAGAAAAGAATGGCGGAAAGAAAAAAATGGACTCAACAGTCAGTCATGAAGGAACAACTATTCCCATACGTGTACTGATCGCCGACGACAATCCGTTGGTCACCGAGATCCTGGCGCATCATTTAACACGACTGGGGTGGGAGTCGATCGCGGTATCCGACGGCGAACAGGTGGAAATGCTCCTGGCCAAAGAGCACTTCGATTGCTTGATTCTCGACCTGCACATTCCGTTTCGCAACGGGATGGAAATTCTGGAAGCGCTGAAAAAAAACGGCAATCGCCATGACCTGTTCATCATGATGCTCACCGGCCAATGCCGCGAGGATACCCAGGGGCGCGCCATTGCCCTGGGCGCGGACCGCTTTTTCAGCAAACCGTTCGATCCGTACGAAATCGTCGGCGAGTTGCAACGTTCGCTCTCGCCGATTCATCAAGCACAAGGGAGGCGGTCATGATATCGACCACCTTAATATCTTTTTGGGATGATCCCCTGTACCGTTTTCTCAGCCTGATCATCGCCCTCGAACTGGTCTTGATCGTTGTGCAAGTCGGCTGGTTGCTGGTGCAAACCTCGATCCGCAAATACCGGCTGTATCGGCTCAAGCGGTTCCACGCCTCGATGAAGGCGCCGTTTTTCACCGCGCTGGACGATCCGCTGACGCGCGAAGCCTGGATGGTCAAAGCCAGGAAATTTTCCGAGCCGGTGCTGCGCATGTTCCTCGAGCCCTATCTGACGGCGACCAAGGGAGAATACCAGGCGAAGATTCTGGCGCTGTACCGCGACTTGGGGCTGGCGCGCCAGGATCTGTACGCCCTGCGTTCCTCGTTCTGGCACAAGCGCGTGCTCGCCCTGCGCCGCCTACAAAACGTGGCGTCGCCGGAGGAGAAATTCGTACTGGCCAAGATGAAGAAAGACGTGCACACGGTGCGCATCCTCACCGCGCAGATCATGTCGCGCATCGGCAACGAAAAGGACGTTTTCAACCTGCTCAAAGACCTGCATTTGCACAACCGGCTGATGGAACAACCGATGTTCACCATGCTCTCGAGCATGGAGCGCGAGAAATTCGACAACCTTATGGAGCGGTGGGATCAATTCGAGTGCCGTTTGCTCAAACGCATCATGTTGATCGTCGCGGCGGGCAATTCGCCGAAGACGGCCAACAAATGGCTGGCCAGAGCGGCGGCCGATCAGGACATCGACGTGCGCATCGGCGCGGCCATTGCGGCCGGGAAATTGAACACGTACGAATCGCTCACCACGTTGCTCGAACTGCTGCAGGACGGCATTTGGGAAGTGCGCGCCCAGGCGGCCAAGGCGCTGGGCATCCGGCAGGAAGACTCGACCATCGAATCGTTGGCCCTGTTCCTGCGCGATCCGCACTACTGGGTGCGGCAAAACGCGGCGGCGGCGCTGTCCAACCTCGGCGATCCGGGGCGCAAACGCCTGCGGGAAATTGCGGACACCGCGTCGGACACCTTCGCCGTGGACGCCGCGACGCAGGAGCTTGAGCGCTATCAATTAACCATTACGGCGGAAGGAGTGCAGTCGTGAGTTATTGGCTGGACATTCTATACATCGTCTATTTTTCGGCCCTCAATGGGACGTACGCGCTTCTGATCGCCCTGGCGATGATCGAGATCATCCAACGCCGCGCCAACCGCATGCCCGAGTTCGACAACGACGTGCTGGGCGAGGCGAGCACGCCGCCGATCACCATTCTCGCTCCGGCGTTCAACGAGGAAACCGGCATCGTCGACAGCGTGCGCGCGTTCCTGCAACTCACCTACCCCAACCTGCAGGTGATCGTGATCAACGACGGCAGCAGCGACGGCACGTTGAACAAACTCAAGGAGCGTTTCGAGCTCAAGCCGATTCACCGGGTCGTGCAACGCCAACTGGAAACGCGCGGCATCAAAGTGATCTACCAATCGGCGACCGACTCGCGGCTGCTGGTGGTCGACAAGGAACGCGGCGGCAAAGCCGATGCGCTCAACGTCGGCTTGAACATCGCGCAAACGCCGCTGATCTGCGCGGTCGACTCCGACACGCTGATCGACCGGCGCGCCCTGCTGCGGATGGTCGAGCCGTTTTTGTACGACCGGCAGACGATGGCTGTGGGCGGCTCGGTCTACATCGCCAACACCTGCGACGTAAAAGACGGCCTATGCCGCACCGTCTCGCTGCCCAAATCGTGGCTGGCGCGCTTTCAGATCATCGAATACCTGCGCGCCTTTCTCTTCGGCCGGCTGGGCCTGAACCGCCTGGGCGGCACGATGCTCATTTCCGGCGCCTTCGGCCTGTTCCTGCGCGACGCGCTGATCGAGATCGGCGGTTACCGGCGCGACACGGTCGGCGAAGACATGGAAATGATCGTCCGCCTGCACCGCACGATGCGCGATCGTAAGAAGCCGTTCCGCATCAAACACATTCCCGATCCGGTCAGCTACACCGAAGCGCCCGAGACCGTCCGCACGCTCGGCCGGCAACGCGACCGCTGGCAGCGCGGGCTGGCCGAAACGCTGGCCGCGCACCAGGGCATGTTCCTCAATCCCAAATACGGACTGAGCGGCCTGTTCACGTATCCGACGTATCTGCTGTTCGAACTGTTCGGACCGATCATCGAGTTGTCGGGCTACATCTGGTTCGTTTACTCGCTGATCTTCCGCGGCGTCGATCCGCAAATCGCCATGCTCTATTTCATCGTCGCGTTCCTGTTCGGGACGCTGCTGTCGATCCAGAGCATCATCCTGGATTCGTACGCCGGCAACGTTTACCAGGGATTCAAACTGCGCTTGCGACTGGTGGCAGTCGCCCTGCTCGAATATTTCGGCTACCGGCAGATCACGCTCTACTATCGCATCAAAGGCTTCTTCCGCTATCTGCTGGGCGAGAAATCGTGGGGCGTCATGACCCGCAAGGGCTTTGCGAAGAGGGCCACGTCATGAAAAAGATACGCGTCGTCGTTTTGTCGATTTTGGTGACGTTCATTCTGACCAGTCCGCTGACCATCTGGCTGCTGCACCCGGAAACTTCGCCGCGGATTCTGGTCGTCGACAAAACCGTTCCGCATACCGACTACCGCGAGCACGCGTCGTTGTTCTGGGTGCTCAATCATCGCAAGGTGATCAATCCGCGCACCGGGAACATCTGGCGGGTGGATCGCGATTACCTCGGCTATTACCCGCAAAACACCGACACCAACATCAAACCATACAGCCGGATTTTGCAGGGCTCCGATCTGAACTTCACCGATACGCTTTTCATCGCCGACACCTACGGCGTGTACACCGACGACCTGGCGCATGCGCAAGAGCAGCGCACGCACCTGGATTACAGCCGGCTCATCTACGGCGGATTGTCGATCGAGGAAGCCGAGGCGATCGCCCATTTCGCCGACAAGGGCGGCAATGTGATCGCCGAGTTCAACACTTTCGCCTCGCCGACCGCCGGGCAAGCGCGGGAGATCATGGAAAACCTGCTGCGCGTGAAATGGACCGAATGGTCCGGCCGCTATTTCAGGGATCTGGCGAGCGTGGACGACGTGCCGGTGTGGGCGCGCCGCAACTGGCGCGAACAGTACGGCAGCGAGTGGAACTTCTCCGGCCCCGGTTTTTTGATCACGCATGAGGACACGCGCCTGTTCGTGCTGCAAACCGGCGTCGACGTCGAGGAAGACGGCCTGCGCATCGTCAGCGACAAAACCAAAACCGATCCGTTGTTGAACAAAGTGGCCGCCGATGCCCCCTTCTACTACTGGTTCGATTTCGTGCAGCCGACGGCGGGCGCGGAAATTTTGGCCGGCTATCGTTTGCGGCTGACCGACAGCGGGCGCGAACTGATGAAACGCTTCGATCTGCCCGATGCGTTCCCCGCCATCGTGGTCGCCTCGCGCAAGCCGCTGATCATGTACCTGGCCGGTGATTTCGCCGACAACAACGTGCCGCGCGGCCCCTATTATCTCGCCGGATTCGCTTCGTCGATGACCATCGGCGGATTCGTCGAACGCTATCGCGATCAACGCGTTTTCTTCTGGGAAGTCTACGCGCCGTTGGTCACCAACATCATCAAGGCGAGCCGTTGAATGAAAAATGCCGCACGCCATCTTCCGCCGCTGTTTGTCGCGCTGACGCTGCTGGCGGCCCTCGCCTGCCTGCCGGTGGAGCGTGCGCACGCGCCGGCAACGACCGGCGAGGATTGCGCCGACGGCGAAACCGCGCGAGCGGCGGAAGCATGGTTGCGGATCGTACCCTATGAAACCAGTGAAGTACGCGACGAACCGCCGTTGGATCGACCGCGCTCGCTGGCGCGCCGTGACGGCCGTGAGTATCGAGCGATTCTCTCCTACCCCGACGCGCAAAACGGTCTGCTGGCCAACCGCAGTTTCATCTACGACAACGCCCTGGCGCTGTTGTGGACCACCTGGGCCGATCGTCGCGACGCCGCCGCCGGTCTGGCCGAAACGTTGATGCTGTTGCAGAACAAAAACGGCAGTTGGGGATTTTCGTTCACCGTGACGCAGCCGGGCCGGTACAACGCGCGGTACGTGCGCAACGGCGTGGTCGGCTGGACGACCTACGCGCTGGCCGTGTACGCCGACGCGACGCACTCCGCCCGGGCCGCGGCGGCCGCCGAACGAGGCACGCGTTATCTGGAAAGCGAGCGCGTCGCCCAACGCGAGCGGCGCGATTACGCGCTTATCCACGGCGGCTACGGCTGGTGGAAGCGCGGCGACAAAGCGGTGTTCCACCCCGACCGGAAATTTTCGCTCGCCGTCGCCGAGCATCAGTTCGACGCCTATCAGGCATGGTCGTTCACGCGCCCGGGCGACGCCGAAGCCTATGCGCGGCGCATTCTGGAAGCGCTCTGGTTGCCCGACGAAAAACGGTTCGCGCTGGCCGTCGACGACAAGAACCTGGACACGCAGCGCGCTTTGGACACCGCCGGCGCCTGGGGCGCTTTGTGGCTCGAGTCGATCGGCGAACGCTCGCTGGCGCGGGCCAGCCTGCAATACACGATGAATCATTTCGCCACCGAGGCGCAGGGCTGGAAAGGGTATCGCCCGTATCTCGATCCGATCGACGGTCCGCTGACGCCGGAGTGGGATTCGCTGATTTTCGTCGAAGGCACGCTCGGCGTGGGGCTGGCGGCATACCGTCAGGGTCGGCGCGATGCGGCCCGCGACGTTCTGACCAACGTGGCCGCCATGGCCTGCGCCTACGGTCCCGGCGTGCCCTACGCCAACAAAGAGTTGATGGATTTCTCCACCTTGCCCAGTGCGTCCGCGACGCTGTGGTTCCTGTTCCTGGAACGGGAAATGCGCACCGGCAAACGCTCCCCATTGTTTACGCAGAAAACGAGGATCAATTATGAATAGATATTGGACGACGGCGGGAATGTTTGCGCTCCTGCTTTTTCTGGTTGTTCCGGCCACGGCAACCGCCGACGAGTGCGCCGACGCGCCGGACTATCTGGCGCAGAATCGCATCACCGAAGCCGAGAACGCGGCGCGCGCCTGCCTGCAGGATTCCCCCGACAACGCGGCCGCGATGGTCGTGCTCGCTCGCGCGTTGCTGGCGCAGGACGAATTCACCGAGGCGTTGAGTTGGGCCGAAAAGGCGCAGGCGAAGTATCCGCAGGATCTGGACATCGCCACGTTGCGCATGCAGATCCTCGCTCGGAGCGGCGATCTGGATGCGGCGTGGGCGGTGGCTGTGCAATTGCCGGCGGCGGCGAAGACGCAGCACGATCCGGCGTTGGTCGCGGCGAACATCGCCTTCTGGCGCGAGGATTACGCCGAAGCCGCCGCGCGCTACGACAGTTTCGTTGCGCAGTGGCCGGGCGAGGTCGACGCCGAACGCAACCGGGCGATCGCCTACGATAAAACCGGTCGCTCGGTGACGGCGCAAACCGAATACGAACGCCTGTGCCGCGCGCCGTACGAAGACGATCTGGCCTGCGCGCTGTACACGCAAAAGAAAAAGGAAAACGCAAAGTACACGCTGGCGCTGCGTCCCGGCTACTGGCTGGCGACGCGCAGCTACAACAACACCAACAAGGAAGACAATTTTGACGGCTACAGCGGCTACGCGATGATCGACGCCCGCGTGTTCGGCACGTTCCATCTGGGCACGAGTCTCGAATATCGCACGCGCGATTACGGTGACGGCGACGTGTCGGACACCTACTGGGAGCTGTTCGGCAACTACACCTGGCCGGTGGGCTTCAAGCTTTCCGCCGCGGCCGGAATGACGCTGGACGACACCGATTTTTCACCGGAGTGGACCGCGCAGATCGAACCGGGCTGGGTGTTCGACTTCGGGCTGGAGTTGTACTTTAAGTTCTGGCGGTTGGAGTTCGAGAAATCCGGCGTGAACGTACTGAGTCCGGCGGCGGCGTTTTACTACGGCCCGCTGATGCTGTACGCACGTTACTACTACGCGATCGACGAGGATCCGGACACCGATCCATCCAACTCGTTCCTGGCCAAAGCCGGCTGGACGTTCTTCAATCACGTGACGCTCACCGGCGGTTACGGCGCGGGCGATCGCACCGACTACCTGGAAGTCACCGACGCGAACGTCGATAATTATTGGCTGGCGCTGGGCGGCATCGGCATCCACTTCAACTGGCAGCACAGCGTCTTTCTCGACTACATCTACCGCGACGAAACGTCGTCCAACGACCGCATCGACGTGGATTTCATTCAACACCAGTTCCTGCTGACCTATCAGGTGAGGTTTTAATTCGCCATGACGATAAAACTATATCGGCTCCTGTTCACGGTGCTGGCGATGACGATCGTTCTCGCCGGCTGCGCGCAAAATTCCACCGACGAAAACGGCGACGACGATGACGACGACACGGTCGCGCCGTATCAATTTCGTTCGGCCGCCGACGGTCTGCAGATGCGCGTGGAGGGCGGCGACTGGCAGCCGTTCTTTTCGTTGGGCATCAACTTCGGTCTGACGGTGCCCGGCACCTTCCCCGGCGAACTGGCCGCTTCGCGCGAGCAGATTGCCCGGTGGCTCGAAGCGGCCGCCGATTTAGGCGTGAACACGATTCGCATCTATACGATTCAGATGCCCGAGTTTTACGAGGAACTGCGCGCCTGGAACATCGACCATCCGGACCGCGTGTTGTTTCTGCTGCAAGGCGCCTGGCTTAAAGAACCCGACAACGGCGTGCCCGACTATCTGTCGGACGCCAGCCGCGCGTGGTTTCGCGGCGAGATCGAGCGCGCGGTGAACGTCGTGCACGGCAACGCGACGATCGAACCGGGCAGCGAGGCCAATCCCGACAACTGGGGGCGCGCGTACGGCTCATTCACCGCCGACGTGTCGCCGTGGCTGTTGGGTTACCTGGTCGGCCGCGAACTTGAGCCTTACACGATTCTCAACGCGGTGGATCTGCATCCGAACGAAACGGCTTACACCGGAGATTATTTTTCAATTGAAAACGGTGAGCCGATCGAAACGTTCGTCATCGAGCACCTGGATTATCTGGTCGCCTACGAAAAGGCGAATTACGGCCAGGAGCACACCATCGGCTTTTCCAACTGGCCGACGCTCGATCCGCTGATTCATTACACCGAACCGCCGTATCCGGTTTCCAGCGAGGAAATGTTTTCGCTGGACATGACCAAGGCGAAAATCAACGAGGACAATTTTTCCAGCGGGATGTTCATCAGCTACCACGCCTATCCGTATTACCCGGATTTCATTTTGTACCAACCCGAATACCAGGTGAGCGACGCGCAGGGGGTGAACTCCTATTACGGCTACCTGCAGGCGCTGCGCGACTACTACGACGGCTACACGCTGATGGTCGCGGAAATCGGCTTTCCGTCGAGCCAGGGCTCGGCGCACTACGCGGCCTCGGGCCTGACCCACGGCGGGATGAACGAAGCGCAGCAGGGCGAGGCGATCCTGCGCGCGGTGGGCAACATCGTGGACGCGGGCTTTGACGGCGCGATGATTTTTTCGCTCATCGACGAGTGGTACAAGGTCGCCTGGATCGTCGAGGAAGTGGAAATTCCCGCCGACCGTCGCCGCACCTGGCACAATCCGATGAGCCCCGAGCAGAACTTCGGTCTGATCGCGCTGCGCCCCGGCGCACAAGGCGCTTATCACGTTATCGACGGGCGCGACGATGAGTGGTTCAGCGCGCCGCAACTGAGCAAAACCGGCGGACCGGCGACGGCGCTCGACCAATACGACGCCCTGCGCACGCTGACGGATCTGACCGTCGAGCACGACGAGGGTTACCTGCACTTGCGGCTGGGCCTGGCCGATCTGGATCCGGACGGCAACGGCCAGGTCGATTGGGATCAGGTCGATTACCTGCTGGCCATCGACACGATCGATCCGCAACGCGGCGATTCGCGCATCGCTCAGGCGCCGGAAATCGTCCTGGGGCGGCGGGCGGAATTTCTGCTGCAGATCGTTTCGGATCAGGAAGTGAACCTGCTGGTCGATCAGCCTTACGACCTGTACGGCCTGTGGCATTACGAGCGCGAAGCGTGGCAGAAGTATCGCAGCGAAGCCAACGACGACGGCGCGTACAACCTCGTGCGCACGATCACCAATTGGGAATACGAGTACGATGGCGTGGAGTTGGGCGCGCGCATCGATCAGGAAACCGGCCGCCTGCCGACCGGCGACGAGGCGGACAATTCGTTGACCAACCTGTGGTATTCGCTGGACGACGACGTGTTGGAAATTCGTCTGCCGTGGAATTTGCTGAACTTCACCGATCCCAGCCAGCGGTGGGTGGTCGACGGTGACGGCGAACAGAACATCGTGGCGGCCGCGCCCACCGACGAAATCGCCGTGGCGGCCGTGGCGCTGGCCGGCGACGGCACGCTCGCCGACACCTTGCCCGTCGCGCAAAGCGAGGGCGACGATCTGCTGCTGCCCGCCGCCGATTGGGCCGTATACACCTGGGGCGCGTGGGAGATGCCGACCTTCCACGAGTATCGCAAGGCCTCGTTCACGATCGTGCAAGACGGCCTGCCCGGCATCGTGCCGGCCGCGGCGTATCTGCCGTAACGGCGGAGGATGACGCGATGAAGAAATCGTATTTCGTCCTACTCTTGTTGCTGGCCGTGACGGTCATGGGCTGCCCGCCGAAACCAACGGTGGAAAACCGGGTGTTGCTGCTGACCGGCGGCGCGGTGGGCATCGGCCACGATTACTACCTGAACGCCGAACGGTTGCTGCGCCTGCAGGGCGTGCCGACCGCCACGATGGCGATCGACGACGACATCGTTTTCACCGCCGGTGATACGGGTTTGTACAACGCGATCGTCATCACCGACTACGGCGCTTACGCCGCCCTGCCGCAAGCAAAACGGGAGGCGCTCGACGACTACTGCCGCGATTACGGCGTCGGCCAGATTTTCATTTTCGTGTGGACCGACGATGTCATCAACGGCGGCGAAGTCGGCGTGTCGGCCAACCAGGTCGTGGCCGATCAGCGCGCCCACGCGGGTAGCGGCATGTTGTGGCTGGCCAAAGACAACGGCGTGCTGGCCGGCGAACTGCCCTCGCTGGGACGGCTGTTCACCGCCGCTTCGTCCAATTACGTGACGATCTCCTCGGGCGTGGGCGCGAGCGGGCGACAGGCGAACGTGCTGTTGGATAGCGGCTCATACGACGGCATCCGGCGCGTCTTTTTCGGGCACGATTTCGTCGATCACTGGCAGCACGATCTGCTGTACCTGGACGCCGTGCATCACCTCTCGCCGGTGGAAACCGGCCTGTCGCGCGTACGCTGTTTCGGCGTGGACATCGACGACATCTTTCAACCGAACTGGGACGAGGAGCCGGCCAACCGCACGGTGAAGCTGCAGGCCGAGGACGTCGCGGCGCTGCTGTCGTTGAGCGACTCGATCGCCATGCGCATCGGCGGACCGTTTCGTTTCACACTGGGCTACAACGTCGGCTGGTACGAAGCGAACGTCGGCGGGCCCGGGTACAACGATCTCGCGGGCGATCATGCGCTGGTTGCGGCGGGCGACGATTTTTACTGGTTCGACCATTTCATCGATCATCAGTCGGCGCTGACGCTCGACCAGGCGGAAATCGAAGACCTGCTGGCCGCCTCCTTCGCCTGGGCCGCGGCGCACGATCTGGACGATAACCTGACCGCGTATCATCTGCCGCCTTACAACGCCGGCACGTACCCGGTGTATCAGCCGTTGTACGACGCCTATGCGACCTTCGACTTGGCGTACACGAGTTCGGTGGACATCGAGGAAGGCTTTGTTTATCAGGGCGTGAGCGTTGTGCCGCGCATGCGTTCGGGATTGCTCGCCGAGGAATATTCATTTACGCAAATCGACGCGGAACAGATCGACGCCCTGGCCGAAGGCGGCGCGGTATTCAAACGGTTGGCGATCAATCCGGTTGCCTTGTTCGTCACGCACCAGGCGAACTTCGCCCGCGACCGGATCGGCGCACGGCTGATCGATCATCTGATCGACTTCACGCAGCAGTGGACGAACATCACGCTCATTGCGGGCACGAACGATGTGATGATCGACCTTTATTTCTCCCTTATGACTTCGCGCGGCAAACAACCACTTGCCAGCGCCACGGGTACGGTTTACTGATAAACGAGACGAACAATCCTTGAGCGAGGCATGCACGACCACGCGCATCATCACCATCACGGCCACCAGTCGGGCAAGCGGCTGCGCGTCGCGTTTTTCCTCAATCTGACGTTCACCGTGCTGGAGGTCGTCGGCGGGTTGTGGACCAACTCGATGGCGATTTTGTCCGACGCGCTGCACGACCTGGGCGACAGCGTGGCGCTGGGCATGGCCTGGTTTCTCGATCATCTGGCGCAACGCAAGGGCGACGCGGTGTTCTCGTTCGGCTACCGGCGCTTCTCGCTGTTGGGCGCGCTGATCAACGCGCTGGTGCTGATCGCCGGTTCGCTGATCATTCTCGTGCACGCCGTGCCGCGCATCCTCAGCCCGGAAGGAGCCTATGCACCGGGGATGATCGCTTTCGCGTTACTGGGGATCGTCGTCAACGGCGCGGCGGTGCTGCGGCTCAAGGGCGGCGCGACCGAAAACGAGCGCGTGGTGACCTGGCATCTATTGGAAGACGTGCTCGGGTGGGTGGCGGTGCTGGTCGTGAGCGTGGTGATGCTGTTTTTCGACGTGCCGGTGTTCGATCCGATCCTCGCGGTGCTGGTCACGTTGTACGTGTTGTGGAACGTAATCAAGAGCCTCAAGCGTACGCTGATTCTGTTTTTGCAGGGCGTGCCCGAGACGATTCTGCTGGGCGACGTGGAAGCGGCGATCCTGGCGGTCGAGGGCGTGCAAAGCGTGCATCACATTCACGTGTGGTCGCAGGACGGCGAACATCACGTGTTGACCGCGCACGTGGTGGCCGGGCAATCCGGCTCGCTGCTGGAAGCGCAAACACTGCGGCGGAACATCCAGGAGGCGATGCGGAAATTCGGCATCGGCCACACAACCATCGAGATCGAGGATCCCCACGGCGAAGGCTGCCCGGCCGGCGTCGATTGCTACTGAAATCACCCTTTCCTTATTTGACCGTCACCACGTTGCCGGGTAGTATGTGCCGGGGAGAAAAAAGCTGATCCGAAGAGGAAGCAACGACATGAACAAGCGTGGTTTGATCCTGGCGATGGCGAGCATGCTGATCCTGGCGATCGGCGTCTCGGGGGCGGCGGCGGAATATCTGGTCGGCCTGACCCACGGCACCGACAAACATCGACCCGAGTGGTCGTTCGATGCGCAGAGCACCTACCGCATCAGCGCGGCGCAAAACGAATGGGAACCGTTCCAGGTGTTCATCTGGGACGACAGCGGCGTGGAGAACGTCGACGTAAGCGTCACGGAATTCACCGGTCCCGGCGATCCGATCGAGCGGGTCGAGCTGTATCGCGTCCATTACGTTCACGTCGACGAGGACAAAGTCAGCCAGAAACCGATGGTGGTTGAGCACGCCGGTTGGTGGCCCGACGGTCTGGTGCCGTTCGTCGATCACTTCGTGTACGAAGTGCGCGACGGCGCGCCGTTCGACGTGCAGGCCGAATTCACGCAGGCCGTGTTCGTCGACGTGTACGTTCCGGAAGATCAAACGCCCGGCGAGTACAGCGCCACGGTGACCGTCACCGCCGACGGCCGCGCCACGTGGACCGGCACGATCACCCTGACGGTCTGGGATTTCGCGCTGCCCAACGGCATGTCGATCCAGAGTCAGTACCAGTACAGCCGCTCCATCTGCACCTATCATCAGACGCACGGCAACGCGACCGACTGCGATCCGATTCACGAGCGCTACTTCGAGGAATACGCGCTGCACCGCATGAGTCCCTATAGCTGGATCACCGGCAATCCGCCGACCGTATACAACCCGGAAACCAAGGCGCTGGAAATCGACTGGACGGAGTGGGACGCCTACCACGGCCCGTACCTGGACGGCACGTTCTTCAAACCCGGTTACGAGTTCCAGACGATCAAGATCCCGCGCAGCTACGGCAACGTGCCCGAGGGGCTGACGCAGGACGAATGGAACATCATGAACTGGGCCGCCTGGGCCGAGCACTTCAAAGAAAAAGGATGGATCGAAAAGGCGTGGTGCTATCTGCCCGACGAACCCACCCCGGACGAGTATCCGGCGTTGCGTGCCATGGCGGCGAACATTCACACGGCCGACCCGGATCTGCAACCGTTCGTCACCGAACAGTATGAATCGGAATTGGGAGAGGACATCGATATCTGGTGCCCGGACGAACCGATGTTCTCCGACTCCCTGCCCTGGCTGCCGCGCCCGGAAAAATACGCCGAGCTGCGCGCCGAGGGTAAAAAAACCTGGTGGTACAACTGCGTGAGCGCGACCATCGGCTTTGACTATGCGAACCACATGGTCGACCAGGAATCGACCTACATGCGCGCGTGGCTGTGGCTGACGCGCCGCTACGGCTTCACCGGCATTCTCTTCTGGCGCATCCAGTACCTGTGGGACCGCCAGGACGTGTGGGAAAACATGTACGCCGAAAAGTTCTACTGCCAGGGCGACGGCACGCTGTACTACCCCGGCACGCCCGACAAGATCGGCGGCGAAACCGACATTCCGATCCCCTCGTTGCGCATCAAGTACCTGCGCGAGGCGATGGAGGATTACGAGTACTTCCACATCCTGGACGAAATGGGCGAAGAGGACTGGGTGGACGACGTGACGCGGACCGTCGCACCCAAGACTTTCCAGTGGGAGCACGACTGGGCCAAGCTGCTCGACTGGCGCCGCAAGGTGGCGGAGAAGATTCTGGGCACGCTCGATGAGGTCGCGCCCGCGCCGCCGACCGCGCTGAGCGCCGAGGGACAGGTCGAGTCGATCGAGGTGAGTTGGACCGCGCCGGCCGACGGTGATCTGGCCGGATATGAAGTGTGGTACGCGATTCAAACCGGCGACGAATACTTCGGCGGCTCGCTCGGCGCCGACGCCACCAGCGCGGTGTTGGTCGGGTTGATGCCCGGTCGCGAACACACGATCTGGATTCAATCCTTCGACACCAACGGCAATCACTCGGTCGACAGCGCCTCGGTCACCGCGACGCCGCAGGCCGACGAGACGGCCGATGACGACGACACCGACGACGACAAAGACTCGTCCCACAACGCCGTGCGGCTGGAGAGCAAATCGTCCGACGACAAGAAAAACGCGGACGACGACGAGGTCAACTACGGCGGGTGCGGCTGGTAAACGACGTAACAGTCAGCCACAAGCGGTCGCCATTGCGGCGGCCGCTTTTTTTTAATCGGCGACGGGCAGCACGACCAGATCGTCGAGTTGCTCCAGGGCGTTCATTTGGCCGGCCGTCAATAGAGTGTGGCATTCGCCGTTCAGGCAATAACGAAACACACCATAGTCGGCATACATGTAGTTGGCGTCATAATAATAGCCGACGTACCAGTATTCGCCGTCGGCCATGGCGCGGATCTTTTGGATTCTGCCGTTAAAACTGATTTCCGGCACAGTGTTCCAGGTTCCATGGTCGTACTTGATCATAAAGGCGGACAACACGCCGAACGGCAGGCTTTTGAGGCCGGCCAGGTAGGCGCATTGATCGCCATAGAGGGAAACGGCGTTCAGACCTTCGGTGCTTGCAGGCAAGACCTGCTCCGGCACCGACATCAGTTCCCATTGCTCGCCGTTGTAACCGAACAGGGCGGCGTAGCTGAAGGGCGGGTCCATGAAGATGCCGGCGGCCATGGCGAAATCGGAGGCGTAATAGTCAATATCCAGCAACATATGGGAATCGCCGGACCCGACGACACTCGCGGGAACCCAACTTCCGGATGCCGGATCATAATAGGCGGTAAAGGTGATCGTGGGCAGGAAGCCTATGTGGCCCAGCACCCAAAACCGTTGACCATCGAAGGACAACTTATTCACCGTGCCTTCGGGTAAAGCGGACGTGTCGGTCAACTCCCACCCGCTTCCCGTATTCCGGTATAAATAGGGGAGAAAATCGGAGTAACCTTCCGCCAACACCCAATCGACACTCGGGGTGGACAGCACATCGCGGAAAAGCGGGTCGGCGGGCGCCGCGGGAAACTCCGTGGCGTTGCGCCAGGACGCGCCGTCGTACACCAGCAAATCGAGAAAGGACGCGGCCAATCCGTGTGTGGGGGAAGCCAGGGAAATTTTATCGATCGTGTCCAACCCGGCGGGCGTTTGCTCCACGGACACTTCACCGGCGTAGTAATGCAGAATCACGCCGTCCCGTTTGCTTTTGCCGGAAGCCCAAACGTGAACATCCTGCGGTGCAAAAATCGTGTCGTCATCATCGTCGAGCGTATCGTCATCGTCCGTATCGTCGTCGAACGAGTCATCGTCTTGCGTGTCGTCATCCGGCGCGGCATCGTCATCGGTGAGCAGATCGTCATCGGGCGCGGAATCGTCGTCGACGATCATGTCGTCGTCGGCCGCATCGTTATCGTCATCATCGGAATGGCCGTCACACCCGGCGTTCGCGCAAACCGAAACAATGATTATTAAGATATAATAAAACAGTCGCATCCGATAATCCCTTTCCTTTATCAAGCATAGTAGTAAGAGAATATCCTATATGCAAGGATCTAATTTTCCGCCGGAACCAAGGCGTACAATAAAATCTCGATGACATGCATCGAACAGGCCGGCGCAGCCGCTTTTATTCGGCGACGGGCAACACGACCAGATCGTTCAATTGCTCCAGAGCTTCCATCTGTTCGGACGTCAGCAGGTTGTAGCACTCGTGGTCCAGGCAATAGCGAAACACGGCGCGGTCCGGAGAGGTTCCGCTGCCGCCCAAATAATAACCGACGTACCAATATTCATCTTCCGCCACGGCCCGCACTTTTTGCACTATACCGTTGAAACTAACCTCGCCGGCCGGGCTCCAGACGCCGTTGTCGTATTTCACCATAAAGCAGAAATAGGTGAAGGGGATCATGTGGGCAATGCCGGCGATATAGGCTCTACGGTCGCCGTAAATCGATATCGAAGTGAACAACTCCGTCGAGGAGGGAATGTATTCGTAGGACAAGGTGACCTTTTGCCAATTATCACCGTTGTAGGCGAAGAGGAATCCTTCGCCCGCCAGGGGCGGATCGCTGGCCCCGCCGCCGATCAGGCCGAAGTTTGAGCCGAAATAGTCGACATCGCCCAATTCTTGGTACCCACTAACGCTCAGGAAGATTTGTTGCTGAATCCAACTGTTGGTGGCCGCCTGATAATCGGCCGAATAATTAACCAACGGGGGATAAGCCGTTCCGCCGAACGCATGAACTTGCTCACCGTCATTGGCCAACAATTGCACGGGAGCATCCGGCAGGGTCGACGTGTCGGTCCATTCCCAGGCGCCGCCCGAACGGGTGTATATTTCTTTGACGTTCTGGCTGTAATTGTAAATCGAAACCCAATCGCCGGACGAGGTCGAGAGAACGTCGCAAAAATACGAATCCTCGGGCAGCGAGGCGAACTGTTCATCGAACTGCCAGGAAGTTCCGTTATAGACCAGCAAATTCCGGCCGGTCGCGGCCAAGCCGTGCGTCGCGGAGGCCAGGGAAATTCTGTTCACCGGCGGCAGGTTGGCAGGAGTTACGTCCTGCGTCACTTCACCGTTGGCGTAATGCAGAATTGCGCCCTGATCATAGCCGCCCACGGCCCAGACTTGCACGTTCGTCGGCGCGACGACGGTGTCATCGTCATCATCCTCCGTATCGTCATCGTCGATCGTGTCATCATCTTCGCCTGTGTCGTCGTCCGTATCGTCATCGATCGTGGAATCGTCGTCACTGATCATATCGTCGTCAGCGGAAGCATCGTCGTCCGTCGTGTGATCGTCGTCGTCAGCCTGCCCTGAGCCTGTCGAAGGGTCATCGTCGCCGCAAGCGGCGAGCACCAGCGCCAGCAATAAAACGATTAGCAGATAAATTCTCCATTGTTTCATTGCTTATCTCCTATTTCGGTTCACTCGGGTGTAAAAACAACGATCTCCTCGAGATACCACCTATCGGTGGCCAACAGGGGCAACTTCATGTCCTCCCAGTGATCATCGATAAAGCGACTCACAAAACCGGTGCGCCAGCTTTTTTCTCCTTCCATCAAATATCCCACGCTCCATAACTGCCCCCGGTCATCGTAAATCAACCGGAGAATTTTATGTCGCAAAAAATCCGCACCGGCCAAGTGTGACCATTGTTGTTGCTCAAATTGCATGAGAAAGGAGCCTGAAATCTCATTATTGAAGGAGGATGTTCCACCGATCACCATATCGACCCCATCGGAGGCCGCCGCGGTAAAACGCCCAATACTATAGGGGAACGTATTTATAATATCGGGCGCCATAATCCACTGACCGTCTTTATATTGAAATGCAACGCGCCAACTCATAGGAGGATCGACGCATCGACCGACGGCCACGCCATCGTCGGCAGAGAGAAAGGCCACGTCATATAGAACCACATACGGGGCATTGCAATAAAATTCGTTCTGTTCTTCCCAGCGTTGTTTGTTTCCATTGAAAAAAACCGAATAGTCCGAATAGTAAAACGTTCCTCCCGATGAACCGAGGCCGTAAACCATATTTCGGCTTGCGCGCAAGGAGTAAATTTCCCCTGAGCGCAGCAACGACGTATCGCTGCTTTCCCATCCATTGTCGCGACGAACCAGGATATTAGGTTTGTTGCTACCGACGTAATTATCGCAGGAAAGCCATTCGGCTTCGGCCGTTGCAACGGCCGTTAATGGCGTGCAATAACGGATCAGTTCGTCGAACTCGGCATCGCGTTTCCAGGATTGGCCGTCATAAAAAAGCACTTTGCCGTCTTCGGTAACGGCCAGCCCTCGCTTACGCGAAGACATGGCCAACGATCGAATGAAAGACGTGCCGTACGGTAGCGTTTCTTCCTTCCAATAACCGTTTTTATAGTGCAGTAGAATGCCGTCGTCCAATTCATTGGGACGTCCGCCGCCCACCCAGATTTCGTAATCGTCGGCGGGATCGTTGAACGCGATGCCCTCGTTGCCCGTCTCGTCGACGTCGTCGTCGCCGATCATGACATCGTCATCGGTCGCCTTGTCATCATCATTGGAGTTGTGATCGCAGGCGGTAAGCGCGCAAACGACGGCTATAAGGATAAACACATGGAAAAGCACTGTGCGCAACGAATAATCCTTTCAGCCCCCGAAATTATGTTAATTGGAGAGTCATTCAATTGCAAGGTTTCATTAGCATCTTGACGAAAAAATCGTCGGCCTTCATGCTACGGATCCTTACCAAGGAGCGAACCATGGCGAACTATTTGATAACCGGAGCATCGTCGGGCATCGGCCAGGCCATGTGCCGTCAGGCCGTGCAGCAGGGCCACACCGTGTACGGCATCGCCCGCCGCGCCGAGGTATTGGCGGAAATGCAAAACGAGCTGGGCGAGCGCTTCGTGCCCTTCCCCGCCGACGTCAGCGACCATGCGCTGGTCGCCGAGCTGTGCAATAACCTGCCCGCGCTGCCGGACGTAGCCATCCTCAACGCCGGCGTGGGTATCTTCGACAATCGCCACTCCCTGGATGTCACCGTGCATGAACGGACGTTCGCGGTGAATTATTTTGGCGTGCTCAATTTCATTCACGAACTGATGCCGCGCTTTCTGGAGCGGGGCCACGGCACGTTCGTCGGCGTGTCCAGTCTGGCGGCGTATCGCGGGATGCCCATGGGCATCGCCTATGGCGCCAGCAAGGCGGCTCTTAGCTCCGCACTGGAAAGCATGCGTGTCACCTATCACGGGCGGGGCATTGATTTTCTGACCGTGCACCCCGGCTTCGTGGACACGCCGATCAACGCGAAAAACACCACGCCGATGCCCTTTTTATGGAAACCCGAAAAAGCCGCCGCGTTCATTTTACGCGGCGTCGCCAAACGCAAGCTGAATATCGTTTTTCCCTTGCCGATCCGTCTGGGAATGTTATTTGCGCGCTTTTTACCCGCCGGACTGCACGCGCGGATCATGAAAGCGCCGGCGAAAAAGCATTAAAAATAACCGACACGTTTACGCTTTCACGGCGCATTTGACAATCCTCCGCGTTTTGTTAAATTCAAAACGCTTTGCAAAATTCGGTCTTTTTCATCAAGGAGGTTGCTATGACGGATAAGAAAGCGGACCTGGCCGGTCCGGGCATCGGTTCCTATGATGAACTGAAAACGTTGCTCCCGACAGATTACGAACCGCTTCTCTCCCATCGGGAGACGATGCAGGCATTGTATGCCGTCAAGCATTACATCGAAGAGAACCTTTGCAAAGAACTCAACCTGATCATGGTGCGCCCACCCTTGATCGTCGATCGCGACAGCGGAATAAACGATTATCTTGACCGCGACGGTTCGCGCGGGCCGGTGGAATTTTACATTGCCAACGACCACGAGCAGAACCCGATCCACGCGCAGATCGTGCAGGCGGCGACGAAATGGAAGCGCCCGGCGCTCAAGCAGTTCGACTGCAAGCCCGGCCAGGGCATCAACACCGACATGCTCGCGGTGCGCAAGGATTATTTCCTCGATCACGACCACAGCGCCTACGTCGACCAGTGGGACTGGGAAAAGGTGGTCACGGTGCAGGACCGCAACCTGGATTATCTGATCGGCACGGTCGAGAAAATCTGGAAGGTGATCAAGGGCGCCGAGGAATTTCTGCTCAACGAATTCCCCAAGCTCAATACCGACAAGTATCCGCGCCTGCCCGACGAACTGACCTTCCTGCACGCCGAGGAAATTCTCGACCGCTTCCCGGATTTGCCGCGCAAGCAGCGGGAAACGGCGATCCTGCAGCAGTTCCCGGCGGTCTTCATCATCGGCATCGGCTGGACGCTCGAAGACGGTTACCCGCATGAGATGCGCGCCGCCGACTACGACGATTGGTGGACCGAGACGATCGAGAAAAACGGCAAGATGATGCACGGGCTCAACGGCGACATCCTGGTGTGGAACCCGGTCACCAAACGCCGGCACGAACTGAGTTCGATGGGCATTCGCGTGACCAAGGAAACGCTGGTCAAGCAATTGGAAGCCACCAATCAGATGCACTTCCTGGAGCTGCCGTACCACAAGATGATCATGAACGACGAAATTCCGTTGTCCATCGGCGGCGGCATCGGGCAGAGCCGTACGTACATGTACCTGTTGCGCAAAGCCCACTTGGGCGAAGTCAGCACCACCGTCTGGCCGAAGATCCTGAAGGACATGTGCGCCGAGCGCAAAATCAACGTGCTCGAATAGACCGCGTCAGCGCAAACACGACGGACGGAAGACCGGTTGTTTTCCGTCCGTTTTTATGTGGTCAGGACAATCACCAAGGGTCAGTGATCGTCGTCGTCGTCGTCGCTTGTGCCGCAGCCGCAGCATGCGGAGAAATCGTCGCCCATTTGTTGCAGGATGTTGGCATTGTCGGCGGCGTCTTCCGCGTTCGCTTCGTCGACGTCATCGCCGGCCAATTCGCCGTTTAAGTACTTCTGCACGCCTTCGGATTGGCTCATCGCTTCGAGGTAGTTGGCCAGTTCCGCGTCGTTCATATACTGGAATTTTTCCAGCAACGCCTCGCGGTAAGTCGCGTCCAGTTCCGGCAGGCAATCGAGCAGATCCTGCCGCACCTGGTTGGGCACGTCGGCGAAGGAAATGATGTCCAGCAGATCGATGGCGACTTCGGTGTCGTATTCGAAAAGCTCCTCTTCCAGAATCGCCGCTTCCTCTGCGTCGAGCGGCTCGCTTTCCTCATCGACAATCGCGGCCACCTCGTCGGCGAAAATCGGTTCATCGTCGGCGGTGAACAACGCTTCGTCGACCAGCTCCTGATCCTGGATCGACGCGGCGCGCGACGTGCCGTTGTCGCCCAGCGTCACGGCGGTGCCCAGCACTAGAAAGGCCAGCAGCGCCGTCGCGCAGGCCGAATGACCCAGCCACTTTTTCAGGCCAACGCGATGCCCGTTGCCGTTGCCGTTGGCACGCAACGACCGGCGCAGGTCGTCGATCAAACGCTCGAGCGAATCATCCGGCAGTACCCGCGCTCCGGCCAGCGCCTGCGGGCGGAAGCGTTCGTCCTCCAGACGGTCGACCAGTTCCTTGAGTTCGGCCCAGAAGGTTTCGTCGTTTTGCTTGTTGCGCAGCGACGCATACAGCGTTTCGATCACGTGTTCCGGACCGGCCCAGGGCGCCGGGGCGCAATTGCGGGCGCGCAGAAAATTACGTAACTCGATCAGACTGGTGGTCGTTCTTTGATCATCCATGGTCCACAATCCTCCAAATTCTCTAAACATTACGACACATCGACTCAATGATCGTCGTCGTCATCGTAATATTCGTCATCGTCGGCCGAATCGTCGTCGTACTCGTTATTGAGCGCGTCGTCGATGCAATCGGACGCAACATCGCAATTGCCCATGTAATCGACCAGGCAATAATAGGCGTCCCGCCCGTAGAAATCCTCGCCGTATTCGCACCAGGATACGATGTCCTGGATGTCGTATTGATTGCCGTTCATGTCGGTCAGCGAGAAACCGCATTCGTCGAAGAAGTTCCAGGCGGTTTCGCAATCGATGCCGTTGTCGTCATCGTCACCGTAGTTGTTGTCATCATCGTCGTCGCCGTGATTGTCGTCGTCATCATCGTCGTCATCGTCATCGTCGGCGGCGCAACCGCATCCTCCGCCCGCTCCGCCACTGGCCGCGTCGCTCGATCCCGCCGAGCCTCCATCACCGGACGACATCGCACCGAAGCCGTGATTGCGTACGCCGTCGGTCTGGCTCATCGTTTCCAGGAAGGAAGCAAGCTGCGCATCGTCCATCACCTGGAACTTGTCGAGCAGCGCCGCGCGATAAGCCGCGTCCAACTCCGGCAGGCAGGAAAGCAGATCGCTTTTCACCCGGTTGGAGACGTTCGCCTGGTTGATCACCTGCAGCAGTTCATCGGCCGGGGCGACGTCGTTGAACTGCGGTTGGTCGCCGACGAGCATCGAGGCCTCGATATGGGTCGCCGACGACAGCGCGGCGTGACGACTGCCGCCGTTGTCGCCGAGCGTCGCGGCGGTGCCCAGCACCAGAAACGCCAGCAGCGCGGTCGCGCACACCGAGTGACCGAGCCACTTTTTCATATTGCCGTTCCGGCCGTTGCCGTTTTCCGGCAGCGAACGACGCAGATCGTCGATGAGCTTGTCCAGCGAATCCACCGTCAGTACCTGTGCGCCGGCGATCGCCTCGCCGTGGAACCGCTCATCCTCCAGGCGATTCATCAGCTCGCGCAGATCGTGCCAGAACCGCTCGTCGCGCCGCTTGTCACACAGCGCCGCATACAGGCGATCGACGACGCGATCGGGCTTTTCCCAGGGGGTGGGAGCGCATTGATGATTGATGAGGAAATTGCGTATTTCGACCAGACCGGCCCGGGGCAGAGATTGGCTCATCCGATAATCTCCTTATAAACTTGCCCCCAAGCAATGGAGTCACTATGGCATCATTTATCATCAAATACAATTGAAAAAAACGGCAATACGAGATAATAATGAAGCGGTAAACCATTTGATTTTTCATGGTTTGCCAACGGAAAATCGATGGAAGTTACGGTAATTACTCATGGATCTTCAATAGATAGGATTAATGATGACATTGGCCCCCGTAAAGCCGCCCCGCCGCGCCCTGTGGGAAATAACCTGGAAATGCGACCTGCGCTGCGAACACTGCCTCGTCGAAGGCGGGACCGCCGCGCATGACGAACTATCGCCCGTCGAGGCGCTCGACCTGGTCGATCAACTGGCCGATTTGGGCGTGGCCGCCGTTTCGCTGACCGGCGGCGAACCGTTTTTACGTCGCGATTGGCGCGCCATCGCCGAGCACGTGCGCCGGCGCGGGATGGCGCTGCGTTTTTCGGCCAACGGGCATCTGCTCGACGATGAAACCGTACGCACCCTGGTGGAAATCGGCGCCGAATCGTTCTCGGTGAGCATCGACGGTCTGAGCGCCACGCACGATCGCCTGCGTCACGGCCCGCCGGGCGACACGCGCTCGTCCTTCGCCCTGGTCGTCGCCGCGCTCGACCGCCTGCGCGCCACGCCGATGCTCGCGACCGTGCGCACGACGATCACCAAACAGAACATCGACGAACTGCCCGCGTTGCACGGGGTGCTCAAGGAACACGGCGTGCAACGTTGGGTGCTGCAACTGGCGCACCGCACCGGCCGGCTGGCGGCTGAACGCGCCGCCGGGGTGTGCGATCCGATCGACCCTGAACAGCTTCCGCGAGTGGCCGATTTCATCGTCGCGAACGCGGACGATCCCGCGCTGCCGCCGCGCGCCTTCAACAACATCGGCTATCTCGGCCGGCAGGAACCGACGCTGCGTCAGTCGGGTCGCGCGCGACGCAATCCGCTGTGGAACGGCTGCTCGTGCGGCGTGTCGGTGGTCGGCATCGAGCCCGACGGCGGCATCAAAGGCTGCGCCAACCAGGTCGGCGAACCCTTTATCGTCGGCAACATCCGCCGCGAGCGGCTGGCCGACATCTGGAACGATCGCCCGCGCTGGCATTGGCTGCACCCCAAGCCCGAGCAGATGACCGGCTACTGCGCGGGGTGCGCGCTGGCCAAGGTGTGCGGCGCGGGCTGCACGACGCTGGCCTATCGCAGCACCGGCGAACTGTTCAACAATCCCTACTGCCTGCGCCGTCTTGAACGCGAAGGGCAAGGAGTCGCCCGATGATCGTCATTCTATTGGTCGCCGACAGCTTTAAGGCCGGCGCGCCGGGTTTCGCCGGCGGGCCCGCCGCCACGCCTTTTCTGGATTCGCTGGCCGCCGAAGGCACGTGGTTCGAGAAATTCTTCGCCGCCGCCGCCTGGACGGTCCCTTCGGTGATGTCGATGCTCACCGGCACGCTCGGGCACCGCATCGGCGTGTGCCGCTGGCGGCATCCCTTCCCGGCGCATCGGCCGACGCTGCTGACCGCCTTCGCCGCGGCCGGTTTCGAGGTGCGCAGCTTCCACCCCTACCCGCGCTGGGGCTTTCTGACGATCCCCGGTAAAGGCCCGGTCGGCAACAGCCAGGACATGGACGCGGTGTGCGCCGCCCTGCGCGGCCGCAAGGGGCAGGACCGCTTCGTGTTCGTCCTGCATTGGTGGACGCACCTGCCTTACCTCTGTCACGAGGTGCCGCAGGACAAATGGCACGTGGCCTGCGATTTTTCGCTGGAATCGCTCAACCGCTATCCGGAGCGCATCGCGCCGAAGCTGGAAAATTCGTACCTGCAGGCGGTGGCGCACTTCAGCAACGAGGTGCTGCCGCGCTACCTGGACGCCGCCGGCGCGCACGGCGAGGAAGTGCTGCTCGCGGTGACCGGCGATCACGGCGAAACCTGGGGGCGTTCGCTGCCCGCCGGGCGCAAGGTGGAAAACGTGTACGATCTGCACGGGCGGTGGATCGCCGATGAGACGATCCAGGTGCCCTTCGTGCTGCACGGCAAAACGACGAGCGCGACGATCCCCGCCGGGCAACGCCTGGGCGGCATGGCTTCGGGGCTGGACGTCGGCCCGACCCTCGCCGCGCTGGCCGACGTACCGTGGCCGGGCTCGGAGCCGGATTTTCCCGCGCCCGGCCTGGTCGAACGCAACGAAGCGGATCTGAACATCCTGGGCGCATCGCTTAAGGAACATGTGCTGACCGGCACGGACGCGCCGCGCGAGGAGGTTTTAACCATTTCCAGCCACAACGCGCATCAGCCGAAAACCTATCCGGCCGTCGGCAAGGAAATGTGGCGAACAATGGCGTTGCGCGACGCAAAAGCGTGGTATATTTGGGATGGAGCGGCACAGGAAAAAACGGTGAATCCGGTGGACGAGGCGGCTGTTTTTTCGGATCAGGAAACCGCCGCCGTTTTCGCCCGGCTCGAAGAAATGCGGCAGCAGGCCGTCGATTCGGCCGCGCCGGTCGAGGGCGAGGACATCGACGATTTACGCAGTGACGCGGAACAAGTCAAAAAACAATTGCGCTCGCTCGGCTACCTGGATTGAAAAACATGAAAACCCATGCGGAGCATCCGAACAGTTGTTACTGGGAATTGACGCGGCGCTGTCGCCTCGCCTGCCTGCACTGCCGCACCGGCAGCCGGCGCGCGGGCGAGGAACTCGAACTGCACCAGATGATGAACATCGCCGATCAGTTGATCGCGCTCAAGCCGAAGTTCGTGGTGCTGACCGGCGGTGAGCCGACCGAATACCGCGGGTGGGAACTGATCGCGCGGCGGCTTACCGACGGCGGCATCAAAGTGCGGTTGTTCATCAGCGGTTTCCAATTCGACGAAACGATTCTCGACAAGGCGCTGAACGCGGGCATCGACCGGTTCGCGGTGTCGCTGGACGGTCCCGAGGAAGTGCACGACTATTTACGGCCGCCGCATAAAAATATCGAATCGACCCACGCGCATGCCGTACGCGCGCTGCAAATGATCATCGCCGCCGGCAAGAAACATCGCGCGGTCACCCAGGTCAATTGCCACAACGTCGACCATCTGCCGGCGATCTACCAACAGCTTGTCGAGCTGGGCGTGCGGCGCTGGCAGGTGCACCTGTGTCAGATGACCGGCCGCGCGGGCACGAAACGCAACGAGTTGATGACGCATCCGCGCGACGTGGAGAAAATCGTCCGCGTGCTGCTGGCGGCGGCGCAGGAAAAGAAAATCAACGCGCCGCTGCATTGCACGATCGGCTACATGACCGAAGAGGAGCCGCTGTTGCGCGGCCGTCAAACGAAAGGACGCGCGGTGTGGATGGGCTGCGAGGCGGGTCGGCGCACGCTGGCGATCACCCCCAACGGCGGCGTGAAGGGCTGCACCACGCTGCCGGACGAGTTCATCACCGCTTCGTTGTCCGAGCGCTCGCTCGGCGACATCTGGGCCGACGACCGGCTGTTCCCCTACACGCGGCAATGGTCGGCGGAGATCCTCGGCGGGCGCTGCATGGAATGCGCGCTGGCCAACACCTGCCGCGCCGGGTGCATCGCGGTGGCTTACAGCGCCACCGGGTCGATCGGCGCGAATCCCTACTGCCTGCGGCTGGTGCGTTCGAGCTGAGCGCTTACCATTCGCTCACGCCCAGAGCCCGCAATTCGTCCGGCACATTGAGCGCGTTGAGCAGCGAGAACAGCGCATGCTGACAATAATCGATGCGGATATCCCCCGCGGTTAGTCCGCCCCGAATACCGCCCTTCGCCTTGGCCGGATACGGCAGATACCACGAATTGTCGTCGGTGTATTGGTTTTGCACCATGAAATGCAGCGCCTGCAGCAACGCCACGCCGTAGCGTTTTTGCGCCTCGACGTCGCCGAGGTGTTTGGCGGTCAGGTAGCATTCCACCAACGACTCGGCGCGCGAGGACGTGGGCGTCGTGCGCGGCGGGCGCGAGTTGTCGGCCGCGCCCGGATAATCGGGGAAATAGCCCGGCCGGTCCGGCGTCCACTGATGGCGCACCACGGCGTCGGCGTGGGAATAAGCCAACCGTCGATATTCCTCGCGCTGCGCCGGATCCTTCGCCAGCCGCGCCATGCGCGCCCACGCCTGGCCGGTCCAGCAATAGTTGCCGACCGCGCGGTGTCCGTCGGCCTGCCACAGCCGCTTGTGCCCGGCGGCGATTTCCACGGCAGCGTCCCACCAGGCTTCACGGCCGGTCTGTTCATAAAGGCGCACGAGCGCGAGCAGTGCGATGCCGGGGAAATACAACGCCTGCTTTTCCGGCGGCAGTTGCAGCGTCGCTTCGCGGAACGTCGTGTAAAAATAGCCGGGCTTGTTCATGCGGAAAAATAGAATCGCCTCGCCGAAACGATCGCGCAGCTCGATCTCGCGCTCGGTAAGCGACGCGGCGGGCATGGACGCATAAAACATCGCCATGAGCGCGTTGGAGCCGAGCAACGAGCGGTTCTCGTCGCTGATCAGCGCGACGTGCGGCGCTTCGGTGGGGATCTTCAGCCGCTCGAGGGTGTAGGCCAGCGATTTGCGCGCCGCCGCGAGCAGGTGTTCGTCGGGGAACACCTCATGCGCCTGCAGCAGGCGCAGTGCGTGGCCGATGTGGCGCGGCATGTCGTAGTCGGGGTCGTACGCGTCTTCGACCGGGTAATAAACGTAATCGAGCTTGCCGTCGTCGTGCACGATGCGCAGCAGGTATTCAATGTCGGCCCACGCGGCGGCGCGCAGGGCCGGCTCGTCCAACGGCGGGGGAATGATCTTCGCGCGGTAGCAATCCAGCGGCTTGCCGGGATCGCCCTGTGCGTCGATGAAACTCTGCCCGCTGAAGGCGAACAGCTTGCCCGTTTGCCATTTCTCGCCGCTCATTGCCGACAGTTCGCCTAACTGCCGCCGCAGCAGATGCCGTCCGCGCACCCGCTTCTCGCGTTCGCCGGGCTCGTCGACCTTCAGCCCCCACCCGCGATAATTGGTCAGGTCGGGATGCAGAAAGGTCGCCCGGCCCGCGCGATCGAGAATCAGTCCGTGCACACCGTCTTCGAGCAGTTGGCTGAGGCGGTTGTATTCCACCGACTCGGGCGCACGCGAATCGAAGGGCAACGGCGCAATGCGATCAATGACGCCGACCTTGATGCGGGCTTGCGCCAATTGCGGCCGGATATCGCGCTGGAAATGCTTGTCGGCGGCCGCCTGGGCGACGGCGGTGGAAAACGCCTCGTAAAAATTGTCGCCGCCGACCACGACGATCACCGGTTCCTGCGGCGGGAAAAACACTTCCACCGAAGCGCCCGCGCCGCCCACGGCCTTGAGCAGCGCATCGGGCGCCGGCAACGGCCGTCCGGCCAATCCCTCGCGCGCGGCACGCAGCAAAAACGATTTTTGTTCGGCGGTCAGAATAACGACCTTGGCGTAGGGGCGAATCGTCGCCGTTTGCGCGGGCGCTTGCGCCCCCCGTTGGCAGGCGCAACAGATCAACGCGGTCAGCAACAATCCGATGGTCAACCGAGTGAGCGTTTTCATGATTCCCCGCAAATCTTGATAGCGAAATAACAATTGATTATCCATTGCCGGCAACCGGGAATCAAGCCGTTGAAGATTAATTCGCATTGCCTTGCCATGAGCGAATATCGCTGTTAATGTTTTCGTTCCACAAAGGGGGTTACGATGCGTAGGCAGCTCACTCTTCTCCTCGTTTTCCTACTGTCTGTTTCATTTTTGATCGTCGCGTGCGGCGACGACGATGACGACAACGACGACAACGACGCCGGCGATGACGACAGCACCGACGATGACGACACATCCGACGACGACAACGATACGGGCGACGACGATACGACGGACGACGACACGACCGACGACGACACCGGCGACGACGACACCGTGGACGACGACACCGTGGACGACGACACCGTGGACGACGATACCGGCGATGACGACACCGCGGACGACGATACCGATCTCGAAGGTTACGTCGAAGTGTCCGGCGGCACGTTCTACATGGGCAGCCCGGAAGGCGAGCTGGGCCGACGCGACAACGAAATCCGTCACGAGGTAACGCTGACGAACGACTTCGAAATGAAAAAGACCGAAGTGACGCAGGGGCAGTTCGAAGAGGTGATGAACTACAACCCGAGCCACTTCCCGCTGATGGGCGACGATCCGAACCGCCCGGTCGAGCAGGTGAGCTGGTACGACGCGCTGGCCTACGCCAACAAGACGTCCGCCGCCGCCGGTTATACGGAGTGCTTCACCTTCAGCGACATCCTCTGCGTCGACGAAACGACCGGCGACACGACCACCTATTGCGCCGAGCACGGCGGCATCGAAACGGCGAACGTCATCCTTAATGGCGCGGCAACGATCTACGATTGCCAAGGCTATCGCCTGCCGACCGAAGCCGAGTGGGAATACGCGGCGCGCGGCGGCACGACCACAGCGACGTACAATGGCGACATCCAGAACGTCTCCACCCGGCCACTGGACGCCACGCTGGACGCCATCGCCTGGTACGGCGGCAACGCGGGCCGCACCTCGCACGCGGTCGGCGGAAAAGAGGCGAACGATTTCGGCTTGTGGGACATGCTCGGCAACGTCAAGGAATGGACCTGGGATATCTTCGCCGATCCGTATCTGACCGAAGACACCGATCCGGTCGGCGCGAGCGAAGGCCGCTATCATGCCGTACGCGGAGGCGCCTACTGGTTCCACGGCGGCGCTTACACCCGCGCGGCGTTCCGCACCGGTCATACCCCCGGCCATCGCGTGTTCACCCTGGGCTTCCGCCTGGTGCGCACGTTGAGCGCCAGCAAAGCCCCGCGCGACTTCACCATCGGCGTTCAAACGGCGGTCAAAGCCCCGCAGGCGACGCAGTGGCCCGACGAACTGCCCTGGACCTTCACCCGTCCGGCCGCCGGCACGCCGCTGACGCAGCAGGAGATCGACGACTTCACCGAGAAGATAACCGGCTTCTGGGCCGACACGCCCTACTTCCAGCATTACCGCTACGTGTCGCACGGCATGGACGCGGACAACGACGAGGGCTGGCCGGAATTCAAATTGTACGGCATGGGCTCGACGGCTATTAAAACCGGAAGCCTGGTGGAGATCCGCCACACGGGCAACGCCGACAACCTGATGATTCCCACCGGTAAGGTGTTCAACCTATTTGCTTCGTTGTATCTGAGCACCGGCGACGCCAACGCCGCCTATATGCTGCAGCAATATTGCAAAGGCCTGATCGCGTTGTTCCAGGGCTTCATCTGGAGCGAAGACGATCCGGAAATCTGGGTCATGCCGCGCGCCAACTACCTGCAGAACTACTACTTCGAGGAGGAAGGCGGCCGGCAGGGGTACGTCAACTACGACCCGGTCAAGGTGCTCAAGTACGACTGGAACGGCTGGACGATCCCGGTCGACACCAATCCGTATTACGGCAGCATCTGGACGCGCACCATGCGCAGCAAGGACGATATGCCGCACTTCTATCGCATGGTGCCCTATCTGTATCGCCTGATCGAGGACGCGCCCGATCAGGACGTGCGCGACGCGGCGCAGATGATGCTGGACGCGATGGTTATTTGGAACCAGGACATCGTCAACTCGGGCTACTACATTCACACGAAAGACGAAACGGGCGACATGTTCATTCCGATGAACGCGGACAACCCGAACATGGTCAACGATCTGGCCAGCTACGTGAATTACGATCCGTTTATTCCCGACGCCGAGTGCGATCCGGAACTGGCGGCCGCGCTGATCGGCTATGGCGAGCCGTTGGGCGTGGATTGCGGCAACGGCATCAGCGTGCTGTACGACACGATCGCCACCGCGCAACACTACTTTAATGAGCGCAACATCATCCGCTATTTCCACGTCGATGCGGTGCTGCTGGCGCTGATGCACGAGGAAAACGACGCCGCCTTCGACCTTCTCGAAGGCCTGGTTACGCGCAACGAGGACGCCGTCACCAACATGGAAGAACGCCAGTTGGTCAATACCGATTATAAATCCGATCTGGCCTCGTTCCTGCTGGCCAGCGCCGCAACGGGATATCCGCTGACCGACGAAGAAGCGCGGTTGATCGTCGAGGAATATTCGACGTCGGTCGACTTCCACGCCGCCTGGCCCAACTGGGATCTGTGGGATCCGTCGCTGCCCGACGGCGAATACACGCTGCGTCCGCCGCAAACCATCAGCACCGAGAAAAAGGCGATTCGCAACGAAGAAATGGGCTACCTGCTGGAGTATTGCTACTCGCCGTTCCGCAATCCGGCCGGCGCCCAGGTGGTCGATTGCGAAGTGATTCTCGATCCCACGCAGTGGGGCACGACGCTCGATTAAACGAAAAATTTTTTCAATCCAAGAATGGCCGCTCACTGTCCTGGGCGGCCATTTTTATTGAATTCCGATAATTATCAATTAGTTACAATTCAGACTCTCCCTTTTCATTCCGTTGAAAAAAATGCTTGTTGTGAAAATTTTCACTTGCATATATAGGTAGATTGCTATATATTTACATTGTTAGAAAAATCAAGTCCCTGCTGAAAAGGAAACATCGATGAGCGCAGATTTTGAAAAACAGTTGACCGAATTGAAACAGAAGATCGACACGATGAAACCGGGCCCGGAAAACAAACTTTCGATGGTCATCTTTTCCGGCGACATGGACAAACTGCTGGCCTCGATGATCATCGCGACCGGCGCGGTGGCCATGGGCATGAAGGTCGTTTTGTTCTTCACCTTCTGGGCCACGGCCGCGTTGCGCAAACCCGAGGGCCAGGCCAAGGGCAAGGATCTCAAATCCAAGATGTTCGGTTGGATGCTGCCCAAGGGGCGCAACAAAACCAAGCTGTCGCAAATGAACATGGCCGGCCTGGGCACATCCATGATGAAGGACCTGATGAAAAAGAAGAACGCGCCGTCGTTGGACCAGCTTTTCGACATCGCCGGTCAACTGGGCGTGCAGATCAAAGTATGCGAAATGTCGATGGATCTGATGGGGTTCAAGCGCGAGGAAATCATCGACTACCCCAACATCGACTTCTGCGGCGTCGCGACCTTCCTGGCCGACGCGAAAAATTCCAGCATCCAACTGTTCATCTAACAAAGGAGAAAATCATGTCGGACATCGCGATCGCCAAAGTTTTGGACCTCAAAGGTCTTCCCTGCCCCATGCCAGTGGTTAAAATGAGTCAGGAGATCGGTTCGGTGCAGGTTGGGGAAGTGATCGAAGTGCACACCACCGATCCGGGTTCGCTGTCGGACTTCCCGGCGTGGGCGTCCACGGCCGGACAGGAAGTCATCACCACCGAACAGGACAACGGCGTAATCAAGATTTTCGTCAAACGGCTCGTCTAACCAAAGGTTCGATCATGGTGGATAAAATTTTTTATTTCATCACAGTGCCGATGGTGTACCTGGCCTTCGCCTGGTGCGTCGTCGGAATCCTGTGGAAGGTCATCGGCATCCTGCGCCTGCCGAAACAGACGCACACCTTGAAAATCTTCCCGGAGAAACCGGCGGCCGGTTTGCGCGCCACGCTGGAGGCCTTCACCATGCCCTCGGTGCGCCGCCATCAACCGGTGCTGTGGTTTTTTCTCGGCGTATTCCACCTGGGCATTCTCGGCCTGATCCTCAGTCACCTGGATCTGCTGCCCCAGATCAACATCATGCCGGCCGAATCCAAGCACATGCTCGGCAACGGCGCGATCGGCGTGGCGGTGACCGTCTCGGTGCTGTATTTTCTGCTGCGCCGTTTCCGCACGCCGGTCCGGGAGATCTCGGTGCCGGCCGATTACCTGATTTTGTTCCTGCTGTTTCTGATCTTCATCACCGGCGATACGATCAGTTGGGCCAACTCCTGGAACCCGGACGGCTTCATGCTGACCAAACAGGATTTCGGTCTCTACCTCAACAGCCTGGCGCACTTCACTTTCGCCAACCCGCGCGACCTGCTGAGCGGTTCGCACTACGTGGTGATCGTAATTCACGTGCTGCTGGCCAACCTGCTGCTGCTCGCGCTGCCGTTCAGCAAAATCATGCACACGTTCTTCGCCGTGCCGCTCAACCGGCTGAGGAGGGTTTGATCATGGACGAAACACGCAAACAGGAATTGATCAAAACGCTCTCGTCGCGGCTGAATCAGGCGATGCGCATGTACCTGGACAGTTGCACACGCTGCGGCACCTGCATCGAGGCCTGCCATGCCTACGCCTCGGAGCCGGACATCAAATACTCGCCGGTCGGCCGCGCGCAGAACATCCGCCGGTTGTACGAAAAATATTTCAAAGGCGCCGGCAAGCTCGCGCCGTGGCTGAGCGAGGCGATCGAGTTCGACGACGCCGTGATGAAGAAGGTCTACGACACGGCCTACACCTGCACCGGCTGCCGTCGCTGCGTCACCTATTGCCCCTTCGGCATCGACACGCAGCAAATTCAATCGCTGGCCAAGCAACTGTTGATCGTCGCCGACATGGAGCCCAAGGTGCTCTCGATGCTCGCGGACATGTCCATCGCCAAGGGCAAGAACATCGACAAAACCAAGGATTCGTTCGCCACGGCGGTGTCCAACCTCGAAGAGGAAGTGCTCGAGCGCTGGCGCAGCGAGGCCGGCGCGAAAGCCGTGCCGCTGGACGTGCAGGACGCCAACGTGCTCTACATCGCGCTGGCCGGCAAACACTCGATCATCCCCGCCGCGTCGATCATGAACGCGGCGAAGGAGAAGTGGTCGCTGTCGTACTTCGAGGCGGTGAACTTCGGCGCGTTCGTCGGCAATCCGCAGAAGACCAAGGAAATCGCCGACCGCATCATCCAGGAAGCGACGCGGTTGAACGTGAAGGAAGTGGTCATCTGCGAATGCGGCACCGCCTACCGCGTGATGAAGTACATGACCGGCGAACATCCGTTCAAGGTGATTTCGTTCATCGAACTGATCGCGCGCTACCTCAAGGAAGGCCGCATCAAGCTCGACAAAGCCAAACTGCAAGGGCAGAAAGTCACCTACCACGACCCGTGCCAGCTGGCGCGCAACGGCGGCGTGTACGAGGAGCCGCGCTACATCCTCAGCCATCTGACCGACGATTTCGTCGAGATGACGCCCACGCGCGAGGACAACTGGTGTTGCGGCGGCGGCGGCGGATTGGTCGCGATGGGCGAGAAGGATTTCCGCATGAAATCGGCCAAGGTCAAGGTCGATCAGTTCACCGCGACCGGCGCGCAGGTGCTGTCCACCGCCTGCGAAAACTGCCACACGCAGCTATCCGATCTCAGCGAGCATTACAAAACGGGCGTGAAGGTCGAGTATCTTTCCGACCTGGTGTCCAAAGCGCTCGTGCGGGAATAATCGCGATTCCACCGCATCCCCCTTGCGCCGAACGGCGGAGGGGGATGAGTTTATCAATCGACCATTTATCCGGCGTCGATCTCGACGGCCACGTCGGCCAGGCCCAATTCCGTCAGCGTCGCTCTGGTCGGTTTGGCGGTTTGCGGATCCCAGCCCATGCCGTTGAGGAAGTCTTCGCCGAGCCGTTTCATGTCCAATGTGACACCCTTCATCGGCCCGGTTTTCAGCGGCTCCTCGCCGGTGGCGCGGGCGGGCAGCTTGTAATCCTGCAGCGGCCGGATGCCGTGCTTGAAGTTGAAGGCCTGACGCAACGCCTGGATGCGCGCGCCGACCCGCAAGTAATGATCGGGCTCATGATCCCACCCGCCGGCGGCGTTGAGGTAGCCGATCAGCGGCAGGTTGCCGCCCAGTTGCACGCCGAACAAACAACCGCCCGCCGCGTTGACCAACTGCATGTACTTGCTCGCCGCCGCCTGCAAAATCCACTTGTCGGTCGGATCGTACTTCGCTTTGACCAGCGACAGATGTTTGGTCTTGGGTAGGCCCGGGAAGATGCGGTGCAGTGCGAACAGGTCGATCCACTGATAGCCGTGGTTCGTGTGCCGGCCCGGCGTCGGCTCCAGCGAGTAGCTCACCGCGAAACCGGGATCGAAACGCGAATCGTGCATCGGCAGTTCCTGCCCGCCCGCGTGCATGGCGAAGCGGCCCGCGTTGTTGCCGATGCGTTGCGCGGCCATCTTCACGCCGTCGGCCAGCAGGTCGCCGATGCCTTCGCGCGCGACCATCTTTTTCATCAGTGCAACAACCGCCTCGGCGTTGCCCCACTTCAGGTCGAGGCCGTCGACATCCTCGCTCGTCAAAATGCCCTGCTCCAAACACTCGATGGTAAAGGCCGCCGCCGCGCCCGCGCTGATGGTGTCCATGCCCGCGCGGTTGAGCAGATCGTTGATCGTAAACAGCGCCTCGATGTCGTTGTTGAGCAGCATCGAACCGAAGGCGGCGGTGGTTTCGTACTCGGGCTTGTGGCTCTTGCCGCCGCCCTTGAGCGACACTTCGCCGCCGCAGCCCAGCGGGCAGGAATAGCATTTGTACTTCTTGGTTTCGCGGTCGATGATCTTCTGCGGGTCCAGCTTCTTCGCGTGCGAGCCGATGGGGAAATCCTTCGTGCCCGAGCCGGTCCAGTTTTTCACCGGCGAGTCGCCGTTTTCCGACGACAGCACGTTCGAGCTGATCGTGCCGAATTTTTTCATCACCGAGCGGAACAACTCCGGCGCAACCGCCATCGCTACCGGCGACACGCGGAACATGCGACCGAACATGCGCAGCATCCCGGCCGACAGCACCTTCTCCAGGCCGGTGCCCTTGCCGAACCACTTCATGAATTTCTTGTTCAAACTTTTGATTTGCTCGGTATCCGCCCCGCGCACCGGCGTCTTGCCGCCCAGCACCACGCCCTTGAGCCGCTTGCTGCCCATCACCGCGCCCAGGCCCGAGCGCGCCGCGATGCGCCCGCCGTCGTTGACGATGCCCGCGATCAGGCTGAGCTTCTCGCCGGCCGGACCGATGACCACCGCCTTGGCTTTGCCGTCGCCGCATTCCTCGACCAGCAGCCGCTCGCTCTCGATCGCGTCCACGCCCCACAGGTGCGCCGCGTCGACCAACTCCGGTTGGCCGTTGACGACCTTCAAATACACCGGCTTCTCGCTGATGCCGGTGAAGAACACCGCGTCGTACCCCGCGCGCTTGATCGCCGGCGCGAAGGTGCCGCCGCAGTTGGAATCGCCCCACCCGCCGGTCAGCGGGCTTTTGCCCATCACCATCCACCGGCCCATGAACAACGCGCCCGTACCACACAAAAAGCCGCTGGTCAGGCCCAGAACGTTGTCGGGGCCCAACGGATCCGCGCCCGCCGGAATGCGGTCGTACAACAGGCGCACGCCCAGACCGACGCCCGCCAGGTAGTGCTCGTAGATTTTCTCGTCGATCGTCTCGGTGGTGAACGTGCCGGCGCTCAAATCGACCCACAGCACCCGGCCCATCGCGCCTTTGTTTTTCATCGTTCCTCCGCGTTCGTCGCTCCCGTTTTACGCGCCCGGTTTCTGATCGAAGCGTCGCGCAAACAGGATCGACGCCAAGGTGATGCGCAGCATCTGCACCGTGCCGCCGGCCACGCGCCAGGCCAGCGCGTCGCGGTGCATGCGCTCGACGGGAAATTCGCGGCTGTAACCGTAGCCGCCGAAAACCAGCATCGCCTCGTTGGTCACGTCCACGACCATCTCGTTGGCAAAGCACTTGCCCATCGCCGATTCGTACATCGACGGGAAGCCGCGTCCCGCGCCCAACGCCGCGCGATAGACCATCAGCCGCGCCGCGTCGAGCTTCATCGCCATGTTCACGATCTTGAATTGAATGTCCTGAAACTCGCAAATCTGCCGCCCGAAGGCGCTGCGCTCGGTGGCGTAACGGCGCGCTTCCTCCACCGCACCGCCGGCCACGCCCAGGCACATCGCCGAATTGCCGCACCGCTCCAGATCGAAGGTGGTCATCAACTCGCGGAACTGCCCTTGGCGAATGACCACGTTTTCCTTGGGCACGCGCACGTCTTCGAAAATCAGGTCGCACGAGGGCATGCCGCGCAGCCCCATGAATTCTTCCTGTCGGCCAAAGGAAAATCCGGGCGCGTCCTTTTCCACCAGCACGCCGCCGATGCCGCCGTAGCCGGGCTTGTCGCCGAAGCGGCAATAGACGAAATAGTGGCTGGCTTCGCCGCCGCCGGTGATGAACGCCTTACGGCCGTTGAGGATGTAATCGTCGCCGTCGGGCGTGAGCTTGGTCGACAACGACACGAGGTCCGAGCCGGCGCCCGGTTCGGTCATCGAAACCGACACGCTCAACTCGCCCTTGCACACGCCGGGGATGATGGCGCGCTTCTGCTCCTCGGTGCCGAAATTGTTGATCACCTTGACCGGACCGACGTTGGACTCGAACACCGGCGCGGCGATCATCGGACTGAATTTCGCCAGCTCCTCGATGGCCAGAATCGCGTTGATGCCCGGTTGGCCGCCGCCGCCGTATTCGGGCGAAAGCGTCATGCCCAGCAAACCCAGTTCGCCGTATTTGGTCATCAGGTGCCGGGGGAATTCGCCGGTGCGGTCGATCTCCACGGCCATCTCTTTGAACCTTTCGCGCTGCCCCATTTTACGCAGCATATCGACGAGCATTTGTTGTTCGTCGTTCAGATTGAAATCCATCGGGCGTCCTCTCTATAACAACGTGGTCAAAGTTCGGATATCGTCGGTTTGCTCCAGCGCCAAGGTCGCCTCGGCGATGGCCCGCACTTTTGGTTTCTGTTCCGGCGTCGCGAAACGCGCGAGCTTGGCGGTCAAATCCGCCGCGGTCATCGGATCGCGCGGATCGCCCTTGGGCGTATCGATTTGCCGGCACATCGTTTTGCCGTCGGCCAGTTTGATTTCCACGCGGCTCGCGGTATGCGCGGGGTACATCTCGCTGAGCGCCGCGTCGGGCTGCACCGTGACCTTGCCCGCCAACGCGAGCACCCGGTCGTCGGCGATGCGCTCGCGACGGAATTGCGCGGGCCCCATGTCGCCGTCGAGCAGACAGGCCGCCGCCACGTAGGGAATGGAAAATTGTGCGGCGACGAAGGAACTGTTTTTCGCCACGCCCTTGCCCACGGCGATCGCGGCGATCATGTAGGTCGCCACGTCGATCGCGGCAATGTCGGCGACGGCAAAATCGTGCTCGGCGCGCAACGCCAGCGCCGCCTGCGCGCTGCCGTGCGTGTGGCGACAGGCGGTGTAAGGCTTGAAGTAGATATCCTCGATCGAAAACGTTTTGCCCAGGTCGACGGTGACGCGCTCCGGGCTGGCATTGTTCTTCGTGGTGATTTGCAAAAAGCCGCCGTTGAGCTGCGAGCCCTCCAGCACGTACGGCGCGCCGGTAATGCCGGCCCGCGCCAATCCCGCCGCCGTCAGGCCGACACTTGCCGCCTGTCCGCCCTGCAGAATTTTCGCGGTGTAGCCGCCCATCAGATGCTCGGCCATCGACAACGGCGCGAGATAGCCGGCGTTGCCCAACGATTGCAGCATGAGTTCCGCATCGGCCTGTTGCAGCGAAGCGACCGCCGCGGCCGCGCCGAACGCGCCGCAGGTGCCGGTCGGCAAAAAGCCTGACAGCGTGTGCGCCGGATGAACTGCGGCGGCGACGCGGCCGGCGACCTCGTAGCCGACGACGATCGCCGTCAAAACCTGTTTTCCGCTCGCGCCCGTTTCCTCAGCCGCCGCGAGCACGGCCGGAATCACCGCGACGCCCGGATGGTTGCCGCCGAAGCGCAGACCGTCCTGGGCCTCCAGCGCCTCGCCGCCGACGCCGTTGACGAACGCGGCGTGCTGCACACCGGTGGAAAACCCCGCGCCCAGCACCGTCGCCGTCGCGGACCCGCCCTGCGCGCGGTAGTAATCGACCACGCGTTGCACTTCATCCAGTTGCAGTGAGCCGTACACGTTCGCGAAAAAGTCGAGCAGACAGTGCTTCGCCTTTTCCACGACCGGCGCGGGCAGATCGTCAAAGGTCAACGCCGCGCAAAATTCAGCGAGTTTTTTTGTTTCATCCATTCCGCTACCCCTTGTCCTCACACATAGCCGCGCCCTTCGTAGATGCGGATCATCCGGTTCGGATCGAGGATCTCGCGCAGGGCGCGGATTTCCTCGACGCGCGGCGGCTCGGTTTCGTGCACGTCGTCGGCCACGTTGAGTTTCCACGGCGTGAGTTTCACGACTTCCTCGACGCTCGTATCCGGGTGGTACGATTCCAGGTAGGCCTCGCCGGTGGCTTTGTCGAAGCGCATGACCGCCTTGTTGGTGATGATCACCTCGGGGCCGGTATCGGGCGGCAGGCCCCACCGTTCGCGCGCGCCGGGCCCGTCGATGTACCCCGGCGTGGTGATGAAGTCCACGCGCTCGGTCAGCCGCCGGGTGTCGTGCAGCGCGATGATGAGAATTTTCTTGGCCAGCGAGCCGATGGGATTGGCGCCGCCGCTGCCGGGCAAGCGGCTTTTCGGCTGCGCGTAATCGCCGATGACCGTCGTGTTGATGTTGCCGAATTTATCGACCTGACTGCCCGAAAGAAAACCGATGTCCACCCAGCCGGCCTGCAGAAACATGCCCATGATTTCCACCAGCCCGCCAATCATCGCCGCGCCCGGATTCAAACACGGATCGCCCACCGACAGCGCCGGCCGCAGCGGCTGTGCGTCGTACACGCCCGACTCCTGCATCAGGCGCGCGTGGGGTGCGTGCGTGTAACGGGCGATGTTGGCCGACATCGTCGGGAAACCCGTGCCGACCAGCACGAGGTTGTGGTCCTTGATTTCGCGCGCGCCGCAACAGGCCATCAATTCGGGTTTGCAGTAGTCGGCGGCATGTTCGCTCATCGCATTCTCCTTAGTACGCATAACTGACCGGATAGCCGTAATCGAATTTCGCCTGCAGATTGCGAAACGCGCCGTAGCCCATTTTCTGAATGTAGTGCTCGATGTATTTCGCGCGGCCCGTCACGCCGTACACCCACTCGTCGAGGAACGCCTGAAATCCTTCGACCGTGCTCGATGCGTTTTTGTAAAGATTGCCGAAGGCGAAATCGAAATCGTAAAACCCGGGCGTGTATCCCGGATGCGCGCAGAAGGGCTCCTCGACGACGGCGACGACCTTGAAGTCGGGGACGATCGTGCGGGAGGGATCTTTGCCGATCACCTCGCGGCTGACGATCCGCTCGCAGGTGACGATCACCTTTTTCGCGGCGTTCGCGCCGACCTGACAATCGCCGCCGATGCCCCAGATTTGCGCGTTGCCGTCCTCGTCGGCCTGCTGCACATGCACGATCGCCAGATCCGGATTGAGCGCGGGCACGAGCACGGTTTTCGCGCCGTCGAAGGGCGAGTCGATTATTTTGTATTTATTGTCGCCCATGAACGACTTCACGTTGAGCAGGTCGGACCCGGCCATGTCTTTGACCGGGATAAAGGGCATGCCCATCGAACCGGCCATGAGCATCATCGGCAGCGACAAGTTGGTGTATTCCTCGACCTCGATCCTGTGCGGGATGCCCTGCTCCAGGCTGCGCCGATAGCAGCGGCCCAGGCCGTAAAAGCCCAGCGAGAGGAACGTGGCGACGAACCGCTTGACCACGCCCGCGCCGATCATCATGTCGAAGTCGTCGGCTGCGTTGCTGCGCGTGACGGTCAGGTCCTTTTTTTGCTGGCGAATAATTTCGTGGATCGCCGCGAACGGCGTGCGACAGATATAACCGCCGATGAACAGGAAATCGCCGTCGTTGACGTGCTTGGCGATCGCCTGCTTCATGCTCATGACTTTGGACATTTCGCTCCTCCGACTCAGGCGTCGTATTCCATGCGGTCGATGATTTCGTTTTGCGCGGTTTCGCTCATGCCGGTGAACAGGGCCGAATAGCCACTGACGCGCACGACCAGGTCGCGGTAGTCGTCCGGATGTTGCTGGGCCTCGCGCAACGTCGCGGTGTCGATCATGTTGAACTGCACCTGTACGCCGCCCTTGGCGAAATACGCGGCGATCAGCGCCCGCAGCGTTTCGGGTTTCAGGTTGCGTTGGTTGAAGCGCATGTTCAGGTTCACCCCGTTGTGGATGCGCGCCAGCGGCAGTTTCACCACCGAGTTGAACACGGCGGTCGGTCCGCGCAGTGCGCGTCCGTTGGCCGGCGTGATGCCGTTGCCCAGAATCTCGCCCGCGTGGCGGCCGTCGGGCGTCGCGCCGGCGAACGCGCCCATCGCCACGTGGAAGCCGACCGAGAAAACGCCCGGCCAGAATTTCCCGCCGCGATAGTTGTCGTGTTGCAGCACCTCGTCGCAGAAATGGTCGATCACCCGCGCGCCCATCGCGTCGATGGCGTCGTCGTCGTTGCCGAACTTGGGCACCTTGTTGAGAAGGTAGGCGCGTTTTTCCTCGGCGTCGTACCAGTCGTCGGCCAGGTAAGCGACCAGTTCATCCATGGCGATCGTGCGGTCGGCGAACACCGCCTGCTTGATGGCGTAGAGGCTGTCGACGACGTTGGCGAAGCCGATCATCTCGACGCCGGTCGAGTTGTAGACCGCGCCGCCGCGTGTCAGGTCCAGGCCCTTGGCCATCGGCCCTTCGATCATCGCTGAAGCGAAGGGCGACGGCGCCAGTTCGGCCACGGCCCGGTCCATCGCCGCCATGCCGCGCACCATCTGCTTCATGAAATGCGCCGACTGCGCGGCGTAGGCGTTCCACACGTCGTCGAAGGTCGCGAACTGCGCCGGATCGCCGGTGGTGATGCCCGATTGATAGCCGAAGATGTTGTCGATGCCGTCGGCCAGCGCCAGTTCCAGGCACTTGATGCCGGAAAACTGCACGGCGAAGGTCGAGCCGTAAGTCTTGCCCATCGCGTTGGGTTCCAGGCAGCCGACCACGCCGTAATTGCGCGCGTCGGCCAACGTGTGCCCGGCACGCTGCAGCGAATCGATGACGATCGGGTCGTTGAACAGATGCAGCAGCACGCCGTCCTGCGCGTAGCTCACCGCCTTGGCGAAAAATTCGGGCGGAGCGTCCGGCGCGAGGCGCACGCCGAAATTCGGCTGCACGGTGCGCACCGCCGCGTAGGCGTCCAGCGCGACGGCGCTCAGTTCGTTGGTCGCGTCCGCGCCGTCGATGTCCACGCCGCCGACCACGACGTTCTGCGTCGTCTTGCCCTCGGTGCCCTCGCCGCCGGGAATAAACGCCTCTTCGAGGATGTTCCAGATTTCGTTCGTTTTCAGATACAGCAGCGACAGCAGTTCCTCGGCCTGCGCCGACGTAATCGCACCCGCGTCGCGATCGCGGAAATAGTACGGCGACAATATTTGGTCGATGCGGCCCAGCGAGATGGAATTGCCGCCCGATTCGATCTGCGCCACCAAGTGCGTGAAATACACCGCCTGCACCGCCTCGTGAAACGACGTCGCCGGATGCTCCGGCACGCGGCGGCACACCCGGGCGATCGTCGCCAGTTCGGCGGCGCGTTGCGGATCGTTTTCGTGCGCGCTCAGCGCCTCCGCCTGCGCGGCATAACGATTGGCGAAGGTCACCATCGCGCGACAGGAGCGAATCATCGCTTCGTAAAACAAGCCCTTATCGCCGACGCGCTCAGCGTCGCTCAACCGCGCCAGATGGTTCTCGGCCTCGGCGATGATGCCGGCCATGCCAACTTGGAGCACCTTGTCGTGATTCATCGTGAAGTGGCCGACGCCGTAGGTGATTTCCAGGATCATGGTGAAGATGTACTTGTCCATGTCGGCCAGCACGTCGGGCGGCGCGAGTTGTTCGAAGCGCTCCTGCACGGTTTTGCCGCGCCAGAACGGCAGGATCTCGTCACGCAGTTCGCGTTGCTGATCCGCGGTGATCAACACGCGCTGCAATTCGCGGTCGTTAAAGGTTTCCAGGTCGCCCTCGATCCACCCGCTTTTGTTTTCCGGGAACAACGGACCGCCTTTGAGCTTGCTCGTGCGGCAACCGACGATCAGCTCGTCGTCGCGGATGATCACGCTGATGTTTTCCAGGACGTGCGCCAGCGCCATGCTCAGGCGCGTGAGCGCCGGTCGGTCCCAATTGCCTTTCATCGACTGCGTCAGATACCGCGCGCGTTCGACGCATACCTCGCGCGGCGCGTCGATGATGCGCCGGCGCAGCCGCTGCACGCGCTCGGTTCCGCCGAGATTTTTTTGGTCGGGCATGATCACCTCCCGGAGGCGTGCGGCCATCCTGGGTTATTTGATATCCATCGTATCGAGCAAGATGATGTCGCGCAGCTTGGTCGGCAGCACCTTGTTCAGGCCCATGAAAAACTTGGATTTGAAGTCGATCTGGTTGTCGAGTTTCGGCTGCGGATTTTTCACCACGTCGGCGATCACCCGTGCGGCCTGTTGCGGGTTCGGCGCGGTTTTGATCAGTTCTTCATCTTTGTTGATGAAGCGCGTCACGCGCTCGCGGTAAGGCGAACCTTCCGGGGGCAGCACATGGATTTTCGCGGCGAAGGTCGTGGACACCTGCGCCGGTTGAATCAGCGCCATCTTGATGCCGAAGGGCTCGAGCTCCAGGCGCATCGAATGCACCATGCCCTCGACGGCGAACTTGCTGGCCGAGTAGATCGACTCGAAAGGAAACGGGATCTGGCCGACCAGCGAGGAAACGGCGATCAGCTTGCCGCTGCGCCGCTCGCGCATGTGCGGAATAAACGCCTGGAAAATCGCGGCCGCGCCGATCACGTTGATCTCCAGACACTTGGCCGCTTTGGTCAGATCGACTTCCTCGAAAGGACCGAAAAAGCCGACGCCGACGTTGGAGAGCACCGTGTCGACCTGCCCGTATTTTTTCAACACGCGATCGCGAAACTTGAGTACGCCCTTCAGATCGATCACGTCGAGAACCTCCAGGAGATGATCGCCCGGCAGCTCGGCCTGCAGCGACTTGATGCCCTCGGCGTCGATGTCGTAACCGGCGACGGCGTATCCTTCCGCGGCCAACAATTTCGCGGTCTCGCGCCCCATGCCCTGGGCGATGCCCGTAATCACTACCACCTGCATGCGCTTGCTCCTTGTTCGGTTGGTTAACCTCCCGCACCGTTTTGCCGAAACCATTGCCCCATTTGCCGCATCGATTCGGTGAAGTTCGGATAAAGAAGTTTGCAGCCGGTCGCCAGCAGGGCGGAATTGTCGACGATATAATCGCGATCGAGATAATTGACCGCGTCATATTCCAGATCGGGAATGCGGCCGCGCCGGGCGGAGATCGCGCCGTCGATGCGCGCCATCGCCTTGACCAGCGCCAGCGGCAAATGCAGCTTCGGCGGCTTCCGGCCGAATTCGGACGCGGCAAGCGTCAGCGCCTCTTCCAGCGTCGGGTAGCTGCCGTCGGCGATGTTGAAGGCGCGCCCGAAGGCATCCTTGCAGTGCGACAGATGCTCGACCGCCACGGCGACGTCCTCGGCGCGCACGTTCGACAGACGCACCTGACCGCTGCCGGGAATCGCGGCGATCGACGTGGGGCGCGAAAACGCTTTGCCCGCGCCGTCGTTGCAGCCGGGGCCGTACACCGTGCACGGCCGGGTGATGATCGCGGGCAGGCCCTCGCGCATGCGTTGCCGGACGACATCCTCGCCGTCGCGTTTGGAGCGCCCGTAGTTGTCCTGCGGGTCGCGCGGCGCGTCTTCGACAAACGGCGTGCCGCGATAGGCGCCGTACACGCTGGTCGAGCCCACGTGCACGTAGCATTTGACTTTGTGCTCCAGCGCCAGTTGCGTGATGCGCTCGACGCCGCGCACGTTGGTCGGGGCAAGCTTTTCGTAGGGGGTGGAAAAATTGCAGATCGCGCCGAGGTGAAACACACGATCGACGCCGGTGAACAGCGGCGGCAGCGTCTCGGGTTTGGTCAGATCGGCCGGCATGAATTCAACGCCGAGGTCGTCGAAAAACGAGGTGTCCTTTTTCGGCCGCGCCGTGGCCCGCACGCGCACGCCCTTGGCCGCCAGGTGTTTGACCACGTAACGGCCCATGAAACCCGCCGCGCCGGTAACCAAGGTGATGCCCCGGTATTGCATGCCTATCCCTTTCCGCCGCCGTGCACGCGCAACGTGCGGCCGCCCGCTTCGCGCTGCATTTCTCCGCGTGCCTGGATGAGCCATTCGAGAATCATTTCGTTGAAACGCAGGCCCAGGTCGCTGGCGAGGCGGACGTAGATGTCGCGCTGCCCGCGCGCGCCGAGAAATTTTTTCCGCAGCTCCAGTTGCTCCCGATAGAAGGCGATTTGCTCCTCGACGATCTCCAGCGAGCGTTGCGTATCGCCCTGCCCGAAGAAGGTGAAGCGCAGCAAAAACGGATCGCGGATGAACAACCGCCGTTCCGGCTCGGCGCCCAGCCAGTCCAAGAATTCGCGCCGCCCCTTGTCGGTGATCGCATAGAGCTTGCGGTCCGGCGAATTGGTCTTGGCCTCGACCGACATGGTGACCAGGCCGTCTTCGTGCATCGAGCGCAGCGCCGGGTAGATCTGTCCGTAATTGACCGTCCACATGAAGCCGAAGTCGCGCTCGATCAATTTCTTGATGCGATAGCCGTGCATGTTTTTGTATTGCAGCAAACCCAGAATGGCGTACTTGATCGACACGGCCGCCTCCGGTCGGTTATTCCTTGATAAGGATCAAATCGTCTAGGCCCATCTCGGCCAGAATCACCGGGAACATCTTGAACGCCGGCCGCACGACCGGCAGCAATTTGAGCATCGCCACGATGTTGCCGCCCTGCTTGACCTTGCCGCGCGCCACCGACGCCACGGGATTCTCGTGCCCGTGCCAGAAGCTGTGCGAATGATCGGCCGACTGCTTGGTCCACACGTCGGGCTTCAGGTCGCACGGCCCCAGGTAGAAGGCGCCGTAGAAACCCGGCTGCGTCGGCGGATTCTTCAGGTCGATGGTGACTTCGGCGTCGGGATCGGTGTAGATGAACCGGATGATGATGCCGGCTTTGGCCATCTTCTGGCCGATTTTCTCGTCCTGCAAAATACGGCTGAGGAAGTATCCGTAGATTTCGTACAGGTGATCCGCATCGCGATAATATTGGCTCATGGCCGCCCTCCCGCACGATCGGCTCGTTATGCGCCTCTCGCCGCAATCGACACGAGCGTAAGCGACGGCCCGTGCGGATTGCCGCGGCAACCGAGATTGTTGAACCGGCTAATGATGTTGAGTCTGCAAGTGTTGCACGTTGGCTTTGTTCATCTATCGCTATAACAAAAGTATATAGCTGTCAAGGCGAGGAGTCCGTCAAAAAGAAAACGGAATTTTGCGTACCTCGAATAACTCCCTTCGCCTCCTTTGTTTGAATTTGCCGCCGACTTTCTTTAAGATCAAGCGGCACAGGGAGAGAAGCAAATGCTCAAACGGATAACGCTCTTATTGCTGCTGGTATTCCTGGTCGTTAACGCGATGGGCTGCGCGCAAGACGATGACGACGATTCAGCCGACGATGACGATCAGACGCCGATTGCCGACGACGACACCGGCGAAAACGATGACGACGACACACCGGCGGTCGATGACGACACCGACGAACCTTATCCGCCCGAGCTGCCCTTTTCCTTTGTACGGGAAGACGATTCGCCGCCGTTGACCGACGAGGAACTGACCGCCTTTTCCGAGGCGATGCGCGATTTTTACCAAGATGCCGATTACCTCAATTGGTTGTTGCGCACCAGCCACGGCATGGACGAATCGACCGGCTTGCCGCCCTATCGCTTGCGGTGGAGCGAAATTTACGGCTGGAAAGAAAGCGACACGGTAACCTTCATTCACGAGTATTCGGATGAACACGGTGGACACAACATCCTCAAGGGAAATTCCGACGTGCTCGGCGGAGTCATCGGCGGGTATCTGCTCACCGGGGACACCCTGTTGGGCGAGTTGTCCGCGCAATATTGTCGCGGCATTTCCTCGACGATGCTGGGGATGGTCTACGACGAGAACGATCCGATTCATCATCTGATGGCGCGCAACGTCGTCACGTCGAATCACACCTACACCACGCACGACGGCCGACAAAAGGCGGTGGATTATTCGAACTGGTATCATCCTTACGATCGTTGGAACTGCTCGCGCTTCAACTACGTGAACAATCCCTATTGGGGCGACGTTTGGGTGACCAACACGCGTTCGAAAGACGGCTTGGGTTATCTTTATAAGGCGGCGGTGTCGGCGTATCACGCGTCCAACCACGCGCCGGACGAATACGTGCGCGAAGCCTGCGGCGAAACGTGGTCGTTGCTGACGCTCTTCGCGCAGGACATCGTCGACACCGATTACCTGATTCGCTCGAAAGACATTGACGGCAACGCCTATCGTCCCGGCGTCGATCCGGAGCCGGAAGAAGCGCGCATCGGCGATCTCGCTTCGTTCACCGCGTGGGACATTCTGGTGCCCGACGCCGAGTGCAACGCCAAACAGGCAAGCGCGCTGTTGGGATACGGTTCGCGGTTGGACAACAACTGCGATGCGTTCGGCGGTTCCCGCATTTTCGAGGTCCTCTCCTTTTTGAACAATCCGCCCAACGCCCGCATCATGCGCGCGTTCCACATGGCCAACATCATTCTCGCCTTGCACAACGGCGACAACGAAGCGGCGCTGAAATCGTTAGGCGGTCTGGAAGAGCGTTTCGCGCGCGACCTGAACGTCAACCTCAATTGGTTGGACGTCAACGAGGACTCCTGGAACATGGGAATCGCGGTTCAATGGCTGCAATCGGCAACGGTGGGCTATTACCTGACCAATGACGAAATTCGCACGATCCATGAGTACGCCTATCGCGCGATCGAGGAATACCGCCAATGGCCGAACTGGGATCTGTGGGCGGATACCGTGGCGGCGGGCGAAGAGCTCGACGTGATTCCGTCCGACAACAAAACGCTGGAGGACGAAACCAAGCTTTATTGGTTTCCCGCCCAGGCTCTGGGCTTGTTTATGGAATATTGCTGGGGTCTGTACCGCAATCCGGCGAGCCCGCCGGTGATTGATTGCGAGATTTTCGCTTTCGGTCAATAGCCGGTTTGTCGATCTTGAGCATACGCCGCAACTGTGCCACGCTGAAACCATGAAAAATTACCGACCGATCGTTGTTGTCCTTTTTCTTATACTTGGCGGCGTTTCGTTCGGATGGGCGGCATCCGCGACCGATCCTTATCCGCCGGACGGCCGGTTGTACATCGAGCCACAGGCGCTGTCGCTCAATTGGCTGCCGCCGGAGGACAATCCCTCGCCGGTCGACCATTATGCGCTGCGCTTGGATGAGGATCCGGACGTCGTGCAAAATCCCGCGTTGACGCCCGCGTTCGCCGGCGACGTGGCCGCTTCGCCGGCGCCCTCGTTTCTCATCGACGAATTGGCGCGCGATACGACTTACTATTGGCGCGTGGATGCCGTGCTGCAGGACGCGAGCGTCGTCACCGGCGACCTGTGGAGCTTCACGACCGAACCGATCGACATTCCCGGCAACGTCATCAACTACAGCAGCGACCCGGTGAATCAATACCTGATGTCGCCCTCGATTATCATCTTGTCCGACGGCACGTACATCGCCAATCACGAATACAGCGGCCCGTGGGGCGTCGGCCAGGCAAAGCAAACGTTGATCTTCCGCTCGACCGACCGGGGGCGCAGTTGGCGGCAGATTGCCACGGTGTACGACCAGTTCTGGTCCTCGACGTTTTATCACAACGGCGCGCTGTACCTGATGGGCATCGACGGCAAGGGCGGCAATCCGAGCGTGACCATCCGCCGCTCGGACGATGGCGGCGAGACGTGGACCGAGGCGCTCGACGAGTATTCCGGCCTGCTGCTGCCGGGCACGAACGAGGGGTATCATACCGGACCGGTGCCGATCGCGATCCACAACGGCCGCATCTGGCGGGCGATGGAAGACCGCGCCGATCCGGGTGAGTGGGGCTATTATTTCCGCGCCTTCGTCATGTCCGCGCCGGTCGACGCCGATCTGCTCGTGGCCGCCAACTGGACCGCCACGCCGCCGATGTCGCACGATGAGGTCAACTGGACCGGCACCGGCTGGCTGGAGGGCAACGTTGTGGTTTCGCCCGCCGGCGAGATGCTCAACATCCTGCGCGTGTCCTCGGCGATCCCCTCGTTGGGCACGGTCGATACCGCCGCGGTGATGCACGTCAGCGACGACGGCACGGCGACCTCGTTCGATCCGGAAGGCGATTTCATCGACCTGCCCGGCGGCGGCGTGAAGTTTGTCATTCGTTACGACGACGAGACCGAGTTGTACTGGACGTTGTCCAACTATCAACGGCATCCGTACGCCATGCGCAACAAACTTGTGCTGTGCAGCTCGCCGGACCTGCTGCATTGGTCCGCACACGAAACGGTGCTCTATCATTGGGACATCGTGTTTCACGCCTGGCAGTACGTCGACTGGCGCATCGACGGCGACGACATCGTTTTCGTCTCGCGTACGGCGTATCCGATGGGCCACGAGGTGCTGCCTCACGGCTATCACGACGCCAACTTTTTCACCTTCCACCGCATCGAACATTTCCGCGACGTGCTCACGCCGCTCGACGACGATACGACCGACGACGACATAGTTGACGACGATGCAATCGATGACGATACGTCCGACGATGATTTGGTCGACGACGATATGATCGATGACGACGCAACGGATGACGATATATCCGACGACGATACGGCGGATGACGATACGATCGATGACAACGCTATCGATGATGACGATGATGATGACAATGATAACGACGGTTGCGGTTGTTAAGACGATTGAGCAAGGAACGGCACGTTCTGCAGCGGATTCCCGCCACAGGCGGGATGATGGCAACAATGATGGTAGGTGCGGTTGTTGATTGTGAGCGCAACGAAATCCCGTCAACATTTTTAGTTTCGTTTGTTCAACACGCTTTCCGATTTGCCCCCGATCGCCCTGTTTGTTAATATTTAAAAATCAACAATTGAGAACAGGGCATGCCATGAAGCTGCATCGTCTGATCACGTTGACAACAATGGTTCTTTTTGCCTGGGGATTTTTTCTCACCGACGGAGTCGACGCCCAAATCGACCTTTGTTCGCTGCACGGCACAATCGAGGCCTGTCAAGCCGATCCGACCTGCCATTACTGCCCGGTCGAAGGCGTGATGGGCTGCAAGTCGATCGATGTGGAGTGCGTCGAATGCCGCGATCTGTCTCATGCCGACTGCGACTCCGGCGTCGGTTGCTACTATTGCACCAATCAATTCATGTGCCTGGAAGACGGTGTTTCCTGCACCTGCGGCGACGGCATACTCATCACTGCCGAAGAATGTGAAGTCCGTTTCGGCGATCCCGATTGCGTCGATTGCGCTTGCATCAACGGCACGATTCCCAGCGGCGACGGCGTTTGCGATTGCGCCGACGATGAGGGATGCAGCGACGGCCTGGCCTGCAACGGCGAGGAAACCTGCGCCGCCGACGGCGAGTGTGTCGGCGGTACGGCGATCTCCTGCACGGACGACGGTTTGTGGTGCAACGGCGATGAAATCTGCAACTGGTGGACCGACGCCTGCGTCAGCCGCGGGCTTCCCTCCTCCGCCGGATTGGCCTTGGGCGACAACGAATACGGCCAACTGGGCGACGGCGGCGCGACCGCGTATCGCACCGATCCTTATATTTTCGAGACGGACAATGTCGTTCAGGTTGCCGGCGGAGCGAACCATACGCTGTTCGTCACCGCCGGCGGCGAACTGTGGGCCATGGGCCGCAACAACCACGGACAACTCGGCGATGGAACGACCAACCCCGTCGACGTTCCGATCCTGATCGTCGCGAGCGGCGTGCGGCGCGCCGCGGCGGGCGACAACCACAGTTTGTTCATCAAAGACGACGGCAGCCTGTGGGGCATGGGGAAAAACACCTATGGGCAACTGGGCTTCGGCGGCAGCGCCACCTCTCCCGTGCAAACCGTCGAACCCGGTTGGGGCGTGGTCGACGTGGCCGCCGGCGCGGAACATTCGCTTTACCTGACCGTCGACGGCAACGTGTTTGCCATGGGCTGCAACATCGACGGCCAGCTGGGCCTCGGCGACAAGAGAGATCGCTTCAATCCCATTCAGGTGGCGACCTCGGGCTTCGCCATATCCGTCGCGGCCGGTGGCAGCAACAGCGCCATTATTCGCGCCGACGGCACGCTGCTGGTCATGGGCAAAAACGACCAGGGGCAAATCGGCGACGCCACGCTCGGCATCGGCGAAGACGCGATCACGCCGGCGGCGGTTTCGGTAAGCAGCGTGGCGCACGTGGCGGTGGGCGCGAAACACATTATCTTTTCCACATACGCCGGTGCGCTTTTCGCGATGGGCGATAACGAATTCGGCCAGCTCGGTACGGGCGACAACAACGATGCCAACACGCCGGTATCCATCGTCGCCGCGGGCGTCGGCGGGGTGGCGGCGGGCGCTGAACATTCGTTGTACATCCGCGATTACGAAGCGGGAGTGAACGACGCGGACGCGCTGTACGGCATGGGCGGCACAGACCTGGGTCAGCTCGGTGACGATTCACAAGCCTCGTACAACGCTCCGATTCTCGTGGTTGCCGATTCGGTGCAGGACGTCGCGGCCGGCGGCTATCATACGCTTTTCCTGCAAGCGCAGACCGACGGCTGTTTGATCGACGATTCGTGCGTTGCCGACGGCGCAACCAACGCGGACAACGATTGTCTCATTTGCGATCCGGCTGTGTCGCGTACGAGCTGGAGCGTCAACGACGGCGGTTCCTGCGATGACGGCGACGCCTGCAACGGTGCGGATTCCTGCGTTGCCGACGTGTGCACCAACGTCGGCCCGGCGCTGGTCTGCAACGACGATGTCGATTGCACCGTCGATACCTGCGATACGGCCACCGGCTGCGTTTACACGCCCAACAACGCAAATTGCGACGACAGCGTCGATTGCACCGTCGACACCTGCGATGCGACGAACGACTGCCAGTTCACCCCCGATGATACCCTGTGCGACAACGGTCAGTATTGTGACGGCGCGGAAACCTGTGATGAGGACAACGGCTGCCAGGACGGCACGCCCATCGCGTGTGAAGACGATCTGTTGTTCTGCACCGGCGATGAAGTATGCGACGAGGAACAGGACACTTGCGTCTCCGAAGGCGATCCGTGCAATCCGTCCACCGAAACCTGCAATGAGGATACCGACACCTGCGACGCCAACTCCGACGACGACACATCCGACGACGACACATCCGACGACGACACAATGGACGACGATTCAACCGATGACGATACGGTGGACGACGACACCTCCGACGACGATACAACCGACGACGATACAGTGGACGACGACACCTCCGACGACGATACAACCGATGATGACGCAGTGGATGACGATACGACCGATGACGATGCTACCAGTGATGACGATGATGATGATGACAACGACGACGGCTGCGGCTGCTAAATGAACGGCTGAGCCTTGCGAAATCCCGCCACAGGCGGGATGACGACAGCAACGGGTGCGCATGCTGATTTGTTCGCTCGCCACTGGTGATTATCGGCTCGCTCAACCCGCCCTTTATCGATAATTATTTACAAATAAAACATCCTTTTATGAGCACGTTGCGCTAAATATGGATTAATCTTAACATATGATCCGTTTATTGAACGATAACAGATAAACTCGTTTGAATAAAATTGAGGAAGGACAATGGTGTATTCTCATCGTATGTGGCGTTTTGTTTTTTTAACACTAATTATCAATTTTTCGTTGCTGATACCTACCGCATCCAAAGCCGAAACGATTCAAATGTGGCAATCGGATTACACCACCGAATTTGAATACCCTTATGTGTATGACATGGCGATAGAGAACGGTGACGGGCGCTCCTATCTCGCCGGTTATGGCTATTACTCCAGTTATCATGCGCGTGATTGTTTTGTCGTGCAATTCAGCGCCGGCGGTAACTTCAACTGGACACGTCGTTATGGCGGCAATGAAGGATACGACGAATTTTGTCATGCGATCGACTTAGGTCCACCGAATGATACTTCCGTTTATCTGGTCGGATATAGCAATTCCGACCCATACGGTAGCGGAACCGATGATGGTCTGATCATTAAATACAATTCCAACGGAGATCGCCAATGGGTACGCTATTTGGTGCCGGCCCAAGAAGGATTCGTCAATTTATATAGTGTGCTTGTCGATGACGAGGATGGAACGGTTTATCTTTCCGGCGGATACCAGCATACCGAAGGGACTGGCTACGTTACCGACTGCATCGTGGCCAGCTATGACCCTGACGGCAACGAAAACTGGCGTTTCATCTGGGATAACGAAACGGGCGGTTGTAAAATAATTGGCAGTGATGCCGACGATATATTCACACTCAATTATTCCAACCATAGTTTGCTTACTTTGAGCAAATCCGGTGGTGTGGTTCAATGGTACGAAGCGCCGGAAGTGTATCATCCATCCGCTGTGATGGACAGTGACGGCAATCTGATTCTTTCCGGGCAAGTCGGCTATGTTGATTTCCAAACCATTATTCGCGCAACGAAAATCGACCCAAACGGCAACGTGCTTTGGACTGAGGATTTCGATTACGGACCAACCGGTTTAATAGACTTGGTCGACAGTATCGCCATCGGCAACGCCAATGATCTTTACATCAAAGCAAGAGGCTGTCTGGAAATGTCGGGCATCGCCCATTTGATTCAGTGCGATTCCTGGAAACATCTGGTGTTGAAATACAATGCTGACGGCGAATTTCAATGGATTGAGGAACTTGACGGGTTTGGTAACGGTGCAAGTCCTTATCATTATTATAGTGATTTTTTATATGGGGATATCGCCACCTCGTCTTCTGAAAAAATAATGACGATCAGTCTGTCATCGGTCGCTGACCCATCCGACGTAATATTGAACAACTTGACGACGTTCGCCGACGATGGCTCGATCCTGGACCAAGATCAAACGATCGATAATCCTTACTTCGGCTTATCCCATGAAGCTCTCCTGTATACATATTCCTACATGGATAGTGATTACGTAGTAAGCGCCGCCAAATATTGTGTCGATTGTTATATCGACGGTGAATGCTATCCGGACGGAACGATCAACCCGGACAATTCGTGTCAAATCTGCGACTCGTCACTCGATGCCGGCGCCTGGTCGAGTCGCGACGGCGAAACATGCGACGACGGCGTGTTCTGCAA
>DAIMDW010000002.1:128324-249228 GCA_036725605.1 bacterium
CGGCGCGGACACCTGCGATAGCGGCGCCTGTTCGCAACACGCGGGCGATCCGTGCGATGCGCAGTGTCAATCGTGCAACGAAGGCGCCTCGACCTGCGACGATGTATCCGGCTCGTGCGACGACGGCGTGTTCTGCAACGGCGCGGACACCTGCGATAGCGGCGCCTGTTCGCAACACGCGGGCGATCCGTGCAACGATGATCTTTATTGCAACGGCGAAGAAACATGCGACGAAGAAAACGATTTATGTGTGAATGGCGACATCCCCTGCCCCGACGACGGATTGTGGTGCACCGGCGAGGAATCATGCGATGAAGAAAACGACACCTGTGTCAATTCCGGAGATCCCTGCGACCCAGAAACCCAAACCTGCAACGAAGAAACCGACACCTGCGACGCCAATACGGACGACGATACGGTGGACGACGACACAATGGACGACGACACATCCGACGACGATACGGTGGACGACGACACATCCGATGATGATACGACCGACGACGACACAGCCGATGATGACGCAGTGGATGACGATGTGACTGATGATGACGCTACCAGTGATGACGATGATGATGATGATGACAATAATGACGGATGCGGGTGTTGATCAGTCTGGCTGATAGAGGCGAATTATCGTTTATAAATTTCGCGCCACGAACGACCGTCGATCAGCAGATCTTTGACCTTGGGTTTGCCCTTCTGATTGACCGACACGACGATGCTGCAACGACGACTGGTTGCCATAATGGAATTGAGTAACGGCGCACTTTCTTCCGGAATATAGTACCGCTCGATATCGGCGGAAAATTCCGAGCCTCGGCAATTACCCTGCAGCACAACCTGGCAATCCGCCGGCTTGCTCGCCGGGCACTTTTGCCCCATTGAATAACCATTGATCCGGCCGTTTTCCTCCCACAGGCAAACATAATACGGCTTGAGCGACGACATGCCCACCTCGCACAATTTCGGCGGATACAGCGGGCGATACGTCAGGTAATGGCCGGCCAGCGGATCGCGCGGATCGATTCCCGCGGCGGGAATAGTAATTTCCGTACCGGTATGAAGGTCGATCGCCATCGAGCCGACCCATATCGCCAGACAGAGAATCGGGATTATCACCGCCACGGCCAATTTCACGCGCGTCGATTTCATGCAAGCATCCTTTCCATCCAGCCGGCCAATTTCAGCCTAATTTTGAACCAGACGATACCCAGGCCGATAATCAACAAACCGGAGACGATCAACCCGACGCCGGTTTTGATCAGACTGCCGAACACCTGGAAATAGACGATCAAGAATCGCAGGGTGATCGCGATCGTGATCATGTTGAAACAGTTCGGCTTTCCCAGCATGACAAACAACGCGGCCAGCAGGAAGAACGCGACGATACTGAACATGGCTCCCAGAAAATCCGTCCTTATTGCAAAAGAAAATGCTCTCTCTCTAATCGGCATGTACAGCAGCACCAAGGCCAGCATCCACGCCAGCAGAATAAGCGTGACCACTTTCACCTTGTCGTGAAGTTTCCGGCGTAAATACAAGGAACCGCCGGCGATCATGGCGAGAATCGTGATCGGAATCAGCCCGGTCATCGACAGCTCGATATCTTTCATCGAGCTGGTAACGTCGCCGACACAGATCATGACAAAGCCGGCGATGAAGCTCCACAGGGTAAACGCCCACGCAAAGCGATGCAGTTTTTCAATCGACGACGTCACGTTACTCAACGCGAGCAGGATGAGCGGCACTGCCAACAATTTCGTGTAATAACTTACTCGCAAGCCGAACAGTCCATTCATCAATGTCTTTTCTTCGATGACCGTCAGCGTTAGCGCCACCAGCAAGCCCACCACCCAAAGCTGGGGCATGAACCAGCGACGAGCGGCAAGGCTCACCGGCAGCACCAATGCCAGGGTCAGCAACAGCGCGCGGTGGATGGGGAGATGAAGATGAAATACCTGTACGACCAGACCGATCGAAGCCAGACAAAAGAGCGAGAAAACCAGCGAAACCAGTTCGAACGCCATTTCACGCTTTTCGTCATAAAGACGAATTAGCGTCATCCCCATGGCAATCAATAGCGCAAAGTCGGTCGTCATTTTGATCCACCCGGGAATGGCCCGCCAGTTCGCGGCGATGAGCGAAATAATGCCGATGCCCAGTACACAGCCGCCGGTCATCAACAAGCCGTAGAGCACCCAGCGTCCGCGTCCGACCGCGACGTTGTCGCGCTCATGGGCCACGATGGCGCTTTGTTGCTCGGCCGTCAGCAGCCCCTGTTCCTGCCAGCGGGACAGCATCCGCATAAGACGCTTTTCATTCATTCTTATACCCGGTATGGATTGCTAAGGTTATGTATTGATATCATAAAAATAGTTTATCGTCCAATCTTATCACTAGAATGTGATCAGGCGGTCATCTCATCGACGCCCATCTCGGCCAGCGCCACCCGGTAAAAGGAAAAACCGCGCATGCGGCGGCCGCGCTCGCCCCAATAGCGCTCGCGATACTCGTCGGCGCCGATGTCTTCGTGCAGCGTGAAACCGTGTTCGGCCAGATAGCCCGGCAACTCCGCGGGCATCATCCCCCAGATCCACGGTTCGCTGTGACCGGCGACCTGCCGTTGCGAGGCGCGCGACCCGGCGAACGTCGCCGTGCCGTCGATCAGGCCGCGGTGCAGGTAGGTGAAAACGAGGCGGCTGCCGGGCACGGTTACGGCGGCGATGGTGCGCAAGGTATTGTCGACGGCGTGCTCGCCCAGGTAGTGCGTCACACCTTCCCAGAGCACGAAGGAGCGCTGGTGAGGATCATACGACGTTCCGGCCAGCACTTCGTCCAGCCGCTGCCGGGTGAAGTCGATCGCCGCGAAGGTCAACGCGGGTGGAATCGCCGCGCCGAGGCTCTCCAGCCGCTCGCGCTTGTGCGCCTGGGTCGCCGGATGATCCACCTCGATGATGCGGCAGTCGGCCAGCTCCGGCAGACGCCAGGCACGGCAATCGAAGCCCGCGCCAAGAATGACGATCTGCCGAATGCCGTCGCGTATCGCTTCGCGCAGGAGATCGTCGATCAATCGCGTGCGGGCGATGCCGGAGGTCATCGCGCCGGGATAGCGCCAATCCACCAGCCAACGCACCGCCGCGCCCACCAGCGGCCAGGAAGCGAAACGGACGATGCGTCGGTAACGTGCGGCGAGAAAATGCACCGCAAACGGATCGGCGAACAGGCGCGTTCGTGCGGGACGGCGCACGTCTTCCAGCGCCCGAAACGACGCGGCGTACTGCGCGGTACGACTGGCCTGGTGTTCCTGCATGGTAATCTCTTGAAAATCCAATCTGACATAAAAAGCAGCATATTCATAGAAAAATCACTTACATTTTAAAATAGATTTAGTAGCATATCGATGGGGGCGAAACGGCTGAGCGACAGCCATATTATGGGAAAAGAAAAATGTTCGGGAAAACATTATCGCTCCACGGCTATTTGTATCTATTGATAATCCTAACCATGTTCCTGGGGCTTTTCGCCTGTGGCGACGATGACGATGCAGGCGACGACGACAACGACGCGGACGACGACGATTCCACGGCCGATGACGACACGACCGCCGACGACGACACGATTACCGACGACGATACTGCGCCCGACGACGACACCTCCGTCGATGACGACACCCTCCCCGATGACGATACGGGCGTGGACGACGACACGGACGCGGAAGAAATCATCGTCCTGGACGACGACATCACCGACGATGTGGAACTGATGTTGATCTCCCACAGTTCCTCACTGCGGCGCTCCGGCGGCGAGTGGATCGAAGAACCGATGACCGAAACCTTCCATGGCATCAGTTCCTCGGTGTTCATCAACGGGAACCTGGGATACGTCGCCGCGAACCTTTACGACTATGACGATTATCCCGACGGCTTCGACATCTTCAAGTACGAGTACGGCGTCGGCTGGAGCCTGGATACGGTGCACGTGCCCTTGTACACCAAGGAGAATGTCCGCGCCATTTTCGCCCCGGATCCCAGCACGTTTTGGCTGAGCACCTATCAATACTGGGACAAGATGGAGTCCTATTATTATCTGTATCGCTACAGCGGCGCGACCGCGACGTTGGAGCAGGAATCGGCTGACTACGTTTATACCAGCATGTTTTTCACCGATCCCAACAACGGGCTGGTCGCCGATTTTCATTTCGGCTCGCGGATCTGGCACTATCTAAACGGCGAGTGGTATCTGGAATACGGCAACGGCGGCGACCGTACCGGCGGCATCGATTACGTTTATCTGGACGCGCCCGATCACGGTTTTCTCCTCAACGGGAACTACCAAGTAATGGAATACAACGATGGAGTCGTTGAGTCGATCACGTTGCCCGCCGAATGCGACCACGCCTGGATACAGCAGGTCTGCACCTCCGGCGATTACGTCCTCATTCCCGCCTACGGCAAGTTCATCGAGCGAAAAAACGGAGAATGGCACTGCCGGAAAATCGACAAACGCACAACGAATTTCTGCCTGACGACGACGGACGGTCATATCTTCATGCTCGGCTTGGCGCACAAAGGAAAAAGTTTTTCCTACGACCTGTATGAAGTGTTCGACGATTACGTCATCAAGGAAGAATTGCCGGAAATCGGCGTATTTTACGGTCTGCATGGCCTGGGAGAAAACGCACCGGCTTTCTCGTTGTCGCCGATACATTAAAACCAACGGCCTCCCCCGCTTGCAGCGAAGAAGGCCGTTGAGAAGAAGCGTTTATCCGGCTAAACGTCAGCAGCCGCAACCTTTATCATCATCGTCGTTGTCATCATCGTCGCCTTCATTAGCGCCGAAACAAGCGGCCAATTCTTCGCAGGACGCGGCGGCTTGTGCGCAATTCAGATAAGACGACTGCAACTGCGAGCACATCGAGAGACATTCGCTCATCGAGTCGACGCCGAAGAGATCGGTCAAACCGCATGATTCCACGCGTTCGCAGAAACTTTCACACATATCATCGTCATCATCGTCGTCGTTCTCGTCGTCATCAGGCGTGCTGTCGTCATCGTCGTCGGGCGTGGCATCGTCATCATCGGGCGTGACGTCGTCATCGTCCGGTGTCGTATCGTCATCGTCGACGTTGGGATCGCACGTGTCATTTTCTTCGTTGCAGGTTTGATTGGTCGTGCACGGATCGCCCGGCGAATCGCATTCGTCATTGGCTTCGTCACAGGTTTCCTCACCGGTGCAAAACTGACCGTCGTCGCAATCGCGCAGGTCGCCGTCGCACACGCCTTCGGTGCAAACATCATCGACCGTGCAAAACAGTTCGTCGTCACAGGTCGTGCCGTTGGGCAGGAATTCATCGGTCGGACAAGCCGCATCCGTACCCGTGCATTCCTCGGCAACATCACAGTCGTCAGCGGCGTCGCGGCATACATGTCCGGCGGCAACCAACACATCGGCCGGGCAATCGATCGACGATCCGTCGCAGGTTTCGACCTCATCGCACAGGCCGGCCGCCGGACGGCAGACGGTTCCCGTATTGGCCGCCGTGCAATAGCCGTCATCGGTCCCGCCGGCGGCTTCGCTGCAGGCCCGGCAATCGCCGGTAACCCCGTCGCCGCAGGCGTTTTCGCAACACACGCCGTCGATGCAATAGCCGCTGACGCATTGTGATCCGTCATCGCAGGATACGCCCAGCGGCAACATGCCCAGGCTGCGCGCCACCACCCGCTGGACGGTCACATCGCCTATTTCAGCAAAGGACGCGTAGGCGAAAATGGTTTCATCGGCGTTGCGCGAGGCAATGGACGGTGAATTTAGATAATACGGATCGATCACCATTTCACCGATAGCGTAAGGAGACGGATCATACAACGTGCCGTCCGGATTCAGGCGAATGCCGTAGGCCATGCTGTTATTTTTGGTAACAATCGTGGTGGTGTAATTGACATGCACCAACGAACCGTCATAGCTGAGAACGATGTCGTTTATCGGATCCAAACCGGTCGCGATGGTGATGAGATCGCCGGCCGTACCGTCCTGATTGAGCACATAACCGTATAAATCATTGCCGTGCGAGAAGACGATCATACTGGCGTCATCGGTGCCGACGATCCGCACCATGGTCAAGTCGTTGTCTTGGCGTAGCGAAATGCCGGCCGGTTCGGGAATGTTGTAATCGCTATCCAGACGATAGACATACAACTGGTACTCCGGCAGCATTACGTCATTTTTTCCGATAAAGGCGATGACGGTGTTGGCGCCGTCATACGCGATGCGTACGTGCGGATAATAATATGCAAGACTGACCGGACAGGGCACCCAATTGGTCTGATCGACAAGCGTACCGTCCACCCCGATGCGCGCATACATAATTTCGGAAACGTAACTACCGCCTCCGATGTTAATCTCACGATAGTAGCCGACCAAATAATGTTGTCCGTTGTAGGTCAGATCATATTGAATTTCTTGATAATCGCAGCCGCCATGATCGTAGATGATCTGCCCGTCAGGATTTTGCACGACACCGGCGGCGCTGACCTTTGTGCCGCGAAGCGCCCCGCCACGCATCCAGGAAACATAGAAATCGGTCCCGTCGGAGGCGATGTGGATATCATCCACCCGACAAGATTCATTGTATTCCTCGTCGATCGGGAACGAAGCGGTTTTCGGATTTCCTTCGGGCGAGAGGATCACTCCGAAAAGCTGGCCGTAAAAACTCTCACGTTTATCGCGCCAGGCAACCAGGTAATCGGCGCCGTTGCAGCCGATGGCGGACAGATCCTGTTCATTGGCGCTGCTATAGGCGAAGGTTTTCCCGGTAAGGTCCAGCAACACGCCGTCGGGAGAAATCCGAGATACGAAGGACTTATAATCGGCGCTATGGATCATCCAACCGACGACAAAATTCGTGTCGTCATACGTGACGTGCACATCTTCCAGAAAATATATATATTCGTTCAGCTCATCCACCAGAATCGGCGGATCGTCCAACACCGTACCATCCAAGCCGATGCGCACGGCCTGGATTTTGTTGTAATCGACGTAAGACTCATAATAATGACTCATAACGGTGAGCAAAAGTTGCGTGCCGTCGGTGGTGACGTCGAAATCGCTTGCCGTGTTTTCGTGTAACGTGCCATCCCAAATTAAAATCCCATCGGGATCCAACACTTCGAGATTCGTGTTAATGCGCGTCGTATAAAGTGAAAGATAACCACTGGCATTTTCCTTTTTATAAACCAACCAGTAATAGGTGCCGTCCCATACAATTTCGTATTCTTCCATAAATTCCGACGTATTGATCGTATCGGTAACCAGATTCACCCACGTTCCATTTACCGCTGTACCATTCGCATTCAAACGCATTCCGCAGATGACGTGCGGCGAATCCAGATCGTAGAAGCTGCGCAACAGTAGAAACTCGTCGCCATTGGAAGTAATGCGGAAACAATCCCTATCGGCTAAAAAGTCTTCATCCATGAGTAGAATGGCAGATCCTGTCGTGCCGTTCGGATTTAAACTCCGCACATACAATTTATCATTACTTCCCATAGTGCCCAATTGATAAAAATATGCCAGAAGATAATTGCTTCCATTAAAAGCAACGCCGATGGAGTCGGGAAGGTAATATTCCGTGTCGACAGTGGCGATGTTTATCGAATTGGGATCGAGACAATTGCCGTCGGCATCGAAACGCCGGGCATGGATGTAGGCGGTGCCTGTGCCGGGATAAGTGCTTTGTAAGAATAACGCTTGATTATCGCCGGCGCCGACGTGGCCGAACGATTCGCCATAACCGTCCAAGCCAAAGGGATCAAGCACCGTGCCTTCATCGGAAAAGCGGGTTAAGTATAACGGACCGTGCAAGTTGCTTTCCGTCGTGTCGTACCAGAACAGGTAGCTGGCGCCGCCAAAGCCGACAAGATCGACAAATTGATGTTTGGTATGGGGAATGGCGACCGGATCGTCGACCAGAAATTCTTCGGAAACAACCGGTCCCCAAGGGGATTTCGCTTCGGCGAAAACGGAGGAAGCAACGATTCCGCTCAAGAAGATGAGGCTCAAGCCGATTATGCAAAGCGCCGCCCGTCTTGCGTTTCGAATATTTTGGAGTCGCGAACAAATCATCTCGTTCCCCTTTCGTCAGCCGTACGAATCGGTCTCCCCTTTTTTCGCCGAGCGGTTATATCAGAGCACATCCTGTACGCAGCGGAAGCCGAGATTGTCTTCCATGTCGGTCGGATAGTAGCGCCAGCGAATCGAGGTACGCAGAATATCGTCGCCGTAATTGGTGCTCCAACTACCGCCCCGCGTTCCTCGCCGATCGCCGCCGGCCGGTCCCGGCGGATCGGTCGAGGGGCTCGTCGCGTAATAATCCGAGTTGTACCAGTCGTTCACCCATTCCTCGACGTTGCCGGCCATGTCATACAATCCATAAGGGCTTGAACCGTCGACGGTTTGGTAAACGCCGCCCTGATTCGTTCCATCGTAATAACCAACCGGACAGGTGTAGGGCCAGTCACCGGATTGATAAGGATCGTTGTTTTCGCCCCAGTTGGCGGCGTGGATCATCCAGGTGTCGCTCCACGGATAGATGTAGTGCTCCGCCGCGCCTTTGGCGGCCTTCTCCCACTCGGCTTCGGTGGGCAAACGTCCGCCGGTCCATTCGCAAAAAGCGACGGCGCCATACCAACTGACCAACATGACCGGACGGTATTCGTCGCCGGTATCGGCTACCCACCCCTCGCCTACCTGGTGAATTTGAAAACGGCTGTTATCGGTGTCGGCACAATCGTGGCCGTCGCAATCGTTGCCGTTCGCGTTGAGAAATTCCGCAAAGCGTTCGTTGGTGACCTCGTAGACATCGATCAGATAAGCCGACAACGTGACCTGATGGCGAGGCAATTCGTCGTCATAGCACAAGGTGTCGTTCGGCTCGCAACCCATATAGAAATTGCCGGCGGTAATTTCGACCGTATCGTCGAAAGCGATATCGTCATCGGCTGTATCGTCATCGGCCGTGTCGTCATCGGCTGTATCGTCATCGACCGTGTCGTCATCGGCCGTGTCATCATCGACCGTGTCATCGTCGGTCGTATCGTCGTCGGTTGTGTCATCGTCGGTCGTATCATCGTCGGTCGTATCATCGTCGACCGTGTCATCATCGACTGTGTCATCGTCGGTTGTGTCATCGTCGGTCGTATCATCGTCGGTTGTGTCATCGTCGGTCGTATCGTCGTCGGTCGTATCGTCGTCGGTTGTATCGTCGTCGGTTGTATCGTCGTCGGTTGTATCATCGTCCGTCGTATCGTCGTCGGTTGTATCGTCGTCGGTTGTATCATCGTCCGTCGTATCGTCGTCGTCATCCGGCGGTATGATATCGTCATCGTCATCGTCGTCGGACGTATCGTCATCTGTCGATGGACGGCTCTGATCGTCATCGTCGTCGTCATCGCAAGCCGTGAAGTTTACAACCAGGAGTAAAGCGAAAATGAACATTAACGTTATCGTTACCTTATACATTATTCTTCTCTCTCTCCGTGATTACAGGAACAAGCCATTCATCGCCAGGTTCAGGAAAAAGGACGTACCGTCTTCGTCGCTGCCGCTGGTCGAACCGATCATCGATTGGATTAACGCGCCCAGACTCCAGAAATCACCCATCGTGCGGGTATCCGAACGCCAAATGCGAATATCGAAACCGCCCGCATAGGTCAGAATTTGCGGATCGATCGTTTCCTGTCCAACGATGTTGTCCTGGGTAACGCCGAAGGCGGCGCCGGTCGCGAAAATATAGGGCACGATGCTTACGCGCTTGACGTAAAACTCGCCGATGGCCCCGGCATTCCAGGTAAGGGCATAGGCGCTGATGTTCAACTTGAAATCCGAGCGATCGCCCTTTCCCTTCAGGTCGACATGCGAGAGTTCCAACCCCGGGCCGCCAAAGATCGAGCCGGCAAAGCCCTGCTCCGGCTCTTTTTTGATTTTTTTACGCCGCTGCGGCGAGCCGATTTTCACGTTGTCGTAAAACTCATACCCGAAGGTGGCCTGTGGCAGCCAGGCATAGGCGAAGCCTTCGCCCCCGCCGGAAATGGTGCCGGCGACCAAGGTCGATGGATTAATGTCGTAGGCGCTTTTCTCGGTCATCCAATACCAGTCGATCGGCGTGATGTTGATCAAATCGGCGTGTAACGTATCGACATTGATCCGGTTATAGGACACCTGCGAGAGGTTTTCTCGCTCCTTGGTGTAGATATGCCCATAACGAAACGGCGGCGGCGCCAAGCTGAATCCGCCCTCGGCCTCCTCGTCATCGTCCGCCCACGCCGGCGAAACTCCGGAGATTAAAATAATCGCCACACCCAGCACTATCGTCAGAATTGTTTCGAGTGGTCGTTTGTGCATGCACCAGTACCTTTCCACAGGATTTACAGCCGCTATCACAGCGATATGCCATAGAATATCTACTTGTATCTTTTCTTAAAATAGTTATTCGTTGCAATTAATTCTTGGCGATTTTCGCATTTTTGGAGAAGGCAAACAAGGGTTTAATTTCAATTGAATAATAAATTCTAACTAACAATTAATTCATGTGAATTTTGTCGTATTCTTTTTAATATCATTATGTTTACCCATCCGGCCCATCGCCTTGATAGCAATTATATTCTATTCAGCATAAAGCATATATATTCATCATATTAATGATATTATGCATCTTCATTCATCAACCGTATTTGCATGCAACAAAGTCGTATTGCCACTTTTTAGCGTACGTCATTACACGAAATAAAAGCTTGCTTACCTGTGCTACCATTCATTCATGCCGAATCGAACGCCGATACCTACCTCGCCCTTCCCCTCGTTTGTCGCCTTTGTCGCGCAAACATTAACGTCTTGCGATTACCGATTGCATCCGGAGGAACAGGCGCTGCTCTCTTCGCGCGCCACGCCCAAACGCGTTCGCGAATTCACGCTCGGGCGCGCCGCGGTCCAGCTGGCGTTGCGGCGGTTGCTCGCCGTCGAGCCCGGACCGGTGTTGCCGGGCGAGCGAGGCGAACCATTGTGGCCGGCGGGCGTGGTCGGCACGCTTTCCCACTCGCACGACCTGGCCGTCGCCGCCGTGGCCCGGCGGACGGACTGCGCCGGTCTTGGGCTGGATCTGCAAGGTCCCACATCTGTCGATCTTGTTCGCCTCGCCCCTAAAATTTGTTTGCCCGCGGAACTGGCGTGGATCGAAAAACAACCCGGATCGACCGCCGACACGCTCAAGTTGATCTTCTCCGCCAAGGAGAGCGTCTATAAGGCATTGTCCGGCGAACGCTGGTCGTTTCATGATCTGCTGCTGCAACCCGGCTCCGAACCCCATACGCTGACCGGCCGCTTGCAACGGGCGCTGCCGCCGCACTTCCCGACGGATACCGAATTGACGATCGGCTGGCGCATCGAGGGAGAGTACCTCTTGACCTTTCTCGTATTGCCCAACCCGGTGGCGCAAACCCCGCCGCCCCTGCTACACTAAGCGGCAATCAACGTCACGCGGGAATCGTCGGACCATCGCGCCGAGCGGATTTTCAACCTCGGCAACGCGGAACAGGGTGGGTGAATCATGGCTAAATATCTTAATATTTATCGTATCATTCTGAAAACCTTCGGCTTCAAACTACGTCCGTTGGGCACGTTTTTACTACTGCAGGTGCACCGCGTGATCAACGCGACAACCCGCGCGCTCGACCTTGTCTTGTACTCCGAGTTCCAGACGCTGCCGCTGGATCGACCGGTGTTCATCCTGGGCAATCCGCGCGGCGGCACGACGTTCATTCACCGCTTTTTGCTCAACACCGATCGCCTGTGCGCCTTCGAATTGTGGGAGATGCTTTTCCCGGCGATCACCGCGCGCAAGCTGTTCGGGCGGTTGGTCAACAAACTCGCGCCGTTGTCGCCGGCGCGCTATCACAGCTCCGACGCGCACGAGACCAGCTTGCGCGACGTGGAAACCGACGACGCCATGGCCTTCTTCCACTTCGTGGACGGCGGTTTTCTCTGGTCGTATTTCCTGGCCTGGGACGACACCTGGGGCAGCGCGCAGAGCAAATCGTATTTCGAGCTCGACGACGAACCGGAGGTTAAGAAAAACAGACTGTTCGGCTATCTCGAAGGTTGCTGGCGACGCAACATGGCGGCGAAAAAGAAGAGTCGCATTATCGTCAAAAGCAGTATTTTCTCCATGCGCGTGAAAACGCTGCTCAAACGTTACCCCGACTGCAAAATCATCTACGTGGTGCGCGATCCGCTGGAGACGCTGCCCTCGGGCATGTCGCTGCTGACCGGCGTGCTCGAACAGTCCTACGACATGTTCAACACCACGCGCAAAGAGGACCTGGCACGCTACCTGGAAAATCTCTACCAGGGCTCGTGCTATATGTATCGCGCGTTTTACGACCTGAAAAAACAGGGGGGCATTCCGCCCGAGAATTTCATCGTCGTGCCCTACCCGAAATTGATGAACGACTTCGAAGCCACGATGAAGGAAGTGGTCGAGTTCCTGGAAATCGAGCCGGACCCCGAGTTTTTCACCAAGGTCCGGCAGCAGGCCGAAAAGCAAAAGGGCTACAAGAGCAAGCACGCCTATTCGCTGGAAAAATTCGGCCTCGACGAACAGCGCATCCGCAAGGATCTGGCCTTCGTGTACGAGGAATACGGGGTATAATTTTCAAGCAAAATATAAGGGCGGCGACATGAAAACCTTCTTCCGACTTCCGGCGATCATCCTGCTGTTCACCGCAATGATTCTTTTCGCCGGTTGCGGCGACGATGACGATGACGACAACGATACTCAGGCCGACGACGATGCCGTTGACGATGACGAAGCCGACGACGACACCGGCGACGATGATGACGACGATGATGACGAGGCGCCGCCTTTTTGCGAAATCGACGAGGCGCGCATCGACCGGTTGCTCGCCGCGCTGACGCTGCGCGAAAAGGTCGGGCAGATGTATTACGTGGGGGTCGATCTCTTCCCCTGGTTCGAATTACCCGCCGTCGCGCGCTCGCTTCAGGAACTGAAGGTCGGCGCGGTGCACGAGAAGGTTTTCTACACGCTCGGGCTGTGGCCGGAGTGGTCCGTGCGGAACGTCAACACGCTGCAAACCCTGGCGATGAACAACGATCCGGCGATCCCGCTGTTGATCGGCATCGATCAGGAAGGCGGCGCGCCGCAAGCGTTTTCCACCGCATTGGGCGGCACCGACACGCCCGGCAACCTGGGCCTGGGCGCCACGTTCGATCCGGCGGCGACACGCGACGCCTACGCGCTGATGGGCAACCAGCTTGCCGCGCTGGGCATTAACGTCAACCTCGCCCCGGTGTTGGAAGTGATGACCTCGCCCGAGGAAACCTCGATGTACACGCGCTGCTTCGGCGAAGACACCGCCGCCGTCGCCGAGCATGCGGCTGCGGCCGTGACCGGCTTGCGCGCCGAGTTGGTCGCGCCGACCGCCAAGCATTTTCCCGGACAGACGGCCGCGCCGGGCGACGAGCACACGGATCTGGTCGTCTCCGAGTTGGACGAAGCGACCCTGCGCGCGGTCTACCTGCCGCCCTACGAAGCGGCGATCGCCGCCGGCGTCGATCTGATCATGCCGACGCATGCGCGCTTTGTCGGTTACGATCCGGATTATCCGGCGACCTTGAGCTATCCGATATTGACCGAACTGCTGCGCGAAGAGCTGGGCTTCGAGGGGGTGATCATCACCGACGACATGAACATGTGGTCGCTGGCCGGCCGTGATTGGGGCGGCATGCCCGATGTGATGGCGATACAAGCCGGCGCCGACATGATCATGGACATCTTCGAAGGCTTCGAGCCGGTCGCGACGAAGGCGGAGCCCTACCCGACCGACATCGCCGGGCAGATCGATGCGGTCGTGGCGGCGGTGGAGAACGGCGAGATTTCGTCGGCGCGCATCGACGAGTCGGTTCGCCGCATCCTGCGCCTGAAAATGAAGTACTGCCTGTTCGAAAATCCGTTCCGCGAGGTGGAAGGCATTTCCGCGCGGGTGGATACGCCGGAGCAACAGTCGCTCGCCGCCGGCCTGCACGATCGTGCGGTAACGCTGGTGCGCAACGACGCCGCGCTCGTTCCCCTATCGGCCGAGGCGCGGGTGCACGTGGTGGCGCCCGGTCCCGTGGTCTGGCAGATGTACCCCACCGCTTCGTGGCCGAACCTCGCCACCGAAACACTGGTGGGCGCGATGCGCGAATACAATGCGGCGACGACCGGCTCGTGGTTCAGCTCGCCGCCCTTGCCGTCTGTCGTCAACCGCATCGTCGCCGACGCCGCGGCCGCCGCGCCGGACGTGTTGGTCATCGCCACGTACAACGCGCTGTATGACGAACGGCAAACGAATATGGTGGAACGGTTGCTCGCTTTGAACTTCCCGACGATCATCGCTGCGTTGGCCATGCCTTACGATCTGCTGGCCTTCCCCGACGCGTCAACCTACCTCGCGGCGTACAGCAACCACGACCTGGCCGTCGAAGCAGTGGCGCGGATTCTCTACGGTGAGGCTTCACCGGGCGGACGCTTGCCGGTGGCGATTCCGGGAATGTATGACATCGGCTGGTCGGCGCCGGTGTACTGAAGCCTCACTCAAACTCCGGAAGCGCTCGCGTGGATTCGGCGATCGTCGAATAGCTCGGCTGCTCCACCTGCGCGACGGTCGTTTGGTTTTCGTTTTCGATGAGATAGTTCGGCGACTTCATCCGCTCGGGCAACGCCTTGGCCGCGAGGAAAGCGAGGATGATGATAAAGGCAATGAGGTTCGCCTTGAGCGCGGGAATGAGCATACTGCCTTCCTTCTTCGCCAGCGAGACGACCACGTACTCTTCCCAAAAGGTGGTGAGGAAAATGCTGATGGACACCCCAATCAAGATGTAAACGTATTTCAGAGCCCAGTACAATGCCAAGGATGAATGCTCCCTTGCCTGTATCGCGAAAGAAAAAAGAAAGAAGGTTCCGACGTACAACACGGTAATGAGCGCCGCCAACAGTTTCGGCGACGTCTTTTTCATCAAGCCCCACGGATTGTATTCGATGAATCGCTGTGAGGGGCGAACTGAAACGGCATAGATCAACAGGAACAACACAATTATCAGAAAAGGAACGGTTCCCAATAATAAAACCAATCCAATCAACGAACTGAACAGATTGCCGAGGATCATATATCCGAAACTGCGGAATTTGGGCAGCGATTTTTCGAAGACGGCGAACATGATCGCTTTGACAAAAACCACGCCGAATAGGGAAAACAACGGTATGCCGAAGAGAAAAACCAACGGCACCGCCGGTTCGCAGGCGTAAGCCGGTCCGGCGGAGAAAACCAAAATCGTTGCCGGACAAAGAACTCTGATCGCTTTCATCCGCACATCTCCCTATTGCGTCGGAACGGTTACTCGATCGGAATATTATTGTTTGTTATGTTACCGCACAACGGAAGTTTTGAGAAACGACTTTTTCGGGTAAATCGACCAAGTCTCTTCTTCGACGGGATATTCGCACGCAAATCATCCGACCATCACACCGGTCGACACCCCACCGTTCAGCACACTTCCGTCCACAATCCGAATAAATGAATTATTAGCTGAACAATTATATAAGTTCTTAATGTTGCTTCCATAATCCTGTGTGATATACTTGATTTATTGTGCAATCTATTTTGTTTAAAAATACTTGAGAACCGATACGGCATCGCTTTTACGGGTTGGGGATCATTCAATTTCAGGAAGAAACAGACGTTATGTCCTTGTTGAAGGAAATACGCTCGCGACTCGCATGCAACGTGGAAGGCGAAATGATGAACGACCGAGAGCACATCCACAACGATCAGACGAATCGCCCCTTTTCGCACCGTTGCGGGCGAATGAAATCCTTGATAGCCGGTCTTCTCCTTTTCATCGGCCTGTCGACGTTTTGGAGCTTCGCGCCGCTGCAAGCGCACGCCGCCAAACGGGTTGTCCGCGTCGGTTTGTATGAAAACGCGCCCAAGGTTTTCACATCGCCGGAAGGCCGGCCGGCCGGCATTTTCGTCGACGTCCTCGCGGAAATCGCTAAAAAGGAGAACTGGAGCCTGCAATACGTTCCCTGCCAATGGGCGGAATGCCTGGAGGGGCTGAAAAGCGGTCAGATCGACCTGATGCCCGATGTGGCTCGCACCGCCGAACGGGAACGATTGTATTCCTTTCATGAAATTCCGGTGCTTGCCTCTTGTTTTCAGGTTTATGCCCGTAAAGGCAGCGGCATTCGTTCCATCCTGGATTTGAACGGGAAACGAATTGCGGTCCTGGATGGATCGGTGCAGCAGAGCTCTTTTCAGGCGCTCGCCAAAAGTTTCGGTTTGTCCATCACCCTGGCGCCCGCTTCGGATTATCGATCCGTTTTCGAGCTGGTGATGCAAAACGACGCCGACGCCGCCATCTCCAATCAATTTTTCGGCGCGATGAACGCCCGCAAATCCGGCCTGGAAGACACGGCCATTATTTTCAACCCCTCCGACCTGTTCTTCGCCGCGCCGAAGGAGGGCTCCGAAGCGTTGCTGAACGCGCTGGACAAGCATCTCAAAGTAATGAAAGAGGACACGCAGTCCGAATATTATCGGACTATCCGGCGATGGACATCCGAGGAAGTGAGTTTCAAGGTTCCCACGTGGCTGCTGACCATCCTTTTGATCGTGGTGACCATCCTGGTGATCACGTTGGTGGAGGCGTGGTACTGGAAGGTTCAATTAAATAAGCGGACGCAGGAACTGCTGATCCGCAACAAGGAATTCGAACGCGTTACCGACGCCTTCGTCGCCATGGACAACAACTGGAAATTGACTCAGATCAATGCCCGCGCCGGCGAAATATTAAATCGTCAACCGGAAAGTCTGGTGGGAAAAAACATCTGGGTCGAGCTGCCGACGGCCATCAGCGAGTCGTTGCAACAAACGATACAACGGGCGATGAACCAGCAGAAATCCCTGACCTTTGAAGACTACCATGCGCCGACGGAACGCTGGTTCGAATACAGCATTTATCCTTCGCCGGAAGGCATATCCATTTATTTTCATGATATTACAAGACGTAAAAATGCGGAATTCGGCATCCGCGTCATGAACCGCGCTTTGCGCACGCTCAGCGAATGCAATCAGGCGCTGGTTCATGCGCAGGACGAGCCGACCCTGCTGAACGAGATTTGCCGCATCCTCGTCGAGCACGGCGGCTATCGAACGGCTTGGGTCGGATATGCCCTGACGGACGAAAACAAAACCATTCAACCCATTGCGCAAATCGGCGCCGAACCCGGATATATCGAGTCGTTGAATCTCTCCTGGGCCGACAATGAAAGCGGCAGCGGCCCCACCGGCATGGCCATTCGCACCGGTCGGCCGGTGGCCGCGCAGGACATCTCCACCCATCCGTCTTACGCCCTGTGGCGGGAAGCGGCCCGGAAACACGACTATGCTTCCTTGGCGGCCCTGCCGTTGAAACAGGACCATCAGGTACTCGGCGCCCTGGTCGTATGCTCCTCGGCCACCGACGCCTTTCACTCCGACGAAATGAAATTATTGGAAGAGCTTGCCGGCGATCTTGCGTTCGGCATCGTAACCATTCGGTCGCAGGAAGAACGCATCAAGGCCGAGACGGAAAAACAGGCGACCTATCGCTTGCTGGAAAGCATCATCGAATTTTTGCCCGACGCCACCTTCGTCATCGATCAGGGCAAACGGATCATCGCCTGGAACAACGCCTGTGAAACGATGACCGGCATCAAAAAGGAAGCCATGCTGGGGCGCGGCGATTACGCCTATGCCGAGCCGTTCATCGGCAAACGGCGACCGATTCTGGTCGATCTGCTTGATGAAGCGCCTTCGCCCGCGAAGGAAAAGGGATACAAGTACGTTCGGCGCGAGGGCGACGCCATCTTCGGCGAGGCGTTCGTGCCCACTTGGCGCGACGGAGAAGGCGGGCACTTGTGGAGCGCGGCACGCATGTTGTTCGACCAGGAAGGAAACCGCCGCGGCGCGATCGAAAGCATTCGAGACGTAACCGAGGAACGTCGGATCCAAGACGCCCTGCGCGCCAGCGAGCAGGAATATCGCGAACTGGTGATGTTGGCCAACAGCATCATCCTGCGCTGGGACCGCGAGGGACGAATTACGTTTTTGAACGAATTCGGTCAACGGTTTTTCGGATACACGCTTGGGGAGATCGTCAACCGTCATGTCGTGGGCTCCATCGTTCCGCCAAACGAAAGCACGGGGCGCGATCTGCGTCCGCTGATAGCGGAGGTCACCGCCAATCCCCAAAAGTACGAACGCAACATCAACGAGAACATCCGCCGCAACGGCGAACGGGTGTGGATCGACTGGACCAACAAAACGGTGTTTGACGAGCATGGCGAGGTGAAGGAAATCCTCAGCGTCGGCTTGGACATCACCGAGCGCAAAAAGGCGGAAGATCAAGTCCGCCGCCTCAACGAAGATCTGGAGCGCCATGCCGAGGTCCTGGAACAACGGGTGGAAGAACGAACAGCCGAGTTGGTCGTCGCCAAGGATCGCGCGGAATCCGCCGACCGGGTCAAATCCGCCTTCCTGGCCTCGATGTCGCACGAGTTGCGCACGCCGCTGAATTCGATCATCGGCTTTACCGGCATTTTGCTGCAGGAACTGGCCGGTCCGTTGAATCCCGAACAGAAAAAACAGTTGGTCATGGTCCAGGACAGTTCGCGGCACCTGCTGAATCTGATCAACGACGTGCTGGACATCTCCAAAATCGAAGCCGGACAACTGACCCTTTCCGCCTCGACCTTCGAGTTGAAGCCTTCCATCGAAAAAATGATCGCGCTGGTCACCCCGATGGCGCAGAAAAAGGGGCTCGAACTAAGTTTGGATTTAGCCGATGACATTAATATGGTAACCACGGACCAGCGGCGGCTGGAACAGGTCATCCTCAACCTGCTCAACAACGCCGTAAAATTTACCGAACACGGCAGCGTACGTGTCACTTGCCGCTCCGAAAACGGAAGTTTTCTATTGGCCGTTACCGATACCGGCATCGGCATGCCGGCCGACGAATTGAAAAACCTCTTCCAACCGTTCCATCAGATCGATACCGGGCTGGCTCGCAAACACGAAGGCACCGGATTGGGTTTATCAATCTGCAAACGACTGCTCAACATGATGGGCGGTAAAATTTGGGTGGAAAGTCAAGTCGACGTAGGTAGCACATTTTATGTCAATTTCACCAACGTGCCGGAGAAAAGCCATGAATAAAACACTTCTGGTAATTGAAGATAATTTTCAGAATGCCTATATGATGCGTTTTCTGCTGGAGAAGCACGGCTTCATCGTTCTCATCGCCGAAACCGGGAAAAAGGGAATCGAAATGGCCTTGGAGTGTAATCCGCGCGCCATTTTGCTGGACATCCAACTTCCCGAAATGGACGGATACGCCGTCGCCACCGAACTCAAGAAGCATCACCAATTGGACAACGTGCCGATAATCGCCGTCACCTCATACGCGATGGTGGGAGACCGGGAGAGAATCCTGGCCGCCGGCGCAACGGGATATATCGAAAAACCGATTAACCCGGAAACCTTCGTCACCGAAATAATCGGGTATCTGGAGCAAAACAACCAGGAGTAGGAAACGGCAATGAATATTCTGATTGTCGACGATCGAGTTGAAAATCGCTATCTGTTGGAAACGCTGCTCAAAGGAAACGGCTACGAGGTGACGTCGGCGGTCAACGGCGCCGAGGCGTTTGAACAAATACAGAAAGAGCGCTTCGACCTGATCATCAGCGACATCCTCATGCCGGTCATGGACGGCTTTCAGTTGTGTCGAAAAATACGAGCGGAAGAAACGCTGAATCACATTCCGTTCATTTTTTATACCGCCACCTACACCGGTCCGCAGGACGAGGAACTGGCGCGGAAAATCGGCGCGAACCGCTTCGTCATCAAGCCATGCGAACCGGACTTGCTGCTCCGGATCGTCAAGGAGGTCACCGAGGCCGCCAAAAATGATAAAGATCATACGCCTCCCCAACCACCGAAAGAGGAGGAAATCCTCAAGCTGTACAGCGAACGGTTGGTGCGTAAACTCGAACAGAAAATGCTCGAGGCGGAAAAAGAACTAATGGCGCGGCAAGCGGCCGAAGAGGCGCTGCGCGAGCGGACCGTCGAACTGAAAGAGGCGCTGATCGGCAGCATTTCGGCGATGTCGGGCATCGTTGAAAAACGCGATCCGTACACCGCCGGCCATCAGATTCGCGTCGCCAAATTGACCAAGGCGATCGCGGTGGAGCTCGGTTTCCCGCCGGAAAAAATCGAGGGCATTTATCTGGCGGGCATCATTCACGATATCGGTAAAATTTCCGTTCCGGCCGAAATCCTCTCCAAGCCGGGCAAGCTATCCGAGCAGGAATACGCTTTGATCAGGCTGCATCCGCAGGCCGGTTATGAAATTCTGCAACCCATTCGTTTTCCCTGGCCGATCGCGGAAATCGCCCTGCAGCACCACGAACGTTTGGACGGCTCGGGGTACCCGAACAACCTGGAGGGCGACGCCATTTTGATCGAAGCGAGAATTCTGGCCGTCGCCGATGTGGTCGAGGCCATGTCCTCACACCGTCCCTACCGCCCCGCCCTGGGCATCGATCAGGCGCTGGCGGAAATCCGGGCGGAAAAGGGGCGTTTGTATGACCCAATGATAGTGGAAACCTGTCTACGACTTTTTGAAGCGAAACAGTTCAATCTTGATGTCTGACGAGTAGGAAAGTGCATTCGATGTTTGTTTGTTCATGTTGAACGGTTACCTGGTGAAAAAGAGGGAAACCATGAAAGTGCTTATCGTCGATGATCGGGACGACAACCGTTATCTTCTGGAAACGTTGCTCAAAGGGAACGGATATTCCGTGGCGTCGGCAGTCAACGGCGCCGAAGCCCTCGAAGTCCTGCAAAACGATACGTTCGATCTGATAATCAGCGACATTCTCATGCCGGTTATGGACGGCTTTCAGTTATGCCAACAGGTGAAGGCGGACGATCGACTGCGCCGGATACCCTTCATCGTATACACCGCCACCTACACCGGGCCCAAGGATGAGGAATTCGCGCTGAAAATCGGCGCGAACAAGTTTATCGTAAAACCCTGCGAACCGGATATCCTTCTCCGGAACATCAACGAGGTGCTGGCCGCCGCCCAGCAAGAGGAAAGCGCCGTCCAGGAACCGCCGCCGGAAGAAGGAGAAATTCTCAAGCTGTACAACGAGCGCCTGGTTCGCAAGCTCGAACAAAAAATGCTGGAAGCGGAACAAGAGCTGGTGACGCGACAAGCGGCCGAGGAAGCCCTGGCCCAGGCCACGCAGCTTACCCACGTGGGTCACTGGCATTGGGATCTGCAGACGGGCGATATCAAATGCACCAAAGAGGTCTATCGTCTTTTAGGCGTGGAAGAAAACACCGAGTTGAAGATCAACATCGCCCTCGATCTGGTTCATCCGGAAGAAAAAGACAAGCTCACCCGGAAAATCCAGGAAGCCATTGACCAAAAGAAACCGTTCCGTTCCGAATACCGCCTCGTACACCCGGACAACTCCATCGCCTGGTGCGATTCCTTGAGCGAACCCGTTGTCGGCCCGAAGGGCGAAGTGGTCGCGTTGCACGGCGCCATTCAGGACATCACCGAACGCAAGCTCGCCGAGGAAAACCATCACAAACTGGAAGAGCAACTACGCCATTCGCAGAAGATGGAATCGATCGGTCGTCTGGCGGGCGGCGTGGCGCACGACTTCAACAATCTGCTGCAGGGCATTCTCGGTTTCGGCGAGATCATGCAATCCAAGCTCGACCAAGACGATCCCTTGTCGACATACCTGATCGAAATCCTGAAAGCCGCCCAAAGCGCGGCGGATCTGACCAGGCAGCTTCTCGCCTTTTCGCGCAAGCAGATCATCACGCCCAAGCTTATCGATCTCAACAAAATCATCGCGGGATCAAAAAAGATGTTAACCCGGCTGATCGGCGAGGACATCGACTCTACGTTCATTCCCGCGCCCAACCTTTGGAAAACAAAAGCCGACCCCATTCAGATCGATCAGATCCTGGTGAATCTGGCGGTGAACTCCCGCGACGCCATGCCCGAAGGAGGCAAGCTGACCATCGAAACCGCCAACATCGTCATGGGTGAAGAATATTGCCGCAACCACGCCGGCGCCATCCCGGGCGAGTTCGTCATGATGGCCGTGAGCGATACCGGCATCGGCATGGAAAAAGAGACTCAGGAAAGAATCTTCGAGCCGTTCTTCACCACGAAGGAATTGGGGAAAGGCACCGGCCTCGGTTTGTCGATGGTGTACGGGATCGTCCAACAACACGGCGGCTTTATTTATGTATATTCCGAACCCAATGGTGGTACGACCTTCAAAATCTACTTCCCGCGCATCCCCGAATTGACCGATGCGCCGTTCATCGAAAACAACGCCGATCCCGCTCCGGTCGACGGTACGGAAACCGTTCTGCTGGTTGAGGATCAGAATATCGTTCGGCAATTGGCCGGAGTGTTTCTGGAAAAGCACGGTTATCGCGTTTTAACCGCCGAAAACGGCATTGAGGCAATCGAAAAATGTGAGAATTACGATGGAGATATTCATCTTCTGCTAACCGACGTGGTCATGCCCAACATGAACGGCAAGGAGTTATTCACTTACTTGTCCCGCCGGCGACCGGACATCAAAGTCGTGTACTCGTCCGGCTACACCGACGATGCGATTGTGCATCACGGCATTTTGGAGGCCGGAACGTTCTTTTTGTCCAAGCCGTTTAAAATGGACGAAATGCTGCACAAGGTCCGCAAAGCGCTGGACACGGAAACCAACGCCGGCGAGCCCGCCAAGGCCGGCACGATCCTGTTGATCGACAGTGAAGAGCGAATGCACATCGTGGTCCAGGTTTTTCTCGGCGAGGAAAGATACGAAGTCATCGCCGTCGGCGCCGCCACCGACGGTCTGCAGTTGTTAAGGGAGAAACCCAATGAGATCGATGCGATTCTTCTGGGTCTTTCACTTCCCGATATGGACAGTGAGGAGGCGTTGGCGCGGATCCGGGAATTGCGTCCAGACATACCGATCATCGTCGTCGGCGAATTGGGGAAGGATGCCAATACGCAAAAATCGGAACGATTTGGGCAAGCCGCTTTTCTTTCCAAACCGTTTACCCGCATTGACTTGTTGGGCGCGGTAAAGAAAGCGTTGCCGAAAAAACAGTTCCATGGAGGTGTCTCATGGCCAGAATTCTCGTAGTGGACGATGAAGCAAGCGTCCGAGAAATTTTCGCCCATTTCCTGACTGAGGAAGGTCATGATGTCGTCGTGGCGAAAGACGGCATGGAGGCTTTGCACTGTTTTCAGAACACACCTTTCGACGTCATCGTCAGCGACATTCGCATGCCCAACCTGTCGGGAACGGAGTTGCATTCACTCATCAACCAGATGAAAAGCGATGTGCAGGTTATTCTCATTACCGGCGAGCCGACTGTGGAAACGGCCACCGCCGCCATCCGCGACCACGCCCTCGATTATCTGGTGAAACCGATAAAAAAGCATGAACTGTGTCAAAGCGTCGCCCGCGCCCTCACCGTGAAGCAGTTGCGTGAAGAAAAACGGCGAGTCGACGAGGAAAACGAACGCATTCGAGAACACCTGGAAAACCTGGTCAAGGAGCGCACGATTGATTTGGAACGATCGAATCAATCGTTGGTGCTCGAAGTGCAGGAACGGGAAAAGGCGCAGCAGGATCTTCGCCAATTGCTCGAGCGTTTAAAAGAAAATCTGGACGAAACGACCAATGCGCTGATCCTGGCCATCGAAAAACGCGATCCCTATACGGCCGGTCACCAGGAGCGGGTCGCGCGACTGGCGGTCACCATCGCCAAGAGGATGCAATTGCCGCAGGAGTCGATCGACACCATTCACACGGCGGCATCGATTCACGACGTGGGCAAAATTAAAATCCCCGCTGAAATTCTTTCCAAACCGGGATCGTTGGAAGAAGAGGAAATGGCCTTGATCCGAAAGCATCCCCGCGTCGGGTACGACATCGTCAATTCAATCCACTTTTTCGGTCCGGTCGCCAAGTGCGTCCGGCAGCATCACGAACGATGGAACGGCTCCGGTTATCCCGACGGTCTGCAGAGCGAACAAATTTTGCTGGAGGCGCAGATCATCGCCGTGTCTGATGTGGTCGAGGCGATGGCGCATCACCGGCCATATCGAGCGGCTTTGGGTTTGCCCGCGGCGCTATCGCACATAGCGAGCAACAAAGAGATTCTCTATCGGTCCGATGTGGCCGAGGTGTGCCGGGCCGTATTCGAAGACGGTTTTGCATTTTAATTCGATGGATTCAATTCGAGATCACAGGTGAAAAAGGTGTGAAGAATGCAGGTACTGATCGTTGACGACGAATTGAACGTGCGGCAGACATTTTATGAAATCATCAAAACGGCCGGTTACCATCCGCTGATCGCGAAAGACGGCATCGAAGCGCTGGAAATCCTGATGCGTGAAAAGAAGATCGCCGTGATCGTGTCGGACATGAAAATGCCGAAGATGACCGGCCTTGAACTGCTGATCAACGTCAAGACGATGAACCCGCAGATTGTTCGGATCATGCTGACGGCTTACGCCGAGTTGGAGATGGCGATTAATGCGGTCAACGAAGGGAGCATCTTCCGTTTTCTGACCAAGCCGATTTCCAAAAACAATTTGATCAAGGCGATCAACGCCGGTGTGGAACAATATCGGTTGATCATGGCCGAAAAGGAACTGATCGAAAAAACACTGCAAGGCAGCATCAAAACCCTCACCGACATTCTCAGTCTGAACGATCCGCGCGTTTTCGAACACGGCTCCGACGTGCGGGAATTGTCGCGCCGCCTGGCGACCTCACTCGGGATGAAAAAAACCTGGCAAATCGAATTGGCCGCGTTACTGTACCAAATCGGCGTGACGACTTTACCGACGGACCTGAAAGTAAAAATCCAAAACGACGAAGAGCTGTCCGCTCAGGAAAAACAGATGTTGCGCAATGTGCCGCAAATCAGCGCCCGTCTTCTTTCGCACATTCCCCGCCTGGAATCCGTCGCGGAAATCATCCGCTTTGCGGGCAAATCGTATGACGGATCGGGGCCGCCCAACGTTCCCCTCGCCAGCGAACAGATCCCGCTGGGCTCGCGCATCCTCCACATCCTGAACGATCTGATCGCTCTGGAGAAAAAGGGAAATCCATTTGAAGCGGCCCTGGGAATCATGGAGAAGCGAGAGGGCCGATACGACGAAAAACTGCTCTACACCATCCGCCAATACCGGCTTTCGCTCGCCTCTTGCTCGCGCGTCTATCGTTCGCAAGGACAGCCGGTTAGCTTTTCGGAATTGCAGGTCGGCGATTTGCTTTTGTCGGAAGTGGCCACCGTAAGCGGACAACTGTTGTTGGGGCCCGGCAGCGTGATCACCCAATCGCTTCTGGAAAAATTGCGCAACTATGCCGACCTCGGCGGCTTGCGCGAACCGATCAAAATCAAACGGCCGGAACAAACCACGGAAGAATAAGCGACGACCCAACGCATCTTCGGTCGCTTCAGAAAGCGTCTTTCGCCATCGACGTTATCCGACTAATTGCCGCGATGGAAAGTGACGATGCGGCGGCTGATCTTTTTCGTCGCGTGATACAACGCGGTGAACTCACGGAAATGAGCGTCGTAGACTTTCGCCGTTTGCGGTCGCGGCCGATACGTCGCGGCCACCTCGACGCGCCGCGGGATGTCCGCGATGCGAATCTTGCCCAACGCCGCCGCCGCGATGAACGCCGAACCGCGCACGTTGGCCTCGATCGGGTTTTTCACCTGGCGGATCGGCCGCTGCAGCACGTCGGCGAAGATCTGGCACCACACATTCGAATTGGCCCCGCCGCCGACCGCGGTGATCGCCTCGGTTTTACGGCCCAGGAAGCGCTCGACCGGGCGCAGAATCCACCGCGTATTGAGCGCGATTCCCTCGTACAACGCGCGCACCACATCGGCGCGCGTATGTTCCAGCGACAGATGATGCAGACCGGCGCGGATCGTCTGATCCTCGATCGGCGCGCGTTCGCCGTAAATCCACGGGGTGTAAATCAGGCCGTTGGCGCCCGGCGGCGCGGTTTCGACCAGGCGATCCAACCGCGCGAAAACGTCGTCCGGCGGCGGCCCGCTTTGCAGCGCGTCATCCGGGTACAGCAACTTGTTGACCGCGAAGTTCAGATTGCCGCAGGCGGTCGCCTGCAAGGCGGTCATCAGGTAGCGGCCGGGAACCGCGCAGGGCAGCGAGGCGATCGCCGACAGCACGTCGGTCTTTTTATAAGGCACGTGCGCGCCGAGCCAACTGGAGGTGCCCAGGTACAGATGGACGTCGCCGTCGGCCACCGCGCCCGATCCCACCGCGGCCGCCGTGGTGTCGATCGACCCGGCGATCACCGGAGTCGTCGGCAGAAGTTTCAAGGTCTTCGCCGCCTCGGGAAGAAGATTTCCCAACACCGTGGTGCACGGCGCCGGCGCGGGAATTTTTCGCTCGGGGATGCCGATCATCCGGCATAGACCGGCGTCGATGGCGATGCGCGCCGGGTCGCGGTTGTCGGTGATCCACGAGGTCATCAGCGAATCGACCGTGGAAACCAGGCGGCCGGTGAGCTTGAAATTCAGGTAATCCAATACGTTCAAAAACTTGTCGGTGCGCCGGTAGATGTCGGACCAGCGGTACTTGATGAACAGCATGTGCCCGACCGGGTCCTTGCCGGTGAGCGACGGCGCGCCGCCGGTCAGGCGAATGAAGCGGGCGATCTTGTGTGGCGCGAAGCCGGCCACGTTGACGCGACCGCCCAGGCGTTTTTGCACGTAGGGCGCGCCGCGGGTGTCCATCCACAAAATCGCGTTGGACAACGGCTGCCCCTGCGCGTCGACCGGCAGCGTGCCTTCGCCCTGCGTGTTGGCGCACACGGCGATGACCTGCTCCGGTTTCACCTCGCGTCGTTTCATCAGCGCGCCGCAGGACGCGGTCAGCGCGTTCCACCACGCGGCCGGATCCTGTTCGGCGCCGCCGCCGGCCGGCAGGAACGTTTCCACCGGGCTGAATTCCCACGCGCGCACGTTGCCGAACAGATCAACCAACGCCGCTTTGCAGCCGCTCGTACCCAGGTCGATCGCCAGCACCAGCTCGGGCGCCGGTTCAGTCGTTTTCGCTTTGGCGCGGGCGGTTTTCGCGGAAGCGCTCATTCGTTTCTTTCTACCGGTTTTCAACGGTTTGTTTCGAATATTTTCGCAAATAATATTGGTGCATCACGTGCGCCTCGAAAATGTTGATGCTTTTCGCTCCGCCCAGGAACTCGCCCTCGATGAAGGCCTTGCACGTTTTTTCCAGCACCAGGCAGGCGGCGAAAGCGTCGTCGAGCGTCGCGCCGACGCACACCGCGCCGTGGTTGGCCATCAGCGCCGCGTTGCGTCCCTTGAGCGCCTTGATGGTTTTTTCCACAACCTTTTTGGTCGACGGCAGCGCGTAATCGGCCACGCGCACGGTCGGGCCGAGGAGCTGCACCTGATCATCGAGAATCGGCGGGATCTCGCGCCGCGCCGCCGCCACCACCGAGGCGTTGGTCTGATGGGTATGAATCACCCCGCCCACGTCCGGCCGCGTGCGGTAAATCTCCGCGTGCAATTTGTATTCGGACGAGGGTTTGATACTCCCCTCGTGTTTGCCGGTTTTGAGATCCACGACGACCATCTCTTCCGGCGTGAGTTCCTCGTAGCTGCGCCCGCTCGGGGTGATGACGAAGCGGCGCTCGTCCAGCCGGCAACTGACGTTGCCCCACGTGCGCGCGACCAGTCCTTCGCGCAGCAGCCGCAGGCCGCCGTCGCGCACCGATTGCCGCGCTTCTTTTTCGGCAAGAGCCATGATCGTTTCCTTTACGCTTCCACGTTTTTGAAAACGCGCTCGAAGCGGACCAGCGCGTCGTCGATGATTTCGTCGGTGCAGGCGGCGCTGGTGTACATCCGGCTCCCGGCCAGCGTCACCATGCCCTCGGCCATGTACGCCGCGCCCATCTCCTGCATCACCTGCGTTCGGGTGCTGACCTCTTTAAACAGCTTGTGAATCTTACTCAATTTCACGCTCAAGAGCATCACCCCGGTCGTTTCCAGATGGCAGATCGATCCCTGATTATACGCAACGTACGGCAGATTGTATTTGCGAATCAACGCCTGCAAACCCTGCGTCAAACGGTCGCCCGCGCGCCCGGCCACCGCCGGCGCGTTGGTGCGTTCCATTTCCATCAGCGTGAAATAGCCCGCCGCGCAACTGAGCGGATTGGCCGCCAGCGTGCCGCCAACGTGCACCTTCTTTTTGATCGCCTTGCCGCCGATGCCCCCGGCCAGCAACGCCATCAGATCGCGCCGCCCGCCCAATCCGCCGGCCGACGGGTAACCGCCGGTGACGGCTTTGCCGAAAACGGTCAGGTCCGGCTTTACATCGAAGTACCCCTGCGCGCCGCTCATGCCCAGGCGAAAACCGGTGACGACCTCGTCGAACACCAGCAACGCGCCGTATTGATCGCACAACTCGCGCACCTGGGCGTTGTAATCTTTATCGACCGGCCGCGTGCCGCTTTCCGGCCCGACCGGCTCGACCAACACCGCCGCGGTTCCGCCGTTCAGTTGGTTGAGCTGCAACCGCCGTTTCAGCGCCGGGATATCGTTGGGGAACACCTCGTGTGTACGCTGGAAGATATACCAGGGGATGCCGTGCGAGTTGAGGCTGCGGGTTCCCGGAATGCGCAAACCGTAAGAAAGCTGGTCGCTCCACCCGTGATAGGCGCCGCCGAGTTTGACGATATGCTTTTTGCCGGTCGCCACGCGCGCCAGGCGGATCGCCGCCATGCAGCTTTCGGTGCCGCTGCCCAGCATCCGGAACATCTCGACACTGGGATAGCGGTCGGCGATGAACTTCGCCAGTTTCAATTCGTACTCGTGGAACAGCCCGGTGACCGGACCCGTCTTGCGCAGCAGTTGCTCGACCTGCTTGCGGACCGCCGGCGGGTTGCTGCCTAGAATGGTCGGACCACCGCCCTGCAGAAAATCGATGTAGCGGTTGCCGTCCAGGTCCCACAGATAGGCCCCTTCGGCCTTGGTGAACACCAGCGGAAACGGGTAACTGAACGCCAGATTGTGCTGCACGCCGCCGGGGATATACTCCTGCGCCTCGGTAATCATTGCCTTTGATTTGAAGCAGTGAGTCTCGTAGTGTTCCAGGTATGCGTTCAGCGCCTTTTTTTTCAGCCTGCGCACCGGCCGGCTGATCAGGCGGTCGATTTGCCGATAGACCTGTGCTGTGTCATGGTAGGTGGAAATTGCAAAGTCGGTGTGCGGTACGGATTGCGTAGCCATGGGCCGGTTTCTCCTTTTTTTTTCACGGTCGGGGTTGTCAATCGATCGAACACTGTATAATTATTAAACATTGTTCAGAGGAAAATTATGACTCAGGATTCCAGCACAAGTCAACCGACGATATCCGGAATTCGCCGCGAGCGAGAACGTGCCGAAATGACCGAGCGCATTATGAATGTCGCCCGCGATATGTTCGTCCGCGACGGCTTCGAGGCGGTAACCCTGCGCAAGCTCGCCAAGGCCATCGAATATTCCCCCGGCACCATCTACCAATATTTCAAAGACAAAAAGTCGCTGGTATTGGAGATCATCCGCCGCGATTCAGAGGATTTGCGACGGCACTTGCTCGAGTGCTCGCAATTAACCGACCCGGTGGAGCGCCTGATCGAAATGGCGCGACGTTATGCGAATTGGGGAATCAGGCATCCGAACCACTACCGTCTGATGCTGGCGCCGCCGCCGGCCTGGGCCGAACAGGACATCGAACTGCGCGCCCACGAGCGACCGCCGCTCGAGCAGGAGGCGTTGTTTCTGCTGCGTCTCATCGTCGCGGAGGGCATCCAAAACGGACTTTTCAAAGAAAAGCATACCGATCCCGGGCTGGTCGCCTCCACCTTGTGGGCCGGTATCCATGGCGCGATCATGTTGGAAATTTCGATGACGCCCAAAGATCGTGAATTGCTCGGCGTCGAAAACCGTTCGTTCGAACAGCGCTTCGACAAGATGATCGAGGTGTTTCTCGATGCGTTTTACCGGAACGCCCCCTCGTTGGACGAGTACCGCACTCCCTGATAAAAATGGCCCATCCATGATCAGCAAAGGGCCGGCATGTTTGACCTGACTTATTTTTCTTTCGTGGATCCGCCTTTCCGACTGGCGGGCGGGATCGTAAAAAATTAGCTGCTACCCCGAAACAAGCGCACGCTGTCGGCGAACTGAACCGTTGTTACTAATCGCAAAAACCCCAACTCGCAATTTTTTCAAAAGATAACGACGGAAGCAGAGGAGAATTTCCTCGCTTGGATTATTGCCTAAATAATCATTGATTCTCTTATGTTAGATCATATTCGAACAGTCGCCGAACACCGCAAGCAGACCTCTTCATCGGGATAGAAGTTTATGATCAAGGGGCGCCGGATTTCGGTCAATCCTCGTGGATTTGCAAAAGGTCTATCGTATTGCTAATGTGAACATGCCAAACACGCCAAGGTTTGGAGAGTATAATCCGATTGAGCAGATCGACTTCAGCCTCTCCATTGGATTGCTACTGCGAGTTGGGATGACAATAGATAAAGCGCATTCCACAAATGTCGAGCCGGCAGACCGACAAAGGAAACAAATGAGCGAAGAACGATCCAGCATCATTTTCGGCCCGGTGCCGTCGCGCCGGTTGGGCATGTCTCTGGGCGTGGACATCGTGCCGATGAAGGTCTGCTCCTACGATTGCGTCTATTGCGAAGTCGGCAAAACAACCAACCGCACCATCGAGCGGTTGGAATACGTGAAAGAGGAAGCCGTCGTTCGCGCCCTGGAGGAATATTTCGCCGAACGACATGAGGGGCGGCTCGACTACGTGACCTTCTCCGGTTCGGGCGAGCCGACGCTCAACAGCAAAATCGGCGCGCTGATTCGCCGCTTGAAACAACTGACCGATACGCCGGTCGCCGTGCTCACCAACGGTTCCCTACTTTACCGGCAGGACGTGCAAGACGATCTGCTTGGCGCGGATCTGGTGATTCCCTCGCTCGACGCCGTCGACCAGCAGACGTTTTTGCGGGTCAATCAGCCGGACGCCTCGCTGCAAGTTACGAAAGTCCTCTGGGGTATCCAACAATTCCGTCACCGGTTTGCCGGCGAGATGTGGCTGGAAATTTTGCTGGTCAAAGGCGTCAACGATCATCCGCCGCACATAAAGGCGCTGACGGAAGCCGCGCTTTGGATCAACCCGACGAAAATCCAACTGACGACCGTCGTGCGCCCGTCCGGGCACGGCTTCGCCCCGGCGTTGTCCGACGAAGAGTTGCAGAACATCGCCGGCCAATTCAAGGGACAGGTCGAAGTCATCGGTCGCTTCAACCGGCGCGATAATCCGGCGTACGGCGAAAACAAATGCGAGCGGATCGAAGCCATGCTCAGGATTCGACCGATGACCTTGGACGACATCGCCGCAACGACCGGAATGCATCGCAACGAGGTTTTAAAATATCTCGATCAATTGCGAATCGACCATGTCGTGAAAAACGAATCGTTTGACGGCAACACGTTTTATACGATCGACAGAAACTAACAGAGCGAAGCGGAGGGCTTTTTTATCGATCGGACAATTCATTGTCGATAATCGACAGTAAAACGAATACGCAACCTCAAATTAACCGAAGGAGAGATGCCAAATGGAAAAAAAGAAATTCGATATCGTGGTGATCGGAGGCAGCGCGGCCGGCCTGACCGCGGCCATCACCGCTCATCGTCATCACCCGGAGAAAAAGGTTGCCTTGATCCGTAAGGAAGAGAAAGTTCTGATTCCATGCGGTATCCCTTACATCTTCGGCACGGTCGGGACTCCCGACAAGAACTTGATCCCGGACGGTATTCTCGCCAACAACGACATCGAGCTGGTCCTTGAGGAAACAACCGGTTTCGACGTCGATCGCCGAACCGTTCATCTCGCAAGCGGAAACGAAATCGAGTACGACCGTCTGATCGTCGCCACCGGTTCCTTGCCGGCCATGCCGCCCATTCCCGGTTTCGAGAAACAGAACATCTGGGCCGTCCAAAAAGACATCCCCATGCTGCAGGACCTGCTGGCGAAGTTGAAAGACGTGAAGGACCTGATCATCATCGGCGGCGGTTTCATCGGGGTGGAATTCGCCGACGAATGCAAAAAGCTGGGCGTGGCTAACGTGACCATCGTGGAATTGCTGCCCCACTGCCTGATGCTTTCCTTCGACGAGGATTTTGCCGTCGCGGCCGAAGAGGTGCTGACCAAACGCGGCATCAACCTGCGCACCGGCGTCAAGGTCGAAGCCTTCGTCGGCGGCGACGCGGTGGAGAAAGTCAAACTGAGCACCGGCGAGGAACTCAACGCCGACGCCGTCATTATGGGTATCGGCGCGGTCGCCAACATCAAGATCGCCAAGGAATCGGGATTGAAGCTCGGGGCCACCGGCGCGATCGAAGTCAATCGCTACATGACAACCTCCAATCCGAACGTGTTTGCCTGTGGCGATTGCGCCGAGAAAATCACCTTCTTCGGCGGCCGCCCCTCGCCGCTCAAACTGGCGTCCATCGCGACGTCCGAAGCCCGCATCGCCGGCGCCAACCTGTTCGGCATTCGCCGTGAAAACATCGGCACGATCGGCGTGTGGTCGACCCGGGTCGGCGATTTCGCGCTGGCCTGCGCCGGCCTGACGAAAGAGATGGCGCTCAAGGCCGGCTACGACATCGTGATCGGCGCGGCGGAAGGGCCCAACCGGCACCCCGGCGGCATGCCCGGCGCACAGCCAATCAAAGTCAAACTCATTTTCGAACGACGCACCGGCATTTTGCTGGGCGGGCAATTGATGGGCGGCGAAGCCTGCGGCGAAATCGTGAACATCATCAGCGCCTGCATCCAGAAGCGCATGACCTTCGACGATATCGCCACCTTCCAGATCGGCACCCATCCGGCGCTGACCGCCTCGCCGATCGCCTATCAACTGGTCAATGCGGCCGAAAGCGCGCAAATGCAAACGAGCAATCGATAAGGGGGCGGAGAATATGGCTAAGATTTTACTGATCGACGACGATCCCGATTTCATCCTTGTTCATTCGCAGATTCTGATAGCGGAAGGGTTCGAGGTGGTTACCGCCGAAGACGGGAACGAAGGCCTGGCGAAACTGAAAGCGGAAACGCCCGATTTGGTGGTCTTGGATGTCATGATGACCACGGAAACCGAAGGATTCGAAGTCGCCCGGAAAATCCGCGAGGAACTGAATCTGGTCAAGCTGCCGATCATCATGCTCAGCAGCTTTCACGAGGTGAAGAAGGTGCCGTATCGCATTGCGCCGAACAACACCTGGCTGCCCGTCGACCTGTGGCTGGACAAGCCCATCCAGCCGCAAGCATTCATTGAAAAAGTGCGGGCGGCCTTGAGTGAAACGCCTCAGCAGATCGGCTGAAGCCCGCAGCGACAACCAGGAGAAAATCAAACCTCATAACGTTGACATACCCCGTCGCCTACGGCGGGGTTTGTCAACGAGCCGCGAATTGGCTTGATTAATATTGCTTATTAGCCTCACATAAACGAAGGCAAGAACTCGCAGTATCCGGGAACGGTCCGACAAGCACAGGTAAAATTTCATGATCACGCAATGGGACGACGATTACCAACGAACGAAGGCCATTGTCAAAAATGGGAAGAAACTGTCGTCGCCGTTTGCCGAGTTGGCGAACTGGATATCCGCCAAGTTTCAAGTGAACGTTCTGAACATCGAGTATGAACTCGTGGAACCGGATGACACGCCACGGTTGATGGTCATCCTGGAAACTCAAGACGAGCAGGCCAAATTTCAAAACGGGGTACATGGCAACTACCTTGTGATCCACCAGAAGGCGATCGCCGAACAATTCGGCAAACTGCTTCGAGAACAAGGGCGCCATGAATTTAATCTGGATCGGTTGTTTGTCGCCTTCTCCAACTTCGCGGAAGTGGCCCGGATGGAGGCCAACAGCAACATTCCGGACAACGAAATCAAGCAACTAAAAAAAGCGCTAAGCAACGACGAACTGTGGGAGATTTCACGATCCTTCCACACCGTCACGTTCTTTTTTTACACCGACGAGCAAGTGCGCAAGGCCGAGCGCAAAGGATTGCGAAAGACGTATGCGGCAAAGTACTACGAAATACTAAAACGATACGATGAATTCGGTTATTTTACCGCTGAGAACCTGCTCTTGTTTTTCGATTCCAAAGAGAACTTCGACAACAATTATCAGAGCAACTGGTTTTACTATTACCGGTAGTAAAGACGGTTTTGTCTTTTCATGCAAAATTCCTCGCCCGGATCGCTCCGCAACACCAAAGACGGAATCGGGCGACAATATTCCTGTATGTTCAGATTTGTCTCTGAACTTGTCGCCCTCTTTTCCAAAGCCGGTCAAACTCATCTTTGAAGACCGTATAATATTTTGTTTTGCTCCCGGAAATCTCAAAAGCCGGGCTCTTGGACCCGCCGACAAATGTCATGTAACAGGTAGCAAACATTCTTTCTTCTGCAATAATAACCGACATATTGATCATGTCAGCGTCAACAAGTTTTATTTCCACGGCATTATTGGATGCCTTATCCTGCAATTCCCCAAGGAAATTCAGGGCAGAGTCGCCATCAGCTTTCATCCGTCCGGTGTCACATCCATCCTCCATGATATTTCGAGTTTTCAAACTGTCGCAATCCGGATCGGCAATAATGATTTTTATTTTTAAATCACTTTCCGTTTTTAAACGTGATTCGATCATTTTTTCGAATTTACTTGATCCGCTGAACCAAGGCGACCTTAGATTGAAACCGGCCATTTCAATGTTTTTCGCTTTTGAAAGCGCATCAATTACTCTTTTATTATTTAGTTCTTCCCGCCTGGCAACGGCAACAATTATACCTTCGTTCGATCCGTAGTGAAAATTTGTTACACCGCGACGAAAAATAATAAACAGACTCATACACAGGGCGAGCCCAAGTGCGATAGACAACCAATGTTTATTGAGTAACTCGCTTATCGGAGATCCCCAATATGTTGCCGCTCCGAGGATAAAGGTAATGAATATTTTAAACACATCCCACAAAAGTGCAGGCAACGATTTTTCCAGATAGCTCAATCTTCTTTCCGAATCGTTCATTCTCCGACCCTCACCTATTTATGTCACGTCCGCATTATCATATAATAACATATTCCGTGATAAATTCATTGTTTTTAGCAAGTTGGGAATATTGTCAATCCTTTTTGGAAGAGCAATTGATCGTTTGTCGATAGTAGGAATTTTATTCAAAGAAAAAATGAACGTTTCAATTTCCTTCAACGTATGAGCACTGAACGAAGGGGATGGAAGATCCAGTTTGCGAAGGTCCTTGTCGACAAATGTTCTTTTATATTTGCCGTTGATAAATCGTACCGAGACAACAGAATCAAAGGCGCTTATCGCCGGGTGGAGATCTTTGTCGTATCGGTCCCCGATAAGTAAAAGGCCGGCATTTTCAAAACCATTTATTGTAGCCTTATTCACTCGATCAATGCTGCGGAAAAACCTATCGCGTCGATTTGGCGGAAGAAGCAACGTCGTGAGCATCTTAATATAGAAATCCGATGATTTGACGGAAAAATTGTATATTTCATTATAAATATACTCTATTTCACTCCTCGTGTGAATCGCATCATCACCATCGTTTTCCTTTTTATCCAGTTTAATTGCTTCGTCCCAGAGATCGTTGAGAAGCGTTTCAGAATTGCAGCAATCGCCAGTAACATACAAATTATAGGAATCAGGTGTAATCGGAATATATTTCATTTTGTCTTTTTGTATTTTGCCATTTCCTTCGGAAATAATATTTATTTCAAATTTATTCTTTTCAAGTGCACTCAGTAACTCAATCGTGCCGGGTATTTCCCATGATTTTGAAAAAAGACAAGTGGAAAAAGCGCTCGACGCCTCGTCAATCAATCCTCTCCATTTGTTTTCGTCAAGTGTGCCGTATACATCATTCGTCAGGTGCTCCAGACCACATTTGGACATCTCGTTAATAACTTGTTTGCGGGTATTCCATCGCGCCCCAAAAGGATTGACGTCGGAAGGATTGGCACTATCGACACGTTTCAATATCTCAATGAAATTTTTTCGCCGTTCCTTATAATAATTGTTTTTAAAAAATAAAATTGCAAATGCGAAGATCTCCTGTGCCGTCCAGTCTTTTCGAAAATTGGGGAACTGGAGATCCGAAATAATGTCTCCATAGGTTGAAAGAACGGAATCGACGAAATTCGTGGCAGGTTTTGAAAAACTAACATCGATTCGACGCAATCCTTCTTCGGTCGCCATTTTTCGCGCGTTGGTATAATCAAACAACGTTAAGTCCAAATCAACGAATGCCAATCGCCTCATTGAGGAGCACCTTGTGAATGAGTGTTATTATTGCCGGCCAAATCCGATATTAATTTTATTACTTCCTCAATTTGTTGACGTTGCGGCAAACCCTCACAATTAATCGTCGATATCTCGACCCCCTGCTTCCTCATTTTATCAAGAGAACTACTATTATAGAAACTATCAATGTGATGTTTTTCCGGCTTGAGCGCAATTACGTGAGTTACAGCTGATTGAACAGTATCTGTTGCTTGTTCGGGCAATATATATCGCTCCAAGGTGGAATAGACGTCAAATGGAGTCATACCAATAAGCTCGGCGTCGCGAAAAGGATTCAATAGCAGAACTTTTGGTATACTTCTGTTTACTACCGCTTCAGACACGTCATCTACCAGAAAGGCCGGTAGAATGCTCGTATAAAAACTTCCCCAGGAATAAATTATTACCGACGCGGAGTTAATCGATTCCAGTGCATGTGGAAACGGAACCGCGCGAGCGTACTGAGCATAATTTTTGTCGGATCTATATAGTTGAATTTTGTCAATCGGTGATTCAATAGGGCGCTTTTGATCGGTCAATGTACTTTGTCCCAGAACTTTTCGCCCATTTTTCAACACTGCCCCAAGGTGGGCGCCATTCGTTGTTATTGGAACGACTTCACCACAAGCGCCAATTATTTTATGAGCCCAGTTTAATACATTTTCCCAATTACGCTCTAAAAGATAACGCCCAATAAGAATAAAATTACCGATTGATCCGTTTCTCCAGTCGAATTGTTTTGGTATGTTTGTTAATAATGCATCTAATGATAATGTAATTTCATGCAATATTTCGGCTGGAACATCTGAGGGCAATTCACTGTTTCCGGAAGCCAGGCTCTCTACAGTGTTTTTAAGAACAACTTGTGGTTTATTTTCGGATAGTCGTTTGCGAAATAGGGTAAGTATATTTTTGCTGTGTTGTGAGCCATGACCTCCAATAGCACATAGTCTATTTCGAATATCGCCAATAGCGATACAATTAAACGCCTCACGGAGAAATCGGCTACTGCCCCCATTATCAAATGCCGAAATTATGTGAGTCGAGAATAAACCTTTCTCCGCTAACGTTGAAGCCAGCGAATTCAGCGCAGATCCACCAGAAATAAAGACTAAACCTGTTGGTTTACCCATTAATGATTTTCCAAGCCTTAGGTTTAAGTTGTAAGTAAAATTACATTATTTATAAAATACTGTAAAGTTTATTCCCGTTTAACAACTTCACCCGGCGTTGTCGTCGATTTTTATTGCAATACTCGGCCGGATTGCAAACCAATTGCCTGAAAATCATTTTATTTGTCACGATAATGCGTGGTTATTATGACGTTCTTCGCAACATCTGCATCAATTTACATTTTCACCCATTCCGACAACTCCATATATATTTTTTTCTCCTTAAACTCCGCGAACCAGGATTCACATAATAACTGTAACGGCAACTTAAGAGCGGGCAAAGGATCGGCTCCAGGCGTCATATCTTTGGATTCGATTTTGAGCCATTGTAAAAGCTCGTCCAATCCGGAAATTTGATCGTTTTCAATATGTGAGCGTAACGTATTAATAATTCTTTCATCGAAATCCATTTTATAACGCAGGTCGATAATATCGGGTAATTGCAACGCAACGTCGCTAAGGGACATGTCGATTTTGCCCAACAAATCATTATAAATATTTAAAGATATACGACTTGTGTTTTTCCGAACTTCCGTTAACAGTGCGGTTCCTTTCAGATGGGCAAATTCTTTTTTGGGAAGAAGTTGGCAATAAAACTTCAGCTTTGGCTCCGTCCCCGAAGGTCTAATCGTAATAACATAATTATCGGTGAAATACTGTATAACATCTCGAGAAAGCTCGTCCGTGTAGCTTTTCATTTTCCCAAATTTTTCTTCATCCCAATAATCATTAATCTTATTGATGGCTTCGCCCGCAATTCGTTCCGGTGGAGACGTTCGAAGCGATTTCATAATTGCATTTTTCTGATGCATGCCTTCCGAGCCGGTCATAACAATCGAGCGATTTACCGAATCAAATCCTCCGATATTTTCAAGAATCTCATTGTAATAATCCAATAGATTTTTTCCTTCGCTTTCAACAAGCTGATGCAGAGCCGCCAGATACATGCACGCCGGAACCGCATCTTTGTCTCGAATTCTCGGATCGACAATAATGCCGTGACTTTCCTCCGCGGCAATTACCAACTCCATGTTCGACAAATTACTGTAGTCGGAATCTATCTCGATTTTTTTCAGAATATCAGCCACGTACTTGAAGCCGACCAGAAGATCGTCGATCAAATAGGAATCACCGGCCTGGTCCACGATCTTTTTCAACGTTTTCGTCGTTACCAATGTTTCCAGAACCAATCCTCTACGATGTGGCCCCCGCGGATCCAACATGAGGTAATAACATAATACTGTAGCGATTTGATTCCCATCAAAATGGTACCAAGACCCGTCTTTCAGTTTTATTTCCAATCCGACACGATCCGCATCCGGATCGCTCGACAATACAATTCGGGAGTTATTTTCATCAGCATATATCCGAGCCGGTTCTGTTGATTGCGGGACTTCCGGATTTGGCGTTCGAAAAGGAAGTACCGTAAAAGCACCATCAGGTCCCTGATCCGGCGGGACAATGACCGGGAATTTTAAATTCGTCAGAACCTTACCCACAGTTGTAAGCCCACAGCCGCAAAGAGGGGTAAACGTAACGATCGATTCACCATTAGGTGACACAATATCACCATATAGCTTCACGTAATTTTCGATGTATTCATCGTGCAACTCGCTGGGAATTGGACGCACTAACCCACTTGCCACAATTTCGGAAAAATCGATGGTCTTTACGCTGCTTGCCTCTTGCATGATCGTAGCCAATTTCTGATCAAGAGGAGGCACCGGTTGACTGCCGAATTCGTCGTATACTTTGACTCCGTTGTCGTCCGGATGGTTATGTGAGGCTGAAATATTAATGCCGCCAATGGCGTCGAGTTTTCCAATCAAAAATGAAAGTTCGGGCGTGCTGAGTAACGCATTGTCGCTTTCCGGCTGTTCAAAATAGGTAATAATCCCATTTGCAGCATATATTTCGCAGGCAAGTTTGCCTAATGATCTCGAGGACACACCCAACAACGGATGTTCTTTCCCTAAAAAATTATAGACTCCGGTAAGGTCGTAAAAAGTCCGCACGTCATTTGCAACAATCACTTTAAGATCACTGCGTTCAGGGAACTGAGATTTAATATAGTTACAATGCCCTTGCACAGTCATCGCCAATACCGTTGGATTGAATCGATTGGGTCCATACCCAACTCTTCCGCGCCTTCCACCGGTGCCAAACGGAAGTTCCGTTCGGAAAACGTCGAAAAGAAGTTCTATATGTATTGGATCCAGATGATTGGCGATAATATGAGAATGTGAATATGGAATAACTCCTGAAAGCCAGTGTTCGAGCCTATTGGCGGCTTCAAGGCCGTTCTCATGATACTTTTCTATAAGTATTTCTTTAATAGGCAAAAACCGGCTGTGAAATTCTTCCGTTTGAATACTCTTATGCGAACGATTTGTCATCTAACACTCCACAGTAATAACTCGCGACTACGTTATATTTTCTAATTTTTTTCGTTTTTTTGTCAACCCTTCTCAATCCAGGATCATAATCCTTGATTCGCGAATATGAAGTAACAACCATATATTTTTTTCGGCGCGCATCTGACGGAATTTCCGGCTCGACTTAGTGAACGGCCGGGATTGCAGGGGAGTGATTTCGACTTCGGGAAAGGCATTGTCCTGATCCGGCGCACGAACCAGTGCAAGGCCGGAAGAACAATCATTAAAAGTGTCTGCCCCCGATGGCGGGGACCGTCGCCATACCCTAATAGACCTTTCCATCATGATATGGACAAAGCCCGGCTCGGTGATATGGTACAATGGATTGATTTATTCTTCGGGAGATAATGTTTCTTGCGTCTCGTCAAAGAAAAATTCCTGCCTTATGCACTGTTGATTGCTTTTACGATGTTGCATGCAGCCGGGCTTGTTTTCGATCTGGCGCCCGATCTTCCGGATTACAATGACGGCAACCTGCACATCGTCATTTCCCAGGCGATCGTCGAAAGAGCCGAGGCGCTCGAAAACCCGATCGACTTCTGGCTGCCGCACTTCGCCGGCGGCTTTCCCCTGCTCCACCATTATCAGTTTTTTCCGCACCTGACGGTCGCCCTGGTTTATTTCCTGCTTTTCACCGCCGTCCCGGTATCGACCATTTACCATCTGTTGGTTGTGTTGTTGCTGCTCGCCCAGCCATGGGTGGTTTTCCTTTCCCTGAAACGGATGGGGTCTTCGCAGTGGACGTGCGTTTTTGCGGCGTTGCTGTCATTGGCCGCGCTGGACGGCGACGGTTACGGGCACGGGCTCGCGTCGTACCTGCGCTCCGGGCACGGATTGTACACGCAGCTTTTCGCCATGACCTTTTTTCTGCCTTTCATTGCATCAGTCCATCGCCTGCTGGCCGGGGAAAAGGAAGGGTACTTCAAACCGGTACTGTTCGGAGCGCTGCTGGGGCTTTCCCACATTTTTGCGCTCTACCTTGCCTTGTGCGTCGCCGGCGTCCTTTGGTTGATCAACCTCCGACCGGCAACATGGTTGCGCGTTTCCCGGCGCTTCTGGGTGTCGGTTGTTTTGATTCTCGTCTGTCTGGCTTTTTTTCTCGTGCCGCTCGCCCTGGATAGCGGATACCACGCCAACAGCCCCTACGAGCACAGTTATAAGCTCGATTCCTTCGGCGCCGGCGTGGTGCTGGACCGGCTGTTCACCGGGCAGTTGCTCGACAACGGCCGCTTGCCGATGCTGTCGCTGTTGTGCCTGGCCGGATTTCTGCTCTGCCTGCAAAAAAGAAACAAGCACAACCTGGCCATCGCCGCCGGATTCATCGTGAGCCTGTTGCTCTATTTCGGGCGGCCGACCTGGGGCGCGCTGCTCAAACTGCTGCCGCTGTCGGGCGACCTCCACTTTCATCGTTTCATCATCGGCGTGCACGTTTTCGGCATTGCGCTGGCCGGGATCGCGTTGGCGCAACTGGTTGAAATAGGGAAATCGTCGCAGCGCAAAATTTCGCACGCCGCGGCGATCGCCGTGGTCGTCCTTTCGTTGGGCCTGATCTACCAAGGGCAAGCCGCCTTCATCGTCAAAAACGCCAAATCCGTCAAAGAGATGAGCCGGGAATTCCGCGCGGAAAAACCCGTTCTGGATAAATTGATCGCCAAACTTCCGCAGGATCGTTCCCGCAGTTACGCCGGACTCCGGGCGGGCTGGGGCGGCAAGTATGCGTTCGGCAACGTCCCGGTCTACAACCTACTGGCCTTGGCGGATGTGCCCGCGATCAGCTACCTGGCTTTCGGCTGGTCCTTGGCCGGCGACTTCTCCGTGCAGATAAACGAAAGGCGCTACGCCCATCTGAATCTTTTCAACATCGGCTCGATCATGAGTTGGCGGGACGACGAATACTGGCGCGGCGTCGCCACTCTGTCGGACATTGTCGGCAATCACGCCATCTACCGGGTAGCCACGGCGGGCTGGTTCGAACTCGTCCAGGCGCAGTTTGCGGCCAAGGCGGACAAGCGCAGTTATTGGGATATAACAACCCAGTGGATGAAAAGCGGGCTGCTCGAAAAGCGACAGTACCTTCGCTACGACTTTGACCATCTCCCCATCCTTCGCCCGGGCGAGCGGATGATCGAACCCGACTTTGCGCAGGTCGAAATCGGCGAAACGCCCTACCCTTATTTCGGCGCGGTGCTGGAGCAGAAACGCCTGGCCGCCGGCGATTTCGTGGCGAAGGTGCGCGCCGACGCGCCTTGCTATCTGTTGCTCAAATGCACCTATCACCCGGGGTGGATCGCCACGGTCAACGGCCGGCGGATCCGGCCGGTCATGCTGACCCCGGCGTTTGTCGGCGTCGCAATCGACGAGGGCACGTGGGACGTGAGGTTGAAATACGCGGCGCCTGTCTACAAAACGCCTTTGCTTCTGATCGGGATCTTTTTGCTCGCGTTTTTGTGGTATCGCGAACGAGGTGAGAGGACGTGAACGCTCCTGAAAAAAATCTTCGCCGGGAGGCGTTGTATTTGTTCATCGCCGTGGCAATTGCGCTTGCAGCCGCGGGGCGTTCGCTCTGGCAAGGCGGGATTCCGGCGGGACACGACGCGCTGGAATATCCCGTTCGCCTCGCCGAATTCATGATGAACCTCAAAGCGGGAATTCTGTTCCCCGCCTGGGCGCCCGACCTGAGCGACGGATACGGGCAGCCATTTTTCATCTTCAACCCGCCGATGTCCTATTACCTCGCCGCGATTTTCAATTTCCTCGGCTTCTCCCTGGCCGCTTCGTGGAACGCGATGGCGCTGGCGACGCTTTGTATGATGGCGGTGTTCATGTACCTGTTCGCCCGTGAATATTACCCGGGCAGAGGCGCGCTGCTGGCCTCGGCGTTGTATGTCTGTGCCCCCTACACGCTCTGCGAAATCTACGTGCGCTCGGCACTGGCGGAATTTCTGGCCATGGCCTGGCTGCCGCTTTGTTTTCTGGCCGCAAAGAAAACGGTGGAAAACCGCAAGACGCGTTTTGCCGCCTTGCTTTCCATCAGCACCATGCTTTTGCTGCTGACCCATAACCCGGCGGCGTTGATCTGTGTGCCCTTCCTCGCTTTGTACGTGATCTATCTGTCGGTAGCGAACAAAACATGGCGCGGCCTTTTCCGCTCAGCCGGGGCCGGTCTGGCCGGCATCGGACTCTCGGCCTATTTTCTTCTGCCCGTCTTTTTCGAAAAGCACCTGATTCAGGTCGAGCAGTTGCGCAGCGACTCGGTCCTCGAATACGCCAACCACTTCCTTTATGCGTCGCAGTGGATCGTCCCCAATTGGCAATACGGGCTGTCGGTCCCCGGCATCAACGACGGCATGCCCTTCCAGATCGGGATCGTTCACCTGATCGCCATCGGCTGCGCCGTGATCGGACTTTTCCCGGCGCGTAAAAAACACCCGGCTATGTTTTCGGCATTCGTCTTTTTCGCCGCCGCCGCCCTGCTCAGCCTTTTCATGACCCATCACTTCTCCAAATTTATCTGGGACCGGATCGCCGCATTGCAATACATGCAGTTCCCCTGGCGCTTTCTGGTTTTCACCGCCTTTGGCGCGGCCATGCTGGGGGGAGCGGCGGTATTGCTGCTGGAGCGAGCGGGCGGCGCTTTTCCCGCGATCGCCTTTGCCGTTGCCCTGGTCGTGGTCCTGGCCTTTCCCCACGCCCGAGGCGCGAAATCGCTGACCTTGGACGACCACCGGTTTTCCGCCGGAAACATCGCCCGCCAGGGATTGAGCGCCACCACGCGGAGGGAGTACCGCCCCGCCGATGCGCCGGCGCGACTTCCCTTCCGACATTCCCTGATCGAACTACAGGACGCTCAGGTGAAAATCATCAGCCGGAAACCGAACGAACTGACGGCGCGCATCGAATCACCGGAAAGCGGTTGGGGGTTGATCAGGCAGTTTCATTTCCCCGGTTGGCGTCTTTGGATCAACGGCAAGCCCGCGGAATTGAAAGTCGACCGTGTGACCGGAGCGATGACGTTCCCGGTTCAGACCGGCGGCAACGATCTTCACCTGCGCTACGTCGGCACAAGGCTACAGCGAATCGGCAAGATGATCTCGCTCATTCTGGCCCTGTCGGGCTTCCTTTTCGTGATCGTTTTTAGGCTTCCCCGGCTTCGTTCCGTACGGACCGGCCGGGATCGATTATAAGCTCCTGTACTTACTAGTTGACCATCCTCACATACAGAGGCTTCTCTTCGGTCTCCATCTGAGGATTGGAAAGCAACTCTTCCTGCAATTCCAATTCTTCATCTTCCGGATACACCTCTTCCGCTGTATCGACATCGGTCACTGCGGTCATAATGCCGCAAACGACATAGGTGCGAACGTACAAGGTCTCGGTCGTACTGGTGTTGTAGAAGGTGCAATAGCCGCTTGTGTCGTTCATTACCCTGGCATTCAGCCGCAGGTACTCTTGGTCGCTATCAACATAACAACCCAGGGAAATGAGGCGCATGCCTGAGCTTGTATAAGCGCAGGTCTGGGTGTCCCGTTGATAGAGCGTTTCCGGGGCCAGGTAATATTCGTTGCTGCTGGATTTGTACCATTTCATGGTGGTGCCGCCGTCCGGGCCGCTCGGTCCGGATGGTCCGCTCGGACCGGAAACAGAATTCGCCGCACCGCTGGGGCCTGACGGGCCGGTCGCACCGGTCGGGCCGGTCGGTCCGGTGGGGCCGGTCGGTCCGGCGGGGCCGCTTTCGCCTGTGGAACCGGTTAAGCCGGTTGCTCCGGTCGGGCCGGTCGGACCGGCTGCTCCATCGGGTCCGGAAGGACCTTCAGGTCCCTGAAGAATGGCTCCGGCTTTTATTTCCATTCCGATGGCTACGGCCAGGGAAAGGACCAGAATCCCGACGACAAAAAGCAGAATCTTCGAATATTTCATCACATTCCTCCCCTGGCCTAATATTCGCCGTCAAGGTTGTCGATGGAACCGGTGTCTTCCTCGTCTCCGTCACCCTTGTATTCCTCGATGTTCATGCAGACGGCGGATGAGTATACCGTCTTTGATTCGGCGGAATCATTGACATAGATGCACCTGACGGATTGATCATAGATGCTTGTCGCGACCAGATAGACCCCATCCGGCTCATCAGGGACATAGCAATCGGCGCCGATGGCCATGTAACCGGTGGCGCAGGAATCGCTCCAGGCCAGGCGGTAAGAACCGGCCGTCACTGAATAGGACGCATAGCTCGTACGAGTAATCGTGGCCGCTCCATCAGGACCGGTGGGGCCGGAAGGACCGGACGGACCCGAGGGACCGCTTGCGCCCGTAGGACCAACCGGACCCAAGGAGCCCTCGGGGCCGGTTGCTCCCGTGGCGCCGGCTTCGCCGGTGGCTCCGGTGGGACCGGTAGCGCCGACCGCTCCGTCGGGGCCGGTCGGACCGGTATCGCCATCAGGACCGGTAACTCCCGAGGGGCCGGCGGCTCCGTCCTCCCCCTGCAGGGCGGTGGTTGCTTTATTATTTCCAGTGGCCGCCAGTGCAATTACGGCAGCTACCAGGACAATGAACAACAGTATGTAAATCTTTTTCATCAACGACTCTCCCTTTCTCGGCGTTTCTGCTCAGATTTACTCCCAAGAACCCATGCCGGCATCCTATTGACCCTCATCTTCGCTCGCCTCCACGCAAAGCGCGCTGGCAAAGATGTCATAGGATGTGCTCGCGGAATTGTTCATGTAGCTGCAGTAATATTTGTTTTCGTCCGGATCGGCGCCGATCTCGGCAATCAATATCTCCCCGGAAGCGGGTGAGGTATAGCAGCTTCCCTCTGTTACCCTATACCCGGCGGTGCAAGCGGGAGAATAAAGACCGACGTGGGATCCGGGGGAAACGGTGGTCGTCGAATAACTAGTCCGGTAGTAGTGGACCACATCGGAGGCGCCTGCCGGGCCGCTTGGCCCGGAAGGTCCGGTCGGGCCGTTGGGACCGGTGGGACCTGACACGCCGGAATTTCCAGCAGCACCTGTCGGGCCACTGGGGCCGCTGGGGCCGGTGTCGCCGGCAGGTCCGGTGGCGCCGGCAGTTCCTTCGGCGCCGGTAGGTCCGGCGGGGCCGGTGGAACCTTCGGGGCCGGTCGGGCCGGTTGCGCCCTCATTGCCCCGGGAGAATTCCAAATCCGCTTCGGCGGTCTCTTTCGTCGTGGTGGCCAGCGAAAGAGTGAACAACGTATCCCCGCCGTCGACCCAGGTCTCGAGGCTGGCGCATAACGTCGCCTCGAGTTCCGTAGCCGTTGCGCTGGCGATGGTCAAATCGCAGGTGTTCGCCGGGATCGTCTTGGAAGTCAAAGTGGCCGTCACCGAATCCAGATTTTCTCCGGTAACGATCAGTCCGTCATAAATACGCCCGGCTGTGGTGGATGAATTGCCGGTCACCGATGTGATCGACGGCGAAATGTCATCGTCGTCATCCGCGGAATCATCGTCGGACGTGTCGTCGTCGGATGTGTCGTCATCCGTGGTGTCATCGTCCGTGGTGTCGTCGTCCGTGGTGTCATCATCGGTAGTGTCGTCGTCATCATCCGTGGTGTCGTTGTCATCATCCGTGGAATCGTCGTCATCATCGGTGGTGTCGTCGTCCGTAGCGTCGTCGTTGTCATCGTCATCATCGTCTCCGCATGTACACCCAAGGGGCACGGAGAAAAGCGCAATCAGGATAAGAAAAAGAAAGAAGTTCTTACCGATTTCCTTCATTGCACTCCCATCCTTTCGTTGATTCGGGGGTTCACAATAAACGTTCCGCACCAAGCCCCCCGGGCGCGATACCCGGAAAAGCCACCCTTCGCCCTTGATATATCGTCAAATTCGAGATGCAATAACAAATTTTATGCATATCCCGCTCGACAATCCAACAGCAATTATTTGTAGGGGCAATAGCGGTAAATGTCATCTGTTTTTGAGGAGCGAAAACAGACTATGAGTTGGCGTCGAAATATTTATCTCATTCAGTGGATGGCCTACCGGGTATCTTTCTTGAGCCCGGGTTCTACCATCTCAAATACCAATTCGGGCTTTCCGAACGCCATACTCGACAAAAGCCCACTCTCCCTATCCCAGAACATTTCACATTACAGTAACCAACCATAAACCTTTGTTTCATTGAAATCAACCATGGTTACAATAATTAGGATACTCGTTTGAGACAGTCAATCAAATAACGATAACGTGCCAAGTAATCGCAATTATGGCCGAAGACGGCCCTATACGTCCCGACGTTCTATTCGATCCAGCGTGATGTGCGTGCCAGTCTGCCGTTCCCGGGATAATCAGACGCCGGATGCCATGGTCTTGACGTCGCCGCCGAAGTGGATAATCTTTTTGCAACGGTTTTTTCAACAGACAACAACTTGATGTTCGATTGGGGCGTCGCCGACGGTGCATGACAACGGCGGAAGATCCCTTCGGGAAAGGCGGCAAATCGTGAAACCCATTCGTATCGGCGTAATCGGTTGCGGAAAAATCGCACGTATCGCGCACCTGCCTCATTTCGCGGCAAATCCCAATTGTATTATCACCGCCGTGGCCGACCCGGACGTGAAATACCTCGCGGCCGCGCAACGCAAATACCGAGTACAGCATGCCTTCCGCGATCCCTCGGACCTGCTGCGCAACGGGCCGGTAGACGCGGTTGTCGTTTGCTCGCCCAACTGGGTGCATGCGGCGCAGGTTGTCGAAGCGGCGGAACGCGGACTGCATGTATTGTGCGAGAAGCCGCTGGCGACCAGTCTGGCCGACTGCGAGCGGATGACCGAGGCCTGCGCCAAGGCCGGCGTGACGCTTCAGGTCGCGCTCCAGAAAAGGTTCCACCCGGCGTTTCAACTGGCGCGCGAGATGATCGAGGCCGGTGAACTGGGCGAGGTCTTTCAGATCAGTGTCGACTGGAACCACTACATTCCTGATCTGGAAACGTCATGGCTTAAGAAAACCCTCGGCTTTCTTGAGCGACGCGGTTTGGACGTATTGAAGGACTGGGGCGCCTGGCGACTCAACGATCCGCGCGCCGGCGGCGGCGATTTTATGGATCACGGTCCGCATTACCTCGACCTTTTCCGCTTCCTGCTGGGCGATTTCGATCTCGTTTCAGCCGAAATGAAAAAGGTTTTCCCCTCACGCGTGCACGAGGACCACGCGCTGTGCACGGTGAGATTCAAGTCGGGCGCGCTCGGGCACATCGAGCGGACGCAGAACGTCGTGTCCCGACCCTATGGGCACGAAACCGGCGCCATTCATGGCACGCGCGGCTCACTGTACTTCGATTCCCCGCATGAATACTCCCTGGGGCATGTGCGCCTGTATCGCTACCGCATGCGCAACATCGTTCTGGACAGCCGTTCGCGCATTCGCGTGCCCAGCGGCAAGAAACACCGCTCCTATCAGAAACAGGCCGATCTTTTTGTGGCGAGACTGGCGGACCGAGGCTTGGATGAGGTCGGTTTTCCGGCGACGTGGGCGCCGACCGGCGAGGATGGCGTGCTGGCCGTCGAAGCGGTGCTGGCCGCCTATCTTTCCAGCCGTGAAGGCCGAAAAATATCCTTCCCCCTCACCGTCGAAGATCGCCGGCTTATCGAAGGCGAATGATCGGCCGTTGAAGGGTTACAACAAACACGCCCTACATGATAGTCTTCCCTTTGAAGAAGATGAAAGATTACTTTACGTTTGCCTAGGGGTGCGAAAAAGTGAAATCTATGAATCCCTATAATCACAAAACACGAATAACGGCCGCGACGCTCGGCACGTTGCTTGGTTTGGCCGGGTTCATCAACCATGGAATATTTGAGATCATGCAGGGCAATAAGCCGACCAACGGATTTTTCATCGAAGCGATCGGAGAAGCCCATAGATTCTGGACACACGGGACGGAAGGCGCCATTACCGTTATTCCCAATTTTTTACTAACAGGCATCGCTGTTTCGCTGGTCAGTCTGGCGATCATTGTCTGGTCTTGGAAATTCATTCATACAGAGCACGGGGCAACCGTGTTTCTTTTGCTTATGTTGGCCCTGACGCTGGTCGGCGGCGGCATCGGGCATATTGTATTATTTCTGCCGACCTGGGGTTATGCGACGCGGATCAACAAACCGTTATCGTGGTGGCGGAAGGTTTTGACGCCTACCGCGAGCAGCGTACTGGCGGCACTATGGAAGCCGATGCTGGTGCTGACAGCCCTATCCTGGATGACGGTAATGGAATTAGGGATATTTGGTTATTTTCCCGGGGTAACCGATCCGGACGTGCTTTTGAATATTACTTTCGGTTTCGTCCTGTTGACCGTTTTGCTTGCCAATGCAGCGTTTATCTGTTCCTTTGCTGGTGAACCGGATTTGTCATCCGAGTAGTCTCGCGCCACATAGTCCAGAGACGATGCGGCATGCCCACTTTTCACCCAAAGCGAAGAATGAGTCAGTCCGGAAGCTGTGCTCCGGCCTTTGATTTTTTCGCGCCCTTTCGTTTCCTTACGCTTTTCGCGAAAAATCGCGACGTTCTCCAGGCACAATTAAAATAAATCCGCGCGAACACTTTGGTTCACTCAACAACCGCAGCCGTCGTCATCATCATCATCATCGTCATCATCATCGTCGGCTGTGTCATCATCCGGCGTCACATCATCGTCGTCTGTATCGTCATCGGTCGTATCATCGTCGGATGTATCGTCGTCATCGTCGGTTGTATCATCGTCGGTTGTATCATCGTCGGTTGTATCATCGTCGGTTGTATCGTCATCGCCGTTTTCATCGCAGGTGTCGGTTTCTTCGTTGCAGGTTTGGGTTTCCGGATCGCACGGGTTTCCAGAGTGGATACAGGAGTCTGTGGTTTCATCGCATGATTCATTGCCATTGCAATACTGACCGTCGTCCTCGCAGGGGGCCTGGCCGGCAACGCAATCGTCGGTCTCGTCACAGACCTCTTCTCCATCACAGAAATCGCCGTTGTCGCAAACCGAATCGTCCGGAAGGTTGAGACAGCGGTCGTTTATCTCGTCGCACAAATCCTCGGTGCACGAAACGCCGTCGTTGCAATCAATCGCGGTTCCGGCCTGGCAGTCGTTGGTGGCATCACAGGTTTCTACGCCGTTGCACCAAACCCCATCATTGCAGTTGCCATCATTCGGAGTGAACTGGCAGTCATTGGTTGCATCGCAGGTGTCGTCGGTGCAACCCACACCGTCGTCACAATTGCCGTCGTTCGCGGTGTACTGGCAATCGTTGGTCGCGTCGCAGGTATCGTCGGTGCAACCCACGCCGTCGTCACAATTGCCGTCGTTGGTGGTGTATTGGCAGTCGTTGATCGCGTCGCAGGTATCGTCGGTGCAACCCACGCCGTCGTCGCAATTGCCGTCGTTCGGGGTGTATTGGCAATCTTCGGTTGCGCTACAGGTGTCGTCGGTGCAATCGACGCCGTCATCGCAAAGCGAATCGTCGGTCGTGTTAACGCATTGATCGTTGTCTTCATCGCAAGAATCATTGGTGCAATCAATACCATCGTCGCAGGTCAAAGCCGGACCGACATTGGTACAGACAGCCGATACGCAAACATCCGGTCCGTTACAGAACGTCCCGTCGTCGCAAGCCCCCCCGTCGTTGATCGTCCAACTCGTACGGGACACTTCCGGCTTGCAGACCATGCACGGCTCGCCGGGTTGGGCCGCCCCGGCTTCCACACAGGACTCGTCGATCAGGCAACTACCGGGTTGGGCTTGCATGATAAGATTATGAGCCGCTCTTGCCGCAACCTGCTGTACTCGCGCTATGCCGATTTCAATCGGGGAGTTGTAATAGGGTTGGGTGTCATCACCCAATTGGCCGGAATCGGTCGCCCCCATCCCGAACAACGCGCGATCCAAATTGACTCCGTTCTCGTATTCTTTGATGAAAAGTGTGTAGTTGGCGCCGGCGGCCACCGCAATGACGCCGGAAGCGACAATGGAAACCGGCGATGACGAATCGACGTTGTCCCCCGTGCCGAGCTGGCCGTATTCGTTGTCACCCATGGTGTAAAGCTCACCGTCGTCGGTCACGAAGGCGATGTGTGCATCTCCGACCGCCACAGCAACCACGTTCGGCACGTCAACCGTATGGGGAGTCGTTGCATCATCGACCAGCGGAATGGAAGGATCGCCGATTTGCCCATCGGTGTTTTTACCCATGACTTTCAGTGTTCCGTCATCCAGAATCAACGCGCTGTTGTTTTCCCCCGCGGCAACGGCAACGACGATTCCTCCGGCATCAATTTTGGCCGGCCAATTAACGTAGTAACGATGTCCCACCCCCAGCTGCCCATCGGTATTTTTACCCATGGCGTAAAGATCACCGGACGAACTTACAACCAAAGAGTGATTTTTCCCTGCGGCCACGGCGCGAATACCAAAACCGGGGCCAAACATTTGCTCCGGTGTATTACTGTCAGTGGCTAATTTCCCGAGCTGCCCGAATTGGTTTCTTCCCATCCCCCATAGACTACCGTCTTCTTTGACGAAAATGCTGTGGTTTTCGCCGGCAGCGACTTGGATTACTCCCTGGGAAACCACTTCAATCGGGGTTTCAGATGAATCGTACGAACCGTCGCCCAGCTGACCATAGTCATTGAAACCCATCGCCCAAAGCGCCCCTTCGGTGGTCACAAAAAGAGAGTGATTCCCGCCTGCCGCCAAACGAATCACATTATCGGAGTAAAAAACATAGGCGTCGGTGCGATAAGAACCGCTCGTACCGTCACCGAGTTGTCCATAGGTATTGTCACCAAAAGACAGCCCTCCGGCTGTGGGAAGATCGGGACTTTGGCAGGCGTCGGTAAACCAATCGCAATACTCGACTCCGTTGCAATCGAGATTATCGTCAGTGCAGGAGATCGGGGTGCCGGCAACACACTCGCCATCAACGCAGGTTTCAACTCCGTTGCAGGCAAGTCCGTCATCGCAGTCTTCATCGCCATCACAAAGACAAAGACCATTTACCGCAACGGACCCGTTAATGCATTGGCAGTCCTGACAATTCGAGTTTGCGTCTGGCCAGAGAGAAGCTTGATCACATTCCTCGGACAAAAGGCGATATCCGTCGCCACAAGTGCAAGACATGCCATCTTCCAAGCACGCACTTTTATTATTGCACCAGTAACAGATCAATCCGTATTCGCAATTCTCTTGATCGAGGTCCACGCATTCAATGCATTCGTAGGTTTCATTTTTACAGAGCCCTTCCACCGGACAGAAATGGCAATTCGAATATTCGGCGCAAGTCGCGGCGCTGGCACTGTAGGCATTGCAAGGGTCGTATTGAGCGTAGGCCGAGAGCGGAAAAACAACGCCACAGAAGGCCCAGCCAATCAACACAAAGATAAAAAACGTCAGGTTTTTCAATATGATACCCCTTTTCTCCTTTTTATAGCTGACACCTTTTCGGTAACATACCGATGGATCTTTTGCAAATGACCCACCTATTCCGATGCAAAAGGCATTGTTGCACGCCTCCAAAAGAGAGTTTACAGCTCGTAAGCACACATAAATCTTAAAGAATTCTGGCGGAAGCGGAAGGGAACAAGATTGATAGAATAACTGGCATATGCCGCAGCGTAATTTTGGCACTTTATTGTAATTAGTTCACTTTTTGAGAAAGGAAACCTTAAATCGACATACGTTTGGATACACTAAACGACTTTTTACTCGGCAATTTTGGTTAGGGTGCGAAGCTGTATGGGGGAAAGGCCAATCTTGGGCGGACCGGCTATCGTTTCCCGCATTACTTCCTTGCCTTCTCGTGCTTTCCTCAATTCCTTTCTAAGTTCAATAATATACACGTATATTATGTATTCTTTTCATTTGTCAGTAGAGCCTGCGACTGTCAATTTTTGCTTATGAAATACAACCCAAGTCGCAGTCCCAATAGGCTTCGTCGCAACCGTCGAGGCAGTCGGCGTCTTCGCAGGCATCCCAACACGCATCGTAAGTCTGCCAGCAGGATTCCATGCAATCCATATCCCAACCGTTGCAGTTGACTTTCGTTACCCAGCAGTCTTCCTCGCAGCCGGCGTCGCCGTCGCAACCTTCGTAACACTCATACTCTTGCGCTACGCAGGAATCGCAGGCGATGTAGCAGTCGCGCATCGGTTGATAACATTCGTACCACTGAGCATCACACTCTTCCGCCAAATCTTCGCAATGATTGTCGTCGATGTCGCATTGCAGCATTTGGTCGGCATAATCAATCATGCATTGGGCGTCGCAAGTGACATCGTCGTCATCGTCGTCGTCGCCATCGTCGTTATCGTCATCATCATCGTCGTCGCCGCAAGCAACAAATAAGATTGAAACGCTGAGGAAAGCAGCCATCATCAAGAAAAGCCATTTCGTTTTCATGGTTCATCCTTTTCAAGTTTCTTATTTTTCGATGTTACGGTCGTGCTTAAAAAAGTCAAGCAACCCCACCTAGAGGCCTTTCAAGTGCATTTCTTCTTCCCATGGCTGACGGGGCTAATCCATTTTTGAATTAACCAATGTAACCGGCACCTTGCAACGATTCCCAACACTTGCCCAACTCTTTTGGTTATGCTTTCTGGCGCTTTCCTACGCATTAAGATAAAAATCGCGGCGTTTATCCGGCACAGGTCGCGTTCATTCAAGCGATGAACTCTACTACCCCACGCGGATGACCTTTATGCCGCCGCGTTGCAGCACCTCGCCGGCGATGCCGTCCTTATCGCAGGATGGGCTGCCGCCTTTGAGATACGCCCGGCGCGCGCCGACGATCTGCGCAATCTCCAACGTGATTTTCGCGCCAGCGATGTGGTAGTCGGTCATGTCTTCTCTCGTTTCCGGCGCGTAGATCCGCCATCCTTCGTCAAGTACCTGTGCGCCGGTGCCACCCTGCAAGGTCTCGCTGGTGCGCGGCGTCGGCATGCCGCCCAGTTGCTCGGGGCACACCGGCACCAGGACATACTTCTTTTGTAACTGTTCGATCAGCTTATCTCGCTGTTAAAAAGCAGGCGCTGATCAGGACAGGCTCGTGCGACGGCCTCCTGCCGACTATGTCGAACGAGAGTTGCCTGTTGTCATTGTCTATTTGTGAATCCACGATTTTTTCATACCGCCAATCCGGCCGTTTCCCGAGCCAAACAGAGGCAATTCGTCAACCACTGAACGGGCATTTTTCACACGATCAACCGGGTGAAGATATTCCGTTTGGGAATCGTGCTGTCGATACGCTTGTCGGGCGGAGTCTTTGTTTGCCGTCGCATAGCAATACACACAACCATGTAGGCACGTATCATAGGCGCCGATATCCCGGGAGGAGTTACAAGCACACAGTTTGCCCCGATGGCCGGGTTTTTTCGCCTCAATCACTCGGCCGGCTATATCGCTCAGCCGAATAACATCAATACAACTGGTCTCCGCAACCTCTGGAATCAAGTATTGTGGTTGCGCACACAAACTCAGCTTCATGCCATGGTCGGCAGCTATATCAGCCAGTTCAACCAGGAAGGCGCGCTTGGTTTCGTCCGCCGGATCGGTAAAGACAAATCCGTTTTCTTGCGCCGCTTGGCCCATGTTGCGTTGCGTCTTTTTGTAGTATTGCACATACGAAACAATCACCTCGTCGACAACCCCGGCTAGCTTCCGCGCGATATGTGAAAAATTTGTACGATGAAAATCGCAATCAGTCAGACTGGAAATGATGATCGGATCATAGCGCCAGACACCCGCACGCGGACCATAACGCTGTGCAATAATCTGCAAATGTTCAATGGCCGCATCGGTCGGTGCCGTCGTCGGTTCCAGTTCATGTGAGTAGCCGGTGATCGAGTAATGAACAACAAATGGATATCCCTTCGCGTTTATCGTGGCAAGTTGCGACAGAAACGGGCCGAGGTTTTTGGTCCAGAAAAAAATGCCGTCCACATCCGCCCTGTGCAGACTGATTTGGTACACCTGCCCCCCATAGGGATTTTTCGTCAGGCAGTACCCCGCTTCAATTCGATTCATAAACCATTCGCCGTAAAACGCGGGAATGTCGGTGCGGAAACTGGCGGAGATAATCAATTGTCGTTCCTCACTCCTTGACGGTCACCAAACACAATTGCACTTGCCCAATTGCGCCTCCAAACCGAGCTCACGCCAAAGCGGTTTTTCCTCCAAACACAAGGCGATCTCCAAATCCGGACGAATCTCTCTGGCGATTTTTATGGTGTGTGAATACATCGCAATCCTCAACGAAGGTGGATAGCGCACACGACCGTCATCCGCTTTGCGGTCGCGTCGCAGATTGCGCGAGATGGAATTTTCCTTGCCGAGTTTCTGTTCCATCAACCAGAGCGCTTTGCCGTAACTGCAGATGCCGCCGATGGTCAAACGCCTGATCGGCACTACGCGTAACAAACGATTCATAAAACCGGCATACACGTCCGGCCAGTTCGCCACGGGAATCATCGGCATGACCACGGCGCGAATCGGATAACCGACGGCGACACAGCGTTTCATCGCCTCGAGACGCTGGTTCAACGAAGGCGTGTTCGCCTCGAATTGGTCGATTACGATTTGCGGATTCAGGCTCCAGGAAAGAATGGTGTGCTTGTTATGATCGAAGTGCAGGAGGTGAGCGACTTCGTCCGATTTCGTCAAAATGACCTGCCGTGCAAAGGGATGCCGCGCAAAGAAGGGAACCAACTTCTCGGAATAACCGGTCAGCGGATCGAGCGCCAAACCATCCTGCAGCTTGCCCAGATAAAAGCCGGTCGGTTTGCCCTGGCCACAAGCCACGGCGTCGATCCGCTCGATGATTTCATCCAGGTTGACGAAAATCCTGATGGTCGGCGAATGCCACACGCCCGGCGTGCCGGCCAGGTAACAATATGTACAATTGAAAAAACAAAAACCGGTCGGCGAAAAATGCCAATAATTCGGGCAGGTATTGCCGTCTTCCCGGCTGAAGCGCACAGCGCTTTTGTGTTCGCCGAAGACCAACGTCTTTTTCCCGGCGGCATGTTTGGCCCCATCAGATGAAGTTCCGGGAATCTGTATCTTATTGTGCGGCGTATCAAGTTTTTCTTCTACCGGCGCTTGCGGACAAAGCGCACAAATCGATTCGACAAACCGCCTCCTCTCCCGTGTGGATACACTGCCTTTGGCCAAGACAATTTGCGCAACGGATAATCTGTACGGACGAAGGGATTGAAATAATTCCCCACTTTCACGATTTGCCGCCGGAAAAAGCGCCTCTTCAGCAAGCATCGATATCCTCCAATGAATTTTCCCGTTACATAGCAAAAGTCATTTGCTCATTTGCTTCTTTCGGTTTTGGATGGCATCTGTCGGTAGTGATGTCCGGATTTTTACATCCACAGAATTTGATTTTGACACCAAGCTCTGCGCCGATTTGCGCAGCAGCCTGGAAACGCTTCCTGCGGTAGGTTGCGGACGGCAAGAGAATCTCGGTTCCGCCGCAACCCAATCGACTATGGGTGGTAAACAATCTCCGTCTGATTGTTGCGAAACTCCAATCATCGTGGACAATCGTCATCAGCTCCCGATTCGCTCGGCGCAGATGCAGAAACGAAGCAACGGCTCGCCGACAGCCGCGGGCGGACGTTTCGCGCAACAATGCGCACAGGGATTGATCAGTGTCCGTGAGGAGCGGAATCAGTGGATCCATCCGCAGTTCCGTATCGATACCGCCGGCGAGCAAAGCCGAAATGTTTTCCAGACGCTCGTTCACCGTAGCGGCCTTCGGTTCGATCAGTCGACGCACTCGATCGTCCGCCGTCGTCAGCCCGATCTGCACATGCACCCGGTCGCGATGAGCAACAAACAGATCGACAAACCGCGCGGGAACTTTCGCTTTGGTGAGAACGAAAATCGAGATACCGTTTTGCAGCAGCATTTCCATGATGCGAAACTGCGCATCCAATATTTTCGTAATCGGAACGAACGGATCTGTCGCCGTGCTGAAATAAACGATCTTGGGTTTGCGCCGTTTCCCGGTCAATTCCGCCGCCAGCTTTTCCGCGCTGTTCGCATAAAAAACGATCCGCCCGTTTCCCGGATTGTTTGCATACCCTTGGGCGTAACAATATCGGCAGGCGAAAGGACATCCCGCCGTCAGATTGATCGCATGATAATCCTGCAAGCAAGGTAGAGATGGCCGGGTGAGAATGGAGGATTTCCGATTTTCGAGAATTATTTTAGGCGTAGTCAACATGCTTTGCTGTTTCCGATAAATTCTGCCTTGTTTCCCGTATATTTTTGCCATCTATCAATAATAATCTCACAATAAACGGGATTGATCTCAATTAGATTGGCAATTCTGCCTTGTCCGGCTTTTTCAGTGGCGATTAGAGTTGTCCCTGTTCCTGCAAATGGATCAACAATTAATGAATTTTTACTACTGTAAGCCTGAATTGCTCGATAAGGTAATTCAACAGGTGTGACTCCAGGATGACCCAATTTTTTCATTTGGTTTGCAACATAATTAATTTCCCAAAAATCCGTTGGGAAATTGGACATATAATTTTTCCCTTCACGAGTCATTTTTGGCATTTTCCCGCGCTTTTGATATACCCAAATTGGATTACATTGATGGGCCGGATAATAATAACCATTTTTTTGAATTTGAACGTTTCGCTTCGTTGAAAATGCCGCATAAGGTCTTGAAAGAAACAACATTTCAAGATATTGGAGTCCTACAGATTCAAAAAAATTGGCATGTTTTATTGCAAGATTTGTATTTAGATTGCTTGGATTTCCTATATTCCAATGTACTATCCCACCCGGTGAAAGTTTATTCCCAAGGTTCTGAACAACACGTTCGATATCGGATAAATACTCGGAAATATTCCCCCATTTTCCTAAACCAAGATTGTTGAATCTTGGAGGGCTTGCAATAATTAGATCAATCGCCGTATTTGGAATTATTTGTTGCCATATATTATCCTCACTAGCATCTCCACAAATCAATCGATGTTGTCCAAGTTGAAATAGATCACCAATATTTATTTTCGAAGATGTATTTATTAATGAAATTTGATTTTCGTCAAAGTCTGGATCCAGAATTCGATTGAGTTCTTCATTACTAAATCCCAGATCTTGAAGATCGACATCTTCTTTTTGGAGTTCCGCAAACACGTCACGCAACTTCGGCCAATCCCAATCAGCCAACTCCGCCGTTTTATTATCGGCCACGGCAAAGGCTTTGCGCTGGGCTTCGGTCATTTCCAGTTGAATCACCGGCACGGTGCGCAGGCCCAATTTTTGGGCGGCTTTCCAGCGCGTGTGCCCGGCAACGATCATGTGGTTCTGATCGCAAAGAATCGGCACGTTGAAACCGAATTGTTTGATGCTCTTGGCGACGGCATCGACCGCATGATCATTGATGCGTGGGTTTTCTTCCCAGACATGCAATTGAGCCGGATCGATCTCTTGCACATTCAGCATGTTTCCTCCGATAAAACTTCATAACCTGTCGCTAGCTTTTCGCTTTCTTCACTTTTCCAGTCGCTTGAAATAGCTGCAACACCTTCTCACGCAAATATTTCTGAACAAACGAGTGCATCGTGCCGTCCGGATAAATCAGTCGATTGCCGATGAGAAACTGCTGGCGCTTGTCAAATCCCATTGGCGAAGCACCGCTTTTCTCCTGCCACTCCTTCGGATCATACTGCGCGTGGTCCCAGAGCCATTGCCAGATTTCGTTTTCACAATCCGACACACACTCCAACGAATCGTCTTTCCATGAAACATCGGTGTTCGACCAGGCGATGAGCAGCTTCATCTTCTGCGGATCATCCGCGATGAGCAGCACCACTTCCGGCTTCTCGTTCTCCTTGAACCAGGCCAGCTTTTCACTTAACACCGGGTGATTCATTGGCCGACTCGGGAAAAATGGGAAGGAAAAACGGCAAGAACAAGTTTATGGTGGTTATTCATTCAACACTCTCCAATAACGCGCCTGAACCAAATCCGATGTTTCAACCATTCAGGCTTAATCGACCATCACTTTAACCCGTAATTTTGTACGAGTCAAGCGGTAACAGAAAATTTTTCGCAAATCCTCTTTCGAATTCCGGATCACTGTTTATTACAATGTCTTTTTATAAGTTATTTGCAGTTTTCATTGAACGGAAAAATGGCGCACCATAGAAAAGCAATAACGCCCAAACTGCACATATTCTTGTAAACAAATAGAAATTCTGGCGGAAGTGGATGGGAATCGAACCCACCAGGGCCGGGATTAGCGACCCTCACCGGGTTTGAAGCCCGGGCGGCACACCAGTTACCGTTCCACTTCCATGACGATGCTTGACGTCTCGGTCGGAACCGAGCCCAAAACGTGCCCTAAATTCGCATTTGCGTCAATCCTGCCGTAATAAAGTTCGTATCCGCCGCAATAAAAAGTTTGACGGGCAAAGCAAAAAACTATACGGTCTGCGCGGCTAAACATGGGAACGTTTTCAACGGATGGAACCGCTGGTGATAATTCGTCGTGAAAGAAAAGGTTCCTCTTGGAAAAAAAGTCGCGCGGTTGCGTCTTGTTCCTTATCTCCCTGTCATTTTTCCTCTTGGTCGGCATTTCGGCCTGCTGCGAAAACGGTCCAACCAGGGTCAACCAGGAAACGTCCGCCGAGGATGACGATCAGAGTGACGACGACTCGTTCGATGACGAACAATCGGCTTACAACGTCCTGGAACGATACGACCCGGACCGGTTGCAGGATCAGGATGATCCCGGCGCCGACATCGACGATTACCAAACTTTCGTCCAGTTGGCGCGGGAGTATGCCGATCCGATTTCCGTAAAAGACATTCGGCGGCAATTGAATGAAATCGCGGCTGGCGCCGTCGAGATCATTCCATCCCTGGATCCGGGGGACAACCTGGGGGAGACAATCGCCGAGGTCCTCAACATCGGTTTTCTCCTGGAGCGAATCAACGAACGTTTGCTGGTGGTCACCGCCATCGAAATAACCGAAACGAAAGACTACGTCGAGAGGCACCTGCTGTTCGAGGATCCCTGGGTGGGCGTTTTCGAAGGCTATCTGCTGACGCCCAACGGCGACGGGCCCTTCCCCGGCGTGGTGGCGATTCACGGACACTTCGAAGACGCCGCCGCCTATCGAGATAATTATCACGGTATTGAATATCCCATAAATGGCCATGCGATTCTGATGTTGACCATGCGGGCGATGGACAACGACGCCTATGAGCGCGACATCTCGCTGGAGTTGCTCACCAACGGCTTTACCCTGATGGGGCTTCGCGCTTACGAAACGCTGCTCGGTGTGAAATACCTGCGCTATCTGTCCACCGTCGACGAAAAACGCATCGGATTGATCGGGCACTCCGGCGGCAGCGCCGCGTGCAATCTCACCGTGCGCCTGGATGCCGGAATCGGCGCCTATGTTTCCGACATGGTTTCCGAATATGCCGAATGGTGGCCGGATCAGGATTTCATTCATTGCGAAACCATTCCGGAGCTGTATCCGTATCACGAACTCGTCAACGATTTTTCCACGGGCATCACGCCCATTCTCACCGTGCCCTACGCTTACGAAAACAGCATGGAAGAGATTTTTTCCTTTTTCGATGAAACCCTGAATTGAATATCGCTTCGCTCAGCGATTGCGGCGGGCGGCCAGGTAGGTTTGGCGCACAACGACGCCGGCGATGATCGTGACGACGACCAGGCTGAGGATGATCGCGGGCAGCGACTCGCGCACGTTGGCCCAGTTGGTTTCGCCCGTTCCCGCGCCGGAAACCAGGCGCAGCGTCACCAGCGAGTTGACGGCCGAGGTGACGATCACCAGGCCGAAAATGATGCCGACCAACACCACCGGCGTGTAGGTGTAAGCCCATGCGCAGCGGCGCAGACGACCGGCGAGGATCGCGGCCAGGCGCTCCTGTCGACTCAGCAGATCGTCCAACGCCCGCCGACGGTAGCGGCGAAACCACGTTTCGTTCACCACGCTGTCGGCGCCGCAGTAAGGGCAACGACGGATGACGCCGGTCGGCGGCAACGGCGCGCCGCACAGGCGACATCGCGCATCGCCGCCGGGTTCGGCGGGCGGCGCGGCCTGAAAATTGATCCGCAGATAGCGTCGCCGCCACCGCAAAAACAGATACCAGAGCATCAAGCCGACGAAGATGTTGAACGGCAACAGATAGCCCATGATGAAATGCATGTTCGGCAGTACGCCCGATTCGTTCGCCTGTCGCAAAATCTCGCGAAAGGTGAAGGTCGACAAAATCAGCATCCAACCCGCCGTTACCAATACGACGACGTGCATGACGCGGCCGGTTTGCAGCGTTTTGGTGATTTTATCCCGCATGCGATCGGGGAATTGTTTGACGGCTTTATCCAGATCGCGCAACAGCCGGTAGTAGCGTTCGAGGCGGTCGCGCAGTTGCGGATCGATGCTGTCGGTTGCGCCGCAATAGGGGCAGACGAAATCCGTACGACCGACGCCCACCGGCATCGTCGCGCCGCAGGAACGGCATTTGACGGGTTCGAATACGGGCACCTACTCTCCCGGTTCAGGTGGAAGGCTTCGATTCAGACATAGACGAATTGATTACGATCCGCAAGGAACCCACGTGCCGTCCGAGCGCCGGCATTCGCATTGTTCGAGCTCGTGCTCCGCCAGATAGTCGTACACGTGCAGCAGATTGCGATCGACGGCGAAGGAGCCGAACACGCGCAGCGTTTCGCCGACGGTGTAGGTTTGCTCGTCGCCGTCGCAGACGTACAGTTTGGCCGGTTTGTTCGTGTCGGGCACGGCGGTCACGCAACGCATCAGCGGCGTACGGTTGTCGTCGTCGAGCAGCACATCGCGCAGGGTCATCACGGCCAGCGGGAAGGTGTCTTCATCCAAATCCACCTGCCCAACGTTGTTGAGCACCAGCGCCAGCCGCGGATCGATCTGCAGGAAAGCGCCGCGCCAATCGAAGAACAGGCTGGTCGACGGGCCGTAGGATTCGGCGGTGACGATGCCCTCGCGGTCGCAGGTCGCCTGCGCGTAGATGCCGTAGTACGGACGCCAGCGGGCGAAGCGATGCGTGACCGTGTTGGAGATCGCCGGAATCGGATCGTCGTCGGAAATGTCGTTGATCGTGCCCTTGAAGGCCACGTGCACGTAACCGGCTTCGGGGCCGTCGAAGAATCCTTCGGGCGGCGTGCAGGCCGGCTGCACGTCCTGCGGCTCGGTGATCACCGTGTCGACCAGTTCCTCGATCAGACCGCGGTTCTGGTCGGGCACGAAGTTGTGCAGCAGGGTGAACATGACGTCGTAATCGCGCATGTAGTAGGTGTCGGTCGAATAGCCGAAGTGCTTGCCGCCGTGGCCGTAGCGATACCCGTAGCGCGTTTTCTTGCGCATCATGCCGTAGCTGTAATCGACCGTTTCGCCCATCACGTCGCAGGCGGTGAAGTCCATCATGTGCTCGTACATTTCCGGGCCGACCAGTTCGCCCTGTACGTAGGCCTTCATGAACTTGACCAGATCCTCGGGAAAGGAAACCAGCGCGCCGGTCGTCCAGGAGAAGGTCGGGTGGAACATATACGTACCGTCAAAGAGCATGTCGCCGACGAGATATTCTTCGGGGATGAACTCGACAAGAAGCATCAGATCGCTGCCCAGACCGAAGGCGGGACCGGCCAGCTCGGCGTCGGCGTAACCGTGCACGAGGTCGTCGATCGGCTCGTCGCCCATGTCCAGGAACGTTTTGGTCAGGCCCAACGGTTCGACGACGCGCTCACGGATCATATCTTTCATCGTCAGGCCGGTGGCCGCCTCGGCGATCATGCCCAACAGGATGAAGTTCGTGTTGCAGTACGAGCACGCTTCGCCGGGCTCGAAGTTGATCGGCTCGAAGCGCACGAAGGAAACAATGCGCTCGGGCGTGATCGGCTTGCCGATGTTCAGCAGCATGTTGATCCAGTACATGGTCGACATCAGGTAATCGGGCAGGCCGCTCTGCATGGAGATCAGATGGCGGATGCGCACGTTCGACCAGTTGGAATATTGCGGCAGGTACTTGGTGAGCGGATCGTCCAGGCTTAACGTGCCCTCTTCCACCAGTTGCATGATCACCGTGGCGGTGAACGGCTTGGTGATGCTGCCCACGCGGTAATGCATGTCCGGGGTCAGCGCGACGTTATCGATGATGTTGGCCTGGCCGGTGGCGTACATGTGCACCGGTTCGTCGCCATGGGTCACGCCGACGGCAAATCCCGGCTCGCCGGAAAAAATGCGGTATTCGTCGACCATCGCCTGCATGACCTGATCGAAGATCGTGGGCGGGGCATCGTCGTTGTCGTCGTCGTCATCATCGGCGCCGTCGTCGTCCGCCTCGTCGTCGTCATCATCGTCGTCGTGGCTGGAATCGTCATCGTCGTCGTCATCGTCGCCACAGGAAATCACGAGGAAAGACATCGTCAGCAAGAGAAGCAATAGGGCAACCAATTGATATCGCGCCATCTATCCTCCTTGCGTCCGCTTTGTGCTTGATTCGGATATCATATCACATCCATGTGAAATTAAAACAAAAGGGGCGCATCATGCGCCCCCAATAATTCGATTTTTATCTCCTCTTCCCGAATGCCCCAGGGAACCGTCTCCCTCATTCCCGCCCCTTCTCCCGCGGGGAGAAGGGAGTTAAGACTGGCGTCAATTTTTCCTTGGTGGCACTGATACGCCGAGCGAAGTGAGGCTTATCAATGCCGCCAATCATGAATGCGGCGTCAGCCCGGGTTGAGGGCGAAACACACAACTCAAATCAGTCGCGTCAGTCCTCAGCAACCACAACCATCATCATCGTTGTCGTCATCATCGTCGTCATCGGCTGCGTCGTCGTCATCGTCGTCGGCATCGTCGTCAATTGTATCATCATCGTCGTCATCGCCGCCACCGGTAACGGTGATGTAATCTTCGCGCACCATCTGATCGTCGCCGCCGGGGCCGGTCGCGGTCAGCGTGACCGTGTACGTGCCCGCCTGCGTATAGGTGTGCGAGGGATTGGCTTCGGTGCTCGTGCCGCCGTCGCCGAAGTTCCACTGCACGCTCGACAGGCAGCCCGCGTCGGCCACGGTGAGGTTGGTGAAGTCCACCGCCAACGGCGCGGAGCCGGTGCGCGGATCGGCGGAGAAATCGGCCGTCGGCGCGTCGCACACGGGCGTCGCTTCGATCGCGTCGATGTCCACGCCCGGCGTCGCCTCGTTGTTGTTGCCGTCGCCGTCGTCGCGAATCATCACGTAGCGCGCCTCGCTCAAGCCGCTGGCGCTGATGTCGAAGGACTGGTTGCCCGTGCCCGAGCCGACCGCCTGCCAGGGGCCGGTCCAGTTCTGCGCGACCAGCACGCTGTAGCCTTCGTCGTCGCCGTTTTCGAAGACGGTCAGTTCCTCGCCCGCACCGTCGACGATCGGGGTGAACTCGCCCATGTCGAACACGACGTAGCCGTTGACGCCGGTGGAGAAGGCGTTGCCGTCATGCCCGCCCAGCGCGGCGGCCGGCAGCGTGACGTTCGGCGGATTGTCGTTGGCGTCCTTGCGGATCATGAACACGGTGCGCACCGCCGCATACACCGCGTCTTTGGCCGGATCCAGATCGATGTTCTCTTCGGCATAGCCCGACGACGGCACGGTGACGTTCACCTGGTTCCAGCCGTAGCCGTTGGCCCACACGTTCAACGTTTGCGCGCCCGGCGCCAGCAGGCGGTAGTAATCGCCGACCAGCGGATCGGAGGTGACCGGCAGACGGCCGGAGGCGATCACCACCGCTTCGATCGGATCGCCGGACACCGCGTCGCTGACGATGCCGCGCACGCCGTTGTCGGTCTGTTCCGCCCAGTCGATCATCGAGGGGATGTTCTTGTTGATGTATCCCTGCAGAGCCGTCGCCCCGGGCATCTTGACCGTGCTGATCTCCAGGATGATCGACAGCGAGCCGAGCGTGCCGTGATACCAGTCCTCGGTCGTGCCGTCGGCGATGTACCACGCCGCGCCGTTGGTGATGTCATAGTTGCTCTGCGCGGCGTACACGTTGCTCATGTAAACTTCCAGATCATTTTCCGGACTGAGCGTGTAAAAACCGTCCCAGGTGTAATTGATAACCTCGGCGCCGCTGTGATAGCTGACGGTGAGCACCGGGCGGATTTCCATGCCCAGGTTCATCACGCCGACCGTCTCGGACTCCGGCGTATAGGTGCCGAAGCCTTCCCAGGAGAACGGATAGTTGCGGTTCATGTCCACGCCGTTGCCGTTGCCGCGGCGCAGGGTCAGGCCGTCCGGATTCATGAAGGGCACCACGTAGATTTCGTTTTCGTCGACCAGCGACGTGATGCGTGCGTCGCTGCCGTAGTTCTGCAGCAGGTAATAGATGAAGGCGAAGGCCAGCTCGTTGCCCACCGCCTCGTCGCCGTGAATCGTATGATCGAACAGCACCGCCGGCTCGGCTTCATCGTCGGCCGCGTTGTCGCTGATCTTGAGCACCATCACCTTTTTGCCGTTGGCGGAGTCGGCCACTTCGCTCAAACGCGTCAGGGCCGGATAGGTCGAAGCGATGGTCTGCAACTCGGTCATCGACGTGGCGTAGCTGCGATAATCCTTGGTCGACGGCGTTTCCTGGCGACCCAACACCTCGACGTTGTAGCCCAACCCGCGCAGGTAGGCGATTTCCGTGCCGCTGGCCAGCAACCGGTAGTCGGCGCCGTCACGGGCGGTGATGGTCAAATACAGATCTTTGAGCAGATGGATATCGCTTTGGGTATCCAGGTGCAGCACCGCGTCGAAATCTTTTTCGTTGACGTTGGTCGTGATCGGTTCGGCGAACGCGAGTCCGCTCAGCAGCACCAGCGCCAACAGGGTGATCATCAATTTACGCATTGTCGGTTTCTCCACAACGTTGGAAATCATCAGCAGCCGCAGCCGTCGTCGTCGTCATCATCGTCGCCGGTGGCGTCATCGTCGGTCGCATCGTCATCGGTCGCATCGTCATCGGAAGCGTCGTCGTCGATATCATCGTCGCCGGTGTCGTCGTCATCGGTGTCGTCATCGTCGTCGATGTCATCGTCGCCGGTGTCGTCGTCATCGGTATCGTCATCGCCGGTATCGTCGTCGGTCGTGTCATCGTCGGTCGTATCGTCGTCGGTCGTGTCGTCATCGGCCGTATCGTCGTCGCCGGTGTCGTCGTCGACAGTGTCGTCGTCGACGGCGTCGTCATCGGCGCTGCCTTCGGTCACCTCGATCGAATCGATGTCCGCGCCGGGCGTGGCCGTGAAGTTCGAGCCGTCGCCGTCGTCTTCGATGCGTACGTAGCGGATCGTCGAGAAGGTCACGCCGTCCAGGGCGAAGTAGTGGCTGCCCGTGCCCGTGCCCAACGATTGCCATGGACCGTTCCAGTCCTCGGCGACCTTCACGGTGTAGCCGTCGGCGCCGTCACTGGATTTTTCGGTGACGTAGATTCCGTGCGTGTCGTCGCAGGGCACCGGCGTATTGGCGCCCATGTCGAACACGGCCCAACCGTCAACGCCCAGCGAGAAAGCGATGTCGTTCGGGCCGCCCAAGGCCGCTTTGGGCAAGGACACGTTGGCCGGATCGTCGCTGGAATCGTTGCGCATGTTGATCACGCAACGCACGGCGGCGAAATCGTCGGTCGGCGTGTCCATCGACACGTTGAGCGTCTCGTAGCCGGAACTGGGAACGGTCACGTCGTTGATCGTCTTCCAGCCGTAGCCGTTGGCCCAGACGTACACGGTGTAGGTGCCCGCTTCGAGCACGCGATAATAGTCGCCGTCGTCCGGATCGGACGTCACCGGCAGATGGTTGCCGACCAGAATCGTCGCTTCCACCGCCTCGTCGGTCACCGAGTCGGTCACCACGCCCCGCAGGCCCTGTTCGGGAAGCTCCGAGTAATCGAGCATCGCCGGCAGATTCAAATCGACGTAGTAGGAGATGTTCGACGGCATTTTCACGTTGCTGAGTTCCACGATCACCGAAGCGGCGCCCAACGAACCGTGGTGCCAATCCTCCAGCGTGCCGTCGGCGACGTACCAGGCCGCGCCGTTGATGATGCCGTAGCTGGTTTCCTCGTCGTACACCTCGGAGATCATGATCTCGATCCCGTCGTCGGGGCTGAGCGTCTCGATGCCGTCCCAGTTGTAATTAATGACCTCCGCGCCGGAATGGTAATTGATGTACATGACCGGATTGTGCACCAGCGAGAAGTTGATCAGGGCTTCGGTTTCGGGTTCCGCCGACCAGGCGCTATATCCTTCCCACCAGAAAGGAAAATTGCGGTTGATGTCGACCCAATTCCCGTTGCTGCGACGCACATGGTAGTAACCGTCCGGATTGATCATCGGGGTCAAATAGATCTGGTGGTTATCGACCAGATCGGTGATCCGCGTATCGGTGCCGTAGTTGGTCAGCAGCATTTCCAGGAAACCGAAGGCGACCTCGGTGCCGATCTGCTCGTCGCCGTGCACGCTGAAATCGTAAAGGATCGCCGGTTCGGCTTCGTCGGAACCCACGTTATCGGAAATTTTGATCGCCCAGATGTCGCGCCCCTCTTCCGAAGTCCCGATGGAGAATTTCGAGGCGATCGACGTGTGGGCGTTGACCAACGTGTCCAGGTCGGAAACGGCCTGGGCGAAGGAGCGGTAATCCTCTTTCGCTTTGATCTGATCGGTGCGCCCGAGCACTTCGACCTTCCAACCGTTTTGCTGCAGGAAAGCCACTTCCTCGGCGCTGGCCAGCAACGAAACCTTGAGTTCGTGACGCGAGGTGATCCACAAACCATAGGGCTTGAGCGCGGCCAGATCGGCGAGATCGTCGATCGTCAACACCGCTTCATAAACGCGCTGCGCATTGTCGGTGGTAAGCGGCGCGGCATGCGCGAAGGAAGCCAACAGGGCAACCAACAGGGTCGCGAGAATAAGTCGTCGAGCCATGAGTGTATCTCTCCTTGTCAAACACCTTCCCGCTCCCCCAAAGGAAGGACTTTTTGAAACGCGACATTTTTACACCAATTTCCATTAAGTGACCATCCCTTCGGTGTTTTGTAACAGCGAAGCGATTTCGCCGCCGGCGGAACCTTTTGGCCGGTGCATTTGTCATTTTTCACAGAGACAAATAATTCGGGAGCAGGTCATGGGCAAGCGCATTGCGGCCGTAGTGGGCGTCTACCTTCTGATCACCGCCGCCTGGCTCGTTTTGGGCGGTTCGATGAGCGTACGGTCGATGGATCTGTCGCGCAAACTTTCGCCGGAGGTCGCCGGCTTATGGGGCAATCGGCAGGTACAGCAGGCGCCGGAATTGGAGTTCGGCTGGTGGACCACCAAGATCGAAACCGAGGAAGTGACCGATCCGGCGACGAAAAAAACCAAGATCGTTACGCGCACCCGTCAGGTGATCGAGCGCAAGCCGGTTATTCTGGAAAAATCGACGGTGAACGTCGCGTTGGACCTGGCCCATCGGCAAAAGGGATTGCTTTGGTATTCCACCTACCAGGTCGATTTCGCCGGGGAGTACGGTTACCGACAGAACGAAGACCGTGACGGCTTTTTGTTCGTCACTTATCGCTTCCCCACCTCCCAGGCGTCCTACGACGATTTCCGCTTTCAACTGCAAGGGCGTCCCGACCTGCAACCGCGCGAGATATCCGGCGGCGACGGCAAAGCGCTGCAATACAGCGTGCCGGTCAGGCGCGGCGAACATGTCGACTTCACGCTGGCCTACCGCAGTCGCGGATTGGATTTCTGGCGCTATTCGTTCGGGTCCTCGGTCGATCAGGTGCGTAACTTCACCCTGACGATGAACACCAATTTCGCCGACATCGATTTTCCCGAGGGGACGATTTCGCCCAACACGAAGGAACGCCGGGGCGACGGCTGGACGCTGGCCTGGACGTTCAACAATCTGATTTCCGGTTACGACATCGGCATGGACATGCCCGCCAAGCTCAATCCCGGTCCGCTGGCGGCGCAGATCAGCTTTTTCGCGCCGTTGAGCCTGCTGTTCTTTTTCATCTGGCTGTTTGTGATCACGCTGCTGCGCAAGGTCGATCTGCATCCGCTGAACTACCTGTTTTTGGGCGCGGCGTTTTTCGCGTTTCACTTGCTGTTCGCCTACACAGTCGATCACCTGGCGTTGATTCCGGCCTTCCTGCTCAGTTCGGCGGTGTCGGTGTTTCTGGTGGTCAGTTACCTGCGGCTGGTGGTCGGTCTGCGCTTCGCCGCGCTCGAGGCCGGCGGCGCACAGGTGCTGTACCTGGTGTTGTTTTCCTACGCGCATTTTTACGAAGGCTGGACCGGGCTGATCGTCACTTGCGGCTCGATCGTCACCCTGTTCGTCCTGATGCAACTCACCGGCCGCATCAACTGGAGCGAAAAATTCGGTCAGGCCAAAGTTCCCACGGCTCAACGCGTGTGAGTTCGGCCAAAAACTTTTTGAACGGCCAACCCATTTTCCGGTCACGAGAATCTTGATTTTGACTTTTGTCTCGGTAGAATAATGGAAACATTTCGGAGTTCCATCGTTATGCCGTTTCGTAAAGTAGCCGGCGGAATCTATCTGGTCGGCGGCGATACGCTTAGCCATCCGGAAGATTGTCTGGTCTATTTCGTGGAAGGTCCGCCGGCGATTTTGATCGACGCGGGAGCCAACCGCGTGGCCAACCGCATTTTGGACAACGTCGCCGAACTCGGCGTCGATCCGCAGGAAATCGACTTCTGTGTGCTGACCCACGGCCACATCGATCACATCGGCGGCGCGTTGAACGTGCGCGAGGTGACTTTGTGCAAGTTGATCGCCCACGAGGACGATGCCGAAATCATCGAGTCGGGCGATCCGGTGCGCACGGCCTCCAAGATGTACGGCATCAAACTGCCCAAGTGCAATCTCGACGATTATCTGTTCGGCGACGAAGGCGAACTGGGCGATTTGAAGTGGCTGCACATTCCCGGCCACACGCCCGGCAGCATCGCCCTGTACCTGGACGCGCCCGACGGCCGCGTTCTGTTCGCGCAGGACGTCCACGGTCCGTTCCTGCCGGATTTCGGCTCGGACATCGAGCTGTGGCGGCAGAGCATGGAGCGGCTGTTGGCCCTGGAAGCCGACGTTTTGTGCGAGGGACACTACGGCGTGTACCGCGGCAAAGACGAGGTCGCGCGTTACATTCAATCGCAATTGGCGGCCAACCGCTGACCCTTGGCCTACCGTTCGCCATTTGTTACCATTCCTGTTTCCGCGGACAAGCTGTAAGGAGGCTGTGATGAAAGTGCTGGTTGTCGGCAGCGGCGGACGCGAACATGCTTTGACCTGGAAAATCAGCCAATCTCCGTTGGTGGATACCGTTTTTTGCGCGCCCGGCAACGCGGGCACCGAAACCAGCGCCATCAACCTGCCCATCGGCGCGGAGGACATCGACGCGCTGTTCAAATTCGCGACCAACGAAAAAGTCGATTTGACCGTCATCGGCCCCGAAGCGCCGCTGGTCGAGGGCATCGTCGATAAATTCACCGCGGCCGGCCTGAAGGTTTTCGGCCCGTCCAAAGCCGCCGCGCAGCTCGAAGGCAGCAAGGCGTTTTGCAAGGACATCCTCAACGCGGCCGGCGTGCCCACCGGGGCGCACCGCACCTTCACCGAAGTGGAACCGGCGCTGGCTTACGTGCGCGAAATCGGCGCGCCGATCGTGGTCAAAGCCGACGGCCTGGCCGCGGGCAAAGGGGTGCTGATTTGCCAGACGGTCGCCGAGGCCGAAGAGGCGATCGGGCAGATTCTCACCGACCGGCAGTTCGGCGAAGCGGGCGACTCGCTGATCGTCGAGGAATTTCTCACCGGCGAGGAAGCCAGCTTCATCGCCTTCACCGACGGTGAATTCGTCCTGCCGCTGGCCAGCAGCCAGGATCACAAGCGCGTCGGCGACGGCGACACCGGGCTCAACACCGGCGGCATGGGCGCCTACAGCCCGGCCCCGGTGGTCACCGACGAGATCTTCGCCAAGATCATGGACCGCGTGATGATCCCCACCGTGCGGCAGATGGCCAAAAACGGCACGCCCTACAAAGGCGTGCTCTACGGCGGTTTGATGATCGAAAACGGTGAGCCGAAGGTGCTGGAATTCAACGTGCGCCTGGGCGATCCGGAAACCCAGCCGTTGTTGTACCGCATGAAAAGCGACATCGTGCCGCTCATGCTCGCCTCGATCGACGGCGGGCTGGCGCAGCACAGCATCGAATGGGACGAACGCCCGTCGATGTGCGTGGTCATCGCCAGCGGCGGCTATCCGGGCTCCTATGAAAAGGGCAAGGAGATCACCGGGCTGGACCAGGTCGGCAAGGACGCCTTCGTGTTTCACGCGGGCACCAAGCATGTCGAGAACAAGGTCGTCACCAGCGGCGGGCGCGTGCTGGGCGTGACGGCCATGGGCGACGATATTCCGCAGGCGATCGCCAACGCGTATCGGGCGGTCGCGAAAATCGACTTCGAGAAAGCGTACTGGCGCACCGACATCGGGCAAAAGGCGCTCAAATGGTTGGAGAAGTAAGATGGCCAAGGTGTTGATTCTGATGGGCTCGGATTCGGACTGGCCGGTCATGTCGGCCGCGGCGGAAGTGTTGGACGGCTTCGGCGTGGGCTACCAGACGCACGTGAGCAGCGCGCACCGCACGCCGGATCGCACGGCCAAGATGGTCCGCGAAGCGCGCGACAACGGCTTCTTCGCCATCATCGCCGGCGCGGGCGCGGCCGCGCACCTGGCGGGCGTTGTCGCGGCGCACACTTCGCTGCCGGTGTTGGGCGTGCCGCTCAACGCCACCAGCCTGCAGGGGCTCGACGCTTTGCTGGCCACGGTGCAGATGCCGGCGGGCGTGCCGGTGGCCACGTTTGCCATCGGCGAGGCGGGCGCGCGCAACGCCGCGTTATTCGCCGTGCAGATTCTCGGCACGTCGCGGAAAAAATTCGCCGACAAACTCGACGTTTACAAACAGGAGATGGCGAAAAAAGTCGAAGCGAAAGACCGGAAACTCAATGAAGGAAAATAACGTTTTTTGACTTGCGCCCGTCGTCAAGAACGGATATTTTTTGCAGCGTTATGAATGAGCAGGAACCCGAGCGAGAACAACCTCCGAGTTTGCTGAGGACTTACGCCCGCCAATTGACGGACGGCGAGGTCATCGCATTTCCCACAGAGACATTCTACGGTCTACTGGCCCGAATCGACCGTCCGCAGGCCTTGGTGCGCTTGTTCGAGCTCAAGGGCCGACCGCCGAACAACCCCCTGCCCGTCATCGTCGCCGACCTCGAGCAGACAAAAGCACTGTGGCGCGAAGTGCCGCCCATGGCGCAAAAACTCATCGACGCGTTCTGGCCCGGCCCGCTGACGCTGATCCTGCCCGCCGTGGAAACGCTCTCCGAGTTGATCACCGCCGGCGCCGGGACGGTCGGCGCGCGGCAACCGGGCAGCGCCGCCGCGCGAGGCATCGCCGCCATGACCGGCCAGGCCCTGGTGGCGACCAGCGCCAATCCGTCAACCAGGCCCCCGGCGACCAGTGCGGCGCAGGTGCGAGAATATTTCGGCGACGCGGTGACGATCGCCGACGGACCGCCATTGCCCGCCAGCCGCGGCAGCACGGTGCTGGACCTGACCAAGTGGCCGCCGTTATTGCTGCGTGACGGTGACGCGTCCCGGCAGCGGATCGAAACGATTTTGGGCGTTAGCCTGGAAATGAGGAACTGAACGTGGCCGTAATCAGCCCCTTCGCCGCCTGGCGATACAATCCGGAGAAGATCGCCAACCTCGATGAGGTGATCGCGCCTCCGTACGATCGCATCGACCCCGGCTTGCGCGCCGAACTGGCGCAGCGCCATGCGTACAATATCGTGCGCCTCACGCCGCCGCTGGGTACGGTGGACGACGGCAACGTGAACCAGGTGGCCGATCTCGTGGCCGCCGATTTGTCCAAATGGATGCAAGAGGAAATCCTGCGGCAGGACGACACGGAGGCGATTTACTACTACCGCCTCGGCTATCCGGCGCCCGACGGCCGACGGACGGTCCGCAAGGGCTTCATCGCGCTGCTCAACCTGGAAAACGAACAAAGCACGCTCGTGCTGCCCAGCGAGTCGGACTGGATGAATCCGCGCTTTGACCGCCTGGAGCTGTTGGAAACGGTGCGCGCGTTGTTCGCGCCGATTTTCGTCTTGTTCCCCGACAACGAACGCGAAGTGATGTCGTTGATCACCGGCGCGGCCGAGAACGATCCGGTCATCGACACCGAAACCGCCGACGGCATCGAGCACAACCTGTATCGTCTGACCGACCCGGAGGCCGTCGCCAAGGTCATCGACCTGATGAAAAGCCGGCCGGTCGCGCTCGTCGACGGTCACCAGCGTTACCGGACGATGCAGTCCTACGCGCAGGCGCATCCGGAGAACGTCGCCGGGCGCAGAATCATGGCCTGCTTCGTGCCGATTCAGGATGACGGTTTGGGCATGCTGCCCATCCACCGCGCGGTCACCGGGCTGCCGGAACTCAAGCCCGACACCCTGTTGTTGGATCTGGCGAGCAACTTCTATATTCGCGAGATCACGCAGGCCGAAGCCGGCGGCGACCTGCTCGGCTACGCCCTGGAAGAGCTGGCGCGCGAGGGGCAATACAACGAACCGGCGTTCATTATGGGCATTGCCGGACTGTCCACATTAATGCTGTTGACGGTCAAGAGCGATGCGGCCAAAATAGCGCTGCCTGACGGCCTGGCGGAGCCCATTCGTCAATTGGACGCCGCCCTGCTGCATCAGCTTGTGTTACAAGGGTCGCTGAACCTCGACCCGGAAAGAAGAGAAAACGGCGAAGTGCTTTTTTTCGACGACCCCCATCAGTTGCCCGAACTGCTGGCGAGCGGTCAAGCCCAGGTGGTCTTTCTGTGCAATCCCTTGCGCCCCGACCAACTGCAGGCCGTGCTGGACGCCAAGTTGAAACTTCCGCACAAAGTGGCTCGTTTCCTGCCTGAAGTGCCGGCAGGGCTGCTGGTGTATTCGTTTGATTCACTCAGCCGAAACGACGGAGGAACGAATGGCTGACATCCACAACGTGAACGGAAAGGATATCGAGGTCGATGTCCTGGACGACGAGGAACTACAGGACCTACTGCACGGCAAGCTGGTCATTTTGCAGAAGAAGGAAGGATACCGCTTCTCGGTCGATCCGATTCTGCTGACCTCGTTCGTCGATTATCACGAAGGCGAGAAAATTATGGATCTGGGCACCGGCAGCGGCATTATCCCGTTGCTGCTGGCGCACATGAAACCCGAAAACAAAGCGGAGATCGTCGGCCTGGAAATTCAGGAAGAGATGGCCGACATGGCCGAACGCAGCGTCGCCGCCAACCGGATGGAAGACGAAATTTCCATTCAGCAGGGCAACATCTGCACGGTGCGCAAGGACTTTAAGGCCGACTCGTTCGACGTGGTCATCTCCAACCCGCCCTACATCGCCAAGGGCAAGGGAAACGTGAATCCCAGCGAGACCAAAGCGCTGGCGCGGCACGAAGTGAACGTGACGCTGACCGACGTCGTGGAAGCGGCCCGGTATCTGACCAAGCCCAAGGGCAAGGTCTATTTCATCTACCCGGTCATGCGTCTGACCGACCTGATTTGCGAGTGCCGGACCAAGAACCTCGAACCGCGCCGGTTGCGCTTCGTGCACGCCAACCAGCTCAGCGGCGCCAAGCTGGTGATGGTCGAGGCCATTCGCGACGCGGGCACCGAAATGAAGGTCATCAAGCCGATGGTCGTGTACAACAACGACGGCACCTACACCGAGGAAGTCGCGGAAATTCTCAACGAGATCGTGCCGGTATAGCCGACAACAACCAACCGACGCCTCCGTCCATTGCGGCGGGGGCGTTTGCTTAGGCGGAGTCGATGAAGGTTTTGGTCACCGGAGCCGAGGGGATGCTCGGACGCGACCTGGTTGCGGCATTGACCGGCGCGCACGAGGCGATCGGCATCGACATCGCGCAATGCGATCTCACCGACGCCGCCGCCGTCGACGCCTGCCTGCAGGAAATCGCCCCCGTCTGGGTGATCAACTGCGCCGCCTACACGGCGGTGGACAAGGCCGAAAGCGAACCGGAGCTCGCGCAACGGATCAACGGCGACGCGCCGGGCAACCTCGCCCGCGCCTGTCGTGCGCATGGGGCGCGCTTGCTGCACCTGTCGACCGACTACGTGTTCGACGGCACGAAGGACGCGCCCTATCTGCCCGACGATCCGCCGCGTCCGCTGGGCGCGTACGGCCGCAGCAAGTTCGCCGGCGAGCAGGCCGTGCGCGCGGAACTGGGTGACGACGCGGCCATCGTCCGCACCGCCTGGCTGTACGGTCCGCACGGGCACAACTTCGTCAAGGCGATTATGCGGCAGGTGGAGGCGGGCAAGCCGCTGCGCGTGGTCGACGATCAATACGGCGCACCGACCTACACGGGGCATCTGGCGCAGGCGCTGATCGCCGCGATCGAGCACGATCTGCGCGGCACGCATCACGCGACGAACGCCGGTTGGTGCACCTGGTGCGATTTCGCGCGGGCCATCTGCGATCTGAGCGGTCACGTCGATTGGGAGATCGCGCCGCTGACCGCCGCGCAACTCGCCCTGCCCGCGCCGCGTCCGACCAACAGCCGCCTGGACACCTCGTCCATGGCCGCCGCGACCGGTCATACGCCGCCGCCCTGGCACGAAGGGCTAATCGCTTATCTCGTCCGCGAAAACATCTTTGCGCGCTGACCGTTGCGGGGAACGATGAACGACGTCGCCAAAGCCGTGCGCTACCACGAAATCGACATGCTCAAGGGGCTGGCCTGTCTGCTGATGCTCATCGGCCACGCCATTCGCGCGCAGATGGATCCGCCCGGCGCAATCGACAAGGTCGTGCTGCACATCATGGATTTCTCCGGGCCGATCTTCTTTTTCGTTTCCGGCATGAACGTGATGACCTTCCTGGAGCGCAATCGCGACAAGCCGGGCTTTGGCGCGACGCGCTTTTACCTGGCGGCGGCCGCGCTGCTGTTTTTCCTCGGCTTCACCTACAACCTCAATCGCGGCAGCGTCGGGATGATGGAAATCTTCCAGGGCGTGGCGATGGGCACGGCGTTCACCTACCTGCTGATGCGCACCAAACTGCCGACCTGGGCGCACTTCGTGCTGATGGCCGCGCTGTACGCGGCGTATTTGTGGTTCCGCGTGCGGGTCGAGGTGCACCCCGGCTTCGCGCATTTCCGCGAGTTGCGCGCGACGATCCCCCTGGGCAGCGACCTGCTGGTCCCCGGCATCATCGAGACGGTGCGCGAACTGGGCAAGAACGTCGGGCCGTTGGGCCGCTTGCTGTTCGTGCATTTCAGCCTGTTGCCCTGGGTGCTGTTTTTCCACACCGGCGCGCTGTGCTATCGCAGTTTGCGGGCCCACCCCACGCGTGAAAAATATTGGTGGATTTTCTTTATCGCCCTGGTCGCGGTCAGCCCCTTCGTCGGGCGGCGGATTTTCCCGCACCTGTTTCTGGCCACCTTCGTCGATCTGATGCTGCGCGGCATCCCCAGCTACGTGACGATGACCCTCGGCGGCGCGGGCCTCGCCTACCTGATCAGCCGTCGCGTCTATCGCGGCGCGGAGAACATGCGCGGGCGCATCGGGCACTGGCTCGCCGCGCGGTTGGAGTTGTTGGGCAAGGAAAGTTTTATGTTCCTCATCGTACACTGGTGGATCATCTCGTCGATCCTGGGCGCGGTGCTGATTCTCAACCAAACGACGGGCGGCGAAACGACCTGGTGGCTCGACCCCTATGCCCGCGCGGCGCTGACGATCGTCGCCACGACCCTCGCGGTGCCCTGGTTCGCCAACCTGCGCAACCGTTGGAGCCGCGTGAAGTACTACGGCCGCAAGGTCGCCGCCGCGATGATCGCCAGCTTCCTGCTGACCGTTTTGACGATGCCCGCATCGATCTTCTGGGCGTTGTACCTCAGCTACGGCACGAGCTTCGGCTTCGCCTTCGTCTACCCGACGTTGCGCCAACGCTTGCGCCGCCGATACACAAAAGCTCCGCAAACCGCGTGATTTCCCTTTAATTTCCCGCCGGAATACGCTATATTTTGCGGAAATATCCAGGAGACATCGTGCAGGCCCAGACGACTCCCGAACGCATCGGCTATATCGATCTGCTCAAGGGCATCGCCTGCATCATCATGCTTATCTCCCACGCCATGCGCATTCACATCGGCGATTTGAGCTTGCCTTCCAGATTGTGGCTGATGTTTCATCCGCCGTGGGCGCAGGTGTTTTTCTTTGCCTCGGGCATGAACATCGTGCTGCTGATGGAGCGGTACGAGAAAAACAAAAATTTCCGCATGGACCGCTATTACCTGACGGCGGCGGCGCTGCTGTTTTTCCTGGGATACACCTACAGCTACGCGCGCATGGCGCTGCTGACCTGGCAGATTTTCCAGGGCATCGCGGCGGCGACGGCGCTGACGTACGTGTTTTTGCGCACGCGTCTGTCGACGCCGGTGTTGTTGTTGATTGCGCTGGCGATGTACCTGATCTACCTGCCGTTCCGCTTGAACATCGAGCCGGTGCTGATGTGGTATCGCGCCGTGCTGCCCCCCGGTCCGCCGGGATCGAATCTCGAGGCGCTGCATTCGCTGCAGGTGATGACCTCGATCGGGCCGGTGTCGCGGGCGCTGTTTACCAACTTCAGTCTGCTGCCCTGGACCAGCTACGTGCTGATCGGCGCGGCCGCGTTTCGCAGTTTGCGCCGGCATCCGGAACAGGAACTGCGCTGGTGGATCGGCTTCGGCATCTGCTTCGTCGCCGGCTTTGCCGTAATTTGGATCCCGCACGGCTTCGAACACGGTCTGTGGTACGTCGACCAGAACATCGATGCGATCTACCGCCACGTGCCCTATCACGTGCTGACGGCCATCGGGCTGTGCGGCCTGATCTGGCTGAGTTGCCACCGCTGGTACAAGGGCGTGCCGGGCGCGAAGAGCAAACTGAAGAAGTTCGTCTACGGCTACACCGAATTTCTCGGCGTGGCCTCGTTCATCTTTTTCATCTTCCATTGGTTCATGCTGTTGCTGCTGATGACCGTCTGGGAGAAAATGGCCGCCGCCGGATGGGTGCCGACCGAGATGAACATTCACCTGCGCTGGGTAGTCGCCTGCATCATCGTGTTGCCGCTGATGTGGCCGGCGACGCAACTGGGCACGCTGTGGTCGAAGGGAAAAAGTTTCACCAAACAAGCCTGGACGCTGATGGGCGTGAGCATCTTCGCCTCGCTGATGCTTTTGGCGCGCGGCCACTTCCGCGCCGGAACGCTGGTGGCCTACGGCGCTTGTTTTTCCTATGCCTTTCTGTACCCGGTGTTGCGCGCGCGCTTGAAAAAACGCTGTACCGTTCGCCCGAAAAAGCCGCGGCCGGCGCCGTCCGCCGCCTGAATTTTTTCATCAAAATGAGAGCAAACTTCCGGGTTGTCCGCCGCGCGGGGACGGCATAAACTGCCCGGACGCTTTTTCCCGGGGGGCGCTTTGGCCGAACAACTGCGCACGAAACAGAGAATCGCATACATCGATTTCGCCAAGGGATTGGCTTGCTGCATGATGCTCATCGGGCATGCGCTAAGCCCGAACCTGTTGCACATGGGCATTCCCGGCTGGCTGCTGGTGAGCATCGTCACCGTGGCCGCGCCGATGTTCTTTTTCGCCTCGGGCATGAACGTGGTCACGTTCTACGACGCCTACAGCCAGAAGCCCGGCTTCAAAGTCACCAGGTTTTATCTGACCTCGGTGGCCGTGCTGTTCGTGCTCAGCTACACCTACACGATCAACCGCATGGGCTTCGGCATGTGGCAGATCTTTCAATGCATCGCCGTGTCGACCGGCCTGACGCTGCTGCTGGTGCGCAAGAAGTTGCCGACCTGGGCGATGCTGACCATCTTTTTCGTGGGTTACATGATCTGGTTCCGTTTCTGGAACACGATCAGCATCGACCTGGCGATCATTCGCGCGGTGTCGGAGGATCGCCAGATTTTCGCGGAATCGGTGAAGTTCATTCACTCGCTGCCGCCGCTGATGCGTTACACCTTCGCGCATTTTTCCGTACTGCCCTGGGCCTGCTTCGTGCTCATCGGCGCGACGACCTATCGCTCGATCCGCCGCAATCCGGGCAAGCGCGATCGCTGGGCGATCTTCTACGGAGCCATGTTTATCTTCGGGCTGATCAGCCGCCGCATCTGGCCGTCGCAGCCGGTGTGGCTCAACAATATCATGGATCTGTTCTTCCGCAATTTCCCGCTGTACTTCTTCGGCCATCTGGGCATGGCCGGTTTGTTCATCATCGCGCTGGACGTGTGGTACGCGGGCGCGGACGCGGCGAATAATCGAATCGTCAAACGCGTGTTGGGACTGATCGAATACTGCGGCAAGGAATCGTTCGTGTTTCTCATCTGGCACTGGCTGGTGCTTACCGTGGTGCAGATGTTGTACATGCCGCTGGCCGCCGACAGCGTGTTGGGCGAAGCGCCGTGGAAGCACCACATGATCTACGTGATCGCCCTGCCGCTGACGCTGATGACGATCCGCTTCGCCGTGCGCCTCGGCGAACTCTGGCGCGCCACCGATTCGTTCAACATCACCGCCGGACTGGTGTTGGGCCTGGGAACGCTCCTGTCGCTGGCCGCCTTGGGAACAGGCCGCATCTCCTTCATGATGCTCATCAGCTTCGCGCCGTGTCTGGCGTTCGCCTACTCCTATCCGAAAATCCGCTTCTGGCTGCGCAAACGCTATAGCGGCCCGGTCAAAACCAAAGCGGAGCCGGCCGCTTCATGAGCCAAGTGGACACCGTTTTCTTCCAGCATGTGAAGCGATGCGGGACGTGGCTTTATGAGCGCCGCCCGTCGTGGCGCGCGTTCGTGCTGGCCGCGCTGTGGCTGATGTTGATCGATCTGGGCTTGCGGCAGCTAGCCGCATGGGACCTGCAAAACGACGATTTCGTCCTGCCTTGGCGCAGTTCGGCGCTGGCGCCGGAATACGCCGCGACGCTCAGGGAACATGACGGTCCGGTGGCGGTGATGATCGGCGACAGCACGCTGCAGCGCCTGCCGCATCTGCCCGACACCCAAACGCTGCCGCATCTGATCGAAGTGCGTCTGCGCGAGCTGAGCGGCAACGATAAATGGGAGGTGGCGAACTTCGGCCTGTCCGGCGCGCACTCGGCCGACCTGCACAACCTGGCGCGGCTGCTGCCGGACAACGTCGATTACGTGGTCGTCACGCTCAACTACAAGTTCCTCGGCCCGCTGGGGATGAAACCGCGCGAGATCTTCCCCGAGTTGATTCCGCCGGAACTGGCCGACGCCGAAACCAAGCGCCAGGTCTGGCGGCGTTACCTGCACGAGCATTGGTTCACGCTGCGCAACGGCTCGTGGGTCGCCGACCGCATCTTCGGCGATCGTCCGGGCAACTGGCTGCGGCGCAAGTGCAGCGAGGCCGCAGCGGCCGTCATGGGCGAAGAATCGGCGCGCGAGGATCGCTGGACGCCCGCGTACATCAACAAGATGCGCCACGCGATGTCGGTGCCGCCGCTGGTCAACGGCAACCCGGCGATCCACCAACTGGGTGAAATGTTGCTGTACCTCAACAGTCGCGGCTGGCCGACGGTGGTGTACGTCACGCCGTTCGATTGGGATAAGGTCGAGCGCTTCGGCATCGCCAAAAAATGGAAGGTCATGCAGCACCTGAACCACCTGGGCCTGCGCATCGAGCGGCAAACCGGCGCGGTGTTCGTCAACCTGTGCGACATCGGCCGTTCGGACTGGTTCATCGACATGGACCACCTGACCGAAACCGGCCGTCGCGAGTTGGCCGAGGTGCTGGTCGAGCGCGTGATGATGCGCCGTCTACCGGCGAGGAACGGGCGATGATCGTCACCACCTTCGCCATTACCGCCTTGATCGTTTCCGCGCTGACCTTGCGCCTGTTGCCGGTGGGACGCTCGCGGTCGATCGCCATGGCCGCGATCAACCTGTTGCTGCTCGTCTATCTGCTGCGCGAACTGGCGCCGTTGGCCGCGGTCTTGATCGTCGGCGCCTGGCTGCTGCTGCGCGGCGGTCCCGAACGGCTGCCGCGCTGGCGGATGCTGACGGTCACCGCGCTGATGCTGGTGTTGTTGCTGTGGCCCAAACTCGACGATGTTGTGCCCGCGGATCTTCATTTTCCGGCGCTGATCGGCATCAGCTACCTCGCCTTCTGCGTGATCGGCCTGGCGGTGGATCGTTACCGGGGACGCGTCGAGCGCGTCGGCTTCTGGGATTTCTGGAACTGGCTGTCGTTCTTTCCCTCGTTCACCGCGGGACCGATCCGCCGCTTCACGCCCTTCGCCGCGCAGATGAACGGCGAGGCCGCCGCGCCCGACCGCCTGTACGGCGCGTTGCGGGTGATGATCGGCCTGGTCAAGCGCGTCGTGTTCGCGGCGATGCTGGCGCCGACCGCCGCGTTAATGCGCGATCCGACGGCCGCGCCGCTGGAACTGTGGATCGGCATGTACGCCTACGCCTTCAAAATTTATCTGGATTTTTCCGCCTACACCGACATCGCCGTGGGTGCGGCGAACATGCTGGGCCTGCGCATCGAGGAAAACTTCAACTGGCCCTACCTGGCGACGAACATCTCCGTGTTCTGGAAGCGCTGGCACATGAGCCTGACCGGCTGGCTGCGCGATTACCTGTTCATTCCGCTCGGCGGCAGCCGCGTGGGCCGGGTGCGCACCGCGCTGAACACGGTGATCGTCATGGTCGTCATCGGCCTGTGGCACGGACTGCAACTGAATTTCCTGGCCTGGGGTCTGTATCACGCCCTCGGGTTGCTGATCTACCGCGCCTACACCAACCTGCTGCGCCACGGCGACCGGACGGTCAAACCCGGCTTCTGGCGACGGTTGGGCGCCGGCCTGTTGACCTTCCATTTCGTCGCCTTCGGCTGGATCTTCTTCAATTGCGGCTTCTGGGAGGCCGTCGCCGTGATTATCCGCATGTTTAATGGGGAGGTGCCGTTATGAAACGCTGGTTGACCGATTTGTGGTGGAGCCTGCTGATCGCCTCGTTGATTGCCGCGGCATGCATCTTTACCGCCAACGGACCCGTCGATTTTCTCTATCAAAATTTTTAAAAATGCCGATGACTTTTAAGATGGGAAATCGGCGTGTCGTTCTTTACAGGTCTGGCACAACTGTTTACCATTTCCTGTAGAATTCTTTATATTTTCGGGTCGAGGGATTGGCTTCATGGGGGATCATAAAAAAATCTTGTCGTCGAGCACGGAAGAACGGTTTCGCCGCCTGTTCGACGCCCAAACCGATTGCGTTTTTCACATTTCCGGCGACGGGCACTTTCTGGACGTCAACAAGACGGTCACCGAAATTCTGGGCTATCGACGCGAGGAACTGATCGGCAAAAGCCTGCGCATGCTCGTACCCGACGAGTCGATCGAGGACAGCTTCGAAAAAATCCGCCAGTTGCAACTTGGGAGCAAAATCGAGAACTATCGCAAGAACTTCATCGCCAAAGACGGCGAGTCGATCCCCTTTGAAATCACCGTTTCCGGATCGTTGAGCGAAGAAGGCGAATTGATCGTCCAAAGCATCGCGCGCGACCTGCGCGAGCAACTGGAAACGGAAAAGAAACTGCTGCACAGCCAAAACCTGCTCAACACACTCGTCGAATCGGCGGTCGATGCGATCTGGATGAAGGACCGCAACCTGCGCTTCACGCTGGTCAACAGCTACTTTGCGAACATCCTGGGCATGTCGCCGCAGCAGATCATCGGCCGCAAGGGCGAGGAAGTTCTGCCCAAGGAGTTGTACGAGGCCAACGAGGAAGAAGATCGTCAGTTGCTGAAATACGGCAAGACGATGACCAACGAATACCGGATGAAGATCGCCGGCGAAGAGCGGGTTTTCCATACGGTCAAAGCGCCGCTGCGCAACGCCGACGGGCGCATTACCGGCCTGATCGCCATCGCGCGCGACATGACGCAGGAACACACGCTGACCCAGCAGTTGCTGCAGGCGCAAAAAATGGAGGCGATCGGTTCGTTGGCCGGAGGCATCGCCCATGATTTCAACAACGTACTGACCAGCATCATCGGCAACCTCAGCCTGGGTCTGCTCAAGCTCGACGAAGGCGATGATATCCGCGAGTATCTGACCCTCGCCCACGACGCGGCCAACGACGCCACGCGGTTGATTCGCCAGCTCTTGCAGATCACCCGGCGCGAACCGGCCAGCAAATCGTCGATTCACCTGGAAAGCCTGGTCGATGAGCTGTTCGCGCTGCTGCAATCCACCTTCGACAAGCGCATCAGTTTGCAAAAGGACATTCCAGCCGACCTCTGGCCGATCAACGGCGACCGCAGCCAGATCAATCAAATTCTGATGAACCTGTGCGTCAACGCCCGCGACGGATTGTACGAACGCTACGGCGCAACCTTCCAGAACGCGCCGGGCAATCCCTGGTTGTCGATGAACGCCGAAAACGTCACCTTGTCCGAGACGGCGGCGCGCGGCATGCGCAACGCCAAACCGGGCCAGTACGTGTGCATCACCGTGTCCGACAACGGCGTCGGCATGAACAAACAAACGATGGAGCGGGTTTTCGAGCCGTTCTTCACCACCAAGCCGAAGGAAAGCGGCACCGGCCTGGGGCTGTCGATGGTCTACTGGATCGTCGCCAATCACGGCGGCTGGGTGTCGATCGAAAGCGAACCGGGCATCGGCACGGACATCATCATCTATTTCCCCCGCGCGGAAAAAGCGGAGGAGAGAAAAACCGACGTGATGACCCTGCCCAAGCCCGCCGCCATCGGCCACTGCACCGTGCTGATCGTGGAGGACGAGGAAAACGTGCGCAAGCTGCTGCATCGTATCCTCGCGACGAGCGATTTCACCATCTACGAAGCCGCCAACGGCCTGGACGCGATGCAGATGATTCGCGACAAGGCCGGCGAGCTGAACCTGATCGTCCTCGATCTGATCATGCCCGAAATGTCGGGACAGGAAGTGCTGTACAACATGCGCCGCGACGGTCTGAACATCCCCACGCTGGTGTGCAGCGGATACCCCGGAGAAATCAACAAAGAAGGCCTCGAGGAATTGGGCGCACAGTATTTTCTGAGCAAACCGTTCACGCCCGTCCAGTTTTTACGCAAGGTTTACGACATTCTGGAAAGCTGCGTTTCGTCCGCCACTTGACCGATCCCATTCGATTTTTTTATTGTAAAACATCACGGAGGTGACCTATGGCGAATTTGGGATGGCTGGGTTGGATCATCCTCGGCGGGCTCGCCGGCGCGCTGGCTTCGAAAATTACCGGCACCGAGCACGGCTGTTTGATGAACGTGATCCTGGGCGTCGTGGGCGCGTTCGTCGGCGGCATCATTTTCAACCTGCTGGGCGGTAGCGGCGTAACCGGCTGCAACATTTGGAGCCTGGTGGTCGCCACCGTGGGCGCCGTGGTCTTTTTGGCCGTGGCTCGCGCCTTTGCCTCACCGCCGCGTTATCGTTGAAAACGTCGTTCCCATTTTCCCTGAAAAAATCGACCACCGCGCTATTGTGGCTTATTCCACTGCTGATGCTGCTGGCGCTGGGCTTGAAGTTCGTCGCCTACGGGTATCCCTTTTCGCCGAACACCCAGTTGCCCCCGCAAGGGTGGGACGATTGGAGTCATCTGCAAAAGACCTTCGAGACCTACCGCTTGCTGCAAACCGATCCGGCCGCGCTGCCGGGGTTGGCGCGGGGCGGCGATTATTTCAAATGGCCGCCGTTGTTTTATTGGCTGACCGCCGCGGCGCTGAGCATCCGCTACGATGCCGCCTCGCTGTATGCGGTCTTGTTTTTGCTGGCCGCCGGCTGCCTCGCGGCGATATACGCGCTGGCGCGCACGATTCTCGACGACAAGCTTCTGGCTCTGCTTGCGGTCGCGTTGTTCACGGCCAATCCGGTGTGGATCGAAGCGGCGCTCTCCTACAACCTGGAGACGATTCTGCTTGCCGCCGCCGCCGCGTTTTTCGCACTGTTGTTCGCCGCGCCGGTCCGGCGCGGATTGCCGTGGGCGCCGCTGTTGGGTTGCGTCGGCGCGCTCCTGTTGCTGAGCAAAACGGTGATGCTCGTTCCGCTGTTGCCCGCCGCGCTCGGCTTTGTGTGGTGGAACCTGCGCCGCGACGAGCGGGCGAAGGGGCAATGGCGCGGCACGTTGCTGTTTTTGCTGCCCGGCCTATTGATGATCGCCTGGTGGTACCTGCCGCAAACGGGCCAGTGGCGCGATTTTCTCTCTTCCGATCTCGCGGCCTCGGCGGGCGCGGACAATTCGCCGCTGTTTTACGCGCGCACGCTGTTTATTGATTACCTATATGCGCCGTTGCTGATCGCCGCTCTGATCGCCCGGCGTTTCCGCGATGAAGCGAGCAAGCGCGTTTTCGCCGACGGGCGGCTGGTCGCCCTCGCCCTGGGCGCGGTCGCGGGCCTGGGGTTCTTCTCCCTGATCGGCACCAAGCACGAATGGTACCTGCTCTCGCCCTATTTGCTGCTGGCGCTGCCGACGCTGGCCGCGATCAAAGACGCCGCCGCGCCGTGGCGACGAGCCCTGGTGGTCACGCTATTCGTGCTGTACGGCGGCTTCACCGTCTATTTCGCCGTCTGGGAAATGCCGCAGGGGACGCCGACCCGCCGGCTGTATCCGCCGGGACATTCGGTGCTGCGCGGCTATGATAATTTCAAACCGCCGATCGCCGTGGTCGCCCATCAACTGCGCGCGCACTTTTCACCGGCAGACATGCGCGACCTCGCCATTCTTCCGCCGGCCGTCGACGATCGTTTCGACTGGCAGGCCATGCAGCTTGTCGCGCTGCACGATGAGCGCTACGTGCCGTTTTTATTCAACGTTACCCTGGATGAATACACGCCCGCATCCTGGGAGCGCCTGCGCACGATTCTCGTCTTCCTCTCCCCCGCCGCCGAAGAGGCGACCTGTGCGACGATCAACAGCCAGGCCGCGCGCGACAACGTCCCGCAATTGTGCGCGCAGTTCGTGTCGTTCCTGCGCGATCGCTATCGCGAACAACGCCGCATTCCCATCGTCGACGATTATTCCATGGCCGTATTTCGACGCGTCGACTGACCGCTTTTGAGGAAACTTGCAAAATTACGATTCTTTTTCTATCCTGGCGCCCATGAGTGAGTCATTCATTCAATACCGTCCGGCCCGTCCGGTTGACGCCGACCAGGTGCATTTGCTCATTGCCGCCGCCGCCGATGAGGCCGGCGCGCTGGTCGAACAGCCCGACGAAATTTCCGCCGAGCACATCCGTACGCGCATCCGCAACACGACCAACCGCCGCAATCGCCTGTTTTTAGTGGCCACCGATCAGGAGAAAATCGTCGGTATGTGTTCGCTGGAATGCCACGAGCTGCGCGCGCTGCAGCACATCCGCTACATGAGCCTGGTCATCGATCCGCAGTACCGCCGGCAGGGCATCGGCAAGGAACTGCTGAGCCAGGCCCTGGAGTGGGCCAACGAAACCGAGGGCGTGGAGAAGATCGAGCTGCGCGTGCGCGAGCGCAACTTCGCCGGCGTCAATCTGTGCTTCGCCTTCGGCTTCGAAAAGGAAGGGACGCTCAAGCATCACATCGCCCTGCCCAACGGCAAACGCCTCAACGACATTCTGTTGGCCAAGTTCATCAATCATGCCCCGGCCGCCAAAGACAAAAATTAATCCGCGTCGCCCCGCGCGGTATCAGGGACCGGCCGGGCCCCTGGGTTGCCACGTGGGCATCGGCGGAGGCGTCGACCGGGCGCCGCAACGCGCGCGCGACCTGGGCGCGACGGCCATGCAGATTTTCACCCGCTCGCCGCGCATGTGGGCCGCGCCGCCGTTGGACGAACCGACCGGCGCGCGCTTTCGCCATGAAGTTGAGCGACACGGCATCCGCGCCGTGGTGGCGCACGGCATCTACCTGGTCAACCTGGGCAGTCGCGATGAGGCGCTGTGGGCCAAGAGCATCGCCACGGTCGTCGACGAAATCCAGCGCTGCGCGGTGTTGGGCATCGACGGCCTGGTGCTGCACCCCGGCTCGGCCGGCGAAGCGTCGCCGCGCGACGGCCTGGCGCGCATCCTGGCCGCGTTGAAGAAAATCATCGCCCGCACGCCGGACGCGCCGGTGCGCCTGCTGCTGGAAAACACCGCCGGCACCGGGGCCAACCTCGGACACGACTTCGCGCACCTGGCCTGGCTGATCGAGCATCATCCGTATCATGAACGGTTCGGCGTCTGCCTGGACACGGCGCACGCGCTGGCCGCCGGCTACCCGTTGCACGAACCGGGCGGCGTGACGCGCACGTTGGATGAGTTGGACCGGCTCGTCGGCCTTGAACGCCTGGGGTGCGTGCACCTCAACGACAGTCTCGTGGCCCACGCCGGCCGGCGCGATCGGCATGCGCGCATCGGGCAAGGCGAATTGGGCGAAACGGCGTTCGCCGAACTGCTTGCCGACGAGCGGTTGTTCAATATTCCGAAAATTCTGGAAGTGCCCGGCGGCGATCAGGCGTTCATCGACGATCTGCGCCTGCTGGCCAAACTAGCGCGCCGCGCCGTGAAGTAGCTCTTTGGCCGCCGCCCGCGTCGCGGTCGTAATTTTCTCCCCGCCCAGCATCCGCGCCAGTTCCTCGATGCGCTCGGCCTCGGCCAGCAACGTGACCTCGGTAAGCGTGCGGCCCTTCTCCACGCGCTTGCTGACCAGGTAATGGCGATCGGCCAGCGCGGCGATTTGCGGCAGATGGGTGATGCACAGCACCTGATGCTCGCGCGCCACCTCCTGCAGCTTGCGCCCCAGCCGTTCGGCCTGCGCGCCGCCGACGCCCGCGTCGACCTCGTCGAAAATCAGCGTCGGCACCGGGAAGTGCCGCGACAGCACGCGTTTGATCGCCAGCATGATGCGCGAGAGTTCGCCGCCGCTGGCGATGCGGGCCAGCGCGCGCGGCAGTTCGCCGACGTTGGGACTGATGAGAAATTCGATCTGATCGGCGCCGGTTTCGTCGATGCGTCGACCGCCCAGTTCGATGCCGCCGACCGCCAGTGGTTCGACCGGCGCGACGAACCGCGTGCCGGGCATGTCCAGATCGCCCAGTTCGCTTTCGACCTCGCGCTCCATTTTTTTCGCGGCCTTGGCGCGGGCGCGGCTGAGTTTGTCGGCCGCCACGGTCAGTTCGTCTTCGGCCTTTTGCAGCGACAGTGCGAGACCGGACAGTTCGTTGTCCAGCCGTTCGAGCCCGGCTAATTCTCTTTGCGCGTCGATCAACGTTTGTTGCACGGCCGGCAGCGAGCCGCCGTATTTCTTCTTCAACTCGTACAGCGCGTCGTAACGCTCCTCGATTTTTGCCAGCAACGCCGGATCGTGGTCGAGCGATTCGCCGTAGTCGCGGCACTGCGCGGCGACGTCCCCGGCGATGTTCGCCAGGTCGGTCAACCCGCTGGCGATGGGCGCGAGGCGCTCGTCCAGATCGACCTTGTCCTCGACGCGCCGCTGCAACTCGCCGGCGACTTCGGCCACCGCGCCCTCGTCGCGATCGTACAGCGCCTCGCAGACCTCCTGCGCCAGGCGCATCAGCGCTTCGGCGTTGAGCAGCACCTTGCGTTGCGCGGCCAGTTCCTCGTCCTCGCCTTCGCGCACGGCGGCGGCGGTGATCTCGGTAATGAGGAAACGCAAATACCCGCTGCGGGCCTCGCGATCCTTTTCCTTGCGCTCCAGTTCCGCGCGCCGGCGACGCAACTCGCACACAGCGTCGAAGCGGCCGGCGAGATCCTCGCGCGCACCGCGCAAACCGGCGTAGGCGTCCAGCAGGTCGCGGTGCATTTCGGGACGCATCAGCCCTTGCGCCTCGTGCTGGCCGTAGAGGTTGAGCAGTCGTTCGCCCAGTTCGCGCAGGTCGGCGACGTTGACGTTGCGTTCGTTGATCGTCACCCGGTTGCGCCCGGCGTCCTGAATGACGCGGCTGACCGCCAGTTGTTCGGGTTGTTTGTCGCCGTTGACGGAAAACAGCGCGTCGACCTCGGCCGATTTGCAGCCGGTGCGGATCATCTCGGCGGTGGCGCGCCAGCCCAGCGCCAGGCCGATCGCCGTGACCAGAATCGACTTGCCCGCGCCGGTTTCGCCGGTCAGCACGTTCAGACCGGGGCCGAAATCGATGTGCAGATCCTCGATCACGGCTAGGCGACGGACGGTCAATTCGCGCAGCATGAATCAACGTTCTCCGTAGTGAAGCTTCTCGCGCAGCACGTCGAAATAAGTCCGCTTCGGGTTTTTGATCAGCAGCAGCGGTTTGTCGCAGGTGATGACCTCGATGCCGTCGCCCTGGTGGATTTCCTGACCTTCCTGCCCGTCGCAGGTGACGTAGACTTCGGTGTCCTCGACCAGTTCGATGTCCACCCCGCGATCGCCGGGGACGACGATCGGGCGGTTGGTCAGCATGTGCGGACAGATCGGCGTGATGATCAGGCCGTTGGTTTGCGGATGGACGATCGGTCCGCCGGCGGCGAGGTTGTAGGCCGTCGAGCCGGTGGGCGTCGAGATGATCAGGCCGTCGGCCTTGGCCACGTACATGAAATTGCCGCCGACGCTGATCTTCAGATCGAAGATACGCGCAAGGGCGCTCTTGGTGATCACCACGTCGTTGAGCACCGTGTAGTTCTTCGTTTCATGACCGGTGTGCACCGTAACGTCCAGGCGCATGCGGCCGATGATGCGCGGCTCGCCGGAGATCACCATTTCCAGCACGTCGGGCAATTCAGCGAGGCGAATTTCGGTCATGAAGCCCATGCCGCCCAGGTTGACGCCCAGCACCGGCACCTGCCGCCCGCCCAGCAACCGCGCCGCCGCCAGGAACGTGCCGTCGCCGCCGAGCACGATCAGCAAATCGCAACGCGCGAACAATTCCGCCGTGGGCGTGGCGTACGGCAGATCGTACATGTGCGCTTCTTCCTCGGCGATCATCGGGACGAGCCCGTGCCGTTCGAGGTTGGCGATGACCATCCGCGCGGCGTCGCCGGCCTCTTTTTTCGCGCGCTTGATGAAAATACCGACGTTCTTCATGACTACCAGACCTCCCACCCGTCGCTGATCTCGAAATCAGCGTCGGGCAATTCCCGTTTGCCGAGGATTTTTTCACGCAGCGAGGAACCGGCCAACGGTTCGCGCTCGGGAATCGGACTGTGCACACCGTCAACGGGGAACGTGCCGGGGTTGGTTTCCGGATCTTCAAAATCGCGTCGGCTGTAATAATGAAAGTAAGTTTCACCCATCGGGATGCGATGGAACGCGTAATCGTCGATGAACTTGCGGCGCTCGATCAGATCGCGCAGAGCCAGGTGTTGCGCGCCGTAACGGAGCAGCCACTCGGGGATCGGCCAGGGCACGACGTCGATCATGGACAAAATGATTTGCGGTTTTTTTTGTTCGAGCACGTATTCACTATTGAACCGGCCGTGCCCGGCCATGCTGCGCGCCAGGTCGGTCGGCGTGTGAGCGATCGTCGCGTCGGTCAGCCCGACAAAGTCGACGATCGGCATTTGCGAACAGTAACCGATCGCGCCGATGGGGATCATGCCCATCGTCGTTTCGGCCGGATATAGCTGCGATAGATGATGGCCGATCTTGCACCACACGTGCGCCTTTTTCACCTGGCCGATGAAGATCATCCCCTCGTTGCGGAAGAACATCCCAACGAAAATCGAGAGCACCAAAAAGATCGGCGCGATCACCCAGGCGCCGGGGCGTAAACGCAGCCCGGCGATGTTCGGGTACACGCGGTTGATCGCCTGCCGCGCCTGCCGAGCCGCCTCGGGCAACAGCAACCACAGCAGCGGGATGATCGGAATCAGAAAACGCGCCAGCGGGAAATGGTCGCCGCCGACGTAGACCAGCGCGGCGATGTAAGCCAGGACCGTCAAGAACACGCCCCACCACCAGCCGGGCAGCGAGGCGCGAAAACGCAACGCCAGCAACAGCACCGGCAGCAGCAGATAGGGAATCAGCGTCACGTTGGTAAAGCGCCACAGGTAATCCAGGCCCATCGACACCAGCCCGAAGCCCGCGCCGGCAGCCTTGGCGTAATACGTGTTGGGCTGCCAATAGCCGAAGTAGCTGTGCCGCCATAACAAAAACGCGCCGTAAAGCACCGTGACCACCGCGCCGAAAACCAGCGAACGCGGCCAACGATTTTCTTTCTTGCCCAGCAACAGCCACAGACCCAGCGGCGCGGCCATGCTGATGCCCTCGGGGCGCGACAGGGCCAGCAAAAACAGCGCCACGCCGGCCGGGACGGCACAGCGAACGCCGTTTTCACGGCGCAACGAGCGAACGACAAACAGCACCGCCGCCAACAGCCAGAACGCGGCCATCGGCGTTTCCATCCCGGCCAGGGCATAGGCCACGCACGCCGGATGGAAAATCAAAAAAGCCAGGCCCAGCATCGGCAGCGGACGCAGGACTTTATCGGACAACAGCGTCTGCATCAGGTGCAGCGTCAGGGCGACCGTGCCCGCGTGAAACACGATGCCCAGCCAGGTCGCGCTGAGGGTGATCTTCATGCCCAGCTTCGCCAGCAACGCCAGCAACAGCACAAATAGCGTGTTGGAATAGCCTTCGACGCGTTCGCCGATGTTGTAGACCAACCCGTGGCCGTCGGCGAGGTTGCGCGCGTAGCGGAACGAGATGAACGCATCGTCGATAAAACCGAAAAGCGACAACGATTGCATCAGGCCGTAGCCGACCAACAGCACGATGAATAAAATCAGCGGGGCGAAACGGCGCAAAAGGTCTCCTTCCATTTGAATGGATGAAGCGGATTGTACCGTTGCGCAAAGCGGCGGTAAACCGCATTCGCGGGAAATCGGCACGAAAAAAACGGGCCTCTCTGGAGCCGCCGCGCGCCCTGTGTTAATGTTGTCGCATCCACCCCAACCCGGGACGAAAATGACCATCGACCTGTTCGGTTCCCCCGATGTCGCGCCGGCCAATGCGCCCTTGGCCGAGCGGATGCGTCCGCGCTCGTTTCAGGAGGTGGTCGGGCAGGAACAGGCGATCGGTCCGGGTTCGATGCTGGCCAAGGCGCTGGCGGCGGGCGAAGTGCCCTCGATCATTTTTTGGGGTCCGCCGGGATCGGGCAAGACGACCATCGCCCGCGTGCTGGCCTACGTGACCGACGCGATGTTCGTTTCCTTCTCGGCGGTGCTCTCGGGCGTGAAAGAGGTGCGGCAGATCGTCGCCGAGGCCAAGCAGCGGCTGCACGACAGCAACCGGCGCACGATCCTGTTCGTCGACGAAATCCATCGCTTCAACAAAAGCCAGCAAGACAGTTTTTTGCCGCACATCGAAGCCGGGACGATCATCCTGGTCGGCGCGACCACGGAGAATCCGAGCTTCGAAATCAACGCCGCGCTGCTTTCGCGCTGCCGCGTGGTGACGCTCGAACCGCTGGAACCGGCGGACATCGAAGCCCTGCTGCAGCGGGCAGTCAACGACAAGGAGCGTGGTCTGGGCAAGCGGCGGCTGAACATCACCGCCAAGGCGCTGGACCACCTGGCCCGGCAGGCGCGCGGCGACGCCCGGGTGGGACTCAACGCGCTGGAGCTGGCCGCGGCCGGCGAACTGCCCGAGGTCGACGGCAAACCGACGATCACCCTGGAGATCGCCGAAAGCGCCATTCAGGCCAAGGCGCTGCTGTACGACAAGGCCGGTGAAGAGCACTACAACGTGATCAGCGCGTTCATCAAAAGCATGCGCGCCTCCGACCCCGACGCGGCGCTGTACTGGCTGGCGCGGATGATCGAAGCGGGCGAAGACCCCATGTTCATCGCGCGGCGGATGGTCATCTTCGCCGCCGAGGACGTCTCCAACGCCGATCCGCGCGGCCTGGAACTGGCCACGGCCGCGATGCAGGCGACGCACATGGTGGGCATGCCCGAAGCGCGGATCATCCTCGCCCAGGCGGTGACCTACCTGGCCTGCGCGCCCAAGAGCAACGCCAGCTACACGGCGCTGAACAAAGCGATGGTCGACGTGAAGGAAAAAGGCGCGCTGGGCGTGCCCAAGCACCTGCGCAACGCGCCGACCCGGCTGATGAAGGACCTGGGCTACCACGACGGTTACCGCTACGACCACGACTTCGACCATCATTTTTCCGGGCAACCGTGTCTGCCGATCGAGCTGGAGGATCGCGCGTATTATCAGCCCGGCGACGAGGGGCTCGAAGCGCGCATCAAAGAGCGGCTGGAGTGGATCCGCCGCCACCGCGAAAAGCACCCGGACAAGAAAAAGTAGTCCGCTTTTTGCCTCTCCCGGTTTGTGCTACATTTTTGAGCGCTCCTGTTCCACCCCTACACGAGGTGCCGACCATGAGAACCATCCGCTCCCTGCTGCTGTTCGCCGCCGTCCTCGCCTTGCTGCTGGGCGCGTGGGCGTGCGCCGAAGACAATGACAACCGCGAGTTCGACGACGATGATGATGACGATTCGTTCGACGACGACATCGACGATGACGACGCCACGCCCGACGACGACACCGGCGACGATGACACCGGCGACGACGATACGCTCGACGACGATACCATCGACGACGACACCGGCGACGATGACACCATCGACGATGACACCATCGACGATGACGACGACACCCCGCCCCCGCCGACCACCGACGAGGCGCGCGCGGCGGGTTTTAAACTGTTTTACCGCGAGCGCGTCGATCGGCTGATCCTCTCCTGGAACCGCTTCGGGCTGGCCGGCGACGCGGTGGCGGCCACCAACATCGGCAAGCACAACATCGCCAAGTCCGGCAACGAGTACGAGGTGCTCGGCGGCGAAACCGACAACAACGACATCGGCGCGTCGGTCTTCGCCACCTGGTACGCCTACCAGGCGTTCGGCGGGCGCAACCTGGAGCTGACGTTGATCCGCCAGTTCGAAGGGCTGGCGTTTTACGAGGCGGTCACCGGCCACACCGGCCTGACCTCGCGCGAGGTGCTGCCCGGCTGGACGCGCACGATGGACGGCGTCAACGACACGATCTACCGCACGCGCGACGGCATCAATCCGTTCACGCCGCCGGTCGTGTTTTCCACAGCGCTTGAACAGGAAATTCTCGACACGTTCTACGACGACATCGTGATGACCTACCGCGAAAATCCGCTGGAGTACTACCCGAACTTCCGCTCGACCAGCGAAATGGGCGACTACGCGGTGACCTACGTGTTCAGCGATCCGCCGACGTACCTGCACATTTCCAATTGCTGCTCGTCGTGGAAAATCTCGCAGATCGGCACCTGGGAAGGCGCGTTCTGGGGCAACCACAACAGCCGCGATAATTTCCCGGATATGTCCTTCGGTTTCCTGGCGGCGATGGAAGCGGCGCAGAGCAAAGACCTGCCCGCCGATCTCGCCCAGGCCGTGCAGGAGGCGTTGGAAGCCGGGCACCGCATCGGCGACCGCATCACCGCCGACGACAACGTGCAGATGACCGTGCCGGAATGGGAGGACTACAACGAACTGATGCCGGGCGGACAGATTCGTCCCGACGGCCAAACCGAATGGCAGGACCTGGGTTCGCTGGCCAGTTGTCCGATGGCTTACATGGCCAAGGCGTTGTCGACCGACGGGTTGGACGCGCCGCTGCCGGTTTTGCCCCTGCCCGGCTCGATCGAAATGAGCGCCATCCGCTACCTGCTGGAGTTGATCGGCATGCCCGGCGTGCCGCTGCCCGTGCTCAAATGCCGCAGCATCGACGACGCGTTCGTCGGCATGACCTGGGGCGATCTGCTCGACCTGGAAATCTTCGGCGTGCCCTGGTACGAAATCGCCTTCGCCATCGCCGAAATCTGGCCCGACCTCTTCCCGGATCTGCTCGGCTCGACCGGCGACGACTTCAAGGAAATGGAACTGGCGGTCATGGCCCTGTGCCAGTACGCCGAAATTTATCAGAAGGACGACCTGTACGATCTGGCGCAGGAAACGATGCAAAACCTGATCGACATCCACCGCATTCTGGCCGAGCTGGCCTACTCGGCGGCGGCCAGCCCGAACCGCCAGGGCAATCCGGCGGCGTATGACGAAATGATCAAGGGCGCCGAGGAGCATCTGTACGTGGCGGCGATCATCGCGCGGCAGTTCGGCATCGAGGCGCCGGACGAGGACCTCAACGATTTCACCATCGGCCACCAGCGCGCGGCGAACATCGAGAACATCCTGTCACTGGGCGACACCGCCACCTGGGCGCTCAAGACCGACGAGGAGATCATGGCGGCGATTCAGGCCGAACTCGACAGCAAGGCCGAAAAGGAACCGTGGATCGTCGCGCGCTACTGGGAGCGCTTCCCGGAAGATCCGCCGATCCGCCGCAACGGCGACGGCTATGAGGCGATCAACCTCGACGGCGAATGGCAGTCGGTAGAGAATCCCTGGCACGCGTGGTACGGCGCGTCGAAGCTGATGTTCGAAGCGTCGTTGTGCACCAAGTCGCCCTGGACGCTCTCGTGCGACTGGGCGGTGCTCGGTTGCGCGCGGCCCGACCTGGACGGCTCGGGCGCGGTCGATGCCGCCGACCGGACGTTGTTCGACGCGGCCTACGCGACCTACAGCGGTGAAACCTGCGACGAGGGCAATAGCTGGTGCGAAGGCGCCGACCTCGACCGCAGCGGCGCGGCCGACGAGAGCGACACCGCGTTCATCGAGGCGGCCGACGGCTGCTGGTACTAGGTAAATTTAACGATCGAACGAGGCTCGGGAGCGAACGTTCCCGGGCCTTTTTTCTGACTTCCGCGCGCTCTGCTTTATTGTTGTAAAAGCTTAAAACAATTTCGATTTAGAATGCCATGAAAAGTAAATCAGGCGAAGTTTAACAACGTTGAAACGGATTTCCGCGCCGGATCTTCAAGCCCGCAGGGCGCAGGTCAATAGCGAAGGGCTTTCAGCCCTGGAATCAGTAAGGGCAAATTCAAGCAAACCCCGGAAAGGGGTGTAGGTAAGCTCGTTGATACGGATTATCAAAAATTCCTCCACCCCTTATCAGGGGTTGGATGGTCTGGGTGGGTCGAGATTTCCAGGGCTTCGCCCTTCGCTACTGACCGTCCGCCCCTGCGGGGCTTTGGCGGTTCGGGCAAGTCAATTCGGAAGTCGGAAAACAAGCTCTCACCCCGGCCTGCGGCCGATCCTTTCCCAGAGGGCGAGGGTTAGAAAAACCGGGGACTCGATTCCTTCGTGTCCCCGTATTTTTAAAAATATGCAGCCCGGACTCCCTTCTCCCCAAGGGAGAAGGGGCGGGGATGAGGGCGACATACCATCCGCCCCTGCGGGGCTTGTCGGCTCCGGGTGTCCCAATTCTGAAGTCACGAGCAAGCGATCGAACGAGGCTCGGGAGCGAAAGTTCCCGGGCCTTTTTTATAGCTGCGCCAGGATAGCGGGCAGATCGTCGAGCAGGACGTCGGCCTCGGCGAGATCCTCGTCGCCCAGGTAGCTGCGCACGGCGATCACCCGGCAGCCGGCGGTTTTCGCGCTGCGGATGCCGTAGGGCGCATTTTCCACCGCGAGGCATTGTCGCGGTTGCAAACCGAGTTTCATCGCCGCGGCCAGGAACGGCTCCGGATTGGGCTTGCCGCGCAGCACCTCGTCGCCGCAAACCGACGCGGTGAAAAATTCGGCCAACTCGGCGGGCAGCACGCTTTGCATTTCCACCCGCTGCGTGCCGGTGACCAACGCGAGTTGCAGGCCGCGTTCGCGGCAGGCGCTCAGCAGCGCGACCGCGCCGGGAAATACCGACGGTTGCCGCGCGTATTGCGCGAACAGGCGTTCCTTGGCTTCGACCAATGTGCGCGCACGCGCCTTGGTCGTCATCATGCCGTTGGCCTTGATGAAGTCCCGCGCGGACACCTCGGCTTTTTCGCCTTCGCGCAGGTAGACCTCGTGCTCGTCGAGCGCCAGACCCAACTCGCCGCAGGCGGCGACCCAGGCGCGCACGTGGGCGCTCATCGTGTCCAGCAACACGCCGTCCATGTCGAATAAGATGCCGCTAAAGCCATCGGCCAGGCCCATCGTCGCTCCTTTCGCGTCAAACTCCGCCCATGGTAAGCATCGCGCCCGCGAAGGCAAGCGGGTATTTCTCCCGCATTCCCCAATTCGACTGAATCCCGGGGAAAGTGCGGTTGCTTTCAAAATGGCGGCGCGATATGATTGGTTATTCTAATGAGATTTTTTTCAAGATCGGGAAGCGGAGAGATTGCTTGTACCGGGTATGGAATCCGGCAAGCCCGTTTCCGATTTTGATCAGCGAAATAGGAGAAGAAAATGGTTGGCTCTCTTTATCGGCGCTTTTATCAAAACCATCTATTCGTCGTCGTTTTCCTTTCGTTCGTCATTGTTTTTATTTTAGTTGGCTGCCAAACCTTGTCCGTGAAAAGCAAGGAAGACAATCGAGAGGAAATTTACAATCTGATTCAAAATATGCCCGATAAACGCTTCGACATTACAAATTTACAATGGCTCAGAGATGAAAAAAATGGAAACAATCTAATAGTGGGTTCAGTAACGAATCTGACAGATCTTCCGTTGAAGGAGGTAACACTATGGCTCACGCTTTATGATAAAATGAATCAAGTGGTGGAAAAATACTTCACGGTAATCGGCATCGTTTCTCCGTTGTTGAAAAATCAGCCCGTTTACTTTCAGATAACGGTGAAAGCAAGTCCATCGAATCAAACGTTTAATTTTCTTAATATGAGAGTGGAGTATCTCGTCGATATCGATTATCAGGCCAAGGAATATTTACCCTGTCAAATCATCGATCAAGCGACAATCAAAGCCCTGGTGGAAAAATATAAAAAGGATCCGCCGCCAAGACCGGTCAAACCAAAACTAACCATGACATATTCCATTACCGACATCGAGGATCCGGCATTGCGCGATAAGACCATGGGAATATTAAAAAGGTATACTGGAGGCATTCGACATTGTGTGGAAATGGTACTCCGCTCCAAACCGGATATCCTTCCCCTGCACATTTCATTGAATGTTTTCTTAGCTCAAAAAGGCTCGGTTGACCACGTCGATATTCTGGAAAGCAGTGGAAATGAATATATAGATGGCTGCGTTGTTCGTCGAACGAAAAGGCATCGGTTTCCTGCAGATTTGCTGCCAACGAATTCAATGAAAATTTCTTATGACTTCCAATCGAGTGAAAATAATCCCTAAAGCGTAAAACGTTTTAAAAGAGAAAAACCCCGGCTGAGGAGGCCGGGGTTCAAGAAGGAGGAAAACCGTTACGTAGCCACTTACTCTGTCACATCGTCATCGAGTTGTGAGTCATCGTCGTCATCGTCGTCGCCCAAATCGTTGTTGGGCGTCACGGTTCGTTCGGTTCGGCAATCGACGGTGCCGACGCATCCGGCGCCTAGATAGAAAATGTTGTCGGACAGGTAACCGGTGACCGCGGCGTTATCCGGATCGACGTTCACATGGTAGTCGACCGTGTGAATCTGAAAACAATCCAGATCGCCGAATTTTGTTTTTTGCACTTCAAACAGGACGATCGCCCGGCCGTATACTTCGCCTTTAAAAAATTCCGTCTTCTCCGAGCCGCCGCCGATCTCCTGCTTGTACACGGTGGCGATCGACAGGTCGTCGGTCTGCTCGATGGTCAACAGCAGTTCTTCCTCGCCGTCGTCGTCGCCCTCGGGGCAGGTATTTTCCTCGGTGGCCAGCATCACGGGATACACGCCGGCGATCTCGTCACCGAACAGCATTTTGTCTTCGTCGTCATCGTCGTCGTCATCGCTCGCGCAGGACATGGTGGTCAGCACCAGGCCGGTCGCGATGATCACAATCACCAGAATCCACGACCAATTGCGGGGGTCTTTCATCGCCTTTTCCTCCGGGCGTTTTCGCCGGTTTTTACCAGGAAAAAAGCCCTCGTTAATACAATCGGATCGGCGTTAATTGACATAACTTGGTTGAAGTTTAACGGTTCAAGTACTCTAAAGTCAAGCACAATTTGCACGCGGCACAAGATATGGATTTTTCCCGAAAAAAGCACGGAACATCTAGCGTAGGATCGGAGCGGCAACCAAGATAACATGGTCCGACCGCTCATCGCCTCTCCCGCCCGGCGGCGAAAGCGGCACGAGCCGAAAATCACTTGCAATGTCCCGGGGTGCGCGGTAAAAACATTCGATTATCAAATCTTCCTTTTAGGTAGTGGTGTAAGCGGAAAGCGGCGTGAAGAAACTAAACCTCGAAACCAAAGTCGGCATTTTTTTCGTGATCTGCTTTGCCTTGATCGCCGTCATCAGCCTGAAATTGGGCAATTACGAAATCGGCGAGACGGGCGGATACGAACTGTCGGCCGTTTTCCCCTCCGCCGCGGGCATCAACGACGAAACCCCCGCCCTGATGGCCGGTTTGCGCGTCGGCATGGTCACGCGCATGCGGCTGGAACTGGGGCAGGCGCGCATCTTCTTCAAGGTCAAGGCGGAAACCGAAATCCCCGAAGACAGCCGCATCGCCATTCAAAGCCGGGGCTTTCTCGGCGCGAAGTATCTGGAAATCACCCCCGGCAAATCGACGGAAATTTTCAAGCCGGGCGATTCGTTCGGCAACGTCGACGTTTCCGGCGAACTGTCCGGGCTGACCACCCAGGCCGGCGACATCGCCGAGGACCTCAAGGCGATCACCGCCAACCTGCGCAAGATTTTCGGCGGCGACGAAGGCGAAGAGGGCATCCGCGACATCTTCCTCAATTTGCAGGAGATCTCGCACCGCCTGGCCGGCGCGATGGCCGACAACCAGGAAAACATCAACCGGATCATGGTCAACATCGAGCAGCTCACGCGCAACATCGCCATCATGAGCGAGGAAAACCGCAAAGCCGTGTACGAGGCCATGGCGATGATGCCGGCGATCGCCGAGAACCTGAACAAGATCGCGGGCAACCTGGCGCAGTTGACCACCGACAACAACGAGGAACTCAACCAGGCGGTCCGGGAACTGGCGCAAACCAGCGCCAACCTCAACCAGGCGATGGAGCACATGGCCTCGATCACGCGCAAGGTCGACGAAGGCGAAGGCACGATCGGCGCGCTGGTCAACGACAGCGAAACGATCGACGAGATCAGCGACACGCTCGATTCGATCAACGAGTTCGTCGGCCGCGTGCGGCGCCTGCAAACGCACATCGATTACCGCGGCGAATACTGGATCGAGGAAGAGGAACTCAAGAGCTACATCTCCCTCCGGCTGCAGCCGCGCATGGACAAGTGGTACACGATCAGCGTGGTGGACGATCCCTTCGGGCGCTCGACCAGCAAGACGACGCACACGCTCACCACGACCAATCCCGGCCGCGACGACGAGGAAACGGTCGAGGAAATCGAAGAGAAGACCGAAAAACGCGACTCGCTCAAGCTCTCGGCGACCATCGCCAAACGCTGGCACTTCCTGGTGCTGCGCGGCGGCATTCTCGAGTCGGAGGGCGGCGTCGGGGCCGACACGCTGTTCTTCGACGATCACCTGCGTTTCTCCCTTGAGGCCTTTGATTTCGGCGACGACGACAACCCGCGGTTGAAGGCGAACGTCGATTTTCTGTTCCTGGATCACTTCCTGCTCACCGCCGGCGCGGACGACTTTATTCATCAGGACGTGCTGGACGGTTACGAAGATCCGCGCTGGTTCATCGGCGGCGGGTTGTACTTCCGCGACGACGATATTTCCACGCTCTTTACGCGCGTGCCGCTGCCCGATTTCTAAGCCGGCAAGGCTCTGGATTAAGTGCTCTACTATGGTAAGATGCACGCCCTGGGAGTTCATTTTGCTATCCTAAAATAACGATTGAGGCGCATTCGATGGCAAAGAAGGTAACCGGTCCGACGAAGGACGATAAGAACAACGTTTCCCAACCGAAAAACGGCGCGGCGAAAAAGACGGCCAAGCGTAACGTAACCTCGGCGCTGGATCTGCCCAGCATCGCCATCCCCGGCGGCATCGTCGCGGGCATCATCCTATTGTGCTACATCCTGGCCACCTATGACACGGCGCTGTTCAAGACCGATCTGGATCATATTCTGATGCTCGTGGCCGGCGGCTGCACGGTGCTGTTTTTCGTGGCGGCGCCGGTCTATCGCAACGGCAGGCAATTGACCAAGTCGTTCGCCAAGCTGACGGTCGGCGTCGTCGGCCTGTTGACCTTGCTCATCTGCGGCTATGCCCTGTACACCGGCGCGAATTTCGGCAAGCCGATCGCCGAGGGCGTCATCCTCGCCGGCGAAAACGACGCGAAGATGGTCTCCTTCAACAGCCCGGGCACGCACTACCGCATCTTCCTGCGCGGTTCGTTCCCCGCGTACGATCCGGAAAAGGAAGCGGCCAAGGAAAAGGCGGAGCAGGAAGCGCAAAAACAGCAGCAGACCGCCGAGGGGAAAAAGCAGGCGACGCCGGCTCCGAAGAAACAACGCACCTTCAAGGTGTCGGGCACCTATGCGATCCAGGTGCGCGCCGCCGACGGCCGCACGGCGATCACCGATTACTCGGGCACCTTCGAGCAGATGCACACCAAACGCAAGGTCAGCAAACGCGCGCGCGGTTACGTCGACGTGCTTAAAACCTCGGTGCTCAAACCGCTTAATCTGCCCCAGGCGGGCGAATACCAGTTGCACGTGCTGAGCTTGGGCAGCGAACTGGATCAGCAGGTCGAATACGCCATCTATCGCGACGTGCAGTATCCCATGCTTGTCGCGCTCATCGGCCTGCTGGCCGCGTTCGTCATGGGCCTGATCGACCACCTGGTCAAGCCGCTGCGCGTGGAAAGCTATTTCGCGGTGATGACCGGCATGGCCTTCGGCTTCGCCAGCTACTTCAATATGGACGCCGGTCCGATCAGCCCCTTCGGCACGATGGCCATCGACTTGCTGGTCGGCTGCGTGATGGGCGGCGGTATCGCCTACGTGATCTACGCCGTCGCCGGCAAGGCGTACAGCGCCATCGCCCGGCGCATGAAATGGTCGTTGAACTAGCCAACCGAGAAAGGAACCGAAATGGACGCCCTGTTCAAGGTGGTTGATGACAACCTGGATCGTATCCTCGAAGAATTGAAAACCTTCTTGCGGCTGGAAAGCATCAGCGCCGATCCGGCCCGTAAACAGGCGACGGCCGACACCGCCGGCTGGCTGGCCGAGCATCTCAAACACATCGGCATGGCGCACGTCGAGGTCTTCCCGACCGAAGGTCACCCGCTGGTCTTCGCGCATCATCCGGGGCCGGCCGACGCGCCGACCGTGCTGATCTACGGCCATTACGACGTGCAACCGGTCGATCCGCTCGAACTGTGGACGACCCCGCCCTTCGAACCGACGATCCGCGACGGCAAGATTTACGCCCGCGGCACCACCGACGACAAGGGCCAGCTTTTCGCCCACGTCAAAGCGCTGGAAACGCTGCTGCGCGAAAAGGGCGAACTGCCCGTGTCGGTCAAGTTGATCTTCGAAGGCGAAGAGGAAATCGGCTCCGGCGCGCTGGGCAAATGGCTGCCGGATCACAAAGACCTGCTCACCTGCGATCTGGTCGTCGTCTCCGACAGCAGCATGATCGCCAAAGGCCAGCCGTCGATTCAGTACGGCCTGCGGGGCCTGGTCTATTTCCAGGTCGAGGTGGAAGGGCCCTCGGGCGACTTGCACTCCGGCAGCTTCGGCGGCGCGGTCGCCAACCCGATCAACGTGCTCGCCGACATCCTCGCCTCGATGAAGGACGAGAACAACAAAGTCACCCTGCCCGGCTTCTACGACGACGTGCTGCCGCTCACCGACGAGGAACTGGCCAACTACGACAAGCTGCCCTACGACGAGGCGGAATTCCTCCAGGCCACCGGCGCCGAAGCGACCTTCGGCGAAGCCGGCTTCACCTCGCTGCAGCGCATGTCGGCGCGCCCGACGTTGGACGCCAACGGCATCTGGGGCGGCTTCCAGGGCGAAGGCGCGAAAACGGTGCTGCCCGCCAAAGCCGGCCTGAAAGTCAGCATGCGCCTGGTGCCCAACCAGGATCCGCACAAGATCGCCGATGCTTTCCGCGCGCACATCGCCAAGGTCGCGCCGCCGGCCGCGCGGGTGAAGGTCATCGAATTCCACGGCGGCCTGCCGTTCATCTGCCCGCTCGACGAACCGGCGCTGCAGAAGGCCGCGGCCGCGCTCAAGACGGTCTACGGCAAGGATTGCCTGTTCTCGCGCGAAGGCGGTTCGATCCCGATCGTCGCGGACATCAACGCCGCGCTGCACCAGCCGGTGGTGCTCATGGGCTTTGGCCTCAACAGCGAAAACGCCCACGCGCCCAACGAGCATTTCGATCTGGAGAATTTCGTCGGCGCGATCAAAACGAGCCTGACGTACCTGCACTTGCTGGCGGAAAAATAATCGCGGAAAAATTGACGATCTGAGGGCGGGCCGCGCGGCTCGCCCTTTTTATATGCCCAGGCCCGTCAGCAGCAGCGCCAGTCCGTTGGCCGACGGCGCGACGCCCTGGTGCACGCCCAGACGCGGCAGCGCGAACAGATCGGGTTGCCGATCGGCGAAGCCCGCCGCCGTGGTCAGCGCGCCGGCGTAACCGGTGCGGGCGACCAACTGCCGCAGCGCCGCATTGTGATCGCCGTTGGGATAACAAAACACGGGCGACACCGCGCCGAGATGTTCGACGATCTGCCGCCGGCTCAGTTCCAGTTCGGCGCGCGCGGTGGACGAGTCGCCTTCGGTAAGAATCACGTGGTTGACCGTGTGGCTGCCGACCTCGAAACCGCCCGGCATCATCTGCCGCAGTTCGTCCCACGTCACCAGCTCGCGGCGGGGCGGCAGTTTTTCCTCGGCCAGCTCCTCCATGAACGCGACGACCTCTTCGCGCGCTTCCGGCAATACGTTCTTGCACGCGGCCAGCGCGGCCTGCACGAAGCGCGGGCGCTTGGGCTGATCGACCAGCAAGGTCATCAGGAATTTCGCCGCCGCCGGCATGCGCTGATCGGGAAAGGCGCGGATCAACGATTCGCGGCGCTGCCACATGCCCGCCGCCGACGCGGCCGCGCGCGAAAACCAGAACCGGTGCCGCGTGTCGACCAGGCCGGTGGGCACGAAGATCGTCGCGGGCAATTCGCGGTTGCGCAACACGGGCAGCGCGTTTTCAAAGTTGTCGAGCCAACCGTCGTCGAAGGTCAGCGCCACCGTACCGTGGGCGATTTTCTCGCCGGTCAGCAGTTGGCGCAGCAGCGCGGACAGCTTGACGACGCGGCAATGCGCCGCCAGGTAATCGCAATGGTCGGCGAAGGTTTCGCGCGTGACGAACATGCCCGGCTCGACCAGATCGAGGTCGTCGTTCGCCGGATCGAGCACGCGATGGTAAGCCAGAATCGCCGCGCTCCCGCCGGTGAGTCGTCCCAGCGCCGGCGCAAGCCCCAGCCCGCCGATCGTTCCCGCCGCCAGTTTGCGCGCCAGCGATTTCACGCCCATTGGCTCATCCTTTTTCGTCCGAGCAGTTTGGCGATGGTCCGCGCGATCGTCTCCAGATCCTGCTTGGTCATCCCCTCGACCAGCGGCAGCGCGATCAAGCTTTCGGCTACGCGCTCCGCACCGTCGAAGGGCGCACCGCGCAGATCCAGATCGCCCTCGATCCCGGGAATCTTGTGCACCGGCTGCGGGTACATCGCGGTCGCGCCGATGCCCGCCGCCTGCAACGCCTCGATCAACTCGTCGCGCAACGTCACGTCAATCACCAGCAACGGCCGGCGCAGCCAGGCCGGCACCGCGCCGCTGCGCGCCTTGGGCAGCACGATCGCCTTGCTCTGCTCCAGAAAACGATCGAGCACCTCGGCCAACTGCCCGCGCCGCTGGTTGATCGCGTCGAGGCGGTCCAGCACCCGCGAGGCCAACGCCGCGCGCGCGTTGCCCATCGCCGGCGTGGCGAATTGCGGCTCGTACACCGTGCGCCCGACGACCACCCCGGGCATCGCCGAGGCCAGTCCGTACACCGACGGCGACAGCGCCGCGCCCATCGCCAGGCCCTTCATCGCCGCGAGAATGCCCGGCGGAGCGGGCTCGCCGCGAAACTCGTCGGCCATTTCGTCCATCGCTTTTTGGATCGACTCGTCGCGCACCAATGCCGCGCCGCCGCCCAACGCGGTGATGTTCTTGCCGCGCCCGAAACTCAGAATCCCCGCCAGACCGTACCCGCCGACCGGAAAACCGCGTAGCGACGCACCCAGCGCCTGTGCCGCATCGTCGATCATCAGCGCGTCGTGCGCCTCGGCCAGCCCCTGCAGGCGCGTCAGGTCGCCGGGCAAGCCGAACAGGTTGGGCGACACGACCGCCAGCACGTCTTTCCAATCCAGGCGCGCCAGGCGCTCCAGATCGTAATCGAGCGTGCCGGGCGTGATCTCCGCCGGGGTAACGATCAATCCCGCGCGCACGATCGCCGCCGGCACCGACCAGCAGGTGTAGGCCGGGACGATCACCCGCTTGCGCGCATCGAGCCGGCTGGTCGCGGTCAACAATGCGGCCAACGCGGCGCGGCCCGAGCCGAACAGGTACACCTTTTCGCTGGGGATGCGTTCGCTCAGCTTGGCGCACAGGTCGTCGGGCGCCGTCGAGCCCGCGCGCAACGCGGCCCACAGCTCGTCGCCGTGCAGGCGGGTTCCGACCGGCGGCAGTTTGCGCATGGCTCTCCTTACGGCAAATCGCGCGCAATCATCGGCCCGGCCAGGCGGGTCAGCCAGACCGGCAGCTTTCGCCAGAGGCGAATCGCGCGTTCGAATTTGGGATTCGTCGTGTTCAGTCCGGGCATTTGTTCGCGCGTGAGCAGAATGTACTGCCAGTACAACTGCTCCTCGACGCCACCCCAGTACTTCTTGAAGTTATATCCGCCGCCGCCTTTGGTCGAGCGGCCGAAGTCGATTTTCGTCAGGCCGCGCGCCGCCGCCGCGCGAATCGCCGCCCAGTTCATCGCCGGCACCGGCGCGAAGCGGTTGCCCGCCGGCACGCTGGCCGACCAGATGAAATAGCAGGTATCGCCGAAGTCGACGGTCAATTTCGCGCCGATCGGCCGCCCCGCGTGCGTCGCGACGGTCACCTGCGCCGCCTCGCCGAAGGCCCGCAACAGGTTGACGAACCACCGCTTGGGCAGCACCGGCGTACCGTGATTGCGCTGGTTGACGGCGAAGACGCGGTAAAAATCGTCGAGGTGCTCGCGGCCGAACACGATGCGCACGTCGTTTTTTTCCGCCTTGCGGATTTTGTTGCGCACGTTTTGGTGGATTTGGCTCGTCCAGACGTGCTCCTCGCCGGCGGCGATGTCCAGAATGTTGGTGACCTTGAATTCGTTGGTCGGCAGGTCGCTTGCGCCGGGCAGCGCGAAGCGATGGCGAAATTCGATGTACTCGCAATTGTGCGCGGAACCGACGCACCGCGCCTCGTCGAGCAACGCGCGTTGGGTCGGTTCGTCGTCCGCGGCCAGCCCGCCGTAATTGAGGAAGGGCATGCTCACGGCCATCGTGCCGAAAAAACGCGTCTTGAGCGCGAACAGCGGCAGTACGCCGCGCACGCCGGTTTCGTCCTCGGCCAGCAGGTACAGCGGCCGATGCCCGAAGGTGCGCGCCACGACCTCGCGCCACGGCAGGGCGTGAAACAGCGTGGCCGACGCGCTGCGCTCGACGAATTGCGTCCAGAGCGCCGTATCGGCCGCGGTCCATTCGCGCACGCGCATCAAAATTCCTCCACCTCTTCGATCACCGGCAGTTCCAGCCGCGAATACCTGGCCATCCGCTCCACACAGGCCGTGACCATCACCAGCACGTACAGATGCGGATAATAGGCGACCGACAGAAACGCGCCGCTGACCGCCCAGCCCACCAGGCTGCCGATGACCGCCGCGCGCGCCGCATGAAACAGTTGATCGTCGCGGCGATCGTCCAAATGAATGAAGCGCAAGCGCCGCATCGAGCGGAACAGCACCACCGCCAGACCGAAGATGGCGAAAATGCCCGCCATGCCCATCTCGCCGAGCACCTGAAAATACACGCTGTGCGCCTCGCGCCAGTTGGCGGCGATGGCGGTGGGCGGTTTGTATTGCATGCCGTAGGCGACCGAAAACGCGCCCGCGCCGACGCCGAAAAACGGATGATCCGCGAACATGCGCACACCCGCGCCCCAGGCGTCCAGACGGCCCAGCGCGCTTTCGTCCTCGTCGTAATCCTTGATGCTGGTGATGCGGTCGACGAACTCGTCGGGCGCGAAGGCCAGCACGCCGATGATGATCAAAAAGACGGCCACCACCGCCAGCGAAATGCCCAGCACATATTTGCGCGAACGCAGCACCCACACGACGTACAGCGCGAGGATCAACGCGATCATGCCCAGCAGGCCGCCACGTGAGAAGGTGACGGCCACCGCGACGATGCCGATCAACACGCCGAACAGCAAAATCATCCGCCAGATACGGCTGCGCGCCAACGAAATGAACATGATCGTCCAGGGCAAGATGACGTTCTGCGCCAGCGCGAAATCGTTGCCGTCGCCCAGAAACCCGCCGATAATTCCGCCCGAACCGCCGTTATCGACGCGCGTGTCGGGCATGGCGAAAAAGCGTACGACCAGCACCGTCGAGAGCACGATGAAGATCAAAATCAACGTGGTCATGAAGGCGCGCAAACGCGGCGCCGATTCCACCATGTGCACGATGAGGTAGGTCATGAACACGACGCGCAACGTGTCGGTCAGGCGCGTCATGGTCAGCGATTTGTAAAAGCTGCCGGGCATCGAAACGACAATGGCGACCAACACCAGTCCCATGAAAATCATCGGCGTGGTGATGATCGGCTTGACCACGCGGTAAACCAGCATCTGCAGTAAAAAAGCGGCGGTCAGCAACGCCACGCCCAACAGCGTCAGGCGCAGCGGCTCGAGCTGCGGCAGCAGATCGCCCGGGCGCACATACAGCAGGAACAAATAAAGCAGCACGCCGTAAAACGGCTTGGACAACACCGCCCCGGCGACGAAGACCGCCAGTAAACCGGCGATGATGAACAGCGGATCGACCTTCAACAAGACCAAACCGATCAGGCCGCAACCGAAGATGATCAACACGAACGGCGCGAATTTCCCGAGCCTACGCCATGCCATTTCGAACAGCGCCATCATGCCCGGCCGTCCTTTCCGGTCAGGAGGCGCACGACCATTTGCCGCTCGTTGTGGTTGAACGCGCCGGACAACCAGGCGCTCAGCAGGTAAACGACCTCGCCGGTAATGACCACCATGAGCAGATTGTATTCGCCCAAAAACCAAACCGCCACGGCCAACAACAGACCGGCCGGCAGAGCGCGCCAGGGCACCAGCCGCGCCGACAGACCGCCCAGGCGGCGTTGCATCGTCACGGCGAGGAAGGTCAGCAAAACGATTTCACCAAGCACCGTGGCGACGGCCGCGCCCATCGCGCCGTGGCGGGGAATCAACACCAGGTTGGCGACGATGTTGACCGTCATGGACGCCACGTTGCCGACGAGCACCGTTTTCAAATGCCCGGCGGCGGTCAGCGCCCACCCGAAGGTCATCGAGCCGAACCAGACCCACAAAAAGCCGCCGAGCAACGCCGCCACCGGTCCGCCGTCGGTGTATTTCGCGCCGTAGATCCACGGCACGAATCGCGCGCCCAGCAACGCGCAGCCGATGGCCAGCGGCAACGCCAGGTGCAACGAGGCGCGCAACGAAGAGGACAGCAACTCGCGCCAGGAATCGCCGCCGCGCGCCATGCCCGCCGCCAAGGCGGGGAACAGCGCGCGCGTCACCAGAATCGGCAAGGCCAGCAATATTTCGAAAAAAGCGTACCCGGCGCGGTAAAGGCCGACGGTGCGTTCGTCGGTCATGCGCTCGAGCATCACGGTGTCGATGCGAAAGGCGATCGTCCAGGCCAGGCCGATAAGCAAAAAGGGAAAGGCCTCGGCGAGCAAGGCGCGCGAACCGGCGAAACGCGGGCGCAGCGTCAATCCGCTTTCGACGCGCCTGACCAACAACATGGCAAACACCGCAGTCAGCCAACTCGCGACAAGGTAGGCCATCATCACGCCGGCGAGGCCGTGTTGGACGAGGGAAACCCAGATGACCAGCAACAGCAACAGCAACGCTTTGACCAAGGTGATCGCCGCGGAATATTTCATGCGCTGGCGCCCGTCGAACAAGGCGACGGCGATGTCCTCCAGCGCCTGCGCCGGCAGGATGAACGCGGCGACGGTCACGGCCATGAACGTGTCGGTCGGATAACGCAGCAACGCGGCGCAGAGAATCATCAGCACGGCGGCGCCCAGGCCGAAGACGATTTTCAGGCCCAGCGCCGTGGCGATGCGCCGTTCGCCGCCGGCGGGATCGGCGGCAATCAGGCGGGTGATCAGCGGATTGAGGCCGAAGCCGGCGACGACCGAGAAGATGCCCATCAAGGCCATGGCCACGCCGAAGCGGCCGAAGTCATCGACGATCAGCGAGCGGGCGACGAGGATGGCGACGACGAAGGACAGCGCGCGGCGCAAAATTTCCGCGCCGATGAGGATCGCGCTGTTTTTCGCCAGTCGGCTTCCGCTCACAAAAACCTCGAATACAGTTGCGCGTATCGTTGCACCATGTGCTCGTCGGAAAAACGGTCGTGCCACAGTTCGTAACCGGCCTGGCCGAACGAGCGGCGCAGGTTCGCATCCTGCAGCAAATCGACCAGCGCGTCGGCCAGCGCGGCCGGGTTCCGCGACGGCGCGAGGCGGCCGGTCTTTTCCTCGACCAGCGCCTTGGGCACATCGCCGACCGCCGTGGCCACCACCGGCAGCGCGGCGCTCATCGCTTCGAGCATGGACATGGGCAGCCCTTCCCAATCGGAGGAAAGGGCGAACAGATCGGCGATGCGATACAGCGCGAGCGAATCCAACCGCCAGCCGGGCAGCCGCACGCGGTCATCCAACTTCAGCTCGCGCACCTTCGCCTCGAGCACCGGCCGCTCGCTGCCCTCGCCGGCGATCAACAAGCGCCCGGGCACGCCGCGATCGCGCAGGAGGCCCAACGCCTCGATGAGCACGCCCAGGTTTTTTTGCTTTTCCAGCCGCGCCACGGTCAGGATCGTCGGCATCGCCGCGTCGAGACCGAACTCGGCGCGCAACGCATCCGCCTGCGCCGGCTCGACTTGCGGCACGCGCGCCACGCCGTTGGGAATAACGACGATCTTGTTTTCCGGCCAGCCCATTTTTTCGATCAGATCCTGCCGGTTGTCGTCGCTGACGCTGATTACCTGGTCAAGCAGACGCACCAGCACCCACTCGGCGGCCTTGACGCTGGAGCGTTCGGGAAACTTGCGGCTGTGATCGGTCACGACGATCACCTTCGCGCCGCTGAGCTTCGCGGCCAGCGTGCCGGTGAACAGCGGACCGCTGTTGTGCGCGTGCACGACCTGAATATTGCGCTCGCGGAAAATTTTCGCCAGACGCCCGGGCAGGCGCAGGTCCTTGCCCGGCTGCTTGTTCAACGCGACTACCTCGATGCCCGCTTCTTCGAGCATCGGCGCGAAATGACCCTTGACCGTCAGGCACACGACCATCGGTTTGAACGGTGCCGTCAAACGGGTGGCCAGATGGCTGACCACGCGTTCCATCCCGCCCACTTCCAGACTGTGCACGATTTGCGCTACGCCGATCGAACTCACTGCATGCTCCCGGAAATCATTGGTGCAGAGAATAACCCAACGCGGCGCATTGCGAAAGCGCCGCATCAGGTGAAGCATCGGTCGTTTGGACGGACGAGTTTAGAAATAGGTGTAGGAAAACGTCGCCAGATAGCGCAGCGTATCGTCGTAGTCTTTGTCTTCCTTGAAGTTGTAGCTGGCGCCGGCCGACACGTTGAAGTGATTGGTCACGAAGCGCAGACTGCCGATCACCGAGTTGGTGTCTTCGTCGTTGGTCGTGCCGCGCATGAGAACGCCTTCGTATTCGGTCATCAGTTCGAGGAAGTTGCGCGGATGCAGCGGGAAGATCATGCCCGCGTGCACCATGCCGGACTTCTCCTCGTATTCCTGATCGTCGATCCACGGATCGCGCAGCACGAACACGCCGTCGGCCATGATGGCAAAGGCGTAATCGGTAAAGGACAGGTCGTTGATTTCCAGACCCATGGCCAGCATGACCTTCAAGCCGTAGTTCTTCACGTCGCCGGTGCCGCGATCGTAGTCGCCGGTCGGCAGCATGCCGCCGACACCCAGGGCGAAGGCGGGCAGGAAGTTGTACTGCTTGATCATGCCCCACTTGAACATACCCTCGACGGTGCCGATGTCGCTGACCTCGTCGGTTTCGTAGTCGCGCACCAGCACGCCCAGGTTGTTGTAGCGCGCGGTAACCAGCAGGTCGGTCATCACGTAGGGCACGCGCAGGCCGAATTCGAGACCGCCGGGGATGCCGACGGTGCCGAGGAAGGACACTTCGCGGCGGTAGTAGGAGGGCTCCGAGCTTTCCTCCATCATGCCGCCGAGGCCGACTTCGAATTCGCCGGGTTTGAGCGTGCGCGTCGAGGACGTGACCATCAATCCCGACAGGCCGAAGATGTTGAACGGCAGGTTGTTGATTTTCGGTTTCGGTTCCGGCTTCTTCTCAGTCAGGTCTTCCTGCTCGGCCGGTTCCGGTTCCTCTTGCGCGAAAACGGCAAGCGGCGCGCACAGCGCCACCGAGAGCAGCAAGAGTATCGTCACCAGGTATCTCATAAATACTCCAATCGGCCTGCGAATCGGACACATCCTGACACGCGCGATCATTTTTCGTCAACTGGCTTTGTATTTTTCCCGCGATCGCCGTTGCCGCCGTCGGCCCCGGCCAGCGTGGCCAGCGCCTGCCGGGTCGGCTCTTCCAGCCCCTGTTGGGCGGTGTGGATCAACTTGTCCAGTTCATCGTGAAACTCGGGGCCGACCTCGCGAACTTTGCGCACCACATGGATTTTGTTGTGCGCGGTCGGGCCGATGCCCTCGGCGTCGTCCCACAGTTCCTCGCGCAGTTTTTCGCCGGGACGCAGGCCGGTGAACACGATTTCGACATCCCGCTCGGGCTCGAAACCCGAGAGCAAAATCAGGTTGCGCGCCAGATCGAGAATGCGGATCTGCTCGCCCATTTCCAGCACGAAAATCTCGCCGCCCTGCCCCATGGCGGCAGCCTGCATGACCAACTGCACCGCTTCGGGGATGGTCATGAAGTAGCGCATCATGTCCGGATGGGTGATCGTCACCGGGCCGCCCGCGGCGATCTGCCGCCGAAACAGCGGGATCACGCTGCCCTGGCTGGCCAGCACGTTGCCGAAGCGCACGGCGAGAAACTTGGTGCGCGATTGTTCGCGCGCGTGACCGAGCGTCACCCATTCGGCCAGGCGCTTGGTGCGGCCCATCACGTTTTGCGGGCGCACGGCCTTGTCGGTTGAAATGAGCACGAACTTGTCGACTTCGTGCCGGGCCGCGGCGGCCGAGAGCACTTTGGTCGCGCGCACGTTGTTGAGCACGGCGGCCACGGCGTTGGATTCCATCAACGGCACATGCTTGTAAGCGGCGGCGTGCAAAATGATGTCGGGGCGTTCGCTGCCCAGGACCTGCTCGACCAGCACCGGGTCGCCGGCGTCGCCGACCACCGGCACGATGGGAATGGTCTGGAAGTTCTTGCTCAACTCCCAGTGAATGAAAAACATGCTGTTTTCGTTGCGGTCCAGCAGCACCAGCCGCGAGGGGAACAGCCGCGCGCACTGGCGGGCGATTTCGCTGCCGATCGATCCGCCCGCGCCGGTGATCAAAATGCGCCGCCCGGTGAAGGCTTCGCGGATCATTTTCATATCCAGGCTGACTTCCTGCCGGCCCAGCAGGTCCTCGACGTCCACGTCGCGCAACTGCTTGATGCTCACCTTGCCGCCCAGGATGTCGCTCATCGCCGGCACCATGCGGAAGCGCACGTCCGAGCTCTGGAAGCGCTCGATCAGCTCGCCCAGTTCCTTGGCCTTGATCGAGGGCGTGGTGATGATCACCTCGTCGATGCTGTAGCGTTGCAGCAGCCGCGCCAGGTCCTCGCGTCCGCCCAGCACGGGCACGCCGTGAATTTTCGATCCCTTCTTGGGCAGGTAATCGTCGATGAAGCCCACGACGTTCATCCGCAGGTGCGCATTGGCGCGGATCTCGCGCAGGATTTCCACGCCGATCTCCCGCGCGCCGTAGATCAACACGCTGCGGGTCGAGCCGCGCGGCGGCAGGCGCGACCATTCGCGGAAGGCGCGGATAAGAAAACGGATCCCGCCCAGAAAGGTGATGCAGATGAAGGTGTCGATCAAAAACACCGACCGGGGATAGTCGGCGCGAAACACGAACATCACGAGAGTAATGAACACCAGCGAGCTGCTGACCACGGCCTTGATGATGTCCATCAGATCGTTCATGGACACATAGCGCCACCAGCCGCGGTTGAGATCCCACAGGTAAAACGAACCCAGGCGCAGCAGCAGAATCAATGGCAGAGTTTTAAGCAGCGTGTGCAACGGCCAGTTGTCGTGCACCGAAAGATCGAATTCGAAACGCAACAAAAACGAAAGAATATAGGAAAGCACCACCAGGGTCAGTTGGCTGAAAATGACCAACGGACGGCGATGACGCAATAGCCACATACCGAACGGTTTATCCAAAAAGTTATGGCCGGTCGCCGGCTCCTGATGCTCCAAAGGCGTGGTTCCTCCTTACTAAAAGTCCTATTTTACTCATCTTTCTCCTTTTATGCCAATGAATTTGAACGGTTGGACAAAAAGCATTGATTTTCCGCTCTCATTGGATAAACTACGGGCGAAGTTGGGTTTTGGAAGTTTACGTTTACATCCATTTTTATTGGAATCCTCCGGATAATCCAAAAATCATTTTATTAACGGAGAAAGAGGAGTGTCCACTCTTCAGGAGACTGTTGTGAAGCTCTCGCGGAAAACGCTGTTGGCGATGCTGGCCGGTTCCGTTTTTGCCATCGGTTTGCCACAACTCTGGCTTAACCTCGCCGCGCAAAGCAATGTGTTGCCGAATCTATTGTCTTCCTCGTTCATGGGACGACCGGTGACCGCCGTGATCATGGTGGTGTTGGGATTGTTCGTGCTGGCGCTGGCCATCTGGCGTCGCTCGGAAAATCCCTACGGGTATTTTTCTTTTGGCGTTTTGTTGACCCTGGTCGGCGTCAGTTTCGATTTTTTCCACAATCTGGCCGGACAATTCTATTTTGGAGCCCTGGCTGTTCTTTACATTTTACTGTTCATCCTGCCGCGAAAAAACGAGGGAAAAGACACCACGTCATCCGACTGACCGCTCGCCGACTACACCGCAACAAGCGCTTTATTGCGCGCACCAAGCATGTATAATGAGCGGGTTCTCCAATACGGAAAGGAAAACGAATGCCTGAGGCGGAAAGCAATCTGGCTGTATTTATCGATTTTGAAAACCTGGCGCTCGGTTTCAAAGATCGCAAGACCAAGTTTCAAATTAAAATGGTGTTGGCGCGCCTGGTCGAAAAAGGAAAGATCGTGGCCAAAACGGCCTATGCCGATTGGGCACGCTACACCGAATACAAACACATGATGCACGAGGGCGCCATCGAGTTGATCGAGATTCCCAAGCGGGTGATGACCGGCAAGAACAGCGCCGACATCCGGCTGGTCGTCGACGCGATGGACCTATGCTATTCGAAAGATCACATCGACACGTTCGTCATCGTTTCCGGCGACAGCGACTTTTCGCCGCTGGTCTCCAAGCTCAAGGAAAACGGCAAGCGGGTCATCGGCATCGGCATGAAGGATTCGACCAGCAACCTGCTGGCCGACAACTGCGACGAGTTCATCTACTACGAGGATCTGATTGCGCCCGAAGCCAAGGGCGAGGAACTGGACGACAAGATCCCCAAGAAAAAGCGCGAAGCCTTCCACCTGCTGCTCGACTCGATCGAGGCGCTGGTGCGCGAAAACAAGGAAATCCTCTGGTCGAGCATGGTCAAAGACACCATGAAGCGCAAAAAGCCGAGCTTCAACGAGTCGTACCACGGCTACCGGAGTTTTTCCGAATTGCTGGAAGACGCGCAAACCAACGACATCATCCGCCTCAAGACCGATCAGCGCAGCGGCACCTATGTGATCGTCGGCTACGGCAAACGCGCCAAGCAGGGAAAAATCACCGAAGAGAAATAATCACGGACGACCGTCCGACACGCCGTATCATCGCAAAAAAAGGCCGCCCCGCAGGGCGGCCTTTCGTTTCGCACGAATGCGTTTTCGGCTTACTGACGGCCGGAGACCAACTCGTCGACAACGGCCGGATCGGCCAGCGTCGAGGTGTCGCCCAGGTCGTCGATCTCGCCGGCCGCGATCTTTTTCAGGATGCGGCGCATGATCTTGCCCGAACGGGTCTTGGGCAGCGCGTCCGCCCACTGAATCTTGTCGGGCGTGGCGATCGGGCCGATTTCCTTGCGGACGTGCCCGACGAGGGATTTCTTCAGTTCTTCGGTCTTCTCAACGCCCGCGTTCAGGGTCACGTAAGCGTAGATGCCCTGGCCCTTGATCTCGTGCGGGAAGCCGACCACCGCCGCTTCGGCGACCGTCTCGTGGGAGACGAGCGCGCTCTCGACTTCGGCGGTGCCCATGCGGTGACCGGAGACGTTGATGACGTCGTCCAACCGGCCCATCAGCCAGTAGTAGCCGTCGTCGTCCAAACGGGCGCCGTCACCGGTGGTGTAGTTGCCCGGGAACTGCACGAAGTAGGTGTCCTTGAAGCGCTGGTGATCGCCGTACACGGTGCGCATCAGCGACGGCCAGGCCTGACGGATGACCAGGTAACCGCCTTCGTTGACTTCGCACTCGCTGCCGTCTTCGCGGATGATCGACGGCTTGACGCCGAAGAACGGCACCGTGGCGCTGCCCGGTTTGATCGGGGTGGCGCCGGGGATCGGGCTGATCAGGATGCCGCCGGTTTCGGTCTGCCACCAGGTGTCCACGATCGGGCATTTGCCGCCGCCGATCGTCTGGTGATACCAGATCCAGGCTTCGGGGTTGATCGGCTCGCCGACGGTGCCCAGCAACTGCAGGCTCGACAGGTCGTATTTCTTCACGAAGTCGTCGCCTTCCTTCGCGATGGCGCGAATGGCGGTCGGCGCGGTGTAGAAAATGTTGACCTTGTACTTTTCGCAGATCGCCCAGAAGCGGCCGGGATCCGGATAGGTCGGGATGCCTTCGAACATGATCGACTTCGCGCCGGCGCACAGCGGGCCGTACACGATGTAGGAGTGACCGGTCACCCAGCCGATGTCGGCGGTGCACCAGAACACGTCGCCCTCGTGATAGTCGAAGATGTACTTGAAGGTCGTGGCGACATAAATCATGTAACCGCCGATCGTGTGCAGCACGCCCTTGGGCTTGCCGGTCGAACCGGAGGTGTAGAGGATGAACAACGGATCTTCCGCGTCCATGATTTCCGCCGGGCAGTCGGGGCTGGCTTTGTCAACCGTCTCGTCCCACCACAGGTCGCGGCCGGCCACCATCGGAACGTCGAAGCCCACGCGCTTGTAGACGATGCACTTGCCAACCGGCTTGCCGGCGTCTTCGCACATGGTCATCGCCGCGTCGGCCGTCGCCTTCATCGGCACGGATTTCTTGCCGCGGAACACGCCGTCGGTCGTGAACAGAACTTTGCACTCGCTGTCGAGAATGCGGTCGCGCAACGCTTCGGCCGAGAAACCGCCGAACACGATGCTGTGGATCGCGCCGATGCGGGCGCAAGCCATCATCGAAATGGCCAATTCCGGGATCATCGGCATGTAAATGGCCACGCGGTCGCCCTTCTTGACGCCCAGGTCTTTCAGGACGTTGGCCGCTTTGCACACTTCGGCATGCAGGTCTTTGTAGGTCAGGATGCGATCTTCGCTCGGATCGTTGCCTTCCCACATCAGGGCCGGCTGATCGCCGCGGGTCGCCAGGTGACGATCCAACGCGTTGAGCGTGATGTTGGTCTTGCCGCCGACGAACCATTTAATGCTCGCGTCGGTGAAATCGGTGGCGTACACCTTGTCCCACTTCTTTTCCCAGGTGAACTCATCGGCGATCTTGCCCCAGAAAGCGTCCGGATCGTCGACGGACTGCTGCCACATGGCTTTGTATTCATCGATCGACTTGATCCAGGCCTTCTGCCGGAACGATTCGGGAACCTCGAATACGCGGTTCTCCAGGCTCATACTGGTGATGCCCTTTTTCTCCTCGGACATGTCATCCTCCTTCGGCAACTTTTACCGGTAAAAAGATCAAATACGAAGACACGAATCTTCGCCGTTGTCCCATTCTGGGTTGTTACGAGATCCCCGCCCCGATGCATAGTCTTGAGGTAGAATTCACTAGGAGTTGGGAACATGAATGAATGCTCATTCACAGAGAACGGCAACGTACCAGCACTTCCCGCACCTGTCAAGATTAATCTGGCTAAAAACAGCCCTTTCACGAAAAATTTTCGCTTTTTTCACAGCAAAAACCCATTTTCGCACCCCTTCGTGAAAAAAGAGCCGGTCCGCTCGATCCGGCTTGTGAAATCAAGCGTCTTTCCCGGCCATTACCCGTGCGCCGCGCGAAATTTCCGACTTTTCACTTGACACCGCCCCCCAACATCTGTAAGAAGCGTATTCGCTTTTGGCTCTTTTCTATTCCCGGCTCGTCTAATGGTAGGACAGCGGACTCTGACTCCGTCAGTCGAGGTTCGAATCCTTGGCCGGGAGTTGGGTCTCGCCCGGGCCGAGCGAATCGGTCCGACGAGCCCCACTTTGGTCCCATCGTCTAGCGGTTAGGACGCTGGCCTCTCACGCCGGAAACAGGGGTTCGATTCCCCTTGGGACTGCAAAAAGCCTCGTGCATGCGCGAGGCTTTTTTCATTTATAAATTTCAAGTTATAAGTTATAAATTGGACGCATTGATCAATTATTTTATTGGAGAAATGAAAATGATCAAACCGGACATTCGTCGGCGATCTTACGAATTTTCCCTTACCGTCATCAAAATCTGCCGCCAAATGCAAAAAAATGCATTGGGCAAAATTCTTTGCGATCAACTGCTGCGCTCCGGCACCTCCATTGGCGCCAACATCGAAGAGGCACAAGCGGGACAAAGCCGAAAAGATTTTCTGGCGAAGATGTCTATCGCCCGCAAGGAAGCGCATGAAACGCACTACTGGTTACGATTGATCCGAGACAGCCAAATTCTCACCAGCAATAATTTGGACGAGACAATCGATGAAAGCGAGCAGCTCATGCGCATTCTCAGCGCAATCATTCTGTCCGGCAAACGGAATTCGTAACTTTTCACTTATCACTTTTCACTGTCTTTGCCTCTGGCAAAGACGCCTTCGCCCAATCATCCGGAAGTCGGGCCATTGCTGGACGAAAGTCAGCAAATCTCGCGCATCCTCTCCGCCATCGTCATCTCAACGCAAAAAAACTCTCAATAATTTAACCTTCCGTTTCACCGCCGGCTCTGGTTTATAATCGTGGGCCTCAAAACAGTACCGAATCGGCGGGGAGCTTTATGATCCGGTATATTCGCTTCGTGATCCGTTATCGGGTGTGGGTGTTGGCGGCGGTGGCGCTGGTCACGATCGCCGCGGGCGTGGTGATGAGCCGCGCGGTGCTCGCCTCGTCGATCGGCAAGATGTTCCTGGGCGAAAGCCCGGCCTACCGGCAATACCTGGAGCGCAACCGGCAGTTCGGCGACAACGACGTGCTGGTCGTGGTCGTCGCGGAAACCGCCCCCCTCGGGCCCGCCGGGCAGGAGCGTTTGCGCCGGGGAGCCGCGGCGGTGGGCGAGTTGCGCGGCATCGTCAACGTGCGCAGCCTGCTGGACGCCCAGCGCGTCGACGGTTCGGGCGACGAGCTGCGCGTGGATCGCTTCGCCGATCTGATCGCCGCCCAGCCCGAGCGCAAGGACGAGCTGTTCGCCCAATTGCGCGACGATCCGCTGAACCAGGGCCTGTTCGTTTCGCCCGCCGGCGACCATCACGCGCTGGTGCTGGAGTTCGACACCGAGGCCGACCTGCCCGCCGAGAAGATTCCGGCGATCATCGACCAGGTGCTCGCCGCGCTGCAGGCGGCGGGCTACGAGCGCGTGCAATTGCACATCGCGGGCTTCCCGGCGGCCGTCGCCGCAATGATCGAGGAAACGCACTTCAACATCAGCCGGCTATTCCCGCTGGTGTGCCTGGCGCTGCTGATCGCCGCGTGGCTGATGTTCCGCCGCCTGTGGCCGGTGGCGCTGACGATGATCGTCGCGCTGATCGGCGTGATCTGGACGATGGGCTTCGCCACGCTGATCGACCGCCACATCAGCATTCTGGTGAGCACGTCGCCGGCGATGATTTTGATTGTCAGCTTTTCCGACGTGGTCCACCTGTGCAGCGCCTACCTGCTGGAACTGGGACGCGGTCGGAAAAAGGACGAGGCGATTCTGGCCAGCGTCGAGGACGTCGGCCGCGCGTGCCTGCTGACCTCGCTGACGACCTTCCTGGGCTTCGCGGCATTGAGCTTCGTGCCCGCGCCGGTGTTCCGGCAGATGGGCGTCATCCTCGGTTTCGGCGTCGGCATCGCATTGCTGCTGGCGGTGACGCTCACGCCGATTTTCTTCTCGATCATCCGCCAACCCAAACCGTGGCGCAAAGGCGCGACCGGCCAGGTGCAGGATCTGCTCGATCGTTTCCTCATCGGTTCCGAGCGTCTGACCCAACGCCGCCCGTGGGCAATCATCGCGCTGTTCGCCGCGCTCACCGCCGTGTCGCTTTACGGGCTGTCACAGGTGCGCATCGACACCGATTTCATCAAGCGCCTCTCGCCCAACAACCAGGTCCGGCGCGACAGCGAATACATCAAACAACATTTTCACGGCCTGACCGCGCTGGACATCTGGCTGACGGCCGACGCGGACGAAGGGCTGCTGGATCCGCAACTGTTTCGCAACGTGGCCGCGTTTCAACGGCAGGCGGAGGCGTTGGACGACGTGGACCGCGTCTATTCGTTGGTCGACCTGACCAAGGTCATGCACCGCGAAATGCTCGCCGGCGACATCGGCGACGCCCCCCTGCCCGCCACGCGCCAGGCGCTGGCCCAATACCTGCTGCTGTTCGAGATGGGCGGCGGCAAGGATCTGGACCGGCTGATCGACACCAACCGCTCGCTGATGCGCATCAGCCTGCAATTGCCCAACGACGGCGTGGTGGCGTCCTACGAAACCGGCCGGCGCGTACAAGCGTTGGCCGAACGCACGCTCGGCGAAGGCGTGCGCGTGGAAAGCAGCGGCCTGATGTACCTGATGGGCCAGTGGCTCGACGAGATCGTCGCCGGGCAGAAACGCGGCCTGCTCTTCGCCTTCCTGACCATCGCGGCGGTGATGATCATCGGCCTGCGCTCGTGGCGCGTAGGCGCGTGGTCGATGGCGCCCAACGCCATTCCGCTGCTCGTGCTGCTG
>DAIMDW010000003.1:0-206863 GCA_036725605.1 bacterium
CATACCAGTCGCCCCTGCGGGGCTTGTCGGCTCCGGGTGTCCCGATTTGGAAGTCAGGAGCCTTTGACGGCGATGTTGAGCAACTTGGCCGGCACAAAGATCTTCTTGACGATCTGCTTGCCTTCGATCTGCTTCATCACCGCGTCGATGGTTTGCGCCTTGGCCCAGGCCGTATCCTCGTCGACGTCCACCGGCATCAGTTCGCGGCCGCGCAGTTTGCCGTTGACCATGAAGACGAACTCGACTTCCTCGACGGCGCAAAATTCCTCTTTGTATTCCGGCCAGCCCGCGTCGGCGACCATGATCTTGTTGCCCATGATCTCATACAGCTCGTGCGTGATGTGCGGAGCCAATGGATGCAACAGTTTCAACAGAATTTCCAATGCCTCGCGCTTTTGCGTCGGCCACTTGTAAAGCTCGTTGGTCAACTCCATCAGCGCGGCAATGGCCGTGTTGTAGCGCAGGTTCTCGTAATCGGCGGTGACCTTCTTGATCGTCCGGTGCAACGGACCCAGCTCGTTCATGCCGACGGGCGACTCGTCGACGATTTCGTTTTCCACCACCAGGCGCCACACCCGCTCCATGAACCGGCGCACGCCGATGATGCCCGTGTCGCGGAAGTCGCCGCCCTCATGGAACGGACCGAGGAACATCAAATAGGTGCGGAAGGTGTCGGCGCCGTACTCGTTGAGGTACTGGTCGGGATTGACCACGTTGCCTTTGGACTTGCTCATCTTCGCGCCGTCGCGAATGAGCAGACCGTGCGCGCGGAATTTCTTGAAGGGTTCCGCGAAATCGATCAGGCCGATGTCCTTGAGGGCCATGGTGACAAAGCGCGTGTACATCAGGTGCAACACGGCATGCTCGTTGCCGCCGATGTACATGTCGACCGGCAACCACTTGGCAACGATGTCTTTGTCGAAGGCCTGGGTGTCGTCGTTGGCGCTGACGTAACGGAAGAAGTACCAGGCGCTGTCGAGGAAATTGTCCATCACGTCACAATCGCGCTTGGCCGGTCCGCCGCAGGACGGGCACGTGACGTTGACGAATTCATCGACCGTCTCCAACGGACTGGCGCCGGTGCCCAACGGTTTGAAATTTTCCATGTAAGGCAACTGCACGGGCAGTTGATCTTCGGGAACCGGGACGATGCCGCATTTTTCGCAATGGATGACCGGCACCGGCGGGCCCCAATACCGCTGGCGCGAAATGCCCCAGTCGCGCAGGCGATAGTTGATCGTGTGCCGGCCGGTTCCTTTTTCGGCCAGCCAATCGGTGACCTTTTGAATCGCGTCGAGACTGGGCGTGCCGTCGAACATGCCGGAGTTGATCAGCACGCCTTCGCCGGTATAGGCCTCCTGAAGTTCGTGCGTGCCGCCGTCGGAGCTGATGACCTCGATGATCGGCAAATCGAACTTGGTGGCGAATTCGAAGTCACGCGTGTCGTGCGCGGGCACGGCCATGATCGCGCCGGTGCCGTAGCCCATGAGGACGTAATCGCTGATCCAAATGGGTATCCGCTCGTCGTTGACCGGATTGATCGCGTAGGCGCCGATGAACACGCCGGTCTTCTCGCGCTCTTCGGTTTCGCGTTCGATCTCGCTGACGGCCGCCGTCTTGCGGATGTACTCTTCCACCGCCGCTTTTTTCTCGGGGGCGGTCAGCTCGGCCACCAGCGGATGCTCGGGGGCCATGACCATGTAGGTGGCGCCAAACAGGGTGTCGGGGCGCGTGGTGAACACTTCCAGCGTCTGATCGGTTCCCACCAGTTTAAAGGTGATGTTCGCGCCGGTCGAACGGCCGATCCATCGCCGCTGCGCGTGCTTGGTGATCTCGGACCAGTCGATCCAGTCCAGGTTGTCCAGCAGTTGTTGGGCGTACTGGGTGATGCGGAAGTACCACTGCGCCATCTTCTTTTTGGTCACCGGGCTGTCGCAGCGCTCGCAGAAGCCGCCGGCCACCTGTTCGTTGGACAGCACCGTCAGGCAGCTCGGGCACCAATTGACCATGCCGGTTTCGCGATAGGCCAGACCGGCCTCGAACAATTTTAAGAAGAGCCACTGCGTCCATTTGTAGTACGAGGGTTCGGTGGTGTTGACCTCGTGGGCCCAATCGAACATCGCGCCCAGGCGTTTTAACTGATTTTCCTTGAAATTCTCGACATTTTTCGGAATCAGATCCCACGGATGGGAACCGGTTTTCAGCGCGTAGTTTTCCGAGTGAATACCAAAGGCGTCAAAGCCCATCGGCTCGAAAACGTCGAAGCCCTGCCCTTTGCGAAAACGACCGTGGATGTCCGCGCCGATAAAGGCGAAACAATTGCCCACATGCAGCCCTTCCGCCGAGGGGTAAGGAAACATCATCAGGTTGTAAAACGGCCTGGCCGCCTGCTTCAGATCCAGGTTGTACGTGCGCTCGGCACTCCACCTATCTTGCCACTTTCGCTCGATTTTCGGATAATCGTATTTCTCCATGTGCCCACTCTCCCGGAAAAAGGGACCGCATTATATGAAGGCATGACGCGTTTCGTCAATGAGCGAAACCGCCGCCCAACTATTGGCTTGAACATACCCCCCCTTTATGCAATACTCCATGCGTTTTTTGCCACCGAATCCGGTGGAGAATTGTGAATTATTCCCCTTAGGGAGGAAGGTTAATGCGCCGTTTATTGCACGTTTCAGCTCTGATTGGTTTGATGTTGCTTTTGGCCATGTCTTTCTTCGCCATCCAGGCGTGTGAAGACGAGGACGACCCGGAAGCCGCCGAGCAGAATACTTGCCCCACCAACGGGGACGATGATGACGACGTCACCGATGACGACGACGACGATGACGACGATGATGACGACGACGATGATGATGACGACGACGATGACGACGATGACGACACCTTTCCGGGAGAGGAAGTTGAAGTCGACTCGGCTTCCGCCACTTGGATCGACAGCGGTCTGACCGTCGCCGTTGATGACGAAATCGACTTCGCCGCCACCGGCACGATCGCCATCGACAGCTACTACGAAGAAGTCACGCCCGACGGTGTCGACGGCTCCACGTGCGGCGAAGAGTGCCCGATGGCCGACGCTCCGCGCGGCGCGTTGATTGGCCGTATCGGTGAAGCCAAAGGCGATCCGTTCCTGATCGGCAGCGAGTTGGCCGACTACACCGCGACCGAAGCCGGCAGCCTGTATCTGATCGTCAACGACAACAACTACACCAACAACGAAGGCTCCTTCATGGCATACATCGACGGCGCCTCGACCGGTGATGACGACACCACCGACGATGATACGACCGACGACGACACCACCGACGATGACACGACGGATGACGACACCACCGACGATGACACGGTGTAAGGCGCCCCGGAGAGCCTAACCGCTCTTGTGGATCGACGTGAAAACGTAACGCAAATAAAAAGGCAGGCTTTCGCAAGGAGCCTGCCTTTTCTATCTGGCAACACGTATGCGCAGCAACGAGGAAACAATCATGACTCGCCAAATTCTGGTAACCGTTCTCGCCCTCATTCTTCTGCCGCTGGTCGCTTTCGCGCAGGCAAATCCCCGCGTGATGTACGAGGGCCATCCGGCCGCCGCCGACAGTTGCATCATTGAATTCGATGAAACCGTTTTCGTAATCAACGTCGAACGCGAACTGACCGAAGCCGGTTTCGAGCTACGGCGGGTCAGCCTGTTCGACGGCAGCCGCGTGCCGGCAATCGAACTGCGTCAACTCAAAGGCTATCAGGGGGATGACGTCACCTTCGGCGTGGTCGCTCTCGATCCGCAACGCGATCTGGAAGAACAGTTGACCGAACTCGAACGCGTGCCGGGCGTCTATGCGGCCTGGCCGAACTATGTCCATCATCTCAATTTCACGCCCAACGATCCGTACTTCAGCGGTTACCAGGGCAACTTCCGGCAGATCTATCTGCCCGGCGCCTGGGACATGTCCACCGGTTCGGGCGCGACGGTCGCGGTCATCGACACCGGCTATCGCAAATCGGGCCTGGAAGACGGCGCGAAGAACCTGCTGACCGGCTACGACTTCTGGGGCGAGGACAACAACGTGCAGGACTACATCGGTCACGGCACGCACGTATCCAACACCGTCGCCGAGCGCACGAACAATTCGATCGGCTGCGCGGGCGCGGCGTTCGACGCGACGATTCTACCCTTGAAGGTGTTTCCCGATTACGACGAAGGCGCGTACGAACAGGACATCATCGACGCCATTTACTATGCCACCAGCCACGACGCGGACGTGATCAACATGTCGCTGGGCGGCGGCGGATACGTCGGCACGACAAACACGGCGATCAACAACGCGGTCAACAACGACGTGATCGTTTTCGCCGCCAGCGGCAACGACGGTATCAACGGCGTGGAATACCCGGGCGCTTACAGCAACTGCATCGCGGTGGGCGCCGTCAAGCACCACAGCGTGGGCGGCACGCCGGTCCGCGCCAGCTTCTCCAACTACGGTTCGGCATTGGACATTGTGGCGCCGGGCGTGGAAATCGTGCAGGAGACCTACGATTCCTACAGCGGCAGCACCGACTATTACGCCCTGGACGGCACGAGCATGGCAACGCCGCACGCGGCCGCGGTGGCGGCCCTGCTGGTGGCCAACGGCGGTGCGGACGCCACGGCGATTCGCGACGCGATGGAAAGCACGGCGTACAATCCCAACGGTTCCTGGACGAACCAACTGGGCAACGGCGAAGTGGACGCCAAGGCGGCGCTGATCGCCTACGGCGGTTCGGTTTCGAATGAATCGCCGGTCGCCGACGCTTCCGCCTCGCCGAAAAGCGGATCCGCGCCGTTGAACGTTCAATTCGACGGTTCGGACAGCTACGATCCGGACGGCTCGATTCAAAGCTACACCTGGACCGACACGTCGACTTCCAAAATCATCGGTTCGACCGTCAAATTCAACTACACCTTCAGTACGGCGGGCACCTACACGATCAAATTGAAGGTCGTCGACAACGACGGCGGCAGCGACACCGACACGGTGACCATCACCGTATCGGGCGGCAGCAGCGACGACGACGATGACGACACCAATTTCGGCGACGATCCCTGCGGGAAAATGCTCACCACCATGTACGGCAATTGCGATCTGGCGTTCCGCTACAGCAACGACCAGTTGGTGAAAGGCGCCGAAGCCTACACGATGTGCCTGGAGGACGAAGACGCCGCGCCCTGGCCGTGCCTGATCGCCTGCCAAGACGTGGTGGAAAGTTGCAGTCAGTTTGAGGATTGCGCCCGCAGCGAATGCGAAGTGGACGTCACCGCCGACGAAGACGACAGCGGCGACGATGACGACGACGATGACGACGGTTTCGGCTGCAGCTAAGCCGTCGTCCGCAGTTTGATCAGCGCATCGACCACCACCGGCTGATCGCCGTTGGTGAGAATCGGGTTGCAGTCGACCTCTTCAATGACCGCCCGTTCGGCGGCCAACTTCGACAAATTGGACAGCAGATTGGCCATCGCCTCGCGATCGATCGCCGGCAGGCCGCGTACCGAGTACATCAGCTTACGCGCCTGCACGTCGCGAATCAGGTCCACCCCGTCGCCGACATCGAAAGGCGCCACGCGGAACGCGACATCCTTGATCGTCTCGGTAAAAATGCCGCCCAGGCCGAAAGCCACCACCGGTCCGAATTGCACATCCTGTGTCACGCCGGCAATGAACTCCCGCCGGGTGTCGAGCATCGGGCTGACCAGCAGACCGTCGGCGTCCTGCGGCAGGCGGGCGAACATGTCCGTCGCCGCCCGACGCACCCCTTCGGCATCGGTCAGGTTGACCTTCACCAGATTCATTTCGGTCTTATGCAACAAGGTGCGGCCGCACCCTTTGAGCACCACCGGATAGCCGAGCGCGTCGGCGGCCGCCACCGCCTGCTCGACGTCGCCGACCAGCCGATCGTCAGTCACCGGAATGCGATATTCCTTCAGCAGTTGCTTGGCTTCGAATTCGGATAGGAAAGCGGCTTTCTCCGCAATCGCTTTATCGAGAATGGACATGAAATCCTACCTCCGTCTGGTTGCTTTCAATTGCCTGATTTGCGACGGCAAGTCAAGACGGGGGTGGAATATGGGCCGGCCGATTCGCTTTCCCGCTCATCGCCCGCCTCTTTTCCCAAAGAGAAAAATTTTTGTATGCGTTCAATTATCTCTACGATTTCGCATTCTTTCCCCATCGTTGGATCTCCAAATTTTTTTCAGATTTTCCATTTTTTTCATACCCTTCATCCGTCGAAAACCCGATTAATAAAACACGACGAGCAAGGGACGACTGTTTGAAAAGCATAAACAGAAAAATATTGGCGGATAGTTTTGACGATCCGGAACAATTGCTTAGCCAACTCCGCCATAACCTTATCATTACGCTGTTATGGGCGGCGGCGATTATTTCCTTGCCGGCCATCGTCGCCTCCGTAGCGCGCTCCATCCTTTTTGGTTGGAGAAATGTCTTAACATTCCATATAGTTGTCGGCATTTTTCTATGGCTTCTCGTTTTTATTCGCAAACGATTGTCTTTTAACACTCTTGCTATAACGCTCATTACAACCTGTTTTGCGATCGGCTTCGGCGGCATCGTTTCGTGGGGATTGATAGGAAACTCAACGCTCGGTTTGATTTTCGCCGGCATTTTTACCGCCGTATTCTTCGGTCACCGCTCCGCACTGGTCGTCACCGGCATCACCCTGGTCGTCGCCGGCATAATCGCCGTGATTGTTCACTATGAATTGATTACCTACCAAATCGATTACCATACCTATATCACTTCGCCCATTACCTGGATGGCCTCGCTGACCACAATCGGCTTTTATATGGGCCTGGCTCTGATGGTGCTGGGGCGATTGCACAATGCTATGGAGCAAAACATTCACGAACTGTCCACCCGCAGCAAGGAACTGCATAAAGCCAACATCGAACTGAACCAGGAAATTAACGAGCGAAAAGAAATCGAAAAATCGCTGCAAATCAGCGAGGAAAATTTCCGCACGATTTTCGAATTCGCCCCCGACGGTTACTACATACACGATTTACAGGGTGTAATGCTGGACGGCAACCGCGCGGTGGAAATAATGACCGGTTATAATCGGGAAGAACTCAAAGGTACCAACATCATCACCAGCGGCCTGATCAGTCAGGAAGATTTGGATAAATTGACGGAGAACATACTGCTCAATGCGCAGGGAATCGCGCCGGGGACGCAAGAATACACTCTGAATAAAAAAAACGGGACAAAAGTCGCCATTGAAGCACATGCCGTGCCGATCCGATTGAAGAATCAAACGGTGGTCTTCGGCATCATCCGCGACATTACCCAGAAAAAGGTGGCCGAACAACAATTGCGTGAAAGCGAGGAAAAATTTCGCGCCATCGGCTCGTCGGCCCTGGATGCGGTGATTCTGATGGATGACAAAGGGCTGTGCATTTACTGGAACCACGCCGCTGAAACGATGTTCGGTTTCACCGCCGATGAAATGATGGGGCGGGAAATTCATCAGTTGATCATGCCGAAAAAATATTCGGAACGTTATCAGGATGGTTTTCATCATTTCGTCGGCTCGGGCACAGGCAATGCCATCGGGAAAGTGGTCGAACTGACCGCCGTAAAGCGGGATGGAACGGAATTTCCGATCGAAATCGCGCTGTCATCGTTTCGCAGCCGGGATCATTTTTACGCCTCGGCCATCATCCGCGACATCACCGAGCGAAAGAAGGCCGAAGCGGAAGCGATTCGTCTGACCAACCAGTTGCAGCAAACGACGAAAATGGAGGCGGTCGGTCGCCTGGCCGGCGGCATCGCCCATGACTTCAACAATTTGCTGACGGGCATCCTGGGCAACATCGCCCTCGCCCAGATGGACATCGCCGCCGATCACCCGATGCACAAAACGCTGGAAGAAACCCGGCGGGCCGCCGAGAGCGCCGCGTCTTTGACCAGACAACTGCTGGCCTTCAGCCGCCGCCAGATCATCGAAACGAAGATCCTCAATCTCAACCAACTGGTGCGCGACATGCACGCGATGTTGCTGCGCCTGATCGGCGAACGCATCCAATTCATGTTCATTCCGACCGAACCGCTGTGGAACATCAAAGCCGATTCCTCGCAAATCGAGCAAATCCTGATCAATTTGGTGGTCAACGCCCGCGACGCCATGCCCGAAGGCGGACGCCTGACGTTGCGAACGCACCAGGTGAACATCGATTTTCCACCGCAAGACGCCAAAAACAATCTTCAACCCGGCAGTTACGTGTTGCTGGAAGTCTCCGACACCGGCAGCGGCATCGATCCGGCAATCCAACAGCGAATATACGAGCCGTTTTTCACAACCAAGCCGCAAGGCAAAGGAACCGGCCTGGGCCTGGCGACGATCTACGGAGCCGTCAAACAGCACAACGGCCATATCGACGTGCAGTCGGAATTGGACAAAGGCACGACCTTCACCATTTATTTGCCGGCATCGCAGGAACCGGTGGCCGAGAAAAAACACCGCGAACAGTTCAGCGACCTGATCGGCGGAAGCGAATCGTTGATGTTTGTGGAAGACGATCCGATCGTCCGCAACCTGACCATGCGTATTTTAAACAAACTGGGATATCAGGTTACCTACGCCTCCTCCGGCGAGGAAGCGCTGCAGTTGATCGCCGGAATGAAGGAGCCGATCGATCTGCTGATCACCGACGTGGTCATGCCCGGGATCAACGGCCGCGAACTGGCCGACCGCCTGCTGGCGGAAAATCCCTCGTTGAAGGTGCTGTTCACCTCGGGGTACACCGAGGACATGATCGTGCGTCACGGCGTACGCGAAAAGGAACTGAACTTTATCGGCAAGCCCTATTCGCCGCAGGCGATTGCGGCCAAAATCCGCGAAATTCTCGATTAACCTTTCGCCGGGCGGCCGATTTATTTCATTTGACGGTGCAAATCACTCACAGTATGCTTACGCTCCAATTGTGAAGGAACGCCGATGGACAAGAATCTCTGGGGTCACGAAATCGCCGTACTGCTCAACGAAAACGCCCGCAAGGTGAGCAACAAGATTATCGACAACGTGCGCCGGTTCGTTCCCGAAGCGCAGCTTTACATCAGCAAAAGCCTGGAAGACGCTCAGGATTCGATTCGCGACATGATGAACCGCAACTTCACCCACGTCGTGTGCGGCGGCGGCGACGGCACGGTGGTCGAGACGATCAACATGCTGCGCAACGCCCTGCGCGAAAGCGGCGGCAGCGATCTGGACATGCCCAAGCTCGGTTTCCTCAAGCTGGGCACCGGCAACGCCTGGTCGGGCCTGCTGGGCATGGACAGCGGCAAATACAGCCTGCCGAAAATGGGCCTTTCCGAGAAATGGCGGTTGCAGCGCTTCAATCTGCTGGAAAGCGAAAACCGCGTGTTTCACTTCGCCGGCATGGGTTGGGACGCGGCGGTGCTCAACGATTATTATCTTTTCAAAAATAAATTCTACGATGCCGCACCGATCATGCGCAAATGGATGAACAGTCTGATCGGCTATTTCGCCAGCATGTTCACCAAAACGATTCCCGAGCAATTGCTGCACAGCGAATCGCCGCGCGTGCGCCTGATCGCGCGGACGCCGGAAGCCTATCGCATTTCCTACGGCATGCCGCCGATGCCGATCAAAATCAAACCGGGCGAAACGCTGTACGAAGGCCCGGCCAACGTGCTGGGCGCGGGCACGACCACCGATTACGGCTACAAACTGCGGGCCTTCCCCTTTGCGCATACGATGGAAAATTTCATGAATTTCCGCATCGTCAAAGCGAGCATCTTCGAGTGCCTGACGCACATGCGCTCGATCTGGAACGGCACCTTGGTCAGCCCGAATTTTATCGATTTGTTGGTAAAAAACGTCACGGTGGAATCGGATCGTCCGATGCCTTACCAAATCGGCGGCGATGCCGCGGGCATGCGCAACCGAGTCGATTTTTCCATCGCCGATTTGACCGTGCAGGTTCTCAACCTGGCGTAATCCAATGATTTGGATCCTGCTTTATTTGCTGGTCGGTCTGGCGGCCGGACTGGTTGCCGGCCTGCTCGGCGTCGGCGGCGGCATCATCAACGTGCCGGCGCTCAATCTGATTTTCACCACCCTCGGCTACGAAGAGGCTTACACGTTTCATCTGGCCATCGGCACCAGCCTGGGCATCATCATCTTTACTTCAGCCAGCGCCGCTTATACGCATTATCGCAACGGGAACATCAACCTGCCCTACGCGCTGAAAATTTCGCTGAGCGGCATCGGCGGTTCGGTGCTCGGCGCTTATCTGGCCGGCCTGATGCCCGGCGCTTCACTCAAGCCGATGTTCGGCGGTTTATTATGCATCGCCGGCCTGCAAATGCTGCTGGATCGACGATCGCAGCGCAGCGGTGAGTTGCGCACCGGCTGGAGATCGGCGGCGTTCATCGGCATCGTCGCCGGGCTGATCGCCGGATTTTTCGGCGTCGGCGGCGGCGTGGCGGCCGTGCCTTTGATGCTCTGGCTTTCGCGCTTCGAACCGAAGAAAGCGGTAGCCACCAGCAGCGTGGTGGTCGTCGCCTTCGCGCTGTTCGGCACCACAACCCACATCGCCACCGGCTGGACGGTCACCCGCGACGCTCCGTGGGTTTTCGGCTATGTGCACATTCTCGCCTTGATCTGCGTCGCGCTGTCCAGTATCTTCACCGCCCGATGGGGCGCGCAGTGGGCCAATCGCATCAATCCGCTACGGCTCAAACGCGTTTTCGCCGTCATGTTGATGATCATCGGCCTACGTTTTATGATTACGGCTTTGTTGTAGGAGGAACCATGTCAGTCGTCACTCGTTTCGCTCCCAGTCCGACCGGAATGCTGCACATCGGCAACGCGCGCACGGCGCTGTTCAACTGGCTGATCGCCCGCCACCACCACGGTAAATTCGTGCTGCGCATCGAAGACACCGACCTGGAACGTTCGACGCAGGAAAACGTGCAGATCATTCTCGACGGCATGGCCTACCTCGGGCTGGATTACGACGAGGGGCCCTTCTATCAAAGCAAACGGACGGATCTTTACAAGCAGACGATCGAGCGCCTCATCGCCGAAGGCAAGGCGTATCGCTGCCGTTGCGCGGCCGAGGACCTGGAAGCCAAGCGGCAAAAGGCGCGCGAGGAAAAACGCACCTATCTGTACGACGGCGCGTGCCGCGAAAAGAACTACGGCCCTGAAGAACCGCACGTCGTGCGTTTCAAAATGCCGCCGGAAGGCTCGACGGTCATCGAGGATAAAGTCATGGGCCGCGTCGAGGTCAGCAACGGCGAACTGGACGACTGGATCATCGCCCGCACCGACGGCACGCCGACCTACAATTTCTGCGTGGTCGTCGACGACTCGGACATGGGCGTCACGCTGGTCGTGCGCGGCGCGGATCACCTGACCAACACGCATAAACAGGCGCCGTTGTACGCGGCGCTCGGCCTTACCCCGCCCTCGTTCGCGCACATGCCGCTGACCCTGGGCGCGGATCGCAGCAAGCTTTCCAAGCGTCACGGCGCGACGAGCCTGATCGAATACCGGAAGATGGGCTACCTGCCGCAGGCGATGCGCAACTTCCTTGCCCGGCTGGGCTGGTCGCATGGCGATCAGGAACTGTTCACCGACGAGGAATTGATCGCCGTGTTCGACACCGACGGCATCAATTCGTCCAACGCGATTTTCGACACCGATAAACTCGACTGGATCAACGCGACCAAGCTGCGCGAAATGCCGCCGGCCGAGGTCGTGCCGCATCTGCTGCCGTTCCTGCTCGAACGCGGGTATGCGGCGCAGGACGATCCGCGTTTGCCGCAAATCATCGAGCAACTGGCCGATCGTTCCAAAACGCTGGTCGAGATGGCCGAGTGGGCCAAGATGTTCTACGTCGCGCCCGAGGAGTACGACGAGAAAGCGGCGAAGAAATGGTGGCGCGGCGAGGCGAAAGTCGTCATGGAGCGCTTTCTGGATTGGGTCAAGCAGGACGATCAACTGCGCCAGGTGTTGATCATGCCGATGGTCGAGAAGTTGGCCGCGGACATGGATCTCAACCTCGGCAAGGTGGCCCAGCCGATCCGCGTGGCGATGACCGGCGCGGCAGCCAGCCCGCCGTTGGACATCACGCTCGCGCTCATCGGTCGCGACGAGGTGATCCGCCGGCTGGAAAAAGCGATCGTGAATTACCCGCAATAAAAAAGGGCGGGATCGCCGGTTGCCGCCGATTCTTTCGGCAACCCTCATCCCCAGCCCTTCTCCCACAGGGAGAAGGGAGTCCAGGTCGACGACTTTTACCCTCTCCCGGGGGAGAGGGTCGGGCGCAGCCCGGGGTGAGGGCGACTTAGAAAACCAAAACAAAAATTATATCCAATAAAAAAGGGCGGGATCGCTCCCGCCCTCTTCCATACATCGACTGAACTAATGCAGGCGCTCGCCGGGCTTGCCGCCGGGCGCTTCGACCAGCGTGACGTGCTCGCCCTGCGGCGTCTTGTTCGACGCGGCGATCACCATGCCTTCGCTCAGACCGAAACGCATCTTGCGCGGCGCGAGGTTGGCCGCGCACACGACCAGCTTGCCGACCAGTGAAGCCGGATCGCTCACGTGCTTGGCGATGCCCGCGAACACGTTGCGCTGCCCCAGCGGTCCCAGGTCGAGCGTGAGTTGCAGCAACTTGTCCGCGCCTTCCACCGCTTTGGCTTCGAGCACCTGGGCCACGCGCATATCGAGCTTGGTGAAATCGTCAAAGGTTATTTCGGCCGCCAACGGTTCGACCGGAAGCGGTTCGGCAACCGCCGCGGGCGTCGCTTCGACCTTCGCCGGACCCTGATCGGTCGCCTCGATCTTCGCCCACGAATCGCGTAGCGTCACCGTGCGGTTGAACACCAAATGGTCGGCCTGATGATCGCGGCGATCGGCGACGAAATAGCCGTTGCGCTCGAACTGGAAACGCTCCTCGGGCTTGGCGTCGGCCAGAATCGGCTCGACCTTGCAACCGGAGAGCGTTTGCAACGAATCGGGATTGAGCACGCTCAAGTAGTCGCCGGAGGCCATCGGATCTTCCACGGTGAACAGGCGATCGTACAGGCGCACTTCGGCGTCCAGCGCGTGTTTGGCCGACACCCAGTGCAGCGTGCCTTTGACCTTGCGTCCGTCGGCCGGCGTGCCGCCGAGCGACTCGGGATCCCACGTGCAGCGTAGCTCGACGACCTTCCCGCCTTCGTCCTTGATCACCCGCTCGCACTTGATCAAACAGGCCGCGCGCAAACGCACTTCGGCGCCCGGTGCGAGGCGGAAGAACTTCTTCGGCGGATCCTCGCGGAAATCGTCGCGCTCGATGAAAAGCTCACGGCTGAAGGGCGCCTTGCGCGAACCCAGCTCCGGATGCTGCGGATGATAGGGAATCTCGAATTCGTCGACACGATCCTCCGGGTAATTCTCGATGACCACCTTCAGCGGATCGAGCACGGCCATCACGCGCGGCGCGTTCTCGTTGAGGTAATCACGCACGGCGTGTTCCAGCAGTGCGATGTCGACCGTCGTGTCGGCCTTGGCCACGCCGATGATGTCGGCGAACTTGCGGATCGCCGCGGGCGGATAGCCGCGCCGGCGCACACCCGCAATGGTCGGCATACGCGGATCGTCCCACCCGCTGACCTTGCCGCTTTCCACCAGCGCCAGCAGCCAGCGTTTGGAGATGACCGTGTACGTCAGGTTGAGCCGCGCGAATTCGATCTGCCGCGGCGGCTCTTCCAGGCGCAACTCGCGCAGGAACCAATCGTAGAGCGGCCGGTGATCCTCGAACTCCAGCGTGCAGATGGAGTGCGTGATTTTTTCCAGCGCGTCGGACTGGCCGTGCGCGAAATCGTACATCGGGTAGATCAGCCACTTGTCGCCCGTCCGGTGATGATGCGCGCGTTTGATGCGGTACATCACCGGATCGCGCATGTTCATGTTGGGCGACTGCATGTCGATCTTGGCCCGCAGGACCTTCGTGCCGTCGGGGAACTCGCCGTCGCGCATGCGGCGGAACAGGTCGAGGTTCTCCTCCGGCGTACGGTTGCGGTACGGGCTTTCCTTGCCGGGCGTGTAGAAGTTGCCGCGGTATTCCTTGAACTCGTTTTCGTTGAGTTCGCAGACGTAGGCCTTGCCTTCCACGATCAACTGTTCGGCCCACAGGTAAAGCTGATCGTAGTAATCCGAGGCGAAAAACAGACGGTCTTCCCAGTCGAAGCCGAGCCAGCGGATGTCCTCCATGATCGACTCGACGTACTCGATGTCCTCCGCTTCCGGATTGGTGTCGTCCATGCGCAGGTTGCAAGTGCCGCCGTAATCGCGGGCGATGCCGAAATTCAGGCAGATCGACTTGGCATGGCCGATGTGCAGATAGCCGTTGGGTTCGGGCGGAAAACGCGTCATAACGCGTCCGCCGTTTTTGCCTTGTTTCAGATCCTCATCGATAATTTCACGAATGAAATTGGACTTTACGCTTTCGTTATTCTTTTCGCTCATAGTCGCTCACCGTAATGAGAAGTTAATGCAGCTTTTCGCCCGGTTCGCCGGCGGGCGCTTCGATAAACGACAAGTGCTCCTGCTTACCGTCGGGCGTGGTGCTCACACCCAAAACAACCATCCCTTCACTGACGCCGAATTTCATTTTGCGTGGCGCCAGATTGGCTACACAGATCAACTGCTTGCCCACCAACGCAGCCGGATCGTCGACGTGCTCGGCAATGCCCGCAAAGATATTGCGCGTCCCCAGCGGCCCCAGATCGGCGGTGAGGCGCAGCAACTTTTTCGCGCCCGGCACCGCTTCGGCCTCGACGATTTTCGCCACGCGCATATCGACCTTGGTGAACTCGTCGAAGGAAATTTCCTCGGCCAACGGCTCGACCGCGTAGTCGAACTTGGGTGCGGGCCCGGCCTCGGCGACCTTGCTGGCTTCGACCATCGCCTCGATCGCCGCCGGATCCACGCGCTGCACCAGGTGCGTGAACGTGCCGATGCGATGACCGGCGCCCAGGTCGGCCTTGGCGTCGGCCCAGGTCAGCGGATCGAGGGCGAGCACCGCTTCGATGTCGGCCGCGTATTTCGGCAGCACCGGTTTGAGGTAGGCGGCGACGATCTTGGTCACGTTGACCGCGGCGGTGCAGATGTCACGCGCGCGCTCCGGATCGCCGGCCTTGACCGCATCCCACGGCGCGGCGTTTTGCAGGTACAGGTTGCCCGCTTCGGCCACGCGGCAGATGCGCTCGACGGCCTGCGCCTGATTGCGTTTTTCGTACGCGGCGGCAATGGCCTCGCCCTCGCCTTCGGCCTGGGCGATCAGTTCACGCGCATCGTCGGGGATGTTGCCCAACGTCCCGCCGAGGCGTTTCTCGACAAAGCTGATGGCGCGGCTGGCCAGGTTGACGATTTTGTTGATCAACTCCGCGTTGACCCGGTTGACGAAATCCTCGAAGACCAGATCGATGTCCTCGATCTTGCCGCTGAGTTTCGCCGCGTAATAGTAGCGCAAATATTGCGGGTCCAAGTGATCCAGGTACGTGCGCGCGTTGATGAACGTGCCGCGCGACTTGGACATCTTTTCGCCGCCGACGCGCAGGAAGCCGTGCACGAACACCTGCTTGGGCAGGTTCAGGTTGGCCGCCATGAGCATCGCCGGCCAGAACAACGTATGGAAGTAAATGATGTCCTTGCCGATGTTGTGATAAATCTCCACGCCCGGCTTTTCCCAGAAGTCGGCGACATCGAGTCCATGTTCCTGGCAGTAGGCCTCGGTGCTGGCGATGTAACCGATCGGCGCGTCGAGCCAGACGTAAAAGAACTTGTTCGTTTCGCCGGGGATCTCAAAGCCCCAATACGGACCGTCGCGGCTGATGTCCCAGTCGCGCAGGCCTTCTTTGATCCAGTTGTTGACGTAATTGCTGACCTCTTCCTGCAGGTGATCGTCGCTGCCGGTCCACTCCTTGAGCTGGTCGGTCATTTTGCCCAGCTCGAAAAACAGGTGTTCGCTGGATTTGAGCACCGGCGGGTTGCCGCAAATCGAGCACTTCGCATCGATCAACTCGGTCGGATGATAGGTGGCGCCGCAAACTTCGCAGACGTCGCCGTATTGATCCACCGCTTTGCAGCGCGGGCACGTGCCGCGCACGAAGCGGTCGGGCAAGAACATGGTGTCGTGTTCGCAGAACATCTGCTCGACGGACCGCCGGGCAATCAAACCCTTGGCCTTGGCCGCTTCGTAAACGCGGGCCGACCACTTGCGGTTCTCCTCGGAGTGCGTCGAATGATACTTGTCGAACCGGACGCTGAAATCCGCAAAGTCGCGCACATGCTCGTCATAGCTGCGATCGATCAATTCCTTCGGCGAAATGCCTTCCTTGCGCGCACGGATGTCGATCGGCGTGCCGTGCGTATCGTCGGCGCAGATGTAAATCGCGTCCTCGCCGCGCATTCGCAGGAACCGGACCCAGATATCGGCATAGATGTATTCCACCATGTGTCCCAGGTGGATCGGTCCGTTCGCGTACGGTAATGCGCTGGTAACCAGAATTCGGCGTGACACGATTTTCTCCTTTCTGTAAAAAGACGCACCAAAGGCGGCATTAATAGCACGCTTGCCCGGTCGAGGAAAGATAAACCTTTATTTTATGGGCGTATCGATGACCAACGTCACCGGTCCGTCGTTGACCAATTCGACGTCCATCATCGCGCCGAACTCGCCGGTGGCGACGGTGACGCCCTGCGCGCGGGCCTGGGCACAGAAGCTTTCGTAAAGGGGAATGGCGATGGCCGGCACGGCGGCCTGATCGAAGGACGGGCGACGGCCTTTGCGCGCGTCGCCGTACAAGGTGAACTGGCTGACGACCAGCAAGCCGCCGCCGATGTCGGTCAGCGAGCGGTTCATTTTGCCCTCGTCATCGCCGAAGATGCGCAGGCCGATGATTTTGTTGACCAGCCAGGTCGCTTCCGCTTCGGTGTCGTTGGCATGCACGCCGAGCAGCACCAATAAACCGGGGCCGATTTCGCCGACCACGCGGCCCTCGATGGTCACCGATGAGCGTTTCACCCGTTGCACAACCGCGCGCATGGGACCTCCTTATCGATCGAGAATGCGCCGCATCAATTCAACCGTCTGCTCCCGCGTTGGCTGTTCGGGAACCGTCAGCGACAAATCGCTGACCACCAGCAGGCGACTTTGTTGCTCATCGCGCAAAAAGACCAAACCGCCGCTACGCGGTCCGGCGAGCGCAAGCAGGTCGCGCACGGCGTCGGCGCAGTAGACGTTCAAGCCCGGCGCCCGAGCGTCCATTTGCACAAACACGACCGGCGCGCGATCGCGGGCGACGATTTCGGTGGCCAGCGCCCGGGCGGTGTGCGCGGCCAGCACGCGGCGGCGCAATGCCGGATCGGCCCCCGTGACCGCCGGATTCCCGCGCGTATGGTTGAGGAAACGCGCCAGGCGACGCAGGGTCAATTCATCCAACGGCGGATCGCTGCGCCCCGGCGGATCGCCCGCCAACAACGCCGTGGACACCCGCCAGGGACCGGGCGCGGCATCGTACCCCAAAATCGCCACGTCCTTGGCCGGCACGGGCAACGCGCTCCACAGCCCTTGCGGATCGCCCACACCCGTACGCACCGCCGCCGGGGAAATGCGCAGGCGCAACGCCGCTTCCATAGATAACGCGTTGTCGACTTGCAGATCGGCCACGATCAACTTGGGTTCGGCACAGGCCGTCCCCAGCAACAACACGATCAACAGCGGCAACCAAGAGCGACGCAACGGCATTCCTTATGATTATGGAGCGATGAATTGTTGCACAGGTTTCAACCGATAAACAAACGGGGAGATCAATCGCGCTTTTCTTCGTCCGTTGCCGAAGGCGGAGGTGCACCGCGCATCAGCCGGTCGCGCAACTCAGGATCGAGACAGTCGCCGCCGAACATGCCGCATTCGGAGCACTTGCCGTTGCATTGCCCCATCTTCTGTCGCCGTTTGGGATCGGTGTAGTGGCGAATCAGCCAGACCGCGGCCCCGATGACGATCAAGGCGACGATGATCCATTCCCAGTAATGCATGCGCGCCTCCTACCCGATCACCAGGCGGCCGATTTGATACACGGCGACGGATAACAGCCAGCCGATCGTCGTCAGCCCGAAAAATTGCAGCAGCGCCCACTTCCACGAGCCCGACTCCTTGCGCATGATCGCCACCGTGGCCATGCACGGCGTGGCGACCAGAAGAAACAACATCATGGCGAAGGCCTGCAACGGCGTGTAATGGCGGCGGAGCGTTTCGCGCAACGTGGTTGAATTTTCATCGGCCTCGCCCAGCGAAAACACGATGCCCAATTGAGCGACGAACACTTCCTTGGCCGCGAACGCGCCGAGCATCGCCGTGGCGATGCGGTAATCCGAACCCATCATGGTGGTCAGCGGTTCGAGCAGTTTGCCCATCCGCCCGGCCAGCGAATAAGACAAATCGCGTGAAACGTCGTCCTCATGGGCGAGTACCGGTTCCCGCTCGATGGACCGTTCCGGCGCGCGCGGAAACGACGTGGCCACCCACATCAGAATGGAAATGGCGAGGATGATCGTGCCCGCCTTGCGCACGTAGGACCACGAGCGTTGGCCCATTTTGATCGCCACCGCGCGCAGGGTCGGCAGGCGATACGGCGGCAGTTCCATCACGAACGGCGCGTCCTCGCCGGCCAGCAACGTACTGCGCAACAGTCTGGCCAGCAGCACGGCCAGCATGATGCCGGTCATATAAATCAAAAAGAGCATCGGCGCCTGCCAGCGCGAGGCGAAAAACGCGGGGATGAGCAGCATGTAAATCGGCAAACGCGCGCCGCAACTCATCAGCGGCAGCACGAGCATCGTGGTCAGGCGGTCGCGTTCGTTTTCCAGCGTGCGCGTGGCCATGATGCCCGGCACGGTGCAGCCGAAGCCGGTGAGCATCGGCACGAAGCTTTTCCCGTGCAGGCCGAAGCGATGCATGAAGCGGTCGACCAGAAACGCGGCGCGCGACATATAGCCGCTGTCTTCCATCAGCGCCAACCCGAAGAAGAGCAAAATGATGTTCGGCAAAAACACCAGCACGCCGCCGACACCGGCGAGTACGCCGTCGACCAGCAACGAGCGCAACGGCGATTCGCTGCCGACGGGCCACAGGCCGCCGATCGCTTCGCCGAGATAGCCGAAAAACGATTCGATCCAGCGCATCGGCCATTCGCCGACGGTGAAGGTCAGCCAGAACAGCACGTACATCGCGGCAAAGAAAATGGGCAGACCCACGATGCGGTTGCACAGAATCGAATCGACGAAGTCCGAGGTCGCGCGTGAATCGGCGCGCATTTCGGAAATGCGCGCCTCGCGCAGCAGGCCGGAGATGAAGCTGTACCGGTTGTCGGCGATGAACAGAATGATATCGGTGCGGCTGAATTTTTCTAGTTCCTCGATTTCCTTTTCCACTTCGGCAAAAACGGCGGCGTTGTCGCTCACCTTTTCGCGCAGCCATTGGCTCAGTTCATCGTCGCGTTCGAGTAACTTGACGGCCAGCCAGCGCGGCGGCGGCGACGGTTGCGGCAACTGCGGAGCCAGCTTTTCGGCCAGGCGCATCACCGTACGTTCAAGCTGCGGTCCAAAGGAAAATCGTTCGCCGTGCGTGGGTGCGGCATGAGCGCGGCGAATCGCCTCGCGCAACAGTTTGGCCCCGCCGCCTTTGTGGCCGACGGTCTCGACAATGGGAAAGCCCAGGAGCATCGACATCAAATCGACATCCAACCGCTGCCCACCCCCGTGCGCCTCGTCGCTCATGTTCAGCGCCAGCACGGGATTGGCGCCCAGTTCCATCACCTGCACCAACAAATAGAGATTGCGCTCGAGGTTGGTGGAGTCGGCGACGACGACGACCACATCGATGTCATCGCGCAGCAACTCACGACGGGCGATGCGTTCTTCCGGCGAATAGGAGGAAAGGCTGTAGGTGCCGGGCAGATCGATCACCTCGACTTCCAATTCGCCGTCGCGGTAGCGGCCTTCCTTTTTCTCGACGGTGATGCCGGGATAATTGCCCACGCGTTGATGCGTGCCGGTCAACGCGTTGAACAAGGACGTTTTGCCGCAATTGGGATTGCCGGCCAGGGCGATTTTGATTTTTTTGTCTACCGCTTTTTCCGCCGCCATCGCCTCATTACTCACATGAATCGTCAATTATCGATCAGGCAGTCGCCTGGCGTTCCACAAGAATTCCGTTCGCTTCCTGTTTACGCAGGGAAATATTGAAGCCGCGCACCTTCAGCCAGATCGGATCGCCCGAAGGGGCGACGCGCTCCACTTCCACCAGGGTTTGGGGCAGCAGTCCCATGTCGATCAGCCGTTGACGCAACGCGCCCAAGGCTTTGATGTGCAGGATTTTGCCCTTCTCGCCCGGCTCCAACTCGCTGAGCAGCGAACTTTCCTGTTCGTGTTCCAGGCGGGTCTGCGCATCATACCGAGCGCATTCTTCCTGACAGGCGGGCAGTTCCGGATTGACCTCCGAGCAGTTCTTGAACATTTCCTGCACCTGATTGCCCAAGGGACAGGTATCCATGAATTCGAAAAAGCGCACCAGGCGATCGATGGTCTGATCGGAAATATGGTGCTCGATCTGACAGGCGTCCCGCTCGGCAATTTTTTTATCAACGTGCAGAAAGTCGCGCAAAAACCGGCGCAGGATTTCGTGGTGGGCGATCACCTTGCGCGCCACCTGCTCGCCCTTGGGCGTGAGTTGGATGAATTCGCGCTGGTTGTAGACAATCAATCCCAGATCGCGCAGGCGATGCATGGCCGGGCTGACCGAAGCCATGCGCACGCCGCGTATTTTCGCGATATCCTTGACGCGCGCCACTTGCTTGTCGCGGATGAGCTCGTAGATCGTTTCGAGGTAATCTTCCAGCGATTCGGTGATCGGTCCGTCGTTGGTGTGATGGCCCATGGATGCTCCTAGTTAGCCTTATCTAATTATCGTATGCTTCTCGAATTTGTCAAGTAATATTTGGGGCGCAGCACACCAATTGCGACGATATCTCATCACCAATCCGACAATAATCGGTTGTAATAATGGTTAGTTATGGATTATTCCGACGGAAGGTCGATCCGGACAAAGGCTCCGGGGGCCTGATAGCGTTGCGCCATATCGACATACAACTGCTTGCCGTAACTCCAGATCATCCGGTGCTTTTCCTCGACATCGCCAATGACTTTCACCGGCACACCGACAGCGACCTTGCCCGGCGGCACTTCCTGGGAGTTGCGCACCAAACCCATTTCACCGATGATTGTCCATTCGCCAACATGACTGTAATCACTGATTAAAGCGCGCATGCCGATCACCGCGTAGTCGTCGATGGTCGCATTGTGGATCATGGCGCCGTGCCCGACCGTGACGTGCTTGCCGATCGTCGTTTTGTCCGCGGGGCGGGCGTGAACGATCACTCCCTCTTCCAGAGCCGTCCCTTCGCCGACATGGATAGTCCCGTAATCACCCCGTAATATGGCTCCATGCCCGACATAGGCATCTTTGCCGATGTGCACATCGCCGATGACCATGGCCGACTCGGCGACAAAAGCGGTCGGATCCACCTGGGGCTCGCGTCCTTCAAAGCGAAACAGCGCCACTTGCGTCCTCCTCTCCCAATCATTAAATTTATTCTAACTATAGGAATATCAAAAAATATTCCATAGGGCGATCTTTTAGTAAACGATTTTAAAAGAAAAAGGTGATCCTCGTGACCGCCTTGTGAAAAATATAACGTTTTCATTGACATATTATAGAGTCGATTAAATATTTGTCACCATTGACCGATGATACAGAAAGGTAATTTTTTTTTACTGCTGCTCTTTGTCCGATGCGACGATAACTTGATTGAATGTGAAGGAGCACAGCGCTTCAAATCGTAGGTACAATTGGAAATGATAAGACCAAAAGGGAGGCACAAATGGCAGCGGATCCCAACATGACTATCCTCTGTGTCGACGATTTTTCGACGATGCGCAGAATCATCAAGACTTTGCTCAAGCAGTTGGGTTTCAAGAACATTTTAGAAGCCGACGACGGCTCAACAGCCCTTCAAGTCTTGCAGTCGCAAAAAATCGACTTCGTCATTTCCGATTGGAATATGCCGAAAATGACCGGCCTTGATCTGCTTAAAACCATCCGCTCGGACGACGGCTGGAAAAACATGCCGTTTTTAATGGTCACCGCTGAAGCTGAAAAAGAGAGTATTATCGCGGCAGTACAAGCCGGCGTGAGCAATTACGTCGTCAAACCGTTCAAGGCGGAAGTGCTGAAGGAGAAAATCGAGAAGATTTTCGGTGTATAAGATAATACACCACGTCGAATGAATTATCTTTTGGGGTCATCTGATTCCGGTATAGAAAATCAGAAAAAATTCCGATGAATAAAATTAATCGAAGGTGAATAGACCTGACGATTATCTCGATCGGATTGAGCGACGACTTCTATTTCTATATGCACTCGGATTGCAGGTGAGAATTCGACCCAAGGGAAGGAGGGTCAGGATGTCGGTCAAGAAGCGTACTGTATTAGTTATTGAGGATGAGAAGACCATTTCGGACCTAATCTGCTGCATCCTCAACCGTTCAGGTTACCTTACAGCCACCGCGGCAACAGGGGCGGAAGCGGTATTGCTCCTGGAGAAAATGAACGATTCCATCGACTTGATCATCATCGACTACAATTTGCCCGACATAACCGGTGTTGAAATGATCAATCGGGTGGAACACATCGTACCTGGAGGCCGAATTATCGTCACCAGCGGTTATTTGCCGGAAATGTTGGACGGGATGGATTCGAACCACGTGCACGGTTTTTTACAGAAGCCGTTCAACATCGCACAAGTGAAACGGCAAGTTGCCAACGCGTTGAATTAGGCCTCCTTTGCGCGGCGAAGATGGTGAATAAGCAGCAGCAATAACAATCCGGCGATCAAAGCCCCGACGCCGATCGTCCATTGTACCCATATATTCCGTTTCTCCCCCACAACCGTAGCGGCTTGCACAACCGCCTCCGCCAATCGCGTTTCCACTTCTTCCATGCCGACCAGCACCGTATTGCCCAGAGCGACGATCGGAGTCGGACCGTCGCGATCGGTCAGCGCGGCCAACATGGCCTGGTTCTGCGCATCGTCCACCGAACGATACGTGGCCAGGATGGTGCATTTCAGCTCCGCCGCCATCGCCGGCAACAATTCCTCAAGCTCGTTGCATTCGTCGCAATGGGGAGCGAAAAAGACGGTCAGCGCCGCCGTTTGGGGGCCGTGGGCATAGCTGCGGATGAACGTCGCGGCCTTCGCCTCGTCCAGATGAGTGGCCGATTCGGTCAGCGGAACCTCGTAAAAGCTTTCCCCGAACGAGTTGATCGCCCGCACACCGGCCCCGTAATCATCGGCCTCGATCAACAGGAAATGATGGATCGCGTTGTAGTAGCGAAAGGTTCCTTCCTGCGGCTTTTCGGTGTTGAGCGCCGCTCCGCCGCCGCCGTTGGTGAAATAGTGCACGCCGTTATGCACCTTATGCGAAAAGAAATGCGCGCCGGAAAAAACGGCATTCACCTGAAACGCTTCGAAGATCGGCTGGAAGGTCCGGCGAATCGCGGCGGGTGTTTTGCCGGTGACCTCATACACCGGTTCGTGCATCACCACGAATAGATAGCGGCTGCCGTTCGCCCGCGCCTGCGCCAAATCGCGGCGCAGCCATTGCGCCTGCGCGCCTTCCGGTGCGGTCTGCGCTGCCGGCTGCGATGACGACTCCCACACATCGAGCACGGCCACGTGCGCATTACCGCGATCGAAACTGTACCATCCGTCCCCTTGCAACAACGGAAACAGGCGACGCATCAGGGCGTCGGGCTGATCGCTCTGGCCGATGGCCGGATACAGCGGCGCGGTGGCCAGCACGCTTTGCTCCAGATGAAAGAAATTGGCCCACAGGGAAAGATCGTCGCCCTTTTCGATGAAATCGCCCGTGTGCACAATCGCGTCGGGCACAACCGATTCGCGCAACGATTGCACCACCTCGCGATGGGCCAGATCGAAGCTGTCGTCGCCGCTGCGCGTATCGCCGTAAATCACCAGGGTCGTCCGGCGACTCGAAGCGGTGACGAAACTTGGCCACGGCTCCGGGGTGAGCGTTTGCCCGTTCACCGTGATCGCGTATTCGTATTGCACATCGGGCTGCAGTCCATCGAACGAAACGCACGCGGGCTGCCGCTCGGCGACCAGCGACGCCTCGCGTGTTTCGTTTCCTTCATAGCGTAACTGCACGGTGTAGCGATCCTGTGCTTCCAGGTAAGCGCACACGAGCATGACATCGGGGGCCATCGCCTGCAGGTAGGGGCCGAATTGCAAAGCGGCGCGGGCCGTGCCGGCAAAAAGGACGAGAAATAAAATCGGCAGCAGGCGTTTCATTAACCTTCCGTAAGTCGCGTCAGCAATTCGGTCAATGCCGTCTTCTCGACTTCGCCAAAAACCAGGAAGGAAGAATGAATGCGACCGTCGACGCCGATGACGAAGGTGGCCGGCAACGCCTGCACACCGTACGCCTGCATGATGCCCTGCCCTTCATCGAGCAGGAACGGATACGGCGTGGCCATCCCCGCGGCCATGGACCGCACACGATCGGCGTTTTCCGGATCGACCACCACGCACAAAACGGTGACGCGGCCGGCGAAGCGTTGCTGCACTTCGCTCAACAGCGGCATTTCGTCGCGGCAAGGCGCGCACCAGGTGGCAAAGAACGTGAGCACCACCGGTTTTTTGAGTTCGGCGTTGAGATAGACCGTGCGGCCGGTCAGATCGTTGGCGCGAAAATCGGGAGCCACGCGCCCGGCGCTCAACGGCGCGGACGGCCGTTGGCAAGCCGCCAGCCAAAGGCAAAACACCAGCGCGGGCCACAGCCGCTTACTCGTTTTTGCCCGGCCCATCGATCACAACCCGAACACGTACAATTGATGAAAATGATACAGCAGCAAAAACAGCATCGCCGGGGGGACGGTCAGCGCATGCGCGATAACCAGGGCGATGCGGCCGCGTCGCTTCGTCCCGGCGAGGGTGCGGTTCCACAACACGGCCACGGATGTGCCCGCCGCCATGACCGCCACCAGCGGCAAGAGGATGTTCGTGCGTTCGTAGGTCCAGAAGAAAAACAGACCGCCCACACAGGCGAACATGGCCAGAATGATGAAAGCGATCAGCCAGTCGCGTTTGGACGGAACCGCGCGCCGGACGATCGTCAGCAACAACCAGGCGCCCATGATGATCCAGGAAGCGTAGCGCATGTATTCGCGGCCGATGTTGCGGGTGGATTTACGCAGCTTGTCTTTGACCGACAGATGAAAGTTCGGCGGCACGACGGCAAGAGCTTTTTCATAAGCGACGACCGCCCGCCGATATTGTTTGTCGCGGTAGTGAATATCCCCCAGCGCGATCGCGGCCATGGCCGCGTTTTCGCTTTGCGGGAAACGGTCGATCAGCGTTTGGTAATGCGCCTGCGCCCGCGCGGTGTCGCTCTGCTCCAGGATGTGCCCGAGCCAATAGAGCGCCTCTTCGGCCACCGACGTTTGCGGAAACGCTTCGACCAGTTTTTCCACTTCGGTCACCGTCGGCTGTACGTTGTCGCGCACCAGCGCCGACTTGGCCTGCTCGAAGCGACGAAGCGGGAAGTAATCGTTGTCCGCGTGCGCCGCCAGGTAAGCGAGCCGGTACTTGATGAGAATCACCCGGCGGCTGTCGGGATAGCGCGCCATGAAATCGTTGTAGGCCGCGATGGCCTGCGGGTAGTTGAACAGTTTTTCATCCAGAATGCGGGCGATGGAATAGTAGGCGTCCTCCACCGCATGCCGCTCCTCGTTCTCGCGGATGAAGGCGCGATACCATTCGAGGCTCTCCATATAACGGCCGGCCTCGAGCAGGCGATTGCAGAACAGGCAGCTTTTTTTCGTTTCCGGCGGCGCGGCGATAATCACGTCCCGCGTACGCTCCAGGCCCGTGCCGCGCACCAAGGCCACCTCGAACGCGTCGATCTCCAACCACGCGGCTTGCCGCTCGCTCAACGCCTGCGCGCGATCGCGATAACGATAAATGCGGTCGGAAACATACAGCACGTATTCATCCCGTTGCGCATCGTACTCCGGAATGACGGGGCAAACCGCCAGCAGAGGCGCCTCGGCCGAAGGCGGCCGCTCGGCGAGCGCTTGCGTCAACGAAGCCGCATCGGCCGCGAGAACGATTTCGTATCGCCCGTAGTTGAATCTGGCAACCGCTTCGCCCGCGAGATCCTTTAGCAACACCGAAGAAGCTTTGTCGCTCATCGGACATTGCCGGGGCGTAAGATTGACAATGATATCCGGCAGCGCGGTGGCGAACAGCCCCTGGTCGTTGCAGGCCGGCGACTCGCCCGACAAAACGATCAGATCGAAGACTCCGTCCTTGCCGGGCGCGGTGCGGAAATACTTCATCCGGTCGTGCTTGTGCAGGCGATATCCGTAACGGGTAGCCGGCTTCAAGCCGGTAAGCGTCAATTGATGACGAGCGCTTTTTTCCTTTTCCTCAACCCGGCGGTCCAGCAGATCGCCTTCGCCGTACTCGACCACAAACGCCTGGGGGGTGTCGCTGTTCCAGGACAACGTCGCGGAGAAAGGACCGATTGTCTCGAAGCGCAAGGCATCGTACGTCGGCAGGGAAGCGCAGGCCGCCGCTGCCAACACAACAAAAAGGATCGCCCTGGTTTTCATTTCCTCGACTTACTTGCTCGCCAGACCGATGCGGTCCGGAGGAATGTCGGCCAGTTCGACGGCGAAAACGCGCGCCAGAATCTGCTTGACCGCATCGAGATCCATCTCCTCGGCGGGCAAGGCAAATTGTTGACTGACGGTCTGTTGGCCGGCCTCGTCACGCTGCGTGGTTTCCTTCTGCACGAAGCGATAGTACGCCAATGCCTCCGCCATCTTCTCGGCGGTTTTGTCGGCATCCTGACCGCGCGCCTGGCTCAAGCCGTCCAACTCGTAGAGCACCGAGAGCAAATAGACTTTGGTCAACAAGGACCGGAGCGCATCGAACGATTCGGCTTTGCCGGCTTTGATTTCACCCAACAGCTCGACGAACCGCGTTTTATATTCCTCGTTCAACCCAACCCACTGACTGCGCCGCAGGACGGTCGCCTGGATGACGGGCCTGGCCTTTTCCAGTTTCGCCCAAGACGCCTCATCGCCCGTTTTCGTCTGCAACGTCCGGAGGGCCTCGGTGAAATGCAGGTAGTGCGCATAATGGATCAACTTCTCGATCGTCTGAGCGTTGCCGTAGATGTTTTGCCCCGCTTTTCCCTCGGTCAACGCGCGTTGAATTTCGCCCGCCAACTCCGGACCGAGAAGCTGATCGGCCTGGACGACATAATCGGCCAGGTGTTGTGAATACAACGCCTCCATCGCCGAAAAATCGATCGGACTGGCCTTCCGCAGCTTCATCAATTCAATATAGGCGTCCGTCTGGACAGGCGCCGGCGCGGCCGGTTGCGCCTCCGGCGTCGGACTTGCCGGGGCAACCGGTTGGACTTTTTCGCAAGCAAGGGAAAAAACGAGAAGAAAAAACAGGCAGCAAAGACAAATTTTCCTCATAACGCGATCCTTTCCACGGGAATTCTACCGGTGTCACACCTTATAGTTCTTGGTCACACATTTCAATGGACAATGTCCGGGCGAACGGCCGAAAATTGGGCAATCCAATAGATCATTATATTAAAATAATATTTTAGAAAAACCAAAAGTGGGGCTTCTATTTCTTGGAGAAATGTTGTTTATTATGTTCACAACCTCACCAACTGACGTTATAATTAGGTAAAAGATAAAAAGTCGAGTTATTGCGTGCGGCCGACAAAAAGGAAAAAATTGGGGAGCGGGAGGATTTTGCTGCAATGAGCAAAAAGATCTTTTTGATTATTCAGGACAACCAGATCGCCAAACCGATCGCCGATTTTCTGGAGGAAATCGGTTATATTGTGCATACCTGCCAGGATGCGAAAATCGCGATCAGCATGGTGGTCAATCTCAATCCCCACTTGATTATTTGTGACGATTATCTGCCGCACATATCGGGCAAAGAGCTGGCCCGCCTGTTCAAACGCCACGAAAAACTCAATTCGATTCCCTTTCTGCTGCTGACCTCGAGCATGCCCTCGATGGGCGATATGGACCGCGCCGGTTTTCGCGTGGACGCCGATGAGTTCATTCAACTGCCGATCAACCAGGCGCAGTTGTTTTCCATCGTATCCAAGTGGTTGGAATCCGACTCCTCGCCCCATCCGATATCGGAGAAAATCGCCGGGCCCCTCGCCGATCGTCACCGACCCACCAAAACGATGCGCCCCTGGAACAAGGGACATATCAATCCGGCCTCGTTGGGACGATTGTTGTTTCAGATCGTCCGCTCCGACGATTCCGGCGTGTTGCGCGTCAAGGGCGAACGGCGCACCATGCGCGCGATAATCAAGGGCGCCAAGTTGGTCGACGTGGTTACCAATTACATTCGCGAAGACACGCTGGGAAGATTTTTGATCGACATCAACAAAATCACCGCCGAGCAGAACGAACGCTCGCTGAAGACGGCCCTTTCCAAGAACCTGCCGCAAGGAAAGATTTTGTGTCAGATCGGCGCCATCACCGAAACCGAGCTGGAATACTTCGTCTCGCAGCAGAAACTCAATAAGTTTTTGAACCTGTTCACCGTTTCGTGGGACAACGCCGCCTTCGAATTCATTTCGGAACGAGTGGAGGCCAAAGACATTGAAATGGAGCCGATCTTTCTCAACAAGGCTCTGCTCAAGGGCGTTTTCGTTACTGCCGCTCCCGAATCGTTGATCGAAACGTTTGTGCGCAATAAAAAAGAAAACCTGGCCATGGAATTCGACAAGCACTTCGAACAGGTCGTCAAAGCGCTGAGCCTGAATAATCAACGGATGGAGCAGGCCCGTAAAATTCAAGGACACAGTCTCAATCAGCTCCGCGATCTGGATCCGGAAAACTACGACGAGTATATGCGCCTGGCGTTTCTTCTTATCGTCACCAAAGCATTTCGGTTCGGTGAGACGGTCAAATCGGTCGAGAAAGAAAAATTGTCCGATGAGCCGATCACCGATGTGGATATCCTGAAAAAACGACCGCCGACGCAATTCGGGCAGTGGAACGCCGACCTGTATCACCAAGAGCTGGCCGAGGGCCAAACCCTGTTCAACAAGCACGAATTTCCGGAAGCGAAAGAACACTTGGAAAAGGCCTTGGAGATCAATCCGGAAAGCACCCAGGCCATGTCATTGCTGGCGTGGACTAATTATCAAATGGCCGGCAAGGACAACATCACTGTGGCTTTCGAATCCAAGGAGATGTTGAAAAAGGCAATCAGCATCGATGACCAGAGCGATCTGGCATTTTTATTTTTGGGCAAGCTCCTTAAACAGGAAGGCAAGGACGGTCTTGCCGGCACCTATTTTAAACGGGCTTTGGAGGTCAATCCAGCGAATGAGGAAGCGCGACGGGAAGTGAAGCTGTTGCAGATCAAACGACGCAAGGACAAGGACCTCGGTTTCCGGTCCTAAGAGAAAGGGGAGTGCTATTAATGGCCATTCAATCGGTGATGATCATCGAGGACGATGAAATAGCTGCTGAAATTCTGCAGAAATACATCCATCATTACTCCTCGGATATTCATATCGAATGGAGCTGGAACGGATACGAGGCCCTGGTTCGGATACAGGAAGTGCGCCCGCAAATCATTTTTCTCGACTACATGATGCCGAAATTCGACGGCCTGGAATTTCTTAAAAGCATCAAGGAACTCAACACGATTCGCGACACGAAAATCGCCATCATCTCGGCCTACGTCGACAAATACAACGAAGACAAATTCATTTCGCTCGGCGCCGATTTCGTGCTGCCCAAGCCGATCAAATTCGATCAGATCGCGGGGATTCTGGATAAAGTTTAAAAAGGAAGTTAATGGGCGGTCGCGGCGCGCAGCCGGCAAGTGAAGTGAAACACGCTGCCGGTGTTGACTTCACTTTCCACCCAGATTTCTCCTCCCAACAAATGCACCAGTTCCTGGGAGATCGTCAGCCCCAAACCGGTGCCGCGGTACTCGCGGGTGGATGAACCGTCCACCTGGTAAAACGATTGGAAGATTTTTCCGAATTGATCCATCTCGATGCCGATGCCGGTGTCACTGACCTGAAAATGTAACGTTATTTTATCTTCATTAACCTCTTCATTTTCCACGCTCAGTTCCAACGAACCCTGGTTGGTGAACTTAATGGAGTTGTCCAGCAGGTTGTTGAGCACCTGCTCGAGAATCATCGAGTCGCCGATGACCAGCCGCGGCACCTCCGGCTCGATGTCGAGGTTGAACTCGAGAAATTTCGCCCGTGCCTGCGGAATGAACTTCTGATGCACGCCCTCCAGGAATTCGATCAAATCGAAGTCCTGTTGCGAAACGTTCATCTTGCCGGATTCGATTTTCGACAGATCCAGCACGGTGTTGATCATCTCCAGCAGGTTCTCGCCGCTGCGCCGAACGATCATCAAGTATTTGCCGCGCTCCTCGGCGGGCATCTTGGGATCCATCAACACCAGCGAGGTCAAGCCGATGATGTGGTTCAACGGAGTGCGGATTTCATGACTCATGTTGGCCAGGAAGCGCGTCTTGAGCAGTTCCGCCTCCTGTGTGCGGCGCAGGGCCTTGCGCAGTTCGTCCTGTTGTTCTTTCAACGAGGTGATGTCGTAGGCGAACACGGTCAGCTTTTGCACCTGGCCGTAAATGTCCTTCACCGGATAGGTGGCGATCTCGAACCACTGTTTGCCGTTGGTTTCCTCGTGACGTTCCGGCTGTCCGCTGCGGATCACCTGTTCGTTGTTGGCCCGACGGCTCGTCGCCGTCGGCGCGGTGAACAAAGAATAGGCATCGACCCCGATCAGTTCTTCCGCCGGCCGCCGGAAGAACGTCGCGGCCGCTTCGTTGAGCGTGTCGATGATGCCGTCGGTGTCGACCATCACGGCGATCGCCTCGGTGGCGTTGATCAACGAGCGAGCGGTTTCTTCACTGTTGCGCAGCGCCTCTTCCTTGCGTTTGTGTTCCAACGCGTTGGCGATGATGATGCCGATCGTTTGCACCAGCGCGGACAGGTCCTCCGACCACATTCGTTCAGCGAAATAGGTGTCGAATCCCAGCAAGCCGATCAATTCATTGCCGTATAAAACAGGCGTAGCCAGCACGGATTTGCGCTGGAAAGCCTCGAACAACTTGCGTTCGCCGACGGCGTTCTCCGGCAGATTCGCCACGCTGGCAATGTTGATCAATTGACGGTTGAACAACTGTTCCAACGTCCAGCCGTGCTCCGTCGTGCTGTACCCGCGCATGGCATCGGCGAGCGACGGTACGCCGGTCGCGCACCACTCGTTGATCGTCAGGACCTTCTTCGCGTCGGGCGATAATTCGAACATGAAACAATGGTCGACGCGCAACAGACGGCCGATTTGCTTGAGCGCCTCGGTAATGCCGCGATTGATTTCATGCGGTTCGAAATTGATGAAATTGGTGGAGATCGAGGTCAGCAGTTTAAGCATCTCCAATCGATTCTGCAGTTCCTCTTTATCGCGGATACGCTCGGTGATATCGCGCGAAACGCCGCTCAACGTACGCACGCGCCCTTCGGAATCCTTGAGCACCGTGCCGTAAATTTCGAGCCACACCTCCCCGCCGTTTTTCGCGTGATGCAACGCCTCGACGACCACGTGCGGATCCTGCGGATAGCGTTCGAGCATCTCCTGAAACGCCCGGCCGACGCGCACGGCATGCTTTTCTTCCATCAGATCGAAGATGGTTTTGCCGATCATTTCGTCGGGGCGATAACCCAACGTCCGCTCGGCCGCGCTGGAAACGAAACTGTAGCTCATGGACTCCAGATCGAAGGTCCAAATAATATCCAGTGAGTTTTCCGTGACCTGACGATATCGCTCCTCGCTATCCCGTAGTCGTTTTTCCGCCTGTTTGCGTTCGGAGATGTCACGGGTGACTCCCAGCACGCCGACGGGGATGAAATCCGGATCACGTAGAAACGTAACGGTCACTTCGGTCCAGAACTTTTCGCCGGTGACGTTGTATTGCTCCAGCTCCAAAGTGCGGGAACGATATGGATCCGCAGCGCCCTTGCGCTCCATTTGCATCTCTTCGTTGTAAACGTGCCAGACATTATCGAGCGTTTCTTTCGGCACGCCTTCGGTGATGCCGCTCCGCATCATCTGTTCGACGGAAATGCCGAAAACGCTTTTCACCGACGGGCTGATGAAGTTGTACTGAAGATTCATGTCGGTGGTCCAGATCACGTCGCTGACGTTTTCGGCGATCAACCGGTAGCGCTTTTCGCTCTCGCGTAGCGCTTCCTCGGTCCGTTTACGGGTGGTGATGTCGCGGAAAACGACCAGAATGGCCGGTTTCCCGAGATAGGAAAGCATGCTGGCATTGAGTTCGATGTTGCGCTTGCTGCCGTTTTTATGCACGAAGACGGTTTCGAAAATCCCCAGTTCGCGCTCGCCCGACAAGTAGCGACTGTACAGCCCCAGCATACGTTCGATTTCACTGGGGTGGATGTAATGCATGAATTCGGTATCGAACATTTCCTCGATGTCGTAGCCGAGCATATCCGCCAACTGCGGATTGGTGTACTTGAGCATCTCATCCTGGATAATGCAGATGCAGTCGCTGGCCGTCTCGACCAGCGTACGGTACTTCTCTTCCGACTCACGCACGCGCTCTTCGGCTTCCTTGCGTTCGGTGATGTCGCGCGCCACCGCCTGGTAACCGATGATTTTATTCTGTGCGAACGTCAACTGAACGTTCTGCCCGATCCACATTTGATCGCCCTGCTCGTTTTGCACCGGCAATTCGAGGTACGTGGTGGGGCGGCGCTGAACGAATTGTTGCGTGTAAAATTGGCGTGCCTTCTCGCGATAATCGGGGCGAATGAAGTCGAGGTAGCTGCGTCCCTTCAACTTTTCGTTCGGAATGCCGATCAGGTTTTCCGTCACGGGATTCACGTATTGGAATCTTCCCGCCTCGTCGGTTTCGTAAATGATGTCGTGACTCGATTCGACCAGGCGGCGATAACGTTCCTGCGTTTCGCGCAAGGCCTGTTCCGCCTTTTGCCGCTCGGTGACATTGATGAAAATTCCCAGCACGCCGATGATGACGCCATCCACTCGCGCCGGCGCAATGACCGTGAACACGGTGATCGTGTCGCCCTCATACTCGAATCGGTCTTCCTGCTGAACGACTTCACCGGCCAACGCCCGCGTGACGACTCCTTCGACAAAACGACGCGTTTCCCCGGACAAGCGAGACAGATCCTCAATCCGCTTGCCGATCATATCGCCCCAAAAACGTTGGCTCACGGCGTTTTGCATAATGAAATTGCCGTGGGTGTCCATCGCCCAAAATTCGAAGGGCAGATTGTCGACCAGCGTCCGCAGCAGCACTTCCCGCTCCTGCAGCGCCCGCTCCATGCGGATGCGGTCGGAGATGTCGCGGAAAATCCCCAGCGATCCGCTGAATTGCCCCTGTGCATCGAACCGCGGCGTGGCCGTTACGATGATCTGGCGGCGCTGTCGATCCGGGCGAATGATTTCCAATTCGTAGGTGCTCATTTCGCCGCGGGTGCGGATATTGTTCTGCTCGGAAATAATGTTCCAATTGGCTTCATCGACAAAGTCGCGCAGGTCGTGTTCGAGCATTTCATCGGCCGGCAGACCGAAAATCTCGCCGGCGGCATTGTTGGCGAACAGGAACGTATCGTTCTCGCTGACAATGACGATGCCCTCGCCCGTGTTCTCGACCAGATTGCGGTATTGCGCTTCGCTTTGTTTGAGTTTCTCGGTAACCATCAGTCGCGCAATGCCGGCGCCCGCCTGGGTGCCGATGGCGGTCAACACTTTGCGTTCGTGTTCGTTGAACGAACGCGCGGAGGAGTTGAATACACCCATCACGCCGATCATCTGATTGCCGGAAATCATCGGAATCAACGCGCCGGCCTGCACCGGACACGTTTCCTGCAACGCCTGCCACTCATCCTGGTGCATATCGGAGAACAGCGTCGGCGCGCCCCGCTCGATCATTAATTGATTCACCGCTTCATTGGCTTGCCGGCAATTTTTGTGGTCTCCCCCGACCGTCGCTTTGATTTCGAATCGTTGGCGGCTTTCGTCGAACAGACTGATCATACCCATTTCGAACTGCAAATCCTGCAGGACAAGCATCAGCAGATCATGGAAAATTTCGTCCAGATCCTCTTTCTGCGTGGTGATGGCGATGGCGCGATTGATGACGTCCAATTCCTGATGCCGCGCCGTCAAACGGTCGAGGCTTTTGTACTGGAACGACAAATCGCGCACGGTGGCCATCACCGCCTTGCGACGCTCGAAGGTGGATGCCGTCAATTTCAGACGACAGGCAAACGACGAACCGTCCGCGCGCCGACTGATGACCTCCAGCGTGCTATACGGGACATCCTTTTGCGCATCGGTCCGGGAAAATTGCCCGATTTCCTGCAAAATGGATTGATGAAATTTGGCGGGAAACAGATCGAGGAAACCGGCGCCGGCGCCAGCCAAAACGCGACGGCCGAACATGCTCTGAGCCGCTTGGTTACCGAATAGAATCCGGCCCGCTCCATCCAGAAAAAGGATGGACTCCTCCAATTGGTTCAGAATTTGTTTTAATGGCGATTGGCTGCTCACCTTTCCCATAAAATGGCGCCCTCACCCGTTCAACGGTCCGGTCTTGCCTGCGTTGCCGACGCCACGGGAATGAAACCCAATCAACAAGAAATGGACCGCCTGAAATCATCAATTATCATTTGGCATTAGAGTAGATTATGTTGCCGCATTTGGAAAGAGATAATTGCAGCGGGATTGCGCCCCCTTGTTCAAGTGACCATTTGCCGATAGGGCGAACCTCATGTTACTAATAGCCACGCAAACCAACAGCGGAGAAACACCCGATGCACACAACAAACGCTGATGTGATTTTGGTCGGTTGCGGACCGGTCGGCTCGTACCTGGGTTGGAAACTGGCGCAGGCCGGTTTACACGTTATCGGCCTGGAAAAAGCGGAGGAAGGTCAAACGCTGTCTTCCATCGGGCTTTTCCATTTCGAGGATATCGCCTTCGATCATCTCGACATTCCCCGCCCCGCGCCGGAAAAGATTTTCCACCGCTATCCGGGCATGACCATCCACGCGCCGGATCCCTCGCTTTATCTGGAAGTGACGGGCGTGGAAACGTGCGTGATGGACCTGCACACCTACATCAGCGATATGCACGCTCTGGCGCAAAGTGCCGGAGTGACGATTCGACGCGGCACGAAAGTCGAGTCGATCGTGCGTGAAGGCGGGCGTGTGGTCGGCGTGATCGCCAAACAAAACGAAGAGATGAGCGAGTATCGCGCCCCGGTGATCGTCGACGCCAGCGGCCTGGCGCGCGTGGTGCGGCGGTACATTCCGTCGATGGCGTTCCCCAACGACCAGAAATTCTTTTCCGTGTATCTGGAATACTGGGACAACGGCGCGCACCAGCGTCATCTGGGCATTCACTCCTACGCCGGGCTGAACGGCTGGACGGCCGGTTACGAAGGCAGCTGGGGCATCGGCATCGGCCAGCCCGCCTCGCTGGAAGCCACCAAGCGCATGCACGCCGACTTCGCCGCCAAGTATTATCCCGGCGAAAAGACGGTGCTGGAGACGATCGCCGGCGTGGTGCCCTACGCCTACTCGCCGCCGACCTTCGTCGACGAGGGCGTGGTCGTGCTCGGCGACGCCGGCGCGACCAACAAGCCCTTTAATGGCGAAGGCATCCCCAGCGGATCCGCGCTGGCGAAAATCGCCGCCGAGATCATTCCCGCCGCCGTCAAAGCGGGCGGCACGCGCGAATCGCTGTGGGAAATCAACCGCCGCTACAACGCCGACCAGGGCGCGAAATTCGCGTTCCTGCACGCGATGGGCGAAACGCTGTTGTCGCTGACGCTGGACGATCTGACCTGGACCTATCGTATCGGCATGGTCGCGGCCGAGGATCTGCGACAGACGTTCCTGGATTACGAAGTGCGTAAAAAGCCGGCCGAGCTGCTGGCCATGGCGGGTAAGCTGATGCGCCGCCCCGGTCTGGCGTATCGCTACGGGCGCGCCATCGCCAAGGCGAGCCGGGTATCCGCGCTGGTCAAACATTACCCGACGCCGGACGATTTCCCGCGCTGGCGTCAGCGTTTTTTGCGAACGATTTAAAGGAGTCGCATCGTGGCGCAAGTCGCGTTGGTAAGCTGTGACAATTACGACCTGGCCCGGGTGATGGTCGCGTTGCGCCAATCGCTGGATCTATTGGGCGGTTTGGCCGGCATCATCAAACCCGGTGAGCGCGTGCTGATCAAAGTCAGCATGTTGCGCGCGGCGAAGCCGGCCGAAGCGGTCACCACGCATCCGATGGTGGCGGTGGGGCTGGCGTTGCTGGTGCGCGAGATCGGCGCGACGCCGGTGATCGGCGATTCCTGCGGCGGCGCCGATTACGGCCTGTCGGAACCGGCGTTGATCGAAACCGGCATCAAGCCGCTGGCCGACGCGCACGGCATCGAAACCGTGCTGTTTGAAACGGCCGGTTCGGTGAAAACGCCCGTCGTGAACGGTAAATTTTTGCAGGAAATCCCCGTTTCCAAAGCCGTGCTCGCCGCCGACGCGATCATCAGTGTGCCCAAACTGAAAACGCACATCGAAACGCTGATGACCGGCGCGGTGAAAAACATGCTCGGTTGCCTGCCCGGTGCCGGCAAGTTGATCATCCACCGCACCGCGCCCAGTCCGTACGACCTCGGGCAGGCGTTGCTGGATATTTACGGCACCGTGCGCCCGCGCTTGTGCGTGATGGACGGCATCGTCGCGATGAGCGGCAACGGGCCTTCGCGCGGCGTGCCGCAAAAGGTGGGCGTGGTGCTCGCCGCGACCGACGGCGTCGCGCTCGATCACGTTGCCGCGCGGTTGATCGGCTATCAGCCACGGTTGATTCCCACCATCGCCGGCGCCAAGGAACGCGGCCTGGGCGAAACCGACGAGGCGGCGATCGAGATTCTCGGCGGCAAGCTGGCCGATTTGAAAGCGGTCGATTTCGCGCTGTGCTCGAACACCATGATGCGCGCGATGCCCAAATTCCTGTTGCGTATTTTGAACCGTTGGTTCTTCACCGTGCGGCCGGAGTGGAACGACGCCGGCTGCATCCGCTGCGGTCTGTGCGAACGCTCGTGCCCCGTCGGCGCGATCGTCATCGCCGACGACAAACTGACCATCGACCGGAAAAAGTGTATCGACTGTTTCTGCTGCTTCGAGCTGTGCCCCGAAAAGGGCATCAAGGTCAGAAAATCGTTGCTGGCGAGAATTCTGTCGGGATAAACGAGACGATCAAGCGCCGGCGAAAAATCGTTTGATCCGATCGATCACGAAATCCACCTGCTCGTCGGTCATTTCCGGATAATTCGGCAAGCTCAACACACGCGCCGCCGCCCGCTCGGCCACGGGGAAATCGCCGGGGGCGTAATGCGCCATCGCGGCGATGCCCATCCGGTGCAGCGCCTGCGGATAATGCGGTTTGGCCTGCACGCCGTTTTCTTCAAGATGTTTCATCAGTTCGTCGCGCCGCGCGCTACGGATCACCACGTTGAGCGGCACCGGCTCGCATCCCTCGTTGCGGGTCAGAAAAACCAGATCGCCTATGCCGGTCAATGCTTCGCGATAGCTCGTATCGATCGCCCGCCGACGCTCAGCCCAGCGATCGAGGTAGCCCAGTTTCACACTGAGGATCGCCGCCTGGATTCCATCGAGCCGGCTGTTGCGGCCGCACGCGCCCATGGAAGCGCCGCGCCCGTGATCGCCCAACTGCCGCACACGCCCGGCGATGTCTTCGCGATCGGCAATGACAATGCCGCCGTCGCCATAGGCGCCCAGCACCTTGCCGGGGAATAGACTGAAACAACCCGCCAGGCCGAAGGTTCCCGCATGGCGGCCGTGCAATTTCGCGCCGTGCGCCTGCGCCGCATCTTCGACCACCGGCAACCCGGCTTTGGCGGCGACGGCAAGCAACTCGTTCATCGGCGCGAGATAGCCGTACAGATGTACCGGGATCACCGCTTTGGTCGCGCCGGTCAACGCGGCTGAGAGCGTCGTCTCATCGAGCAGCAAGGTGTCTTCGTTGACGTCGGCGAGAACGACCTTCGCACCGATCATCCACACCGCTTCGGCTGTGGCTTGAAAAGTGTTGGCCGGCAGCACCACTTCGTCGCCCGGCTCGACGCCCACCGCCTGCAATGCCAGCGCGATGGCGTCGGTGCCGTTGGCCACGCCGACGGCATGCGCGGCAGCGGCATAGGCGGCGAATTTTTCCTCAAACGCTTTGACGTAGGGTCCTTTGACAAACCGCGCCGAGGCGAGCACCTCCAGTACGGCCTGATCGATCTCCGCTTTGATGCTTTGATACTGGGCTTGTAAATCGGCCAGCGGAATCGTCATGAAACGGTCTCCTTCATGCGCGGATTGACGGTCAGCCTTCCGTTTCGCCCACCGCCACCGGGCGCGAATTGTTGTTCGCGGAACGTTCGATCGCCTGGATGACCTTGACCCCGGCCATCGCCATTTTGCCGTTGGTCAGCGGCCGTTTGCCGGTGCGCAAACATTGTAGAAAATGGCGCACCTCACGGTTGAGCGGCTCGACGTATTGGTCCAGGCAGTCGACCACCTCCACCGCCGGGCCCAACGTATTGAGCATTTGCTCCACTTCGTCGAAATCATTGGGCCACGCCTGCCCCGGCTGCGGATTGGCATACAGCGAAAAGGTGTACTTATCGTTGATTTCGTCATAGACCAGCACTTCGTTGCCGCCGACGATCAACAGGCGGCGGATTTTCGCCGGTTCGAGCCAACTGAAATGGAAGTTGGCGACCAGCCCCGATGTGTACTGCATTTCCACGTACACTTCGTCTTCCAGGTTCGGATTGACCACGCTGCGAGCCTTGGCGCGCACCTCGTGCGGGTACGCGTCGATCCAGCGGTCGATGATGCTGATGTCGTGGGGCGCGAGCATCCAAATGACGTTCTCGTGCTTTTCCCGTTCGTTTAGATTCAAGCGCCAGGAATAGATGTTGGTCAACGCTCCCAGGCGACCGTCCATGATGGTCCGGCCAATGTATTGAATCACCGTGTTGTGGCAATAAGTCAGACCGACCATCAGTTGCAGGCCGAGTTGGTCGGCCAGTTTCATGGTGCGGCAGGCGTCCTTGAAATTGAGCGCCAGGGGTTTTTCAATAAACAGGTGCTTGCCCGCGCGCAAGGCCTTCTCGGCCATTTCGGGATGCAGCGCCGGCGGCAACACCAGCATGACGGCGTTGATGGAAGGATCGGTCAGAATGTCGTCAAAATTCGTCGTCGTTTTCAGCGCCGGGTATTGCCGGTTGATCGCTGCCAACCGTTGTGGATCGATATCGCAGACCGCGGCGATGGATTGTGGATCGATCTCCATCAAGTTGCGGACAATATTCGGCCCCCAATAACCGACACCCACCACGGCGACACGCGGAACCGGGACGATCACCATTGCCTCCCCCTCACCGATGCTCAAGCGCTTGTTGTAAAACCCTACCTACCCTCTGCGCTTCTTCATACGTCATTCGTTCGTGACACGGCAACGCCATGGCACGTCGTTGCAGTTCGCGCGAAACAGAAACTTGCGTTTCCGGCACCTCGTACTTTTGCCGGTAAAACTCCAAATCACTCAACGAAACGGCGGGCACGTTGGTTTCAATACCGGCGTCGGTCATCGCCCGTCGCACCCGATCCCGATCCACCTCGGCCGCCGGGACGACCGTGTAAGTCTGATTGTTCCACTCCACATTCGTCGGCGTTCGCGGCAGCGTCAGCCGGTCGAGGCCGGTCAGCAATTCCTCGTACCACCGGCCGACTTGCCGCCGGGCGGCGATGATTTGCGGCAACCGGTCCAGTTGCTCCAGGCCGATCGCGCAGGAAATTTCCGGCAAATGCAAATTCATCCCGACCACGCGCATGCGTTTCTCCGGTCCGCTGAATCCATGATCGGCCAAGGCGCGCAACCGCTCGGCCAGTTGCGTATCCCGCACCAGGATCGCGCCGCCTTCGCCGGTGGTCACGACCTTGCGCGGGTGAAAACTCAAAATGCCGACCGCGCCCAGGCATCCCAGGTAATGACCGTCGAGGCGCGTACCGATCGTACACGCCGAATCCTCGATCACCGCCGCTTCATACTCGCGCGCCCAAGCGGCAATCCGGTCGAACTTCGCGGGCAGGCCGAATTGGTGTACGACGATCACGGCCTTGATCGGACCGTCGACCGTCTCGGCCAGCGCCGCCGGCGACAGTCCGAAATCGTCGGCATCGACATCGACGAACACGGGCGTGGCGCCAACCGCTTCGACCACATTGGCCGTCGCGGGGAAGCCATAATCCGGAACCACCACGCGATCGCCGGGGCCGATCTCCAGCGCCTGCAACACGGCCAGCAACGCGGAGGTTCCCGAGTTACAGGGAATCGCCTCGGCGACCTCGTGAACGCGCGCCAGTTCCGCGGCGAAACGCCGACAATATTCACCTCTCGTCAATTGCCCGGAAGCCAGGATCGCTTCAATGGTGGGGAGGACGGCCCTGCTCACGACCGGGTATGCTAAACGAATCGTTCTCCGTTCATCGCTCATAAGCACTATACCAATCGATCGACCGGCGCAAGCCTTCGGTCAAATCGACGCGCGGAGCATAGGCCAGCAACCGTTGCGCCTTGCCGATGTCGGGCGTGCGCAACGGGATATCCACGCCGAAATGCGGCTCGCGTTTGATGCCCACCCGATTGCCGGTGAGTTCGACGATCGTCCGCGCCATTTCGTTCATGGTCACCGCGGTGGCCGGATTGCCGATGTTGAACACCTCGCCGCCGACGCCCTCGGTTTCCATCGCCGCCAGCGTCGCGTCGATGAAATCGTCGATGTAACACCAGGCGCGCACCTGCGTGCCGTCGCCGTGAACGGTCAAATCGCCGCCGGCCAACGCGGTAAGCACCATGTCGCGCACGGCGCCCTCGCCGGTCTGGCCGGGACCGTACACGTTGAACGGCCGCAGGCTGACCACATCTACGCCGTACTGTTTGCCCCAGGCGAGGCAGGCCTTTTCGCCGGCGATTTTGGAGACGGCGTAGGTCCAGCGCGGTTCGGCGTAATGCCCCACCTGCAGCGGATTGTCTTCGTTTGCCTCGGCCGCGTCGCAGCCGTACACCTCGCTGGTCGAAACGAAAATCAACCGCTTGGGGCGATGGACCGTCAGCGCCGACAGCAGATTCAGCGTGCCGCCCAGGTTGACGCGCAGGACGTCGAAGGGCGTGCGGTAGTAATTGTGCACCCCGGCGATCGCCGCCATGTGCACGACGATCTCACCGCCCGCGAACAACGATTCAAAAGCCGCCGGATCGGTGGTGTCGCCTTGCCGCAGGGTGCAGGCGGCGATTTCATCGGCGGGAAGATGCGGCAGCGAATTGCGGGTCAGATTATCGAACAAAGTAACCGAATAACGGTCTTTCGCCCGCAAAGCCAACGCCGAGCCAAGAAAACCGGCGCCGCCGGTTATGATCAAATTCGGCATAGATAAATCCTGATTGTTACCGATCGTCCTTGTGCGGTTTTTGCATAGGGACGCCTTGTTGTCAATCATGTCGTTTGCAGCTAACTACCATGTGCTGACGTAAAATTTCGTCATACAATATTTATAGTAATAACTCATTACATCATGAAAGAGGATCCCTATGGACCGGCCCACCTTCGAAGACAGGGTTGTAATTTACTGTCCAATCAATTAGATGAACGTACAAACCTTTGGCGATTACGGTGGAGCGGCAATCGCGGGAACGGCATTTATGCCCGGCACGCCCCATCCAAGTGAACATTTGAGAAAGATAATAAACGTGGAATCGGTTTCGATCGTCATTCCGGCTTTTAATGAGGAAAAGTCGTTGGCCCATGTTGTGCGCGAAGTGCAACAAGCGTTGGCGGATTTTCCAGCCGCGTACGAGATCATCATCGTCGATGACGGCAGCCGCGATAGAACGTTGGAACTAGCCCGTTCGCTGGCCGACGAGCATGTCCGCGTTTTGTCTCACGAGCAAAATCGCGGTTCGGGGCAGGCCATCCGCACCGGGCTGGCGGCGGCAACGATGGACCTGACGATCTTTGTACCCGCCGACGGGCAATTCGACCCGAAAGAGATCGTCCGCTTCGCCCAGGCGGCGGCCGGATACGACATCGTGTTGGGGTATCGCAGCCATCGCGACAGTTACAGCATCTGGCGGAAGATGCAATCGAGCGTTTATTTGCATCTGGTAAATTTTCTGTTCGGACAACGGTTTCGCGACGTCAACTGGGTGCAGATGTGGCGCACGCAAACCGCGGGGCGCATCGAGTTGCAGTCTTCCGGCGTGTTCATGCAACAGGAGTTGATCAGCCGTGCGCAACGCCGGGGAATGAAAATCACCGAAGTGCCGTCCTCGTTCCTCAGTCGCACGGCGGGGCTGGCCAAAGGAAGCAGCTCGTCGACGATCCGGCAGACGATCCGCGAGATGCTGATTTTCCGCTTCGGACGCGATCGGTTGAAGCAATGAATGAAACCTTTTTGTCACTGTTCGGCACCGAGGCGCTGACGCGCTGCCGCTATGCCTTCGCGCGCGCCAAGGAGCTTTGCGGCGAGCCGACGCCCTTCCCCGGCGGCTTTGCGCGCCTGACGTGCCGCCACGAGGAAACCGGCGCGATTGTCCCTGTCTACCTGGATCACCTGCTGGCGAGTACCGAAGCGGTGACGCCGATCCTCTCGGTGCTGATGCCGCATGGCGAATGGCGGCCATTGGTCGCCACGTATGGCGATGACGTGTTGTTGTTTTTCGACGCGGCGCAGTTCATCGAAGACCTGACACAGGAACGTTATCTGCCGCCGGCGCGACCGATGTCGGATCTGCTGCCCTTTCACTACCATCGTCTGCCCGCCGCGCTGCGCCGGCAGGTACATCGCGGATTGGTGCGCTGGCGCCGCAGGCGCTTTCACGAAGTGGAGCAAGGCGCCTGGCCGCACTGGGACATTCAATCGTTGTGGCGCATCCTTTTCGCGGCGTTGGGGTTGCCTTATCCCGACGGTTCGCCGGAGAAGATTTTCGTGTTCAGCCACGACGTGGACAATGCCGCGCAATTGGCGTTCGCCGAACGACTGGCGCGCTGGGAAGTCGATCACGGCGTGCGGGCCTGCTTTTTCCTGCCGGCCGTCGTGATGCGCCGGGAAGCGAGCCGAGTGCAGGCGCTTAGCGACATGGGGCACGAAATCGGCATGCACGGACTGCGGCACGACAATCGACAAACGCGGATCGCGCCGCAAGATTATGCGACCGAAATGCGCACCTACTGGAATGAGTTGCAGCGATTCAAGGTGCGCGGGTATCGCGGACCGAGCCTGCTGTCGTCGTCGTCGCTGAAAAAGGCGCTGTTTACGTTGTTCGCTTATGATTCGTCGATCCCGGACACCGACGTGTACGGCGAAGGGGGCAAGCATCGCGGCTGCGGTTTCGGGCGACCGTTCATCGTCGAGAAAATGCGCGTTCTGCCGGTTACGCTGCCGCTGGATGATCGTCTTTTCACGCTGGGCGAAAGCGACTATTTCGGCATCTGGCGCGCGAAAAGCAATTGGCTGTTGGCGCGCAACGATGTGCCGGTCTTGTGCACGCACGCCTGCGCGGAGTATTATCCGCACGGATTTGAACGAGTTTTCACACCGTTGCTGAAGTACGTGCTTGAGGAGGCGAAAGCGAAAATCGTTTTGCCTCAGGCGGCGGCGGAAATCAACGCCTCAAACGGATGAGGCCAACCTTCTGTGATAAGCTGAGATCATGACGACGCAAAACGCATCCTTTCCCTTGGGGAAAAAAGCATCGATCCTGTACAGCGGCGGCACCGATTCCGCCCTGGCCGCGTACCTGGTGGGTCAGAAAGCCGAGGAGATCACCCTTCTGACCTTCGATCCGGGTTTCATCTTCTTCATCGAAAATTCGAAGAAGCACGTGGACCTGCTGCGCCATCACCTGGGCGCGGACCGCGTGAAGCAAGAGATCATCCCGATCAAGCCGTTCATCGACCGGATTTTATTCGGCGAGCGCATGCACGACTTCAAGAAATACGGCTTCAACCTGACGGCGCTGGTCTGCCTGGGCTGCCGGTTGTCGATGCACACGATGGCGATCATCTACAACCTCGAGCACGGCATTCCGGTGATCGCCGACGGCAGCATCCAAAAACAGTCGACGGTGCCCGAGCAGCTTGATTCTTTCGTGCGCCGCAACCGGCGGACGCTGTGGTGGAAGTACGGCATCCGGCACTTCTCGCCGATTTATGAGGAAGACAACAGCGACCTGGAGATGGACAAAATCCGTTTGTCGCTCAAGCCGAACCTCAAGAAGCAATTCATTTTGTTCGACACGCAGGCCACCTGCCCCTTCGGCGTGCCGGCCGACGTGTATGCGCGCATTTTCTACGGCGAGCTTTCCGGCCCGGCGCGCGAGGTGGACACCTTCGAATACAGCGAGCAAAAACGACCGCTGATGGAGGCGATCATCAATGAGCATTTCGCCGACAAAACGCCCGGCCTCGACGAGCTGATCGACCAACTGAAAACCGTCGCCTCGCCCTTGCCCGCCAAATGGGAGGATATCGACCATGCTTAAACTGATCGGCCGTTACCTCATTGCCGCCATCATGATTCCGGTCGGCGTGGTCGTCGGCGTGGCCGGGTGGATTCAGAACAAGCTGCGCCAGGATTATTACCAGCGCCGCTTCAAGGAAATCAAGGATCAGATCAAGCAAGAAGAGGAACAAGCCAAGCAATCATGAACTTGCCCGCCGCCGGCTCTCCATTGCGGATCACCCTGGTCAATCCGCCCTTCCGCCGGCCGGTGATGCGGCGCTTCGTCGCTTCCTATTTCGCCCCGAATTTTCTGCTGCCGCCGACCGATCTGCTGTACATGTCGGCCGCGGCCAAGCAGTACCTCGACGCACAAACCAAAATCGTGGACGCCATCGCCAAGAAGCTCGACGAAGAGGCGACGATCGCCGCCGTGCGCGAATCGCAGCCGCATTTGCTTTTCGTGCAATTGGGCTTCGCGACGATCGAGGACGACCTGTGTTTCTGCGATCGTCTGCGCGAAGACGCCGGCGTTCCGTTGGTCGCCATGGGCTACCTGCCCACGATGTTCGCCGAAGAAGTGATGAACGCTTCGCAGGTGGACGCCCTGGTGCGCGGCGAACCGGAACACGCCTTCTGCGACCTGGTGCGCGCCTGGCGCGAGGGCGGCGACCCGGCGACGATCCCCGGCGTGGTCGTTCGGCGCGAAAACAAAATCGTCATCGGCCCCGAGCCGGAGCGCATCGTCGATCTGGACGAATTGCCGCTGCCCGATCATCGCGCGGTCGATCCGCACGACTACAGCGAGGCGCTGATCGGCAGTCCGATCGGGGCGATTTTCACGGCGCGCGGCTGCCCTTTCCCCTGCACGTTCTGCGTGCGCACCTTCGGCCCGAAACTGGCGCTGCGCTCGGCCGCGTCGGTGCTGCGTGAAGCACGGTTGCTGGTGCGGGAAATGGGCGTGCGCAACCTGCGCTTCATGGACGACACGTTCAACTTCAGCCCTGAACGCACGGCGGAGATTTGCCGTGGGCTGCTCGAACTGCAGCCGCTGCAATGGACGGCCCTGGCGCGGTTGGATCGGTTGGACGAACAGACCGTCGCTCTGATGGCGCGCTCCGGTTGCCGACGGTTGTACGTCGGCGTGGAAAGCGGTTCGCAACGGATGCTCGAACTGTATCAAAAAGGATCGACGTTGGCGCAGATGAGGCGCGGCATCGAGTTGATCCGCCGCGCGGGCATGGAAGTGTCCGCCTTTTTCATCGTCGGCGGACCGACCGAAACCCGCGCCGATTTCGAAGCCAGCTTATCCTTCGCCAAGGAAACGAAACTCGACTACGTCATCGTCACCCGCATGCAATATTGGCCGGGCACCAAATTGTTCGCGGAACATAAAAACGAACTGGAGACCAGCATCGTTCCTTTTTATTGCCGGCCGCGCGACGTCGTCGCCTACGACCGACTCTTGGAGCTGGAGCGCGAATTCTACCGGCGGTTTTATTTGCGCCCCTATATCGTCTGGCGGCACGTACGCTGGTTGGTCAAACACCCGGGCGACCTGGCGGCCAGTTTCCTCAGCTTGCTTCGCTACCTGTTCGGCAAAACGAAAGAAGATTTTATTTAGTGATTGTCTCCATAGCACCGCCATTCGACGTCGCATTGACAGCGTAATTTCACGAATGTTAGAAGGAGGCTCCTCCCCCGGAATATTAGTTCGGTTCGAGCAACCAAATGAAACACAAGTTTAAATACGATTATAAATTTTTTGGTTTAGCGATCGTCTACAACGTACTTTGCATTTATTTCGGCATTCAGACATTTTTTTATATTGAAAATAATCTTTCAGAGCTTCCGTGGGTAATCAAAATCCTCGATCGAATCGATCTGGCCGACTTTCTGCAAACCGTCATCACGTTTCATCGGTTGATCCACTTCATCTTCATCAATGAATTAATCTATTGGATTATATTTTCATTACTCTTGCTGCTTATTTTCCTGCTTGATCGTCTGTTGCATCGCTGGGTCCGTTTTCACCTGATCGTCTTGCTGGTAATCACTCTATTCATTCTTCCCTGTCTTGCTTTCCCCGTGTTGCCTTTGATTATTTATTTATATTTAATCATCAATTACCCCGTCGCCGAACGAGTGTTTGTTTACATTCTCAAGTACCGGTTTTACCGCTATTTCCTAGTGTTTCTTCTTTCGTTGCCGTTCATGGCGATCCTGCTTCCGCAGTATCTGTTGTTTTTTCTCTATCAGGAAAAACCGAAATTGGACTTGTCCAACGCGGTTAAAAAATATGTGCCCGCCTGTATCCCCGTTTTTCTGGTTTCCGTAATCATGGCCGGCGTTGTCGGCTACTTGTTTCCGGACTTGCCGAGCGTTCATAAGCAAAGGACCTTATACTCGGGCATCCTTTACGACATAAAGATCGATCGATCCACCGATCGCTTGTTCGTCGTAGACATGAACCGCAGTCAATTGCTGGTCTTCAATTTGTACGACAGTGAACTGAGCCGGACAATCGATTTCCCACGCGGTCACATGGAAAGAATCGCCTTCGACGAAAAATCCAGGCAACTTTATCGATGCAACAACATGACGCGCAGACTGCTCACCTACGACCTGGACACGTTTGCGCTGGAACAGATTTCCAGACCCATTCGTCGCGGGAGAGGACACGTCTCGATCGGTTATGCCCCGCCCAGCAAAACCATTCTCGCCGTTTTCGAATACGGTGGATATTCGGCCATTTTCCCAACCCCGGCCGAGAGCGAACACTTATTTCAAGTTTATCCTTGCAATCACTATATTTTTTACAATTCATTTCGCAACTCATTTCTTCTCTCGTTTTGGGCGGGAGTGCCATATTTCATGGAATACAGCTTAACCGATAATTCACTGACTAAAATCGATGCAAACAAGTTCCAAATGGAATTCGAATTGGACACCAAACGCGATCTGATTTATTTGACGTTGCCGCTTAAAAAAGAACTGTATGCTTACGATGCACATACGATGAAATTGAAAAAGCGCATTCCCACCGTGCTGGGAGCGCGTCCACTGGCCTACGACGATCTGCACGATTTGTTGATCGTCGGCAGTTTAATCACCGGAGAGGTGGAAATCATCGACCTGGAAAACGACACCAGAATCAGAAAAAAGACCTTCGCGTATTATCAACGTGATATTGCCTTGGATAAGAAACGACGCCGGGCGTATATTAGCAGTGTCAACGGATTGTATTATCTTGATTACTAAAGCAGTATTTCCACCCTGCAAAGGCGACAGGACAAACGATGGTTCATCTGATCCCCATTCTGTTAAGCACCGTCAGCGAATTCAATGAAGATCCCGTATCGTTGCCGCCGATCCTGGCGTTCGTACAGGTGCTCGGTTGGCTGGGGATCGGCATCAACATCCGTCCCCTGTTTTCGCTGGGTAAACTCTACTCCTTTTGGGTGTTGTTTACCGGGGTAATGCTGGCGGGATCTGGGCTTTGCATCGTGTTGGTCGCGCCGGATCGAACCTCGCTGATCGTGCTGGCGGTCATGTCGCCGTTCATGATCGGCGGATTCCTTGCCGGCTATCTCGCCGGAGGAGAAGACACGCCGCTGAAGTCGCCGGCAAAATCGACGATCACCCGCGACAAGCCCGATTGTCTGATCCTCAAGTTCCGCCGCCACAAACTCATCTGGCGCGGTTTCTTCCTTACGTTGGTTCTGATCGGCTTTTATTGGACGCTGATCATTCCCCTGGTGCTGGCTCCCCTGGGCACCAAGGTGCCGGTTGGCGCCTGGACGATCATCGCCTTCTTGTCGGGCTTCATTTTCATCGGCCCGTACATTTACACGATGATGACGCAAAAGAAGATCGTGGCGATGAAGGCAAGCGGCATACTGAAAATCGAGGAGAAAAAGAAGCAGCCTCTGGAAATTCCCTTTACCTCCGTGCGGGAAATCGCCTTTGACCGTGAAGAAAAGGGGAAACGTTTTTCGATGCGGGTGCGGCTGGTTTTGCAAAACCAAGGCGATATCCTCATCGACGAGGGCACCAACGGTCGCTATTTGTATCGTTTGGCGCAACGCCTGGCCGACATTCTGGCTGTAACGTTTCACGATTTACAACAATAGCATCATCAATATTCCACCAAAAAAAATATCCGTATTGACTTGCCAACTCCTTGACTTTAGGCAATTTAGCAATAACTTTATAACGATATAAAAATATGCTGCGAATCAAGTGGAAAACGAAACGAGCAAATTAACTGGATCAAAAAAACAAAAGTAAGGGGAACTATATGAAATCACTAATGAAAGTATTTATAGCGTTCGCTATGGTCATGATCGTTGCCGGCAGCGCCTGGGCTACCAATGGCATGGAAACGACGGCCACGGGTAGTCGCGCGGCCGGTATGGGCGGCGTCGATTTGGGCATCGCCACCGACACGACGGCGATCAACACGAACCCGGCCGGTCTGACCCAATTGCTGGGACATCGCATCGATTTCGGCGCCGGCCTGCTGATTCCCTCCCTCCATTTCAAAAACGATCTCAATGACGAGGATGGCGCGACTCAGGTCTTCCCCCTGCCCGTACTCTCCTATGCCTATCGTTTCCAGAGCGTGCCGCTGGCCACCGGCATCGGCTTTTTCGCGCAGGGCGGCATGGGCGCCGATTTCGAGTTGGAGAATCCGATCCTGGGCAAGGATATCGAATACTCCTCGAACATCGCGTTGATGCGCATCTCCCCGGCGATCGCCTATCAGCCGCACCCGATGATCTCCATCGGCGCGTCGGTCAATGTGGCCTACAGCCAGTTACGATTTAAAATGCCCTACGCGGTTTCCACCTCGATGCTCAAGGGCGTGGCCGATCCGTCATCCGGCATGACCTTCGGCGATATGTTCGGCACCGGGACGAACGGCCTGGGGTATGACGAGCTGGTCGCCTATACCGAACTGGATCAGGTTTCGGCCTGGGGCTTCGGCGGCAAGATCGGCCTGCTGTTCAAACCGCACGACATGATTTCCATCGGTCTGGCCTATACGACCAAAACCCAGTTCACCTTCGACGGCACGGTGAAAATGTTCATGGAAGATCAGTTCAACGACGCCTTCGCCCGCATGGTGCAGGGCGCCATGCAGCAGGGCTTGCCGGCCGACCAGGCCGAAGCGGCGGTGATGCAGCAGTTGGGGCAGTTGGGCATCGATCCCACCCAGGGCGTGCAGACCGAGTACGATGCGGAAATCAAATTCGCCTGGCCGCAGAAAGCCGGTTTGGGCATCGGTCTGACGCCGACCGAAGACCTGCTGTTTGGTCTGGACGTCACCTGGATCAACTGGGCCGACACGATGGACGAATTCAAGATGACGCTCACCAACAGCGACAACCCCAACATCAACCGCTTGATCGGCGACGATGAGATCGAAGCGGCGTTGCCGCTGGATTGGGAAGATCAGATCGTCGTAGCCGTCGGCGGGCAGTACCAGATCATCCCCAACCTTTGGGGACGCCTCGGTTATAACTTCGGCAAAAATCCGGTACCCGACGACACCGTATTTCCGATCTTCCCGGCCATCGTGGAACATCACGCCACGGCCGGCGTGGGCTATCGCTACAAGTTCTTCGAAGTCAACGCCGCCTACGAACAGGCTTTCTCCAAGACGATGGAAGCCGCCGACAATCACAAAGTCGGCAACGAATACGACGGCAGCGAATCGACGCTCGGCGAAAGCACCGTGCACCTGATGACTTCGTTCATGTTCTAAAACGCCGATAAACAAAGGGCCGCGTTGGACGATTCCGCGCGGCCTTCGTTTATCGATTGCAGACGACGGCGTAGCCGGCCGCGGCCAGCACGGCGGTGAAGCGGACGATGGTTTCCTCGCTCAGTTCGCCGAAATCGTGAAAGTCGTCGCCCCGCCCGACCTTCGCCCATTTCGTTTTCGCCAGGCGATTGTAGGGCATCAGGTGCACCTCGCCTTCATAGCGAGCTTGTTGCAACAAGGCGACAATCGCCTCAGCTTCGGCCGGATCGTCATTGACGGTCGGGATCAGCGGGATGCGCGGCAGCAGACGGGCCGAGCCGACCTGACGATGCAGGGCCAGGAAATTATCGCGGATCAGCTCGTTGCCCAGGCCGGTCCAACGCCGGTGTTCGTCGGTGGAGATTTTCTTGATATCGAACAGAAAGAGATCGACCGTTCGGCTCAGTTGATCGAGCATCTTCGCCGAAAAGCAACCGCAGGTTTCCATGGCGATATGAATGTGGGCCGCGCGCAGTTTTTCGATTAGCCCGAAAAGGAAATCCGGCTGGCCGGTCGGCTCGCCGCCGGACAACGTCACCCCGCCGCCGGAGTTGTCGTAAAACGGTTTGTCGGCCGCGACCGCGGCGGCGATTTCATCGACCGTCGCCGACCAACCGATTTTCTCCATCGCCTTTTGCGGGCACACCTCGGCGCACGCGCCGCACACGGTACACAGTTCTTTGTTGCGCACCACCCGGCCATCGTTGAGGGTCAACGCCTTTTGCGGGCAAGCGTTCACGCATTGGCCGCAGGCCAGGCACTTGTCGGCCAGGTAACCCATTTCCGGCTCGCGCCGCCACGATTCGGGGTTGTGACACCAAGCGCAACGCAAGGGACAGCCCTTGAAGAAAACCAGGGTGCGGATGCCCGGCCCGTCATAAACCGCATAGCGCTGGATATCGAAGATAATGCCCGGCATCCCCTCACTCCACCGCGCCGTGTTCGGTGCGCGCGATCACCTCGTTCTGAATCTCGCGCCCCAGGTCGACGAAGTACGTGCTGTACCCGCCGACCTTGACGATCAACTCGCGATAATCGTCCGGCGATCGTTGTGCCGCGCGCAGCATCTCGGCCGATGCGACGGTCGGTTGCAGCTGCACACCACCCATTCGGAAGTAGGTTCTCAATAGCGAAGTGAATTTTTTCTGCGTTTGCTCGTTCTCACCGATGAAACTCGGATGCAGCCGCACGTTGACCGCGCAACCCAGCAGCGGCCGATAGTCGAGCGCCGCGACCGAACGCAGCACGCCGGTGATGCCGGCCCGCTCGACATTGTACGGATTGCAACTGGAAGCGTAGGGCGTCGCCGCGCGCCGACCGTCGGGCGTGGCGCCGGAAACGCGCCCGTCCATCGTGTGCGAGGTCATGCTGTTGATGAACGGGGCCACCGGCCCGCCCTTGTAGCAGCGATACTTGTCGCAGGTCGCAAACAAGCGGGCGATCACCTCGCGCGCCAGTTCGTCGGATTCGCCGTTGCCGTTGCCCCAACGTCCTTCCACCGCTTTGATCCGCCGCAGCAGATCGTCGTGCCCGTGAAAATCCTCGTCGAGCGCCACGAGCAGTTCGTGGAAGGTGAAGCGCTTTTCCTCGAAGATCAGCTTCTTGATCACGTACAGTGAGTCGACCACGTTGGCGACGCTGTTGATCATGTTGATGCCGGTCATGTTGTAGCGCGCGCCGCCGCGTGTGATGTCCTTTTTGTTTTCCAGACAGCCGGCGATGAAAGCCGAGAGAATCGGTGCGGGCTGGCGTTCGGCGAAAAGACGGTCGCGCAGGTCCGAGGCATCGACGTTCACCTTGACCATGTGGTCGATCTGGTGCTCGAAGGCGTCTAGCAACTGTGCGAAATTCTCGAACGTGTCCGGGTCGCCCGTGCGAATGCCGACGTTGCGCAGCGGCCCGAGCAGCGTTTGCCCGTCGCCGTTGCGCAACGTGATGTCCAGCACGCGCGACAGCAGCAAGCCGCAAAAACTAATGCCGCCGGTTTCGCCCGGCGCGAGCAGATCGGTGCAGCCGGTGATGCCGTAGTTGCGCGCCGACTCCGGCGAATAGCCGTGCCGTTCCATTGCGGGCACAAACAGGTCGTCATTCATCATCGACAAATTCGACGTGCCGCGACGCAGAATGTCGGCGACCTGCAAGTACAATTTTTCCGGCGTGTTTTGATGCACACGCACCACGATGGAAGTGACGGTTTTCGAACGGTCGGCGGCTTCAAGCAGCAGGTAGGTCAGCTCGTTGGTCGCGTCCTCGCCGTGCGCGTCGACGCCGCCGAGCGTCACCGGCGTGGAGCCTTCATAACGCAGATAAAAGTTGCCCAGCATGTTCGATTCCGGGCGAATGTTCTGCGTCATGATCTTCAAAAGCAGTTCTTCCAGCAGTTCGCGCGCCTGGTCAGTCGTGATGCGCCCCACGTCCAGGTCGGCGCGGTAATACGGCAACAACACTTGATCGAGCCGGCCGTAGGAATGCACGTTGGTCGGGTGCGCCACCTCAACCGCCGTGCGCAACGTCCACAGCGCCTGCACCGCTTCGTGAAAGGTCTCCGCCGGATGCAGCGGCACCTTGCGGCACACGGCGAGCATCATGGTGAGGATCTCACGGCGCGCAAAATCATTTGTGCGCTGCAACTCCGCTTCCACCGCATCGGCCAAACGTTCGGCGAAGAGAATCAAACCATCGAGGCCGATTTCCACCGAGCGCAGGAAATTCCGTTCTTCGGCGGGCGCTTCGGCATTGGCTTTTATGAGATCGCGCACTTCCTCGCGCATCGCCAAAAGGCCTTGCCGCAGCGGCTTTTCGTGATCGAGCACCAGATGTCCCTGGTAGGTGGCGATTGACGCGCCCAGGGAAATAATCAGCGCCTGTTTGGTGGGAATCGTGGGCACGGCCGCCGCAAAGTCGGCCATGTCGCCGCCGAACAGATCGCTGTGGGTGATTTCGTCGGCGACCACGTCGGCGATGCAACGGCCCTTCCAATACGGCAGCAGGTTACGTTGCAGCTCGCGCTTGGCCGGCGGATCGATGGAGAACGGATTCACCTCGCGCTCGGGCAGCGTTTTCAGACCGATGTTCACCGGCGTGGGACCCAGACGGCGCTGCATTTGCACGTTGCGCCACAGGCCGCGCAACCCGCGCCGACGCAGCATGTACAACAGAAAGTTCCAGTAGGACTTGAGTTGGAATCGGAGCATCTTGTGTTTGTCCAACTCGTGCTCGAAGACACCATTGAACAAACCGCGTTCGATATCGATGGGAAAGCCGAGAAAAAATTCGGTCCACGCGCCGGCGAGACGATCATCGGGATCGATGTGGTGCGTCATGTACTCATACACATGCTTCATCGCGAGCGCCGTGCGAACAGGCAGCGGCGAGTCGGACGATTCCAGCTCCCGCCATTTTTCGGTGTACAAGCGGGCGCGTTCGACCGAGATGCGCGGCATTTCGGTTTGGTAGCGACGCCGCATGCGGCTGATGCGCTCGTCGGCCGACGCGGTCGAAGGGGACATCATTCCATTCCTTCCAGCACCTTGGCCAACAACGCGTCGTCGCCTTCCATGCGTTTCTTGAACAACTCGACGGCCTTTTTCTTTTGGCGCGCCTTGAGCGCCCGCGCCAGCTCGAGGTACGCCTTGCCGGCCAACTCCGGCTGACCTTCCATCTGGTAGTACAGCACACTGATCTGTTCGATGACATCGCGTACCGTGTTGAGCACGTAAACAAAAATCTTGTTTTTGGTCGCCAACGCCAACTGCTGGAAGAAACGGAAATCCCACTGGCCGGTCAGGCGCTCGTGCGGATCGTTGCTCGGGTATTTTTCCGCCACCTCCAAAATCGCGTCGAGGTCGTCATCGTCGGCGCGATCGGCGGCCATCTCGATGAGCATCTGTACGAACAGGCGGCGCGTTTCGGCCATGGAGAGCATCAGGTCTTTGTCCAGACCAATGCCGTTGGCCAGCAGAAATTTGACGAACTCCAAACCGGAATACAGGTTGTAGTCCTGCACGAAAACGCCGTCGCCCGGCCGGATGTTGATCAGACCCATCGTTTCGAGTTTGCGCAACGCCTCGCGCAACGAGGTGCGATTGATGCCCATCTGCTGCGCCAGTTCACGCTCGGCGGGCAGCTTGTTTCCCGCCGGATAAGCGCCGTCGAGAATGAGATTGGTCAATTGCACCACCGCTTCATCGGCCACCCGCGTTTTGCGAATGGGCTTGAATTGCGGCGTATCGCTATTCGTCTTCCGAATCGGTTGATTGTCTTTCATCGTTTGCCCGCTTGCCTCCCCAGCAAAGTCGTCGTTTCGTCCACGCTCCGATAACTGGTCTATTGGTCCAACCAATGTACCAATTATGGGGTAAGCCGCCGTTTGTTGTCAACCGGCGAATGGACGATCACTCGGCGGAAACCGGCCACAGCTAGAAATGAATAATTTTCAATCCGGTCAATTTCCCCCTGGCGGCGGACTATCTGATATTTTATAATGAGTATGCCAAAAGCCAAGTGAAGCGGTATGAACGGAAAATTGAATATTTTAAAAAAGGTGTTCTTTCGCCTGATTACGCCTCTTCTATTTTTAGGCGTGCTTTTCGGGATAGGTGAGATTTACCTGCGCTGCACGACTTGCCTGGGTTCGCGCCCCACGTTGAATCCGTATCTGGCCGACGCGACGGTCGGTTGGCGCGGTCGCCCCAACGCCAATGTTTGCCGCAGTCTGCAAAACAGTTGCGCGCAGTACCGCTATAATCGCGACGGCTTTCGCGGTCCGGATCGCCCCTACCTCAAACCGGCCGGCACGCGGCGCATCGTGGTGCTGGGCGATTCGTTTATGGAAGGGTATCAATTCGGCGACGACGAGTTGATGACCGCAAAACTGGAAGCGATGCTCAATGAAAACGGAGCGCGCAACGAGGTGATCAACATCGGCATTTCCGGTTGGGGCACGGCGCAGGAATACCTGGCCTATCGCCGTTTCGGGCGCCTATACCAACCCGATATTGTGATCCTGATGATGAGCACCTGCAACGACATCATCGACACGACCAAGCAATTGTCGGACATCTACAAGCAACGGTTGAACTACCTCAAGCCGTACGTCGAGGTGATCGACGATCAAATGATCGTGCATCGGCCGGCAAAACAACTGGTGCGCAAGATGAACCTCTCGCCGCCCTTTTACGCCAAAGAGGCGCCCTTCTCGTTTTGGGAGATGCTCGACGGCTTTCCGCGGTTTCTGTGCCGCACACGCGTGGGGTACTACCTTTGGTCGCGCTGGAATCGCCCCACGAAATTGCGCCTGCTGCTCGACGATTGGGGCCTGGCGCCGTTTGCGGACAAGCTCTATTCCACCACCTGGGGCGAACACGGTTATTACCATGGGCTGAGTCTGCGCTTTTGGATTTACTGCACCAATGATGATCCGCTCTGGCGCAACGCGCTGCATCGGGAACTGGCGGTCATCAAGCATCTGAATGAACGCGTGCGGGCGAACGGCTCGCGGTTCATTCTCGTTTCCGGCGCCAACATCGAGCAGGCGTATCCGGACATCTGGGATTTGACGCTGGAGACGCAGCCGCAATTGAAGCAGATGGAATTGAATTTGAATTTACCCGAGGAACGCCTGCGGCAGGTCACCGAAGCCAACCACATCGAATACATTTCCTTGCTGCCCTTCTTTCAGGAGCAGGCCAAAAACGGCAAGGAACTGTTTCTGCGCGGCGACGGGCACTGGTCGGCGGACGGGCAATTGCTGGCCGCCCAGGTGCTTTCCCGGTATCTACACGAAGAACGCACCATGTTCGCGGGGCATTGAACGCGCCTACCAGCGCGCGGTGTGATCCTCCGCCCAGCCGATCAGATCATCGATTTGATACGTCACGCCCTGGTCGTCGGTCAGCGTGCCGCGATAGCGACCGAACATCTGATTGCCCTTGGTGTCCAACACAAGCAGCGGGGCTCGGGAGCGATGGTTGAGAAACGGCGTGAAGGTCAAATCCAGGCGGCCGTCGTCGGCGATCATCCGCCAGGGCTTCATGTGATCGGCGGCATCGTAGGTAATGTCGACCCAACCGAGCTTGGTCATGCGCCCGTCGATGTAAAAACAATTTTCCGTCGCCGCCGACAGATCGCCGAAGCCGCGTCCGAGGTTCCAGCCGACCGACCGTCCGTCGGGCAAAAATCCGGAGAGGCTGGCCCACACCCAGAACGTGCGATAGGGCCACACCCCCCGCCCCCAGTCCATGGTCGTCAGCGCCTGATCGCGGCGCAGGTCGAACTGCCAATTGCCGATCGACAAGCGGCCTTCGGTCGGCATCACGTTCACTTTGTGGTTGTAATAAAAACAGGTGTCGTCCATCGGCGTGGCCATCACGATGCTGTCGAGCGTGCGCGGCTGATGGACGATCAATTCGGCGTCCAGGTCGCCCGCGCGGCGCAGCTTAGGCCAATGAACTTTCAGAATGCGCCGCTCCGGCTCGCGGACGAATTGCATCCACAATTTGCCGGCGCGAAATTCGACGTCGCCCGTTTCGCTGGAAACCGGCAGCGCGCAGCCCTTGCCCAGAGGCGTCACATGAATACCGTCGAGCAGACGGTTGTTGCGGAAATCGATGTAATAGACGAACACCAGCCCGATATAGCCGACGTGCGAAACGCAGCAGGAAAAGAAATAATCGGGCGTCGTCGTGCCGTAATAATCCCACTCCTTCAGGCGCAGGCGATTGGCCCACGGCCAGGGGAACCGCCGCACGTTTTCCGGATTGTAAGTGAGCACCGGCCGTTTGCTGTACCCGCGCGCGGTCAGCCGTCCGGCGTCGTCCAAGAGCATGCCCGCTTCGGTGATTTCATGTTGCGTCATGTGATTTCCCCATTGCCAACAGTAAGAATATTTATAACCGGAAAATATTGAAAAAGGCAAAGTCGGATCAGATTTGAAAAATCCCTCTCGAGCAAATCCTTTTCGGTTGAATGACGAGCGATCGTTGATTATAACAAAAGTGTCTATTCCAACATTTTAGTTATTATCGAGGTAAAAATGCAAGGGTTTGACAACGAGAAATATTTACAGGCTCAAGCCAACGCGATTTTGGAGCGGGTCGATCGTTTTTCCGGAAAGTTGTATTTGGAATTCGGCGGCAAGTTGCTGCAGGACTTTCACGCGGCGCGGGTGCTGCCGGGTTACGATCCCGACGTAAAAGTCAAATTGCTGACTCGGCTGAAGGATGTGCTGGAAATTATTTTCTGCATTCATGCCGGCGATATTGAAAAAGGGCGCATTCGCGGCGATTTCGGTTTGACCTACGACATGGCGACCTTGCGCACGTTCGACGATCTGGAAGATTTCGGCTTTCAAATTTCCGCCGTGATCGTGAATCGCTTTCGCGGAGAAAAAAGCGCGCAACGATTCATCGAGTTCATTAAATCGCGCGACATTCCCGTGTATACGCAACCGGAGATACAAGGGTATCCGGCCGACGTGGAGAAGATCGTCAGTGAAGACGGGTACGGGCGCAATCCGTTTATTGAAACATCCAAACCGTTGATCATCGTCACCGGCGCGGGACCGGGAAGCGGAAAAATGTCGACAGGTTTGTCGCAGGTTTATCACCACAACTTGCACGGGCAAACGGCGGGATTCGCCAAATTCGAAACGTTTCCCATTTGGAATCTGCCGTTGGATCACCCGGTAAACCTGGCTTACGAAGCGGCCACCGCCGATCTGCGCGACCGCAACCTGGTCGATCCTTTCCACTTGTCGGCGTACAACACGACCGCGGTTAATTACAATCGCGACATCGAAAACTTTTCGATCATGAAGGCGATCATCGATCGCCTGGGCGACCACACGCCTTTGGCCGAATACCGCAGCCCCACCGATATGGGCGTCAACATGGCCAAGGAAGGAATCGTCGACGATGAGGTCGTGCGCGAGGCGGCCCGCCAGGAAATCATTCGTCGCTACTTCCGTTACAATTGGGAATTCAAACGAGGCATCGAGAACAAGGAAACGGTGGAGATCGCCACCCGACTGATGCAACAAGTCGGAGTCAAGCCGATCGATCGACCGACCGTGAAAGCCGCTCGCGACGCGGCGGAAAAAGCCCGGGAAATGGGCAAAGGAAATCGCGAAGTATTTTGCGGCGCGGCCATCGAACTGCCCAATGGGGAAATCGTTATCGGCATGAATACGCCGCTGCTGCATGCCGAATCGGCGGCGATTCTCAACTCCATGAAAAAGCTGGCGCGCATTCCCGAGGAAATCGACCTGTTGCCGGAAATGATCATCAGCAACATCGCCAAACTAAAAAGAGATGTCCTCAGCGGCAAAGCGGCGAGTTTGAACGTCGAGGAAGTGTTGGTGGCCTTAGCGATCAGCGCCACCGCCAATCCCACCTGCGAATATTGCATTCAAAAGCTCAAGGAATTGGCCGGTTGCGAAATGCATTCCACGCATGTGATCGGCAAAGGCGATGAAAACGGATTGCGCAAGCTGAATTTGAACATCACCACCGACGTGCTGCCCACTTCACGCGGCTTTTATTATTAGGAGCGGGCGGAGAAACTGGCCAACAAGCAATCGACGGCGTAGAAGTACAGTTCCTCGTGGTGTTCTTCGGCCAGGATGGTGTTCTGCAATTTACGGAACTGCAACATGCCGTGCAGGTTCGACCACAGCACCAGCGCACAGCGGTGCGCCGACCGTTCGTCGTGATGCGGCGTCAATTCGCGAATCGCCCCGGCGGCGATGGACAAAATGCGGTCGCCGTGTTTGTCGATTCGCTGTTTGAGCTCATCGGGAAAAACCATTTCCGGCGCGGTAAGGAAGTAATTCATCACATCGAAATAATTCTGATGCCGTCGGGCGAAGGTCAGATACGCCTCGGCGATCAGCCGCAAGCGCTCGGGCGGCGTCCGCCCGTTTGCGTCGGCCGCGGCGATCAAATCGTGCAGCAGGTCGAGCCCCTCTTCCTGCAGCGTGGCAAACAAATCCTCTTTGTTCTGAAAATACAGATACAGCGTACCGACGCTCAATTCGGCGGCGCGGGCGATTTTGTTCATGGTGACGGCGGCCAATCCGTGTTTGAGCAGAATGGCGCGCGCGGCGTCAACGATCTGCTCGCGCCGCTGTTCCTTTTCACGCTGCCGCCGTTCCTTCGCGCTCATGCCGCCTCCATCAATAGGCATACAATCCGGTCAACGGACCAAGAATGGCGATCACCGCCGTGATGATAATCGTCATGACGATCGACATCACGATGCCGGATTTGGCGAAATCCGTGATCGAAAAATAACCCGACGTATAGGGAATGATATTCGTCGGCGTCTGCGTAACCAGGATGATTCCCAGCGAGGAGGTGAACGCCGCCGGCCCCACCAGAATCCACGGATGGATATGGAACGCCTGCGCCAGTGAAATGAGAATCGGGATGATGATGATGCCGGTGACCGTGTTGCTGGCCAGGAACAGTTTCATGAAGATGACGACCAGCACAACCACGAAAACCAAGGCCACCGGGTTCAGGCTGGTCACGCCGCCGAGCAGGAAAACGGCCATCCACTTCGCCGCGCCGGTGTGGTAGGTCATCATGCCCAGACCGAGCGAGGCCATGATCAGAATGATGCTTTCCCAACTGATTACACGATTGGCCTGCTCCCAGGTCATCACCCGGAACGGCGGAATGAGCAGCAAACAGCCGCCCAGAATCGACACGTAGCTGATCGGCAGGTCGATGAAATTGTTCGTCCACTTGGCAAGCAGCGGATTGAACACCCACAGGAAAATGACGATCACGAAGATGATCACCGTGCCGATTTCCTCGCGCGACATGCCGCCCAACTCTCGCAGTTGCGCGCGAATATCGTCTTTGGTCAGCGGCAGGCGTTTGATTTCGGGCGGGAACATCAGCAGCAGCGTCAACCAGCCGAGGGGAATCAACAGCAGCGAAGCGGGCACGCCGATTTTCATCCAATCCAGGAACGTGATGCGCATGCCGCCGATCTCGCGCATGAAGTTGATGGCGATCGGATTGGGGCCGCAGCCGGCCGGCGTGGCGATGCCGCCGAAGATCGCTCCCCAGCACGAGGCGATCATCAACGCCCGGCCGAAGTTGCTCTGCAGCGGTTTGCAGCCGGCCTGCTTGAGGATGCCGATGCCGATCGGCAGCATGATCGCGGCCACGCCGACATCCGACACCCACATCGACAGCAGCGTGCCCATGATCAGAAAACCGAGAATCACGCGCTTGGTGCTCGTGCCCAGCCATTGCAGCATGCGCAGCGTCATCCGCTTGCCCAGCGGCGTTTCGGAGAACGCGCCCGACAACAGGAACACACCGAGGAAAAAGAGAATCAGATCGTTGCCGAAGCTTTGGCGGATCAGTTCCTTGTACCCTGCGCCGATGCCGGCGATCGTTTTGATCTCGCCGTTCTTGACGATCTGCATGCCGTCGGTGATTTTCAGCAGCGGCATAACGAGCATGACCAACATCGCGGTCACGTGGAAAGGCAGCGCCTCGGTGATCCAGTAGAAAATCGCCACGACCAGCAAGCCGAGGCACAGTTTGCCGGCCGGCGTCAGGATAATCGTTTCCTGGCCGACGGTCAGCGGGTTCTCGCCGAGAAACAGCGCAATGACGGCAAAAAGCGCCACGCCGATCGCCAGATAGATCGCCTGCCGCTTCGGAGTCAGTTTCTTTTCCAGCTCGCTCATGAACGTCCACCCAACTCGTAATAGTTTCTCAATCCCATCGCCTCCGCTTTTTCTTTGGTGACGCAACCTTGTTCATCCCACCCGCGCACGGCATACAACTCACGCAGCATGGTTGTCAAATCGGGCAGCGATTCGCCGGAGAACCCGGAGCCGCGTTTGTCGCGCAGAATGCGCCCGGGCAGCGTGTCGTCTTTGTGGTCCACGCCCAGGCGTTGGATGTACAACCGCTTGAGGGTATAGATGCGGTCGCCGACCGCCATCAATTCATCCGGGGGCATTTCCCAGCCCATGGCCAGCTCGACGAACCGGCTCAGTTGCGGGGAACTGATGCCGCCGGACAAGGTGAACTTGCACAGCCCCAGCGCGTCGAACACGGTGCTCAGGTCCTGCATGCGGGCGGTGATCGCGCCCTTGCCGGACGGCGTGTGCGGATCGACGCCCTGCGGGAAGCCTTCGATCTTCATGCCCTCTTCGATGTAATACGCCGGCGCCTCGTTGTGCGATCCGCCGCGGTTGCCGGTGGCGTAGGTCGCGCCCGCGCTGACCAATGCGCGCGGATCGTGCATCGGCAATTCCAGCCCCTTGGCGTGCACGGCGAAATGGTCGCTGCCCTGGCCGACTTCCTCGGCCGCTTTGCGCACGCCGTTGGCCAACAGATCGCCGATGCCTTCGCGCCGGGCGATTTTTTCGATCAACGCAAAAATCGCCGGTCCGTTGCCCCACGTCGGCTCCAGGTCGCCCAGGTCGATCTGTTCCCGAGTGAGAATCCCCTTTTCGTAGCATTCGAATAACCAGGAGATCGCCACGCCGGCGGAAATCGTGTCGACGCCCAGCTTGTTGCACAGCATGTTGGCGACGGCCAGATCCTCGGGGCTTTCGTTGAGCAGGTTGGAGCCCAGGGCGCCGGCCGTCTCGTATTCCGGCTGGGTGGTTTCCAAACCGGTATGCGGACCGCTTTGGATGCGGATCTTTTTGGCGCAGGCGATCGGACACATATAGCAACCGTGGTGGTGCAACAGCATCTCTTTCGCATAGGCCTGACCGCTGATTTTCTCCGCGCCCTCCCATTCGCCCTGAGCGAAATTCTTGATCGGCAGGTCGCCCGATTTTTCGCGGCGGGCCACGGCGCCGGCGGTGCCGAAATTGTGCAGACCGGCGGTACGTTCGCGGATTTGTTTATTGAGTTCCTTGGTGTAGGCCGCCAACGCCGCGCGATCGTGCAGTTCGGGTTTTTGCGAACCGTTGACGGCGATGCCTTTGATTTTCTTTTCGCCGAATTTGGCGCCGATGCCGGTACGCCCGGCCGCGCGGGGGAATTCGCCTTCGAACATCAGCGAGGCGAAGCCGACGTTGTTTTCGCCGCCCGGTCCGATGACGCCGATAATCGAACCTTCCGGCAGTTGCGCGGTCAACGCCTTTTCCGCCGCAAAGGTGTCCAGGCCCCATAGATCATGGGCGTCGCGAAATTCCACCGTTTCGTCGTGAATGAACAAGGTCACCGGATGCGCGCTGACGCCCTGAATGACCAGGCCGTCCAAGCCGGCGCGTTTGAGTTGCGCGCCGAACTTGCCGCCGACGCTGCTTTCGCCGATCACGCCGGTTTGCGGCGAGCGAAAGAGGAACGACGTTTTGCACGCCGTGGTAATGGGGAAGCCGGTGAGCAATCCGTTGGCCATGACGATCGCATCGTCGTCGCCGCTGTCGAACAACAGCTTGGCGCCGATGCCGCCGCCGCCGAAGAACAGCTTCAGGTCCTCTTCGGGCACTTCGCGGAAATCAACCTTCTGTTCGCCTAACTCAACAACCGCAAATTTTCCGTAGTACCGCATGTCATCTTCCCTCGTTGGAAAAGATCACTCACCGGCTCCCGCACGATCAGACGCTGGCCAGCGCCACGCTGCCCGGACTGATCGTCGACGGATCGGTCATGACGTTAATGCAGGCGGGTTTGCCCGACGCAAAGGCCGCCTCCAGCGCCGGGCGAATGTCTTCGGGCTTTTCCACGTAGTAGCCCTCGCCGCCCAACGCCTCGACCAATTTGTGATAATCGACTTTGCCGATATGGGTGCCGTCGTCGATCGCGTGCCCGATGCGCAACTGCTGGCTGTGACGGATCATGCCCCAGCCCAGGTCGTTGCTGATGACCACGACGATCGGGATGTTCTTGCGTACGGCGGTTTCGAATTCCATGAAATTGAAGCCCGTCGAGCCGTCGCCGATGATCAGGCACACGCGGCTGTCGGGATGCAGAATCTTCGCCGAGTTCGCATACGGCAGACCGACGCCCAGGCAACCGAACAGACCCGAATCCAGGTAGCGCCCCGCCTGCTTGATGGTGCGGGTCATGCCCATCCAGATCTGGGTATCGCCACCGTCGGCGATCACGATGTCGTCGTCGCGATCCATGAAGTCGTTCACTTCGCGCGCCAGGCGCAACGGGTGAATCGGCGTGGCGTCGCTGTCCCAATTGGCCTGCGTGCTGGCCTTGGCCGTCTTTTCGGTCAGGCGCAGAATTTCCACCCACTGGCTGTACTGCGTTTTGAGCGTTTCGGCGTCGCCGCCCTCGTCGATCAAGCGATTGCACTGCTTGAGCAGCGCGCGGATGTCGCTGACGATGCCCAGGTCGACCGAATGATTACGGCCGATTTCCTCGGGCTCGATGTCGACCTGCACGATTTTCGCGCTGTTGTCGATCAACTGCCCAAAGAGGAAGAACAGGCTGATGCGCGTGCCGAGGAAAACAACCAGGTCGGCGTCGGATTGCGCAAACAGCGTCGCGCCGGGACGCAAACCCAGCGCCGATTCGAAGCAATACGGATGCGTGTCGGGAATCGTGCCGCGCCCCATGGTCACGGTGAACACGGGCACACCGATTTTCTCGGCCAAGGCGGTCAGTTCGTCGCCCGCGTCGGCATACCAGGCACCGCTGCCGGCGATGATCATCGGCTTTTTCGCTTCGCGCAGCATGGCGACCAGTTCGTCGGCCTTTTCCAGATCCACCGGATGCGAAGCCACCGCCGTCTGCGGCTTTTTGGCGCTGAATTCATTGACCGCCGTATTGAGCACGTCCACCGGCAGTTCCAGGTATACCGGCCCCGGTCGACCGGCGGTGGTCAGGCGGTAAGCCAGGTCGATGAACTCGGCCACGCGCTCGGGCGAATGACAGACGAACGCCTTTTTGACCATCGGCTCGATGACCGGCGCCTGGCGAATGTCCTGTAAATCGAGCTTCTCGCATTTGCACATGGCCACGCAGCCGGAAATGATCAGCAGCGGCGCGTTGGCCATGTAAGCGTTGGCCACCGCCGAAAGCGCGTTGGTGAAGCCCGGCCCGGCCGTGACCATCACCACGCCCGGCTTGCGGGTCATGCGCCCGTACGCCTCGGCCATGAACACGGCCGCCTGTTCGTGACGCGTGTCGATCAACTTGATCGACGTGTTTTCCAGGTACTGGTAGATCGGCGTGATGTGTCCGCCGCTGAGGGTGAAAATACGATCGATGCCGCGATCGAGCAGAGCCTGCGCCGCCAGTTGCGCGCCGGTTACGTTAGCCATGAGTTCCTCCCTATCTGAATTCGTTAAGAATTAAAGTTCCATCAACTGTCCGCCGGTGATGTTCAGCGCCTGCCCGGTCATGTACGAGGACATATCGGAGGCGAGGAACAACACCAGGTCGCCGGCTTCTTCCGGTTTGCCGATACGACCCAACGGAATGGTCTTGCACATTTCCTTTTCACGATCCTCGACGGTGCCGCCCAGCGCGTCGGCTTCCAGGCCGAACCGCCATTTTTCCAGGTCGGTCATGATCTGCCCCGGGCAGATGCAGTTCACGCGGATGTTCATGCCGGCCAGTTCCTTGGCCATAACCTTGGTCAGCATGATCACCGCCGCTTTGGCCACGGCGTACGCGCCGTTGAAGGTCGGCGGCACTTTGCCCGCGCGCGACGAGGTGTTGATGATGCTGCCCGGCCGACCGAACATCAGCGGCAGCAACGCGCGCGTCACGCGGAAGACGCCATGCAGGTTCACGTCGATCGTTTTCATCCACGCCGCTTCGTCGTACGTGAAGGAAAGATTCGGCACTCCGAAGGTCGCCCCGGCGTTGTTGCTCAGGATGTCCAGCGTTCCGAAGCGCTCCTTGACCTTGGCAACCATGGCGGCGATGGACGCCGGATCGGTGACGTCCAATTCGACGGCGAGCGTTTGCACGCCGTACTTTTCGGCCAACTCGCCGGCCAACGCCTCCATTTCATCCATCTTGCCCATGGGCACGCCGCAATCTTCCGAAGGCAACGAGCCCAGGTCGGCGATGATGATGTTTGCGCCCGCGCCCGCCAATTTTTCCGCGATGGCGAAACCGATGCCCGTTTTTTTTCCGGCACCGGTTATTAGCGCATTTTTCCCACTTAGCTGAATTTGCATTCCTTACTCCTTTGCCTTGCGTAACTTACCGACATAACAAGTACTTTGCAACTGAATATTCAAACTGAAATATGTCTTTTCGAGCATATAATGAATATAGTTCATTGTATGAACGTCATTCATTTATACGTGGAAACTATAGGATCCGCAAGGGCTTTTATAAGAAATTTTCAGGTACTTTTTACGGGCGAAACGCCGTTGTTATTCTTGTGATGATGGTCGTCGTGCTCATTGACCAGGGCGATCAACCGTTCGCCCGGTTCCGGCAGCAACCGCGTGTCGGTGGTAAAGGGAACCAGCGTTTTTTCCTTGGTGATCAGAAAGAGCGGGACGGCGGTTTTGTAGTGCTTTTTAAAAGTCTCATAGTTGAACCGCGGGGTGAGATTGACCGTTTTGATGCGTCCGAGTTCCTCGCATTGCGTGGCGAAATAGTCGAAGTTGAATTCGCGCCCAAACAGCAAACGCCCTTGCAGATGCTTGAGGGGCATCGAGCTTTTGTCCGCCCCTTTCGGCGGTAACTGAAACACGTTCGAGCGCCCAACCACCTCGGCGAAACGTAACGCCGCCAGGGAATTCGCTTCGTCGTTGCGCGTCATCGCCAGCAGCCGCCCGATGCTGTGCATGGCCACGTTTTCGAAGATCGTCGGCGAGACGATGTTGCCGTTGTAGGCGGCCAGTCCTTCCATTTTCGCGGCGCTGACGTTGTTCCAGTTGGTGTCGACGAGCATGACCTCGAAGCCCTCGCGCCTGACCGCCTTGGCGATTTCCCGCGCCCATTTGTGCGCACTGACGAACAACAAACCCTGCGGCGACGGATTCGACAATTTGAGATAACGAGCCAGCGGCGCGGCGGTCAGACCGTAGACCACCACGGTCACGACGATCACGAAGAACACTTCGGGCACGAGTCGATCGGCGCCGGCAAAGCCATGCTGCGCCAGGTACAGACCGAATACCGAGGAGACGGCGGCGGCGACGATGCCGCGCGGGGCCATCCAGGCCAGAAAGAGGCGCTCGCTGCGGCGCAACCGTGCGCCGACCGTGGAGAAGGACACGGCGGCCGGGCGGACGATCAAAATCAGGAACGCAACGAATCCGGCGCTGGCCAGGCTGATTTTCTGCAGGTCGCTCATTTGCAGACGCGCGGCGAGCAGCACGAACAAACCGGCGATCAACAGCACGCGCAGCCGTTCCTTGAATTCGATGATGTGCCGCACCGACACCCACGGTTGATTGCCCAGCACGATGCCCATGACCGTCACAGCCAGCAAGCCCGATTCCGGTTGGATGAGGTTCGCGGCGATGAACGCACCGATGGCCATCATCAGGGTGACCGGTTCGTGCATCAGGTCCGGCAACCAATAACGTTTAAGGAAATAGGCGATGATCAACGCGCCGGCCACGCCGATCAACGTTCCCCCGCCGAAGGCCTTCAGCAACCCCCACGCGACCAGCGAGGCGGAGCTGTGCCCCTCGCCCGCGATCAGGATTTCGAAAACGAGCACGGCCAGAATGGCGCCGACCGGGTCGTTGACGATGCCTTCCCATTTGGCAATGGCGCCCACCCGCCCCATCGGCCGGATATACAGCAACAGCGGAATGATCACCGTCGGTCCGGTGACGATGAGAATCGCGCCGAGCAACGCGGCCAGCCCGAAGTCGAAGCCCAGGCACAACCAGGCGCCGAAGGTAGCGAGGATCCAGGTGACCAGGCCACCGACGAGGATCATGCTCCAGATAATGTAGCCGTCTTCCTTGAGCGCGCGGATGTTCAGGCTCAGGCCGCCCTCGAAAAGAATCACGGCCACCGCCAACGAAATGGTCGGAAAAAGGACTTCGCCCAGCATATCGTCGGGATGCAAAAAGCCGGTCACCGGACCCGCGAGAAAGCCGACAACCAAGAGGACAAGAATCGAAGGCAGGTGCAGCCGCCAGGCCAACCATTGCGCAACGGTGCCCAGTACGAGAATGCTGCCCAGACCGATCAGTACTTCATTTTCCAAGAAGGTTCTCCCATAAGAAGCAACATAATTTCTTTACCGTCTTGGTTCAATCAGGCGCAAAAAAAACCCGATGCGCGAACATCGGGCTCGTTGCATACAAAATAAAACGGTTGTTAGAAGCGAGGCGGACGCCCGCCGTGACCGCCACGGCCACCACCACCGCCGCCACCACGCTGTTTTTCCATCGCCCGGTCGACTTTAATGGTGCGACCGTCGAGGTCGGCGCCGTTCATTTCGGAGACGGCCGCCTCAGCCGATTCTTCATCGGCGAAGGTAACGAAACCGAAACCGCGCGAACGGCCGGTGTCACGATCGGTGATCACTTTGGCTTCCGCGATTTCGCCGAACCGCGAGAAGGCCTCATGCAAACTCTGATCGTTCGTACCCCAGCTCAGGTTTCCAACATACAGTTTCTTGGACATGTCTCGATCTCTCTTTCCTTACGACGTTCCGGTCGACCGGAACGTCAACGTTGCGCGGGACTCCCCCCGCCAGTTGACTCGATTTACCTGAGGAAACATACTTCTCCGGTGCGCACCAATCACCTATTGGAAACCTGTGAGGTCAATACGGCAGGCCGATCCGGATATGCTGATTCCCTTTCTCCAGGCAAATAACGTATCTGCATATAATGTTAATGTGTCCAACCTTGCATGTAAATGGCCTTTTTCACATTAATGCAAATCTATTATTTGTCCGTCAGGGCACGGTTTGACAGCGAATCGACCGGAAATCGACCGGTTATTGATATAACGTTCCCAGTACTTCGTCGGAAGTAATCGGGCCGTCAGTCGGAATATCCGCCAGTTGCTCGACGATTTCCGAGGGAATCTGGAAGACCAACTCGACATTGCGTTCGCCGTCCTCCCCCATACCGCCAAAGTCCGACGAGCCGTCGTAACCTCGACGCAGCATATCGTCGAAAGCCAACTCGCGACCGAGCAACGCCAGTTCATCACTGTCATCGTTTTCAGTCGGCCAGGTGTCGAAGAGCGTCATAAAAATCGATCCGGTGCCGTCGCGATTGTCGACGATCTCGACGATGCGTGACTGCTGCGGAAACTCGATGCCCGACGAGGTTTCCACTTCCCAGTAGCCGTAAAGCGGATCTTCATTTTCCGCCCGGCGCGCGAACACGCGGTTATGGTGGCCGTGTCCGACCAGGTGCAAGATCACGTTGGGATACGAGTTGAGCACGCTGCGCAACCGTTCGCCGTGGTTGGGAATTGCGCCGCTGTAATGGTGGTTGGCGAGAATGACCATCACCTGATCTTCCACCGCCTGCTGCAATTCGCTTTCCAGCCAGGTGAATTGTTCCTCGCTGAGACCACCGTCGTCGAAGAAAAGAATTTCGCAACTATCCAGCACCAGCAACCGCAGCGGAATGCCGGTTTGGCCGGCCAGCGCGGCGCTGTCGAGACGATAATATCCGCCATCGTCGCCATTGATTTCGGTGTCACCATTGCGGTCGATAAAACCATGGCCCTGCTCATGGAGCATCGAGAGCAGAAGATCATGGCGCATGAACATCCGGTCCGGATCGGCGGCGATCGTCACTCCATCGTCGGAGGAATCGCCCGGTGTATTGTGGGTCAGGGTCAGCAAGTTGAAACGCTCATCGATATCGATGCTGTAATCGTCGGGGATCTGCCCTGCCAGTTTGAGCGTTTGAATGACAATGCGCCAATCGATGTTCATGCCGAACAGGCCGTCGCCGATGTACAATTTCTGATGCGGATTTTCTTCCCAATAAGCCAGGGTACCGCCCAGGCCGGGAATGAATCCGTACGGCGAACGGTCGCTCACGAAGCTATCGGTTTTGTAGAACGTCAGGAACGAATCGGGATCGAAGGTGCCGGTGGCCAACACATCGTGGTTGCCCACGGCGGCAAACCAGGGCAACGGATCGCCGTTGGACAGGCGCAGACCCGGCGTGGCCAGGTCGGCGTTGGAGTTGGGGTAGCCCTCCCGATCGAAGGCATTGATGTTGTTGCCGTCGCCATCGGTTTCCTGAATGCCGAAATTGCGCTCGCCGCGGTTGCGGCCGGTAGTAGGATCCAGATCCAACTCGCCCGAGTCCGGAGACGTCCAACCGGCCTCGCCGGTGGTCAGGCCGTTGCCGTCGAGAACATCGATGAACTGCTCCAACTCGTTCAACTGCCCGTTGTCGGTCATATCGCCGAGCGCCAACGCAAAGTTGAAATCGCGCCCGTAATCGAGCTGAATGTGGTTGGCCGTGCGCACCATGGCGTTTAGCAACTGCGCCCCCAAGTCTTCCTGTGGGCGGAACGCCGAATTGAAGGCGCCATCCAAAATGGTCAACGCATCGAAGAAGGTCAAACGCACGGGGGATTCTTCATCCGTCTGGTGCAAGTCGGACAACACCATAAAGTAGCTGAGCGACAAACGATCCTGTCCGCCGGTCGGTACGGTTTCCGTAGCCAACAGGTCGTTGCGAATCTCGCGCGGATCGCCGGGACCCTCGCCCAAAATCCAGCTATCGCCGAGGGGAATCGGGATATAGGTCAAATCAAGCGTGGTCGGCACATAATCTTCGGGTTCGGAACCGTCGTCATCGTCATCATCATCGTCGGTATCGTCATCGGCGGAAGCGTCGTCATTATCGTCGTTGTCATCATCGTCATCGCCGCAGCCGGCGACGATCGACAAAGAAAACAACATCATGAGAACCAACCAAAAAACGCCAAATTTTGTCGAGTGCATAAAACAACCTCTTCAATTGTCGAACTTGCATATTCTAACAATTTACTAACAAATCAAGCCTCTTTAACCAATTTTTATTAATGGATCCGCACCGCTCTTTGATAGCGTAATTCTGCGGTAGTTCTTGGTGCCTATGGGTCAAACAAGTATAATAGGCCGATGTTTTCCGAAAAATGAAAGGCGAGCCATGAAGCCGAACCGTAAAATTGAACCGGGGATGCTGGACAACGCGCACCTGTTCAACAACGATTTCTTCCACCGTTTTGCTTTGCGCCCGGCGCCGCAGCCATTGCTGTTGACCGATAAAATCGCCAAGAATTACCTGTTTCCCTCCTTCTATGGCGATGTGACCTGCGCGCAGGCGATTTTCCTATGCTCTTACGAAAAGGCCGCCCGGATGATGCTGCATCCGCTGATCAAACCGGTGCGCATGCCGCGCGGACGAGCGTTGGTCGCCTTTTCCTGTTACATCTACAATCAGGTGATGGGCGTGGGGCCGTACAACGAGATCGCGATGACGATTCCGGTAATGGTCGATCCGGGGATCAATATGCCGGTGGCGCCGATGATCGCCGACATCTTCAAGAATTTCGGCTACTACGTGTTTTCCATGCCGGTCACTTCGTTGGAAAACCAACTGCGCGGCGTGAAAATCTGGGGGTTGCCCAAGGTCGTTCACGAAATCGACATCTATCGCGACGGCGACGATTGCGTGACCGTGGGCATCGACGAAAACGGTCACCGGTACATGCAACTGCGCGTGCCGACGACCGGCAAGCCGACCGAATTCGACGTGACGTCCAACCTCTACACGCAAATGGGTAAGCGGCTTTGCCAGTGCGAGACGAATTTCAAGGCGACGTTCAACGTTATCAAATACATGAATCTGCTGTGGCAAAAGGACAAGCAGCCGGATCGTGAGTATCTGACCATCGGCGACGGGCCGTTGGCCGACGTGCTGCGCGAATTGGAGATCGAAGAGCATCCGTTCCAATTCCGCTATGCCGAACACATGTCCAGTTGCTTCGACCTGCCTAACGAAAACTACCGGGCGCCGTTCGACCTGGCCGCCAACCAAGCGGGGGAATAGCCATGACGATCGTCAACGACGTACGCAAGTTCATCGATTCCATCGACCTTTCCCGCCTGACGCGGAAAAAGGAAAAACAATACAAGATCGTGTTTTTCGGCGCGGGGGCGATCGGCGGTTCGGTCGCGGCCTGGCTCGCGCCGCATCACGAGCATTTGTACGTGCTCGACCGCGAACCGATCGTCGGGGCGATGCGCCGCAACGGCATCACCACGTATCGGGGCGACAAGCCCGACATTAAGGAACACACGGCGGTCAAGGTCATCGACGATCTGGCCGAAGCGCCCGACGCCGACGTGGTGGTCATCGCGGTGAAAAACTACAGCCTCGACGCGGTGGCGAAACTGGTGCGCGACAAGCTGGGCGACCGGCCGATCATCCTGGCGATGCAAAACGGCGTAGCGAATCAGGAGATTCTGCCGCAGTACTTCACCAAGGTCGTTTATTGCGTGGTGAGCTACAACGCCTGGATGGACGAACCGGTGGTCATCGGCTACCAGAAAAAGGGCCCATTGGTCATCGGGACGATGTTCAACGAGATGATGGACGAGATGGCCGACCTCGCCGCGATTTTCAACCAGGGCGTGGAAACGGTGATCACCGACCGTTACCACGACGCGGCGCACTGCAAACTGGTGATCAATCTGACCAACTCGCTGACCACGCTGATCGGCCACAAGTACCGGCCGCTCAGCGACGAGGGATTGTTCCAGAAAATCCTGACCAACCTCACCTACGAAGGCATGACGATCATCAAGGCGGCGGGGTATCGCGAAAGCCGGCTGGGCGGCATGCCGTCGTGGGCGACCTTCAAAATGGCGGTGACGCTGCCGCCGGCGATGACCAAGCCGCTGTTCGATAAAAACGTTAAGAAGATGGTGCTTTCGAGCATGGCGCAGGACATTCTGCAGCGTGGAGCCGGTCAGTCGGAACTGGAGGACATCAACGGCTACCTGCTCAGCCTCGCCGACCGGCACGGGATCAAAGCGCCATACAACCGCGCGGTGTATTACATCGCCCGGCGCGAGTTCGACAAGCCGAAGTTCGAGCCGATGGACATTAAGGATCTATGGGCGGAAATGTCGGAGTGGCTGTAGCCTACAATTCGGTTTCGACCGCGATTTCCGTAGCGAGAAAACGCACGTAAATATTGCCGTCCTCATCGGTGCGATACAGCGTCAGACCGGTGTTTTCGTACGCCGTGACCGTTGCTTCCGTGGGGTAACCCAGCGTGTTTTCCCCCACCGACAGGATGCCGACGGCCGCGTTGAGCGCATTGACGAAATCAGCCGAGTGCGGTCCGAGCCCGTGGGCGGGCATCTTCACCACATCGCAAGCCACCGCGGCGCCGTATTGATCGTATAGATCCTGTTGCGCGGCCCGGTTAATGTCGGCGGTCATCAGCACGCGGTATTGCCCGTTGTCGAGCGCCAGCACCAGATTGTTGTCGTCGAACACTTCATAGCCGCCGAGATTATGAATCGTCGCGATGGTCAAATCGCCGAGGTAGTCGATGTCGCCTTCTTCCTTGGTCGTCACCGTGCCGCCCCATGCATCGACGGCATCGAGAAAATCGTAATAGGCGTCGATTTCCAACGTTTGTCCGTTAACCCAGACTTCGCCGACTTCCGCACAATCGAAAACCGCCGACAAACCGCCGCAGTGGTCGTAGTCGGGGTGGGTCATGACGAGGATGTCGATCCGCTCGATGCCGCGCGCTTCCAGGTCGGGACAAATCGTGAATTCGCCCTGCCCGGTTTCGCCGCCGTCGATGAGCATCGTGTAGGGACCGGGTATTTCCACCAGGGCGGAATCGCCCAGGCCGACGTCGTAAAATTTTATACCGAAGGTTTCGGGATTGAACGGCTCGCTGTCGTCGTCGCCGGTGTCGTCGTCATCATCGATATCGTCGTCGCCGGTGTCATCGTCGTCATCGTCATCGTCGTCGTCAGTGACACTCGGAGCCTGGATGCCGTCGTCGTCCACGTCGTAATCGCCGCCGCCGCCGCAAGCGACCGTCAACGCGGACAACACAAGCAGCAGGCCGAAAATCGTCAACACGTATTTCATGGTTTCATCCGTTTGCACTTCATTCCTATTGTTTTCGGATAAAACGCGGGATTTCTCAATAGCAAAGCGTATTAGAATCTTTATCGACCATTCTCACTCCCAAAAGAAGTACCAGCGACTGCCTTGGTCATGACGCGTCCGGAAGGTGTATCCGGATTCACTGCAGTAGCCGAATTGGAAGGTAACCGCCGGATCGTCCGTCAAATTGCGATCCCAAACAAGCAGATCGGTCAAGTTGTCGGCATAGAACATATTGTTTTGATAATACAGTTCCTCGGCAATCCTTCCGTTGTTCCCCGCCGTTTGGGCGCTTTGGTCGTGGGCTCTAATTTTATACCAATCGTTTTTGGAAATCCTCCAGGTCCATAGGCTGTCGTCGGCGATGTCGCCATGAAGATGGTTTTCGCTCACATCGGCGATAACCGTTCCGTTCTTTTCGTTCATGTGCCACAAGCCGACGGTATCCTCCTCCGCATCAAATTCGTAGGGCACAAAATGGGAGGAGAGCATCGCGGCGGAGAGGCGGACTTCATCGATCGCGCCGATGAATCGGTTGGATTGACCAACCGGGCGCGCACCGATGCCCAATCCCACTGTGTTATTAACAACACTCGTATCCACCGAGGCAAAACCTTCCAACTCATCGAACAGGTACAGGGCCATCGTTTCGCCGTCAAATTGTGCGGTCACCTGATACCAATCGCCGGGCTGCAACCAGGTGTAGCCCTCGACAACGGCCCACACGCTTTCTTGTCTAATAACGAAGAACGACAGCACGTCCTGATTGTTGTAGGCAAGGCTGGGCGTGATCGCCAGTTCCCAACCGCTTTCCGCTTCCGCGCTATCGTCGAGGCGACTGGCCAGCACGTAGCGCTGCCCGCCGGTAGTATTTTCATCAAGGCGAAACCAAAGCTCGATGGAGAAAACGTCCACATCCAACTCCGGCGCATATTCCACCAAACCCCACTGTTCGCCGTCGAAGCCCACCGCCGGGCTGGGCTCACAACCGTCGAGACAATTGTGCAGGTTGTACTGCTGCAACGGCGTGGGGGGCGTGGAGCATGGGAAAACGTCCAGACAATCCTGGTAGCATTCCCAATCCTTGTTCCAATCGGCGCACAAGGCGAGCGCATCCATTTCGGGAATGTAGAAGTTCGGTTCCTCTTCGAAATCGAAGGTCAAACCGCAGGCGTAAATCGGATGCACGATTGCGCCGCACCCGGTGCCGGGATCGGGGGGATTTTGGCAAACGGCAAAGCAATCGTCATCGCAATCCTGCGTGAAAACGCACCCGGCCCAGCAACTCCAGAAGGGCGAGGCCAGATCGAAATCGGCGGGAAACAGCGCCTCGGACAATTCGCACCACAACGTCAGCCCGCCGCTGTCCTGCGGTACGCCGTTGTTGTCCTCCAATGTTGTCGCACAAACGTCAAGCGATCCCTCGCCCACCGCTTCACATTCTACCGCCCGACACTCATCGTCTTGTTCATTGCACCACACGGCGGGCGACGAACAGGGATTGCCCGTGTGCAAGCAAATGTCGTTGACCTCGTCGCAACTCTCCACGCCGTTGCAGAACAGTGTGTCGTCGACGCAGGGCGCGCCGGTATGTATGCAGTCGTCGCTTTGTTCGTCGCACACTTCCGCTCCGTTGCACCACTGGCCGTCGTCGGAACAATCCGGAACTGCGACATGTTCGCAAACGCCGGCCTGACAGACATCCTGGCCATTGCAGTACAAGCCGTCGTCGCAATCGTAGCCATCGTTGGCCGACCAGGCGTTATTGGCATTGGCGCTATCGCAGAAAAGACAAATGTTTTGTGGATTGGCTTCACCGTCCTGATAACACACGCCACCGATCAGACAACCGTCACAGATGGAATCGTCATCATCGACATTATCGTCATCGTCATCATCGTCATCGTCGGTGCAGCCGAAGGAAAACATCATTAAAATAGACATCAATAAAGAGGCAAGAAAAAACAACTTACTGATGGACATAACAAATTCCTCCTCTACTTCTCATTCCGATAGACAAATATTATCACAATAATAATGAAAAGCAAGAACCTGGCAATCACCCCCGCCAGGCAAATACCTAATGGATTTTCATTTATCGAATATGATAATATTTGCATCGTTCACAAAAGTCGAAACTGGTAACTCCAACTGAACGCAGGGAAGCGTTCATGTACGTTCCGGGGCTATTGGCCGCCGTCGCTCCGACGGTTCTGTGCCATATTCCGATGAATCCCTGAAACGCATTACAGTTCGAAACGGCAGGTGAAGAAGAAACCGCTGCCCTTCCCCGGTTCACTTTCCAGCCAGATGCGACCGCCCATCAACTTGACGAACTCCTGGGTGATCGTCAGGCCCAGACCGGTGCCCTGGTAATCGCGGTTGGCCGAGCCGTCGACCTGATAGAAAGACTGGAAGATTTTCTCGAATTCCTCGCGGGGAATTCCGATGCCCGTATCCCGTACGGCGAACAGCAAGGTGACGCTCCTGTCGTTTCTTTCGTGAATCGACACGTTCAAGCCGATTTTTCCCACCGGCGTGAACTTGATGGCGTTAGACAACAGGTTGTCGAGAATGCGGCTGAGCATGAACGAATCGCCGATCAGCAACCCCGGCAAACGCGGGTCAACCGTCAAAGCAAACTGCAGGGCGTCGCTTTCGGCCAGCAGACTGAAGCGGTCGCCGATTTCCTGCAGGAAGTCGAAGATGTTGAATTGCTCCTGCACCGCCTGCATCTTGCCCGTTTCAATTTTTGACAAATCCAACACCGTGTTGATGATCGACAACAACGACTCGCCGCTTCTATTGATTATCTTTAGATACTTTCGGGTCTCCACATTCAACTTTTCCGGTTCCATCAACAGCAGGGAAGACAGACCGATCACATGGTTCAGCGGCGTGCGAATTTCATGACTCATGTGCGAGAGAAACTGACTTTTCACTTCTTCGGCCTGCTGGGCATCTTCCAACGCCTGTCGCAGTTCCCGTTCCTTGATCACCAACGCGGAGATGTCATGCACGAATACGGCAATGCGCTCGATCGAACCGTCCGGCTCGACAATCGGCTTGATGGACGTGTCGTAGATGAAATCATCCTGGGCCGTTTCCATGAACGTGAGCGCTTCGCCGTTTTTCATCGCCTGCTTGATTCGCTTTTTTCGCTCCTCGACCAGGTTGCCCGGCATGGTCGCGTAGATATTTCTCCCAATTATATCTTTCATGGTCAGGTCATGATGACCGACCCGATGGATCGCCTCCAACGCCTTTTGATTCAAGGAAAGAATGGTGCCGTTTTTATCGATGAGCATAACCATGTCGTGGGCGTTATTGAGCAACACGGCTGCCGTTTCCCAACTGCGACGCAGTTCCTCGGCAATCAACTTTCGTTCGGTAATGTCCTGTAAAATTCCTTCGAAGTGTGTCACCGCTCCCACCTCGTTACGCCGGGGAAAGGTGTTGTCATCCACCCAATGATAGTGCCCGTCGGCGGTGCGCAGGCGATATTCCTGGTGCAGGATATTCGCGTTGAGGTCGGCGGAGAAATCGGCCACTTCCTGGATGATCTGCGGCAAATCTTCCGGATGGATCAGATCGTTGTAGGCAATGCGGCCCGAGGTAAAATCTTCCAGGGTGTAACCGAAATTGGCAATGTTCGCCGAAGCGTATTCGACCGGCCATTGATCCTCGTTGCGCCAGAGGAACGCGTACGTTTGGCTGCGGTTGATAATTCGTTCCAATTCCTCGCGGCGAGCCAATGCTTCCTGTCGCTCGCGAGCGGCGCGTTCCTGCTCGGTGATATCCCGAATCGACACATGCAGCATCTTCTGTTCACCGACCTGAAAGACGGTGATGACCACCGAAGCCAGAAACTGTTCGCCGTTGGCGCGCTGGAACAACCAGACAAACCGACAATTGCCCTCTTGATAGGCCTTTTTAATGTACTGCAGTCCCAGTTCGTCGGAGCGTTCACCGGATGGTTGAAACTCGGGACTACCGGACATAAACGTCAAGTAGGCCACCTGCTTCTGATCGGTATAGCCGAACAATTTCAAAAAAGCCGGATTGCTGTAATACAGCTTGTCCATTTCCCCGATGATCAGGGCATCGTTGGAAGCGTCGAACACCGCGCGATAACGTTGTTCGCTCGCTTCCACCTTGGCCATCGCCAATTTCCGCTGCGTGATATCCTGGTTGAAAACCATCACCATGTCCGGATTAACCGGAATATAGGTGACGATCAGATTGCGCATAAAATCATCATGGGGGAAATGAAGGGAAATTTCTTTCTCGATCCGCTCCTGGCGCACCCAACAACGTTTCATATCGTCGATGATGTCCGGTTGATTGCCGAACAAATCGGGCAACGTCGCATTGAGCGAATCCTTGACCATCCCCGACGTGGCCATATAGGCGGCATCGTTGTAGTCGATCAGCAAAAACTCGTCGCCTGATTTCTGCCACACGTAGATGGGTATCGGCACCGCCTTGAACTGCGTCATGCTTTGTTTGCGCTGTTCGGCCAAATCGCGCGTGATGCGCTTGCGGGTGCTTACCTCTTCCGTCAATTGGCGATTGATCGCCCGCAATTCCCGCGTGCGCTCATCGACCAGAGCGGTCAGATGCTCCCGATGCCGGACCAGCTCGGCCTCGGCCTTTTTTCGCTCGGTGATGTCCTGGCTGGTGGTGATGTGATACTCGTATCCGTTGTGCTCGAAATAGTGGGGAATTATCTCCACCGGGAATTGTGTGCCGTCCTTACGCTGATGAACGCGTTCGATGGGCCGCGGCGGCAGTTTGCGGGTGGCGGCCCAATGCTCTTTCCATTTGTCGGCCGCCATGTGCGGATCGATGTCGAGTACCTTCATTTGCAACAGCTCTTCCCGCGTGTACCCCAACGATTCGCAGGCGGCGTCGTTGATGTAGACGAATCGAGCCTGTTCGTCGATCCAATAAATACCGATGGAGGCGCTGGACAACGTGAACTCGGCAAAATCCAGCGCTTCGCGCATCTTCGTTTCCGTACTCACGTCACGAAGCTGAAACAGCAAATGAGATTGTGCGTCGTCCAGGGGGCGGGTTTGGTTCACCGACCAACGAACGGTAACCACCGAACCCGTGTGGTTGAAAATAAAATCCTCGCCGGAGGCGTCTTTCTCCCGCCCGCTTTTGATCGAGGATAATTTTTCCAACCACGAGGTCGAGGAAATGAACTGGACCAGCGACTTGCCCAGAATTTCATTTTCGGGGAAAGCCAGCACCTGCGATGCGTAATGATTGCAGTACAATATCTGCAAGGAGTGATCGGTCAGGATAATCCCGTCGGCAAGGTTATCGAGAATAACCTGGGCATATTTGCTCAGATCAGGCAACGTCATCGTCTATCCTTTTTCGACCACGCCAACAGGCCTGCATCCAAAGACGGAATCGTTCCAATTTTCTTCAGCGTGTTATTTTGCATATACCTCATCGACGCCGATGTCCCATTCCCCGCTGGGACGCGCCTGGCCGTCGATGTCTTCATCCGCCAGGTCGCCATTGTACCACGTGGCCGGATTCACGCCCCCTTCGACACACGGGCTGGTGCTGGCAATGTGCGCGTTGTCCGAACCCAACTGCGGATCGGCGCTGATGTTGTTCACCGCTTCGGTGCAACCGTACCACACGCAACCGTTGAGCCCCGGCAGATCGTCGGAATAATAGAATTCAGTGACGTAACGCGCCGCCACCAGGTGTTGCAGATGAAAACCCCAGAGGTCGTTGTTGTACAGCACGATGGACGGTTGCAGCGCCGATTCGTCGACTTCGATATCCACCGCCGCGTAGGAAACCGCAAGCGGACCGCTGTAGAGAAGGTTGTTGATCAACGTCACGTCCGCCGCGCCGAAAAGGTTGATGTTCGAGCACGTTTCCGCGTCATCGCCGGCGTACAGAACGTTGTTCACCAGCAGGGCGGTTCCTTCGACGTACACCGCATGTGAAATGCTGCCGTCCCCTGTGCCGCCGCCGGTAATCACGTTGTCGACCAACACCGCGCCGCTGCGAATCTCCACGCCGCGATAATAGACCAAGGTTGCTTTCGGCTCGTCGCTAATATCGACGCCGCCGTCGATCGTATTCTGGTGCAGAACGGTCGAAGGATTGTCCGCCACGACGCCGGTCGAGCCTTCGCCGTAGGCATTGATCGTCAAGCCGTCGATCAACACTTCATCGTCGCCCTGGACCGTCAAGGCAACGTCCTCGCCCAGCAAGGTGGTGCGATTGACGGTAATGCTGCGCGACCAGTCGTCCGGATCGTATCCGCCGAAAAGAGAGACGGTCGTGGTCACCGCTTCCTCATAGGCGCCGGCGGCGATACAAACCGCTTTGTCCTCGGCCTCGGCCATGGCCACGCCGGCCGCGACGGTCAGCAACGGTTGCGCTTTGGTGCCCGGATTGTCATCGCTGCCGCCTTTCGCGACAAACACGCTTTCTTCGTCCGATGGACCATCATCATCGTCGTCGTCATCATCGTCGTCATCGTCGTCATCGATGCCGTTATCGTCATTGTCGTCATCATCGTCATCGCCACATGAGGCGATCGCCATGAGGCCGCACAGCAACACGAGAATCAACAAGATAGTCCGCCAACTTTTCATTTTCCTCTCCCGACTGACATTGGAAGGCTGTTAATGCATAATAAACCGAAAGTCGATTATATGAACTTCCCGCGAATATACAACCACCCGTTTCGCAATGACAATTTCCCCCGAGACAAGGCCATTCTTTCCGTATAAAATGGCGCCGGTCAGACGATAATAACCAAATATTGCCCCGTTTGATAGGCGATATGGAGGACATCATGATCGAATCCTACAGCGACTTGGTGAAACTATGCAACGACAATGGAATCGAGATGATCGATCTGAAATACATCGACCTGTTCGGCCGGTGGCAACACCTGTCCATGCCCCGCAAACGATTGAGCGAAGAACTGTTCACCGAGGGCGAACCGTTCGACGGCTCGTCGGCTCCCGGATACAAATCCGTTGAATCGGGCGACATGGTGATCATCCCCGACATCACCACGGCCGAGGTGGACATCTTCTGGGCGCGGCCGACCATCAGCATGATCTGCGACATCTGCGAGGCCGACACCAAGCAGCACTTCAACCGCGATCCGCGCGGCGTCGCCAAGCGAGCCGAGGAATTTCTGCGCCGCGAAGGCATCGGGCACAACAGCATGTGGGGGCCGGAATTCGAGTTTTACATTTTCGATTCGGTCTGCGTGAAAGAGGACATCAACACCAGTTTCTACCTGATCGACTCGATCGAGGCCGCCTGGAACAGCGGCATGAACGGCGAGCGGAACCTCGGTCATAAAATCCCGAACCAGGGCGGCTACCACGCCATTCCGCCCCTGGACGCCATGTACAATTTGCGCGCCGAAATGTGCGCCCAGTTGGAAAAAGCGGGCATCCCCGTACGCTACCACCATCACGAAGTGGGCGGTCCGGGACAGTCGGAGATCGAGACGATGCTCGATACGCTCTTGCAAATGGGCGACAACACGATGCGCGCGAAATACATCATCAAAAACGTCGCCAAGCAGTACAACAAAACGGTGACCTTCATGCCCAAACCGCTGTACAACGAAGCGGGCAACGGCATGCATTTCCACCAATTGCTGGTCGACGCCGACGGGAAAAATCTGTTCTACGACGAGAAAGGCTACGCCGGCTTGTCGCAGCTCGCGCGGTATTACATCGGCGGGATGCTCTATCACGGACGCGCCCTGCTGGCTTTCACCAACGCCAGCACCAACAGTTACAAACGGCTGGTGCCGGGCTTCGAGGCGCCCACCCGCCTCTTCTATGGCCAGGCGAACCGCTCGGCCGCCGTGCGCATTCCCAAGTACGCGATCAAACCGCAAGACAAGCGCATCGAATTTCGTCCGCCGGACGCCACCTGCAATATCTACTTCGCCATGGCCGCGCAACTAATGGCCGGCATCGACGGCATCCGCAACAAGATCGATCCGGACAAGCTCTTCATGGGCCCCTACGATCAAAACGTGAAGCACATCGCGCCCGAGTTGCTGGCGAAGATCGCCTCGGTGCCTTCCTCGCTTCGCGACGCCTGTGAAGCGCTGGACAAGGACCACGCGTTTTTGCTCGAAGGCGGCGTGTTCAGTCAGGACATCATCGACACCTGGATCGACTACAAGGTGAACAAGGAACATTACGCCGTGCGCAACCGGCCGCACCCGTACGAGATCAAGCTGTACTTCGATATGTGATCAGTCCAGTTCGTCGTACAAGTCGCTGACCAGTTGGAAAGACATCTTGGCGGTCAGACGATCGTGGGTGAGCAAGCCCTTGAGGTTCATGCCGAGCACCGGATGGGGATCGCCGGTCGACGGTTCCCATTGCATGCGAAAATCGGCCAGCACCCAGGGCATCGTGCCGGACAGATACGGCCGCGCCAGCAACTGCTCGAACTGTTGCGCCAGAAACCAGGCCTGAAATTCTTCCGAATAACTGTGATCGTGCAACGGCTCGGGACCCGGCTCCGTTCCGTCGGGCAGATGATTGCCCGCCACCGCGCCCGCGCCAAATTCCGTGGCGACGATCGGCTTGTGCGGATACATCGCGTGAATCGTATCCAGACACGGACCGGCCACGTCCACTATTCCCATATACCAACCGTAATATTGGTTGACGCCGATGATGTCCACCTGCGGCAGGGCAAAATCGATCGGAACGACACAACTGACATTCGTGATGATCGCCAAAGTCGGCCGCGTGGGATCGAACCGCTTGGCTTGCGCATCCAACGTTCCGGTCAAGGTCGCCGCCGTCGGCCAGAAGTTGCCGAATTCATTGCCCACCGACCAGGCCAGAATCGCCGGATTGTTTTTGTCTCGCTCGATCATCTCGGCAATCTGCCGCGCGGCGTTATCCAACAACACCGGATCCTTCATTTGATCGAACTGCAACTGATAGACCGGAATTTCCTCAACAATGGTGATGCCGGCGTCCAACAACGCATCGAGCAAGCGCTCATCCACCGGATAATGCCCGGGGCGCACGTGATTGGCGTGCAGTTCGCGCAGACGGGCGATCTCGCGGGCGATCGTCTCGTCGCTTTCCACCGGGCCGCTGTCGGGATGATCGGAATGGCGATTGATGCCGTGCCAGAAGTCCCGCTCGCCGTTGAGCAGAATCGTGTCGTCCTCGATTTCCACCGTGCGCCGACCGAAGCGAACGGACACGCCTTCACCGCCCTGCGTATCGCTCAACGTCAGGCGATAGAGATTCGCCGGATGCTCGCGCGACCAAACCAGCTCGGCCTTTGTGTCGAAGGAAAACACATAGGCGGTAAAACCGGTGGAAATATCGTGAAGCTTGACGGTCCCTTCCGTCTGCGCGTCGGGACCGCTGAATTGATAAGCAAATGTGCGTTCCGTCTGCGGAGCGTCCGCCCAGACGCCAAGAGCGACTTCCACCTTGTTGGTCGAGGCGATGAACTTCGGCTCGACCTTGAACAGCCAGGCCTCCGGCAACCGGTGGAGCGTGACCGGTCGCGTGATGCCGCCGAAAGGCCACCAACCGTGGCTGCCGCGATGGAAAACCGTATCGACGGGGATCGTCCGCCAGATGAGGCGGTTGTCGACGCGCACGGCCAGCACATTGCCGCCGCGTTGCACGCGATTGCCCAAGGCCAGATGAATCGGCGTGTAGCCTCCCTCATGCCGGCCGATCAACTCACCGTTGAGATAAATCTCCGACTGCAGGAAAACGGCGCCGAAACGAATCATCAAACGATCCAGTTGCGAGCTGTTCACCGCCGCGGGCACGGAAAATTCGAGTACGTACCAGGCGGGGCCGAAGTAATCGAGCAACTCGGGAAACTCCGTGTTGAACGATCCGGGCGCCTCGATATTCGCCCAATCGGCGCGGTTGTGATCGACGGCGTACCATTGCTCGTCGCGGCCGACGTCGTTTTGGTCGACGGCGAACAACCACGCGCCGTCAAGCGAAGCGACGCGCGTATCGTCACGCGTGCGGTGGGTCGGCGTCGGCAGATTGCCGCTCATCAGGTAAGGCAATTGATTGTCGGGCAACGGCGAAACATGCTGGACGCCGTCGTCGTCCGCATCGTCATTGTCGTCATCGGCGGCCGCCGCATCGTCGTTATCATCATCATCGTCATCATCCCCGCACGCCGCGACAAGCAACAACAGACAAATGAGCATCGGCAATAGCAACTTATAAATCGACATCATCGCCGCCTTTCCTACTGAATCATTGCTTTATAACAGATTCGGCTTTTTCGATTAAGTCATTTGACCAAGGTCGCTCTTTGTTCGCTTGGCCGAACATGATAGATATTCGATTAACTCAAGTGATTCATTCCGAGGTTGCGATGAAGGAGTTCTCTTTCACGCCCCGCGAGCGGGAAATCGTTTTCCGTTTGGGCGCGGCATTGGTCCCGGCCGGGCGCATTTTTCCGGCCTATCGTCGCGAATACGTCGACCGCATGGAAACGTTTCTGCAAAGGTCGAACGACACGATCCGCCTCGGCATTCGCACGCTGCTGCGCTCGTTGGACGCCGGCGCCATGGCGCGTTATCTCAGACCGCTCGGCAGCCTCAACGACCGGCAGGTGCTTTCTTTTGTCGATTTCTTAAGCCAAACCGTCGCCCCGTTGCGCCTGGCCTTCCGCCTGGTCGCCATGCTGATCAAAGCCAGTTACTTCGATAACGAGGAGATTTTCGATCTGGTCGGGATCGACTATCGCAAACCGCCGGTGGTCGACGAGCCGGCTCGCTGGCTGCAGCAAGTATTGCCGGGCGAGGACATCGGCGAGGACATGACGCTGGAAGCGGAGGTGATCGTCATCGGCACCGGCGCCGGCGGAGCGGTCGTCGCCGCCGAACTGGCCGAACGCGGCAACGCCGTGCTGATTTTCGAGGAAGGCGATTTCCACCGTCGCTCGGAATTTTCCGGCCGTCCGCTGGAAATGCAACGGATGATGTACCGCAACTTCGGTCTGACCGCCACGATGGGCAATGCTTCCGTCCTCGTGCCGCTGGGGCGCGCGGTCGGCGGCACCACCGTCGTCAACAGCGGCACCTGCTTTCGCACGCCGGCGCGCACATTACAACGCTGGCGCGAACAAAACGGCCTCGGCGAACTGACGCCCGCATACATGGATCAATATTTCCGCCGCGTGGAAGAAGCCTTTCAGGTCAAAACGGCCGACATGAAATACGTCGGACCGACCGGGGCGATCATCGGTCGCGGCGCGGACAAGCTCGGCTTCCACCACGGACCGCTGGCGCGCAACGCCCCCGACTGCGACGGCCAGGGCGTTTGCCCGTACGGTTGTCCGACCGACGCCAAACGCAGTACGAACATCAGCTACATTCCCCGCGCGTTGAACGCGGGCGCCTACCTGGTGGCCGGCACGAAGATCACGCAATTGCTGTTCAAGGGCAAACGCGTGTACGGCGTGGCCGGTCGCTCGCGCGCCACCGGCAAGCGCGTGGTGGCCAAAGCGCCGCTGGTCGTGCTGGCCGCCGGCGCCCTCGCCTCGCCGCTTCTGCTGATGGAACACAAAATCGGCAACAGCTCGGGGCAACTGGGCCACAATCTTTCACTGCACCCGGCCAGCAGCGCATTCGGCGTGATGAACGAAACGGTGGAAGGGTGGAAGCACATTCCGCAGGGCTACATGGTCGATGAATTCGAGGACGAGGGGCTCATGTTCGAAGGCGCGCAGGTGCCCTTCGACATCGCGGGGATGCTCTTCCCCTGGTACGGCGAGCAAATGCAGTCGATCATGGAACGCTTCGCGCAGGTGTCGTCCTTCGGTTTCATGATCGAGGATACGTCGCGCGGCAAAGTGGTGCGCAACCTCGGCGATCGGCCGCTGGTGCACTACCACCTCAATCGTAGCGACCATCGACAGCTTCTGCGCGGGCACGAACTGCTGGCGCGCATCTACCTGGCCGCCGGCGCGGAAATCGTCATCAGCGGCGTCAACGGGTGGCGGCCGATGCGCAACGAACAGGATCTCGCCGACAATCTGGCGCGTCACACGCCGGTGTGGGACATCGACCTGTCGGCCTATCATCCGTTGGGCACCTGCCAGATGGGCGACGATCCGCGGCGGTACGTCACCGATCCTTACGGCGAGGTATACGATGCGCTGAACCTGTTTGTGTGCGACGGTTCGATCGTGCCGCCGGCCCTGGGCGTCAATCCGCAAGTGACCATCGCCGCGCTGGCCACGCGCACGGCCGACTACCTGCATGAACGCATCAACCGGTAGAAAACTTGACAGTCCGCCGGGCACATGCGAAACAGAACGCAACCCTTCATGGCGAGAATGAATGGAGCGATCGGTGAACCAACGAGTCTTGCGCCGCGTCTTGACCTCCCTGCTCGCCGCGTTGCTGACGCTGGCGTTGGTCGAGGTCGCCTTGCGCGTTTTCTGGCAGCCGGCGACCAGCTATTATTATTATAAAAGCGATCCGACGCTCAATCATCGCCTGCGCCCGCGCATCCGCACCTGGCGCGTACTGCACGACGGGCGCCGCATCGAGATCATCACCAATGCCAACGGCCTACGCGACGTGGAATACGGCCCCAAGGAAACCAACGAACTGCGCATTCTGGTGCTGGGCGATTCGTTCATCGAAGCCACGACCAATCCGTTTCCGTTGATTTCCAGCAAACGATTGGAGCGGCTGCTCAACGAGCGCTACCAGGGCAAGAACCTCACCGTGCGCGTGATCAATGGCGGGCAGGTTTCCTACAGTCCGATCCTCGAATACATCTTTCTGAAAACCGAGTTGATCGACCTGGCGCCCGACATCGTGCTGCTCAACCTGGACATGGGCGACGTGCAGGACGACCTGTTTTATTCGACGATCGCCGATTTCGACGCCGACAACGAGCCGACGCGCGTGGCGCACGATCGCCCCGTACCGATGATCATTCAACGTAAGTGGGAACCGCCGGCGTGGCAGAAATGGCTGATCGATCATCTGCGCCTGGCGCATTTCATCGACCAGCGCTTTCACATTCACGCGATGGGCGAGGCGGCCAACGTCGTGCCCGGCGATTTGCGTTACGACCGGCTGGCCACGACGCGCGACGGCGTGAGCGACTTGTCAGAGCATTATCGCCGCACCGGCTCGTACCTGACGATGATCGACCGTTACCTCAAAGAGCGCGGCATCCCGCTGCTGATTTTCGCGTATCCTTTGGGGCATCAAGTCGCGCCGAACGAATGGCCGCAGGGCCGCGTGCGCGAGCAGTTCGAAACCGGGAAAGTCTACACGGGCACGTTCTTCCCTTTCTTGCAACAATACTGCGCCGAGCAACAACTGAACTGCCGTTTGCTGCTGGACGCCTTCCGCGCCTATCAGGGAACCGAGCCGCTGTACCTGCCCTACGACGGTCACTGGACGCCGGCCGGCGAGGCGTTCATGGCGCAACAGCAATTTACGGCATTGGTCGAAAGCGGCCTGCTGCCGTCGACCGAATAAAAAAAGGGCCGCCGAAAACGGCAGCCCGAACCTCACATCTCTATTCCTGTCGAGAAATCAAAATCCGCGCCGCGAGGGCGGCGTAATGTTCATCATGTCCACGATCAGCGGAATGTCGATCGCACCCAGCAACGGGATCCGCATTTGCACGACGCCTTCACCGTGCACAATCACGACCAATCGACCGTCGCGGGTGAAGCGCAATTTGCTGGGGATCTTCAAAAACGTTTCGTGATTCAGAAACCTGTTGAAGAGCTTGTTTTCCACGTTGAAAAGCATGGTCGTATCGACATCCACGCCGGTCAGCCCGTCATCGGCCTGGTACAGATCGGTGCTGGACGGATCGATCAGATCGATCGAAATGCGGCCCATATCCATAAAGCCGGGTTCGGTTTTTTCGTCGCCGCCGAACAGGGTCATGGATACGCTCGAAGCATAGATGTACGAGCCCGGCTCGATATTCACCGGCACCAAGGCAAAGCCGTCGGCGTCCACCCGCAAACTTTCGATGGTGATCGGGAAGTACCCCATTGTGTACGAACGGTCTTTGATCAGGGGGAAATCCATTTCCATGTAGTTGGTGTCGATTTCGTATTCGTCACCCTCGATGAATCCGTTGACGTCGGCGTCGGCGTACGGATAGGTGCTGTAAGCCAAGCGCACGTAAGGCGAGTACGGCACGGCCGTGAAGGGAATTTCCACTTCGGGTCCGCCGGGCGTGCGGTCGCTGTCGGTGTCGACCTGCAAACCGGCAATGGACAAAACACCGGGCCGCACGACCATCAAATAGTCGTGACCGGGCGTCAGGTCTTCATCGGGAACGAAGCGCACGAAGATCGAACTGTAGATGAACGTCCCCGGCACCAGTTCGCGGCCGTAGGTCATGTCGTAGAGCGCAATGGACTCGCCATAGACCAGCGAGTTCTCGTCGATGATCTGCGAGAAATACACTTCCGGATAGAAGTTCTTGGGCAGCGTCGCGTTTTCGTATCGCCCCGGCACCGAGGCGTTGATCAACGGCGGTTCGGTGTACGACGCCTGGAACGGCATGGTCGAGAATTGATAGGTATGCTGCGCGTCCAGCTTGTTGCCGAGAATATCGGTGAAGCCGTCGTTGACGATGATCGTGTAGGTCGTATCGGGATCCAGCGGTTCATAAGGGATGAACGCAACTTTCGGATTGTAAATGTCGAATCGACCGGGCACGACGCCGTCGGGGCTGCGCAGGGTCAGGTTGCCGCGCACCGTATTGGGGTCCACGGCTTTGTTGAAAGTGACGATAATCTCCTCGCCCGCCATGCGCGTGGGCACCACCGAGGTGATGTCCTCCGGCTCGCAAACGATATCGACCGGAGACACCGACATCACTTCCAGCGGCGTTTCGTCGAACGGCTCCGCTTCGGGCTTGATCGGCGGCGGCACCATTTTCAAGGCCATGGTGACGGGCACGAATTCGTTGACCAACTCGATTTCGGCGAAACCGATGATTTCAATTTGCATCGCTTCGTAATCGGGCATCTGATCGATGGCGCTGACGCCTACCTGCCCGACCAGGGTGACGCCCAAAATCGGTTGGGAGAGAATCGCATTGACCGTGGGCGACGTGGTATTCATCGTCGCGTCCATGGTCAGGCGAATCACCGGCGGCAAGCCCTTCACGCCGTGCACGTATTCCGAGCCCAGCATTTCGCCGATGGCGTCGGTCATCACGGTCACAATGATCTCGCCGGTGTCGACGCCCGTAACGATCTCGCCGCCCAGCGTTCCCTTGAGGCCCTTACCGCGCAGACGCTGTCCTTTACGCACGACAAAAGGAATGCGGTCAGGCGACAGCGCCGCTTCACCAAATTCGTTCCACAACCGCGAGCCGACTTTGATGTTGGTCTCGCCCATCATGACCGAATTGGCGAGCATGGAATTGATATCGCGATCAATGAATTTGCTCTTGGGGAACAGCGAATCATCCGGCAGCGCATCGACGAAGGCGGCGCCCTCGACTACCGTGGGCACCTTGTCCATCGCCAGATGCGTGCGGTTGCCGGTGGAGCGCGGCGTGAAATCGACGGTAAAATCTTCCAGCAGACCGTCGCCGCTGTAATCCTTGAGCATATTGTTGACGATCAGGCGATAGGTTTTGCCCGCCGTCATATCCTGCGCCGGATCGAAGACGATCTGGTTGCGCCGACCGAACAGATTGCCGGCGATCATTTCACCGGTTTCGACGTCGATCATCCGCACGCTCTGCCCGTACTCCAGCGTCTTACGGTCGATCGGCTCGTTGAAGTACACGCGAATCGTGTGAAAGTCCCAACAGATCTCGTCGGTCGCGGGCGAAACGCGCACGACAGACAGCAATTCACGATCGCAGGGGCGACGAACGCCGGTGCTGAAGGAGAAGGAATGCGCGGCGGTCAGCTCCTTGTTGTTGACCGAGCGCACGCCGGGGCTGACCTTGATGTTGTAGGTCGTGTCCGGTTTCCACAGGCCGACCGGACTGATGACAATCGACGCCCGGTACACTTCCAGGGTGAACAGCGCATTGATCCCGAACTCGTCCTCGACGGTCACCCGGTCGCTGACGAACAACGGATTGAGCTCTTCGGAAAAATAGATGACCACCTGACTGGACAACACGATATCGGGCTGCTGATGATGCGGCACGGTCATGTCGACCCGAAATGGTTCGCTTGTTTTTTCGGCTTCCAGCGGAATGAACTCATCGGAACAACCGGCCAGCAAGGCCGTAAAAAGCAACAGGCCCACCAGCGCGACGTTCACGGTTCGATTGAAAATACGCATGGTCGACCTCCATCAATAGCGAAGCGTTAAGGTGCCGATCACGCCGTTCAGATCGCCGCTGGATTCGAATTTACGTCCGTCACCCGCTTCCACCGTGCGCGAGACCAGGTAATGATTGAAGTAGGTCGCGCCGACGGTCAGCGGGTGCGCCAGAAATGGAATGTAGGTGATATCGTGCGCCGCCCCGAGGCTGAACACGTGCTTGGCATTGTCGAGCACCACCGCATTGCCGATGCCCGGATCGGAGAACGGCGTGTCTTCATAATAGTAGCCGGCGCGGAAGCAGACGTTTTCAAAGGCCGTCCATTCGACGCCGAAGCGCGGAATGTAAATGTCGTGCGTATCGAAATCGGCGTCCTCTTTGACCGCGTCCTTCTTGGAGACCTCTTCCTCATAGTCGCCCCAGTTGGCCCAGGTGCCGTCGACGGTCAGCAACAGTTCCCGCATGGGGCGAACAGCCACGCCCAAGGTCGCCTGCTGCGGCACATAAGTGTCTTTGAAGGCCATCATCAGATTGAGAGTCGTCAGGCGCGAATCGCTGACCAGGGCGTCGGTGGTGGCGTCGATCGCATCGAACTTCGCCAGGGCCTTGCCGCGATACGAAGCGCCGATGGTGATCACCGGATGCACCGGCGCATACAGGCTGATGATCGGCGCGAAAGCCGGTTCGGCGCTGACTTGAATTTCCTCTTCGCGCGTGTTGCCGGCCATGTCGGTTTCGGCGATCAACTTGTTTTCGCCTTTGATCATGATGAAGCCACCGCCGCCGACGTAAAGCTGCGGGATGATCTTGATGCCCAAACCGGTGACCATCGTCACGCTCGACAGACCGTAGCGCGCGAACTGACCGTTATCGTTGCGGCTGTCCTCGAAGTTCATGAACGACTTGAGATTGTTGTCGATGGACATGTCGAAACCCAAACCGAGGCCGTGCTTGTTGTTGAACAACTCCGACAGGTTCATCGTGAAACCAAGCAGCACCAGCTTGTTGTCCGTTTCAAAATTGACCTCGTCACCGCCGTCATTGAGCCCGCCGTTGAAGCGCGGCGCGGCATAGAGGTAACCGATATCCAACTGACTGGTCGTCATCGCGCCCAAGGCGGCGGGATTGAAATAGGCGACCGAATAATCGTTGCCCACGGCGGTCATCGCATTGCCCAGGCCGATCGACCGGGCGGACATGCCGTAGGTGTTGGGGATGAAAACCAGGCCGGCCTGGGCGATCGAAACGCACGCCAGCCAGAGGGCGAAAACGATGGCGAAACAAACAAATCGTTTCACGTTCCTCTCCTTGCTAGATCCGTTGGATTCGCCAAGGGTGAACGCGCCGCTAGCCGTAAAAAATTAAAGATTTCTAATAATGAGATTGCACGTCGGCCTGCTTAACGATTTGCGCAAAACGCCCAATGGAAGTCAAGCGATAATCGAGGATAACTAATATGTCAGGTGTAATAATTTACCTTCAGACCGGCACCGCCGCCATGATCCCTTCCGGCTCGTTGGCGATGAGACGACGGAGCGTCAGCACGGCCAACACCGGCAACAAGATCGGCGCGGCAACTTGAAACACCAACCATTCGGAGAGGAGATGTCCCTCCGGCGCGCCCTGCCCCCGCAGTCGCGCGAGAAACGAATCGAAGGTGTTGCCCGCGACATTGGCGAAGAAGATCATCCGCAGAAAAGCCAGAATGTCGTCCGCCTTTTGCGTGCCGTAATAATCGCGCAATTGGGCAAGCTGCCGCTCGTCCGGCTCGCCGCGCGTGGCGGCGTAATGCCGCGCGAACTCCAGCGCCACCCGTTCGCGCCGGTCGTACGCATAATTCTCTTCCTGATGCAGCAGAGCCTTGATTTCCGCGGGATCGACCTTATTCAACAACGCCCAATGCGCGTGCACAAAGGCGCAATAGCGGCAACGGTTGAAGGCCGTGGCGGCAAGCAAAATCTTTTCGCGAAACGCGCCGTCGACGCGTCCGCTGAGCACGGCGTCGAACAGATCGGGGGCGCTTCTGCCCATTTTGTAAAGGTCGCGCAGCAACGCGGGCATCGAATAGATCGGTTTGTCGAACACGACGGACCTCCACCAAGGTTACGGCTCAAATGTATTCATCATCGCGCGAAAATCAAAACAGATTGTCGGCGATCCACAACAAAAAATGCAACAAATCGGTAACGCCGTCGGTCGGCGGCACCGCCGGCTCGGCACCGAACGTTTCATGCCACGCATTCGGATCGGCCATGGCGGCCACGCGCGAATAGGCAAACACCTGAATCCGCTCGACGCCCGCCGCTTTGGCCGCGGCAATATCCGCCGCCAAGTGTTCCGGCTCGGTCATCACGCCCAAGCCGGGGATGCCCACGGCGATCGAAGCGCGTTGCGGGTAATACTCCACCGTCATCTCGCCGTAGCTGTACACCAGGTGCGAGCCGAAAGGCAGACCGAAGTTCAGCGCCCATTCGCTGGTGTAAACCATGGTGGAGAACTCGTCCCATTCGACGGTCGTGGCGGGAATGTCCATGATGTCCTGCAGCGTCGTGTCCTCGTCGCGCAGATCGTCCAAGGCCAGCGGCGCGGTGACGTTCATCACGTAGAAGCCGAGTTCGTGCAGCTCGTCGATCATCTGCCGGTACACCGCCGTCGCCTCGTAAAAACCCTCCGGATTGAAATTGCCGAGCAACATCATTACCGCATCGAGGTACCGGCCGGCCTGGAACAAGGCGAGCAGTTCGTACATTTTGCCGACGTCCATTTCCATGTCGACGACCAGCCAGTCGACCGCCAGGTCTTCCTCGACCAACCAGGCGGCCAGTTCCAGCAGCTTTTGCGCATAGTGCTCGGCGTTGGTGTCGTTGGCGTAAAGTCCCCGGTCGCGCGCCACCAAAAACCACAGCCGCACTTCGACGCCGGCCGCCTCGGCGGCGCGCAGGTACGCCGCCAGATCGGCGCTGCCGGTCTGGGTTTCGTCGACTCCCAAAACCATGGTCAGATCGTACGCGGCAAAGGTGGTCAGCTCGTCGGTCAACCACGGCCAGCCCTGCCCCGGCGCGCGTTCGTAATAGGCATGCACCGGCGACGGCGGTTCCCACGTATCGTCATCGCCCGTGTCGTCATCAACGGTATCATCGTCCACGGAATCATCGTCGGCGGTGTCGTCATCGATTGTATCGTCGTCAACGCCATCGTCATCGGACGAATCGTCATCAAGGACATCGTCATCAACCGTATCGTCATCGGTGGCGGCATCATCGTCGGACGCATCATCATCCGCGGGATGGCCGGCATCATCGTCGTCGTCATCATCGTCGCCGGCGCAACCGAAAACGAAAAGCAGACTCAACAGCAGCAAGAGTATAGAGCGTTTCATTTCACTTCCCGATTACGGCACCACCTCGTCAAGGCCGATATCCCAACCGTCGCCCTGTGGACGCGCATCGCCGTCGATATCCCACAGCGCGCCGAAGCCGCCGTACCAGGCCAGCGGATCCACTCCCACATCGAGGCACGGGCTTTCGCCGGTCAGATGCAACCCGTCGACGTCGAACTGGGGATCTTCTGAGATATTGCCGCCCGCTTCGGTGCAACCGGTGAATGAGCAGCTATTGATATTGTCCAACGAATTTGAATTATTCACCAGGTAGGTGGTTGTATCGCCGTAGATATCGTTGTTGTACAGCATGACCCGTCCTTCGGAAGCGCGAACGCCAATCGAAAAAACGGTGCCACTACCGCCGGCAATTATGTTGTTGACGATCAGACCGTGTCCCTGGTCATAAAAATTGACGCCATAGGCACGGTCCGCGTCGCCGCCGTCGATCACGTTATTCATGACCGTCACATTGCCGCCGTGTCCATAGACGCCATTGGCAAACGGCGAAGAACCACCGTAAATGAAATTATTGACCAAGGTGGCGGATGAATCCGGCCAGGTCATCACGCCCATGGACATGTCGGACGCCGTGCCGGCGAAGATTTCATTGTTGCGCGCGACGGCGACGCCGCCGTAGACGCAATCGATTCCGCGCGAATAAAGCCCGCTGTCGCCGGCGACGATCGTGTTGCCTTCCAAATAAGCAAAGGCGGCATCGGCGTAAAGCTGCACACCGAAAGCAAGCTCGTCGGCATAGCCGCCTTCAATTACGTTGTCGATGAATCTGGCCTGGCCGTAGATCATGGCGCCGGTCACCATATTGGCCGCCGCGGTGTTGGTCGGTTGAATGATGTTGTCGACGATCGTGGCGGATTTGCCGCTGTTTACATAAACGCCGGAAGTAAGGTTGGCCATCGGATTGATGTTCGCGAGGGTAAATCCCTGCACGGCGACGGGCGGCACGTCATAATTAACGATTACCGCCGTATAGGAAGAACAGGCAACGGTTGTTTCGTTCGCCGCGATGTCACGCGTCCAGTTGACCGGTTCATATCCGCCGAAAAACGAAGCCCGCCCGATGATCGTATTCGTATAGGTGCCGGCCGCGACGAAAACGGCCTTCCCCTGCTCGTAGGCGACTTGTTGCGCTTCGTGCAAGGTCGCCAGAGGCTCGGCCATCGTGCCCGGATTTTCATCATCGCCGGTCGGCGCCACAAAGATGCCCGTTTCGTCGGACATCAGGAAATCCTCGCCGTCGCAATTCTGATCGATGCCGTCGTCGGGCAGTTCCGGCGCGTCGGGAAACGAGATGGCGTCCGCATCGTCACAGTCGTCATGATTGTCCACCCAGCCGGCCGGGCAAGTTTCATCCAGGGGAATCATCACGGCGAGGTCGCCGAAACCGTCGAAATCGGCGTCGCGGAAACAGGCCGGCACGCAGCCGTCACCATCTTCAACACAGACTTCATCGAAATTGCAGGGATCGCCTGAATGCACACATTGATTAATTTCCTCGTCGCACGATTCGTCGCCGGTGCAGAACAACTCATCGTCGGGGCAACGCGGATCATCGTCGTTATACTCGCTGACGCATTGGTCCTCTTCTTCGTCGCACGATTCCGTCCCGTTGCACCACAGGCCGTCTTCGCCGCACGGATCGCCCGCGTGATAGTCGCAGGCGCCGTAGAGGCATTGATCGCCGCCGTTGCAGAACAATTCGTCATCGCAGGAGGCACCGTCGTTGAAGGACCATTCGGTGGTCGAATGAGCAACATCGCAATGCAGGCATTCGTTCAATAGATTGACGTCGCCGTCGGTGTAACAGACCGTGTCGATCAGACAGCCCTCGCAAACGGTCGTATCGTCGTCGCCGGTATCGTCGTCGCCGGTATGGTCGTCGCCGGCATCGTCGTCGCCGGTGTCGTCGTCGGTTTGATCGTCGTCCATCGCGTCGTCGTCCGTCTGATCATCATCGGCATCGCGCTGATCGTCGTCATCGTCGTCGCCGCAACCGCAAACGACAAGCAGGGGAAAAACAAGAATACCGATTCCCAGTTTCAACCACCAATAATTCATCTGCACCCTCCCCGTATCGGCCTGCGAGTCGACATTCTTATACCATTGATTGCATAAGAATACGAACAAAAAGGATAGGTGAAATAATTAGACTTGCCGCAGCGGCGCTCAGGTTTTCAAATCCACCTGTTGGATGGTATTGGCCTGACCGTTTTCAGTGAGATACACGCCGGTCGTGCGCACTTTGCCGGCCGTTTCACCGGTCGAATCCTGCAAGGTGAAATTCGTGGAAACGTTGCGCAGGTAAATCGCGCCGACGTTCTTCTCCGCCAGCGTCGAGTACAGATCGCCGCCGGTCGCGTCTTTGGTCCAGACGCGCAGGTCGTGGTAGACCGCATCGGCTTCGTCGATCCAGCCGTTGCCGTCCTGGTCGTGCGCAGCCAATTCGGCGAAGCCGTCGCCGGAGGTCGGACCGAACAATTCGGAACCGTCGGTGGCGATGCCGTCGCCGTTGCGATCCAACACCAGGAAGCCGCTGCCGGCTTTGACAAAAGAGACGCTTTCCCGCTCGCCGTCCGCATCCAGATCGAAATCGATTTTCTCGTCGGTCAACTCGGCGGCGTTGCCGGCGAAGTTGATCACCAGCGGATCGATCAGCGCATCGCCGGCGCGCAAATGAAAGTCCTTGACCGTCACCGACTCGCGCGACATTTGCAGCTCGGTTTCGAAGGCGATCTCCCGCCCATCGGCGGTTTTCACCACGCCCTGTGTTTTGAAGGTGGTTTGTTCCACCTCGCGCGTTTCCTCGTGCAAGTCGTAGGCGATGCCCCAGCCCTGGCGTTGCGGCGTCGTTTCGCCGCTTTGCGCCGCGGTCAGATCCCGCGCGAGTTGATTGGCGCGTTGCTCGGCCTGCGCCCGCTTTTCCATAAAATCGTTCATGCTCGGCAGGGTGATTTTCTTTTTGGTGAGCATTTCGATGAACAGGGCTTTGATTTTTTCCTCGGAATAAATGAGCTCCTCCCGCAACAGGTCGTCGGCATTGAGCGCTTTCGGATTCGCCGTTTGCCCGAGGCGCAGACGCTGCCCCGTTTGCAACAATTTTTCCAAATCGTCCAGCGACGGCGTTTCCTCGCCGGACAAGGTGACGCGATCGAGAATCGCCGAGCGCGTTTCCGCTTCGGCCCGCACGTTTTCCTCCACGTCGAGGCGACCGGCGGCGTCCCAAACGCTCAAGCGTTCGTTGCGTTGGTATTCGAAACGATGGAGGTTTTTCGCGGCGAGCGACACGTCCGCTTGCACAATCTTCATCGAACGCCTCCTTGCGTCGTTGAAGTCAAGTCGTCGGCGCACACCGATCCTTCGATGTGCCGGACATTCATCCTATCGGACGTTTTGCGCGCTTACTTAAGCGAACTTTGCGGATCGGCTTTCGTCACTGTCGGTTATTCCGGATTCGCCACCCAGCGCGGACGGCGGAACGTGCCTTCCGTGGTGATTTGCTCGGGCGCTTCGAACGTGATCGAATCACCGACTCCATACTCCATCACATACAGGTTCGGATTGACGGACAGATCGTTGAACACCACGCGCGGAGCCGTCGGATCGCAATCGAAGTTGAGAATGTCGCCGCCATTGAACGCCTCGCTGACGTCGATCGGCTCTTCGCTGCCGTCGATTTTCCCGGCGAACACTTCCAGTGTAAGGTCCGGTTGGCCGATGCTGAAAATGACCATCGACGAATCGTAGGTGAAGCAAACATCCTGAATGCCGGCATACCCTTCGCGTTCGAATACCGGATCGCCGCACTCCTCCTCATCGCTGTCGAAGACAAGAATAGTCGTGTAGGAAGGCAATTCGGGCCCCTCATTGTCTTTGCAGAACCAGCCGGCCGCGAAATACTGACCGCCCGGCGAAAACGCGGGACTCGCCCATTCGGACGTGTCGCACAAGTCACCGCCGATGTTCTTTTTGAACGAAGAGGATTTGTAGGTCGATGGTTCCGCAGCCTGCGGCGTCATGGTCAGAACTTCGGGAATCGCTCCGCTCTTTACGCCGACAAACACGACGCCCGCGTCATAGGCGGGAGCGGTATCGGCCAGACCCTCGTTGGCCAGCGAAGTCATCTGGTCGAGGTTGGTGTCGGCAAAGGCGTCGGCCCAAAACAACTCGGCGTTTCCTCCTTCGGCCGGCTTGGCGGAAAAAACGGCCACCGGTCCGGTGACGCTGGGAATCAGGGTGGCAAAGCGGAGCGTATTCATGCCCGCCGCCAACGGTTCATAGGCATCGATCAAAGTGCTGTTGTCGCCATTGAACACATAGTAACGATCACCATACCCGCTGGTCAGAATATAGGAATCCGGCGCGTCATCATCATCGTCGTCATCATCATCGCGATCGTCATCGTCGTCATCATCGCCGCAATATACAGAAAATAACATCATCGTGAGCAGGAAACATACGATCATTATTTTACTAAATTTCATAACACCCTCCGTTTTCTAAGGTTGACATCTAATTGATAACCACAATCCTCCCCCACTGACAAGTGTTATTTTCTGTGATCACTTTTGGTGTCGAGGTCTGCTAGGATATGGCGGCAACCAAACAAGTGGAAAACATTCGCCAATGCAACGCCGGATCGCCGAATTCATTTTGGCTCATCGTCTGTTGATCAGCGTGCTGCTGCTCATCCTGACGCTCGCCCTGGCCTATCAACTGCGGTTGTTTCGCATCAGCCAAAGTCAACACAAGGATCTGCCGCAGGACGATCCCGACCTGGTGTATTTCGAGCAGTTCTGCCAACGCTTCGGCGACGCCGAATTGCTGATCGTCGCGGTCGCCGCCGACGATATGTTCACAACCGACAATCTGCTTTACCTGCAACATCTGACCGAGTTGATCGGCCAGGTTCCCGACGTCGAAGAGGTCTTCTCGTTGACCAACGTCAGCGATATCCGCACCGACGGCGACCAGATCGACGTGCGCCCGCTGTTGGCCGACATCCCCACCGATCCGGCGGAACTGGCCGCCAAGAAGGCATATGCGCTCGGCAATCCATACTGGGTGAAAAACCTGGTATCGCCGGACGGCGCAACCGCTTCGATCAACGCCAAGCTGCGCTATCTGCGCGAGGATGAAACCTATCGCATCGCCGTGGTGCAGAAGGTGCGCGACATCCTCCGCACGAATCCGCATCCCGGAACCGCCGTGTACATGACCGGCGTGTCGCCGCTGCTGACCGACTCGCTCGATTACATTACGCTCGACCTCAAGCGCTTCATGTGGCTGACGCCGGTATTGATCGTTCTGTTGCTGTTGCTGGTGTTTCGCACCGTGCGCGGCGCGTTGATTCCGCAAATCGTGATCGTCGCTTCGGTGGTGTGGATCGGCGGCGTGTTTTTCAGCATGGGCAAAGCGGTCGGCATGGTCACGACGATGCTGCCGACGTTGATAATGGTTATTTGCTTGTCTGACGTGATCCACATAATCAACCATTACTACGAGGAGGCGGCGAAGAACGACGATCGGCGGCAGGTCATTCTGGCGACGATGGAACACATGATCAGCGCCTGTTTTCTCACTTCGATCACCACGGCGGTCGGGTTCGCCTCGCTGCTGGTCGCCGATTTGCGCAGCATTCGCGAGTTCGGCGTATACAGCGCGCTGGGCATCATGATCGCTTACCTGTTGGGGATGACGATCACGCCGATCGTGCTGTCCCTGTTGCCGCTGCCGAAAACGCGCCGTTGGCAGGGATACGAGCAATCCGTGACCGCCCGTGCGTTGCTGCGCATCGAGCGGTTCGTCCACCGCGATCGCTGGCGCATTCCCTTGTTGGTCGCGTTGCTGACGATCGCATCCGTCATCGGCATCACGCGGTTGAATATCGAAACGCAGATCTCCAAGTTTATCCCCCGCGACGCGCCGTCGATCGACGGACTCCATTTCATCCAGGATCATATGGCCGGCTTCAGCTCGCTGGAACTGGCGGTGGAAGGCCCGCCGGAGGTGTTTCAGGAACCGTGGGCGCTGCGGGAATTGGAGGAGCTGCAAACCTTCCTGCGCACGCTGCCCGGCGTGGATACGGCGCATTCGCTGACCGAATTCATCAAGGAAACGAACAAGGTGATGCACGAGGGCAACGACGATTTCTACGTACTGCCCGCCGACCGACCGACGGTCGCGCAGTACCTGCTCTTGTTGTCGATGACCGGCAAAGCCGATTTCCTGGATTCGTTCGTCTCGTTCAATTTTTCCGGCGCACGCGTGAGCGCCCGCATTCATTCGATGAGCAGCGCCGGACACCTCGCCCTACTCGATCAGGTGGAAACCTTCGCCGCGCAAAATCTCGATCCGCGTTTGCATCTGACGACCACCGGCGTGATCAAGCTGTATGCGACCACGGTGCATGCGCTGGTGAACAGCCAATTGCGTTCGTTGCTTTTCTCCTTCGCGATCATCGCCCTGATGATCATCGCGCATCTTCGCTCGCCACGCGTGGGTTTGCTGGCCATGATCCCCAACCTGCTGCCCATCCTGATAACCCTGGGCATCATGGGCTGGCTGAACATCTCGCTGAACGTGGCGACGGTGATGATCTCCTGCATTGCGCTGGGTATCGCGGTGGATGACACGATCCACTTCCTGACGCGCTACCGTCGCGAAATCCGCCTCGACGGCCAGGTCGGACCGGCCATCCATCGCACGATGCTCAGCAGCGGGCGGGCGATCGTTTTCACCTCGCTGATCATCGCCGCCGGATACGCGGTCATCATTTTCTCCAGTTTCCGCCCGAATCGGTATTTCGGCTTGCTGACCGCCGTGACGATGCTCGCCGCGTTGATCGCCGATCTGATCGTCCTGCCATTCCTGGTAAAAACGTTTCACGTGGGTTGGCGACCACGTCATCCCCAATGAACCTATGCAGCCGCGCGGCGATTTGATATACTGCTTCGGCAGTCTTTTCAAAAACATCAAAATATTTTGGGGAGTCATCGATCGCACACGCGGTTCGTCGTATTCCTGATCGTGTGGACCTTGCCTGGTCGACGGCCGTGGTGTGCCTTTTGCTTTTGGTTTGGCCGACGACAGCCGGGGCCGATGCCCTGTTCAGTTACGGCTTCACGCCGCGGGGCATCGGCATGGGCGGGGCCATGGCGGCCACCGCGGACGATTTCGCCGCCGCCTATTACAATCCCGCCGGCGGGGCGTTTCAAACGCGTCCATCCATCGGTCTGGGGTACCTGGTCACCGGTTCGCACCTGCAGGGCATCGGCATCGAGGCGCCCGAGTTGGAGCACACGCAGGGATTGATTTTCGGCACCACCTTGCCGTTGCCCTTCGGCAGTTTTCTTGAGGAACGCGTGGCGCTCAACCTGGGGATCTTCCTGCCCAACGGCATGCTGTTGGGCATTGAAGTGCCGCAGGAAACCGACCCGCAATACATCCTGTTGGAAAACGCGGGGCGCAGCTTGAGTCTGATTCCCACCCTCAGCGTGCGCGTGCTGCGCGGTCTGGCGATCGGCGGCGGCGTGCAACTGTTCGACAACACCTCCGGCGAGCTGAATGCGACCATCGAACCGGACGGTACGATCCAGGCGACGGTCGGCCAGGAATTGCCCACCAGTTTCGCGGCCACCGCCGGCATCCTGTTTCGCCTCGGCGACTATTGGCCGCAACTCAACGGTTTGCGCACCGGCTTCGTTTTTCGCGACCGATTTTTCACGCGCTACGATATTCCGGTCAACACGGCGATCGGCGATACGCCTTTGCTGGTCAGCTTCAAGGCGATCAGCCTGTACACGCCGCGCCAATACGTGTGGGGTGTGGCTTGCCAATCGGGGCGCTGGCTATGGGGGCTGGACTTGTCCTACAACGAATGGTCGGATTTCCCCGATCCCAATTTGCAGATCGAAGTGGATATCGACATTCCGCTGCTGCCGATCGAATTTCAGGACAGCCGGTCGTCGTCGCCGCATTTCCACGACACGCTGACCGCGCGCACCGGCCTGGAGGTGCTGACCTACCAGGGAGCGAATGTCGATTGGTTCATGCGCGCCGGTTACAGCTTCGATCCCTCGCCGGCGCCGCCGCAAACCAACTCGACCAATTACCTCGATACGGATCGGCACATTTTCGGATATTCGCTCGGCTGGCTGTTGCACCACTTCGGCGCATATCGCTTCGAGCTGCCGTTGTTGTGGGACATCGCCGGACAGGCGCAGTATCTGCCGCCGCGCTCGGCGTACAAACATGAAACGGTCGATCCGGCCAATCCGGGGTATCCGCGTGTCGGCTTCACCGGTTGGTTGTTCGCGGGAGCGCTGACAGTCAGCTTCCGCTTCGATTACGAGTAACGCATGAGACGATGGTTGCCGTTCATTCTGCTTTGTTTCCTGCCGGCGACGGCGTGGGCCGGGCCCTATGAGTTCTTCGGCACCGGACCGCGCGCCATCGCCATGGGCGGGGCTTACGCGGCGTTGGGCGAGGACATCGCCGGGCTGTATTACAACGTTGCGGCCATCAAGCAGGTCGAGCGGCTGCACCTGGAAGCGGGTTACGTTTACGCGCGGCCGCATTACACGATCAACGGCCGTAAGCACGACGTCGACGTCAACGGGGGCGTCACTTTCGGCGGCATCGTTTCAATGCGCATCGCCGGGCATCGACTGAGCACCGGCCTGAACTCGTTCATTCCCGACGACCACGTCATGCGCTTTCTCGTGCTGCCGACCGATCATCCGCATTCACCCCTGGTGGCCAACGCCAACCACACACTCGTAACGATCATCGGCGGCGCGTTCGAGGTGTTCGATTGGTGGTCGATCGGCGTGGGCATGAATGTGCTGGCCGACAATCGCGGCGGCGTCACGTTGCGCATCAACGAAAATCGCCCGAGCACCGGCTCGCTTAAAAGCGAGATCGGCACCTTCTTTTCGCCGGTGGCGGGCATGTGGTTTCATCCGCTGCCGGCGTGGCGCATCGGATTGGGGTATCGCGAAAAGGTGGAAATGCGCCTGGATCTGCCGAACAAAATAACCATTCCACCGCTGGAGGCGTATCCCGCCAACAACCTGACCTTGCTGCGCGAAAGTCAGTTGGATCTGTACGCTTACACGTGGAGTCACTTTTCACCGCGCCAATTTCAGCTCGGCGTGGCCGTGCAGCCATGGCCTTCGTTGACCGCGGCGGCGGACGTCACCTACATGGCCTGGTCGGAAATGCGCACCGACGCGGCGGCTTCGTACGTGTACCTCAACGGCGGTCTCGCCGACGTGTTCCCCACGCAAAACGGCACGCCGCCGCCGGAACCGGATTTTCACGACACGTGGAATCCCGCCATCGGCCTCGAAGGAACGGCCTGGCAGAGCGATTTGCTGCGCGTGGACGTGCGCGGCGGATATCGATATCGCCCCACGCCCGTGCCCGACCAAACCGGGGTGACCAACTACCTCGACTCAAACACGCACATCCCCTCGCTCGGCGTGGGCCTGACCTTGAGCCACCTGGGCGAATTGCTGCCCCGCCCCTGCTCGCTGGATGCGTTTGCGCAATATCATCACCACGAGCGACGCGAAATGCACAAAGACGATCCGACCGACCGGATCGGCGATCTCGTCTTTGAAGGCTCGTGGATCAATATCGGTGCGAATGTGACCTTGCGTTTTTAGCGCACCCAGCGGCCATACCAATAAGCCCAACGGAAATCCACTGCGGGATTGAGCCGGCTGCCGTTGCCGCCGCCGTTGGGCTTGTACGGATTCGAACGCCAATGGTAATTGCTGGGCGGCCGCACTTCCTGCGGAATCGGCTCCTGGCAGATCAAATCGCCGTTGCGGCCCACCTCGCCCAACACGGTAACCTCGTCGCCGTTGTTGAGCACGCAGTGACGCGAGCTGATTTCGTCTTCGTCGCAATTGATGATTTCGACATCCCAGTACGGCGCTTCGGCGTATTCAAACAACGTGTTCACACCGCGCTCGACGGCATCGGTGTCGGGCGCCTGCAACATCGTGTTGAACGCCGAGGAACCGGACACCGCCGCGGCGTAGGTGAAGTCGTACAGACTGTAAGCATACTCTTCCGGCTGCCGACTCAGCAGCAACGGTCCGTTGAGGTACAGATGATGGATGGTCGCGTAGCGCACGCGTTGGCGCGCGGTTTCATCGGCCAGATAGCGCTGTGCCAGCAACGCGCCGGCCATGGCCATGTTCGTCGCGCTGAAGTTCGTCTGCCACCACAGGTTGACGCCCAATTGATGATTCGCCGCAATCTGATCCAGGTGCCGCTCGCCGATCAGATGATCGTAGAGGTACTCTTCCAAGTCCGAATCTTCCGAGCAGTAAGTCAGCGCGGCCACAATGCCCAGCGACATCATCGAATACATGCCGTCCTTGATCGGCAGCCAGGCAAGATAAAAACGATCCCAGGCGTTTTCGTTGAGATAGCCGTGGTACGTGGTTCGTTCGTCGGCGTCGAAGATTTCCAAATCGAATGCCTGCCCCAGACTGCCCGGTCCGCCGCTGCGCTCGACCATCAGGCTATGGCCGATTTCCGCGGCGTACTGCTGCAACGTATCCTTGGTGTCGGTATCGAACGTATCGTCGTCCTTGATCACCTCCCAGATCGCCGCAAAGGCACTGGCCCAGCCGATGAACTGATCGCGGCTGCAGGAGTCCTCCCACTTGTAGGTCGCGTAGCGATTGTCCGCGCTGTTGTCCTCGCGCCAGGTGCCGTTGTCTTTTTCCTCGGGCAACGGATTGCCGAACTCGTCGAACAGCGGCGTCGTTTCCTGCGCCGCGCAACTGCCGGCCACCTCCTGGTTGCAGAAACCGCGGGCGATAACACCGTCGCCGCCGGTGATTTCATAACCGATGAACAATCCATCGATGCCGCGCTGCAAAAATTCGCGGGCGCGCTGCACGTCCTGGGCGTCATACCCCTGATCGCGCATCACGCCGTAGCGGAAGGCATCGGCGGCGATGCCCACGCCGGCGTACAAACCGGCGACTTTTTCATGAGCGTCGATCACGTCCAGCGGATCGAGTCCGCCGCTATACGTGTTGAAATCCCAGGAGTCGGAGTTCTGGATAAAATCCTCGATCAACGCGCGATTGGCCGTTTGTTCGAGATTGACCACCACGTCGGAGTTGATGTGGTTGCCGCTGCAATTGAACAACAGATGCGTACGATCGTAGCGGTCGGCCTTGGCTTCCAGATCGGCGTCGTAGCCATCCTCGTCGGGGCCGGGCAACAAGGACGTGCCTTCGTAGGGCGGCGTTGTGTCGTCATCGCCCGTATCGTCGTCGCCGGTATCGTCGTCGGCGGAATCGTCATCGAGGCTGTCGTCGTCATCGTCGGCGGAATCGTCGTTGTCATCGTCGTCTGGCGTTTGATCGTCGTTGTCGTCGTCATCGTCGTCGCCGCACCCGACAACGAAAAGAATCAACACCGCCATCAGCCAGAGAATCGCCCAATTGTGCCTGCTCTTCATGGTTCCCCCTGTCCGCACCTATTGCGGGTAAAGGCATCATAGCAAAATTTCCCCGCGAATGAATCCATCGATTGTTCCATTTGGGAGGGTTGGAACGGTATCTTTATTTACCCCGGTCATCGGATTACAATGCGCGGGCAACCTGACGTCTATCATCTAGAAATAATTTATCGAAGCGGTGCAGGCCACAACCACGGCACTGTCTGTTCGACAGTGATGACGATCCGAGTGCAGAGGCGGAGAAAAGAAGAACTATGGGCATTCCACGAATTATCTACCTGATCGAACTGCTGTCGCGCGCAAGTGACGCGACTCCGGAGAAGGTGGCGCAGATCCGCGAGAAACGATTTCGGCGGTTGTTGAACATCGCCGCCGCGAAATCGCCTTTCTACCAAAAACTCTATCAGCGCACCGACCTGAACACCTGCAAACTGAGCGATTTGCCGGTGATCACCAAACCGCAAATGATGGCCGAGTACGACGACTTCGTCACCGACCGTCGCATCAAACGCACCGAGCTGCGCGAATGGCTGAGTGACAAATCGAACCTCGGCAAGTACTACAAAAACGCGTTCATTCCTTTCCAAACCAGCGGCACCACCGGCGAAAATGCGTTGGTTATTTACGATCGCGAAGCGATGGACTGGGTGCACGCGGCGATCATGGCGCGGCACGCGCTGCCGGCGTTGTTGACCTTCGGCGACCGGTTGAGGATCATGGCCGGCTTTTTACGGCGCTCGCATCAATTCGCCTCGATCGTGATGACCGGCGGACCGTATCCGGCGTACACGGCGGCGCTGTACACGCCGAACATGCATCGGCTGTTCGTCAACACGGAGATTTTCTCGCTGCTCGAGCCGATCGATACGCTGGTCGCCAAGCTCAACGAGTTTCAGCCGAAGTCGATTTTTTCCTACCCGTCGGTGCTCAATATGCTGGCGCGCGAACAGCAAGCCGGGCGGCTGCACATCACGTTGGACGAGGAAATCTCCGCGCTGGCCACGGGCAGTGAACCCTTGTCGATGGGGACCAGACAATTGGTCGAAGAGGTGTGGGGCAAAGGCGTGCAGGACACCTACGGCACGTCCGAATGCTTCATCATGGCCCGCGCCTGCAACCGGTTCGACCGCATGCACGTGATGAGCGACATGTGCATTCTGGAGATCGTCGACCGGCACTATCGGCCCGTACCCGACGGTGAGATCGGCGAGAAGGTGCTGCTGACCAACTTGTTCAATCACGTGCAGCCGTTCATTCGCTACGAGATCAGCGACGTGACCGGCTATTCCCTCGAACCGTGCGCCTGCGGTTCGCCGTTCCCCACGCTGCTGCCGGTGCAGGGTCGAACCGACGACATTTTTTACATCGACCGCGTCGAAGGCGGTTACGAGGCGGTGCATCCGTATCTGTTCCTGGGGCCGATCGTCGAGCTGGACGAAGTGAAGGAATATCAGTTGTCGCAAACCGGCCGCAACGAATTCACCTTCCGCTATGTGCCGATCGAAGGCGCGGGGGAAATCGGCGACAAGGTACGGCGCACGCTGCTGGCCGGTCTGCAAAAAGCCGGTTTGGCCCAACGCATCACGCTCAATTGTCTGCGGGTGGGTGAAATTCCACGCGATAAACGGTCCGGAAAATTCCGCCAGATCATCAGTGAAATCGGCGCGCCGGCCGACCTGGACGAAGCCACACGACGCGAGCATTAAAAAGAAAAGGGAGCGTCCGTGAACGCCCCCTCTCCCTTTGTTTGCGTAATTTAGAATGCGCGCGTATTGGGCACCGTACTGGCGACCATCAACACCCGCACCGGGATATCCATCACACCCAAGACCGGAATCACCATGCCGGCCATGGTCTGACCGTCGATGACGGTCATCATGCGACCGTCGCGGCTGTAACGCAGCAGGCTGGGGATCTTCATGCGCATGTCGTGCACGAGGAAGGAATCGAGAATCGAATTTTCCACGTGCAGGGTCATGGCGACGTCGACCTGGTTGCCCAGCAGCTTTTCCGGCGCCTGGTAGATATCGGTGGTCGAGGAATCGCGGATCAGAATGCGGAATTGCCCCATATCCATCAGCCCTTTGTCGTCGCCGAACAGACTGACGCTGACGCTCGTGCCGAACTGCAGCGTGTTGGCGACCACGTTGACTTCCATATGCGGCTCGCCGTCTTCGTAGTAACTCAGCTCGTGCACGTTGACCGGGAAGAAGCCCATCACGTACACCGGATCCTTGATCATCGGCGAATCCATGATCATGAAGTTCGCGGGCGTGATCACTTCGTCGTTTTCCAGATAGCCGTTCACGTCGGCGTCGGCGTAGGCATAGCTGACGAACATGGTCTCGTTGAAGTTCGAGTATTCCGACGCCACAAAGTCGATGACGATCGGCGGGCCGCCCGGCTCACGATCATAATCGGTATCCAACGCCAAACCGTCGAGGTTGGTCACGCCTTCGTTGATCGTCCAACGATACAGATGGCCGATGATCAACTCTTCGTCCGGTACGAAGTCGAAGAACACCGAATAATGTTTGCGCGTGCCCGGCACAAGGCGACCGCCGAGCGTCAGATCGTACAGCCCATAGGTTTCGCCATAGACGAGGCTGTCTTCATCGACGATCTGCGTGAAGTAAAATTCCGGGAAGAAGTTACGCGCCATCTTGTGGCCGTCGCCGCGCGCGGGCACGGACGCGGCCACCATCGGCGGATTCACCGCCGACGACTGGTAAGGCATCGTGGTGAACGACCAAGTGCGCGTCTGCGTCGTTTCGTTGCCGGCGATGTCCTTGATGCCGGCGAGCGCCACGATGCGATAAGTCGTGTTGGGGTCCAGCGGCTCGTCGGGCGTGAACCAGATTTTCGGATCGAAATTGTCGTACTTGCCGGCCACGCGACCGTCGGGCCCTTCCAGGTAGATGTAATCGCGAATGGTATCCGGATCGATCGGCTCGGAGAAGTACAGTACGACGCGGTCGCCGGCCATGCGCGTGGGCAGGTATTCGCGAATGTCCTCCGGCGTCACGATCATGTCGACCGGCGACACCGACTTGATGGTCGGCGGCGTCGTGTCCTGCATCGGCGCACTCGGCAAAGTCGGCGGCGGAATCATCTGCAACGACATGTCGACCGGGAAGAATTCGGGGCCGAGGTTGATTTCCGCAAAGCCGGCCAGTTCGATGTGCATCGCCTCGTAATCGGGCATGCCGTCGACCGGCTTCACCGACGCCTGGCCAACCAGCACCGTGCCCAGGATCGGCTGCGGCATCAGGCTGTTGGAGGTTTCGTTCTCGAAACTCATCGCCGAATCCAGCGTGATGCGCATCGTCGCGGGCAGCCCCGCTTCACCGTGCACGTATTCGGAACCGGACATCGTGCCGATCGCGTCGGCAAGCAACGTCACGGTGATCTCGCCGGTGAAGATGCTCGATTCGATCACACCGCCGACCAGGAACTGCAGCGACTTGCCGGTCAGTTTCTGGCCCTTGCGCACGACGAAAGGAATGTTGTCGGGCGCAACGACGCTTTCGGCAAATTCGCTCCACAGCCGTCCGCCGGCCTTGGTGTTCGTCCCGCCCAGGAAGACCGACTGCGAGAACATGGAATTGAGCTGGCGCGGAATGTAGGTGCTCATCGGGAACTGATCGTTGTCCGGCAGCGAGGCGCAAAACGATTCGCCGTCGAGCACCGACGGGCAATGGTCCATCGCCAGTACGGTGCGCTTGCCGGTCGACTGCGCCACGAAATCGACGACGTAGTCCTCGGCGAGCGCCTGGTTGTTGTAATCGCGTAATTGCTTGTCGATGGTCAGGCGATACGTGTGACCGGGAACCAGATCCTCGTCCGGATCGAACACCACCTGGTTGGAGCGACCGAACACGTTGCCCGGATGCGCTTCGCCGGTGTCCAGGTCGACAAAGCGGATGCTCTTGCCGAACTCGAGCGTGTCGCGATCGATCGGCTCGTTGAAGAACATGCGGAAGGTCATGAAGTCCCAGCAGGGCTCGCCGGGCAGCGGCTCGACGCGCTCGACCGAAAGCTGTTCGGCCGCCTTGGGCATGCGCATGCCGGTGGTGAAGGTGAACGTCTTTTCCGTGGTCAGCTCATGCCCATTGAACGAACCGACGCCGGGCAAAACGTGCACGGTGTATTCGCTACGCTCGTCCCAATGCTTGATCGGTTCGACGATGATGGAGTTGCCGTACACGCTGATCTTCGCTTCCGGCATGGTGCCGCCGGGATCCAGCACCTTTACGCGTGAGTTCAGCGTATTGGCGTCGATCGGCTCGTTGAAGTGGACGACGACCTTACTGCTCATCGTCACGTTGTATTGCCCGTTATGCGGAATGGTCATGGTCACTTGCAGCGGCGCCTGTTCGGCCGCCGTCTCCAACGGTTCGAATTCATCGCCGCAGCCCAGCGCAAACAGCGCGAGCAAGAGCGCCAGCGCCGCGGTGCGAATCATGGTTTGCCTATACTTTTTCATGGCGTCACCTCTCGCTTAAAACCGCAGGGTCAGCGAACCGACCACACCATGCAGACTGCCACTGCTCTCGTACTCGACATCGTCGCCGTTCTCGACGGTCCGCGGCGCCAGGTAATGATAGAAGTAGCTCGCGCCCACCGTCAGCGGCTGCGCCATGAAGGGGATGAAATCCACGTCGTACGCCGCGCCCAGGCTCGCCGCGTGCTTGTCGTTGTCCAGCACCGCCGCATCGCCCAGACCCGGGTCGACGAACGGGGTTTGTTCGAAGAAATAGCCCGCACGCAACTGCAGGTTTCGCCAGGCGCGATATTCCACGCCCAAACGCGGCGTGTAGGTGTCTTTGGTTTCGAAGTCGGCTTCATCCTTGACCACGTCGCCGTCTTTGATCTCTTCGGCAAAATCGGCCCAGTTGGCCCAGGTCAAGTCGAAGGCGATCATCAAGTCCTTGACCGGAAACACGCTGACGCCGAACGCGGCCTGCTGCGGCACGTAGCCGTCCTTGAAGCCCATCACCAGGTTCAACTGGGTCAACGGCGAATCGCTGACCAGCGCTTTGGTGGCCGCGTCGATATCGGAAAATTCGGCCATGCCGCGGCCGCGGTAGGTCGCACCCAGGGTGATCAGCGGATGCACCGGCGCGTAGATGCTGACGATCGGCGCGATGGCCGGTTCGGCGCTGACCTGAATTTCTTCCTGCTTGGTGTTGCCGGCCATGTCGGTTTCGGCGACCAGCGTGTTCTCGCCTTTGACCATGATATAACCGCCGCCGCCCAGGTAAAGCTGCGGCAGAATCTCGACGCCCAAGCCGGTGACCATCGTCACGCTGGAAAGGCCGTAACGCAGAAACTGGCCGCGATCGTCGCGCCGTTCCTCGAAGTTGAGAAACGATTTGAGGTTGTTGTCCACCGCCACGTCGAAGCCCAATCCCAAGCCGTGTTCGTTCTTGAAGAGCTTGGAGAGGTTCATCGTAAAGCCGATGAGAACGACCTTGTTGGCCGTGTCGAATTCAACTTCCTCACCGTCTTTCACGCCGCCGGTGAAATCGGGATCGGCCAACAAGTAGTTGAGATCGATCTGGTTCACGCCGATGGCGCCCAGGGCCGCCGGGTTGAAATAGGCGGCCGAATAATCGCCGCCCACCGCGGTCATTGCGTTGCCCAAGCCGATCGACTTGGCGGAAAGTCCGTAGGTGTTGGGGATAAACGTCAATCCGGCCTGCGCCGCCGTCGCCCAACCGATAACCAGGATGAATAAAACCGACACCAAACAAACACGCCTCATTCGCTACTCCCTCTTGATGGTAGTTGGTATACCGTCTGTATTTCTCTCCACATTTTCTATGCTCGGAATTCGAACTTTCCAATTTAGGACATTCTCTTTTAGGAGAATTTTATTAATTGTGCAATCGATTAATGGCCTTGATTACAAAGCAATAATAACTGACATAAACAACCGATCTTTACCGAACGATGCTCGGCGGGTATGGTGTCGCATATTATTTGCCGTAACCGAAACCAGGAAGGACACCATGGAATTCTCCCAGCGCAACGTGTACATCAGCGGCGGCACCAGCGGCATCGGCCTGGCGGCGGGCGAATTGTTCGCCTCGCTGGGCGCCAACGTCTACGTATTTTCGGTGGACCCGGAAGAGAAACGACTGGAAGCTCTGGCCGCGCTGCAAAAAGCGGCCCGCACTCCCGACCAACGCTTCGAAGCGGTCGCCCTGGACGTCACCGACCATCTGGCGGTCGATGCGACCCTGCGTGCGGCGGCGGAATCCTTCGGTGCGCCCTACGTGCTGATCAACAGCGCGGGCATCGGCGGGGCGGTGTATTTCGAGGAACTGTCTTACGAGCGCTTCGACAAAACGGTGCAGATTTCGCTCTACGGAGCGCGTAACGCCTGCGCGGCGCTTATTCCATACATGAAGGATGCCGGCGGTTACGTGGTCAACGTATCGTCGATGAGCGGATTGATCGGCCTGATCGGCTACGCGGCCTACGCCAGCGCCAAGTTCGGCATGGTCGGATTGTCGATGGCCCTGCGCAGCGAATACAAAAAACACGGCATCAAGGTGTCGGCGTTCTGCCCGCCTCAGGTCGACACGCCTCTGCTGCGCGAAACCGACAAAACCAAACCGCCGGAAGTCAAAGCGATCAACAACAACGCGGGCGTGCTCACGCCGGCCGAAGCCGCCCACGGCTTGCTCATCGGCATGAAAAAGGATCAACCGATCATCGTGCCGGGCACGAAAGGCACACTCTTTTACCACTTCAACCGGCTCTTTCCGCGTTTGCGCGAACGGATGACCGACCGGGTCATCCGGCGTGTTCAACAACAAATGAAGGGGTGATCACGCTTCGAAGTTCAGACTGACCTTGGCGACCTTGGCCAGGTCGCGCGCATACCAGAACGAACCGATGAAGAATAGGATCGACGCGCCGATCATGAAAAACGGCAGCGTGGACATCGCCTTGGCCAGCCCGACCTTGTCGGAGACCGCGCCGACAAACAGCGGTCCCAGCGAGCTGCCCAGCAAATTCTGCACGATCACGCAGATGGCGTAGGAGATCGCGCGCAGACCGGGGTGAATCACATCCTGCGTCACCGCCGCCGCGCCGGGCAGGAACGCCACCGCCGCCGCACCGCCGAACATCAGCGTGACGTATTCGAGCGTCCCGTCAAAAACCCAGAACGCCAGCCCCAAAAATAACGCGGTCGTTATCGTCGCCAACGAAGCGAAAAGCATCCGCGCATTGGCGCGACGCTTTTGCCAATAGTCGGCCAGGAAGCCGCCCAGCGGAGCACCGACGAGCGCCGCGAGCATCACCAGGCTGCCCTTCATGCTCGCCTTGTCCATCGTCAGGCCTTCCATGCGCTCGTAGTAGGTCGGCAGCCACGAGATCATCGCGGTGGTCACAAAGGTGCAACAGGCGAAGGCAAAAAAGGTAAACATCACCGACGGCGTGCCGGTGAATTCGCGGATAGTGTCCTTGAAGCTCATTTTCGAGGTGGCCGGCGCTGCCGCCACATCGGCCTGAGCCGGCGCCTCTTCGGTTTTCACGAGCTGGACCGTCTCATAATCCTTGACGAAGAAGAACAACACCGAGACGATCAACCCCGGTGCGGCGATCCACAGGAAGGCATGCTGCCACCCGTATTTGACGGCGATGAAGCCGCCGACGACCATGCCCAGCGCGCTGCCCAGGGGAATCGACATATTCCAGAAGCCCATGATCAGCGCCCGTTTGTTTTGCGGGAAGAGCGCCGAAATCATTGCCGTGCCGCCGGGCGCGTAACCGGCCTCGCCGACACCGACCATGCAACGGGCGATGAACAACTGCGTGAAATTGCCGGTCGCCGCGCACAAGGCGGTCGCCAACGTCCACAAACCGGCCATGATGCCGATGGCCTTACGCCGGCTCCACCGGTCAATCAGCACGGAGATGGGAAACGTCAAAACCGTGATCGACCAATAAACGGCCGAAACCATCATGCCGCACTGCGCATCGGTGATGCCCCAATTTTCTTTCAGGAAAGGGAAAAGCGAAACGATGACCATGCGGCTGGCGTAATCGGAAATGTAAAGAATAAACAGGAGAGAGAACGCGAAGTACACATGACGTTTTTTCACAGGACGCTCCTCGCTCGTGAAGAGTGATCGGACTCGGCAAATAGGATCATTGGTCTATATCATATTCCTACTCTAGTTTGAATAGCCTTGGTCGTTTTGCCGCAGGAAAATGAAGGGCGCGTCGAAAACAACGGCTTCCAGATTCAACGAGGCGCCTCCCCGCCAGGTGAAAACGGCTGACCGTGCGCCGCCGGGCACCTGGATTTCGCTTGTGTAGCGGAACCACTCGGCCGCGCTGAACGGTCCGATTTGGTCCGCGCCCAACTCGTTTTCACCATCATCCAGGAAGGTCAGGAAAAGCGACACTTCGGAAAGCCCGACCAACGGGCGCATGGCTCCGCCCCAGGCGGCCGTCAACGTTTGCGCCTCGATTTGCGCGGCATAAGCGCTCAAGTCGACCGTCTGCGTCAGGGAAACGTTGGACATGGTCGTCAAACCGGCCACCCAATGCTCGCCGGTGAAGGAGTTGATGTCGGCGTTGGCGATCGGTCCGGCATAGCGATCGACGCCGACCAGCATCAGGCCGCTTTTTTCCCATCCCGCAAAACCGTCTTCGAAAAGCGGATTGGTCACCAGATTGCCACTGACCTGCCCATGAGGTTCGCCCGCGTCGACCACCGATAAATGCAGCCCATCGAAGGACGCGGCGTTGAACAAAAGACCGAACATCCCGCCAACCGCGCGCAACGTTATGCGCACCTCACGCGCTCCCGGCGGCAACGGTTCGACCAACCGCCACGGCTGCCAATACAGCGTGTCCAAGCGGCCGGACGAATACCAGGCCAGCAAACGCCCATCGGCGTCGAAGACTTTGGCCACCGCCTCCGTTTCATCATAGGGCCGCTGCACGTTCGACGGACCTTCGGACATGTACCCGGTTCGGCTGAAACCACCGAACTCCAGGTAGGCGCGTCCGTCGTCGATCGTCTCGGCCATGGCGGAAACATCGATCGTCTGTTCGGCGGTCCCGTGCGATTTGAGCAAGGCCAGACCGGACACGAAATGTTCGCCGACGAGCGATTCGACTCCCCACCAGTCACCGTCCTTCACTTCCATTTTGCTCAAGGTCCAGGCCGCGCCGCCCTCTTCGAAGCCGTTATCGGCGATGAGATTTTCGTGATAGACGAAGGTCAACGATTCGCCCGCTGCAATTACGTTGCCGTCGATGTCCTGCCCGCCGGTAACAGTAACCGTCAGCGGCTCATCGATCGGCATCGCTTCGTTCAGGGTCACCAAAACCAGTTCGCCGTCGCCGATGGGCTCGGCGTTGACCACATTCAACTCGCCGGCGTCGTTGTGCACCGTCACCGTGGCCTGGATCATCGGTTTGTCGAACAACAGGGCAAAAACGTTCTCGTCGAAACCAAGCACCGCATCCAGCAGATAAGGCGCCTGGGGAGCGGCGGTCGGCGGAAAGGCGATGGTCGAAAATTGCAGTTTGTGATCCGCGAGGATCGGCGAGAAGTTGACGATTTTACCGTCCACCGCGCAAGCGCCGGAGGCCTTGTTGAAGAGATTGTTGTCGATCAACAACGCGCCTTCGGTGCCATAAAACATGTTGGCCGGCCAGGAAACGCGCTGCGAGGGAATCAGTCCCAGCGAAGACCAGGAGTCGGCAAATTGTTCGTAAAGAATATCGAACTGACTGGACCCCGGCTCCTCGTTCCAGTCGCCGCCGGCGATAATTCGCTCCGCCGGATCATCCGCGATTATGTCGTCGATAAATTCGCGGCACTGCGCGTCGCCCTCGGAATTCCACCCCAGGTGCACCGCATAGACCGAGAACTCGACGCCCTCGATCGAAGTGGTCGCGTGCGCCACACTCCGGCCCGCCTCCAGGGAGATGCCGACCGGATCGAGCAATTCGGTGAAGGAAAGAATGGTCAGGCCGCCGTAGCGAAACGATTGCATGCCCAATTCGGCGGCGAGCCCGGCGCTGTAGTCTTCCGGACATTCCTGCAGAAAAAGCAGATCGAAAGGAAGATGATCGGCGATGCCCTGGGCCAACTCCTCGATGGAAGCCTCGTTGCCGCCGTGCAGATTGTAACTGCCGACCGTCACCAGCGTATGGTCGCCGACGTCGCCGCCGCATAGATAACGACCCCACACCAAATCGTTATTCAGCACCGAATCGTCATCATCGTCCGTCGTGTCGTCATCAATCGTGTCATCGTCCGCCGTATCGTCATCGGCGCTGTCATCGTCGCCGGTATCGTCGTCGGTTGCGTCGTCGTCGCCGTTATCATCATCATCGTCATCATCGTTTTGCGAGCAGGAAATTAAAAGGATCATGCAAAAACAAATGATCAATGCCGAGAACCAGATGTGTCGCTTCATGATGAACTCCCTGTAACTTGTCGTTCGCGAAGTGGAATTATGTCGGATAACGACAGATGAAGCAATTCAACGTTGAGTATTTAACCCTTGACAGAAACATCGGCTTTCCTTTTTATGTTTCGTTGGCTGAAGAGGTGTTTCTCATCGTTGGAGTTCAAAATGCGCAGATTGTCAGCTCTCCTAACTTCCTTATTGATAGTGCTGTGTCTGACGGGATCGGCCTGGGCCGCATCCATCGTCGACCAGGATCCTCATCTGGCGATGTTCCAGAACTTCACCACCGATCCGATGGTCGTGCAGTTCGATCGCCGCATGAAGATGGATACGGCTTCGCCAAGTACGATCTGGCTCAGTTACGAAGCCGAACCGACCACCCACATTGAAGCCACAATCTCGTTCGAAACGCGCGACGCGCTCAACGATACGATTTTGTTGACGCCGACGGCGGGCAAATGGCCCTTTGCCAAGCGGTTGCTGCTCAATATCACCACCGGCCTGACCGGCTGGGACGACACTCCCTTCAACGGCGATTATCCCTTCGGCCAGGTGGTCGTGTTCAACGTTCCCGACGATCTGCAGGGCATCGACAATTGGGATCCCACCGATCCGTGGGATTTTGAAGACGCCTTCGTCAACTCCTTCGTGCTGCTCGGCTACAATCCGCTCGACCCGGAAAACACCGACATCTCCGAGCCGGAAAACATTCCCGGCATGAGCGGCACCGAAGCCTGGAAGATCACCGGCGGCCGCTCGGACGTAATCATTGCCGTTATCGACACGGGCATCGGCTCGTATGCCGAAGCCGACCTGGCGGAAAATTTCTTCCTTAATAAAGAGGAACTGCCCTACCCGACCGACGGCGGTGCGACCTGCTCGCCCGATCCGTGGGATTGCAACGACGACGGCCGGTTCAACGTGCGCGATTACGACAACGATCCGACCTTCGCCGGTCTGGGCCGCACTTTGAGCGTGCAGGATCTGATCGACGAATTCTCCGACGGCATCGACGGCGACAGCAACGGCTTCGTCGACGACATCAGCGGCTGGGACTTCCACCGCAATACCAACGAGGCGCTCGGCGCCGAAGGCATGCCCGAATCCGATCACGGCGAAGGCCGCTGCAAAGACGCCGGGGCGATCGGCAACAACGGCACCGGCAGCAAACCCGGCTTCTGCCCCTACTGCACGATTTTGCCGATCCGCACCTCCGACGCGATCGTCGGCGACGTGAACAACGTCGGCGCGGGCGTGGCCTATGCCAATGCGATGGGCGCGGACGTGGCCGTGTTCGCCTCAGGCGCGATGGACTTTAGCGAAGAAACCAACGACATCCTCTCCGAAGCCTCGTACAACGGCACGACGTTGGTCGGCGTGGTCAGCGACGAAATGGGCTATCACCACGCCTTCCCCGGCTCCTATGACGAAGTGATCAGCGTCAAGGCGATCTTCCCGATCACGCCGATCGACTTCTTGGGCTTCATCCCCCTGAACAAATTCGCCTTCGTCGAAACGACCTGCACCATGTGGGGCGAAGGATTGCATCTGACCGGCGCGTCACTGTATTGCTCGTCGGACGCGGCGGGCAACACGGCGGGCGTCGCCGGTCTGCTCATCAGCCGCGCGCGCGACCTGGGCATGGAACTGACCTCCAACGAGATCAAGCAGATGCTCACCATGAGCGCCGACGACATTTACCGCTATTGCATCACGCTCACCGGCGGCGGCTGCCAGCCCGGGTGGGATGCGCATTACGGCTACGGACGCGTCAATGCGAAAAGTGCGATCGACCTGCTCGGCGATCCCGACAAGGGCGTGCCCGCGCGCATTCCGCCGGAAGTGCGCATCATGGACCCGGAATGGTTCGCGATCGTCGATCCGGTCAAGACGCCGCAACTGCCGGTCAGCGCTTACATGTACGCGCGCGGCCGCAATTTCTCCTGGGAATTGCAGGTCGCCGAGGGCAAGGAACCCAAGGACGGTAAATTCACCACCGTGGCCAGCGGCAGCGGCGCCGACGCGATCAACGACCTGATCGCCAATGTCGACGTGACCAGCATTCTGCCGCCGCGTATTTACAACAATCCGCCCGATTTCGGTTTCGATTTTACGGTCACCTTGCGTCTGCAGGTCACCTACACCAGTGGCGAAACCGGCGAAGTGCTCGGCGAGGATCGTCGCACCTTCGCCATTCACCGTGATCAGAACGAAGAGTTCGGCCTGGTCGAAGGCTTCCCCTATGACCTGGGCGCTTCCGGCGAAGGCGCAATCAAGTTGTACGACATTGACGGCGCGCCGGACAGCCGCCTGGAAATCATCGCCTCGAAATCGACGGCCGAAATCGCCGTGCTCAAGTACGACGAATCCACCGGTCAGTACGAAATGATGGACGGCTTCCCGCTGGAGCTCAGCGACTTCTGCGAACGCGACGTGCGCGTCGAATCGATTTTCGGCGCGGTGGCCGTGGGCGACCTGTTCGGCAACGGCACTCCCTACATCGTCGCGGCCACGACGGCCGGCGCGATCTACGTCATCGATCCGCGCGGCAGCAAGGCGAAATCGCCGATCCTCGACGGTTTCCCGGTCTACGCCGACGAGCCGGACAACACCACGACCGTCACTTACGGACACGGCATCGCCTTCGGCGGCTCGCCGGTGATCGCCGACCTGGATCGCGACGGCATTCTGGAGATCGTCGCGGCCTGCTACGACGGTAAAGTCTACGCCTGGAAACCGGTGGACGGCGACGGTGACGGCTTCGCCGACCGCCAAAGCGGCTTCCCGGTGCTGGCCTCGTCGATCCCCGGCAACGTGCCCAACAACCGGGTTTGCTCGCGCGAGGACGATATGTATCCGCCGCAGATCCTGGGTACGCCGGTGGTCGGCATTTACGACCCGAACCACGAGGACCCGGACATCGCGCAGTATCCGGCAATCTTCATCGGCACCTCCGAAGTGTGTGACGACGGCTTGCTGGCCGCCGGCCGCTTCTATGCCATTTTCCACGACGGATATGATAACGATTCCGGCAGCGCCTTTCTGCCCAACTGGCCGGTTAAGGTCACCGGTCCGCTGGCCGACGCCCTGCCCATTCCGCCGCTGACCATCGGCATCACGTCCTCGCCCTCGATGGCGCGCTTCAACGACAAAACCTACCTGGGCATTTCCACCATCCTGTGGATTCCGCAGTTGCACATCTGGGACGGCGAAAAGCTCAGCTCGAAAATGCTGCCCAGCAAGCTGTCGGTGAACGTCCTGGCCAGCGGTTCCTTCGGCAAACTGGCCGGCGACGACCAGATGCACTACGTGCTGCCCACCACCAGCTTCCTGGAATTCATCGACGGCTGGATCTCGCTGCTGCGCCCGATGATCCTGGCCTGGGACATCGAAAATACGGGCAAACCGGCGTTCTTCGCGGATCAGGAGGATTCCAACTGGCTGGTGAACCCGTCGATCGCCGACATCTCCGGCGACGGCGTCAACGAGATGATCGCCGGTACCGGCGGCTTCCAGGTGCACGCCTATGACCTGGAAGGCAACGAGCCCGAAGCGTGGCCGAAATTCACCTACAACTGGTCGGCTTCGACCCCCTCGGTCGGCGACATCGACAACGACGGCCTGTTGGAGGTCTTCCAGCACACGCGCGAAGGCCAACTGTTCGCGTGGAACACCGCCGGCGAAGCCTGTCACGAGAACGGCACGTCCGCCGAATGGTGGACCTTCCATCACGACGAACACAACTCCGGCACCTACGGCATCGATACGATTCCGCCGTTCACCCTGACCGACCTGGACGTGCAGGAACACGGCAACGGCGCCTACACCCTGTCGTTCACCACGCCCGGCGACGACTGGGCGTGCGGTACGCCGGCGGCTTACGACATCCGCTATGCCTCGTCAGCCGAGGCGTTGTCCACGCCCGAAGCGTTTTATCGCGCCTCGCAGATCGACGACTCGATCGTCGGCGAGCCGGCGACCGGCGGCATCGCCAAATCGTTCATGGTCAATCTGAGCGGCGAAGGCTTGTGGTTCGCCGCGCAGATCGTGGACGATGAAGGCAACCTTTCGTTGATCAGCACGCCGGTCAACAAGGACGGTCCGGCCGATGACGATGACGACGACGACAGCACGGACGACGACGAGGCGGACGACGATAGCCCGACGCCCGACGATGATGACGACGATGACGACGAAGGCTGTGGCTGCTGATCGATAATAACCAAGCGACTCGGGGTGCGGTTTCGGCCGCGCCCTTTTTTTTGCCCGCCCCCCGATTAATTGTTGATCTTTATTAATATCGGAGTATGTTTTTTTCGGATGTTGCTTATAGGGAGTGATATTTATGGCTGGCAAGCTATTGAGCAAAGCGTTTCATTGCCGGTCGAACAAAGAGGCGATCTCGGCCGTTCTTCTTCGTCATTGCCCTACTTGCGACCTGTGCCCACCCGGTTGCTGATCTTCGTCTCATAGCCTTTTTCTTTACCAATGAACGTTGAAATTAAGGTGAGATGATGAAGATCGTATTTACTTACAACCTCCAGCATACGGTTAGCGAAGAGGAAGCGGAATTTGATCGGCCGGAAACCATCGATGCCCTTTCCGCCGCCATGCGCCAGCTCGGGCACGAGGTCGAATTGCTGGAAGCCTCCGGCCCCGCCACGCGCCTGGTGGCGCGGTTGGAAGCGCTGAGCCCGGATATCGTTTTCAACACGGCCGAAGGACGCACCGGCCGTTACCGCGAAGCGTTTTTTCCCGCCCTGTTCGACCAGCTCGGCTTGCCGTTCACCGGGTCGGACGCGCACGTGTGCACGGTCACGCTCGACAAGCAGTTGACCAAACTGACCGTCGCCGCCCACGGCATTCCCACGCCGCGCTGGGCGTATTTTGAACCGGAACGAGCCTGGTACGATCCCGAGTTGACTTATCCGGTCATGGTCAAGCCGAACTTCGAAGGCAGTTCCAAGGGCATCACGCAGGATTCGATCATCGATGATCCGGTCGCCTTGCGCGGCGCCGTGCGCGACCTGTTGACCCGCTACCCAAGCGGCGTACTGGTCGAGGAGTTCATTACCGGCAAAGACGTGACCGTACCCTTCCTGGAAAAAGCGTCGCCGAAAACCAACGGCGTGCTGCCGCCGGTGGGCTACCACATCGATCCGGTCGAAGCGGCCAAGCGGCGCTACAACATCTACGACTTCGATCTGAAACAGATCCACTCCGAGGCTGTATCGGTGCACATTCCGGCCGGGATCACCCCCGAGCAGGAGCGCATGCTGCTGACCTATTCGCAGAAAATTTACGCGACCATCGGCCTGCGCGATATGGGGCGAATCGACTACCGCATTACGCCGGACGGCCGCATCTACTTCATCGAAATCAACGCCCTGCCCAGCCTGGAACCGGGTTCGGGCATTTACCTGGCCGCGGCCCAAGCCGGCCTGCCGACGATCGCCGATGTGGTCAAGCAGATCCTCAACAGCGCGGCTTTGCGGCAGAACGTGACCATGCGCAAGAACGGCGCGCGCAAAAAGCAAACCCTGCGCGTCGGTCTGACCTTCAACCTCAAGCGCATCGTGCCGCACAGGGAAAGCGACGACGACAGCGAAGCCGAATACGACAGCCCGACCACGGTCAACGCCATCGCCGAGGCCATCGCTTCGTACGGCCACGAGGTCATCCCGATGGAGGCCACCGCCGATTTCCTGTCGGTGATTTCCTCAACGCCGGTGGACTTCGTGTTCAACATCGCCGAGGGATTGGCCGGGCGCAATCGCGAGTCGCACGTGCCGTCGATCCTCGAGCTGCTCGACATTCCCTACACCGGTTCGGACCCGGCAACGCTCTCGTTGGCGCTGGACAAGGGGCTGTCCAAACGCATCGTGATGCAGTCGGGCGTGTCCACGCCCAAGTTCTGGTTGATGCGCACCGGTCGCGAACGGTTGCCGCGCGATCTGGAATTTCCGGTACTCGTCAAGCCGGTGGCCGAAGGCAGTTCCAAGGGCGTGTTGGACAAGAGCGTCGTCGAAAACGAGGCCGAACTGCGCGAGGCCGTCAATCTGATGAACGCGCGCTACCATCAGCCGGTGCTGGTCGAGGAATTTTTGCCCGGGCGCGAATTCACCCTCGGTCTGCTGGGTGAATATCGGCCGATCGTGCTGCCGCCGATGGAAATCGTCTTCGTCAATCAAACCAAAAAGAATCAGGTTTACAGCTTCGAGCACAAGCTGACGGCCGTCGATGAAATCCGCTACGACACGCCGGCCAAGGTGGACCCGGCATTGCTGCGCGACCTGGAACGGGTGGCCCGCAACTCGTTCATCGCCCTGGGCTGCCGCGACGTCGGCCGGGTGGATGTGCGGCTGGATAAAAAAGGGAAAGTCCATTTCATTGAGTGCAACCCGCTGCCCGGTCTGACGCCGGGATGGTCCGACTTGTGCCTGATCGCGCAAAGCGCCAATATGGATTATCGAACGCTGATCGGCGAAATCATGGCCCCGGCCATTCGCCGTCTCAAGTCGAGTCAACGGGTTAAAAAAGGCGCGACTAAATGAACAACCCCGGTCGGTCGCCCCGTCGGCGGCTGCGTGCGTTGGGTCTGCAACTCGGGCATTACCAGCCCGGAACGCTCAATTCCATCACCGATGTGCCCGGCGTGCTGGTCGGACATTCGACCATCGTCAAGGGTTCCGGCCGATTGGTGCGCGGCCAGGGACCGGTGCGCACCGGCGTGACCGCCATTTTGCCCAACGGGCGCAACGTCTTCATGGAACGACTGATCGGCGGGTGCTACGTGCTCAACGGCGCGGGGGAAATCACCGGCCTGACGCAGGTGCAGGAATGGGGGTTGATCGAAACGCCGATCCTGCTGACCAACACGCTGGCCGTGGGCGCGTGCTCGCAGGCGCTGGTCAAATACATGGTCGAAAAACATCCGGGCATCGGCCGCGAGCATGACGTGATCATCCCCCTGGTCGGCGAGTGCGACGATTCGTGGCTCAACGACATCGCCGGGCGGCACATCACCGAAGCGCACGTGTACGAAGCGATCGAAACGGCGCGCGGGGGGCCGGTCGCCGAAGGCAACGTCGGCGGCGGCACGGGGATGATCACCTGCGATTTCAAAGGCGGCATCGGCACCTCGTCGCGCAAACTGCCGGCGCACCTGGGCGGGTACCTGGTGGGCATTCTGGTGATGAGCAACTTCGGCCGCATGCAAGATCTGCGCGTCGACGGTCTGCCGGTCGGACGCATCCTCACCCCGCAGTATCGCGACCTGCGTCTGCGCAAGGAAAACTACGGCAGCATCATCGCCGTACTCGCCACCAACGCGCCGCTGTCGGCGCATCAGTTGAATCGCCTGTCCAAGCGCGTCGCGTTGGGCATCGGACGCGTCGGCTCGTACGCGGCGCACGGGTCCGGCGAAATCGTGCTGGCTTTTTCCACCGCCAACAAGGTGCCGCGCTTGACGCGCAAGCACACGTACGATCTGAAAATCCTCAACGACGATTTCATGGATCCGCTGTACCGGGCGGTGATCGAAGCGACCGAAGAGGCCATTCTCAACGCGCTGTGCATGGCCGAGGAAATGACCGGCATCAATCAGCATTACGCGCCGGCGCTGCCGCTGGACGATGTGCGCAAGTTGATCGTGCGCCACCACATCCCGATTATCGAAGACGCGCCGCTTAAGAGCCCGCACGGTCGCCGCGACAAAATCAGCCTGCTGGATCAGGCCACCGCGGCGGGCGCCAAACTGCTGCCCTATCTGCCACTCAAGAAAAAGAAAGACGATTAAGGCGTTTCGACTCCGTCGGCGTTCGTGTTGCCATAACCGTCGTCGAACGCGCCGGCCGCGATGCGCACCGCCGTGATGTCCGCTTTGCGCTGCGGCAACTGGCCGATCAACGCATGCGTGCCGGCATCGTAGGTCAGCGAGCATTCATCGGTGGTCGTGTCGCTCCATTCAACCACCGCCGTGGCCGCGCCGCCCGAGACAACCGCCGGATGCCCGCCGCCGGCCCAGGGAGAACGCATGCGGCGCGCGCCGACCGGGTCGGGCGGGTACGCGGCGGTCGCGCGGATAATCCACGCCTCGCCCGCCTGCTGCGCCGACAGAGCGTCAAGCGTCACCTCGTCGGTCGGCTGCAACTCGAACGCATCGGAATACACGGTGTAGGCCTGCACGCCCTGGTCGGTCTGCACCAAGCCGTTCACCGCGAAACGCAACGTTCCGGCCGGATCGTCCCACATCGTTTCCCAATCGACGGTGTATACGAAATCGCGTGACTGCGCCTGATGCTGCCACATGAACGAGGGATCGGCGTCGAGGTGCACGGACATCTCCCACCCCTTTTCCGTGTAGGGCGCGCCGTTGGACCGCAAGACATCGACGAACGCGTCACCCTCCAGCCGCTGCAGGGTCACCGTGAAGCGATCCACCTCCGGGTGGCCGCCGTGCCAGGCGACCTTGACGGTCTGCAAGCGCCGGTACGACGCCTTGGGCTGCACGGCCATTTCGCCGCCGCGCTCGGACAACTCGGCGGTGAACGGTTCGTCGTCCTGGTAATACAGCTTCGGCGCCGGATCGGGCACGGGCGTCAGATCGTCGTTGCCCAACCGCAGCGCGAGGCGGCCGATTTCATCGGTCAGCCACGGCCCCATGCGCCAGCCGAACAGGCTGCCCTCGGTCTCGCCGCCGCCCTGCCACCAGTTCCAATCCTGTGGAATGTAGAAGATGTAATTTTGCGCGTAGCCGATCGTATTGGTCCGGGAAACGTCGACGTCCAGCGCCTCGGCCATCCGCTCGCGGATATCCACCGCCAGGTGCGCCAGCGGTTCGCCGGGGACGGTGAAAAAGTATTGATCGCCGATTTGCGCCACGCTGACCGGCGACTGTTGGAACAATTCGACGTAGCCGGCAAAGATCGGCCAGTTCAGATCGATCAGGCAACCCAAATAGCCGTCGACCAGCGTGGTGTCGGGCGCGTCGCAATCGGCAATGCTGCCGTGCAACTTGGACGGCAATGTGCCGCACAACATCGCGCCGCGTTGGTATTCCTGAAAATCGCCGGCCAGGTTGTATGCGCCGAATTCGCCGGGCTGATAGCCCAACGTCTCGCGGTCATGCGTATAACGCTGGGTGATGATTTTCAGCTCGGGCTGCGCTTGCGTAACAATGGTTTGCTCGACCTCGTGCACGATCTGCGCAACGCTGTAACCGATCCAATCGTTGATTTGCGCGCGGCGATGACCGAGGTAACCCCACATTTGCGGCACCTGATCGCCCGCCGAGCCCTGCACGTAGATGGCGGTCACCGGCCGGTCGTAGAGCTTTTCCACCGCGCGCTCGACCGCGTCGGGCGCATCGCCGGTCATCTGAAAATCGGCGTAGCCGTAAATCACGCCGTGCATCGCCATGCCGACCAATACAGCCAGCGGCTCGCCGTCGCTGTTTTCCACGCGACCGACCCACAGACGATTTTCCTTGAAGTCGCCCGGGCCGTCGTTGCAGCGCCGATCGGCGGTCAGCAGGTAATCGGGATCGAAGGGCTCGCGATATCCGAAGCCGATCTTCGCCGGTTGCAGATCGTCCAGCGCCGCCACGATCGTCTCGGCGACCGAAGCGGCCAGCCGATCGACGATCGCCTGATGGTAGATATCCATGCCCGCCACGCCCATGATCGTCGGCGCCGCCATGAACCGCGACGGTCCGCTGTGCGTGTGCGTGCCGATAAAAATCAGCGTGCGGTCCAGATCGATGCCCGTTTGCGCCAGCACCAGCTCGACCACCTGCGTGCGCAGGCTTTCGGTCACCCACGGCAGCGTGCCTTTGGCGATGACGATACGCCGCCCTCCGCGTTGCAGCACGAGCGTCTTGACGTTGGGCCGATCCAGATAGCCGGACGTGCCGCCCATCATTTGGCTGTAAGGGGACTTCGGGCCTACGCGCATACCGAAGCCGCCCATGGGCAGACCGATGGGCACATCCAGATAGTCGTCGGCGACGCCGGCAAGCAGCACGTCGCCGTCATCGTCGTCATCGTCCGTGGAATCATCATCGGCGGAATCGTCGTCATCATCGGCGGCGGCATCGTCATCGCCCGAATCGTCGTCGTCATCTTGGCCGCAACCGAATCCCGCAACAAAGGCGGTCGCCAACAACAGCAGCAGGAAGAAGTAGCGCACGCGAGACCTCCCTCGTTTCCCGATCATCGATCCATGCTAATCGGAATGAAGTCGATTTCCAGTCCCAAAAAAGAAACCGGCGAAGATCGTCTCCGCCGGTTTCCTTCATCAGTTCATCGGTTCAATCAGCAACCGCAGCCGTCGTCGTCATCGTCGTCATCGTCATCGTCGTCGCTGAGCGTCGAATCGTCGTCATCGTCATCGTCGTCGTCATCATCGTCGTCATCGTCATCATCGTCGTCGTCGCCGGTGGCCAGGACGATCACCTTCACCTGATCGGTGGCGCTCTCCTGCCCGTCGCTGACTTCCAGTTCGAAGAGATGCTCGCCCGCTTCCGCGGCCGCGAACGACGGCGCGGAGCCGTCCGCTCCGGTCAACGAAACGTCCGGACCGGAAACCTGCGACCAATCGAAGGTGATCGTGTCGCCATCCGGGTCGTAGGAATCGGACCCGTCCAGAATCACCAGATCGCCGACATAGGCCGTGATGTCGTCGCCGGCCAGGGCGATCGGCGGCTGGTTGACCTGCGTGTAACGATAGGCCGCCAGATCGCCGCCCACCGCGTAGGCCATCTTTTCATGCGCCCAGGTGAAGTTGGTGATCGGATGCCCCCAGGGAAGCAGTTCCTCGTCGAAGTGCCAGGTCTCGCCGGAGTCGACCGAGTAGAACAGCAGCGACTTGTAAGCCACGCCCGCCTGTTGACCGGCGCCGCCGATAAATCCGGTGGTGCCGCTCGGGCTGAACGAGAAGCCCATGATGCCGAACGCGAGGTTGCCCATGTCTTCCAGCGGCACGCGGTCGGTGTAATCATCCCAGGTGTAACCGCCGTCGGTGGTCTTGTAGAGCGTGAAATCGGGGAACGTGCCGTCGATCGGCGAACCAACCAACCAGCCGCGATCCTCGTCGAGCATCATGATGTACATGAACGATTCAAGGCGCTTTTCATAAAGCAATTCCCAGGTCTCGCCGCCGTCGGTGGTTTTGTACAACCGGCCGTTGAGCCCCTTGTCCGACAGGTCGCGCTTGGAATTGAGAGCGCGCACTTCGTTGCGGAATTGCGGATCCTTCAGGTAACGCACGTGGCGCGTAATGCGATCGTAGGCGTGCCAGACTTTGTCTTCCTCGCCGGCGTTGGGGGCCAGTTTGGTTTCCGGTTCGGCTTCGCCGGCGGCGACATAGCCGGTATCGGCGTCGAAGAACTGCACGTCATTGAAGCTGGTCTCCGCATTGGGCGAAGTGATGCGTTCCCAAAGTTTGCCGCCGTCTTCGCTCTTGAGGGCCAAGCCCGTGTCGCCGACCGCGTAATAGGTATCTTCTTCGGCGTGGGTCATGGCCACCACGGCGCTGCCGAAAACGAAGGGCGTCTGCGCTTCGTAATAATGAGCGCCGCCGTCGTCGGTATACATGATTTTCGGGCCGAGCGTGAACATGCACAGGAACATGCACCAGGGCAGTTCGAGGTTGGAAATGCACTGATCGCTGACGCCGAAACCGCCGAACACCGCCGAGTCGTCATCGCCGGCGCCCAGGGCGATCATGAAGTTCATCATTTTCATGATGTCGCAATCGTCCGAGCCGTAACGGTAGCTGACGATCTTGTCCCAATTGTAGCCGCCGTCGGAGCTCACCCAGCTATAGACCAGTTCGTCCAGCGTCGGCTGGTGCATGCCGATGGTGTAAACCGTGGTCTCGCTGGTGGCCACACCGTCCATAAACAAGGCGTTGCTGTAGCCCGGCGGATCGAGCCCGCACAAATCTTCCCATTCGCCGTATTCGGCCTGCGCCGTCGCGGTAAACGCGAGCAGCGACGCCAAAGCAATCAGCATCATCAAGCGACGAATCATCTATCCCTCCAGTATCGAAAAAACGTTGTTGCGAATATATTCAATTTTGAATGCATGAGTTTACCCGCGAACTCCCTAAAAGGGAAGAGCGCTTTTATCGAAGCCCCCCTTGATCACGGCTTGCTTGCCGAGATCAAATAACATTTTATTTCATCGACGATCCGTTGCACGACAAAACCGGCATCCCGCAATAATTGCGCGACCTCGATTGCCGGCGGCAGCAAATCGCGGCCGATCGGCTCCCCCTGCCCGCGATGCACCTCGTTGATCGCTTCGCGGCCGGCCAGATGCCAGATGTGCAAATGCCCACCGGGCTTGAGCAGGCGGAAGATTTCCTCGGCCACAAGGCGCGGCTCATCGAAATGCGGCCAGGCGGAAAAGCACACGACGCGATCGACGCTTTGCGCATCGATCGACAGCCGGTGCGCTTCTTCGCACAGCCAGCGCACCTGTGGCAAAGAAAGTTTCCTCTGCGCCAAAGCGAGCATCGCGGGAGAAAAATCGACGCCGAAAACGCAACCGTGCTCGCCGACCATATCGGCCAACACGGCGGTGAGATTGCCGGTGCCGCACCCCAGGTCGATCACCGTTTCTCCCGGTTGAACAGCCAGGGAAAAAAGGCCGTCACGCAGGCGGTCCGGCAACGTAGCAAGATCCTCCCAACCGTCCCACCTGGCGGCGATGGAATCGAAATAGGAGCGTTTGTCCGGACCGCTCATACCGTTCAACCGAGTTTGTGATCGACGATCGATTCAATCATTTTTTCGGCGAAATCGAGCGAGAAAATGACCTGCTTGGTGTCCAGATTTTCCGGCGTGTCCTGCGGCATGTGGTAATTGAACGGCGCGCCGATTTCCGGATCGAGGCAGATCAAGGTAATGCCCTCGTAGCCGCGAGTCAGGAACGCGGCCGTGTCGGTGCCGCCAACCATCATCTCGTAACCGCGCACCTCGTTGAAGCGCGCTTCGGATTCCGCCACCTGCCGCGCCAGATCCACCAACCAGGGCGCAATGGGCATCGCTTTGACCTCACCCTCAAGCGTCACATAATGCAGTTGCCCGCAGGTGATGCCGTCCAGGCCGAACACGACGGTGTTTTTGGGATCCCATGTTGTACGCATGTCGCGGGCGAGCGCATCGGCGCCGCCCAGGCTCGCTTCCTCGCAACCGGTGACGACGAACACGTACTCGACGTCGTCGCGCTTGCGCGGCAGGAGACGCTGGGCCAGCAACGGCAACGCCGCCACGCCGCTCAGGTCGTCGTTGGCGCCGGGGACGATTTCGTTTTTCAAGACAATTTGCAGATTCAGCACGAAGGCCAGAAGCGCCGGCACGGTCAGCGCCGCTTCCAACGGTCGCAACGGCCAGGCCAACGGTCCGGCGAAGGTCTTGAACAAATCGATGCCCGCGAGCGCCGCCTGGGTTTTGGTCGTGAAGCTCATCGACCGCTTGAGGAAACTCAGCGCCTTGGGCGGTTCCTTGCCGAAGCGGCGGATGAATTCCGGATTGAACAACAGCCCGGTGAACGCCGCATCCGCGTGCGCGTGCATGACGATCCGCAACTTCGGCTCGCCCTTGGCGGGAACCGTCACCACCAGGTTCTGCGAAGGTTTGAACGGAAACACGCGGCGCAGAATGTACGCCTTGCGCGTCGAATCGGCCCAATAGGACGACGCGGCCAGGCTGTGCAGCACAAAGCCCAACGGCGGAATCAGCCCCGACACCATTGTGCCCAGCGTGCCCAGGCCGAAGTGCAACGCCATGTTTTTATACAGGCTGTCGTTGAACTTGAAGTCGTGAAAATAGGATTCCAGGTCAAGCTTGGCGAATTCGCCCTGCATGATTTCCTGCGCCTTGCGCTCGTCCGGGCTGGTCGGCTGACGGCGCGGGCATTCGGCGACGATGCGCGAAATCAATTCGTGGATGTAGCTTTCTTCATTGATCGTGGTCGACTTTTGGCGCGGCATGAGATTCTCCTTCGCGTTCATCCTTGTGGAAACGACAGGGAACTTTAACGTGAAGCGACATAACTGGCAATAACGGATTATGCGTGGGGCGGATGATGATGTTCCGGCGGTGCGGCGTCGGGTGTTTTCGGTTTGGCCAGACCCAATTTCATCAACAATCCCAGCACCACAGTGGCCACCAATCCCAGGCCGGCGGCCTGCCCCAATCCCACCGGACATCCCGACTGACCGCAGATCGGGCAAACGGATGTGGTGGCGGTCAGGCCGGTCACCGAAAGCCAGCTCAGCAGATAAAATTTCATCGCGGAAAACCAGCGGCGAACTTTCCCCGGCTGTTTTTGCCCTGATTTGAGTTCACTGGACATCGACGCTCCTTGGTTCGCTCGGCCAAACGATTTCAGTTTAACAACGGACACACGGTTTGACAATTTGGTAATACGAATTAATAATAAAAAGAAATACTTTGTACTACCCACGCAAACGGGGAAGACGATTCATGAAACCGCAGAAAGACGAGATCGTCACCTTCAAAGTCGATCAAGCGTTATTGGCGGAACTGCGCCAGGTGCCCAATCGTTCCGAGTTCATCCGCAACGCGATCAAGGCGGCGCTGAACAACGTCTGCCCGTTGTGCCAGGGCACCGGCGTGTTGTCGCCCGAACAGAAAAAGCATTGGGAAGATTTCGCCAAGCATCATCAATTGATCGAGTGCCAGGAATGCCATGAATTGCACCTGGTCTGCGACAGCCGGCGCAGGCGGCAAAAATCGTGAGGAAAATTATGAAACGAATTCTTTTGGCTTTCATACTCGTCATCGTGGCGGCTCCGGCGGCCTGGGCGAAAGTGAACGTGTTCGTCAGCATTATTCCGCAGGCGTATTTCGTCGAGCGCATCGGCGGATCGGAAGTGAACGTGCAGGTGTTGGTCGGACCGGGCCAATCACCGGAAACGTATGATCCCTCGCCCAAGCAGATGGCCCAGTTGGCGCAGGCCGACGTTTATTTCCCCATCGGCGTGCCCTTCGAGTTTCGCCTGATGAAAAAGATAAAACGTTCGTTCCCTGACCTGAACGTGGTCGAATCACAGCGCGGCATTTCCCTGCGCGCCGGCGAGGTAGACCACCACGACGGTCATCGACCGGACTTCAATATCGATCCGCATATCTGGCTCGATCCGCAAAAGGCGCGGATCATGTCTTCCACCATGACCGACGAGCTGGCGCGACTGCGGCCGGATTTGGCCGAAACGTTCCGCGCCAATCTGGCGCAACTGGCGGCCGATCTGGATCAGCTTCATCGCGACCTGACCGCGCAACTCAAACCGTACAAAGGGTGCTCGTTCATGGTGTTTCATCCGGCCTATGGTTACTTTGCGGGCGCTTACGGCCTCAATCAGATCGCGGTGGAGGCCGAGGGAAAAAGTCCGAACGCGAAGCAACTCGCCGAGTGGATCGACTTCGCCAAGAAGGAAAAGGTCAAGGTGATTTTCGTACAACCGCAATTCTCACAGGACACGGCGCGCACGATCGCCGCTTCGATCGACGGCGTCGTCGTGCCGATGGATCCGCTGGCCAAGGATTACATCAACAACCTGCGGAAAATGGCGACGGCCATTGCGGAATCCATGCCATGATCGAACAGACTCCAGCCGTCATCATCACCGACCTGCACTTCGCCTACAACGGCGAGACGGTGTTGCGCGACGTCAATCTCACCATCGAGGTGCGCGACTTCGTGACCATCGTGGGTCCCAACGGCGGCGGGAAAACGACATTGCTCAAGCTGATTCTCGGTCTGCTTAAACCGCAACACGGCGCGGTGTCGGTGATGGGCCGCACGCCGGACCGCACGCGGGCGCGCATCGGCTACATGCCGCAACACGCCGACTTCGACCAACAATTTCCCATCACCGTGCAGGAGGTGGTGTTGACCGGCCGGCTGCACGAGCATCGTTGGTTCGGCCGTTACAACCGGCGCGATCGTGAAGCGGTGCAAAAGGCCTTGGCCGAAGTCGATCTGCAGGATTTTCTCACACGCCCATTCAGCGCGTTGTCGGGCGGGCAACGCAAACGCGTGTTGATCGCCCGCGCACTGGTGACGAATCCGGATTTGCTGATTCTCGATGAGCCGACCGCCAACCTCGATCCGTCCGCCGAACAGGATCTCTACCGATTGCTGCATCGGCTGAATAAAAACCTGACCATCCTGATGGTCTCGCACGATCTGAATTTCGTATCGTCCTTCGTCAATCGCGTGGTGTGCGTCAACCGCAAGGTGGTCGTGCACCCGACCGGCGACGTGCCCGCCGAAATGGGCGCGGAATTTTACGGGCGTGAGATGCGCGTGATTCTGCACGACCAGCACCGGAACGGCCGCGAGGTGAAATGCTGATGCAATTTTTCACCGATCTGGGCCGTTTCGAATTCCTGCAATACGCGCTGCTGACCGGCCTGTTGGCCAGTGTGGCTTGCGGCGTGGTCGGCACCTACGTGGTCGTGCGGCGCATCACCTACCTGGCCGGCGGCATCGCGCATTCGGTGCTGGGCGGCATGGGCCTGGCGCTGTATTTGAACAAAGTCTACGGCTGGACGTTCCTCCATCCGTTCCACGGCGCGGTGGCGGCGGGCATTTTCTCCGCGTTGCTCATCGGCATGGTCAGCCTCAAGGCACGGCAGCGCGAAGACACGGTCATCGGCGCGATTTGGGCGATCGGCATGGCCGTGGGCATTTTGTTCATCGCCAAAACACCCGGCTTCGATCAAAATTTGATGAGCTACCTGTTCGGCAATATCCTGATCGTCTCGCCAAAGGAACTGTGGTTGATCGCCGGACTCGATTTGATCGTCGTGGTGATCGCCTTCGTCTATTACCACCACTTCACCGCCGTTTGCTTCGATGAGGAATTCGCGCGCCTGCGCGGCGTGAACGTCGAGTTCTTCTACCTGCTGTTGTTGGTGCTGACCGCATTGACCGTGGTGCTGCTGGTTTCGGTCGTCGGGATCATCATGGTCATCGCCCTGCTAACATTGCCGGTGGCGATGGCGGCGAATTTCAGCCGCACGCTATGGCACACGATGCTGCTGGCGATCGTCTTGAGCATGGCAATGACCAGCGGCGGTCTGGCCTTCAGCTACGGCGCGGATCTGCCCAGCGGCGCAACGATCATTGTCCTGGCCGGTTTTGCGTATCTCGTTTCAATTCCACTTAAACACCTGTGGGAAAGATATAAGCGAGCGAACGGCTCATCGGTCTAGCGGCTTGCGCGCCTGAATATTCGCCGAGCGGAAAATTTCCTCGACGCCGGTGCCGGGGAACCATTCGCGGATCAACTCTTTGCTTTCCTCTTTCAGGTGGATATGGATCGTTTCAAAACCGGCGGCCGCGAGCATACGCTCCAACTCGTTCACCGGCGCCGCTCCGGCGGCGCAACTGCAATAGTATTGCGGGCTGTTCAACACCTGCGCCGGTATTTCGGCCACAGCCACCACGTCGGAAATCGCCAGTCGCCCGCCCGGCTTGAGCGTGCGAAACGCGTCATTGAAGACGGCTTGTTTATCCGGCGACAGGTTGATGACGCAATTGGAAATGATCACGTCGACCGTATTGTCGCCGATCGGCAGATGTTCGATTTCACCCAACCGAAAATCCACGTTGGCAAAGCCGCCGTTCGTGGCGTTCTCCCGCGCTTTGGACAACATATCGGGTGTCATATCCACGCCGATCACCTTGCCCGTTTCGCCCACGGCGCGCGCGGCCAAAAAGCAATCGAAGCCGGCGCCGCTGCCCAAATCGACCACCGTTTCGCCGGGATGCAACTGCGCCAGAATTTGCGGATTGCCGCAGCCCAAGCCCAGGTTGGCCCCTTCGGGGATGACGGAAAGATCTTCCGTGCTGTACCCCATGCGACGCGACATCTCTTCTTCAGTGGGTTGCGCGCCGCAACAGGAGGTGGAAACGCAGCCGCAGGACTGGCCTTCTTGTCTGGCTATTTTCCCATAATTCTCACGTACCAGTTGACGAATTGAATCTTTCTTCGTTTCACTCATGACATTCTCCCAGTCGACGCATCGTCATGCGGAGACGAAAAACCGCCGACGAAAATACAAAGCGACATGAACCAAGCCGATCAAGGCGGGCACTTCGACCAACGGTCCGATCACCGCGGCAAACGCGGCGCCATGATGAATTCCGAAGGTCGCGATGGCGACCGCAATGGCCAACTCGAAATTGTTCGAGGCCGCCGTGAACGACAATGTGGCCGATTGACTGTAGGTCGCCCCAACCTTTTTACTCATGGCGAACGACACCAGGAACATCACCACGAAATAGATCAGCAACGGCAGCGCTACACGCAAAACATCGAAGGGCAATTGCACGATGTACTCGCCTTTGAGCGAGAACATCACGACAATCGTGAACAACAAGGCGATCAGGGTGAGCGGACTGATCTTGGGAATGAACCGCGTGTGATACCATTGCTTGTCTTTAAGGGCGATCAGCGAGAATCGCGTGATCACGCCGCCCAAAAACGGTATCCCCAAATAGATGAAAACGCTCTTGGCGATTTGCCCGATCGTGATGTTAACCTCGGCGCCGGTCAGGCCGAACCAATTCGGCAAAACGGTGATGAAGACATAGGCATAAATCGAGAAAAAGAAAACCTGAAACACGGAATTGAACGCCACCAATCCGGCGCAATATTCAGTGTCGCCGTCGGCCAATTCATTCCACACAATGACCATGGCGATGCAGCGGGCCAGACCGATCATGATCAGCCCGACCATATACTCCGGGCGATCGCGGAGAAACACGACGGCCAAAGCGAACATCAATACCGGTCCCACCAACCAGTTTTGCACCAGCGAAAGCAGCAACACCTTCCAATCACGAAAGATGCGTCCCATCTCCTCGTAACGGACTTTCGCCAGTGGCGGGTACATCATCAAAATCAAGCCGACGGCCAGCGGAACGTTGGTCGTGCCGACCGAAAACATGTTCCAGAACGTGGCAATGCCCGGACTGAAATAGCCCCACAAGACGCCCACGGCCATGGCCAGAAAAATCCAGAGAGTCAGGTAACGATCGAGAAAGGATAGATTCCCGGCGACATGAACTTTTGTTCTCTCCATTCAACCACCTATTGCCGGCACGACCGGGTGGCGCCGCATTGACGATTGGCCTGCCATCGATCCAACGCTTTCAACAGTTTTTTGGTCGTCGTGTTTTCAGTCAGCCGGCGCACCGAGTTGATAACTTCCCTTCGCGCCTCGTCGAGCGGCTCGGCCATACGATAGAAAATCCATACGGCTTCGCGACGATCCTGCACCAGCCCCGCGTTGAGCAGATATCGCAAATGACGTGATGCCTTGGACTGGGTGATCGCCAGTACCTCCACGAAATCGCACACGCACAGTTCCTCGCGACGCACCAACATCGCCAACATGGCCAGACGGGTTTCATCGGCCAACGCTTTATATAATTGCCCCAGTTCGCGCATATCAGTCCTCATGATTTTTCACCTTATATTCGTTTATCCGGTTATATGCAATAAGAAAATGGATCGCATAAACATTATAGTATTCAACCTTGTAGCTTACTGCTTTTTCCTTTACGGAAAATTTCGCCTGTGTTCAAATGATGGGAAGAAGGCCTGTATTTAAAAGCGGGTCTTAAGGACCATTTCTAAAAGGAGATCACCATGAAAACGATTCATCCTTTCTTCTTCCTGGCTGTGGTAGCGGTGATTGTTGTTTTCGGGTACGCCTGCCAAAACGACGACGATGATGATAGCGGCGGCGATGCCGACTTCACCTTAGTGATGATCGACGCGCCGGTGGACGATGCGGAGGCGATCAACCTGACCGTCGAAGAAGTGGCCGTTCATGCGTTCCACATGACCGACAACGACGACGACGCGACCGACGACGATGCGACCGACGACGACGGCAACGCCGATGAATCCGGTTGGTTCACCCTGGACGTCGAACCGGCGCGCTATAATCTTTTGGAACTGCAAAACAACGCAGAGGTTGTGCTGGCCGAGCAAACGCTGCCCTCCGGCGACTACAACGAGATTCGCCTGATTCTGACCTGCGAGGGTGACGATGCGCCGGAGATCGTGATCGACGGCGAGAGCAAAGCGCTGACCGTGCCCAGCGGTTGCCAAAGCGGCTTCAAACTCAAGGGGCAGTTCACTTTGGCCGAAGGCGCGCAAACAAAGTTGATCATGGATTTCGACATGCGCAAGTCGGTGCATGAAACCGGCAACGACAAGTACCTGCTTTCGCCGGTGGTGCGTCTCATCCAGGCCGATGCGGCCGGTACGATCACCGGGGAAATTTCGCCGGCCGTTCCGCGCGCCATCGTCTACGTGTTCGCGACCGGCACGTTCACCGGCGACAATTTCGACGATGCGGAAAACTCGACGATCGTCCGCGACGACGGCAGTTTTGTCCTCGCCGCTCTGCCCGCCGGTGTTTACGACCTCGTCGTCTCCGCCGCCGGCTACGAAGTGAAAATCTACCTCGAAGGCTATACGGTCGAAGCCGGAGTCGATCATGTCCTGGACGCTCCGCTCGAATTGACGCCCAGCGAATAATCCGGCGCTGAATATCGTTATTAAGCCCGCCGCCCGGCGGGCTTTTTCATGCTTGCTCAATATTTATAATTACTATATTTAGTAATATATACACTTATTGGAGTTGTTTCGTGAAGCGGATCTTGCTTATTTGCCTTGGTCTACTTTTGTTTGTCGGATGTTTTTATTTAGCCGTCGCCGAAGAAACCAAGGTCCGGTTCATGGAGCTGCAACCGCCGTTTCGCTCCTTGCTGACCGCCGACGAATCCGCTCTTGTGCGAAATAAGGTCACTACCGCCTATCCCTATGCCCTAGACCGGGTATGCACATTGTTCGACGACGAAAAGCTGCGCAAACTGTTTGATCCCTTGCTCGTCGCCATTTACGACCACGCCCCGCAGGCCAATCGCCTGGGGCAAAGCGTCATGATCGACAGTTACAATCATCGTCGTCAGGGAATCACTTTGTTTGCCATCCCGATTTTGTACGGCAACCATTCGACGGAAAAAATCGTCGTGCACGAGATGATCCATGCGTCATTCGAAAAACATTGTTCATTTCGTGAAATGATAAGTCGTCCGGACATATTGAACGAAGGCATCGCCTATTTCGGAGCCGATCAGATAGATGAATACCTGACCAGCAACCTTAATCGTGGTTGGCCGAAAATGAGCGTCAAAGAGATTATCGAGGACAAATCGAATTTCAAGTATTTCCGTGAAGTCACCTTCGGCTATTGCCTGCAACATGAATACGGCGAACAAAAGTATCTGGAAATCGTCCGCCGGATGTATCGCGGCAAACGGTGGAAAGCGACGGTCGAGTCCGTCACCGGCGATTCCTGGAAAACGGTCAAGGCCAAATGCAAGGGACATTTGCTGCAAATGCTCAGTGACCGCATCGACGCCGCCGAACCTTATCGCAAAACGAAACGCGCCTATAAAAACAAGGATTACACCAAGGCAATCGAATTGGGATTGCCGCTTATGGCGCAAGAGGATTTTCCCTGGCGTATTTCCACGGCGTGGTGCGTCGCCTGGTCGTATCGCAAAGCACAACAGTTGGATGAAGCTCTCGATGTGTTCGAACAAATCCGCCAAGGCAAATTCGGGCCGACGAACCTCAATGACAACGCCGCCTACTACGTTATCGACACCCTGATTACCGCCGGAAAGTGCGAGCAAGCAAAAGCCAACCGGGAAGAATACCAACGCCTCTACCAATCGTTCTGGCAGAACTGGCGTGACGATTTGAACAAGATGATCAAGGAATGCAATCCGGCTCCGGAGTAGACACCGCCGGCGGAAGCTGCCGCACAAGAAAGCTGATCACTTCGTCGCGACGATCACCAGGCGTTGCGCGTTGTGGTTATATGGACCGCCGTCCAGATTGCCGAATACTTTGACGGCGCCAAAGCCCACATCCAACAAGAGCGTCTTGAGTTCCACCGCCGAATAGAGACGATGCTCCACGATGGTTTCGTACCGCTCGTTGCCTTTGAGCAGAATCCACTTGCTGCGAATCCACCCCCAATCCTGCATGACTTCACGATGCTCGACCACGATCAGACCATCGTCGGTTTCGCGCCAATCGCGTTCGCGGAAAATGTGCGCCAGCACTTCCTTGCTCATCATCTCGATGATGAATTTTCCGCCCGGGCGCAGGCTGCGTAACACGTTTGCCAACACCTGCCGGTCCTCCGCCGGATCGGCGAAGTAGCTGAACGAAGTGAAGAGACTCAACGTCAGATCGAAGGAATTTTCTTCGACGAAACGGCGCATGTCTTCCTGCACCAGGCGCAGTTCGACGCCGGCCGCGGCGGCGCGTTCGCGGGCTTCATCCAGAAACGCCGTCATACGATCGACGCCGGTCACGCGAAAACCACGTTCGGCCAAGGCCAGCGAATGACGGCCGGGACCGCAACATAAATCCAGCACGTCGCACGGCTCGGCAATATCGGCCAACGTGAGAACCTGCGTAATTTCAATTTCCGCGCTCTCCCATTGTTCGGAGGTGAACATGGTCGGGGCAAAATTTTGCCAAAAGCTGTCGTCGTCATGCCATTTCATTGTTGTTTCCTCCTTCAACAAGGATTTCCTCGGCCAGGGCCGTCACCGCCCGGTGCAAACGCGGCCACCATGGTTCATGTTCAGGCTTCATGACCACGCTACGCAACACGGTCACGTACTGTTCATCCCATTGCACCTGCGGCCAACGCACCGCCAACATGGCGCGTTCCATTTTGTACTTGGCCAGATAAACATTATGCTCGCCCGGTTCCATTGCACGCGCAAACAACCGCTCGCTCCAGCCGCTGATTTGCGAGGTCGTCACCGTACCTCCCGGCGGAAACGGCGCAAAACAGAGAATGTCGGTTTCCGGTTCGCATACCAGGTGCAGCACTTCGCTTTGCTCGATCGCCTCCGCCCAAGCCACCGTGGCGCGACGACCGGCCGCCAGCATCTCCCCCAAGCCGGCATGCGGCAACAACGGAACGGCGCGCAGGGTCGTCCACAATGCGGCGGCCGCCGCTCCAGCCCGCGAGCATTCGAGCGAAATCTCGCCCAGGTGCAAATCGCCGGAAGTGAAATAGGTGTACGGGCTTTCGTGACGATAAAAGCGTCCGACAGCCGGGTCGGCAAAAATCACGCACCCGCAACCATAGGGCTGCAATCCGTGCTTGTGCGGATCGAGCACCACGCTGTCGGCCTGAGCGATAACCCGGAAAGGCGCGGCGTCGATCGCCGGCGGCGTGCGTTGGGCCAGCAGCGCAAAAAATCCCCCGTAGGCCGCATCGACATGAACGCGCGCACCATAACGACGGGCTATCGGAATGATCTTGTCCAACGGATCGATCGCGCCCAGGCCGGTCGTGCCCAACGTCACCACCACGGTACCGATATCACCGGCGGCCAAACGTCGGGCCAGCGCATCGACCGACAACCGGCCGCGTTCATCGATCGGCAATGTCACGCCCTCGACGCCCAGCACGCGACACATGCGCTCATGCGTGTAATGCGCGTTGGCGCCAAAGGCGATTTTCTTTCCCGGATGCGATTCGCGCGCGATCCACAACGCTTCCAGATTGGCGATTGTCCCACTGCTGGTCAGATGCCCGAGATAGCCGGCGGGCGCGGTGGGAAAACCAAGCATCACCGCCAATTGCGCAACGGCCTCGGTCTCCAACTTTGCCGTGCCCGGTCCGCCGTCGAGCGCGTGGTTGTTGGGATTGATGAGCATCGTCAACGCATAGGCCGCCCAGGCCGCCGGGTGCGGTGGTTTGAGCATCTGGCCGGCATAGCGCGGATGGAAGAACGGATAATTGTCGCGCAAACGGTCGGCCAGCTCATGCATGGCGGCGATCATTTCATCGGAAACCGTTTCGCACTGATGTTCCGGCCATTGCGCTTCCCACGATTCGAGTTGCGTCACGGCTTCACATAGAAGATTCACCCAAGCGTCGCGCTTCATCGCCTCCTCACGATCTGCGGTTTGATCGCATTATGCCAAAGGAAGAAGCCTTTGACGATGCGCCTGCGCCACAAAGGCATTTCATGTTGACATTCAAACCGAGGTACGCAATTTTTGAAACAGAAAAGAAAACTTGCAGGAATTCGACACCATTTCCATCGCCGTTTCCAACGGCACAAAAAAATAACGGGAGGAGAAAATGAAGAACAAAACTTTATTAATTTTCATTTTGCTCATCATGCTTGTCTCGGCGGTATCGGCGATCGGTTGCTCATGCGGCGACGATGACGACGATAACGACGACAACAACGATGCATCCGACGATGATGACGACGACGACAACGACACAGGCGATGACGACGACACAGGCGACGACGACGATGACGATACCGGAGACGACGACACCGGCGATGATGACGATGACGATGACGCCTGGTGGCCGCCGACGCCGGGGCTCACGATGATCTACAGCACCACCGAATGGACCTTGCTGACCTTCGAATTTCCCGCCACGGTGATCGGCGACGACTCGTATCAGGGCGGCACCTACACGAAATTCGAATTCGGCGATCTGGATGCCACCGACGCAATCGGCGTGGAGGCCTGGTTCGACATGACCACCGTCGACGAACTGGGCTTTAAAGGCGCCAACATGTACTGGACCGACGAAAAGAAAGCGGGGGAGCCCGACGGTTCGTTCGTGATGGACGACCCGATCATCATCTATTTCTCCGACGTCGCGGATGATCCGCAAACCAGCGAGGCCGACGGCGAATGGTCCGACCCGACGTACGGCGAGGTGCCCGTGACCATGGAGATCGAATCCACAACCACCGATTTGGACGCGACGGTTACGGTTCCTTACGGCACGGTCGAACATTGCCGCGCCGTGGATGTCGTCATCTCCGAGGATTTCGCGCACACCTATGTGGACCGCACGGTTTCCGCAACGCTGTACGTGCACAGCGACCTGGGATTGGTGAAAATGGAAGGCGACTTCATTTTCGGCTTCCTGCTGGAACTCAAAGAAATCGTTTCGTACTAAAGCGATCGTTCATCGAGCCCGTCATTTCGGAAGAAGTGACGGGCTTCGTCCATCCGATAATCCGCTTGACAGTTCTTATCCGCTTTTGCCTTACTGGTTAGCGAATTTTGGAAAACCCTAACCGAGTGTCCATGAAACTTTTGATGTACGACACCACGCCCGCGATGGGCGGTTCGGTTCACAGCGGTGCCGCCCTGCTGAACGGATTGGTGCGCGGTGGCGATCAGGTCGTATTGCTTGCCTCGCGACCCGAACTTTTTTCGGGCCTGCTCGACGAAGCGATTCACCTGGCGCGGGTGAATTGGGACAACTTCCACAATCTGTACGATCCGACGTCCGGGCTGAAAGACGATCGCATCCCGCTTTTCAGCCAATGGCTGGCCATGCGCCGTTTGGGAAAGCGTCTGGCGCCGACGCTGCATAAACTTCTAAAGGAATTCGCGCCGGATTTGCTGCACATCAATCAACTCAACATTTTCGCCGCGCCGTTGATCGCCTTCGCACGCCGGCATCGGCTGCCCGTGGTCATGCACGGGCGGGAAATTCGCCTCTACGGGCGCAGCGAAATCCGCCTCGCCGCCCAAAGCGATCGGTACATCTGCGTCAGCCGAGCGGAACGCGAAAACATGCTGCGGCAAAGCACATTGCCGGCGGACAAAATCGTGGTCATCGCCAACGGCATCGACGAAAATGCGTTTCCGGCGAAGAAGGATCCGGCTCTGCGCGATTCGCTGCACCTGCCGCGCGATGCGAAAATCGCCTGCCTGCTGGGGCGTCTGTGTTTTTGGAAGGGGCAGCACGTCGCCATCGAAGCCTGGTCGATCGTCAAGCAAACGCTGCCGCGGGCGATCTTGGCGCTGGTCGGAACCGGCGAAGCGGATTACGAAACTCACTGTCGCAACCTGACCCGCGAGTACGGGTTGGAGGATAACGTCGTTTTTCTCGGGCAGCGGGATAACATCAACCAATTGTTGGCCGCCTTCGATCTGGTCGTTCACGCTTCCTGCTTTGCCGATCCCGCGCAAGGGCCGGTCGAAGCGATGGGCCGCGTCGCCATCGAGGCAATGGCCGCCGCCCTGCCCCTGGTGGCGACCGACGCCGGCGGCATTCCGGATATCGTCGAGGATGGCGTGACCGGCAGACTGGCGCCGCCGGGCGATGCGCAAGCCATGGCCGAAGCCGTGCTCGCCTATCTGAGCGACGACGACGCGGCGCAAGCGGCGGGAAAAGCCGGTTACGAACGCGTGCGCGCCAACTTCACCAATACAATTATGACGAACAAGGTTCGCGCCCTGTACGCCGAGGTGCTCGCCGCGCGGGCATAGCTTACTCGGGGCGCAATCCGGGCAGCGCCTGCATCGCGGCGGTGAACATCGCCTGCAGCGCCGCCAGCTTTTCCGGCGGCCATTCGGCTTTGTCGGCACGCAGGAAAGTCGTCTTGTCGTCCCGGTTGTCGAAACGCGCGATGGGAATATCCCAGGTTCGCCCATGCGCCTGGATGCGCACGACGCCCGGATGATCCATCTCCAGATAATCCATATCATCGCAACCGTATTCGTTGCGCATCACCACCTCGGGCACGCCGTGGTGCAGAACGGAACCGGGATCGTCCGGATTGGCGCGCTCGCGGTTTTTCCGCCGCGACTCTTCCGGCGTAACCCACACGTACAGAATCGCCGAACGCGAAAGAATCTCCGGGCTCAACTGCGCCAGCGAATGCAGGTAGCCCTGCGGATACGGAATCGGCATGGCCGAGCCTTCCGGACCGCCGCGGGCGAATTCGATCACCACCGTGCGGCCGTCCTCCGGCGTTTGGAACGTTTGATTGAGTTCGGCCAACAAGGCCGCCGCTTCCGCATCGATCGCCTCGGCCACCCGCTCCCACACGTCCTCCGGCAAAGCGGCCAGACGCGCCGGGAATCCGGCCTTGCGCGAAGCGGCCTCGATGCGCTCGAGCATCCAACCGCCGGCGTGCGGCGGCTGCAACCGCCGATGCGCCAGCAGATCGGCATAATCCTCGTTCAACATTTCGATGAGCGTCAGCCACTCGCGCTGATCGGCCCACGGTTGGTCGGCGCCGGCGAAAAAGTAATCGCCCAGCCCTTCCTCGCGCAGAAGCGCACTGAGTCGTCCCATCAGATGCACATAGGGGAAATCGTCGAGTTGAGCCGTTTTACCGATGCATAAATCACGTTGCCGCGTTTCGTCATCCAGCAATGCCAAATAACGCCGCACTTCGGATTTCCCGGAAGCCGGCAACGCGAGCAGCAGCAGAGTATCAATGATGTGATGCATGTTTTCCTCCAGTGGACGGAGCAATTTCGGCCCCGTGGCGTGCACCGTTTAATAGCATCCGAACCTTTCCGTTTACAAGGCTTTGCCGAATTCCGGGGCTTTTCTTTTTATGCAGGTTATTGTATTTTTTTGCGACCGCCGTGGGGGAGCCGGTTGGTGTTGGGACCGTCTCTCCGTCCACAAGAACTTTTCATCTACGCCGTCGTCGAGCGCTCGACGAACGCATAAAGGTCTTAGCGGAGAGGTGGAATGAAATTCCGGTTGCCGTTTATTTTTCTGTCATTGCTGCTCATCATACCCACCGGTGCGTCGGCATTCGACATCCTTTCGATGACCCCCAATTTCGGCACGCATCTGGTTCGTACCGAAACTCCGTTGACTGTGGTTTTCGAAACGTCCATCGATCCGGAAACGCTCGATGAAGATTCGTTTGCGATCGCGCCACTCGGCCACGACAAGGAAATTTCCGGCGTCCTGAGCCTGGCGACAACCAATGTGGAAAACGACACCGTCGTTTTTACGCCCGACACGCTCTGGCCCTTCGGCCGTCGGTATCGGCTGACAATCGGCGCTTCGTTGCTCAGCGCCACGGGCGAACCGTTTGACGGCGACCTGCCCTACAACGGTATTTTCGTCGCCAACATTGCCCGGGATCATCGCTGGCCGAATATCGATCCGCTCAACCCGCCGTCGCTGACCAATACATTCAACACGGCGTCGGTGTTTCTGGGATTCAATCCCTTCGCGCCGGAGGACGACGCCGAGCCCTGGCAGGTGCCGGGCATGAACGCGACCGAAGCCTGGAAATACTCCACCGGCAGCCCGGAGGTCATCATCGCGGTAATCGATACGGGCTTGCTCAATTACAGCGACGGCGAATTTCGCAAGAATATCTTCATCAACGCCGGCGAATTGCCGCTGCCCGAGGTCAACGGCGAAACGTGCGAGGAATACGACTGCAACGGCGATGGCCGCTTCGATGTCGACGATTACCAAAACGACACGCGCATCGGCACGCCGGGAACGCGCAATGCGGCTCAGCTCATTGCGACCTTTTCCGACGGATTCGACGACGACGGCAACGGCTTTGTCGACGACATTGCCGGGTGGGATTTTCTGCGCGACGTCAATGAAGCGCTTGGCAGCAACTCGTTGCCCTTGGGCATCCATGGACATTGGCAAGTGGACGTGGCGGTCGCCCGCTACGAAAACGGCGGCGGCTATTACGTCGGCGCCTGCCCCGAATGCCTGGTGCTGCCGATCCGCATTTCGTCCGGCTTGTTCTCCGAATTCGGTGCGCTGAGTCAGGCGGCCGATTACGCCAACCTCATGGGTGCGTCGGTGCTCAGCCACGCCGGCGCGAATTTCACCTGGTCGCGTGACATGCACCAAGCATTCATCGACGCCTACGACGATGGCGCGATCAGCCTCGGCGTGACCAACGACGAAATGAGCTTTCATCATTGGATGCCCTACGCCGGCGAAGACGCGATGGCCGTCAAATCGATTCTGCCCATGTCGCCGATTCAGTTTCCCTCGGGCGTCAACGGCGAGGACTACGCCTTCACCGAAGCCTGGTGCACCGGTTTCGGTTCACACACCGTGCTCTCGCTTCCCTCCGGTTCGGTGTGCACGTCCGAAACCGTCGCCACCTCGTCGGGCTTTTTCGCGCTGCTGTTCGCCTACGCCCATCAACGCGGCATCGACCTGGAAGCCGACGAAGCCAAGCAAATCATGACCATGACCGCTTATGACATCAGCGAACGCTGCTTTTCCATCATCCAGCTAGGCCGGGAATGCCAGGAAGGATACGACGTGCATTTCGGCTACGGCCGGCCGGACATGGGCCGCGCGTTGGCCGCGCTGGGCGATCCGGATTTCGGTCTGGAACCGAAAATTCCGCCGGTCGTGCGCATCACGGCGCCGGAATGGTGGACCACCTTCGATCCGCAAAACGAACCGTACGTCGATGTTGTCGGCCGCATCAGCGCGCGCACGACGCCCTTCCATTGGTCGGTACAGGTCGCCAAAGGAAACGAGCCGCTGGAGGATGAGTTCGTCGAAGTCGATAGCGGTGATGCCTATGAGGCGATCGAGGGCGTGATCACGTCCATCCCGTTGGACGATTACTTCTCCGCCGAATGGGCCTCGCGCCCGGTCGATGGGTATTTTGCGTTCGACGTCACCCTGCGCGTGCAGGCTTTTTACCTGGCCGGCGACGACGAACCGGTGATCGGCGAAATGCGCAAGTCCATCAGCGTGCACACCGACGACAACCCCGACAACGGTCTGATGCCGGGCTTCCCCGTGTACATCGGCGCTTCCGGCGAATCCTCACCGCTGCTTTACGACCTGGACGGCGACGCCGACCATCGGTTGGAAATCATCTTCGGCACCGGGGCCGGCCGGTTGGTCGTGCTCAAATACGATGCGCAAAGCGGCGAGTATCGCGACATGCCCGGCTTTCCGTTGGATCTGACCGGCGGCAGCCGACCGGCGCACTTCGGCATTTTCGCCTCGGTGGCCGTGGGCGATCTGTTCGGCGACTCGACGCCGGAGATCGTTGTCGCCACGCTCGGCGGCTTTGTTTACGCGATCGATCCGCTGGCCGTGCCCGACGGAGAATGGCTGTTGCCCGGTTTCCCGGTCGCCGCCGACGAGCCCGATCCGTCCACGGTGCTCGGCTACGGTCTGGGCAACGGTTTCATGTCTTCGCCGGTGCTGGCCGATCTCGATCTGGACGGTATACTGGAAATCGTCATCGGTTCAGTCGATCAGAAAGTGTACGTTTGGAAACCGGCAAAAGCGCCCGGCGCCGTTGCCCCGCTTTCCGGCTGGCCGGTGCTGGTGCGCGCCGACGAAGGACTGGTCGCGCCCGAGAAAGAATGCACCGGCAACACGATCCCCAACGCCATTTTCGGTACGCCGGCGGTGGGCATCCTCGATCCGCATCACGAGGATCCGCACATCAGCACGTATTCGTCGGTGTTGGTGGCGACCAACGAGGAGTGCCCCAACGATGGGAATTTGCTGACCGGCCGCATCTACGCCATCTACCACGACGGCATGGATCACGACGGCGGTCCGTTCCTGCCGAACTGGCCGGAGAAACCCAAACACGCGTCGAACGTGCTGCCCTATTTCAATATCATCGGCGGCGTCAGCGGCTCGCCCGCCGTGTACACGCGCGACGGCGACACGGTGATCGCCCTGGGCACCACGTTGTGGACGCCGGTTATTCTCCATTACGCCAACGACACGATATTGATGGAGGACATCACCAACGCCGCGTCGATCAATACGGCCGGTTCACCGACTCTCTCGGCCATCGCGCCGGACGAGGAGCCGCTCTTTTTGCTGCCGACGGTCGGCGTGCTCCAGTTCTCCAGCGAAGGCGTCAAGCTGCTCAAGACCATGGTCGTCGGCCACACGCTCGACAGTCCGTATCGGAAAAAATTCCGCGGCTTGTTCGGCGACATCCCGCTGATGCTCAACTCGGTGTCGGCCGACCTGGACGCCGACGGCGAACGGGAAATCGTTTCGGGCACCGGCGACTTGTTGGTGCATGCGCAAAAAGGCAACGGCTCCGAAGTGGAAGGCTGGCCCAAGTACACGCAGAAATGGACGCTGGCCTCGCCCGCCGTCGGTGACGTGGATGCCGACGGCAAGGTGGAAGTCGTGGCGCATACGCGCGAAGGGTACCTGTATGCCTGGGAAAGCGTGGGCGACGTTTGTCCGGACGGCGCGATGAATTCCGACTGGCCGCGCTTCCATCACGACGAGCACAACAGCGGTTACTACGGAAACGACGTTCTGCCGCCCGGACGCGTAACCGACCTGACGGCGCAGGACAACGATCAAGGCTCGGTGCGCATCACCTTCACGCTGCCCGGCGACGATTGGTGGTGCGGTCGACCGCAGACGGTCGATATTCGTTACGCCGCCGATGCGGCCGACCTCAGCGATTGGGAAACCTTCAACGCAGCAACGGGAATCGAATACCAACCGCTGAATCAAAGCGCCGGCGCCGAAATTTCGTTGCTGCTGTCCGGCGCGATGAACGCGGTCGCGTTGTGCGCACGTGACGATGCGGGCAATGTTTCGCGCATCAGCAACGTCGCCGCCGTCGAGCCGTACACGCCGCCGGACGACGACACCGTCGACGACGATACCAGCGACGACGACACGATCGACGACGACACGATCGATGATGACACGATCGACGATGATACAGACGACGACAGCGTCGACGACGACGATTCGTCGGATGACGACAATAATTCAACCAACGACGATGACGACGATAATGACAATGGGTGCGGATGCTGATCCACCCGCAGAGGAATAGGAAAATGAAACCGATTTTCTGGATAGTGTTGTTGTTGGTTCTGTTTTGCTGGTTACCCCTCGCCTGCGACGAAGAGGATGACTGCGATTGCGAAACGGATTGTCCATCCACCGACGATGACGCGACTGACGACGACGATTCGTCGACTGACGATGACGACGATAGCGCCGACGACGACTTCGTCGATCCGCAGGTGGAAATCACCGAACCGACATTGCTGCTGGATCCCGACGGTTCATTGCACGGACGCGGTTGGGCGCGCACGCCGTTGATTCAATACAATCCCGAGTACATCCCCGATTATCTGAAATGGCGCGTCAAGGTGTGGGATCATTACACGATCATCGCCCCGGACTTCGCCTTCGCCTTCAACATCGCCGACATTCAATACGCGACGTTCATCAGTTACGAACTCATCGATTTCAACGCCGGCACGATCACCAGCGGCGTCGACCTGCTGCTGGGCAGCCACGGCGGCATCCCGCTCACGCCGATGGAAACGACGCATTACGAATCGCGGCACGCGTTGTTCGACATCTCCTATAACGAAGGCGTGCGCACGCTCACCGCGCAGGTCGATAAAACCCTGCTGGCCGTGCCGATGAGCTGCGACATCACCTTGACCCAGCCGGCGAATGACGAAAATGTCATCGCCGCCGCGCCCTTCAACGAAGCGGGCTACTTTTTCCTCGAGAACAAAACCATCGGCATGTCCGCCTCCGGCGAGGTCACGATCGGCGGCCAAACCTACACCTTCCATCCGGAAAATTCGTATGCGGTGCTCGACTGGGGACGCGGCGTCTGGCCGCACTCGCACGAATGGCACTGGGGCTTCGCCGCGGGCATCGTAGACGGCGACATCGTCGGGATCAACATCGGCGACGGTTGGTCGGACGATTCCCGGGGCACCTCGAACATTCAGAAATACCACGGCAAGGTGCACAAACTGTTTCACGTCTATTTCGATTACGATCCCAACAACCTGATGCAGCCCTGGGAAGTGACCAGCGACGGCGATCTGCTGCGCGCCACGCTCACGCCGTTCTATCATCAAAAAGCCGGCATCATGACCAGCGGCCTGGGCATGCTGATCGATAAAATGTACGGCACATTCAGCGGCCGGATGACGCTGGACGACGGTACGATCGTCGAGTTCGAAAACATCAACGGCTTCATCGAGCATTCCTTCCAGAAATGGTGATGTGTCGCATGCGGGCGAAGGAAAAAGCATGACCGCTATCTTCATCGATGCCGACGCCTGCCCGGTGAAAAATGAAATCTACCGCGCCGCCGCCAAATACGGTCTAACCGTGCACGTGGTCAGCAACGCCCGGATGAACGTGCCGTCCGACGATCGCATCCGCCTGGTGGTCGTCGGACGCGAGCCGGACGCCGCCGACGATTGGATCGCCGAACACGCAACGGCGGACGATGTGGTCGTGACCGCCGACATTCCCCTCGCCGATCGCTGTTTGAAAAAAGGCGCGCGCGTGCTGGATATGCGCGGCGGCGAATTCACGGTCGATTCGATCGGCAACGCGCTGGCCATGCGCGAGTTGATGAATCATCTGCGCTTGATGGGCGAAATCGGCGGCGGGCCGCCGCCGGCGGGCAAGAAGGATCGCGCCAACTTTACCGCCAGATTGCACCAGGTATTGCAGGCGATATTCAGCGCAAAAACGAAAACGCCGTAACCGCTATTTCAGATGCCGCAGAACGAACTCCTCGACCTCGGGCAACCCGCCCTGCATGATCAAATACCCGTTATGCGGCTCGCGCGGGGTGATTTCGTTGTTGATCGATGTGAGCATCAAGCGGCGAATTTCCTGCGGATCGTCGGTCTGACCCAGCACCCAGCACAACTTCATGTACGCCGTTTCCGGCAGCATGTTGTCCAGCGGAATAACACCCAGATCCAGCAGGTCGCGCCCGGTGTCGTAGACGTACATCTGCGCGTAGCCCCACAGCGTCTGCACGGTCATGACCACGGTCATGCCCTTTTCCACCACGCGCCGCAACGCCGGATACAACGGCTTGTTGACGTGCCCCAATCCGGTGCCGGCGATCACCAAACCGCGATAGCCCAGGTCGGCCAGCGAATCGATGATGTCCGGATTGAAGTTGGGGTAGTAGTACTGGATGGTAACCTTTTCCTCGAAGGTCGGGGTGATGATCGGCACGCGGCTTTTGTCGCGTCTCAGGAAGTTACTGGTCAGATAATTGAAGTGACTGGTCTGCCCGTTCAGTTCCGGATGCACGGTGGCCAACGGCACCGCGCCGATCGAGCGGAACGTCGAACGGTAGCTGGAATGCATTTTCCGGCAGCGGGTGCCGCGATGCAGCAAGTCGTATTTGTCCGAGGTCGGACCGAACATACACAGCATCACCTCGGCGATGTCGCATTCGGCGGCCGAGCGCACGGCGTTGATCAGATTGAGCGCCGCGTCCGACGACGGGCGATCCGAACTGCGCTGGCTGCCGACCAGCACGATCGGCACGGGCGAGTTGCGAACCATGAAACTGAGGATCGCGCCGGTGTGATGCATGGTGTCGGTGCCGTGCCCGATCACGATGCCGTCCACGCCCTTCTCGATTTCCTGGCCGATCGCCTCGGCCAGCGCCTTGTACTGCATCGGTCCCATGTTCTCGCTGAACACGCCGAACAACTTGTGCGTTTTCAGGTTCGCGATGTCGGCCAGTTCGGGCACCGCGCCGTACAACTCGCCGGGCGTAAACGCCGGAATCACCGCGCCGGTGCGATAATCCAGCCGGCTGGCGATCGTGCCGCCGGTGCCGAGCAGCGTAACGTTCTTCTTACCCTTGTCGAAGGGAAAATCCTTCTCGGGAATCTTGTAGACCGCTTTGCGATAGCCGGTTTCGCGGATCGCGACGATCCGCTGCACGGCCACGCCGATGTTGTAGCCGTTGAACAGCTTCACCACGATGTGCCAATCGTCGCAGGTTTCGTTGCGCGGCAGAATGACGCCCTCGAAGGTCGAATCCTCGTCGTTGGTAATGGCCACCTCGGACCACACGCCGACGTTGAAGCGCGCCAGTGTTTCTTTCGCCTGGCCGCGATATCCCTGGAACATGTCATCGCGTTCGACAGCCGCCGTGGTCATAGGTTGCCCTCCTCGAGCCGCTCTTTGATGTAAGTCACGACATCCTTGGCCGCCGCTTTGCCGTTGAGCATGTACACGGCCTGACCGGCGAGGTAGCGCAACGCTTTCTCATCCACGCCCGCTTCGACGACGTCGGCCATGCGCGTCAGCAACGAGTCGACCGCGCCGTGCCACTGCTCTTCGCTCGCCGGATCGATCCCCTCAGCCGCACAGGCTTCGGACAGCGACATCCCCCCCTCCCGGGCCAGGCGCGCGGCCAGCGTGCGAATCGATTCGACGCCGATGCGACCGTCGGTATACAGATCGAATATTTCCACCCACCGCTCGGGACGCAGGTTGCGCACCGGCACGTCGTTGCGGCTGAGCGCCTTGGCGCGTTGCCCAATTTCCACCGCGGCCAGCAGGCCGTCGACGCCGGTCTTCTCAACCACCTCGTCGACGATCTCCGCCGCGCCGGATCGAATCAAATAATGAATGGTCTGCGGCGGCACCCGCCATTCGCGATAACGTTCTTCGCGCTCCCACGGCGCGACCGGCAACTGTGCGCGCGCCGTCTCGATGCGCTCGGGATCGATGCGCGTGGGCGGCAGATCGGTGTCCGGGTACATACGATCCGGACCGGGTAGAATGCGCTCGAAGGTCGTGAAGCCGCCGATCAGCGCCTGGCGCGTTTCCTTGGGCACGCCCAGCGTGGCGTCGCCGAAGCGTAGGCGGATTTCCTCGACGGCGGTGCGACAATCGGTTTCCGGCCCCCATACGAGGAAGAAATCGTCGTTCTCGGTAACCTGCAAGCGTCGCCGCAACCGTTCGACCGTGCGGTGGATGCGCGGGAATTCCGGCAAGCGATTGCTGCCGATCACGATCGGCGGTTGATCGAGGCAGGCGATGACGCGAATGCGTCCGGACAGCTCATCGAGGAACGTCACGCCCGGTTGCGTCGGATGCAGCGCCAGATCGTGCACGCCCTTGATGCAAGCGCCGTAGATGCGCCCGCCGGCCGCCAACGCCTTTTGCATGTAATCGATTTCGACGCCGGCCAGAATGTTGCTGACGTCGGTGAAATTCATTTGAATCTTGTCCGGCGCATCCAAACCGCGTTCGTGCAACGTGTCGCGCAGGCGGAGCAGGTTGATCTGCCGAATCGCCTCGTTGTGCACCAGTTTGACGGCATAGGGAGCGCGCGGCACGCCCTTGATTTCCACCCGGCTGCCGCCGCGCACGCTGACGTTGATATCCTGGCGCGCCGCACCGATGCCCGTGCGCACCAGTTTCGTCGAGCGCGCCACCTGCCCGATGAGCAAAATCGCGTCGCGCACTTCGGCGGGTGTACGCAGATCCGCACCGGTCACGGTTTCGGTCAGCGGCACGCCGAGACGGTCGGTGCGGAAAACGATCTGGTGCCCCTCGTCGCGCACCTCGCGGCACGAATCTTCCTCGATGGAAAGATGCGTCACGTTCAGCCGGCGTCCTTTAAAAGGTAAGAAACCGTTGACGCCGATGATCGCCGTGCGCTGGAACCCGGTCGGGATACTGCCGTCCAGATACTGTTTGCGCGCGATGTGCACCTCGTCGATGATGTCCATGTTCATCATCAGGCACAGGCGAATGGCAATGTCGATCGCCTCGGGATTGATGAGGAACGGCGGTGTATCGTCCATCTCATAAGTGCAGACGTTGAGCCGGTTGAGCAGATAGAGAATCTCTTTTTTGGTCTTGAACTCCATCAGCGCCGTGCCGTCGTATTCGCCCAGCTCGCTGAGCGTCGGCCGCATGTGGCGCAACACCTCGCCGTCGTGCGTTTTGGTATACAAACCGGAGGGACAACGACAAAACAGCTTTTCCTTCGTTAAAAGCTGCTGGTGAACCTCCAGCCCGGAGATAAGCCCTACCGCTTCGTAATCGAGTTGTTCAATCATGGTCCTCTCGTTCGCGGATACAAAATCGCGTTATGCTAATCCCTCTCACGCCAAGAGTCAAAACGCATTATTAATAGATATTATTAGTGTCTATTACACGTTATCATAAGACTTCACGAGGAAGGTCGAAGTTCTACAGGCGTTTCGTCCACCACTGTTTAAGCAGAATGCGTGCACCGTTGAACATCTGTTTGAGACCGATGCTGCGGGTGACGAACAATTGGCGGAAAAACATTTTTGGGCGCGCATAAAAACGCCAGGTGGCCCGCCGATGCAGACGCTGCAACTGCGCGCCGGTCATGCCTTCGGGGATATAAGCCAGCGAATCCGGGTCGGGATTGAACGTGGTGAACTTGTCCCATTCGTGCCGCTCGATGCGCCCCTGCTCGACCATTTCGTCGTACAGCGCCGATCCCGGCAGCGGCACGGTCAGACCGAACTTGGCGAAATCGATATCCAGCTCGCGCGCGAATTCGATCGTCCGACGGGTCATCTCCGCCGTCTCCCCCGGCAGGCCGAGCATGAAGAAGGCGCTGATTTCCAGTCCCGCCGCCCGCGCCACCCGTACCGCGCGCCGCGCATCGTCGGTGGTGAAATTCTTACCCACACCGGTGAGCAATTCGTTGACGCCGCTCTCGACACCGAACAAAATACGCTTGCAGCGCGCCGCCCGCATGGCGCGGCAGATTTCCTCATCGATCACATCGACACGCGTTTCGCTCGTCCACCACCATTGGTGAGGAATGTTGCGGGCGCGAATGGCCTCACAAACCGCCAGACCGATTTTTTTGTTCAGGGGGAAGATCGGATCGACAAAGCCCACGTGGCGAATGCCGTAATCGCGCACGAGCCAATCGATCTCCGCCGCGATGTTTTCCGCCGAGCGCGTCCGCACACGATTGCCCTGATACCCCAGCGCGCAAAAACGGCAGGAAAAGGGGCAGCCACGCGAAGACAGCAACGACAAACACGGCTTGGCCACCGTCACGAAGGGCAAAAACGTGTAGCTTCGATGCGGCAACATATCCCACGCCGGCCACGGCAGCGCATCGAGATCCTCAATCACCTGCGGCGGGCCGGTATGGATGACATTCTTACCGTCGAACAAACTCAGGCCCGGGATTTCGGTCGGCAGACGGTCGTCCGCCAGCGCTTCGGCCAGCAGCGGAAACGAGTGCTCGCCCTCGCCGTGTACAACCGCATCGCCGGCATCGTCGTTGAGCACCTCGTCGGCAAACAGCGCGGCATGCAGGTTGCCGTAGACAACCTTCGCGCCGGTTTGCCGGCGCAACGCGCGCCCCAACTCGGTCGTGGAGTGCGCCGAGGGCGTCAGCATGGACAAGCCGATAACCTGTGCGTCCCACTCGCGCGTCAACCGCGCAATTTCGGCGGTCGGCAGATTCTCGACAAAATTGTCCAGCACGCGAACTTCATGACCGTACTGACGGGCCGCGGCGGCAAGGTAGGCCACCCCGACACAGGGCATCGGCTCCATCAACGAACGGTACTCGCCGAAGGCCGCGGCGACATCCATTCCGGGATTGATCAACAGTACACGTGCCATTGTGGTCGGGCGTTCCTTTCTTACCGCATTTGCAAGACGCCGGCGCATAGTAGCGTTAAGGATCGGCCGAGTAAATTCTTATCGGGCATTCGAACTTCCTGTTGCCTTGCTCTTTCCTTATTGTCGGATTTTCATCGGAAATGATATTGTGAGCGAAACGAACCGGCATGAGGCATAGCGATTTGACCGGGCAGCCGAACAATAAACTTAATAAGCGGATCGCCGGGGCGGTTGTCCTCGTTTTTCTCGCGTTGGTCTATGCTTTCCGTTTGTATTTGATTTCGCACCTGCCCTTCAATCCCGACGAACTGTTCAACCTCGGTTGCTCCTGGAATATGGCCCACGGTCTGCAGCCGTATTTTGATTTCATCGTTCCCCATCCGGCGTTGTTGTACGCGCTGCTCAAACCCTTGGCGGGCGGCAACCTGGCCACGGCGGACATGATTATGATCGGCCGCCTTTTTTCCTGGCTCAACATGGCGCTGTTTGCGGTCGTGCTTCACCTTTTCTTGCGTAAGTATATGGCGCCCGTCATTTCATTGCTGACGATCGCGTATCTCAACAATTTTTCGTTTTTTCTGGAGCGTACCGTACACCTGCGACATGACACGCCCGCTTTGTTCTTAGTCGTTCTTTCCATGTTGCTTGTAACCGCCGGCAAGCGGCGGAATGCGTTCTTTATTATGGGAGGTTTCGTCGGCGGCCTGGCTTGCGCGTTCCACTTGTTGGCCGTCCCGATCGTCGCGGGCATGGCGCTGTGGCTGTTGGTTTTCAGCGAGCCGGCAGAATGGAAAATTCGTGGGCGACATTTTCTCGGCTTTTCCCTGACCGCAGCGCTTACCTTTCTCGCGCAATATCCGTTGCTGTTTGGCGGCGCGGCGCTGGAGGCCGTCAAATCGCAGTTGGACATGATGTCGCTGACCAGACTGTATCTGGCCAATACGCAGACCGATTCCTGGTACATTTTTTTTGAAAATGTTTTCGGCGATCCAGCTTGGTGGTTTCTTCCCATTGGCGGTTGGCTGTGGGCGCACTGGCGGCTTTTGGTAAGTCGTCAAACATTTCCCGCGTGGCAAAAACTTTTGCTCATTCTTATCGACATCAACTTGTTGTGGATTTTTTTACACAAACCGAATTTTGAGCAGCATTACCTCTATCTGGTCGTTTTTGGATCGATCCTGGGCTTTCTTTGCACGTTTGTTAAAACAAAATCGGAAGACTTCGGCTATATAGGATCCACCCTATTTGTCGTTGTTTTTATGGTTATGCTTGGGCATAACTACTATTACCATCTTAATAAACCCCCGGCTGAGTTGTGGCGTCCAAGTTATGTTCAATGGAGTTTTCCCTCGCTAAGCACGCAAGACGTTCGCGAATATCTGCACGCCAACGATGAAACCTTGATGGATCCCTTCAATGCGCGCACCAATAAACAGCGCCGGGCGCAAATGGATTTTCTGGTCGCGCACTCAGAGCCGCAGGATGTCGTTTTCACCGACTGGCTCAATCCGCCGTTGCGCCGTTTGCCCGTGCCCGAGCATCACGGCAACGTGATCAGCGCCTATTATCGTTCCACGGAGTTGCCGAAGGACAAGGAGTTAACCGCGTTGGTGCAACATTTCGACCCCACCTACCAACCGGCCGATCCCGACCAGGCGGCTCATTTCATTCGTTTGTTTTCGACACGTACACCGGCTGTGATTCTGCTCGAAGGCTCGCTGGCGAAGCTGTATTACGAAGCGGATAGCTTTACGCAATGGCTGGATGAACATTACGAAATGCGTATGGAGCCGGTCAGCGGTTCGATATTCGCCCTGCGGCGGGAGGCGTCGGCTTCTTCCGACTGAGCAACAATTCACGCAGCAAGACGGACAATCCCCGCCACGTCAATTTCAATTCCCGCCCCGGATGCGCCAGCAAACGCCGGAACCGTTGCGCGATGAAGCGCGGGCGAAAATAAAAACCGAACACCGCGTTTCTCAAAATGCGCAACGCCTCGTCTTCGGAATAATCGGCCTGAAAAAGCAGCTTTTCGCTGGTCGTGAAATAGTCCTGCCAACGCTCATGCCGCAGCCGATTGGCCGCGTGCAATTCATCGTACAGTTGACTGCCGGGTAACGGTTTGAACAGGTTGAAGGTGACCAGGTCCGGCGATATCCGCTTGGCGTAGCGCACGACTTCGCGCATGTCCTCGGCCGTTTCCCAGGGGAAACCGATGATGAAATTCGCCTTGCACTCGATGCCCACCTGTTTGGTCAGCCGCACCGTTTCCGCCGCCTTCGCCGGATCCAGCTTTTTGTCGATGCGCGCCAGCGTGGCCGGCAGTGCCGATTCGATGCCATAGGTGATGTGATGGCAACCGGCCCGCCGCATCAGGCGCATGGTCGGTTCGTCGATCGTATCCACGCGCGAATAACAGTTCCAGGTGATCGTCCGCCCGTTGGCGAGGATGGCCTCGCACAACGACTGCATGCGTTTGATGTTGATGGTCGGCGCTTCGTCCTCCAGGCGAAAATCGTGGATGCCGTGCCGGTCGATGCAATGATTGACCTCGGCGATGAAGTATTCGTCGCGTCGGTAGCGAATGCGATCGTTGAACACCGACTTGGAGCAAAACGCGCAATGATACGGACAGCCGCGCGAATACAGAATGCCGGTGGACGGCAGTTGCCAATAGTTGCCGGGATCGGGCACGTAGCGCGCCAGCGGCACCAGATCGCGGGCGGGAAACGGAAGGGAATCCAGATCCTCGATCAACGGACGCGGCTCATTGCGGCATACCGTGTCTTCCCGGCGAAACGTCAATCCGCGGATCGAAGCAAGATCGCCCTTGTTCCGCTGCGCTTCCGCCAACTCGACGAGCGTCTGTTCGCCTTCGCCGGCCACAACATAATCGAATACGGAAAACTCGCGTAGGGTTTGTTCCGGCAGCGCCGACGCGTGAAATCCGCCCAGCACGATCGCCGCCGACGGAAGATCGCGTTTGACCATCGCGGCATACATCGCCGCCAACTCAACATTGGGCGTATAGGAGCTGAATCCCACCAATTGCGGCCGATGATTTCGCAACGCCTGCCGGAGCGCCTCCTGCGGATTCCGCTCCAAGTCAAGGTCGCAAATCGCCGGATTGTGCCCCTGCTCGCGCAAATACGCAGCGAGATAACACAGCGACAGCGGCACCTCCTTGCCCGTCAGGTTGAAGAAAGTGCCGATGACGTTCGGGGTTTGGATCAGCAGAACATCGGCCACGGTCACGTCGCTCCCGCATCGGTTGTCGTTTATCTTACACGAAATAAATTGTCGCCGTCAGCGTGCGCTTGCAGCCGTTTTTCTCTGCCGGTCCGTCTGTGATATTAATGAAGGCCACATTTGAGGCGCCGTTTTGAGATGCACAGTAAAACCACCGATGCGAAAATTCTGCTGATCCAGGCCGCGACCCTGGGATTGGACAGTGCCAAGAGCCGTCCGGCGCTGCCGTTGTCGCTGCTGTGCGCCGTGAACCTGGTGGCCGGTGAATTTCCGGTGGAGATTTTCGACCAGCGTCAGGAAGCGTTGACCGACGCGCACATCGAACGTTGGCGGCGCGAATCGTTCCTGTGCATCGGCGTCACCGGGCTGACCGGCCCGGAGATCGGCAGCGCCAATAAAATCGTCGCGCGGCTACGGCAGATCACCGATGCGCCGATCGTCTGGGGCGGCAAACACGCCAGCATGTTCCCCCAATTCCTGATCGAGGCCGGCCGCGCCGACATCTTGGTGATCGGCGAAGGCGAATGGTCGTTCCTTCATCTCGCTCGCGCCCTGCGCGATCACACGCCCTGGCGGGATATCCCCGGCCTGGCGTTTCGCGATCCGCGAAGCGGCGCCTATTGCCAAACCCCGGCGGCGGAGACGGTCGATCTGAACCGCATGCCCGCCCTGCCGTATCACCTGCTGGCCCATGCCTACCTGTTCGATAAATGGGGGTTGAAGACCTCGACCATTGAAACATCGCGTGGCTGCCCCTACCAATGCCACTATTGCTATCACAGTCATGAAAGCCAAAAGAGCTGGCACGCGGGCGACGCCGACTGGACGCTGGAACGCATTCGTCAGTTGAAGCGGACGTTTCCCGACGTGGGCTACCTGGCCGTGCAGGACGACAATTTTTTCATCGATCCGCGCCGCAACGTGGAACTGGCGGAAAAGAAGATCGCCGCCGAATTGGTTTTGCCCTTCACCGCCAGCGGTTCGATTCGCGACTTTCTGCGCATGCCCGACAGCGACCTCGATTTGATCGTGCGTAGCGGGCTGGCGCAGGTCGACATCGGCATCGAAACGCTGGCCCCACGCCTGCAGGAAGAAATCAACAAAAAGCAAACGGCCGAGGAAATCCTCTCCGTTTGTCATCGCCTCAACCGGCGCGGCGTGCGTATTTGGGGGAACATCCTGGTCGGTTTCGAAGGCGAAACGCCGACGGAACTCGATTACACGCTGCATTTCGTCCGTCGCTTGAAACGCGAAATTCCACGCACCGTTTTCTCGCCGTTCTATGTGTACACGCCGTACCCCGGCACTTGCCTTTACCGGAAAATGGAAGAAAAGGGCTATCGCCTGCCCACGATGCAGGAATTGGAGGAAGTCAGTTGGAGTCGTCCGATCAGCCCCTGGCTCAGTAAACGCCAGCGCAAATTTTACGGCCGTCTGTATTTCTATACGCTGTTCATCGACGACAAGATTCTCGATTTTCGCAACAAGCCGTGGACCAAATTTCTACTGCGCCTTTTCCAGCCCCTCGCCCGCTGGCGCGTGTTTCACCGGCGGATGGAACTGCCGCTGGAAAAATGGATCTTCGACCACGTCGTGCGTATTTCCTATTGAGTGCGCGCCGGTTTGACTTCGCTCGGCAATCCTCTCTTTAATGACACGATGAAATCGATTGCCACCCATACCCGTTGTCCGCAATGCGGCGAAATTCTTCTCGCTGATTTGTTCGAGCGCAATGGACGCGTCTATCTATGCGCCGCCTGTCCGCACCACGGTCCCTGGGAAAAGCTGATGGCCAAGGATGCTTCGCTGTTTTGGCAACTGCGGCGGCGCCACGCCAATGCGCCGGGCGTGCCCGTGGATGGTTTTCATCGCGAGTGGTCACCGTATTCGCCGCTGGTCACGACCTGCGCGATCGACGTCACCAAGCGCTGCAACCTTCGTTGTCCCGACTGTTTTTCCGACGCCGGCTCGCCGCTCGACGAACCGACTATCGAGGAAATCATGGGCATGCTGCCGCCGCTAACCGGCCGCGGCTTTCGTCCCAATATTTCCCTGGTCGGCGGTGAATCGCTGCTGCGCGAGGACATCGATCAAATCATCGCCGGTATCGCCAAACGCGGTTTTACACCGCGCCTGAATTCCAACGGAAAAGGGCTGCTCGACCGTGCGCTGGTCGCGCGCCTGCGCCAGGCGGGCCTGCAATGGGTCATTTTGCAGTTCGACGGATTTTCACCGGCGACCTCGCTCCGTTTTCGCGGCGAGGATCTGATCGAGCACAAATTGCAGGTCATTCAACTGCTCGCCGAATTCGACATCAACGTGCATTTCGCGGTGATGGTCATGGCCGGCGTGAACGACCACGAGTTGATCGATATTCTGCACTTTGCGCTGAAAACGCCCAATGTGCGCCGCGTGTCGTTTTATCCGCACACTCAAGTCGGTCGCAATCCGCATGAAAAAAACGAAAGCACCGACCTTGCCGACGTCGTGCGCGCGCTTGAAAATAGCTCGGGTGGATCGCTCACCCGCCGCGACCTTGTGCAATTCAAGCGGCTGTTCGCCCTGCTCTTCGGCCTGACGCGCAATCCGGTGTTTCGCAATCGCGCTTGCATCGCGCCCTTTATCGTCCGGCTCGACGGCGAGACCGTGCTGCCGATCAACCGCCTGTTGCCGCCCGGATTTTCCACGGCGCAATGGCGCGGATTTTTCCGGCTCGTCGGGCAGGCGCAACAGCTATGGCGCTTCGATCGCGGCGAATACGACAGCGGCATCCTGCCGGTCAACATCGAGAAATTTTACGACAACGCCGCCTTCGACCTGGACGCCTCCGCCAACTGTCACCAGGTGTATCTGACGCGCCACGGCTACATTCCCTTTTGCCTGTACAACTCGTTTTTCCGCGATCAGCCGCCGTCGCCATGCTGAGCACCGCCGAAGGGCTGCTTGAGATCGGCCGATCTTTCATGTCAGTATGAGGCGAGTAACGATTTATTTTGCATAAAGGACGCCCGATGCGCGTTTTGCTTGTTCGCCCGCCGCTGTTTCAGGTGAATTTTTCCCTGGGCATTTTTCCTTTGGGCCTGTATTCGCAGTTCATGACCCGCTACCCACCTTTGGGCATGATGTACCTGGCGTCGCTGTTGCGCCGGGACGGGCACGAGGTCGCGTTCATCGACGCGGAAGGCGAGAATCTCGAAAGCGAATCGGTGATCGCCCGGATGCGTCCCTTCGCGCCGGAATTGCTGGTCGGCAACATTAACGTCTACAATTCCTATCGAAATATATTGGATATGATAACCATCAACAACGCGTTCGATGTTCCCTTGATCGTGCGCGGTCATTTTCCCAGCGCCTATGCCGACGAGACGATGTCGCACCCGGAAATCGACTATGCGCTCACCGGTAAGGGCTTCACCTCCTTGGCGCCGCTGGTGCGCCGGATCGCCGACGGCCGGGAACCGAACGATGTCGGCGGCGTGCGTTTTCGTCGCAACGCAAAGGTGATCGACACCGGTCCGGAAGCGCCGTTGGCCGACATGGACGACCTGCCGTTTCCCGCGCGCGACCTGGTCGATAATCGCCTGTATACGACCAACCTGACCTACCGCCGGCCGTTTACCACGATGTTCGCGAGTCTGGGCTGCCCCTTCGATTGCGCCTATTGCCAGGACCGCGTCGTGCCCTTTATCGCGCGCAGCGCATCGAATGTGCTGGATGAAATTCAGGAGTGCGTGCAACGGTACGGCATTCGCGAGATCACTTTTCTCGATCCGACCTTCACCATCAAGCGCCAGTGGGTGCTCGACATCTGCCGGGGCATCGTGGAACGCGGACTCGACGTTTCCTACACGATCCGCACCCGCCCCGATTTGCTGGACGAGGAGATGCTCGCACTGCTTGCCGCCTCCGGTTGCGTGCGCATCAGCATCGGCATCGAAACCGGCGATCCGGAGTTGATGGCCAAGATACATCGCAAGATAACCCCCGAGCAGATCAAGCCGGCGATCGAGCTTATCCGCCGGCACGGCATCATGGCGTTCGGCTACTTCATGGTCGGCATCCCCGGCGAGTCCCACCGCAGCCTGCAAAACACACTGGATTTCGTCCGCGAGCTGCCGCTGGACTTCGCTCAGTTTTTATTGACCGTGCCGACGCTGCATTCGGAAATCTGGGAATACAACTCCAAACTGCTCAACAAAGACATCTGGCGGGAAATCCACTACGGCCGCTACCCGACCCCGGATGAATTTCGTTGCCGGGAAACCGAACTGACCTTACCGGAGATCGACCGTTGGACGAACCGGCTGTATCGCGCGTTTTATTTGGATTCCGCGCGCTGGCGCTCGTTGCTGCGGATGAAATTTCTTCCCGGCTACGTGCGGCGTCAATTTGAAATTGCGGGAACGATCGTTGCGCAAACGATATTGCGGTTTATCCGGCGACGGTTCCCCACCTTTCTTCTGTTGCGCTACCCCTTCGCGCGCAACGGCGGCCCGGGAAGCCCACGCCGATGAAGCATCGAGTGGCGATCGTCCCATGTTCTTCTTACTCCGCCGCCGAAGTCACGCAGGCATTGCGCCAAGGATTGGATCTGCTCGGCGGAGTGGAACAGTTTCTCGGCGACGGAAAACGCCTGCTCGTCAAACCGAACTTATTCGCCGCCGTCAAACCGGAAAGCGCTTTAAGCACGCACCCGGCGATGATCGGCGCGATGATTTCCCTACTCAACGAGTGCGGCGCGCAGGTGCTGGTGGGCGACAATCCCGTGTTCGGATTCTCGCGCCTGACCTACCGGCGCACCGGCATGCTTTCCGCGTTGCCGGGGAAAAACGCCCGCGCGGTTTCGCTGAAGGATACCGCGTTCCGTTCGGTCGACAACGGCCGCGTCATCGACGGCCTTCTTGTGTCGCGATTGTTGAACGACGTCTCGGCCGTCATTTCGTTGCCCAAGCTCAAGGCGCACAATTTAATGGGCATGTCGGGCGCGGTGAAAAACAACTACGGGCTGGTGCACGGCGGCGGGATTCGCAAACGGTTGCATTTACGCTTTCCGGTTCCCGACGATTTCGCGCGCATGCTGCTGGATCTCGACGAACTCATTGCGCCCAACTTGTACGTCGTGGATGCGATCGTGGCGTCCGACGGGCACGGGCCGCGCTTCGGCAAACCGCGACACGTCGGGGCGATCGTGCTGGGCACGTCGGCGGTGGCCGTCGACTTCGTGCTGGCCGATCTGATCGGCATGCCGCCGGAGAAGGTCGTCACCTTGCGCGTTGCGATGCAAGAAACGGCGTGGCGGCAACCGGCGGAAGCGATCGAGACGGTCGGCGCATCGGTGGCGGATTTGCGCTGCGTCGATTTCAATCATCCGCCGGGCGGTGGCGGCATCGTCTCGGTTCTGCCCGCGCCGTTGCAGCAATGGTTAATTCGCCGTTCGCAGAAATTGATCGAGCGTCGCCATGGATAAACTGCCTCGCTATTCATCGCTGACGATCAAACGCTTGTTGCGCTCGTTCGACCTTCTCCGCCGTTACGGCACGGCCCGCAAGATCGACAATCTGTTGCGCGCGGAGCTTTCCTATCGCCGGCGCGAAGTCGAGGTGCGCCACCTGCCCTACCTGTTTCGCGCCGACCCGACAACACGCTGCACGTTGGGTTGCCCTTATTGCTGGCGCAGCCAAAAACCGCCGCTGCCGCCCGTCGATTTGTCGCCGGAGACGTTCGCGGCCGGCTTTGCGCCCTTCGCCTCAACCTGCTTGCTGGTCGGATTCCAGATGTTCGGCGAGCCGACGCTCAATCCGGCATTGCCGGAAATGATCGAATACGCACACCGCGCCGGCGCGGCCACGTACGTCTCGACCAACCTGCAGATGCCGCAACACGAGACGATCGATCGTCTACTCGACAGCGGTCTGGATCTGCTGACCGTCGCGGTTGACGGAGCCAACGAGGCGACCTATCGGCGAATGAAGCCCGGCGGCGATTTTGCTCTGCTGAACGACAATCTTCAATATTTGTTCGACCGCAAGCAACAAACGAAAGCCGACACGCACATCGGCATTCAGGTATTGGTGACCGCGGTCAACGAACCCGAACTGCCGGCCATCGGTGCGCTGGCCCGCAAATTGGGTGTCGATTATTTCGACCTGAAACCGACCGCCTTGTTGCCCGATTCCTCATGGCTGCCGCGCGACAAGCGATATCGTTTCGACACGTACCGCAAACGCAACGCCGCCTGCGCCTTTCCCTGGACCAACCTCACGCTATTGGCTGACGGCAACTTCTTTCCTTGCTGCGCCCATCCGGGGCTGTTTCACTTGGGCACGCTCGGCAACCGCAACGCCGGAGAAATCTTCAACAGTCCGCCGCTGCAAGGCATCCGCCGCCAAATCAAAACAGGCCAATTGACGGGCCTGTGCGTCGGCTGCGAATTGAACAATGCTCCCCGTTTTTAAAGTGTGTTACAATCGCTTGAATTATTGATAGGCGTGGAACCGGTGAACGTTTTTTTGATCCAGGCATCGATTTTTTCCCCGGAAACCGAGCGGAGCATGCCGCTGGGAATCATGTATCTGGCTGCCCATCTGCGCGAGCGTTTCGCCTGCCGGGTGGGAATTTTCGACATGCAATTGAAAGTGCGCAACACCGAACCGGTTCTGGCGGCAATCGAAAAATTCGGCCCCGATTTGATCGGCATCAGCGGCATGGCGCTGGACATGGCGGTCATGAACGAGGTCGCTCGCCGTTGCAAGGAGCGCTTTCCGTCGATTCCGCTGATCGTTGGCGGCGTGCATGCGACCAACACACCGGCCAAGATTTTTGCGGAGCCGGCCTACGATTATTTGATTCGCGGCGAGGGAGAGCATGCCTTCGGGGCGTTCATCGAGCATCTGCGCGGCCGGCGGGAAATCACCGACGTGCCGAACCTGATGTACCGCGACAACGGCGATGTGCGCGAAAATCCCCAATTGCCTTTCGAAACCGAGCTCGATCAATTTTCATTTCCGGCCTACGATTTGATCGACCTGCCGGCTTACCATCGTATTCCCCGTTGCGGAATCATCTACGCCCATCCGCGTTATGCGGCAATCATCACCAGTCGCGGCTGCCCGTACCATTGCGGTTATTGTCATAAAATACACGGTGATCGCTGGCGGCCACGCAGCGCGGAAAACGTTGTTGAGGAGATGATCGAATTACGCGCCAAATACGACGTCGGCGAGTTCATCATCATGGACGACATGTTCAACCTCTCCGCCGAGCGCTGCAATCGGATCGCCGAATTGATCATCGCCGAGAAGCTCAACATTCGGTTGAGTTTTCCCATCGGTTTGCGCGGCGACATCATGCAAGAAGAGACCGTACGCCTATTGAAGCGAGCGGGCATGTATCGCTGCATGTATGCGGTGGAAACGGCCAGCCCACGGCTGCAGAAGCTGATCCGCAAAAACAACAACCTGGAGAAACTGCGCCACATCATCGAGTATACGCGCCGACAGGGAGTGATGGTGCACGGTTCGTTCATGCTCGGCTTTCCCACCGAAAGCGAGGAGGAGGCGCGCGCCACGGTAAATTGGGCGGTCGCCTCGGCGCTGCACACTGCCGCGTTCTACCGCGTCATTCCCTACGAAGGAACGATGATGGCCAATCTGCTGCGCGAATCCGGCGTTCTGCTGCAAGCCGATCCGAGCGATTTGGAATATCACAAATCCGATAAAATCAACGCCTCGCCGATGCCGGACAAGACGCTGTCCGCCATTCGGCGCAGCGCCTATCGTCGTTTTTATTTGTCGCCGAAACGGTTGTGGAACATCGTTCGCGCCCTGCCCAATCGCCGCCATCTGCTGCCGCGGCTCGCGTTGCATTGGGTGCGGCGCGCGTTGGTGTATTGAAGGAGGCGGCGGTGCGCGTGCAATTCATCCAAGCGGCCGTTCATTACACACACGTGGAGCGCGCGCAACCGCTGGCCCTGGCGCGCCTGGCCGCCGTGCTGCGCCGGGAACGTAACGATCAAGTCGCGCTGTACGACATGCGTTTGGATTGGAAAAATTTCGTGCGACCGCTGCAGGTCTGCCAATCGTTTCATCCCGATGTGGTCGGCATCAGCGCGCATGGCGTCGACGCGCCCGCGATGTACCGCCTGGCCGCCGCCATCAAAGAAGAACTCCCGGCGACCAAGATCATCGCCGGCGGCATTCACGCCACCACCTACTGGCGCGAAGCGGCAGCGAATCCGCACATCGATTACGTCGTCATCGGCGAAGGCGAACACACCCTGGGCGAGTTGCTCACCGCCATCGAGACCGACGGCGATCCCCAAGCGATTCCCGGTCTGGCGTTTCGTCGCAACGGCGAAGTGCATCGTTGTGCCGAACGCGCCTTTGAAACCGACTTGGATCGTTTCCCGTTTCCCGCGTGGGACCTGGTCGATTTTGACGCTTACGGTCGCTTTCAGCGAATCGGCTTGATTTACAAACATCACCGCTACGTCAATGTGGAAACGGCGCGCGGTTGTCCATATCATTGCGCCTGGTGCCACCGTTCGATGGGCGGAGTGCCTCGGATGCATTCGGCGGACTATGTGCTCTCGATGTTCGCACAACTGCATGACGAATACGGCCTGCGCGACTTCATGATCATCGACGATTTGTTCAACTTCAGCACTGAGCGGGTGGAGGCGATCTGCGAAGGCATCATCGAGCGCCGCTGGAACATCGGCATCACCATTCCCATCGGTTTTCGCGCCGACCTGGCGACCGACCGTCAAATCGAGTTGCTGGCGCGCGCCGGCGTCTATCGCATCATGGTGGCCATTGAAACCGCTTCGCCGCGCCTGCAACGCGAAATGGGCAAACGGCTGAACCTGGAGCGAACGCGGGAGGTCATCGCCCTCGCCCGTCGTCACGGCATTTCCGTGCACGGCAATTTGATCCTGGGCTTGCCGGATGAAACCGAGCAGGAAATGCGAACCACCATTCGGTACGCCACCACCTCGAAGCTGGACACTTTCGGTCTTTATCGCGCGGTGCCTTTCCAGGGCACGCGGCTGTATGAGGAGGCGAGAGAAAAGGGCTTGCCCGTGCCGGAAGGCGAAAATTTTTTCTCCTTCTGGGAGTCGGAACTCAACCTCAGTCCGGTGCCGCTACGCCGGATCAATCGCCTTTGCAAAACGGCGATTCCCTATTTCTATTTTCGCCCGGGACGGCTGTTCCGCCTACTGTTCAAGCTGCCGCATTCGTTCCGACAGTTCCCTTACCTAGTTTGGTTTTTCCTGAAAAAAATCATATCCTGGTAAAGATCAATAAATCGGCGGGGCGTTTGAAGCGACGATGGAGAGCACCCAAAATTCAGAGAAGCGCGCAACGCGACTGATCGGAGCGATTCTGGTCGGATTGATCACCATCGCTTTCGGCGTCGTCGCCGCCGTTCTGCTGCGCGCCAAATGGAACAACTACGATCCGTTCCTTCTCGATTTCGCCAAAACGGCTCGTTTTTACGAAGCGCTGCTTCAGCGAGTTCCCTACGAATATCCACCGGCGCTGTACGCCTACTTCTATTCGGCTTTTCATATTTTAATGGTGCCGATATACGCGCTCACCAGATCGATTTTCGTTATTTTCGTCACGCATCTGTTGGGATTCACTTTGGCGATCCCCGTGCTTTACCTGATCGCCCGCCGGCACTTGCCCGGCATCGCCCTGCCCTTGGCCATGGTCGTGGGCTACACGCTCAATCCCACGCTCGACATCATGACGATTGCGCTGTTGCGCATCGAGTCGCTGTGGGTGCTTTGCTTTTTGCTCGCCGTCTATTGCTTTGACAGCGGTAGGCAACGCCTGGGTTTGATAGTCGCGGTCATCGGCTGTCTGCTGCGCATCGACGGCATTCCGATTTTCATACTCTGGGGCGCCTTGCTTTGGTCGCGCGACCAAAAAGCGCTCGGCAAAGCGCTGATGAAGCGCAGCATTCTTGTCCTGGGCTTGTTGCTGACCGGCATTCTCATTTTTCGCCTTGTCAGCGGCGTCTCGCCCAACGCCGACGTGGCGCACATGGCCGACTTCGATCGGCAGGCCGGGGGCGCGTTCTCGCAGTATTCTCGGCGAATGATCGCGGTTTTCACGCAGCCGCAATCCTACGCCAATCTGACAATGGTCTTTCAATTTCTGCTGCTGCCCTTGTTGGCGCCGCTGACGTTGGTTCCGTTGACGATCAACGTACTGTACATCGTCATCAGTTCACAGAGCTTCGCCGCCATGCCGCTGGTCCAGGCGGTGTTGTCGCCGGGAAATTTCCTCGTTCCCTTCCTTCATCCGAACGACACGTTTTTGTTGGCCGTGTTTTTCGTCGCGTCGGTTTACGGACTCAAACGGCTGACAACGTGGATAAAAACCGATCGCATGAGAGGCGTTTTGGCCGCCGTGTTGATCGGCGGGTTCTTCGCCATTCATTGGTTTTTCGCGACGCCGGAATTGGGGCCGGTACCGCTGACGCGATCGTTCAATTATGATTATTATCGCATGACTTCCCATGCACGGTCGGCGCACGAGTCGCTGGCCGCTTTGCCGATGCACGAAGCGGGGCTGATCCAATCGAGCTTCGCCGAACGCAACTGGCAACGGCCGCGCGCACGGGAAATTTATCCGACAACGCTTCCGGATGCCGCCACTCAATACATCCTGATGGACCTTTTCGCTTACAGCACGACCATGAGCAAACCGCAATTGCTGGCCTATGCCCGGACCATGCTGACCAATGGGGAATTTCGCGTCGAGTCTTTCGCGGATGGCATTTTGTATTTGCGCCGGGGCACGCCCGGATTGGAAAATGCCGCGGTACTGGAGGCCATCGCCGCTCATGAAAACCAATGGGCGAACAATTTCACCAATCCGTATCGCTTCGGCGAATTAACGCGTGAAGAGGCGCTTGCGCGCACTTTTTCGCCGACCATGTTGCCGGAGAATCCCTGATGCAACGTCACGCTCACCATGCGGTGCGGCCATGAATTACCGCCGCCTCTACAATCGCCTGATGACTCATTACGGGCGTTTGCTGGCGAAGACCTCGGCGAGCGGTTGGGCGCCGTTTCCGCCGGTGGTCAGTTGCATCATTACCTACGAGTGCAACCTCGCCTGCCCGTTTTGTTTCGTCGAACACGATTGGAACAAACAATCCGTCGCCACGCTCACCGTCGGGCAATGGCGGAGGATCTTCGACCAGATCCCTTCCCGCTCGACGATCAACCTCACCGGCGGCGAGGTGTTTTGCCATCCGCAATTTTTCGATCTTCTGCGCGAAGCGACCGCTAGTCACCGGGTAACCCTGGTCACCAATGGAACGACGCTCGACGAAAACACCGTGCACGAATTGGTCGCTTGCGGCGCGAAGCGTACGGGCGGCAAAGGATTGCTGCAGATCGGCGTTTCGGTAAACGAACCATTGCGCGACGCGGATGAAGTGCATCGGATTGTCGCCCGAAAAAACGAGGTATTGGCGCGGCTGGATCAAGAACGGAAACGCCGGCAAAAGCGAGGATTGCATATTGATCTGAAAGTGCTGATCCGCGAGGAAACGGCCGCCCATCTGCCGCTGTTCGTGGAAGCGGTGAACGATTCCTATCCCGACACGCTCACGTTTCAAATGATGTTCTTGTTCAACCTCGCTTGCTTCATGAACATCGATCCGACCGACACGGCGCGCATCGAAGAGCTGCGCGATTACCGCAAGCAAGCGCCGCGCAAATTGTCCTTTGCCAAACAAAACGAATTGGCCGCCTCGTTGCAGGCGATAAAAACGCTGCCGCCGGCAATGCAAAACCGCATCGGTTTTCTGCCCGCTTTGTCCACCGACGCCTATTTGCGCCACTACGCCGACATTGACCGCACCGGGGATTACCACTGCTACAATCCCTGGACGCACCTCATGATCGACCCGCACGGCGTCGCCTTCCAGTGCCTCAATCCACAGGGGATCGATCTGCAAAAAGTTTCGCTGCCGACCGCCTGGAACAGCCCCGGCTTTCGGGAGTTTCGTCGCCGGATGACCGGCAATCGTCCCTTTCCCATTTGCGCCGGATGTTGCTTTCTATCGGAATGAGATCGCCGAAATAATCGGCCGGCGCATCATTCGGTCGCTGGACAGTCCTCGGCAGATCATGTCTAATCGTTGCACCAACCACTTACCGGAGACGCGATGACCCCCCGCTTGCAGACCCTGCGTCAAGCGATTCACTGGCAAGGTCCGGGGTGGTTTGTCGGTATTGTCGCCGTTTATTTCGTCGGCTGGACACCGTTGTTGGCGCAATTGGTGGTCAACGACGGGCGGTCGCCGCTATTGGTCGGGGCGGCGTTTCTCGCGCTTTTCGTCGGCGTTTTGTGGCTCAATCAGCGCGCCCCTCGCTGGCTGCACATCGCTTTGTTGATTCCCTATTACCTTGTACTGCTCACGTTTCATGTGGTTTTCGGCTACCTGGCGCGATGGATGGATCCAACCTACTTCCTGATCTCGCTGATAATCTCTTTGTCGTTGTTGATCCCGATTTTCGGTCGCCGGTTTCGCCCGATCATTTTGGTCATCGGTTTCGTACTTGCCGCATTGATTGCCTCGCTCGACGCGCGGGCGGTCGGCGGCTGGCTGTTCGTTGCCGGTCTGGCGACCATCCCCCTGGGCGCCTGGTTCATGATTTGGCTCTGTCGCGCCGATCGCCTCAAACACGTTTCCAGTGCGGCGCTCGTCTTCTTTTTGTTCAGCTTGATGATCTATCCGCGCGGCGGAGTGAATTACAAATTCATTTTTCCCGGGCACGTGGCCCAAGTGTTGGCGCAGCCGGGCATCGAGGCGATTTACGATTATCGCGATCCGGCAAACGCGGAGCGTATGTGCTCGCAGGTGATGTACTTGGCGCGAGCGCCGGAATCATCGTTGTTCATCGGCGGTCCACAAAATCCCTGCCGGCATCTGCTGCGCATCGATGAGCGCAATCTCGCGTCCACCAAACGGCTGGATATTTTCGGGCGCGGCAACGACAACATCGTTTTCGATCCGCAAGACGCGAACTTGTTTTACATCGGCACCGTGGATGAAATTCTGCGCTGTTCCGTTGAACCGTTCCAGGTCCTTGAACGGTATAAACTCAAGGAATCGATTCACAACCTGAATTTTTTGCATTACGACCCGACGGAGGATCGCCTCTTTGTTTCCTACGATTTCGCGCCGGCCGTGTCGATTCTCGATCGCGCCACCTTGAATCAGATTGCCACGATTCCCTGCCCCGACAATGCGCGTACTCACGATCTGTGGTTCGATCCGCCCGTCGAACAGGTGATGGTCAGCAGCACTTTTTTCTTCGGTTGGCGGGTGGATACATACGATCTGAAAACATTGGCGCACAAAAACGCCTACCGCTGGCCGTGGGACATCGGCTTTCACTTCACGACGGTCGATCCGCGCTACCGCCGCGCCTTCCTGGGCTCCACCGCCACGGGAGAACTGCGCATTTTGAATCTGGACACCTTGGCTTGGGAAAAATCGTTGCAGCTTGAGCCGGGCTTACGCAATCACAATTTCGACCGGCAACGCGGGCTGGCGTTGGTCGGCAATTACTTCAAGGGAATCCTGCATGTGATCGACTCGCGCACGCTCACCGAAATCGGCCGGCTTTACCTGGGTCCGCGTTTGCGTTGGGTGCAGATCGACGAGCAAACCGGCGAATGGTATTGCACCAGCGGTGCGGGCGGTTTCCGTATCATTCCGGAAAAGGCGTTGAACTTGCCCACATCGATGGACGATCAATGAAACGATGGATCATTGTCTTTTGATCCGCTCGACAATCGTCTCCGTCAAGCGATGAGCCACGCGACGGCATCCTTCGGCGTTCAGATGTCCCAGGTCAATGAACAATTCCTCATCGTTCAATTTCTCATCGATGCGTAAAACCATCGCTCGTTGATCCAATCCGGCAAACAAAGAAGCTTCCAGATAAGGTCGGTCGGAAGCGACCAGCAATCCGCCGTGCAGAGCCGCCAAGGGAATGACCGGAAGCGCCAACAACTTTTGGGCCTGTCGCTCATTGCCCGATTCACGCAGCCGTTGCGCTCCATAATGTCGAATCCAGGCCGCCGCGACCACATCGCTCGCGTCGCGATAACAAGCGAACGCCGACAACGCATCGCCCTTGGCGAGCAGTGCGTCCGCCTGTTCGATTTCGCGCTGCAAACGCGGATTTTGTGGAAGAAGCAAAACAATCGGAATGACCTTTGCGTCCAACGCCATGCGAACAAATGACTCAATGTTTGCCCGATATGCTTCCGGTGATACGCGCGGCTCGCCCCATGCCCGCACTGAATCCGCCGTGCCCTCGCGAAAAAAGGCCAGGGTCAGCAAGGCGCTTTTTTTTATCAGCGGACCGATCGTTCCGTTGAGCCACCCCATCGCCCCGGTGATCGCCATGATCGACGAGGAATCGGCGCCCAGGTTGGCCCGGCGAAGATCGTTGAAGCCGAAGGCGAAAACCGCGACATCGGGCCGCAATTCCGGCAGCAATTTTTCAGCAAGGCGAAGTCCTTGATACGAGGAATAGCCCGGAATACCGGCATTGAATGCTTCAACCTTGCGCTCGCCGACCAGCGATGAAAGTTCCACTTGAGCCAGCGCCGGAAACGTATTTTCACGTTCGAGGACGACACCGAAGGTGCGTGAATCGCCTAAAAACAAGATCCGTAGCGTATTGTCGGATCGTTCCGCCAATTCGTCGGAGCGAAATCCTTGGCGGTTCAACGAAACATGAGATCCATAAAGCGTGCCGTCCCAACCGGGTTTGCCGGTCCAGCCCAGGCGCAATGAGGAGCGCGCCCAGGTCGCTTCGCTGACCACCACCCCGTCCGGGAGTTTCCCCACTTCGATGCCGCGAAAATGGAGAACTACGCGGGCGCCGATCTCGAGCGTGAAAAGAAAACACATGCACAAAAAAAGTGAATAGACGGCGTAGCGCAGTTTTCTTTTGGCCGCTTTTTTCATCGAGTATCAGTTCGCCTATTGCCGGTTAATTCGGCGGTTCAAGCGTTGCCGTGTCCATCGAGCCGGGCCGATATTTGATGATAACGTTCCCGGGCGGATTTACCAGCCGGATAAAATCCTGCGGATCGCCATCCACGGCGAAGCGCGCCAGTTCGACCGGCGGTTCGGTGACCATCCCCCGGGCATAATGATAGCGAAGAACGACCTCGCCTTCTTCCGGCGTCAGGTCGACCAATTCCAGTTTGTTGACCGCGGCGGCAACCACCCGCCCGCTTCCTTTGGCGAAGTATCCGGAGTGCATCGGCACGCGATAAAAATGAAACGCCTCCGCTGAACCGTCGGGCACGAAACGATCGGGCCGCGCATTAAAATAGGCAATCGCGATTGGCGAGAAAGCGCATACCCAACCGATATTGTAATTTTCGAGGAACGCATCGATCTGGTCATCCGAGAAAGTTTCGATCGGTCGATCGGCCAAGTACCCAACCGAAAAATTGATTTTATTGGCAATCACTTGGTTGTCGCTGGCCGGACCGCCGATGAATTGTCGATTCGCCCGCATTTGCACCGGGAGAACATAACGATAACCGAACAAACCGGCGGCAAAAACATCTTCGAAAAGAATGCGCGCCGAATTGTCCGTATTGTCTTCCACCCATCTCATGACACCGGCTTGCTGGGTTGTCGGAGTAGCGGAAAACGGAACGATCTGGCGAATGACCGTCATGGGCAATCCGGCCAGAAAGGCGCCGACGCCGGCAAGAATCAATATCCCGCCGACGATCGATACTGCCGCCCAGCGCTTATGCCCGATAAGAGGGAACTTCGTTTGCATTCCCTCGTCGCGAACGAAAAGCAGCGACAATCCCGCAACGGCGAGAAGCATGAGCAGATTGTCCACCATCAACACGGATCGGCTTTGGTACAGCCAAGGCGCAAATTTAATAATGAGCGGCCCCATTGCCAGATAACCGATGGCCGCTGCCGCCAATACGATGAAAAGCTTTCGATTCCGATAGGCAAGCAAAACGGCGCCGATGATCGCCGCCGTCAGCAATACAACGTGCAGAACATCGGCCCAAATGATCCCCAGTGGCACACTTAATGACTGGCCGGTCTTGACCGACAAATCCAGCGTGTTGTCCACGATCCTCTGCAAGTTCAACTTTCGATACGAAAGAACAAACGGAATAACCCAGGGCAAATTGACCGCCACCGCCCCGACGCCGGCCAAAGCGATCGCCAGGAATCTGCGTTGCGTTACGGAACGGCGACCGGCGATCATCACGATGATAAACAAAGGGAGAAAATAAAACGGGAACAGAGGATGAATCCAAAAGGCGACGGCGCACAAGAAAAACAAAATCGCCGTATCGTATGCAAGCCTTTCCCGATCCAACATTCTGTATAGCCAGGCGCCGGTGACGATCGCCAAAGCCATCATAAACACGGACGTTGCATTGCCGACCCAGAACAACGCATATTGCAGCCGATAGAACAAAATCATTCCGCCGATTCCCGCCGCCAACGTCACGCCGAGACGCCTGGTGAACAGCGCGCCGGCGAAGGCGAACAGCCCGGGGAGAAACAACAGCAAAAGAAAAACCGTGACCTTGATTATTGTGTCGGTATCCGCGAACGGGAGTAACCGGGTGATCAGCAAAAAAAGTTGACAAGTGGCATTGCCCAGATTGGAAATATATCCACCGAAGAAGTTGGGATCCCACGCCTCGCCCCATGCGGGAAACTCCGTATTCTGACGGAACAGTTCGGTGAAATAGTGATTTTTCGGAAAGTCGTCATTGACAATCGGGCCGTCATCAATGACAACGCTTAATGGATAATATTGTAAGGCAGGAACGATATTCAATAACACCACGACGAACACAACAACAAGCAGCACACGGTTGGTCGAGCCGGGCGCAATCAAGAAAAGTGTTCCCCCGCATTCCTGTTGATACTATTTTTAGTTACAAATCAACGGTAGCATCACCAAGTGATCCGGTCAACTTTCGCGCCGTTCATTCAACGTTATTCGGCTTGTGTCGGCTGGGCGGGCAAACCCGCCTCACGGCGCAGACGCTCGATATCGAGTCCATCCACCCACGGTTTCAAATTCGACCAAACGCCGTGAAATCCGAATTCCCCGTCGAGCATCTCATGCAACGCTTCTTCCTTGGTCCATCCCTGCACGGCAATGCGGTAGATCGCGACCATCATGCCGGTGCGGTCCGCGCCATACCGGCAATGAACCAACACCGGTTGAGCCTGGGGATCATTGACGAGGCGCAAAAATTTCACGGCATCCTCCATTTCCGGATGCCAGGTTTTAAAACTGATGTGCTCACCGCGTAGCGTTGTTCCGGCCAGCTCGTCGTAATCGGAATGAAACACCCGCAGATTAATAACTGTTTTAATTCCCATCCCCTGCAACGAACGCATGCCCGTGGCCGTCGGTTGGGCGCTGCGATACAACACGTCGGACACCTTGTGTAGATTGGGCACGCCGTCCGCCGTCACCGGCTGCGCCCATTTTGCCGGACGAACATACGTCTTCGCCCCGGCGACAGTGGCCAGGCCAAAGATCACAAAAAGGAGAATCAGTCGACTTCTTCTCATTCCGTCCTCCCACGCCTCCAGGATCGTTGTTTTCGCACCATACCACACCCGTCATTACCAATGATATGGAACGTCCGGCAGAATAGCTCATTGACAAGCCCACCCTTCCCTTGTATAAATTGGCACACTGGTTGGACCAATGGACCAATTCGCCAAAAGAGAAAATTCACGGCAAAGGATTCGTCATGGATAAATTGCCTCATCCGCTGGCCGCCTTTTTCGATCCGCTTACCGGTGCGATGACGCCCTGCGACCGCTATCGCCAGGTGCGCCTGGGCGACATGCGCGGCTATTATCTGGCCGAACGGCAAGACGCGCTCGCCACGGTTGAGCCGGATCTTCTTCTCTACGAGGTCTACGAACTGGACGTGCCGGCCAAAGACGGCGAGATGATCCCCTGCTCGACGGTCATCAAACCCGGCCACATCGGCGACGAATATTTCATGACCAAGGGGCACTATCACCGCAACGGCGGCGCGGCGGAAATCTACTATTGCCTGCGCGGCGAAGGTTTTCTGCTGATGCGCAACGGGTACGAAGTCGTCGTCGAACCGATGAAACCGGGCTCGCTGCACTACAGCCCCGCCGGTTGGGCGCATCGCTCGGTAAACACCGGCGACGCCGACCTGGTCATCTTTGCGATTTACCCGGCCAACGCCGGTCATGATTATGGAACGATCAAAGAAAAGGGGTTCGGTCGCCGCATCGTGCGTGGGACCGACGGAATACCGATGATCGTCGATGAACCCGACGTGTGATTCTCAATCAGCCAAGGAGTATGCGATGTCTGGCGAAACGGCCGCAAAAACCTATCCGATCCTGATCGGCGATCAACGCCTCACCCAAACCGCCGGCGGCACGATCGATGTTCATAGCCCGAGCGACGGCAGCCTTGCCGGTCGTGTGCCCCGCTGCGGCGTCGACGAGGTGAATCAAGCTGTGCGGACCGCGCACGAGGCGTTCGCTTCCTGGTCGGTCATGCCGGCCGGCGAGCGTGCGCGGTTGCTGCACCAAGCGGCCGCGGCCGTGCGGGCGAACATCGAACCGATGGCCCGTCTGCTTACCGCCGAAATGGGCAAACCGCTGGCCGATGCGCGCAAGGAAATCGCCGACGGCGCGACCACGCTGGAATACTTCGCCGTCGAAGGCACGCGCCTGTGCGGCGAGATCGCGCCCTACGGCGCGCCGAACGCCACCGGGCTGGTCATTAAAGAACCCGTCGGCGTCTGCGCCGCCATTGCTCCCTGGAATTATCCCGTCTCGTTGGTCGGCTGGAAAATCGCCCCGGCGCTGGCCGCCGGCTGCACGGTGGTGGTCAAACCGTCGACCGAAACGCCGCTGGCGGCGTTGGAGTTTCTGCGCGTGCTGCTCGACAGCGGCCTGCCCGCCGGCGTGATCAACGCCGTCACCGGTCGCGGGGCCGAAGTCGGCGATCCGTTGGTCGAGCACCCGCTGGTGCGCAAGGTTTCGTTCACCGGCACGACGAAGGTCGGACAGGCGCTGTTGGCCAAGGCCGCGCCGGGCTTGAAGAAGGTCACCCTCGAACTGGGCGGCCACAGTCCGCTGCTCGTGTTCGCCGACGCCGATTTCGCCAAGGCCGTTGCCGCGGGCGTCAAACGCTCCTTCCGCAACGCCGGGCAAATCTGCAACGCGGTCAATCGCATCTTCGTGGAAAAATCCATTTACGAGCGCTTCCTCGATGCGTTCGTGGAAAAAACCAAGACGATGACCCTCGGCGATCCGCTGGCCAATCCCGATGTCGACAACGGTCCGATGCTCAACGCGCGCGGCGTGGCCAAGGCGAAAGAGCACGTCGCCGACGCCGTCGCCAAAGGCGCGCGGTTGTTGTGCGGCGGCGATACGGCCACCGGTCCCGAATACAAAAGCGATCTCTATTTCCTGCCCACCGTGCTGGCCGACTGCACGCTGACTATGAAAGTCATGGTCGAGGAAACCTTCGGTCCGGTGGTCGGCATCGCACCGTTTGAAGATTTGCCCGACGCTCTGCGCCTGGCCAACAGCACCGAATTCGGCCTGGTCTCCTATGCCTACACCGGCAGCCTGGCCACGACCAAAGCGTTGGCTCGCGGCATCGAAAGCGGCACGGTGTGCATCAACAACATCGTCGGCTCGACGCTCGAAGCACCCTACTCCGGCTGGAAAGCCAGCGGCGGGCTGGGCTTCGAACTGTCGCGGCACGCCCTGGACGAACATCTGCGCGTCAAGCACGTGCGCATCGAGGTGTAAGATGTCGTTTCGCGTTCTGGTTTGCGCCCGCTCATTTCAGCGCTACGACGGCGAACATCATGAGGTGTTGCGCGCGGCGGACATCAGCGAAGAACAATCCGGATTCGATCGCGCGCTCACCGGCGAGGAACTGGCCGAGCGTCTGCCCGGCTTCGACGCGGTGATCGTCGGCATGGATCAGGTCACCGATGAGGCGTTGGCGGCGGCGGATCGTCTGCGCATCGTGTCGATGAACGGCGTCGGTCTCGACCGGATCGATGTGGCCGCCGCTACCCGGCGCGGCATCGCGGTCACCAACACTCCGGGCGCGAACGCCGCTTCGGTGGCCGACCACACGCTGGCATTGATGCTCGCCCAGGCGCGCGCCATTGCGTTGCACGATCGCCGGGTGCGTAACGGCTCATGGAGTCGCGCAACCGGTCACGAACTGACCGGCCGCGTGCTCGGGCTTGTCGGTCTGGGCGCCATCGGTCGCGAAGTCGCCCGGCGCGCGCAAGCGTTCGGCATGCGCGTGCAGGTGTTCGATCCGTTTGTCGATCAAGCCGCCTGCCGCGAAGCCGGCATCGACGCGGTCGATCTGCCGACGCTGCTGGCAACCAGCGACATCGTTTCGCTGCACTGCCCGGTCACCGCCCAAACCGAAAACATGATCGACACCGACAGCCTCGCGGCGATGAAACAGGGCGCGGTGCTCATCAACACGGCCCGCGGCGAGTTGGTCGATGAAGCGGCGTTGGCTGAGGCGCTGACCGGCGGAAAATTGGCCGGCGCGGCGCTGGATGTTTTTGCGAATGAACCGCCGACCGGCAGCCCGTTACTCGAATTGACCAACGTTATCCTCACGCCGCACCTGGGCGGCAACACGCACGAAGCGGTCCTGCGCACGGCGCTGCAATCGGCGAAAAACGTGGTGGCCGTATTACGCGGCGGCCGCCCCGATCGTCTGGTCAACCCCGAAGCCTTGGGAAAGGAATTTTCAGCATGAGTATTACTGGCACCGTTTGCGCCATGGTCACTCCGTGGGATGCACAAGGACAACTCGACGTCGCCATGACGCACAAACTCGCCAATTGGCTGGCCGACCGGGGCGTCGATGCCCTGTTCGTCGGCGGCACCACCGGCGAGGGCATTTTGCTGAGCGAGCAGGAACGACGCACTCTCACCGAAGAGGTGATCGCCGCCGTCGGCAAGCGGGTGAAAATTCTCGTGCAGGTCGGCAGCGCTTCAACCCGTGAAACCGCGTCACTGGCCGCGCACGCGCAACAGGCGGGAGCCGACGGTATCGCGGCGCTGGCGCCCTACTATTTCGCGGCGGATCGTCTCGCCATGGTGCGCCACTTCACGACCGTCGCGGCGGCCGTGCCCGGCCTGCCGGTGTACCTGTACAACATTCCCGGCAACACGCGAAATCCGATCACCCCGGCGATCGTCGCCGACGTGCTGGCCCAGGCCGACAACGTAGCCGGCATCAAGGACAGCGCCAAGGACCTGGTGCTGCTCCAAAAATTTCTCACCTTTGCCAACGATCGATTTTCGGTGTTGGTCGGCAGCGATAGCGTGTTGCTGCCGGGTCTGGCCGTCGGTTGCGTGGGCGGCGTTTCGGCGGCGAGCACGGCATTTCCCGAGGCCGTTGTCGCAGTCGTGCAGGCGTTTGCCGCCGGCAACCTGTCGGCCGCACAAGCGGCGCAGGCGAAGTTGAATTCCCTGTTGGATGTACTGAAGATCGGCCCGACTCCCGCCGGTTATAAAGCGGTATTGGCCCTGCGAGGAATGAACGTCGGCGGCGTGCGCGGTCCGTTGCGGCCCCTCACCGACGAGGAAAACGAACGGCTCAACGCCGCTTTCGTCAACCTCGATCTCGACTGACGCGACGCTTTACTCGTCGAGAAAAACCATCGTGCGCGTGCGCCCGGCGGCAATCGAGAAATCGAAATCCTTGCCGTCGTTGGAAGTGCGTACCCGCCGGTAACGCGTCACCGAGGCGGTCAGCGAGTACGGATTGTCGTACAAATCCTCCATTAACGAACCGGGGATGGTCAGGCTGCCGTCGCCGTCATCCGCCGTACAGACGATGGTCATCGTGTCGTAGTCGGTGGCCATGGTGGACACCATGACCGTGACGCTGTCGGCGCTGCCCGCTTCCCAGCCGAAGGTCATCGAAGAACCGGGCAGGCTGGTCAGGGTTTCGAAATTCGCCGGCTGCGTAACTTCCATCATCATCGGCGCTGTCAGCGAGCCGGAGAACGCCGGAATCTCGTCGTGACCGGCGGTCGAAAAGGAAAGCGAATCGCCGGGATCGTACAGGTTGCTCACTCCCGCCGGATCGTAATCGGCCGTATAATAATAACCATATTCGTAAGCGGTGGCCGTCAGGTGAATCGGCGAAACGTTCGCGCCGCTCACGGTCACCGTGCCGCCGTTTTGATAATAGTAATTCGTCGTGCTTGGATACTCGTAATAGTAGCGTGCGCAATTGTCGCTTTCCTCGACCGGATCTTCCCACCCGGCGGCATCGTCCGGATCGTAGAAGGAAGCGCTCACGCCGTTGTAATACGTCCATCCTTTATATGATACGGAGGTATAGCCTTCGCTCACATGCAGGGCGCCCCATAGGTTCGAATCGTCGTCATCATCGTCGATATCATCATCGACCGTGTCGTCATCGTCGTCGTCGTCATCAACACCGGTATCGTCATCGTCATCGTCGTCGTCATCATCACCGGTATCGTTATCGTCATCGTCGTCATCGGTGTCGTTGTCGTCATCATCGTCGTCATCGTCATCATCGTCATCGTTGTCATCATCGTCATCGGATGAATCGTCGTTGTCGTCGTCGTCATCGCCACATGCGATGGTGAAAGTCAAAAGACTCACAAGCAACAAAAAAAGAAAAAATGATTTGTGCATTGCCCTACTCCCCGGAGTTTGTCGATCTCGTAACAAAATTCAGCTTGAAGCGCAATGGAATAGACGGCCGTACCTCATCGGATCACAATAAATTCTTTTATAATGACAGCTTGGATATTGATTCCTTTCAGGCAAAGGACTAACTTTTTCGCACGCTGTTGTGTCAAATGGCTGTTTTCGTAGATTCGACTCCGAAAGGGCATCCGATGAACCGGCAAATCACTCATCTCTCAATGTTCGCGGTCGCGGCCATCCTCTGGTTCCTGCCGGCCTTTCTCAGCGGTTGCAGCCAACAAGACAGCGGTGAAACGAAAAATTCCGGGCGCCCAATTCCCGTACGAACAGTCGGTCTGGAGCGCGGAAACCTTCCCTATGAGCTGGAATTGACCGGCGAAATCATCGCTCCCGAGCGGGCGCAAATCGCCCCGACCATCAGCGGGCGCATCAACCGCATCAGCGTACGGATGGGCGACCGGGTGAAGCGCGGCCAGGCGCTGGTGCAGTTGGATACCACGATTCTCGCCGCGAAATACGCCGAAGCCAAAGCCGGACTCGCGGCGGCCGAGGCGGCGGTCATTCGCGCCAAAGCGGAAAACGACAACGCGGCCGTCGAGCTCAAGCGCGTCGAAACGCTGGCGAAAAACGGCTTCGTCACCCAGCAGGAATTGGACGCGGCGCGCACCAGCGCCCAGGGCGCGCAGGCTTCCTACGCCTCCGCCAAAGCGCAACGCGATCAGGCGCAAGCGCAGGTTGGTTCGGCGGGCGCGTCAATCGCCGAGACGACGATGACCGCTCCTTTTGACGGCATGGTCGAAAGCCGCTTGTTGGATCCGGGCAATGTGGTCAGCGCCGGCACGCCGATTCTCGTGGTCACGCGTACCAGCCCGGCCACGTTGCGTTTTTCCATTCCCGAGCGTCATATCGGCGCGGTGGGTGATGCGATGCGCTCCGCCTCGCCCGTCGTACAATTGCAGGTGGACGCCTTTCCTCAGGAGACTTTCACCGGGACGATCGCGCGTATCGCCCCTGTGCTCACGGCCAATAGTCGCGCCCGGATGGTCGAAGCGGAATTCGTCAACGACGACAATCGTCTGCTGCCGGGCATGTACGGTCGGCTGCGCCTTCAACTGGGCATGGCCGAGAACGTCTTGCTGCTGCCCCTCGACGCCCTGGTGGAAAACTCCGCCGGCAAAGAGGACAACGGCGCCACCGACAGCGTGGTCAAGGTCTACATCGTGCGCGACGGTACGGCCAAGCTGACCGAAGTGCACATCGGCCATCGCCAGGGCGATCGCGGCGAAGTAATCAGCGGCCTGGAAGACGCGGATCAAATTGTCGTCGAAGGGCAACACCTCCTGCGTGACGGCGCCAAAGTACAAGCGACCGACGGGGCGGACTCCTCGCCCAACACGCCGGCGACCGGCGGCGAGGAACAACATCAATGAGTCTTCCCGAGCGCGCCATTCACCGGCCGGTTACGACCTTCATGGTGTTTGTGGGCATCGTGCTGATCGGCCTGGTCTCGTTCCTGCGCCTGTCCATCGACATGCTGCCGGAGATCGATTTTCCCTCCGTGTCGATCGTCACCTCGTACCAGGGCGTCGGTCCCGAGGAAATCGAAACGCTGCTGACCGAACCGATCGAGCAGGCGGTCAGCACCGTACAGGGCGTCGAACGCATCGAGTCCTATTCCATCGAAGGACGCAGCCGGGTGCAGTTGCAGTTTTCCTGGGGCGCCTCGCTGGAAGCGGCGGTCAATGACGTGCGCGCCGCCGTCGAGCGCATTCGCGACGACATGCCCGAGGAAGCCGACGCGCCGGTCGTGTTCAAATTCGATTTGTCCTCGTTCCCGATCATGATGATCTCCCTGTCGGGCGACATGGAGCCGTGGCGGTTGCGGCAGTTCGCCGACGAAACCATCAGCTATCAGCTCGAACGCGTGCCCGGCGTCGCTTCGGTGGACATTCGCGGCGGCGACAAACGCGAGATTCACGTCAACCTGAACGTCGACCGGCTGGCCGCTTACGGCCTGACCTCCGCCGACATCGTCGCCGCCGTGGCGCGCGACAACATCAACATCTCGGCCGGCAACATGCGCGAGCAAGGCAAGGAAGTGATCATTCGCGCGCTGGGCGAATACCAGGATGTGGAGCAGATCGCCCAAGTCGTTCTGGCCGCGCGCGACGGACAACTGATCAAGGTCGGCGATGTCGCCGAGGTGGTCGACTCCTCCGAAGAACCGGTCAACGCCGTTTTCGTCGACGGCGAACCGGGCATCCGCCTTTCGATCTCCAAATTGTCCGGCGCCAACACGGTGGAGGTCGCCGACCGCGTGCAGGCGGAAATCAAGCGAATCAACCGCGATTATCCCAACCTCGAACTCAAGCCGATGTTCGACACCTCCACCTACATCCGCAACAGCATCAACAATGTCGAACAGGGCATTCTCTTCGGCGCGGGCCTGGCGCTTTTGGTCCTGTTTTTCTTCCTGCGCACCGCGCGCGCCACGTTCACCATCGCCGTGTCGATTCCGGTCGCGGTGATCGGCACCTTCGCCCTGATGTACCTGGGCGACTTCACGCTGAACATGATCACCTTCGGCGGCCTCGCCCTGGGCATCGGCATGATTGTGGACAACGCAATCGTCGTGCTCGAGAACATTCAGCGCTATCGCGAACAGGGGATGGAGCGGCGTAGCGCGGCGATTCGCGGCAGCCGCGAAGTTTCCACCGCGATCATCGCTTCGACAATCACCACCGTCTGCATTTTCATTCCTGTTCTGTTCCAGGAAGGCTTCGCCGGAATTTTCTTTTCGGAAATGGCGTTTGTGGTCACCTTTGCGCTCATCTGCGCTTTGCTCGCCGCCCTGACGCTGGTGCCGGTGATCGCCTCGCTGAGCAGCCGTCGCACCAAAACGATCAACAAGGAAATCCCCTGGCTCAGCCGGTTGCAGGACGCCTACGGTCGACTGTTGAGCAAAGCGTTGCGCCACAAGCGTGTGGTGTATCTGACGGCCGTGGTTCTGTTGATCGGCTGTCTCATGCTGGCGCCGTTTATCGGCCAAGAGTTGATCCCTCAGGGCGATCAAGGCGACGTCCGCATCGATGCCGAATTGCCGGTCGGTTCACCGCTGGATAAAACCATCAGGGTCGTCAACGAGGTATCCGATCGCGCGAAGGCCACGGTGGAGGAAGCCGTCGCGGTAATGGGCGTTGCCGGTCCTCCGGGCAATTATTCGACGGCCGGGAAAAACGGAGTGTCGGTGCGCTTGAAGCTGGCCGATCCCGGCGACCGTAAGCGATCGGACCAGGAAGTGGCCAATGCTTTGCGCCCGGTGATGAGCCAAATTCCCGACTTCAAACCACGCATTCGCGCCAGCGAGGGTTTCTTTTTGTTCCGTATGTTGCGCGGCGGTGGCGAACGTCTCTCCGTGGAAATTCGCGGCTACGATCTGGCCGTCGCCTCGCTGCTGGCAAAACAAGTCGCCGACCGCATGGAAAAGGTCGAAGGCATCACCGATGTGGATATCGATCGCAAGGAAGGAAACCGGGAAGCGGTCGTGCTGATCGACCCGGCCAAAGCGGCCGACCTGGGACTGACTGTCGGCGGCGTCGGGCAGGAACTGTCGACCTATTTGCTCGGCACGGGCGCGACCTATTTTCGCCAAGGTGGCGATGAATTCCGTATTCTGGTGCGTTTGCGCGAAACCGATCGTATGCACACCGATCAATTGGAACGCCTGCCGTTGATGACCGGCGACGGGCGCATCATTCAACTGGGCGACGTGGCCCGGGTTGAGCGATCGGAAGGCCCGGTTTCCATTCGCCGGCTGAACCAGGAACGCATGGTCACCGTGTCGGCCGGCTTCGCCGATGTCGACCTGGGATCGATCGTCAATCAAGTACGCACATCGATCAGCGACCTGCCCGTACCGGAAGGCTTCAGCATTTCCATGGGCGGCGAATTCGAAGAACAGCAAAAGACATTTGCGCAATTGCTGGTCGGCCTGATCCTGGCCATCGCGCTGGTGTACATGGTTATGGCCTCGCTCTTCGAATCGTTGTTGCACCCGTTGGTCATGCTGCTGTCGATTCCCTTCGCCCTGATCGGCATCATCCTGACGCTCCTGATAACCGGCACGACGCTCAATATGAATTCCTTCCTGGGCGCCATCGTCTTGGTCGGCGTCGTGGTCAACAACGCCATCGTGCTGGTCGATTACATCAACCTGCTGCGGCGCGAGCACGGCATGGAGTTGGTGGCCGCCGTCACCGAGGGCGGACGCCGACGGTTACGCCCGATTCTGATGACCACGCTGACCACCTCGCTGGCGCTGGTGCCCGTCGCCCTGGGGATCGGCGAAGGTAGCGAAATGCAGGCGCCGTTGGCGCGCGTGATCATCGGCGGATTGCTCTCGTCGACACTGATTACGCTGGTTTTCATACCGTGCCTGTACGTCAGCCTGGAAACGTTCCGCGCCCGGCATCGTGCCGCTGAATAATCGCGTCTTTTCTTGACTTGCCAAATGGCGACACCACTATTAAAGTGCCTCTCCGGCCGTGGTGGCCGCCATCCGGCCGTACTTCGCATTGAAGGAGACGCACATGATTTTTTCCTCCCCACGCTGGTTTTTGCTCTTCGCACTCCTGCTTATTCCGATGTTGCTGATCGCTTGCGCCGACGATGATGACGACAACGACGATAACGCCGGCGACGACGATACGCTCGACGACGACGACACCTCCGTCGACGATGACACCATCGACGATGATGACGACACCACGGATGATGACGACGACACAATCGACGATGATGACGATACCGAAGATGATGATACCGGCGACGACGATACCGGCGACGACGACATCACGCCGATCGACTGCCCGGCGGTGATCACCCGTCAGCCTTACTTGCAGTTGGCGACACAAACCGGCATTCATGTGTTGTGGCTTTCCGATCAGAAAGGCGATTCGCTGATCGAATGGGGCGAAACCGAAGACCTCGGTGAATACGTCTACGACGAATCCTTCACCGCCAAACACGAACTGGCGATCGAGGGGCTTGAACCCGGGACGGAATATTTTTACAAAGTCCGCACCTGTCTGGACGAAACCACGGTCGCGTCGTTCCGCACCGCCCCGCAGCCGGGTACACCGTTCAACTTCGTCGGCTTCGGCGACAACCAAAGCGGCTGGGAAACGTTCACCGACATCGCCGCGTTGATGTATGAAAAAAATCCCTGGCTGGCTATGTCCGTTGGCGATTGCGTTGACGACGGATGGAATTTCGAGGACTTCGAACAACAGCTCTTCGGCCCCGGTGAAGATTTGTGGCGCGAAGCGCCGTTGTACGTTTCCATCGGCAACCATGAAGGGCTGGCGCCGAATTTCTTCGACGCATTCCACTTTCCCAACGACGACAAGGCTTACTATTCCTTCACGTGGGGCAACGTGTTCTTCCTCTGCCTGGCATTGGACACCTGGCACATCGCCATCCCCGGCACGCCGCAATACAAATACATGGTGCAGGAATTGTCCTCCGATGCGGCGCAAAACGCGGACTTCCGCGTCGTCTTTTTCCATACGCCGCCCTGGACCGAAGGCTGGGACAGTTACGACGGCGAATGGTACGTGCGCATGTTCACCGTGCCGGTGATGGAGCAGCATAATGTCGACGTGTATTTCAACGGACACACGCACGACTACGAACGCGGTTTGCGCAACGGCGTGGCCAGTTACATCATCGGCGGCGCCGGCGGCGGTTTGGATTCCTGGGCGCGCGACGTCGAGCACATCACGGTTTATGAGGCGGTGCACCACTTCGTGAACGTCTCGGTCGATGACGCGACAATGAGAATCGACGCCATCGATTTGGACGGCAACATTTTCGACACCTACACGATTTCCAAATGAGCGCGGAAGACGATACGAAAAATCTGATTTGCCGTTGCGACTATTATCATGAGCCGGAGGGCCGGCGCGCCCTCAATGCCTTCGTCGGCAAGATATTCGGCGGATTGGATTTTTCTCCGTGGAACGATCTCGGTTACCCCTTCCCGGAATACAAACCCTTTTCTTTCTTTCATGAGGGGCAAGTCGTCGCCAACGTCTCGGCCTCGGCGATGAATCTCCTGCTCGATGGTCGCGAGTGCAATGCCGTACAGATCGGGACCGTCGCCTGCGACCCGGCTTTTCGGCGTCGCGGATTGATCCGCACATTGATGCAAAAGGTCGACGAATACTGGGAACCCGAACGCTCGCTTTTCTTTCTGTTCGCCAATGAGACGGTGCCGACCTTTTACCAGCAGTTCGGCTATCGCCCCGTGCGTGAATACCGTTTCAGTGCCGTCGCTCCGGCGTACACATCTCCGCGTGTTCCCGCACACCGGTTGGCTATCGAGCGAATTGACGATCGTGAACTGCTTCATTCTCTGGCCGAGAAGCGCGCCGCCGTGTCCGCTCGCGTCGGCGTTTTTCGACAGAGTTGGCTGCTGATGTTTCATGCGGCGGTCGTATACCCACAACATCTGTATTACCTGGACGATCTCGATGTCGCGATCATCGCTTATTCATCGGGCGAAACGCTGCATCTGATCGATGTGATCGGGCGGCGCATTCCATCGTTCGGAGAGATTTATCCGGCCATCGGCGCACCGCAAATCACCAAAGTTGTTTTTTCTTTTACGCCCGATTTACTGGGGATCGATGCTTCCGCTGTGCACGCCGCCGATCCGTCCGAGTTGTTTGTGCGTGGTCCCTTCCCCGACCATCTTCCGGCCTTTCGCTTTCCCCTGACCGCACAAGCCTGAGCATCAATGGACATTATTTGGTTGATTCGTTGACAGACATTCGATTCATGGTAGTATTTATTGATTGAGGCTGCGGGATATCACACAGCAACGGAAGTTGCGTATGTGGAGGAAATCATGACGAAACATAAGTCCAATCTATTCATAATCATTGCTATTTTGGCATCATTGTCCTTGATCGTGGCGGCGTTTATCGCTTGCGGCGACGACGATGATGACGATAGCTCCGATGGCGTTGTGGACGATGATGACGATGACGACGACGATGATGACAACACCACCCCGGATGATGATGACGACACAATCGATGACGATGACGATACCGGCGACGACGACACCGAGCCCACCTGTACCTTCCTTAATGGTGAGTTGGACGGTGAATGGTATTTTGATGGCGTAAACAATGTCGATCCGCCTGAAATCTATCAAGCCAGCGCAACCATTACTCACAATGTCGGCGAGTGCACCTTCCTTTTCGTCAGCGCGGAACTGGATCTGGGCTTGAACGGTACGATCGACGGATTGAATTTCTTCGCCGATTGGAGCGATCAGGAAATCGGCGAGTTCTTCGAGCTCGAAGGGACTCTCAACGCCGAAGGCACCTATGTGGAAGGAACCGTCAGCGGTCACTCCGAGGGAGAAGACATTGACGGTACATTCACGTTGGATAAGCAGAAGTAACCGAATCACTGACCCTCAACGGCGCAACGTGTTCGCATGTTGCGCCGTTTTTTTTGGACAATCACCGTTCTCTCCCCCGATCGACCGAGAACGATCTCTTATTCGTCCTTGCTTCCTCGCCGCGCCACAATGTGTTAGATAATTTATTCACTGACCAAAACGAAAGGTTTTATCAAGCGAATGATTCATCTGGGAGTCATCGGGTACGGCTACTGGGGACCGAATTTGGTGCGCAACTTCACCAAATTCGCCGATTGCCAGGTCGATTACGTATGCGATCGTTATCCTGAGCAACTGACCAAAGCGGCCGCCCAACACCCCACGATTAAGGCGACCACCGATTGCCGAACGTTGATCGAAGATCGCACGCTCGACGCCATCGTCATTTGCAGTCCCCTTTCCACCCACTACGATCTTGCGCGCCAGGCACTGTCGGCGGGCAAACACGTTCTGGTGGAAAAGCCGATGGCCGCCACCGCCGATCAGGCGATGGAACTGATCGAGTTGGCCGAAAAGCATCGGCGGGTGCTGATGGTCGATCACACATTCGTGTATCATCCGGCGGTGCGGAAAATCCGGGGACTGATCGACGACAATCAATTGGGCGATTTGTTGTATTACGATTCGGTTCGCGTGAATTTGGGATTGTTCCAGTCCGATATCAATGTGCTGTGGGATCTGGCGGTGCATGATTTGTCGATCATGGATTTTCTCCTGCCCACGCAGCCGACGGCGATCTCGGTGCACGGCATCAGTCATTTTCCCGATCAGCCGACCAACATGGCTTACCTGACGTTATTTTTCAGCGATACGCTGCTGGCGCATATTCATGTCAATTGGCTGGCGCCGATGAAAATCCGCCGGATCCTCCTGGGCGGCAGCGAACGGATGATCGTGTACGACGATCTGGAGCCGATGACCAAAATAAAAATCTGTGAACGCGGCGTGCGCATCAACAACGATCCCGAAAGCATCTATCAAGTGCTTTACGATTATCGGTCCGGCGACATTCATGCGCCGCGCCTGGCGACGACCGAGGCGCTGGAATCGGTGGTGCGTCATTTTCTCGATTGCATCGAGGCGGACAGCGCGCCGCAGACCGACGGCCCCTCCGGCCTGCGCCTGGTGCGCATGCTTGAGGCCGCCGATCGCAGTTTGCATCGTCGCGGCGAGATAATCGAACTGAACCTATAGCGGATTAACATGACCAGACCAAAAAATCATTATCGCGATCAACCGGTGATGGTGACCGGCGGCGCCGGCTTTATCGGCTCGGCGTTGGTGCGTCATCTATGTGCGCAAGGGGCGCGGATCGTCGTGGTCGACAACCTCGTCAACGGAAAGCGGGAAAACCTGGCCGATCTTGATCCGGGCCATGTGCGTCTGGTCGAAATCGACATCCGCGAACGCGACACGATGCGCACCATCCTGCCCAACGTCAAAACCGTTTTCCATTTGGCCTGCCTCGGAGTACGACATTCGCTGCATGATCCCACGGAAAACCACAGCGTCAACGCGACCGCCACGCTGCATCTGTTGGCGGAAGCGCGACGCGCGAACGTCGAACGATTTGTGCACGTCTCGACTTCGGAGGTGTACGGCGACGCGCGCACCGTACCGATGAACGAAGATCATCCGCTGCAACCCAACACGGTGTACGGTGCGGCCAAACTCGCCGGCGAAGCGTACGCCCGCGCCGCGTATTTGACGCATCGTTTTCCGGTGACGATCATCCGCCCCTTCAACACCTATGGTCCGCGCTCGCATCACGAGGGCGACAGCGGCGAGGTGATTCCCAAGTTTCTCTTACGCGCGCTGGCCGGCAAACCGTTGCTGGTGTTCGGCGACGGTAAACAAACCCGCGATTTTTCCTATGTCGACGACATCGCCCACGGCATCGCCGTCGCCGGCAAAAGCTCGCGTTGCCTCGGGCGGACGATCAACCTGGGCAGCGGCAAAGAAATCAGCATCAATGCGTTGGCGCAGTTAATCGGCAAAGTCGTCGGTGGCGAGATCAAGATCGAACGCCACCCCGTGCGACCGGGCGACACCAGACGGTTGATCGCCGACATCGAGTCGGCGCGCCGCTTGTTATCCTATCAACCAAACGTCGATTTGGCCGAGGGCCTGCAACGTCTGCTCGCTTGGTACCACGGACAAAAACTTTCTCCCACCGAACTGTTGGCCGCCGAAAGCGAATTCGCCTGGCAACCGGAGTCGAAATGAGCGACGAGTTCATCCCGGTGGCCAAGCCCTGGTTGGATGCGGAGGAAAGCGAAGCCGTCGCGCGCGTCATCGCTTCCGGCTGGGTTACGCAAGGACCGGAAGTCGCCGCCTTCGAGCGGGAGTTCGCCGCGATCGTGCAAGCCCCGCACGCGTGCGCGACGACCAACGGCACTTCCGCTTTGCATCTGGCCTTGCTGGTGGCCGGCGTCGGCCCCGGCGACGAGGTGATTACCGCCAGTCATTCGTTCGTGGCCACTGCGGCGGCGGTGCGCATGTGCGGCGCGACGCCCGTGTTTGTCGATATCCAACGCGACACGTTCAACCTCGATCCGGCGCTGGTTTCGGCGGCGGTTTCCGAAAAAACACGCGCCATCCTTTGCGTGCATCAACTCGGGATGCCCTGCGATCTGCCGGCGTTGCGTGAGATCGCGGCGGCGCACAACCTGCCGCTGATCGAAGATGCCGCCTGCGCGATCGGCAGTTGTATTCTCTGGAACGACCGATGGGAGCCGATCGGTCGCCCGCACGGCGATCTGGCTTGTTTTTCGTTTCATCCGCGCAAGGTGCTGACCACCGGTGAAGGCGGCATGATCACCACGGCTCGGCCGGAGTGGGATCAACGATTGCGCCTGTTGCGCCACCACGGCATGAGCATTCCCGACACCGTGCGCCACCAAAGCCGTGAGATCATTTTCGAAACCTATGTCGAAACCGCTTTCAACTATCGACTGACCGATCTCCAAGCCGCGATCGGGCGTCAACAGTTGCGGCGTTTGCCGACGCTCATCGAGCGTCGTCGCGAATTGGCCGCGCGATATTCGCGGGCCTTGGCCGGCCATGAAGCCATCGTTACGCCGACGGAACCTGCCTGGGCGCAAAGCAATTGGCAAAGCTACTGCATCGCGCTGGCCGAACGCATCGACCAACGCGCTTTGATGCAATTCCTGCTCGATCGTGGGGTAGCCACGCGCCGCGGCGTCGGTTGCGCGCACCGCGAACCGTCATTCCAAAAAGTTCCCTGGCGTGCCGGCGGCTCCTTGGCGGTCGGCGAATGGGTCAGCGATCACTCGATCATCCTGCCCTTGTATCCGCAAATGACCGACGCGCAACAAGATAAGGTCATCGATTTGCTTCTCTCATATTTATCACCATAGATATTTTATCACTCCCTTCCCTTCCCGATCATACAATTGCCGAATTCTGTGAAGCAGTTGAACCGATGCCCCATTCGCTCTCGGCGAAACCTTCGCTTGTTAATGCCGGGGTAATATTCTAAAATAGATAATTAATGATTTTCCATTGAACACGAGCGAATAACGTATGCGCACATTGTCGATAATCATACCCGTTTACAACGAAGCGCCGAACATTCCGGAGCTGATGCGGCGTTTACCCGACGCAATTGGTCCGCTGCCCGACACGACTTGCGAATTTCTGTTTGTGGACGATCACAGCCTCGATGATACCTTCTCCCTGCTGCAACAATACGCCGCGGATGACAGGCGGATTCGCCTCCTGCGCCTGGACCGCAATTGCGGTAGCCACACGGCGATCTACGCCGGTTTGCTGCATGCCGCCGGCGATGTGGTTTGCGTTTTACCGGCCGACCTGCAAACCCCGCCGGAAATAATTCCGGAAATGCTGGCTAAATTCGACGAAGGGTATAAAACGGTCTGGGCCTACCGTCGTTCGCGAAACGGCACAAACGGCAGCCTGTTTTTTCCGCAACTTTACTACCGCCTGATGGAGCGGGTTATTCTGCCCGACCGTTGGAACAAGGGCGCCGACGTCTTCCTCATTGATCGGCAGGTGGTGCGGGCGATTCGTCAATATTGGCAGGTCGACAGCAATCTGTTTGCGCTGATCGCCTGGCTCAATATGCAACCGGCCGCCATCGGTTACGACCAGGCGGCGCGGCATGCCGGAAAAAGCAAATGGTCGGCCGGCGCCAAAATCAAACTTCTAATGGACACCGTCTTTTCCTTTTCGCTGCTCCCTCTGCGTCTACTGCTATTGTTGGGGCTATGCCTGGTGATCGGGGGAATCGTCTATCTATCGGCGCTCCCCACGATGAACGAGGGGCTGGGGCATCTGCCGGCGGCGATTTTTATGCTCTGCAGCGGCTCGTTGCTCATCATGGCGGGCATTGTCGGTGAATATGCTTGGCGCGTCGTTCGTCGCCGGGGGAATAATCCGCCTTTTTGTTTGGAGGCAAAAACCGGTTTCCCGGAAGAGTAAGCATACTCGCATCGATCCGCTTACCGCACCGTATTAACCTCAACGGAAAAAACGCCCCAACCGGTGGCGATGAACGCCCGCTCGCCGTCGGACGTCGCAATGGCGTTTCGTTGCAGACGCCCCAACGCAAAGCGGCGAATCATTCGCCCGCTGTGACGGTCAAAAATCATTGTGCCGTTGCCGGTGTATCCGCCGGTCAGCAACCATTCGCCTTGCTTCAGGAAAGCAATGGGGCGAACGGCGTATCCGGTGTCGATGGTTTTTTCCACCTTCATCGTCGCGACATCGATGATCGCAATCCGTTTCTGAATCGGCTGGGTCGCGGCAATCTTTCCCCTCACCGGATCGAAAGCCAGGCACACCACCAAGGGATATGTATCGGCGCGACGATCATGGAAATCATTCAACGACAGTGCATGCGTATACTGCCCCAATGTCGCAATGAACAATTGATTCGAGCGGCTCTCAAACATCGCCATCAAAATAATGAATTCCTGCCGCCAAATCGCCCCGAGGCCTTTCACTTGTGGCTCCATATCCGACGTCATCCGGCGGATGGTGCGCACCTGCAACGTCTCCGAATCCAGCTCCAGCAATTCCATTTCGATGCCGACGACAAGCAGCCGTTTGCGAGCGTCATCGTAAAACACGGCGTTTGGTTCTTCCGGTAGTTGTTCCATACGGATCATCGACAACCGGTTGTCGGCATAGGAAAAAGCGCCGATGTGAAACGTACGCTTGCCGACGTCCAGAACGTTCACCCACCCAATTTTCTCTTCGGGATGCAAGGCAAGATTTTCCGGTTGTTGGCTGGAACCGAAAAAGAGAAAAGACGGCTCCGCGGCGAGATCCTCCGTTTTTCGTAGCGCCAGAAAATTGCGCCGCTTGTTGTCGTTGCGACCGAAAACCGCACCCCAGTCATCTTTGAACGAGGCGATCAACACATCGTTTTGCTCGTCGTAAGCCATTGCGTAAGGGTGCGCTTCGCCGATCGTTCCCGCCCGCTGCAATTCGGCGACGGAGAACATCGCCTTAACTCCGCTCGGCGCGGTTTGCGGATCGAACGCGCCGCCGTTCATCATCGTGAAGTTCCACCAAAAGCACACCATGCCAACGAGCATAAGAAGAAACGCCTCGATCAACAGCGGCACAAGCCGTTGCCGTGAAAAGCGCAAGACCACGCCGAACAGCGCCAGCAGGACAACCAGCGTTACCGTCCACACCCATCGAAAAAATGTGAAAAGAATCAGATTCAAATAGAGAAATGGGAAAGCAAGAAAGACCGCCGTTGCCGCCGCCGTCAGGTAACGAACTGCTTTTATAAATTTCGTATCGGTCTTCAAATAGGCCGATAAAATCGCCAGCAGCAACCAGACGACGGCCAAGACAATGGTAATCTTGCAGTAGAACAAATCACCGGTGGGCATGAAGTAGCGCAGTCCCGGCAGCAACAGCAAAAGCGCGGCCGTCAGTCCCGCCTGTTGAACGATAAGCTGTTTCACTTGCGCCATCGGCAATCAACCCACATTATCATTCGTCGGACCAGATCCGGGGAATATGCCCGGCGACCATCATCAAATCGGCGAGCGCCACCGCGCAAATCGCTTCCAAAATGGGTGGCACACGCAGGGCGATACAGGCTTTGACGGCCACGCGAAACACCAGGTCGTCAGTCGAAAAACGGTTCGCCCAGCCCCGGCGGCACATGCATCGCGCGACATTGCACAACGCCATTTACCGGATCTCGATCAGCCAACGTCGTGCCCGCCATCAAAGCGCCTTCCCTCGCCGATAAGTTTCAACTTCGGTTTTCATAATTATAGCTTAACAACCTAATCAAACTTCAATTTATACCATCATTGCACGCAAAGGTTTTTCAGTATGTCGGTTGGGCGGGCGGCAGGAGCAACACGGCATTGCGCAGCAGAATACTTCGTGGCGCGGCATTCTGAGCGTTCCATCGCCGTATGGCTCGAAGATTGTCGTGCAACAGCTCAGACGTGACCAAATTGAACGCCGGTTCCGGCAGCAACTCGATAATCGGCCCATGTTGTTCGAAAGGTCTTGCGTCGACGACCTGGCACGAATAGCCGTTTTTTTGGGCAACGCCGCATAGCTCCGCCGCCTCCTCACCGGCTCCAATCACTGTCAGCGGCGCATTGTTGGTGATCGAATTGTTCAATGCCGCGATGACTTCGACCGGATTGAAGGAAGTACGTTTAAGTCCTTCCTCAAAGTCAGGCAACTTTTGGAAATACATACCCAATGGGATGCACGTTAAAACAAACAAAATGATGCCGGCAACGATTTTCGACCATCGGGAGCGGAGTTTTGGATAAAGCAACAACCAAACGATTCCTACGAAAAAGACAATGACAATCGTCTGCCAATAGCTGCCGAGCAAAATTTGAAGAATCGTTGCACTGGACACCAACAAGACAAAGGGCGGCTTGACATTGCCCATGTAAGACCAAAATGAATAGGCTGGTACATAATCGGCCAGCACCTTTTGTCGGTAGGCATGGGACGGAATACTAAAATCATTAACGCGAATGACTTCAAATCGGTTTCCCTTGAGAACCAGGCTCATATTTTCGGAAAAGGGAACCGGTTGCGGAAACAATTCGCGATCAAGCATCAAATAGCGTACCCGATATCGACTGATCGCTTTTTCGACATACGCCAGATTATCCAGCGGAAACGGCATATTGTTGCGTCGATGATAGAAAGCCGGCGACCAATAGGGCACGCTCATCACCACGTCATCGCCGGAGGTGTTTTCCGTGATCCATCGATTTACTAATAGATACTCTAAATAGTCTTTTCTTGGTTTGTCGTTAACAAGTTTCTCAAAAATGAACAGAGACAAAAAAACCATCGAAGAAATTATACATAACCACAGCAATGATCCGCCAAGATGTCGCCATCTTTTAGCTAGCGTCTGAATCGCCGAGAAAGCCATTGCCGGGACCGTCAACCAAAGAAACCAAAAATGCCGGTCTTCCACCTGAAATAATAGAACACCAATGGACACAATATATCCCGCAATGAGTAAAGCAAGCAATCGCCATATTGGATCGTTGCGGCGTATCCAGACGCCGATCAGGAAAAATGGAAAGACATAGTAACCGACGGATTCGAATACGCCTGGGAAGTAACCGAATTCGGCTCGTTTTCCAACAAACAACGCTTTTATCTTGATAACAAGATTTTGCAGGAAGGTTTGATCGTTGTAGGGAATTAATTTTCTCGCTGATGGGCTCTCCGGATCGCAAAGCATCGATCCCAGGTAAAGTTTATCGGATTTGTCTGTCAGTATATAGTTTTGAAAGTGCATCTCTTCATTGAAAAACGGATTCCCGAAAACGATGGCTGAGCGAATTCCGGTCAGAACGATCGGGATGGCCAGGATGCCCATCAGGAGCACTGTTTTCTTCAACATCGCCCAAGAGCGATCAAACAATAACCAGTAACCGAAATAGGCCGGAATAAGTAGTCCGCCGGTGCTTTTGAAACCGGCGGCGATCGCTCCGGCAAATCCGGAAAAGACATATTTTCGTTCCGAGAAGAAATATAATGAAAGCAACACAAAGACGGCGTTGTAAATATCGGCGTTTCCCATGTCCTGATCAACGGAATAGAACCACAATCGCGGTAGGAAAAGATAATAAACGATCCCGTAAACGGCGGCCTTTTCCCCGAACCATTTACGGAAAATGAAAAACATGATCAGGGGAGTAAAAAAGAACATCAATAGATACGGGACGGCGAACGTGGCCTGCGATTCTCGGAACAGGGCGTAAAAAGGCACCAAAAATACCGCGGTAAAATTAGCTCGATGATCGGCCGGATGGGGTAACTTCAACAGCTCTTTCGGACCGCCGTATGCCCGAATCGCCGTCTCGGAAAACGTTCCGTTTTCCCACAAAGAACGTGCAACCGTTCCAAATTCGAATGTATCCGAATCAATCAGCGGACTCCAATAGATGAAAAACGCCATTATTGAAGTAATGACCAGCGACAATAAAAAGACAAAACGAAAAGATTTGGAGAAGAAAATGTCGGACAATTGGCGATTGTTGTTCCACATTCGCTTAATCATATTTTCCAACACAGCCCTTGGATAAAATTGGCTCACACTACCTGCCGTAATTCTTATTTGTGAAGCCATGAATATCATACCGCCGTATTCACATCAAATAAACCAAGATGTGGACCGGCTTTTTTCTCCGTCCATTCTTCCGTCATTCAGCAACGGTTGTGAAAATTAATTTTTTCGTTTGCCGAACAAGCGGGCAAAGACCGAATGCGCCAACGCGGCCAGGCCGACGACCATATCGCCAAACGACAGCACATTGGAAAACAGCAGGCGCCACACGATCTTGGGGCGGATAAAGTACCTCATCAAGGCGTTTTTTTGCAGGCGATCGATCTCGCGGGTGGTCATGTGTTCATTGACGGTAAACGCGGAAAAACCATCGGAATAGAAAGTGGCGATGCGATCGAAATCCTCTTCCTGGATGTTCGTTTCAGCCGCCAGCTTATTGAACAAAGCCGATCCCGGATAGGGAACGACCACGTTGAACTTCGCCAGATCCAACGGCAATGAGCGTGCAAACGCGGCCGTCTGCCGGAAATCCTCTCTGGTCTCGCCGGGCAAGCCAATGAGAAACAGGCCCATCGTATTTATCTTTTCGCGATCGCAAATCTCCACGACCCGGCGGATTTTCTCGTTGCTGAATCCTTTGTGAATCGTGTCGCGGATGCGCTCCACCCCGCTTTCGATACCGAACATCAACGCGCAACAGCCGGCGCGCTTGAGCGTGAGGATCAACTCTTCGTCGAAAATCTCCATCCGCGCTTCGGTCACGAAGGAAGACTTGCCGGGCAAGCCGGATTGAATGATCGCCTCAGCCAGCTCCATCCCGTACTTTTTGCTGACGGGAAAATTAGCGTCGTGGAAGGTCATATGACGACAGTCATAGCGGCGGTTGTTTTCGACCATCTCCTGCGCCACCAACGCCGGATCGCGCAGCACGACCTTTTTCCAAAAATGGTTCTGGCTGCAAAACAGGCAATTCCAGGGACAGCCGCGCGAGGAAATCAACGGCAGCGTCATTTTGCCGTAGGTCAAGATCGTATGCGTTTGGTACTGCGAAAGATCGAACAGGTCCCAGGCGGGAAACGGAATATGATCCAGTTCGCGCAGTTGCTCGGCGCGCGGCGTCTGCAAGACCTCGCCGTTTTGCAGAAACGACAGACTCGGAATTTCCGCCAAATCGCCGTCACCGCCGAACGAATCGACGATTTTTTCGATAAGCGGTTCGCCCTCGCCGTGCACGATCGCATCGGCCCATCCCTCGCGCAAAATACGCTCGTGAAAGATGGACGCGTGAATATTGCCCAACACGATTTTCGCGGCCGGCAGGGACTTGCGGATTTGCAGACAGATGCGTTTGGTTCTGCTCGCCGAGGCGGTCAACAGATTGAAACCAACGACATCAGCCCCAAAAGTGGAGAGCCGGCTGACGATACTTTCGTCGGCCGTTCCTTCGGCAAACTGATCGATAACCATCACCTGATCGCCGCGCGCTTTTAAAATCGCCGCCAGGTACGCAATGCCCAGCGGCGCAACTTTCACCGCAAACCGGCGCGCGAAGCCGAGGTTTTGCTCGTAATTCACTCCCGGATTAATGAACGCAATTCTGGCCATATCAGGCGACTTCCCACTGTTGAGCGTGTGCACGCATTTCGACTACTCCAACGCTTTGAAACGCGGGTAAAGCCGCAGGTCGAACAGGTATCGCATCGCGCGGGGTATCGTTTGCACCAAATGTCCGAAGTCTTCGAAGAAATATATTTTCGACCAGCGATCGGGACGGAAATAGAATTTCGAATATTGCCGCAACAACTCCCACTTGATTTGCTTGTCGCTGAACGTGATCGGCGCTTCCTGCCCCCGCTTCATCATAATGCCGAAAGAAAACTCGAAGATACTGAACGAAACGACATCCAGTTGTGTTTTCTTCAAGAACGCGGCGGTCATATCTTGATCCCGCTTCGTCTCGCCGGGAAGAGCCAGCATGAAATGTCCGACGACCTTGATTTTGTGTCGGTGCAGAATTTCAATGCCCGGCTCCACATCCTTGACTTCGAAGTCCTTGCCGATCGAATGCAGAAACTCCGGCGAACCGGTTTCCACGCCGATGTGCACATACTCAAAACCGGCGTCGCTCATGGCCTCGGCCATTTCGTCGGACAACGGCTTGGGTTTGAACCACGTGGTGAAGCGGAACGTCTTCGGGAAACGCGAGGCGATCTTCTCCATCAGGCCGATGGTGTATTTCGGCCATTGATTGAAGGAACCGTCGCGGAAGAAAACCTTGCGTACGCCCAACGAGCGCAAAAACTCCAGTTCATCCAGAATTGCTTCATGTTCGCGGAACCGCGTCGGGCCCCACCCGGGCACAACACAGAAGCGGCACTTGGCCGGACAGCCGTGTGTGGCGTAGATCGAGCCGAAGGGCGGCTTCCAATAGGGCAGATAGTATTTGGACAGATCCAACAGATCATGGCGCGGCACGTTCCAATCCAACGGTTCGTGGGTCGTCTCGCTGACGATCTTATCGCCGTCGCGCCAGATCGCGTTTTTCGGCGTTTCACCGCGCATGTATTGCGCGAATCCCTTGGAGGTGTAATCGGGCAGAATGCCGTCGAGAACGGCCACCTGTTCCAGCAGCCTTTCCTTTTCGCCGTAAGTGACGTCACCCACGCCCCAGATCGCCGAACCATACTTTTTCTTTATATGCTCCAAGAATTGGATGTCTGATTTCAGCGTGGGAAACGCGATCAGCGACAGCACGCCGTCGGGTTTGAAATCCTCGAGCAAGCGATATAGATTCGCCGGATTGTTGTTCACCACGCCATCGTAAACGCGAATATCGAATCCGGTCAGATAGCCGGAGTGAATCAGAATATCCAACGGATGCCAGATATACAGCGCGGATTTGGACGTCGGATGGAACGTGTCGCGCATGATTGGGCGACTGAACGGAGGATTGAGCAACAACACTTTCTTCACAACGATTTCCCCTTGAAAGCTGGAAATTCAACATCAAATCCTTCCGGAAAATTCGGACGGCAAAACCAATCATATTTCAGATAATACGCACCATCGGTGTTGCCGATCAAACCGGTCAAGGACGGCCAAAGCACAAACGGCGGAATGGGTAGTCGCATTAACTTTATTTTCGTTTCTTCTTCCAGACAATCGGCGACAGTGCGCCAGCCATAGATTTCCCGATCCGACGCCTCGTAAAGTCGTTCGTCCGCACTTGACGCAACCGCCAGTTGAAACAACAAACGGTTGACGTCGCGGACGTCGATCGCGCTGAATCGACCGGGAGCCAGCGGAAAGATTCTCCAGCGAGCCAGTTTGCGAAAGACATCCAGCGCCCGCCCCGCTCCCACCACCATCGGCAATCGCACGATGATCGCCTGCGGGTATTCCCCGATGATCCGTTCCGCCGCCAATTTCGCCCGACCGTAATCGGTGCACGGCTCGCTCGCGCTTTGCGCTTCGTGTGGGGCTCCGTTCCGATTCGGACCATGGACGGCAATCGAAGACGTGAACACCAGCGGCAATTGCCCGCCGTGACGTTTCAACGCTTCCACCAGCCCGGCAGCCGTTTCCACGTTGTTGCGCATCATGGCCTGCCGCTCGGCGGTCGGGATGGCCTGCGCGGCCAGATGAATCACGGCGTCGATGTCCTCCAACCAATGATCGTCAAAAGCTCGCAAATCGCCCCATACCGCCTCGACGCCCGGGCCCTCCACCGCGCGGCGATGACAAAGGGCGCGAACGACCATGCCTTCGTTCACCAGGTATGGAATCAATGCGTGACCGAGTGCGCCGGAACCACCCGTAATGAACAACCGTCTTCTTGGCCGGGACTCAGCAACCATCGTCGATCATCTCGGATTCACATCGACAAAAATCAACGCCGGGATGACCTGGTCCGCAGGTCGTTTCCCGGCGTTGTGCTTGTGCAAATTTTCGTCGCCGATTAGGTGTTGTACCACTTCGGCTTCCAAAGCTTTTCCACCGCGCCGAAGCCTTCGAACTGCTTCTTTCCCCGAATCGCCGCCCACAGATCGCGCAGCACGACCCGGAGCACCGAAAACGTCAGGTACCAGCGTAAATGTCGGCGCAGCCAGTGCGGCGAGAACATGCCCGCGATGTAACGGAACGGCTGTTTCATAATGAAACGCGTCTGGATCTTCAGCGTCCAGGTGCTGATTTCCTCGCGCGTCATCGTTTCGCTGGGCATCACCGGGCGGAACATGTCGTACTTGGAATAATCGAATTCCTCGAGCCAGCCCTTACTTTTCGCTTCTTCGAACAACGGCGTGCCCGGGAACGGAGTCACCGGATGATACGGCGCAAAGTCCAAATTGGCTTTGATGCTGTAATCGCTCAACCGCAGCATGGATTCGGGCGTTTCGCTACGGATCCCGGTGATGAAGGTGGAATAGCGAACCACCTTCGGATACTTCTTGGCCATCATATTCGACGCCTGGACCAACGCGTCGGCCGACAGCTTGTTCTTGCCGATGTGCAGAAGCTCCTCGTCGACCGGACGCTCGCCGCCGATCAACGCGTGCAGGAAACCGACCTTGACCATCTTTTCCAGGATGCCGAGTTTTTCTTGCTCCAGCAATTTATCGGCGCGAACGAAGGCCCACCAGTTCAAGCCTTTGTACTTGCGCTTGAGCATCTGATCGCAGAATTCGTTCAACCAATCGTTGTCGTAATTCCAGGTGCCTTCCACCCAGAACAAATAGCGAATGCCGTGCTCCTTGTAGAGGAAATCGATATCGCCGATGACATTATCGACGCTGCGCTGGCGAAGCGTCGGCACCAGAACGACCTTCCCGTCCTTGTCGAGTTCATGATGACCTTCCAGAGCCGACCAGGCGCAGAAGTTGCAATTGTACGGGCAACCGCGCGCGCCTTGGATGGTCACCGCCCGCGGATACATAACTCCGCCGGGAGAATACTTGTTCACCGGCACCAAATCGTATGCCGGCATCGGCAACGTGTTGATGTCCTCGATCAACGGCCTTGGCGGAGTGGTCACCACGGTGTCGCCGTCGCGGTAGGCGATCGAACGAACCTTGGACAGATCCCCACCGGCGCGCAACGTTTCCAGCAGCTCCCGCGTGGTCTCTTCGCCTTCATACTGAACGACGAAATCGAGCTGCGGGAATGTCTTCAACGAGTATTCCGGCATGTGACTGTGGCTATGACCGCCGGCCAGCGTCACGCAATTGGGGTTTTCCTCTTTGGCGACCTTCAGGGCGCGCATGCCTTCATGCATGTAGATCAGCAAATCGCCGACGCCGAAAACGTCGGGCTGAAATTCGGCGATTTTGCGGCGCAACGATTTCCAACCCACTTTTTCCGGCAGGCAATCGAGAATGAACAAATCAATGCCCTGCATCTCGCGTCGCAAATAAGCGGCCAACGCCGGCAATCCCAAGGGCAAAAGCCAATTGTCCGACTCGTTGATCAACGGCCACAGATGCCCCGGCGGCCGCACGAGCATCATTTTAATCCGGTCTTTGCCTTTTAGCGCAGTGTCGTATTGCATGAGAATATTACCTTTTTTCGTTCTGAAATGACGACGCTACAGACCATGAAAAATCAGCCAATCGCCAGATGACGGCCCATAGTCCAACCCATAAGGGATTCTATTTTTTACTTCCATACCTCGTCAAGGAATTTAAAACAAAATTCACCGTTGCAGCAACGTTACTTTACTGAGAATCCGCCAGGATGCTGGCCGGAGAGCGTTCAGGCCGAGAAAGCGAATCGTCTCCCAACACATGCTCGCGTGCGACCCCCTTATCGGAAGATCGTCGGCCAGATCTTCCAGACGACGTGCCGCCACCCGATCTTCGATTCGTTCATTACGGTGATCGTAAAAGGCGCTTTCTACACTACTCAAATAATCAACATACTTAGCCGCCGTCGCCCGAATCGGCAAATATTTCACCATGCTGTTGGGCGTACGGCGTGCAAACGCATCGTAGCCCGCGATCACCTCCCGTTGCAGATCGCCCGGACGCATACGCTTGGGGAAATGGACCACGAAATTTCCCGAGAAAAAGCGCCAATCGCGGTGAATCAACAAGTGATCGGGCACCAGCCGCGGTTGTCCCGATTGTCCATACGCTCCGGGGAAATCGTAAGGCGGCGTCAGGGCAATGTTGGCAAAACGATTGTTTACCGCAAAATCGATGCAACGCCGCACCACGTCCGGCGGATCGCTTTCGTTGCCGACGATAAACAAACCGTGAATATCCAATCGACGATTTTGCAGCGCGCCGACCGCGTCCTGAATGTCGGCGAAGCGTTGCGGCTTGTTCAGTTCGGCAAGCGCCTCATCGGAGAGCGCTTCAAAACCGATGCCCAGGGTAACGCCGGCAAAACGTTCGAGCAGCCGCAGCAACTTTTCTTCCCGCGCGATGGCAAGACGACAGAACAGATAAAGTCGCAAGTCGGCGCCGAACCGCGCCTGAATCGCCTGAAACAACTCGATGGAAAACTCCGGGTCGGCCGCCAGATCGTTGTCCACAAAATAGACGTACGGCGAGCGGATCAACCGACGATAGGCCGCGAGTTCCTCCAAAATAATCGGTATCGGCCGCTTGCGATACCGGGCGCCGAGTTGCTGCCGAACCACGCAAAACAAACACGTATGCGGGCACCCGCGGGAAGCTTGCAGGATCGGCAAAGCCACGCGCGGCATGGCGTTGCGCCAGGCATCGCCGATGGAAGCGAGAGAAAGCCCCCACGATCGATACTCCGGGATCAACTCCGGTTGCAGCGGAATCGCCAAATCGGCGTCGAAAACTCGATCCGGATTGTGAACGATTTTCCCCTCGCCGTCGCGGTAGGAAAGTCCGCCGATGCGCCCGACATCCTGTTGGTTCGTCAGCGCGTCGAGCAGTTCCAGCAACGCCGCCTCGCCTTCGTTGCGAATGACGTAATCGCAAAAATCGAGCGCCTCTTCCGGCAACACCGAAACGTGCGATCCGCCCATGATCACGGTTTTGCCGAATTCGCCGCGCACGCGCCGGGCCAATGAATAGGCGCGTTTTGCGCAATACGATAAAAACGAAAAACAAACGAAGTCGGCGGCGGCAACCGTCGGCCAATCGATTTGCGCGCCCGTCAACTCACAAAACACCCGCACCGCGTGACCATGAGCGGCCAGGTGCGAGGCGATCGACAAAACGCCGTAACGGGGCATGCGCGCGCGAAAACTGTTGGTTTCGACCGGCGGGTCGGTTTCGCGCGGATAGATGATAACGACCTTGGCCATGCGCGTCGCCTTACGGTTGCCGTTTCGCGGTCAACGCGGAGAACATCATGCCGCGCAGCAACTTCCAGGAAATCGGCCGGATCAAATTGCGCGCCAGGAAATTCGCCGTTTCAAGATAGATCTCCGCCTGCGAAACCCGGATCGGCACTTCGGCGTCCATGTCCGCCAGGGTGCGGCCGGCGACTTTCTCTTCCAAGCGTTGATCGTGCGCGTCGTAAAATGGCGTTTCCACCCGCCGCAGGTACTCCAGGTACTTCATCGACGTTCGGCGCGTCGGCATGAACTGATACATACTGTCGGGTGAGCGATCATTGAAGCGTTTGTACCCTTCGAAAATCCCCGTCTGCAACTGGCTGGGGCGCATGAATCGCGGATAATTCACCGCGAAACTCAAATTGTAATAACGCCAATCGCGATGAATGAACAAATGGTCGGCGATCATTTGCGGCTGGCCGAGCAACGATTCGCGCCCGGGAAAATCGTAAATCGCAAACAGGCCGACGCTGAAAAAGCCGCTTTCGATGCAGTAGTCGACCGTCTGCCGAATCGTCTCCGGCGTGTCGTACTCCGTGCCGAACATGAACAATCCGTTGACGCTGATCTTGTAGCGACGCAGCGCCGCGATCGCCGTAAAAATATCCTCGCGTGATTGCCGCTTGTTCAGATCGCGCAACGAATCGTCGCTGAGCGACTCGACGCCCACGCCCAACGTCGCATGATCGAATTGCTCCAAAATCCGCAACAGTTCGTCGTTTTTATAAATATCGATGCGGCTGAACACGTACGGGCGCAGCGAGGTGCCGTAGCGTTCCAATATCGTCAATAGCAGCGTTTTGGTGAACTGCGGATCCACCGACATGTCGTTGTCCACGAACATGAAATACGGTGTTTGAAACCGTTTGCCGTATTGCTCGATTTCGTTGAGCACGACATCGATCGGCCGCTTGCGATAACGGCTGCCCAGTTGGTACTTCACCACGCAGAATTTGCAGTTTTCCGGACAGCCCCGCGACGCCTGCACGACGGGCATCGGCACGCGAGGCATCCCGTTGTCCAGCGTATCTTTCAAATTCCACCAAAAACCGCGCGTGCCGTATTCGGGGATGAGATCCAGATTCAACGGCATGGAGAAATCGGCGTTCATCGGTTGATCCTCGTTGTGAATCAACCGGCCCTGCGCATCGCGAAAGGTCAGTCCCTTGATCGACGCCGGATCGTTCCCGTTTTCCAACGCTTCAATGAGTTCGGCCAGCGCTTGCTCGCCTTCGTTGCGTACCACGTAGTCGCAATGGTTGAGACAATCTTCGGGCATGACCGATGGATGCGAACCGCCCATGATCACCGGCAGCTTGAATTCGTTGCGCACGCGATCGGCCATCGTGTAAGCGCGTTTGGCGCAAAACGACAAAAAGGAAAAACAAATGTAATCGGCCTGCCGCACGACCTCCCAATCCACCTTGGCCCCGGAAAGCTCGCAGAAGATCCGCACCCGATGGCCGCGCGCTTCCATGGCGCTGCCCACGGCAATTACCCCGTGCAATGCCATGCGGATGCGGAAACTCGTGGTTTCCAACGGCGGATTTTTTTCCCGTGGCGAAATGATTACGATCGATGCCATGCGCCCAGGCCCCTCATTGCGTCAAACGACACGCTAACCGTTTGTCGTGAAAAATTCGCTTGCTGACTGTTTGGGCATTGTCATCTCAAATCCCGAGGAATTCAAGGAAGGTCATCGATCTTCATCCACTTGCGCACCACATCGATCTTTAGATTGAATCGCTCTCGTCTTGCGTTTAGAATCCTTTGCAAGCTTTTCGTCCGGAACAAAGGAACGAGCTGGAAGTATGAAACCGCGAACGTTGTTGGTGCACGCACATTCGAAAAGACAAAGGCTGAACGTATCCGGCTTTTACGCCATGCCGCCCCTGGGCATCGCCACCCTGGCCGGTTGCCTCGACCGGGCCGGATATCCGGTCGAACTTTTCGACGCCAACGTGCACGCCAACGACGAACAATTCATTACTCGAAACCTGGAAGAAAATCGCTTCGATCATGTCGGCATTTCCGCCAACTACTTCTCGGCGGAAAGCGCCCTTGAATTGGCCGCGATCGTCCGCCGGCGCCACCCGGAAACGCTGATCACCCTGGGCGGTCCGGTCGGTTTGCTCAATCCCGCCCGCTTTGCCGATTACACGCAGGCCGTCGATCTGATCGTCCACGGCGAAGGCGAAGAAACGATCGTCGATATCCTCCGCGCGCTGGAGGATGGAACCACGCTGCAAAACATCGCCGGCACGACCTTTGTCCGCGGCGGTGTGGTCGAACGCGGTCCGGCGCGAAAACCGCTCGAAATGGACTCCCTGCCCCGTCCGATGCTCGAGAAGCTTCCGCTCAATCGTTATCGTCTGCATCCGCCCTTCGGCGTTTTCCCGCCGGGGCAATACATCGAATCGGCGCGCGGTTGTCCGTACGGTTGTTCGTTTTGCACCCTGCCGCGTGAGATTCGCTTTCGCTCGCCGGACCTGGTGGTGAACGACATCGCCGATTTGATTCGTCGTTATCGGGTGCGCGAAATTCACTTCGTCGATCCGACCTTTACCTTCGATCGCGACCGGGTGATTGAAATTTCGCGCGGCATAAAACGTTTGAACGCCAAACTGCATTGGACCTGCAAAACGCGCTGCGACATGGTCGATCCGGAGATGCTTGCCGAAATGGCCGCCTCCGGTTGCTACACGATCAGCTACGGCATCGAAACGGCCTCGCAACCGATTCTGGATTTTTACAACAAGGAAATCACCGTCGAGGAGATCGGTCGCGGCCTGGACGCCACCCGGCAGGCGGGCATTCGCATCCTGGCCTATATGCTGATCGGTTCGCCCGGCGAGACGGAAGAAACCGTCCGCGAAACCATGGCAATGATGCGACGCTACAAACCGGACTTTGTGCTTTACGCTCAGATGCTGCCCGATCCCGGCAGCATCCGCGCCCGCGAAGATATGCAAAAAGGCATCTATACCGAAAAGGAAATGCTCGACTACTACCTGGGCGGAAAAACCGAGCTGCTCGACCAGCGCGGCGTCAGCGGCATCCCGGCCGAAACGATCAATCGTTGGATCGCCATGGCCTTCAATGATTTTTATGCCCGCCCGATATACATTTTGCGGCGTCTGCTGGATATGCGCTCCATCCACGATCTGCTCAACTATTTTCGCGCCGCCTTGGTTTTGCTCGCCGATAAGCTGGGCATGTATAAAACCGTCGGCTGATCCATCCCGACATTCTCTTTACTCAATTTTCCTCAATAATCCCTGACCAAAATAAAAAATAATCGGAAGCAATATTTCGCTTGACCTTTGCCTATTCCTTCGCATATTATGCGCTTCTTTCGCATATTATGCGTTAATAGATTAAGGTAAGCAGCTAATGCAAATGAGACGTTTGAAACTGGATCGTATTGCTTCTTCCACCCGCAACGCCCAACTGCGTCGCGAGGTCGTCGTCGGCGACGAACTGATCGCGCGCGAGGGATACATCCTGGCCGTGCGCGTTCTGCAAAACAAATTCGCCTACGACACCGTGGAGGACGTCACCGGCCGGATGATCAAAGTAAAGGCCGGCGACATCCTGGCGGGCGTTCTCGGCTACCGGCGCGCCCTGCGCGGATATGCGGGCATCGTGCCGGACGAACTGGCCGTGGGCGACAAACTACACATCCTCAACCTCGGCGGCGTACTGGGCATCTGCACCGCCGGCAATCCCG